>NZ_CM132188.1:0-1575104 GCF_053643215.1 Vibrio sp. NH-7 | reverse complement strand
TGATCAAGGAACTCATCATGATCATGCTTGCGGCTAAATACGCCACTTAAGGAACAATGATCAAGGGAAAATGGTCAGATATTCAGATTCATCGGTAAGTGATCTTATCGACAAAAAGATCGGAACAATGATCAAGTATGATATCTTTCCGGAAGCATGAAAATTTCCAGATAAATTACGGGCAAATGCATATACAGTGGGGGTTAAAGACAAATCGACGACAATTTAAAGACAGTTCGATGACAGGTCCATCAAACAGGCACTTATCTTCAACAAACTTGATCATGCTTTCGCCAGTTTTACGAGAAATCAGCTGTTGTGGATAACATTGGAGTGGTGTCATTTCAATTGAGCAACACGATGAAAATATCTGGAAATCGATGAAAAATGGCTCTCTCTTGATCATCGTTTCGACTAATTTTGTCAGCTCCATTAGTACGAATTCAAGATCCTAGCTTTTATCGCCGTGCCGATCTGTGGATAATATGTGAAACGATGATGATCATGCTTCAAGACTTACAATGATCATGTTTTCATGAAGATGATGATCATCGTTCTTAATCATTCTGATCATGCTTTCTCGTTTATAATGATCATGGTTTCGGGGTTATCATGATCATGCTTTCAGAGGCTGTTTTTTTTATTCCTTTCAAAACAGTTAGTTACAAGGTAATTATCGCCCAGATCAATAGATCATATTACCAATTAAGATCAATATAATCAGAAAGATCAGTTATTTAAAAACAATAAGTTTTTTCTTTATTTATGATCTTTTTTTCTTTATTCTTCTGGAACTATAGCGATATTACGGCTAGTGTGACACGGATCTAAAAATGAGTTCAGAAGAAAAGATACTGATCAAACTCCCTAGAAGCCACAAAGATGGACATCTATTCGAGGTATCAGAAACAGCAGTTAACTGGATAGAGCAATATCAGCATTTCAAAGGGGTGACGAAAAGTATCGTAGAACTTCTGAATTTGATTTCTCTACGAGGCTTTAGCAGCAAAGACGGTTTGGTCTCAACCACCGAATTGATCGAGGCAACCGACGGACAAGTCACTCGCGCTGCGATTCAACAGCGTTTACGTGCAGCCGTTAATATTGGACTGTTTCAGCAAGTGCCTGTTCGCTTTGAAGAAGGATTGGCGGGCAAAACCATGTTGCACCGTTTTATCAATCCGAGCCAATTGATATCAGCGCTTGGTGCCACCAGCTTAGTGACTGAATCGGTAAAACAAAATGAGAAACAAAAACGCTCTAAAGCTCTCGCGCAAACGCAAGTGAACAAGCGCTTACTAAACGAGCATGGGCTCAATACGCCACCAGCAATGAAAGACGAAGCGGATCAATTCGTCGTTTCTCCTACCAACTGGGCGGGGATCATTGATCAAGCGTTAGCACCCCCACGGACACGTAAGCAGTACCAGAAAAGCATGGTTTCGATTTCAGGTACACGTGCTGTGATCGAAACGCGTTCATCAAAGAACATCATGACCGTTGATGATCTGATGACCCTGTTCGCCTTGTTTACTCTGACAGTTCAATACCACGAGCATCACCAACACCAGTATCAGCTGGATGGCACTCAAGTTCCGAATAAAACACCGCTCTATATCACCGATATTCTTTCCTTGCGCGGCAAAAAAGACAGTGGACCTGCACGTGATTCAATTCGAGATAGTATTGATCGCATTGAATTTACGGACTTTCAGTTGCATGAACTGACTGGCCGCTGGTTAAGCGAGAACATGCCAGAAGGCTTCAAGAGCGACCGTTTCCGTTTTCTAGCCAGAACCATCACAGCTTCGGAAGAAGCGCCTACAGAGAACGCTGACGGCGAAATTCGTATTAAACCGAACCTGTATATCCTTGTTTGGGAGCCATCGTTCTATGAAGAGCTGCTGACGCGTGATTACTTCTTCCTGTTCCCTCCAGAGATCTTGAAACAGCATACCTTGGTATTCCAGCTCTACAGTTACTTCCGTAGTCGTATGGTACGTCGTCATACTGATGAAATGTTGCTGAGTGAGTTGAATCAGAAGTTGGCACGAAACATTGAATGGCGCCGTTTTTCGATGGATCTGATCCGCGAGCTTAAACGTTTATCGGATGGAAAAGGGAGCGAGGATCTTTTTGTCGTCAACCTCTGGGGTTATCACTTGACGATCTCGGCGGTAGAAGAGAAAGGGAAGATCAAAGATTACCAGTTTGACATTAAATGTGACGCTGAAGAGGTGCTTCGTTATTCGCGCGCCAGAACAACCAACGCTGGCAAGCGAAATATGGCGCCAACGTTGCCAAACCCATTGCGCAATGAAATGGTGACCAAAAAGCAGCTTGAAGAGATGTCTCAAATTATTGATGGTGAGTTCGAACCCATTCAGCGTAAAGAGCGCTCGCCGAAAGGAAAACTTGGCCGACGAGTCAAACAGCGCAAGCACCTGGTTGAGATCAATGCTGATGAGATTACCATTACTCTATCTAAATACACCTCACCAGAGGCCCTAGAACGCTCTATAACGGCTCTTGCCGCTATGACAGGGCATTCACACACCTCAATTCAAGAAGAGTGTCTGGAGCTCATAGACAAGCTCGATTACCTTCGTGTTGGTGAGCAGGCGATTCCTTACGAAACCTTGAGCAAAATGGTCGAGTTGTATAACGGCCAAAGTGAGAACAAACATTTATCTATTGAACGTCTTATTGCTGGTCTCGCCGTACGCAGGAAAGTGTGTAAACAAGTGTTTGAAGGGCACCTCGATGAGACGGTCTTCAGAGCCCTTGACGAAGTCGCGGTCTAATTTTTACCTTCAAGAGAGAAGCCAGCGTCGCACGCTGGCTTTTTTGTGCCACCTGTTTATCGTTTGTTACATTCGATAAACCATTGAACAAAGCTACTACATTATCCTGACAGTCAACTGACAAAGCGAATAAGGGAGTTGGATAAGATTTATCCCGAATAGACAACCTTTTGTCCTTTCTGATGAATGAGGGATTAGATTATCCCTGATAGATTGGCTCATATTGTTACATTCATTCTGAATATTTTTGCGAGTTCTCTGAACTCGCTTTTTTTTGTCCAAAATTCAGGTTTGAGATGAAAGATTGGCCGAAAAGGCGTGATTATCGGATCAATGATCAAGGGAGGGCTTGATCATTGATCCGCAGATTGGGTGAGTAACAGGGGGCGAAGATTAATGGAGGACGCGTTGTCCTTGATCATAGTTCCGTGGTTCATTCCACGATTGCGCTGCCATAAAGTGAACATGGGATTCGATCAACTGATCCGATTCGGCTTGCCAACAGGTTTGCTCTTGCTGGTTACAAAACTCGAGCGTTAATACGGCCAAGTGTTGCAGGCGCTTCATGCACCAATCTTTAAGCTCTAGCTCACTGAGCGGATTCGAGACCACGTTTTGCAGTCGGCTGTAGGCTAACTGCAAATATTGATAGGCTTTGTCTGGCTTTTCATAATGATTGTGTTGGTAGACACGCAGGCACCCATCTAACCAGCAGGCGATAGCCTTGCTCTGAAGATCGGTGATCCTTGGACCCCAAACGGCATCTGGAACCGATTGGATCAATGATTCTAGGGTTTGCTCTTGATCATGCTTTCGAGTTTGATACCACACACCCATCTGTTCGACCCACGTGTCTAATGTCATCATGCTGCTTTAACCCATTGTTTTACAAAATGGTTTGGACCGACTTGTTTGTACTCTTCTTGCACAATGGCACTCTCTGCACGAATTTTGTCGGCATCCAGTGAATAGTTTGGTTCACTCTGCACCAATTTGCCAAATGGAAGATCCGGGTCCGGGACGGCTGAGATCAGCAATTGAGTGTAAGGATGCTGTGGATTGGTCAACAGCGCTTGAGTATCTCCCCATTCTACAATTTGGCCTTTGTACATTACCGCCGTCTCCTCGGCGATGTAATGCGCAGTGGCGAGATCGTGGGTAATGTAAAGAAAACCAATACCGAACTCTTTCTTCATTCGCTGCATTAGGTTGAGTACGCCCAGTCGAATCGATACATCGAGCATTGACGTCGGTTCATCGGCTAAGATCACCTCTGCGCCTACCGCCAAGGCTCTTGCGAGATTAACCCTTTGTCTTTGACCACCACTCAGCTCATGGGGAAATTTCTTAAGTGTATCGGGCGCTAGTTCCACTAATTCAATCAGTTCTTGCAGCTTCGCGGGAATCTCTTTTTTGTCTGCGACTTGGTTATGAATCTTTAACGGGCGGGTAAGGTGGTGCTCTATGGTGTGTGTGGGATTGAGCGAGCCAAATGGGTCTTGGAACACCATTTGGACTTTGCTGCGGTATTCAAGCAGCTCTTTGCGCCCTTCAATGTCGTCGATGTTTTTGCCGTTAAACAAGATTTCACCCGAGGTCGCAGGGTAGACCTTTGTCATTAAGCGCGCGCAGGTACTTTTACCGCAACCCGACTCCCCCACAAGTGCGAGAGTACGCCCTTTGTAGATATCGAAGCTGACGCCTTGCAGGGCTTTGAAACGCTCTTCAGAAGCGAAACCGCCGCCAATGGTGAACTCTTTAACGACGTTGTTCAGTCTAATAATGGGCTCGCTCATGCTGTCGCTCCTTCTTGATTGTGTTTACCTTCATGGATGTTCGGGAACGAAGCCCAAAGTTTTTGTGTGTAAGGGTGTTGTGGTGCATTGCGTATCTGTTTTGAGGCGGCGACTTCGACGATTTCACCGTGGCGCATGATGGCAATGCGATCGCAAAGCTGGCTCATTAATGCGAGGTCGTGAGTGATAAACAGAACCGAGAAGCCAAACTCTTCACGAAGTTGGTAGATTTGCTGCAAGATCTCTCGTTGAACGACCACATCTAGTGCTGTGGTGGGTTCATCCATAATGATCAATTTAGGATTGAGTGATAACGCAATCGCAATCACCAAGCGTTGACGCATACCGCCACTGAATTGATGAGGGTACTCGCTAAGACGTTCACGTGGAATATTGACCAGATCGAGTAGCTTCTCAGCGCGGTCTTGGGCGACTTCCTCGCTGACACCTTGGTGGTGACGAAGTACATCGGCGAACTGCTCTTTGATTGGCAATACTGGGTTTAGCGAGTTCATGGCACTTTGGAATACCATCGCAATTTCACTCCAGCGAATGGCATTAATTTCCTCATCTGGAAGGCGCAATAAGTCTCTCCCTTGGAAGTGGATTTGTCCTCCAGAGATAAACGCTGGCGGCTTATGGAGACGATTGATGGCGAAAGCGATGGTGCTCTTTCCACAGCCTGACTCTCCCGCAAGGCCAAAGATTTCGCCTTTTCCGATATCAAAGCTCACCGACTTCACGGCTTGGAAATCACCGTGATCGGTAATGTAATCGACGCACAATTCGCGTATTTGAATAATGGGGTCGGCATGAAATGCATGCTCGAGAAACGATTGACTCATAAATCTACCTACCAAAAAGAGTAAAAGATAATGATTATCATTAACTGTTAATTCGTGAGTGAAAAGAACTCATGGCAAAAAGGGTGAAGTGAGTCGAAAAAGCGTTGTTTAGATAGTGTGCAAAGCGGCGCGTTGCGGGTGTGTCGAGCCAATAAGGGGAGAAGAAAAGTGAGAGCCAGATCAGCTTACTTTCATTGAGGGTAATCTTTTAAATGTACTTCGAGATAATGGGCCATGCAAAGCCTATTTATAGAAAAATAGATAAGACTTTTCGAACTATTAGCAGAATCACATTCTGGAGCTAAAATTCTTAACAAGGGGCGCGTTGTTTTGCTACAGATTAGCTGTCCCTAGCATGGTTTGTTCGGAGGTTTATATGTCCATTAATTCTATTGACCATGATGAAATGACTAAGATTGCAGATAAGTGGGACTTCACGGAAGAAGTCGAGTCACAAAAGCCGGTAAAATCGGTCAAATGTGCAGAAGCACGTCGTCGTATTGAAGCGCTCAGAGAGATTCGTGAAAGTGGCTTATCAATTGATGAAGCAAAGGAACTGGGCTTGTTGCACTAGTTGTCTTGTCTAATCTCAAATACCTAAGGGTGGCACATCAAGCCACCCTTTATTTTTGCGCTGTTTTTTTGATCTGATCCGCTTACAACCTACGATTGTTGCTCAACATTGGGCGTTGGTGTGGTATATTCCCACTCCATATTTTTACGGATACAGAGCGTTTTTTATGTCGATTAACCTTTCTAACCTTCCTGCCGAAGAGAAAAATAAGGTTGAGCTTGATAAGCAAGCGTCGTTTTTAGTTTGGAAGCTTCGTGAAGCGAAAGCTGTACCTGATGAAATCGATCAGGAAGCCGACAAAATTCGAGATGACAATGAACGAACGTTCTTTTTAGAATCCGTAGCCAAATATAAGCGAGTAATGGGTGTCGCCTAATGCGGGCCATTTCCTCTGCAAAGTGAGAAATTGAAAAGCTCTCGCTTTTTGCTAAAATCCTTCGCGTTAAATTGAATTAGAGAGAACATCCCGATGGGAAGAAGTTTTGAAGTGCGCAAAGCCTCTATGGCGAAAACAGCTGGCGCAAAAATTAAAGTTTATTCCAAATACGGTAAAGAAATTTACATGTGCGCGAAAAACGGTGGCTCAGACCCAGACATGAACTTGTCGCTAAAACACCTGATCGCAAAAGCTAAAAAAGACCAAGTTCCAGCACACGTTATCGATAAAGCAATCGACAAAGCAAACGGCGGTGGCGGCGAAGACTACGCACCAGCACGTTACGAAGGTTTTGGCCCTGGTGGCACTAGCGTGATCGTTGACTGTCTGACAGACAACGGCAACCGCACATTCCAAGACGTACGTCAGTGTTTCGTGAAAACGGGTGCGAAGATCGGTGTTGAAGGTTCTGTTTCTCACATGTTCGATCATCAAGCGGTATTCCAGTTCAAGGGCGATGACGATGAAATCATCCTAGAAACCCTGATGATGGAAGACGTTGACGTAACAGACGTAGAGCTTGAAGATGGCGTAGTCACGGTATTTGCTCCGCATACCGAGTTCTTCAAAACGAAGACGGCTCTAAACGGCGCATTCCCTGACTTGACGCTAGATGTTGAGGAAATCACGTTTGTTCCTCAAACGCACACGCCAGTCGCGGGTGAAGACGCAGAGAAGTTCCAGAAATTCCTAGATCTTCTTGATGACTGTGATGATGTTCAGCAGGTTTACCACAACGCTGAGCTGTAATTGCAGCGAGATTAAAAAACCGAGCCAGAGTGCTCGGTTTTTTTATGCCTGCGAAGTGGAGGTCGCTGCCGCAAGCCAAGTCGCAAGTTTGCGAACCTGGGGTAA
Source organism: Vibrio sp. NH-7 (assembly GCF_053643215.1). Classification (NCBI taxonomy): domain Bacteria; kingdom Pseudomonadati; phylum Pseudomonadota; class Gammaproteobacteria; order Vibrionales; family Vibrionaceae; genus Vibrio; species Vibrio sp. NH-7. The sequence continues at coordinate 1,567,794 of NZ_CM132188.1, read as the reverse complement.
AACCGTCAGGTTAAGCAGTAATGCGCAGGGCCAAGCCAGGGCGAAGCTTTGCATCCATATCGCTGGCCATTGGTCGCCAAACCCTAACTTATAGCCCGACAGTAGGCCAGACATGATCGCGGCCATGGTAAAGGAGGAGAGTAGGGCTGAGAGCCAAAACTGTTTTCGATTCATAGTTTGTCCTTTATTCGCTTGTCGTGAAGAGAGAAATAAGGATATAACTAGTCATTATTGAGAAAAATAAGCACATTTAGAACCATGAATTCCATATTTGGAAATATTGATGACCTTTACCTATTTTGCTGTGTGGTTGAAGAGGGCTCATTGCTTGCTGCGTCAAGAAAGCTGCAACTTCCTGTTTCGACCATGTCGCGTCGTTTATCTGCGCTAGAGTCACGTCTCAATACTCGCCTTCTTGAAAAGCAAGGACGGGAGCTTGTCGCCACTCAAAATGGTCAGCAAGCGTTTGAGTTGCTGCGCAGCGGTATGGAGTCCATTGAATCCAGTTTTGACCAACTCGTCTCAGACACCGAAGAGGTGTCGGGGTCAATTAAGTTAGCCTTGCCCCACAATTTTTATCGCGGATTTATCGCTGAGGTGGTCGAGCAGTTTTTAACCGACTACCCCAAAGTCACACTCGATTTAGTCCTTAGCCAAGAGCAAGCGGTTCCGCAGTCGGATCGAGATCTGTTGATGACGTTCGACGTAACGGGGCTTGATGAGATGATCGCTCGACCGCTCTTTACGGCAAAACACGCGTTTTTTGCTAGCCCAGAGTATTTGCAGAGCATTGGTCAGCCCTTAATGACCTTAGAACAGCTTCCTCAGCTTGATTGGATTAGCGTTGATCACATAGTGGATATTCCTGTCTATCAAGACGATACCTTAGTGGAAATGCTAAAGATTCATCCTAGGTTGATCGTTAATGACATTATTTCGGTTTGCGCGGCGGTGGAAAAAGGACTCGGCATTGCGTCATTGCCCTTTCGTCATGTCACAGAAGAGATGAATTTGACCCGGGTTCTGCCTCAGTATCATCGCAGCGACAGACAAGCGTATCTTGTTTACAAGCAGCGGCGCTATCAACCTAAGGCATTGACTTTATTCGTTGATGCTTTATTGGAAGGGGTTAAAAACAGAGCCAAGATCGGTTAGGTTTACAGTGTAAAGTCAGTTGAGCTCTTAAGGATAGAAGATGAGTAAAGTCGTGATTGTGACCGGTGGTGGACGAGGAATTGGAGCGGCGACTTGCGTGCTGCTCGCAAAGCAAAACTACAAGGTGTGTGTTAACTACCATTCTAATCAGCAACAAGCGCACCTGGTTGTCGATAAGATTGTGGAGCAAGGCGGCGAGGCGTTTGCCTATCAAGCGGATGTGAGTGACGAGAATCAAGTTCAAGCCATGTTTGTCGCAACTCGTCAGCGTTACGGCGGCGTGACGCATTTGGTTAACAATGCCGGGATTCTCTTTACTCAATCTGAACTGCGCAACATCGACGTTAAGCGATTTAAGCAAGTGCTCGACACCAATGTGATTGGCTGCTTTGTCTGCTGCAAAACCTTTATTAATCAGTTTGATCACGCTATCGAGCATGGGGCGATTGTGAATGTCTCGTCGGCAGCCTCTCGACTTGGTGCTCCTTTTGAATACGTCGATTACGCGGCATCAAAAGGAGCGATGGATTCGATGACCACAGGGCTATCGCTGGAGCTGGCTGGGCAGAATATCCGCGTGAATGGTGTGCGCCCGGGCTGTATCTATACCGACATGCACGCCGACGGAGGCGAGCCGGGAAGAGTTGACCGCCTTGGTCCCAACCTTCCTCTCAAGCGTGGTGGAACACCCGAAGAAGTCGCTAATGCCATTGCGTGGCTTCTCAGCGAAGAGGCATCGTATGTGACCGGCTCTTTTGTCGATTTAGCGGGTGGTCGCTAGCAAGCACATCTGCGTGACGTGTCTGACGCTCGGCAAGGGTGAACGAAGGGGCATCTTACCTGTTCGATTTGGTCAATCTGCCACATGGTTGGCCAGTTGGTGTAGGTCGAGCGCTTCTTCTTTATCGCCCATGCTGCTCGTTATCGACGCCTCTTGTGACGCCAAATCGACTGCCAAAGCTATCTGGCAATCTTGCTTGATCCAAGTCATGGTCAATGATGTGCCCCCTCCTGAAACTTCAAATTCACCATCGAAAGCGGGGTGACGATTGCGCAGTTTGATGAGTTCCATTAGCCCCTTCACCACGGGTTTTTGCTGTCGTGAATGGACCTCTTGCGGCGTTAAATAGGGGCGGTTGATGTCACGGCCGACTTGGGTTTTCTTTAGCAGTTCGACGTCGTTCTCCATGGCAAACAAACCCGCGTAATAGACTTGAGGGACGCCCGGGCTGAAGAACTGAATAGCTCGAGCGACTAGGTAGTGAAAGTCATTTCTTCCCAGTGCGTCGTAATAGCTGCAATTGACTTGATACAAGTCGAGATTGTTCGCTGCTGCGCCCGTCGCCAAACGACTTTGATCGCCACTATTGGTATGGATGGTTTCAACCAGACTATCAATTTGAGATGGCGTCAGTAGCCCTGACTTGTCGCCTTCGGGACCCGCATCAATAATGCCAATACCATCATGTGTATCCAACACGGTAAGGCAGTTTCGCGGCGCAATGCCCAGCCAATGAATCAGCGGATCGACATCGTTAGCGGACAGAGCATGCAATACCAGCGGCGGGAGGGCAAAGTCATAGACTCGATGAACCCGTTTCGCGACATCAATCTGCGTTTGATAGTGGCTATGAATCTCGGCGATGGTTTCCATGCCCAGTTGATTGGCCCGCTGAGATAGAGCATCAATGAAATCAAACGTCTCATCGAGCATAAAGCAGCTGCTATTTGCGCGTTTTATCGCGTAGCCAGCGGCGTCTAAGCGGATAATTTTCACCCCATTGTCAGCGAACAGTTGCAACACTTGCTCGAGATACGCTTTGCCCTCGGGGTGTTCCACATTGATGTCAATTTGGTTGTCGGTAAAGGTGGTCCAAAAGTTAACTTGCTGACCCGATTTGAGCGTTTTGGCGCTAAAACAGCGGTTGGGGCGGGGACGATAAATGGCCTCTGCTTGGCTATTAGTGATGCCGTCAGGGAAGATGTCTTGCTCTTTGAGAAACAGAGACCAATAGGCGGACTCCTCGCCATAGTTAAGCACATCGATAAACTGCGGAGACTGAGCCGACGCATGGTTGACGATAAGGTCTGCCATGATGTCACAGTGTTCACTGAGCGCTTTGACATCCGCCCAGTTGCCTAAGCGTGGGTCAACCAATTGATGGTCTATCGGATCAAACCCTGCATCGCTGCCGTCGATAGGATAAAAAAACGGCAGCAGATGAACGGCGGAAAAAAGGCCGTTCAACTCAGTGGTGAGTAGTGTATTCAATGCGGGTAAATCGGCGCCACTTAAGCGGTCAACGTAAGCGATCAACTGAACCTTATTTTGCATGATAGAACGTTCCTGTATCGAGTTCGCGAGAGAGCAGAAGCCAGATGGCAGAATCCACTATCACAAGTGTTTAAGAGAGAGACCATCTTGGTTGAAGAGGTGGATCTTCTCGACATCAGCTTTTAGATGGATTTGTTCCCCGCGATGGAAATCTAAGATCCCGGGTAACTTCGCTACTATGGCTTCCTCATGCCCCTCGGCGTTGATATGGAGCAAGGTGACTTCGCCCAGTGATTCTACAAACAGCACGGTTCCGGAGATGAGCGCTTCCTCTTGGTTTGCAACAAGGAAATCTTCTGGGCGAACGCCCAATTGAAGCTGGCTTCCTTTTAGCTCAGGGGCGGCGGCAATAGGAATATCGATGTGCAGACCGCTTTCGGCGCTCACTTTGCATTTATCGCCCGCCTCAATCAGCGTTGCGGCACTTAGGTTCATGGCTGGAGAGCCAATGAACTGAGCAACAAACACATTGGCTGGATTCGTGTAGAGCTCAAGCGGCGTACCGACTTGTTCGATTTTCCCCGCTGAGAGCACCACAATGCGATCGGCAAGCGTCATTGCCTCGACCTGATCATGGGTCACGTAGATCATGGTGGTTTGCTCAAGTTGCTCTTTCAGGTTGGCAATTTCAATGCGGGTTTGCACACGCAGCGCCGCATCTAGGTTGGAGAGTGGCTCATCAAATAGGAACACCTTGGGTTGGCGCACGATGGCACGTCCGATCGCCACACGCTGGCGCTGACCACCAGACAAAGCTTTGGGTAGCCGGTCGAGGTAGGGTTCAAGTTGCAGCATTCTGGCGGCTTCCATCACTCGCTCATGAATAGCTTCTTTTGATTCTTTGGCAATGCGCATGGCAAACGCCATATTGTCATACACCGTCATGTGCGGGTAGAGAGCATAGGTTTGAAACACCATCGCAATACCGCGCATAGCGGCGGGCAAATCGTTGACGCGGGCTTGTTCAATAAAGAGATCGCCAGAAGTGATTTCCTCTAGCCCCGCGATCATGCGCAATAGTGTCGATTTTCCACAGCCAGAAGGGCCGACAAACACAACAAATTCACCCTGGCGAATATCGAGGTCGATGCCGTGCAGAACTTGCGTGTCACCGTATGATTTGGTTACGTTGGTTAAAGCTAATCCTGTCATTTCATTATTCTCATCATTTGCAAACGGCTTATTTGACTGAGCCAGAAAGAAGCCCACGAACTAAGTAGCGTTGTAGGGTAAAAAAGACCGCTAACGGCACCGCAATAGAGACAAAGGCCGATGCGGTAAGGATTTCCCAGTTGCCGCCTCTAGAACCGAGTAGTTCACGCAATCGTGCGGTTAACACCATGTGTTCTTCGCCGGTACCGAGGAATACCGTAGCCACCAGCAGATCGTTCCAAACCCATAAGAATTGGAAAATGCCAAATGAGGCGAGGGCAGGAAAAGAGAGTGGCAGCACAATGCGCATAAAGATTTCAAAGTCGGTAGCCCCATCTACTTTCGCAGATTCAATGATCTCGCGTGGCAAACTGGAGATGTAATTGCGCAGCAGATAGATAGCTAAGGGTAAGCCGAAGCCAGTGTGGGCGAGCCAAATCCCTAGATAGGTTTTTGCCCCCACGCCAAAAAAGGCGCCGATATCGTTGTAGAGTCTTAATAGTGGAATCAATGACATCTGCAAAGGCACCACGAGTAAGCCAACCACTAACGCAATCAACAGGTTTCGACCAGGCATTTTCATCCAAGAGAGTGCGTAGGCCGCGTAAGCCGCAATCAATATCGGAATGATTGTGGCGGGTATGGTGACGGTTAGGGAGTTGATAAATGAGCGACCAATCCCTTCTGCGGTCAGCACTTCTTGATAGTTATCCAAGCCGAATTTGGGAGGCACAACAGCGGTAAAGAAAATTCGCTTGCCTCGCGAGCCAGTAAACGGCTCGGCTGAGGTCATCTGATATTGGCCGTTTTCTGCAACCGTGAGTGTGCCGTCATTTCGCATTTGCGCCACTTCGCCTGGTTGGTAACGGGTAGGTTCACGGGAAGAAAACCCAAACGCGCTGATGGTACTCGGCTTGCCATCTACCAGCAGTTGGCCTTGAAGAACATATCGATCCCCTTGTTTTACTTGCTTGTCTGGTGTCTCGGTACGCTCTACCAAGTTCTGCTGCGAACTGGTGAGAGATGTCCACCAACCGGAAATCGCCAATTGGTCTTTGTCGCGAAACGACGAAATAAAAAGACCCGCTGTGGGTAAGGTCCACAGCACCACAATCACAAACACCGAAAAGTGGACCAAAAGCGTCAGCGGTGAGCGCCTAAGTTTGCTCATGCTGAATGTTGCGTTACTCGCAGACGTTGAATCTGACATTAGCGATCCTCCATTTGCGCGCTTGCTTGGCGCATGTTCCAAACCATCACTGGGACAACGGCAACCATAATGATTACCGCAATGGCAGCTCCGCGTCCGAAATCACCGCCGCCTCGGAACATCCAGTCAAACATCATGTTCGCGAGAACTTGGGTGCTCCACTGGCCGTTGGTCATTGCCAAGACAATATCGAAAACTTTCAGTACCAAAATGGTGATGGTGGTCCACACCACGGCGATGGTGCCCCAAATCTGCGGAATAAGGATCTTGAAGAAGATTTGCACTCCACTCGCGCCATCAAGAACAGCGGCTTCTACTGTCTCTTCTGGGATGCCGCGCAGCGCAGCGGAGAGGATCACCATCGCAAAACCGGTTTGGATCCAAATTAAGATCACCATCAAGAAGAAGTTGTTCCAAAATGGGATCGTGATCCAGGCTTGAGCGGTGCCGCCAAACGCTTCAACTACGGCATTGAGAATACCGATTTGTTCTGATCCAGGAGCGCGATAGTCGTAGACAAATTTCCAAATGATGGATGCACCGATAAACGAGATTGCCATCGGCATAAAAATCAGACTTTTGGCGATATTGCCCCAGCTGACTTTGTCTGTCAGAGCGGCGATAACCAGACCGAAAAACGTCGACGCCGCAGGGACAACCAGCAACCAAAGTAAGTTGTTAAACAGCGATTCGCGAAATTCAGGGTCGTTAAAGAGCCATAGGTAATTGGCGAGGCCGACAAATTGGTCGCCGTTTCTGTCGTGCAGAGACAGCACTATCGACTCAAATACCGGATACACCAGATACAAACCAAGAAAGCTCAAGGCAGGGCCAAGAAACAACCAAGGCCGAATGGATGCGGCACGTCGCAAGTTGTGAGCCATGGTTTGATTGGAGACGTTTTTGGTTGGAAAGATCACACTCAGTAACCAGTTGGTGCCCAAAAAGTAGACCACGCAACTGGCAACGCCCAACGCCATGATAAAGAGTGAGGAGTAAAGCTGTTCCATTGCTATTTCACCTATCGCTGTCGAATTGGTTCTCGAGGCAACAGAAAGCCGATAGAGCAGTGCCTATCGGCTTTCGACGTGGGAGGTTACTTCAACGCATCCCAAGTGGTTTGAACGTCGTTAGCAACGTCTTGGGCAGATTTACCACCACTGTAGTCCACCATGCCTGTCCAGAAGGCGCCTGCGCCAATTTTGCCCGGCATCAGATCAGAGCCATCGAAGCGGAAGGTTGTCGCTTGCAGCAATATCTCACCCTGTTTTCTTAGCGTTTCATTGCCATAGGCATCCACGTTTGCTCCTTTATGTGGCGTTAAGAAGCCTGATTGCGCCATCCAAATTTCATGGGCGATTGGGGATTGCAAGAATTCCATAAAGGCGCGCGCTGCAGGTGAATCTTTAGTGATGCTCCACATGGTACCAGCGCCGAGTACTGGCTTACCTAACGGTTTCGATTCGTAGGCAGGGAAGTAGAAGAAATCAACGTCTGCACCTAGCTGAGTTCCTTCAGGGAAGAAGCTCGGAATAAAGGAAGCTTGGCGATGCATGTAACATTTGACCGGAGAGGTGAACAATCCTTTTGGTGAATCGCGGAAGTCGGTTGCAGCAACTGCGCGAGCGCCGCCATCAACAAAGGCATCGTTGCGTACAAACCAACCGAATTCTTCGATCGCATTGACCACTTTGGCATCGTTAAACTTGAGCTCGTTGGTGACCCATTTGTCGTAGTCCGCTGGCGATTGAGTGCGCAGCATCATATCTTCTACCCAGTCTGTTGCCGGCCAACCTGTTGCACCGCCCGAGCCTAAACCAACACACCAAGGGGTTTCGCCATCTTTGACGATTTGCTCCGTCAACGCTTTTAGCTCTTCCATGGTTTCAGGGACTTCGTAGCCCGCATCCTCAAAGTTTTCAGGGACGTACCAAACCAGCGATTTCAAATCGACCTTGTAGAAAAATCCATACAGCGCGTCTTTGCCATCTTTACCGGCAAAGGTCCCCAAATCGACCCATGAAGAACCGGCGGCATAGTTATCATTGAGCCATGTTGCTGTCTTTGGCTCTAGGGGGGTCAAGAAGCCTTTAGAAGCGAGATCGGCAGCCAAGCCTGGCTGAGGGAAAATCGCAATATTCGGCGCACTGCCTGCTTGAACATCGATGGCGATTTGTTGCTCAAACGAGTCTGAACCAGAGTAGTTGACTGTGGCGCCTGTCGCGGCTTCAAAGTAAGCAATCACGCTTTCAACTAACTCTTTGTCTTGAGTAAGCCAAGGACCAAAGATGGTGATGGTTTGACCTTTCAGATCTTGACTCTTCAAAGCCTCGTAGCTTTGCCAATTGAAGCGAGCGTCCTCGCCGGGAGTATATTTTAAATCAGCAGCGATGGTAGGGAAGGACAGCACCGCGACAGCAATCGAACTAGCAAGTAGAGTGGTTTTCATTGGTTAGACTCCGTGTTCAGATACCTAATTAACGTTTCTTGTTATCAAACCGAACTTTGTTGAGATGACCGTTTATGGTGGTTATCTCTTAATCGATTAAGTTATCACTAAACAAAATAGAAGCACTTCCAGAGATTGCTTGTTTTTTAGCCTTATGTTGTGCTTTTGATCATATTTACTGCTGTTATTTTGAACAAAAGTTGATCGGGTTCAAAGTTGATCAGTTTGCTTCTCTGCTTCGAGTACTGGTTTTTACTTAATCGTTTTAGACTTTAAAAAAATTGAGGCTACCTTTGCCTCCAGAACAAGACGTTTGGACTTCGCCCTATCATGCAAAATAAAAAGCCGACACTTAAAACCGTAGCTGAGTATCTCGGGGTTTCCACCGCGACGGTGTCGAATGCCTTTAACCGACCAAACCAGCTCTCTAAATCGCTGCGAGAGAGGATTCTCTCAGAGTGCGAAAACCTCGGTTACAGCGGACCAAGCATCACTGCGCGCAGCCTTCGTACTGGCAAAACAGGGGTGATTGGGCTGCTATTGGCTGACAATCTTGCATTCAACTTTACCGATCCTGTTGCGACGGAGTTTCTTGCGGGGATTTCTCAATTGCTTGACCAAGAGCACGTCAACATGTTGATGCTGCCGTCCAATACAGAGAATTATCAGAACACTCAAGTCGAGACGATTCCAGATAGTTTTATTGTGTACGGCAAACCGATGGACGCCAACGTCATGAACTTGATTACGCGTCAGCGCAAACCTTTAGTGACGGTCGATTTTTGTTGGCCAGACATTCCCTCGATTAACGTTGATAACGAACAAGCCTGTTATGACATCGCAAGCCACGCTATTCACAGCCCTGATGACCATATCTTGATCCTCGGTTTGCGCTTGGAATCGACCAATGCACTAGCACTGGCCAATTTAGACAACCTGTACACAGAGGAAGAATCGGTGTCGAGATGCCGCTTTGAAGGCTACAAACGGGCGATTCACGACAAGGGGGCGACGCTTGATGTGGATAATGTGTGGCAAATCCACGAGCTTGAGAAACCGGTTCTAAAAACCATGTTGCGAGGAGCGTTGACCTCACCGCAGCGTCCCCAAGTGCTGTTGTGTATGAGTGACAAGATTGCTCTCGCAGCCCTTGAGGTGACCCAAGAGCTAGGCTTAATCGTTCCAGATGAGATTCGTATTGTCGGATTTGATGATATTCCTGTTGCAGAGTCAGCCGGATTAACCACGGTCAGACAGCCGATTATGCATAAAGGGCAGCTTGCCGCCCAAATGGCGATGGGACACATCCCATATCAAACCATGGTACTCGACACCGAGTTGATGATTCGACGTACCAGCTAGGCCTGTATAACCCGTTAAAGGAGCAACGATCATGAATACGCAGCAACTCGATAAGCGCTGGTGGCACAATTCGGTTGTCTACCAAATTTACCCGCGAAGCTTCAATGATGCGAATGGCGATGGGATCGGTGATATTCCAGGCATCATCGACAAACTCGACTACATTGCGGAGCTGGGTGCCAATGTCATTTGGTTGAGTCCTGTGTATCAATCGCCGATGGACGACAACGGCTATGACATCTCCGACTATCAGAAAATTGCTCCTGAATTTGGCACCATGGCCGATATGGATAGGCTGATCGCTGAAGCGGACAAGCGCGGTATCAAGATTGTGATGGATTTGGTGGTCAACCATACCTCAGACGAACACCCTTGGTTTATTGAATCACGCAGCAGCAAAGATAGCCCCAAACGGGATTGGTATATTTGGAAAGACCCTAAACCCGATGGCAGTGAGCCAAACAACTGGGAGTCTTTTTTCAAACCTAAAGCTTGGACGCTTGATGAGAACACCGGGCAGTATTACCTGCATTTGTTCAGCAACAAGCAGCCTGATCTCAATTGGGCGAATCCAGAAGTGCGTGAAGCCGTCTACGACATGATGCATTTCTGGCTGAAAAAAGGATTGGGTGGCTTTCGTATGGATGTCATCAACATGATTGGCAAACCCTCCGATTACCCCGATGCGACGATCTTCGATCAAGGGGTTGCAGGGTGGGAGCATTGGTCCAATAACTTGTTGGTTCACCAATACCTGCGTGAAATGCACGACAAAGTCCTCAAACATTATGATGTGTTAACCGTGGGAGAAACGCCTTTCACCACCACCCTAGATGGGCTTTATTACTCGCATCCTGATCGCAATGAAATCAGCATGATATTCCAGTTCGAGCACGTCAGTATCGATAGGGAAGAGCACAATGCGGTGAAAAAACCGTTCGATTTGGTTCAATACAAAGAGATCATGACTCGCTGGCAAGAAGACTTGTACCAAAAAGGCTGGAATAGTCTCTATTGGAGCAACCACGATCAGCCTCGCACGGTTTCGCGCTATGGATGTGACTCTGCAAAATACCGCGTGGTGAGTGCGAAAATGCTCGGCACGGTACTGCATATGATGAGTGGTACGCCGTACATCTACCAAGGTGAAGAGATTGGTATGACCAACAAGCACTTTGACTCTATTGACGAGTTCAATGACTTGATGGCGAAATTCCACTATCAAAAAATGCGTGACAGAGGGGTAAGTGATGTGGATGCGCTGGCCTTTTTGAACGATTTTTCACGCGATCACGCTCGAGTCCCTGTGCAGTGGAACGATCAATTAAACGCTGGCTTCACCTCGGGGACGCCGTGGCTGCCCGTCAATGACAACTATCCAGAGATCAACGCGGAACAGGCGGTTAAGGACGAAGACTCGATTTATCATCACTACCGCCGCTTGATTGCTTTACGCCAAGGAGAGCAGTACGGTGACGTGATTGTGTATGGCGAGCATCAATTACTGGACCCGCAAGACAGTGAAGTCTACGCCTACATCCGCAGCCATCAAGGTAAATCACTGCTGACCATTGCAAACTTTAGTGGCAACAGTGTAGTGAGAAGTTATTCCGGCAGTGTCAAACAGCAAGTGATCAACAATTACCCAGAGACTGTTGAGAGCCTAACGGAGATGGCATTAAAGCCTTACCAAGCTTTGGTGATTGAACTGGCATAACCAAAAAGAGCCACCTTGCGAGGTGGCTCTTTACAGTGTAAAGCGTGAGGAGGATTAGGCGATCAATTTTGTGAGCTTTCGCAGTGATTGATACGCCGCCGTTTGCTGCTCTTTTGCTTGGCAAACTGAAAGTAGGTCATCAATAAAATGGCTTAGCGCTCTGGCCTCCACTTTTCTTACCCCTCTTTGCTGCGTTTCTGTTAGGTAGTCATAAACCGACGCCGCACCAAAATCGCCGAAAATCATCTCACACTCTTGATTGATTAATACGTTGTGGGCATAGAGATCGCCATGGCACACCTTGTTGTCGTGCATGTGATTGAACACGTCCACCATTTGATCGACGATCTTCTCAATTTGTCTGACCGACAAGCGAAACTCTGGTTTGAACACATCGCGAGTGCAAGTTTCCAGTGTGGGTGGCAAACCAAGGTTGACGTAGTTATCAGGGATTAGTTTCATCACCAAAGCAAGAGATTCAGCGTCATCCACCAAACCGATCGACGCCACTAAATTGTCATGCGAACCCGTTTGTAGGCAGGCTTGTAACTCATCTTGTGGGTAGCCGTCGCTCGTGACTTCGCCTTTAAATACTTTGACAGCGACTTGGTCAGGAAAATCGTAACGGCGATCCAGCCAATCGGCGTGCGAGATCACACCAGAAGCGCCCTGACCTAACACATGGTTGAGTCGGTAAGCGTCAGGCGAGACTCGCGGAACCGTGGCGGTTGTCACGGCTCGCTCACAGAACGGGTTGCCAGCAAACGCCATCCACGCCAGTTTAGGCAGGGTCAACAAGACATCAGGGAAGTGGGTGAGCTGATTGGCGGACAGTCTCACCAGTTCAAGGTTTTCTAGCTGATCAAAACTGGTGGGCAATACCTTGATCATGTTTCCAGCAAGCGCCAGTTTTTGCAGGCGAGGTCGATGACCGAGTGCTTCTGGAAGTTGCTCAATTTGGTTGTCGGTCAAAATCAGCCAACGTAGCTGCAGAGGCAGTGCATCGCCTGATACGCGGGCGATCTTGTTACTTTTGAAGCCAACCATCTCAAGCTGTTTGCAACGTCCGAGCACCAAAGGTAAATGCGTAAAACGGTTTTGGGAGGCGAAAAAAATAGTCAGTTTAGGCAGTTCGGCTAACCAGTCAGGGAGGTCGGTCAGTAAGTTGTTTGATACGTCTAAGATTTCGAGTGAATCGGCCAAAGAGAGGATCTCGTCGGGTAGCTCAGTAAGCTGCTCTGAGAGTTTAAGCCGATGTATGCCGCGTAACTCGCCGCGTTTGAGTTGTTCTACTGTATGCAAACTGACTGCCTATAAGTGCTCGTGAATAGGAAAAGAGCGCGTATTCTACGCAGGTTGGATACAAAAGGCGAGGTGTGCCTATCTGCGCTTAGTCACAGGCGCAAATAGGCGTTGGAATTATGATTGCTTGATTAGCTGTCTATAGCTAAGCAAAGACAACAGAGCGAAGAAGGCTGGATCGCTCCAACCGAAGCCGACAAAGATCCCTGTCAATCCAGCATAGCCAGTTATTACGACACCAAGCAGGTTGGTGACAAGCAGTGCTTTGAGTAGCTGTTGCATTGTCTCTTTGTGCTCAATTGTTCTTAGAAACAGGCTTGCTGCCGCTACACCACCGAGAAAGATAGTTGTGTGCTGAGACAGAAAGTAAGCGTACTTATCGTTAATCTCTACACCATACATTGGCCACATCATGGTCGGCAGAAAAAACAGTGCGAATGCAAACACAGTGTAGATGCTGCCATGTACGGTTAAAAACAGTCTATTGGTCATAGCGGTTCCTTACAGGCCAACTGGCCCACGATTGATTTCAGTCAGTGGCTGATTGATGTCAAAAATAACGCCACGCACTTCTGCGACTCCCATTTCTTTTAGCCGAGCGGCATGCATGTCTAGGTAATTTTGTGCGCTGATCTCATCTTGGAAAAGATAGATACCCCCACCTCGCTTTTCAGATTCGTTTTCTGTCCAGATTTTCCACATCATGCCGGGTTCTTGATTAATTGACTCCGCTAGACCTACCAATGCGCGAGACATCTCTTCGCCCATAGGGCCATGATATTCAAAATCGACTTGCAGTAATTTCATCTTAGTTTCTCCAATTGTTGTCTGTTGTGAACGCGTATTGCTGTTCGATGGAGATATTGTTGTCTATATAAATTAAACAGAAAAGTTCATAATATTGCGCTTTAATGTCTAAAAAACTGACAGGTTGTGTAATGAGGTTGAAAAGTACACTTGAGCAATGGGTTACGCTGAAGGAAGTGGATAGGGCGGGCAGTATTCAAGCCGCAGCTTCGGCTTTAAACAAAAGTCATACCACTCTGATTTACTCGATCAAAAAGCTTGAAGACCAACTGGGCGTTAAGCTGGTGGAGGTGAAGGGAAGACGCGCCACAGTGACTGAGCATGGCCGTTCACTGCTTAGAAGAGCGAGCAGTATGCTTGAACAGGCCAGAGAGCTAGAAGACTTAAGCCAACAAATTTCAGCGGGTGTCGAGTCAGAGATTACCGTCGCGATGGATCACCTCTGCGACCCGAGCCTGCTCTATCAACCGATGGCAGAGTATCTTAGTCAAAACAGTACCACCTCCATTCAAGTTGTAGAGACTTCGCTTTCTAAAACGGCAGAAATGGTGACCAGCGAGCAAGCGGATATTGCAATAATTACTTTGCCGGTGACTAACTATCCTGCCGAAGCTTTTTCGATGACGAGTATGTTGCCCGTTGTCTCAAGTAAGCACCCACTCGCAAGTCAAAGTCAGGTTTGTATGTCGGATTTTGCCACTCATTGCCAAGTTGTCATTCGCGATCTGGGGGCGACTCAGGTTGAGAACAAAGAGCAAAATGTCGGCTGGTTAAAGGCGAATCAGCGGATTACCGTTGATAATTTTGATCATGCATTTCGGGCGGTGGAGCAAGGTGTCGGGTTTTGCCGCTTGCCAGAGCACATCATCAAGTCAAGAAACACAGGCCAGTTAAAGGTGCTTAAAGTCGAGCACAATGAAAAGTATCAAGTGCCGCTGCATATCACCCTTCCGAAGGGAGCCAAAACGGGCCCTGCAGCCCTTTGCTTTTATGATTTCTTACGGAAAACGGCCCAATGAGTGTGTTGCGAGAGTGAGAAAGTTAACTGAACGAACGAAAAATTAACGAATTTGGTTGACGACAATCCTAATTTACGTAAATGAGAGTTGAGTTTTTCTTTTCTTACTAGATAATAAACGTAAATTTTACGTTTTGCGGTAGGAGAGCGCGAGTGAGTGCACCAAAAACTGACGCGGAACTAAAGAAAGCAACTATACATGAAGCAGCAAAAGTCGCTGGTGTTTCAATTGCTTCCGTTAGTCGAGCCTTAAATAACAAGCCTGGTATTAGCGAGAAAACCAGAAAGAAAATTCTCGATATCTGTAAAGACCTTGGTTATGTTCCAAGCACGTCGGCCCGTGAACTAAGCGGCAGTCATAAGAACACGATTGCGATCTCACTGGGTCCCCATGACTTTTACGCTTCTCGATATCTAGGAATGCTATGGCCTTCACTGTCGGCGGCAATTAAAAACTCAGGCCGAAACTTATTACCCGTGAGCTTTGGTGAAGTGGATTTAGAGCAGGTTGGCGGCGCTGTGTTACTCGGTATTACAACCGATGATGAGCGCATTAAAACTTGCCAGCAGTTAGATCTTCCTTTTGTTTGTATTGGCATGAGTGAAGGCTCGTTTTGGGTGGCACCGGATGATTTCAATGGTGGTCGTGAAGCAACGCAACACCTTGTAGATAAAGGCTTAACGGACATTTGCTTTGTGACTCCAACCACTTATGGTGATGGCTATCAGTTCCGTCATCAAGGCTATATGTCGGTGATGGCCAGCAATGCCTTACCTGTTCGAGAGTTACGTACTGGCGCTGATCCTTTAGGAGAAATCGCTGCTTATCGTTACTTCATGAATATTGATAAAAAGCAGCTTGAGGGCTATCAAGGCTTTGTTTGTGAGTGTGACGAAACGGCGCTTGGTGTTATCGCCGCTCTAAAAGATAGAGGGTATGAGCTTCCTCAGGATTTCTCCGTTGTAGGTTACGATGGTTTGCCGGGTATTTCTAAAGATTTAACCACCATAGTGCAAGATACCGATAAGATTGCTGCACGCGTCGCATCTATGCTTGAGCAAGCCATTTTACGTGAACAGCCCGTGGGTTCGGTGGTTGCGGTAAGCTTAAAATTGGGCAAAACAACGTAAAAAACGATCATATAATTAACAATAACCTCAAAAAGCATGACTTCTGTCATGCTTTTTTTGTTTCTCCACGTCATAAAAGCGTAATGTGATCAACTTAACGTAAGCGCTTACGTAAATTTCGCATAATACCCTCAGATTTTGAAATGAAGGAATTGAGGGCAACATGAAAAAAACAATATTGGCAGTATCCCTACTTGCTGCCGGCCTATCTACTCAGGCTGTTGCAAAGACCGAAGTAACCATTGCTGGCTGGGGCGGGAACGACGTTGTCGTCCTGAACAAACTGGTCAATGACGTACTGGCGGATGATTTCGCAAAAGCTGGCTTAGAGGTTAAGTACCAAGCGGTAGAAGGTGACTTCTCTCAATTTATTACCAATTCCCTATCCGCTGGTACTGCGCCGGATGCGTTTTACGTTGACGTAGTATTTGCCAATACCTTGGTGAAGTCAGGCAAAGTTGCAGCAAACAACACCGAACTGAATGATTTATCACAGACGCTTATTCCAAGTTTGAACGCCGCATTCACACTCAATGGTCAGCAGTACGGTGTTGCGAAAGACTTCAATACGATCGCTCTACAGTTTAACAAAGATATTTTTGATGACGCCGAAGTTGCTTACCCAACTAATCAGGACTCTTGGCAGGATTTACGTAAAAAGCTTCTGGATGTGAAAGAGGCCTTGGCTGATGAAGTATCGGGAATCTGCGTTATGCCGGATTACGCTCGCTTTGCACCGTTCGCGTTAGCAACAGGTTGGAAGCCGTTCAACGAACAAGGGAAGACGGTACTGGATGACAACTTTGCTCGTGCATTTAACTTCTATACTGGTCTAGTGACAGAAGACAAAGTCGGCATTCTGGCAACGGATTTAGGCCAAGGCTGGGGTGGCGGTTGCTTCGGAACCGAAGAGACGGCGGTGGCCCTGGAAGGCAACTGGATTAGCGGTTATCTGCGTGATAAAGCGCCAAACCTGCCTTATGGCACGACCTTAATGCCTAAAGATCCCGTTAGTGGTGAGCGTGGCAATCTGCTGTTTACTGTTGCATGGGGCGTAAACGCAGATGGTAAAAATGTTGCGGCTACGCAAAAAGCGGTCGAAATCCTAACTAGCCAAAAAGCTCAAGAATGGGTTCTGGATTCGGGCCTAGCGTTACCTAGCCGTGAGGCGCTCGGGAAATCGGATTTCTTCGCTCAGAAAACTTCTGAAAGTGAGTTATCTAAGCAGGTATTTGATGGCGCCCTGGAAGGCAACGTTGAGCCCTTTGCATTTGGCGATTATGGCACAGCATGGATGACTCCGATTAATGAAGCATTGAACTCTGTTTTACTTGGCCAGATGACGCAAAAAGAAGCGCTCAAAATGGCACAAGAAAAATACGATGCGTTGATGGCTAAGTAACGGAGCGAGTGATGAACTCTTTACGTTTACGCCAACAAGTCTACGGATGGCTCCTTGCTGGGCCATTTGTACTCACTTTGGTGGTGTTTTTCCTTTATGCATTAGTGCGAACGGTTTACTTCAGTTTTACTGAGTACGACCTGTTCAGTGATGCCATCTGGGTTGGTTTGGCTAACTTTAAAGCGCTATTAACTGACGATCTCTTTCTTCTTTCGTTGGCTAACACCGTCTGGTTTTCTCTGATTGTGACCTGTGTACAAACCGTGTTAGCGCTTGGCTTAGCGATTTTGGTGAACTCTAAAATTCGTGCGAAAAGCTTTTTTAGAACGGCGTTTTACTTGCCAAGTATCTTATCGAGTGCGGCTGTCACTTTGATCTTCATTTGGTTCTACCAAAAGAACGGTTATCTGAACGGCTTTGTCACCGATGTCGTGAACCACTACCCACACTTGAGCTGCTTTGTTCTTGTCGCTGTCGCAACTCAGTTTGTATTGGTAACGAAAGACCGTTTGAAAGGCTTACCGGTTGGCTGGTTGGATCCTGCGTGGGGCATTCTTTCTTTCATCGTTGCGGGTGTGGCGACATTTGTGGCTAGCGCTATGGGCTGGGTTGAAGTCACTAATCAAGTTGTAGAAGTGAACTGGCTAAACACCCGTGATCATGTCGGGCCAATGCCTCTAACGCTTTGGGCAATCGTGATTCAGAACATTTACACCACCATCCCGACTTTCATGTTGCTATTCCTAGCAGGCTTGCAAGGCATTCCTGGAGAGCTTTACGAAGCGGCGCACATTGATGGTGCGAACAAGTGGCAACAGCACTGGAACATTACGATTCCTCAGTTAGCACCAGTGACGTTCGTCGTCGTGACTTTCTCCATCATCGGTACGCTACAAATGTTTGACCAAGTGGCACTGCTTGGCTCAGCAGCACCGCTTGAATCACGCATTACGCTGGCTTACTACGTTTACCACAATGCGTTCCCACCAGGTGGCACGCCACAAATCGGCATGGCAAGCGCAGCAGCACTGGTATTGGCGTTCATTACTTTGGCAGTGGTGTATCTGCAGAAAATCTTTGGTGTAAAGGAGAAAGCAGATGGCTAACCCGATGTCAGCAATGAATCACCAAGATGCTAAACCAATGGCATCAATGGAAGAGATTTCCAAGTTTCAAGCGCGTCGCCGTTGGGCGAAAGTGGCTTGGGTTTACAGTGCTTTGCTACTGGTTGCGACTGTCATGCTAGGTACTTTCGTGGTGGCTTTCTTAGCGAGTTTGAAAGATGACCCATTAGAGCAGCCATTTAAGTTCAATTTTGCTCAGGTTCAACCCAGTAACTGGGGCGCGGCTTACCAACTCGGTAAAGAAGGTAACGATGCGCCAATGTTCGGTGGATTTGCACCGGGTGCAGAAGTGAACTTCACCGTCACTTACGCGGTGGAAGATGGTAAAGAGCTGACAGTCCCTGAGATTGAAGTGCCACGCCGTCGTCCAGGTACAGGCATGGCTGCGGCTATCGTGACCGACTTTGCTGCCGATTACGCGCAAGTCAGCGAGCCAGTGCTGGTAGACACTAACGACAAGGTGACGTTTGTAGAAAAGCGTGGTCGTCGCGAGCTGACCAAACAAGGCCACAGCCAAACGTGGGCATTTTCCATTAAGTATCAAGGGCAAGGTCCTGAGATTGCAACGCTGCCACTAACGGTAGAAGCGCCGCGCGGCCAAGTGCTGATTGATAGCACGCTAGCACCAAGCAAGATGGAGCGTCGTGGTCGTGTCGCGGCATGGGATAACGCCGCGCCGGGTGTGATTGGCTACGTGTTTAAGTCTTACGTTCGCGTGTACACCGAGTCGGTGAGCCTAGATACAGGTAAGAGCTTGTTCATGAGCTGGACCATCAACTCGTTCTTCATCGCGATTGGTAAGGTGCTGCTGACCCTGTTCTTTGCATGTACAGCGGGTTATGCCTTAGCTCGATTGAAGTTCACTGGTGCGCGTGCTGTGTTCGCTTTCATGTTGTTCAGCATGATGATTCCGGGCCAAGTAACGTTCATCTCTAACTACTTAATTTATAAAGATATCGGCTTATTGAATACACCATGGGCGGTCATCACCGCGGTCGTTGCTTCGGGTCAGGTTCTGATTATGAAACAGTTCTTCGAGAACATTCCGAAAGAACTGGAAGAAGCCGCAATTGTAGATGGCGCAAGCCCGGCTGTGATTCTTTGGAAGGTATTTATGCCACTGGCTAAGCCAGCCATCTTGTCGGTCACCATCCTTGGTTTCCAAGGTGCTTGGAACGACTTCTTCTGGCCGCTTGTGGTCATTAACAGCCCAGCTGATGCGTTCACGCTTCCTGTTGGTCTATTGAGTTTACGTAACGCTTATGGCGTAGCAGGTGACTGGAACCTGATCTTGGCGGGGGCTTTCCTGTCAACAATCCCAGTACTGATTGTATTTATGGTTTTCCAACGTTACTTCGTGGGTAACGACATTTCTTCCGCTGTTAAAGGTTAAATTTCGGGGATATTTAAGATGTTTATGAACTACAACGCTGGTCAAGGCGAACTTAAAAACTGGATCGTTGAAGAGACGGCGTTTGACTCAGCTTTCCAAGGTAAATGTGAAGTAGTAATGAGCCAAGGAAATGGCTACATGGGCGCGCGTAGTGCAACGGAAGAAAAATACGTGGGACAGGTTCGCAACCTTTTCGTTGCGGGAACTTACAATAAGTTTGATGCAGACGAAGTCACCGAGCTGCCAAACTCTGCAGACATGAGCGCGATTGAAATCTTCATCGATGGTCGCCGTTTCCACCTAGAAACCGGTGAAGTGAGCAACTACTCTCGTCGCCTAAACGTGAAAAACGGTGAGCTAATCCGTGAATTCACATGGACAAATAACGAAGGTAAGAGCTTTGAGATGCGTTTCCGTCGCTTCTTCTCGCAAGCCAACCTTCACCTAATGGCATTTGACGTTCAAGTAAAAGCGCTGAACAGCGATGCGAAAATCGAAATCCGCTCTGGTGTGGATGCGCAGCTTTCTAACTCAGGTGCCCAGCATTTCCACGAAGGCGAAAAGCGTATCTACGACAAGCGTTTTATCGAGCTTCTACAACACACAACAGAGAGCAAAGTAGACTTTGTATTCCTAACGTCTCACCGCTACCTTGTGGATGGTCAGGAAACTGAAATTGACCCAGGTCTGCAAATGGACCGTCGTAAAGTATGGCTAAACATTAACTACGACTTGAAAGCGGGTGAAACGTTCGGCACAGAAAAAGTCGGTGTGGTGCATACCTCTCGCGACAAGCAATTCGATGTGGAAGGTTACGAGCTTCAGGCGCTGCGTGACCACGCTCTGACGAACCTAAAAACTAATGCTGACCGCAGCTTTGATGAGCTCCTAGAAGAGAGCGCTGCAGAGTGGGACAAGCGTTGGGCTGGCATGAACATCACCATCGGTGGTAGCGACTTCGACCAACTTGCGATTCGTTTTGCTCAATACCAACTGAACATCTTTACGCCAATGCATGACTCTCGTTTCGGTATCGGCGCGAAAGGTCTCTCTGGCGAAGGCTACAAAGGCCACTCGTTCTGGGATACAGAAGTCTTCATGCTTCCGTTCTTCATCTACACGATGCCTGAGGTCGCTCGCAGCCTACTTGAATACCGCTTCAAGACACTAGACGGCGCTCGTAAGAAAGCGAAAGACAACGGCTACATTGGTGCACAGTTCCCATGGGAGTCGGCTTTAACGGGTGAAGAGGTCACGCCTGTATGGGGTGCAGTAGACATCATCACGGGTAAGTCGACCAAGATTTGGTCTGGCTTTATAGAGCAGCACATCACGTGTGACATCACTTACGCATTGTGGCAGTACTACCAAATCACTGGCGATCAGAAGTTCATGGACGACATGGGCTACGAGATCATGTTCGACACAGCAACGTTCTGGACAAGTCGTTTAGAGTGGCTTGAAGACCGCAACATGTGGGGTATCTGCAACGTAATCGGCCCTGATGAGTACAAAGAGCACATCGACAACAACGCCTTCACCAACTACATGGCGGTAGAGAACATCAAACTGGCGATTCGCTACTTTGAAGATCTAGAAACGTCGAACCCAGAGCTACTGGCTAAGCTGTCTGACAAGCTAAATCTAGTGGAAGCGCGCAAGATGTGGCTAGAGCGAGTAGACAACATCTACCTACCTCAGCCACGCGCGGAAGATAAGGTTATCCCACAGGATGACACTTACCTACAGAAAGAAATCATCGACTTGACTAAGTACAAAGAGCAGCCATTCGTTGGTGGTCTGTTCCAAGACTACAACCTAGAACAGGTTAACGAGATGCAGGTGTCTAAGCAGGCCGACATCATGGTGTTGTTCCTTCAGCAAGAAGATAAGTTCGACCTAGAAACCAAGCTAGCAAACTGGAACTACTACGAGCCGAAGACGCTGCACGATTCATCGCTAAGCTTGTCTACGCACTCGGTATTGGCGTCAGATGTGGGTAACCCAGAGCTGTCTTACGACCTGTTCCAACAAGCGGCGTCTATCGACATTGGTCAGAACATGAAGAGTTCGGATCACGGTATTCATGCGGCGTCTATCGGCGGCATGTGGCAGTGTGTGGTTTACGGTTTCGGCGGTGTTCGTATGCTTGGTGGCAACCTGCGTATCAACCCTAACCTTCCTAAAGAGTGGGATAGCCTGAACTTCCCAATCTACTGGAAAGGTGAGCGCCTCGAAGTGACCGTTGACCAAGAGCAAGTTCGCATCGAGCGTCCGGAGTTCAACGGCCAAGCGTTAAACATCGAAGTGGCGGGTGAGCCACGTGTTATCGATTCAACAGAGGTGACGTTCAATGTGTAAGGCATTCATTTTCGACCTAGATGGCGTTATCACGGATACGGCTGAGCTGCACTACCAAGCGTGGCAGCGTATGGCGAACGAAGAAGGTTACTACTTCGACCGTGAAATCAATGAGCAGCTACGTGGCGTGTCTCGTCAAGCGTCTCTGAATATTATCTTGAACGGTAAAGAGATCAGCGAAGAGAAGTTTGCTGAGCTGATGGAGCGCAAGAACGATTACTACGTGGATTTGTTGAATACGATTTCTGCGAAAGACGTTCTACCGGGTATTGAGCAGTTCCTACTTGAGCTAAACGCACGTGGCATCAAAGTAGCACTGGCATCAGCAAGTAAGAATGCTCGTCCTATCTTGCATCGTCTTGGCTTAACGCCGCTGTTTGATGCCATTGGCGACGGTTGGTCAGTCAACCGCTCTAAACCTGCGCCAGACGTGTTCATTCATGCGGCAGGTCAAGTGGGCGTAAACGCTGACGAGTGCATCGTGGTTGAAGATGCCGAAGCAGGTGTGGACGCAGCAAAAGAAGCGGGTATGCGTGTAATCGGTATTGGGCCTAACGACCGTGTTGGTCATGCAACATGGCGTTTCGAAGATACCGCGCATATGAAGTTGGCAGAGATACTGTAATTTGCACTGAGAGTAACCAAAGGGGCAGCTTGCCTGCCCCAATTGCGCCCCAACCGGCGATTGAAATTAAATGTAGGTAGCACAATGGCACGCTTAGAACTGAAGAATATCAATAAAATTTACCCAGACGGTGCGCACATCATCAAAGACGCCAATCTTGTTATCGAAGATGGTGAGTTCACCGTTTTCGTTGGTCCATCTGGTTGTGGTAAGTCGACCATGTTGCGGATGGTTGCGGGATTAGAAGAGATTTCTTCAGGCGAAATGTGCTTAGACGGCGAAGTCGTCAACAACCTGTCACCTACCGATCGTGGGATTGGCATGGTTTTCCAATCCTACGCACTCTACCCACACATGACGGTAGAAGAGAACATCGCATTTGGTCTAAAACTCGCTAAAAAACTGAGTGCCGATGAGATCAAAAAAGCCGTAAAAGATGTCGGCGACATGCTTGAACTGACAAGCCTGATGAAGCAAAAGCCAAGTCAGCTTTCAGGTGGTCAGCGTCAGCGTGTGGCGATCGGGCGGGCGATTGTTCGCAATCCCAAGCTGTTCTTACTGGATGAACCGCTCTCAAACTTAGACGCATCTTTACGTGTTCGTATGCGCTTGCAGTTGGCGGAGTATCATCAAAAACTCAAATCCACCGTGATTTACGTGACGCACGACCAAGTTGAAGCGATGACTTTGGCAGACAAAATTGTCGTGTTACGAGATGGTGCGATTGAGCAGGTTGGCTCTCCGCTTGATCTGTACTACTTCCCGAAAACGCTTTTTGTCGCTGGTTTTATAGGCTCGCCAAAAATGAACTTGTTACCAGCGACCTTAGTTTCTGCCACGGAAGACAAAGCCCAAGTTGAAGTGGGTGATTACACCTTCGAAGCTGAAGTGAATGCGCAAGGCGCTACACAAGGCGCATTGATGACATTGGGTATTCGACCAGAAGACATTCACCTTGATGAAAAAGGGGTCGGTGTCATTGTTGAAGGGTTAGAGCGCCTAGGCACGGAATCGCTACTTTACACAACGCTTGTGCGCGGCGGTCAAGAGGTGTTGGTACGCGTACCAGGTACCGTGCATGTCGAAGTCGGTCAGCGTTTGAACATCCGTATCCCCGCTGAAAAATGTCACCTATTTAACAGCAAAGGTAAAGCCTACGAGCGCGGCCATACCCTTGATGACTTAATTACGCTGCCACCTCAGGTGCAGCAAGCGAGTTAACCGCTCTCACTCTTAATACTAACAATAATAAAAAAGCCCACCATGAGGCGGGCTTAAGGATTACTGCGCTCAAAATTCGGGTTGCAGCCCGTTTGAGCGTGACATTAACGCCTGTTGCAGCAGGCATCAAATTGCTCCCCAGAGGGGCGACAGTAACAATGTGATAATAAGGTAATAATCATGAAAAAAACAGTAGTGGCATCTTCTGTACTTTTAACCCTTGCTTTTTCAGGTGTTTCATTTGCTGAAGACTTAACAGAACCTCAAGCAGAGAAAGATGCAAAACTTGCAGCGGCCGTAGAGCAATTGAAGTCGGAATACTCTAATGCTGAGTTATTAACTGCTCTAAGTGTTCCTCAACAAGAAGAAAGTAAGTTCCATGGTACGCTAGGTTCTAACGTTGAAGTAGAGCGTTTGATCCGCGATGACGGTGTTAACGAAGGTAAAGTTAAATACACCATAGCGCAAGGTAGCTTCCGACACGACGACTTACCAGGTTGGGATTTTGGCTTCTACTCAGGTCGTGAAGAGTTGTTTACTGGTAACCTAAAGCATGCCGACTACAACCGAGGCGTAAACTCAATCCAAGAAATCTATGTTAACCGTAGTTACAACCATGAAAAAGGTAATATTGGTTGGGGTTTGAAGTTAGCCGGTGAGAGTATTGACCAACGCACTACTCCGGGCGGTAAAGTGTTTGGTTCTTACCAACTGACAGATCGTTTAGGTATGCATGGTTACGCGCTTTACCACGTGGAATACAAGCGTGGCACGGGGGAGTTCCCGTACTGGGAAGTTGAGCCAGGCTTTAGCTACAAAATTAATGACAACACGGGCGCATGGTTGAATTTCCGTTACCAAGAAGGTCAGTGGAAGGCAAAAGATGGTTACTCTGAAACAGAGACTGAGTGGATCATTAAACCAGGTATTTGGCATAACTTCGGTAAACTTTCTGCGTCATTGTGGGGGGAGTTTGGTTCATTCGAAAAGAGTGTTGATGCAACAGGCGCTCATGCGTGGACGGAAGACTACTCTAAGCTAGGCGTATCTGCCAACTACCCACTTTCAAAGAGCTGGCGCATGTTTGGTGAGGCAAGCTATAAGAAAATTGACTTCGCTAGCGGCCCGCAACGTGATGAGTTCGATGGTTACATTCCTCTATTTATCTTAGGTGTGAACTACAGCTTCTAACCGCGCAAGAAATCCCTCCTTCGTCGCAAGGAGGGAACCCCACTCTTTTTCAATATTTCTAGTTTTGGATCAGCATTGGCAGCGTAGCGTCCGTTTTGGGAGCCTGTTCCAGCTCCATTTTTCGTCGCGTCCAAACCTAGAAATATTCACTACAACATTGGATTGGCTTATGAGCGAACAGTATCGCCCTTTATTGCATATGACGCCTAACTCAGGTTGGATGAACGATCCAAACGGATTGGTGTTCTTCAATGGTGATTATCACCAGTTCTACCAGTATTACCCAAGTGATACGGTTTGGGGACCAATGCACTGGGGACACAAAATCAGCACCAACTTGATAGATTGGCAAGAGCTTGAGCCTGCACTGTATCCAGATGAATCTGGCATGTGCTTCTCCGGTAGTGCAATTGTCGATTGGCACAACACCTCAGGTTTATTTGAGGTTGGCAAACCAGGCTTATTAGCGTTCTACACCTCGTTCATTCAACCTAAAGCGACGTTGGCTGATGGCACTGAAATTGAAGATCCAATTCAGCAGCAGTCTCTCGCTTATAGCCAAGATGGCATTATGTGGAAGAAGTTCGCCAATGGCGCACCGATCATTACTGCACGGGGTAATCCGGATTTCCGTGACCCTAAGGTGATTTGGCATGAGCAAAGCCAAGCGTGGGTGATGGTGGTGTCTTGTGGTCAACATATCGAGTTCTACCGTTCGACCAACCTATTGGATTGGCGTTTAGTGAGCGAGTTTGGCTACCGTCATGGTGCGCACAGTAAAGGTCCGTGGGAATGCCCAGACTTGTTTGAACTGTCTATCGAAGGCTCGCAAGAAACACGTTGGGTATTGGTGGTTGGCATCGGTGAAGGCGCTCACTGTGGCGGAGCAGGTACACAGTATTTTATCGGCGACTTTGATGGCGAAACCTTCATCAATCACAATCATCCAGAGACCGTATTGTGGCTCGATTTCGGTCGTGATTACTACGCGACTCAGTCATTTTCTGACATCCCTGCTGAAGATGGTCGACGTATCGTCAGTACATGGATGAGTAATCATCAGTACTCGCTTGAATTGCCAACCCAAGAGTTTCGCAGTTCGATGGCTATGCCTCGTGAGCTTTTCCTGTTTGAAGGTAAAGCAGGGTTACGTGTTGGACAACGCTTTGTTAGAGAGCTTAATCAGGCGTTAAGTCTTGATGTGCAAACGCCAGAGCCAAGTGACGAACAAGCAATTAGCCTTTACAGCTTGCAAGAAGTCATGAAGTTTAGCGCTGATGTGACGCTACAAGACACACAAAAGTTGCACCTGAATGTGTACCAAGACAATCCGGCTTACTTTGAGTTTGTTTGTGTCGAACAAGGCATAGAAGTGCGCTCTGTACGTCGTGGTCAGTTCGGCTCGGAACGCATTGATGAACACTTCCCACACGACTATCGCGTGACCTTACCGATTGAGAATGAATTCCAAGTCGAAGTGTTGATCGACAAAGGCTCAGTCGAGTTGCTGATCAATGCTGGCCAATTCAGCTTTACCAACCTTGTTTACGCCAAAGAAACGCAAGCAAGTGTCGCCCTAAACGTGGATAGTGGCTCGCTGGCATTGCGCAACGTTCAAGTATCTAGCTTGGCAGGAGAGAAAATATGTTAAACGAACGACAAACCCAACAAGCACTGCAGCAAGTTCTTGATTCGGTTGAATTGCCAAAGCTAACCAAGAAAGATGAGAAGGTGTTTCTTGAACGTCTGGCGCAGCACTTTCCATCTTTAGTTGGGCAACTGCACACGCTTTATGGTGAGCGTTATGACTTCTTCTTGCACCTACAAAAGCTGGTGGTTGTGCTTGCCAAAGCCTTTGCCGGTCGCAAACGTAAATGGAAGAACTTGGATGAAAAGCGTCTCGGTAATCCAAGTTGGTACCGCAGTGAAAAAATGCTCGGTATGGCGGTGTATGTGGACCTGTTTGCGGGTGATTTGAAAAAGCTACAAATGAAGATCCCATACCTCAAGTCTCTGGGGATCAACTATCTGCATCTGATGCCGATTTATAAAGCACCAGAAGGAGACAGCGATGGCGGCTATGCCGTGTCGGATTACCGCAAGGTCGATCCAAAGCTAGGCACAGAGAAAGATCTAGTGCAACTGGCAGAAGCACTATCAGACGAGGGCATCAGCCTAGTGCTGGACTTCGTGTTCAACCACACCTCAGATGAACACCACTGGGCAGAGCAAGCGCGTAAGGGCAACCCTGAGTTTGAAGACTTTTACTACTTCTTCACCGATAAGCAAGAAGTGAACGAATACAACCAAACCTGTCGCGAGATCTTCCCAACCGTTCGTCGTGGCAGCTTCACTTTCTTAGAAGATGTAGAGAAGTACGTTTGGACGACATTCAACAGCTTCCAATGGGATCTCAATTACTCAAATCCTGCAGTATTTAACGCGATTACTGATGAGATGCTGTTTCTAGCTAACATCGGTTGTGAAGGTCTGCGTTTGGACGCCTTGGCGTTTATTTGGAAAGAGAAATGGACCCAATGTGAAAGCTTGCCGAAGGCGCATACTCTGATTCAGTGTTTCAACACCTGTTTGCAGATTGCAGCGCCTGCTGTGTTATTTAAATCTGAAGCGATTGTGCACCCAGATGAGGTGGCACAGTACATCGACAAAGAAGAGTGTCAATTGTCCTACAACCCACTGATGATGGCGCTGATGTGGGAAAGCTTGGCAACACGTGAAACCAAGCTACTGACAGCATCATTAAAGAAAAGCTTTGAGATTTCAGACCAGTGTTCATGGGTAAACTACATTCGTTGTCACGACGATATTGGCTGGACGTTTGATGATGCAGTCGCTGAGCAGCTTGGCATTAATGGCTATGAGCATCGCCGCTTCCTAAACCAGTTCTACACTGGCAAATTCGACGGTTCATTCTCTCAAGGTGTGCCATTCCAAGAAAACCCAACCACGGGCGATTGCCGAGTATGTGGCTCTTTGGCCTCTCTTGCTGGGCTAGAAAAAGCGATAGAAGCGGATGATTCACAAGCGATTGAGCACGCATTGATGCGTATTCGTCTGCTTAATAGCATCAACTTGAGCATCGGTGGTATTCCGCTGATTTATCAAGGTGATGAGCTAGGTATCTTGAACGATCACAGCTACTTGAATGATGAGTTTAAACGCGAAGATGCGCGCTGGGTGAACCGACCTCAAATTAGCGCAGAAGCGGTCGCATTGGCAGAAACCAAAGGCAGTTATCAGCATCGCATCAACCAAGATCTTAAACAGATGATTGCACTGCGTAGAAATCACCCTGAGTTTGGTAATGCAAAGACTGAGATTTTAGAAACTTATCGTTCGCAACTTTTTGCCTACTGCCGAACTAACGCAAAGGGTGAGCAACTTCTCGCTCTCTGTAATTTCGCCGAATCCTCGCAATCAATTCCGGCGTCGATATGCGATATTTTGGGGGCAAGGCGAACCCGAGACTTACTATCTGGTAAGGAACTGGTCGGTGAAGATATTTTGCTGGCAGCCTATGATGTGCTGTGGTTAAAGGTAACTGAGTGATGAGAAGCGAAAAAGAGAAAATGCTCGCAGGTGAGCCTTATGAAGCGTGGGACGAAGAACTGTTCAACGAACGTATTGAGTGCCGTAAGGTGTTGCAAACACTAAACAATAGCATTCCAAATACCCCAGAGTGGCGAAGCGCTGTTGACCGTTTGATTCCGGATTCCGAGGGGGCGTATCTCGAACCGCCATTTCGTTGTGATTACGGCTCGAACATAAAACTCGGCAAAAACTTCTACGCTAATTTCAACTGCGTGGTGCTCGATGTGGCAGAGGTGCACATTGGTGATAATGTGCTGTTCGCGCCGAATGTACAAATTTACACGGCAGGCCACCCATTAGATGTAAAAGGGCGCGTAGAAGAGGGCGTTGAGTTTGGTACACCGATTACGATTGGTGATAACGTGTGGCTCGGCGGTGGTGTGATCGTTTGTCCGGGCGTTACCATTGGTGCTAACAGTGTCATTGGTGCCGGTAGCGTAGTGACGAAAGATATTCCTTCCAATGTTGTCGCGGCAGGCAACCCGTGCCGTATTATCCGTTCGATCGATCAAGGTGATGCTTAGCATTTAACCCGCTTGACTGGCGTTTTGATATCTGGACTGCCGTATAGGGTCGGCAGTCTTCTTCCCCTTTTTACTCGCCTTTGTGTCTGTCTGGCTAAGTTGACCGTTTAGTTCTACTACACTTTAGTGTAATCCTCCCTGCCCAAGCTACGCCAATTTAAAAATGCCCCATCCTAATTATCCTGCTAACAGGAGTAATAGCACTGAGCATGGCACTGTTTTAATCACTTGGCGCATAGCGATTCATCGAAGTATTACTACCTCCGTTTACATCTTTAAACCTATTGTCACTGGACAACGGATAGAGTAAATGTGTTCTAAATATACACTTAACATTATTTTGTTTGTGGATATAAGGTTGTGATTTTATTGATAAAGTCAAATTTTTATCTTTGTTGTAACGTTTTCGCGGCAAATTTATCGTTAAGTTTCTATAAGTTGGGGTTATTGGTTTTGTTTATGCAATTTAGTGTTTATATTTCTGGCCCCAATTTTTGGGCGAGAAAACTTATCGTTTAATCGGTGCATTCATAGTGCAGGCTTGACGACAGAGCTATGAATGTGGCGAAAAACTTAAACCTAAAATAAAAAATTATAAGGTTAAGCATGAAAAAGCTCTTCTTAGTGACCGCGATTGTATCGGCACTTTCTCTACCAGCGACAGCGGCAAATCTTGGCTCGGATACCGTCAAGACGAGTAAACAATTTGGCAATGATAATGTTGAAGGCTGGTTTTACACAAACCCAGATGCAACTCAAGAATACGAAAAAGGCCATGCCAGTATGACGGTAAAAAATGGCAATCAGAACGTAGAGTTGATGTTTTATCGCAATTCTCTTCAGTTTCGTTCCACACGTCTGGATGAAAATGGCGACCCAGTGAAAGAAAATGGCAGAACGGTTGAAGATGTTATTTACGTTCCTACTTTGTCGTACGACTTTGCTAAGTCTATTGCAGAGTCTGCAGCTGCATCAGCTTCCTCATCTAAAGCTGATAAGTCTACAGTAACATCGTTGCAGAACCAGCTAGTGACCAGTTCCAACGCTGTTTCGAATGAGTCAACCGCTCGCCAAGTCGCTGATTCTCAACTAGATAGCCGTATTACTGCAAACACTTCAACCATTGCTGACGTTAATACGAAAGTAAATACTCACATTGCAACACAAGCGACCAAAGAGTCGGCGCAAGACTCGGCAATTGCTAGCGTTGATACAAAAGTGGATACTCATATCGCAGCGCAAGCAACGAGGAACTCGGCTCAAGACTCTGCAATTGTTAGTGTTGATACAAAAGTAGACAATCACATTGCAGCGCAAGCAACAAGGGATTCGGCTCAAGACTCGGCGATTGCTAGCGTTGATACAAAAGTGGACACTCACATTGCAGCGCAAGCAACAAGGGATTCGGCGCAAGACTCGGCGATTGCAGATGTTGCTACAAAAGTGAACAATCACATTGCAGCGCAAGCAACGAGGGACTCGGCTCAAGACTCTGCAATTGTTAGTGTTGATACAAAAGTAGACAATCACATTGCAGCGCAAGCAACAAGGGATTCGGCTCAAGACTCGGCGATTGCTAGTGTTGATACAAAAGTAGACAACCACATCGCGACTCAAGCGACCAAAGACTCCGCACAAGATTCAGCCATTGCAAATGTCGACACCAAAGTAAGCGATCACATCACAGCTCAACAAACGAAAGATACGACACAAGATGAGGAGATTGTTGCAGCGAAACAAGCCACTTCTCATGTTGGAGCCAAGCTAGATGATCATATTGTCGCTCAAGAACAGATCAACACCTTGCGTAACAACCGTATGACAGCGGCAGAGCAAGAGCTTTACTCTACGACATCTCGCTCTATTTCAAACAGCCAGCGTTTGGACAAAGTGGAGAGCCGAGTAAGTTCGCTAGAGTCAGACTTAGAAGGTGTTAAACGTTCTGTGGCAACAATGGCAGCTATCGCTGGTTTGGTACAGCCTAGGTATGTCGGTGACACTATGGTGTCGGTTGGCGTTGGTCATGCGCAAGGCTATGAGGCAGTTGCAATCGGTGTCACCCATAACATGTCAGATCATGTGAGTACTCGTTTTGCGGCCGCGACAGACACCCAGTTGGAACAGGTCACCGCTTCAGCGAGCGTCGGCTTTAGTTTTTAACTTCTTGTACACTCTTTTTTGCTAAGCCTGTCGAATTGCTCGATAGGCTTTTTTGTGCCTCCTGAATTTTGTCTGCCGTGTAAAATCAAACCAACTTGTGTTAGTTTGTGCCCGTCTTTTAGGAATGGGCCCCATGATGGTAAAACGCAAAAAAAGTCGCTCAATCTTCACCTATCTCTACCTGACGGGAGTGGTCAGTATTCTGGGTACTATTACCTTGTTTACCAAACTTACTGACGGCTACATGCTACAAGGAGACATTGATTCGTTTGTTGAGAGCTCTGCCATTCATGTAAAGCGTTATCTCGAAACTAAGGGCGAACCAGATGGGCTATACGAAAGGCTAAACAGTCAAGACGAGTTAGTGTTCTATAACTACACGCTCTCATTGGTGGATAACAGTGAGGTGGCGGGCGAGCGGTGTAAAGAGTGCGTAATGCTTGTCAGTGATACAGGGCCCAAGGTGTACGTTCGTGACGATGACTATTTCTCTTCCGCGTTACCCATTCCCAACAGCGACAAGTTTTTACTACTGACTGAAATTGAAGAGCCCTCTCACACTCACGAAGAGTGGTATGAGGATGAAGATACACAGTTTTTTACCGCCCTGTTTACTCTGATTGGTTTGGTGATCGGGCTTCTGATATACACGCCGCTTGTGATGATTAATCGACGTGTTAAAAAGCTACTCCACACGCAGCGCGTCTTTGGTCAGGGAGATCTGAGCGTGCGCGCTGAGCCGAGTGCTCTGTCACCGATGAAAGAGATCGCCGAGAGTTTCAATTACATGGCGGACGATATTGAAGCTCGCGTCAAACAGGCGCAAATCTTCTCTTATGCCATTCCTCATGAGATTCGAACGCCGTTGACGCGTATTCAGATGGCCAGTGATCTGCTAAGGCGAGAGGATACCGTCAATAAAAACGACCTATTTGATCAAATAGACCGTTATATTGGC
This sequence comes from Vibrio sp. NH-7, assembly GCF_053643215.1. Taxonomy (NCBI): domain Bacteria; kingdom Pseudomonadati; phylum Pseudomonadota; class Gammaproteobacteria; order Vibrionales; family Vibrionaceae; genus Vibrio; species Vibrio sp. NH-7. Next base: position 1,535,585 of record NZ_CM132188.1, on the reverse strand, counting down.
GATATTTCACAGTTAACGTCAGACATCCTCAAGTTGGCAAAGCTGACAAACCAGCATAGAGAAATGCAGCTAGAGCCGACCCGTTTTTCGTTGGTAGAGCTCTGCCAAGATCGCATCCAAAGTATCGCAGAGCCGGGCAGCGCGACACTTGCTATTCAACAAGCGTTGGATGACCCTAAGGTCTATGGCTGCGATTGTTACGCTAAGTTGGTGCTCGATAATTTGATCAAGAACGCGAACAAATATGGTAAGGGTAAAGTTGAAGTGTCGATCGAGCAGGACCAAACCTGTTATCTGATCCATGTTGAAGACAACGGTGAAGGTATACCTGAAGAGAAACAAGAAGAAATCTTCATTGCTTTCTCGCGTTTAGATGCGAGCCGAAACTTAAATCAAGGCGGCTTTGGTTTAGGTTTGGCGATCGCCAATCAAGCAGCGAAGAATCTTGGCTGGCGATTGGCCGTCAGCCAAAGCCCTCTCGGCGGTGCAAAGTTTTCCATCACTATCCCGAAAGTGATAGAAAACCGCGCTGTATCCACTTGCACGCCTTGTTGATGAGGCTTACCACTCTAATTTATTTCTGCATGCCTTTGTGCTTTGGCTTGGGAGCGCAAGCTGTCTACCACTTGGGGTAACAGCGACATCGCGATCATGCCTACCATTAAGCTGTATTGCACGGGGGTAAAAGACTCTCCGAGCAGCAGTAGCCCAGATACGATCCCCGCCACAGGGTTAGCAATACCGCCAAAGGTAAAATCGACCACAGACATGCGTTGCAATAACCACACATACAGACCGTAGCCCAGCGCAGTATTGAGTAGAACAACCCAAAGTAGCCCTAGCACGTTGGTCATCGAGAGTTGCTCAATCGCCGCGGCGTATTGGGCGGGTTGAATCATGCTATGGATGATGGCAGCAAGCGTTAGGATTGCGCCGCCCAGAATCAGTTGCCAGCTCAATACTGTCCACCAGTGAATACGCTCACCCAGTGATTTGGTTAATGAACTGCCGACAATAATGCAGCTGATTGCGCCAAGCATCGCCGCCAAACCAACGGGGTTTAAGCTGATGGAGCGTGGATCAAACAGCATCCAAGCTAGAGCAATCAGTGCCGCCCCACTGACCGCCTGCAGTCGACCCGGGCGTTTTTTGTATCGCAACCAAGTGTAGAGCATCGCGAATACTGGCACTGAAATCATTCCCACCCCAGAAATGGCTGATGGCAGCGTGAGCGCCATAACAAAGATCAGAACAAAGAAGGTGGCAATGTTGATAAAGCCCAAGCGAACAAGAACGCCCCAATCTTGCGCCTTAGGTAAACTGGGTTTGAATGCCAGCAGCAGCAGACCAGCAGGGAGCGCTCTTATCGCCCCTAACAACAAAGGCGGCCAATCCGCGAGTGTGTATTGGGTAACGGCATAAGTGGTTCCCCAAAAGAAGGCGGGGATCATCGCAAGCAATATGTTCATCATTTATCTTCATATTAAGATACTTTAAGTTAAACTTACTCCTCACATTGCTGTTTGTAAAGTACCTTTATGTTAAGATACTTCGAGTTTGCTATGGGAGTAAGAGAGAGATTCATGGATGCGATAGATAAAGTGGTGAGCCAGTGGGCCGATGAGAAGCCAGATTTGGATACTCAGCCTATGGCGATCATGGGTCGCTTAATGCGAATTGCAAAGTACATGGAGTCTGAGGTTGCAGAGCTGCACAAGCGGTATGACTTAAAGCTTGGTGAGTTTGATGTGCTCGCGACTTTGCGTCGAAGTGGCGCGCCGTTTCGTTTAACGCCTTCAGAGTTGATTAATTCCATGATGCTGACGTCGGGCGCCATGACCAATCGTCTCGACAAGTTAGAAGCCAAAAGTTTGATCAGCCGTCAGCACAGCAAAGAAGACCGTCGCAGTGTGACCGTTGAGCTGACTCAAGAGGGATTGAACTTGATTGACCAAATCATTGAGGAGCACGTGGGTGTGCAGACTCACTTAGTCGCCGGACTGAGTCATGAACAGCAGACTGAGCTCAATGTGCTGTTAAAACACTGGCTAGCCCAGTATGAATAACCTGAACTAAATTGTGCCTGAGGGAGAGCCTCGGGCATTTTTTTATTCTCTCTGTGAGCGAGTCGAATTTGCCCTGCGTGATTCGAGGTGCCCTTGTGATATGTTAAGCAAAATACCGAGAGTGGGTGATCACAAGGCACACCTATGCAGTTAAACACGCTAATTGCTCGCCAAATCGTAGAGCGAGCGACAAAAATTATTCAATTTCCCGTTAACGTGATGGATGAAAACGGACAGATCATCGGCTCTAGTGACCCTTCCCGTTTGCACCGTACGCATGAAGGCGCGCTGTTAGCGATCCACGATAATCGTACGGTTGAAATCAACAAGACCGTAGCCAGCACCTTAAATGGCGTCAAAGAGGGGATCAACCTCCCTATTCTTCACCAAGAGTTGGTCATTGGTGTGGTGGGCATATCAGGTCAACCCGATGAAGTCAGGCGCTATGGTGAGCTTGTCAAAATGACCGCTGAATTGATTGTCGAACAAGAAGCCATGATGGCGCAGATTCAGTGGAACAAACGTCATCGTGAAGAGTTACTTCTCCAGCTTATTCAAGGCTCTACATTAAATGAAAACCAACTGTTATCGATCGCTGAGCGTTTGGATCTCAATCTTTCTCAACCCCGAATTGCCGCCGCAGTGAAAGTGATCCCCAAAAAAGGGCAGCCTTTAACACTGGAGCACCTTCAGAAATTGGTCCACTTGCTCGAGTATCCAGAGCGAAACAATATCGTTGGTATCGTCTCGGTATCGATGAATGAAGTGGTGGTACTCAAACCCGTGACATTGGTTGATGGTATCTGGAATCACTTGGAAGAGCGGCGCCGTGTGAAAAAGCTTCTTAAGCGCGTAGAGCAAGAATCGGACTTTTCGATCCAGATTGCGATGGGGCAGTATTTCCCGGGGCTGGCAGGTTTAGCGCGTTCTTACGATACCGCCAAAGCAACGCTAGATGGCGCAAAGCAGAGCAAAGACGCCATTCTTTTCTACCAAGATCATAAGCTATCGGTGTTAGTGGGTGGCTTAAAACAAGACGAGTGGAGGCAAGCACAGCTACTAGAACCACTGGTCAAGCTCCAACAACAAGACAGCAAGGGCGCATTGCTTAAAACACTTCGCGTATTTTTTGACCAAGATTGCGATCTGGCTCAAACTTGTGCAGCGCTACATATTCACCGAAATACACTCCGTTACCGATTGGAAAAGATAGAAGAGGTGACTAATCTAAAAATCAACAAGTTAGATCATAAGGTGCAGTTATATCTAGCCTTAAAATGCTTGTGATTACCATTGGGTTTTTGTGCAAGTTGACAGTTTATGTTGCCTTTTGAATTGATAAATTTGTCACTTTGCATAAAGGAATGTGGCTCGAATCGCTCAATAATAGCCCCGTCCCTACAGACACCCTGAGTGTGTGAAACGACTTCACATACCCTGAGTAAACCAATAATAAACGGAGTTATCATGAGTCTTATCCTAATCTTGCTGGGGGTGATAGCCTTTATCGTCCTCGCAACCACCAAATTTAAGTTACACCCCTTTTTAGCACTCATCGTTGCCGCCTTTTTAGCTGCATTTGCCTATGGATTACCGGCAGATAGCATCGCAAAAACCATCGCTTCCGGCTTTGGCGGTATTTTGGGCTATATCGGCTTAGTCATTGTTTTGGGCACCATCATTGGTGTCATCTTAGAAAAAAGTGGCGCAGCCATTACCATGGCCGATACAGTCATTAAAGTGCTTGGCGAACGCTCACCAACACTCACCATGAGCATTATTGGCTACATCGTTTCGGTGCCTGTATTTTGTGATTCGGGATACGTGATTTTGAACTCGTTGAAAGAGTCGCTCGCGAACCGTTTAAAAACTTCCAGCGTGGCGATGAGTGTGGCATTGGCAACCGGTCTCTATGCGACGCACACCTTCGTTCCGCCAACACCGGGTCCAATTGCGGCAGCGGGCAACCTTGGCCTTGAATCTAATCTGGGTTTGGTGATTGGTGTCGGTATCTTTGTGGCGGCGACCGCAGCGATTGCAGGTATGTTGTGGGCAAATCGATTCAAAGATGTGGAGCCTGATGGCGGTGATCAGTTAGCTGAAGCAAAACAAGATTGGAAAGAGCTCAAGGCTTCGTATGGTGAACTGCCGACAGCGGGCCAAGCATTCGTACCCATTTTCGTCCCTATTCTTCTGATCTGTTTAGGCTCTATCGCTAGGTTCCCAAGCCTGCCGTTAGGCGATGGCACTGTGTTTGATGTGCTTTCTTTCTTAGGCCAACCGCTAACGGCGCTGATTATTGGCCTGTTCTTATCGGTTCGCTTGCTAAAAAGTGACAACAAGGTGGAAGAGTTTGGCGAGCGTATTAGCCAAGGAATTACGTCAGCAGCGCCAATTCTACTCATTACTGGTGCGGGTGGTGCATTTGGCGCCGTGCTGAAAGCGACGCCGCTCGGTGAGTATTTGGGTACGACGTTATCGGCGTTGGGCGTTGGTATCTTCATGCCGTTTATTGTGGCGGCGGCATTGAAGTCAGCGCAGGGCTCATCAACGGTTGCGCTGGTTACGACTTCCGCATTGGTGGCTCCAATGTTGGCACAACTCGGGCTAGACTCTGAAATGGGACGAGTGCTAACGGTGATGGCGATTGGTGCCGGCGCGATGACGGTATCGCATGCCAATGACAGCTTCTTCTGGGTGGTATCGCAGTTTAGCCGTATGTCGGTTGGCTTGGCGTATCGCGCGCAAACCATGGCCACTTTGGTACAAGGCGTGACAGCCATGACGCTAGTTTACATTCTCAGTCTTGTTCTGCTGTAGCAAGCCAATATAGGAAACCAATATGAAAGTAGTTATCGCTCCAGATTCTTACAAAGAAAGTTTAACCGCTATGGAAGTGGCAACTGCGATTGAAAATGGCTTTAAAGAAATCATGCCTGACGCAGAATACATCAAACTGCCGATGGCTGATGGAGGAGAAGGTACCGTACAGTCCCTAGTGGATGCCACGGGCGGCGATATCGTGACGGTGGAAGTCACCGGTCCGTTAGGCCAACCTGTGGAAGGGTTTTATGGTTTGTTGGGTGATGGCTCTACTGCGGTGATTGAAATGGCCGCAGCGTCAGGGCTGCACTTAGTGGATCCAAGTGAGCGAAACCCGCTCCTTACCACAACCTACGGTACTGGCCAGCTTATCAAAGCGGCACTCGATAAAGGTGTGAACCACATTATCATCGGCATTGGCGGTAGCTCGACCAATGATGGTGGGGTGGGAATGGCACAAGCTCTTGGCGCGAAACTGGTCGACGCTGAGGGAGCCGACTTGCCTTTTGGTGGTGGCGCAATAGCGCGTTTAGCTAAGATTGATTTGTCTGGTTTGGATCCTCGTTTAGCAAAGATTCAACTCGAAGTCGCTTGTGATGTTGATAATCCTTTGTGTGGCCCCAAAGGCGCCTCTCATGTGTTTGGCCCGCAAAAGGGCGCAACCCCTGAAATGGTTGAACAGCTTGACCAAAACCTCGCGCACTACGCTGCTATGATCCATCAAACCAATGGTAAGGATGTGATCAGTCAAGCGGGTGCAGGAGCTGCTGGTGGACTGGGCGCGGCGCTTTTGGGCTTATTTGATGCAACACTTCGCCCCGGCATTAACATAGTGATGGATGCGGTTAACCTTGCTCAAGTTGTGAAAGATGCCGACCTAGTGATTACGGGCGAAGGGCGCATTGATAGCCAAACCATTCATGGTAAAACACCAATTGGCGTAGCACGTACCGCGAAGCTCTATCAGTTACCTGTGATTGGTATTGCGGGCAGTATTGCGCAAGATTGTCGCGTGGTCCATGATCACGGCATTGATGCGGTGTTCAGTGTGGTGTTGGGGGCAACAGACCTACCCACCGCGCTGAAAGAGGCGGCATTTAACGTGGAGATGACGGCACGCAATGTGGCCGCTACGCTCGCGATGCGTTTTCGTTAACCGTCTTCAATTAAACAAAGTAAAAAATGACCGCATAGTGCGGTCATTTTTTCATTCATAGTTTTCTATTCGCATTAGTTTAACAGTAAACGCTAATCTCAATCAGATTAGAGTCTGGATCTAGAAAGTAGACTGACTGAATAGGGCCTTGGGCTCCAGATTTCTCAACTGGCCCTTCGATGATGTCTACCTGCTCTTTAGTTAAGTGAGTAATCACTTCCTCGAGTGGCCAACGTGTTATCAAACAAAGATCTCCTGAGCCAACTTGCGCTCGGTTTCTCGGCTCCTGACCTAACAGTTGTAAATTAATCTTCTGGTTTCCAAACTTTAGCGCTTTGCGACCGTTGGCGAAGGTGACCTCTTCCATCAACAGAACCCGTTGGTAAAACGCTATAGAATGGGCAATGTCCGAGACGGTGAGAACAATATGGTCGATATGGCTAATCATGCTCTCTCCTTTTGAAGCGGTTTTTCCATCACGACGCAATCTAAGCTCACTCCTCGTGGAGAGTGATAGGTCGAGATTTCCTCCCCATGAAATCCGCAAGAGCGGTAGAAAGGGGCGGCATTGAGGGTTGCCTCTAAGACCATTTTTTCCAGTTTGTGCTCTTTAGCCATTTGCTCAAGAAAAGCCAGCATCTTTTTTGCTGCGCCCAAACCAAAATAAGGCGGATCGACAAATATGGCATCGACCATGCCTGTCTCGGTGTTAAGTTTGCCACACCCCACTACGTTGCCGTCTACCTCAGAAACGTAGAAGGTCGCGACAATGTCCTCTTTCAGCTTTTCAGACACGCCACCTTGGGTCCAAAGGGCGAGTTGCTCTGGTTGATAGTGGTCAGCACATTTGGCAAGAATGGATCGCTTGCGCAAATCGTAGATAGGCTGAACATCAGACGCATTGGCTTTGCGGATCTTTATCATGCGTTCTTCCTTGAATAGCGATTGAATAGGGCAACGAATTGCTTTGAATGCATAATGACACAGAGGCGCATTTTTCTACAAATCTATTTTATAAATCATTGGTTTACTGCGGGCATCTGCTGTTTGGTGGGGCGCTCAGTAAAGCTCTTGATCAAAAAGGCCGCGAATCGTCGCGGCCTTGGGGAGTTGAGTCGTGAGCTGGTTAACAGCCGTAAGTCTCTTTGATGTAGGCTTCAAATTGATCGCACATCGCCTCATCAGACTCTTGGTTGCTTGCCAACTCTTTGCTGCCATCGACGACTTTAATGGTCGCGTTTAATGACGCAACTTCCGCTTGTTGGCGCGTCGCTAAGCTGGCAATTTTTTCTTGCTGCGCTGCCCAAGCCTCTTCTGAAGAGAGGTTACATGCATCCGCCAAATACTTAGCGTTAAACCCTTCACCCGTTAAGCTCACAATGGTTTCGTTATGAGAAAGCTGGTTGCCTGAATGCCAATAGCGCTGAGCAAGCAGAGGGCCGATTTCAGGGTTGTCGGTTAGGTAGCCAAACTTATCGAGGAAGTAAGCACGCGTCTGGTACACCGCCATATGTGCTAGCAGGTAGCCGTGATAGGCACAAGCAGCTTCATCTGACACTAGGTGAGGGATTGCCATAAGCGGGCGCGGGCTGCACTCTAGACCAAGAATCTGTTTTTCACACTGGCGCGCAAGAGCGGTAATGCGCTCAGGAGTAAGCTCTTCATCGCTCAGTTGATACAGCGCGCGTTCAAAGTAAGGCACAACCAAGATGCTACGTTCTGAGAAAGCAGCAAACGGCTGACGACTGTTGATCATTGCCTTAATCACGTCGTCAGGGACAGGGTTGCCTTGTGCGTCCAGTGCGTACTGTTTTAACCAGTCTGCATCGTTGAGCAAGCTATCACAGAACATTGATTGTGTTTCTGCGTAGGCCATAGAGGTAGGCGCAAATTCTTGAGAGAAACACGGCGCGTTCATTTTGACGTTTGCAAAGTGCGCAGCGTGACCGCCTTCATGGAACAAGGTGTTAATACCAGAATAACCGCTGCCAACTTGGTCTGGCTTGGCGTTGCTGGTGAAGTTAACCTTGGCTGCAACCCACTCGTTTTGGTTATAGAACGAAGGAATAGGACCGTGACAGAAGCCGTTCGGGTATTTGCCTTTTCTGTCGAGCAGATCCAGCGTGAGCTCTGCGCCTGAATAGTCAATGTTCAAACGACCAAACGATTCAACCCAGCGGCGAAGGGACTTGGAGAAGGGCACATACGGGTCCAGATCACGCATTGCGTCACCTGAGTACGAGTACACGAAGTTATGGCCCGTCACCGCGTTGTCACCTTTTTCTTTAGCAAGATTGGCGAGGCTAGCAAGGTTAGTATCACGAGTGCGAGCTTCAAAATCGTCAAGAATGGCAAACAGCTCATCTGAGGTCATCTTCTCCGTTTTAACGACGGAGTAATCGAAGAATGTGTCGTAACCTAAAGAACGCGCAAATTGATTGCGCAGTTTGATCAGCTCAATGAAGCCATTTTGTAGCAACCACTGCTCTAGTCCAAGTAGCGCTTGGTGCGCCGATTGACGGACGTCTTCATGGTTGTTGGTACGAATGGTTGAGGCCAACACAGGCAGTGAGCCTTCAACTTGTTTGCCATGCTCATCGGTAAAAGTGAGTACATGGTTCTGCTTTCGTTCAAACAGTCCTGCTTCGAACTCAATCAACTGATTTTTTAGAGCTTGCGCTTCATTCCCTTCAATCGCGTGTGCTTGGAATGTGTTTAACCAGCCATTTAGTCCGATTTGGGTCGCCTTTTTCTCGGCATCATCGGTAATGGATTCGGCTGCTTCCAACTGGTGTTTGATCTCAGCGATTTGATCGGCATTGCTAAGAAAGTTGGTCCACTCGGTTTGTGCTTTGGTCGACCCGTCATGATCATCACTGATGCCCATGTAAGTCTCCCAGAAAAAGTCTTCTTTAGTACGGTGGATGGTGAGGTAACGTTGATTCAGATCGTTGAGATATTCTGTAGCGGTCATTTGGTTCCTTCAAATGTGTACGATAAAAAACAGGCCATTATCGCACGCTTTAGAGAGCGTTAGGAGTGATAGGCGAGATCCATATTGTCTTGAGTTGTAAATCCCACTCTACGAACATCGTATGTTTTATGTCGAGAATAAGACGTATTATAACCCCATGTTCTGCGGCTCCTCAGACCAAGGTGCACCCACATAGAACACGCTATGTGGGGCAAAATGTTTACACTTTCTGCAGGGCTACTTTTATTAACCCGCCTTTTGGATGACGCCTAAAGTGACGCCTTGCTCAAAGTTGACTTTCCCCTGAACGAGCGCGTTAAGAGCTGCTTCACTGAGGAGAAGGACACGACTTGATGAAGACTCATCACTTGGAGCCGAGTGAACGGTAATGGATTGACCATATTCAACCTTGCTCCATAAATGACTGTCGACAAGATAAATGTAACTAACTGACTGCAACTCACTGGCGTATTTGTCCGCCATAAGTTTCAGCCACCAACTGGCTCTTCGTAAACCAGAAGGCCCGTTGAGAGATGAAATCGTATCAATTGTCTGGCTGTCTAGTGCGTCGTACGTTGACATCGCGACATCTAGAGAACCCGGGTAACTTTCGGTAAATGGATTGCTAAATTGACCATCGTAGGTACATGCCTGAGCAGCGAGGCTGACACTGCTCAGGCAAATCGCAACCAGCATATTGAGTTGCTTCATTATTGCTTCCTATGGCGTGACGATGTTAAACCAGAAGTTGAAGGTATCTAGCATGCCCACAAAGTCTTTGAACACTTGTTTGTCGCCTTTCAGTTTTAAATCACCGCTCGAAATGGCTTGCTCAAGCGTCATCTCGCCAAGCTGTACCTTGTCCAACGCTTCTTTTGTTAGGGTTAAAGAGACGTCCGGATCGTCCGACTGTTTGGTGGTGTGGTTTAACACCGAGTTTTCGATGTAAAGCGTGTACTGCTCATCAAGGTCAGTGAAGTTTATGTTGATGGTGTAGTCTTTGCCCGCTGCTTTTTCTGGAAGCAGACGTACTGCTAAGTAGTCAAACAGCATTTCTGGTGGCATGTTTTTGATGATGTCTGGAGACGCGGTATTTGTCCCACCAGAAGAAGGTGTACCGTTGCGTAGCTCATAGGCTCCTTGGAGGTAGACCGAGCGCCAAGGTCCAGACTCTGCTTGGTAACCTAGCTGTTCATAGGTATCAGCGAGCAGCAGTTTGCCTTTTTTGCTTTGTGGATTGGCAAAGACGACGTGTTTAAGCGCTTCAGCCACCCAGCGGTAGTTGCCTTTGTCGAAATCTTGTTGCGCTTTATCGATGACCGCATTTTCACCTCCCATGTATTCGACGTATTTGACGGCGGCGTTGGTTGGTGGAAGATTGTTCAGATCAGATGGGTTGCCGCTATACCAACCCATGTAACGTTGATAGACCGCGCGACTATTGTGTCGGAGCGTGCCGTAGTAACCACGAGTGTTCCAGTTCTGATCGATCTCTTTCGGGAACTGAATAATCTCGGAAATTTCGGAACCGATGTAGCCTTGGTTCATGAGTCGAACCGTTTGATCGTGAGTGTATTTGTACATATCACGTTGAAGTTTGAAGTAATCGACAATCTCTTCTTGCCCCCACATCGGCCAATGGTGACTTTGGAATTTGACCTCGACTTCGTCGCCCCACATTTCGATAGTTTCATTCAAATACGATGACCACTTCAGCGCATCGCGCACCTGAGCACCGCGTAGAGTCAGGATATTGTGCATGGTATTGGTGCTGTTTTCTGCCATCCAGAGTGCTTTCTTCTCTGGTAGCCAGGTATTGATTTCAGTAGGTGCTTCCGACCCTGGTGTGTATTGGAATACCATTTTGACGCCATCAACAATGTGCTCTTCGCCCGTTTTTTCGATGACGAGTGTGGGTCTAATGAGCGTTGCTAGCCCCGTCGACGTGGTTTGTCCTAAGCCACCATTGACACCTCCCTGCGCATTTCTAGGCAATAAGGCTCCGTACATATAGATGGCGCGTCGACCCATTGCGTTACCTGCAATCACGTTTTCAGATACGGCGTGTTCTGTGAATCCGTGGGAAGCAATGATTTGTACTTTACCGGCGGTCACGTCTGCTTCGTCGACAATGCCACGCACGCCGCCAAAGTGGTCGATATGGCTATGGCTGTAGATCACAGCGGTGACTGGTCTTTCCCCTAACTCCGAGTTGATAAAATCGAGCGCCGCTTTGGCGGTTTCTTGCGAGATCAGTGGGTCAAACACAATCCATCCAGTTTTACCCTCTACGAAAGTGATATTGGTTAAGTCGTAACCGCGAACTTGGTAGATTCCATCCGTGACTTTGAAAAGACCATTGATCACGTTGAGCTGAGCATTTCGCCAAAGACTCGGGTTAACGCTATCAGGTGCTTTTGCGTCAAGAGTTATGAACTTCTTGTACTCTTCGAGATCCCAAACGACATCGCCTTTGTCATTAGTGATGGTCACGACATCTTGCTTGGCAATAAAGCCTTTCTGTGCGCGTTCAAAATCTTTTGTGTCGTTAAACGGCAAGGCTTTATAGAGAGCTTGGTTGGCTTTGATGGTTGCCTGAGTCGCCGGTTTAGAGTCGACAGCGGCATAACTATTGACTGACATTGCAATGGTTAGAAGGGAGAGGGTGAAACGTTTCATACCTAGTCCTTGTTATATGAACAAACTTTTATATCTAAACATAGACTAGGTTTTAACCATTTCAATTTATTGGCAATTTAGTTTTATATTTCTGAGTGAATGCTCTGACTTCTTCCTATTGTTGGGAAATGAATCTCGTTTTTTCAGCCCGCTACTGGAGAAATTACAGTGTAAATCGCGCTAGATGGAAACGCCTTTTTGATGCGATTTTAGCCGCCGATCTTCTGCACTACATTCTTTAACGGCTTTTGGGGCGTGCTCAATGATATACTCCCCAAGTCGACTCACTTCGGCATTTGGTTATGTGGTCAAGTCACCGCGTCCGTTAGCCTGTTAACTCTTATTTGGGAATCCACTCGATGTCTTTTTCTTCCTTATCTCTTATACCAAAACTTGTTCAGGCGCTGCCTCAAAACGTGGTCAAACCGACTGATATACAAGCTTTGGTGATTCCACAAATGTTGGCAGAGAAAGACGTGCTCGCGCAGGCGAATACGGGCAGTGGTAAAACACTTGCTTACCTACTGCCACTGTTACAGCGCCTGTTGCCAAACCCTGATCACCAAGCTTTAGTCTTAGTCCCAACTCGCGAACTGGCGTTTCAAGTCAATGATTCGGTGGGTGAAATCACTCAGCCGCTTGGTTTGAGTTCGGTCGTATTGTGTGGCGGTGTCGATAAAGCGCAGCAGCAAGCTAAGTTAGCGAAGAGACCAAATATACTGATAGCCACGACAGGGCGACTGTTAGATTTGCTAAGCGCTGAAGAGCTGTCGCTAAAGCAGGTGAAGACGTTAATCTTGGATGAGGCGGACCGTCTGTTGGATATGGGCTTTTGGCCAGATGTCCAAGCGATTGCGGAAAAACTACCTGCACAACGACAAACGGCGATGTTCTCTGCCACCTTCTCTGACGCATTAAAACAAAAAGCGATGGCTTTGATGAGTGCGCCTGTTGCGTTGACGGCTCACCAAGAAAACAGCACCAACAAAGACATTGCGGAGACGCTTTATTTGGTCAACAAAGGCAGTAAAGCGAAAGCGCTGATTGAGCTGATTAAACAGAACCATTGGTCTCAAGCGATTGTATTTATTGGCGCAAAAGAGAATGCCGATAGCTTGGCGAAAAAGCTCAATAAAGCCGCCATTACCACCAGTGTTTTGCATGGCAATAAGAGTCAATCTGAGCGTGAAGAGACGCTAGCACAATTCAAATCTGGTCAGACTCAAGTGTTGATTGCTACAGACTTGCTCGCCCGTGGAATTCACATCGAACAGCTTCCGGTTGTCATCAATTTTGAGTTGCCAATGCATGCAGAGACTTACGTTCACCGAGTTGGGCGAACCGCACGCGCCGGGGAGCAAGGGGTGGCAATGTCGCTGGTCTGTCATGGCGAAACAGAGGCATTAAACGCCATTCGTAGCCTGACTCAGCGTGAGTTACCAGTTCAAGAGTTAGATGGTTTTCCTGTTACCGATAAACCCTCCACAGGCGAGAGCAAACGCGCCCCACGTGATAAAAAAGCCAACCGCCGTACTAACAGTAAAAAGAGTATTAAGCAGTTTCAGGGGAAGCGCCCAAATCCCAGTGCAAAGAGATAGACTACTGAGTGACATCCAAAAAATCAGCCTCAATTAAACCACCGTTTTGGTGGTTTAATTTTACCTCCTTATCAGCGATTGGACACGTTCACTTGCACTTACTCACACTTTGGTAATCTAGTTATTTCAACGACCCCCTGTCTACATAGAGAGAATCCAAATAGGTTATATTTTCAATCCAGTACATTGATTTAATGGAATTTAGAATGACTAATATGGACAAAACGGTTGCAGCCCTAGTTGGGTGTTTATTGTTGGTTGGGGGGATCTCGCAGGGTAGTGCGAGAAACATTGAAGATAAAATTGTGCTTTCAGAGCAAGACCGCCAAGCCCTAGAGAGCGCATCAACCACCAAGGCGCAATTAGCGTATCTTCTTCAGCATTTTGAGCCCATCCTTAATCGCGATGACACGTTGAAAGGTGTCGATGCCGATGAAAATGGCATCCGAGATGATGTTGATGAGTTTATTAATGCTTTGATGATCCCAGAAAATGAGCGAGGCTTCTATCGGCAAAGTTCAAGGCATTTACAAACGGTATTTGACTACGACTACTCAGGGGGAACGGAAATAGATACGGAGATTGCATACGCACATGCTGTGAAATATGACGTTGTAATTAACTGTATGATACAACTGAATCTTGATTGGGATGATGGTACTGGCTCTCGGCGAATGGTGGATGCACTGATATTAAATACAAAACGAAGAAGCCAGCATTATACCCACTATAACAGAGCATTGGATGGAACCGCTTTTGAAATAACAGAGCCTACAGGAGATGACTGCAAGTGACGATATCTTATGAATCTTCTTATCATGTGTTGCAGAATATCTCCCTTCAATCTCTTTTCGTCATTAGCTCTTTAGTCAATAGCTAATGGATTTAGTGCCCTTCCTAGACTACTCCAATGGCAATTGAAAAGTGCTTTTGATCTCTTTGACGGATACGTTGGATTGAATTGCGCTAACGCCTTTTACCCGTCTCATCGAGCTTATGCGTTCAAAATATTCGTCGAGATCATGCGCGACGACTTGGACAATGTAGTCAGCCCCTCCCGCGATACAATGACACATGAGAATCCAGTTTGCATCGGCGACAAAGTCTTCAAAAGGCTCGGTGTTTTCTACTTCATGGCTGCCAAGGGTCACGAGCGTAAAACCAGAGACTTGGAAGCCGAGCTTTTTACGGTTCAGCTTTGCGGCGTAACCCTCAATGTAGCCTTCCTCTTCCATCTTTTTCCAGCGTCGCCAGCAGGGCGTTTCACTTAGGTTAACCGTCTCGGCGAGTTTGGAATTACTCATGCGACCATCTTTCTGAATATGGTCGAGAATGGCGAAATCAGTACTATCTAATTCAAAATTGGTGGATTCTTTCCTTTTCATAATTGTTCTGGAAATATTTTGCTCAAATTGGCTTTTATCGTAGCGCAGATAGCAATTTTCTTTCTACCCAAATCGTTAGACTGTTGCCATATTCGTTGATTAGTTTTTGGGAGAGAGTGCATGAGTGCTCAATTGTTGGCGGCATTTTTGTTGTTTGCTGTTTCTATTTCTTTAACGCCGGGAGCAGGTAACGTCGCGCTGTTAGGTATTTCGAGCCGATATGGGTTTTCTGCGACGGTTCCATTTGTGTTGGGTAATGCCGTTGGGGTGATCATCATGTTGGTTGGTGCAAGTGTGGGGCTTGTCAGTTTGTTTACCCTTTACCCAGATTTGTACACGGCGTTGAAGTGGATTGGTGCGGCGTACCTTTTGTATCTCGCATGGTCGATTGCCACAATGGAAGTCGACAATGATTCGAATGCGAAAAAGTCCGGTTTTTTATCTGGCGTTTGGGTGCAAATTCTTAATCCGAAAAGTTGGGTTGCCTCGCTGACGGTGTTTGCTCAATTTATCTCACCAAACAATGATTACCTGACTCAGGTGGTGATCATTATTAGCGTGATGGTGGGAACGGGTGTGCTGGGGATGTTTGCATGGGCGTACTTTGGCACCGTATTGAACCGCTTTATACAGTCACCACAAAAGGTGGTATGGGTGAACCGATGCATGGGCAGCAGCCTCGCGTTAGTGGTGGTGTTTATGCTGAGCCAGCCGGTTTAAGCGTGAGTCTTGTAAAGGGATGGCATCCACCATCCCTTTTTCGTTAGGACTAACGGAACTGTGGCATGTAGTCGAGGTTGGCTTCAATTGTCTCTTCTAGAGCCTTTTCTAGAATCGTCCCGGTGGTAACGAGCGGGTTCAAAATTAAGGCTCGATGCGCGGCATTGCGATCGCCTGTGACTGCCGCTTCTACCGTGAGTGATTCAAAGTCTTTCATCAATTGAATCAAGCGCAGCGTATCGCTTGGGAATGGCGCGACGTTCAACGCCACAGGTCCCGATTTTGTGATCATGCAGCTGACTTCCACCGCGCAATCATCTGGTAAGCCTGCAATGGCACCGTTGTTACGGGTGTTTACGTGCATAATGGTGCGCTTATCGTTGTAGATAGAGCTCATTAGCTCGCAGGCCGCTTCGGAATAGTATTGACCACCACGCTTTTCGAGCTCTTTTGGTTTCTCGCTGAGCTCTGGATTGCGGTAGATATCGAACAGTCGTTTCTCCATAGCTTTGACCACTTCACCGCGTGTGCCTTCGCCGTTCGCTTCTTCAATCTCTTGGCTCATGATGTCTTCGCTGGTGTAGTAATAGCGCAGGTAAGCACACGGGATCATCCCCATATTACGCAGTAGCTCTTGTGGCCAGTCGAATGGAGGAATGTTTTGCGGTACTAAAGGATCGTTGCCAGATAGGATCTCTTCGACCACTTCTTGCAGTTTGTCTCGACCTTCGTGCAAGATCTGGCGTGCCCAGATAAAGTGGTTCAACCCCGCAACTTGCAGTACAAACTCTTGCTCGTTGGCACCTAACATTTGGGCGATGCCTTTTTGCATGATCACGGGCACGTTACATAAACCGACCGCTTTCACTTTGGTGTGTTTGAGAATCGCTTCTGTCACCATGCCTGATGGGTTGGTAAAGTTTAGCAACCAAGCATCTGGACATAACACTTCCATCTCTTTACAGATTTCCAGCGCGATAGGAATGGTGCGACAGGCATTGGCAAAACCGCCTAGCCCATTGGTCTCCTGACCGATCATGCCGTATTTCAGCGAGATGCGTTCATCACGGATTCGACCTTCCAAGCAGCCAGCACGAAATTGAGAACAGACAAAGTCTGCGCCTTTCAAAGCAGGTTTGCGATCCAAGGTGACGTGCACATCAATATGCGACATGTCGTTTTTAGCCAACATACGACGTGTTAAATCGCCAATGATGCTGACTTTCTCTGCACCATCTTCAATATCAACCAACCACAACTCACCAATTGGCAGTTCATGATTGCGTTTGATCAGACCTTCGATTAGCTCTGGTGTGTAGCTAGAGCCTGCGCCAATGATGGTAATTTTAAGATTCTTTTTCATCGTGATGTTCTCGTTATGGATAAGACAGTTTGATTAAAATGCATCCTGATTAGCTTCACAAACCAAACAAATCTTGCTATGGATTAGTACAACTAATTTATGGAAGGTCGAGTGATGGACAGAAAGCAGCAGATGCTCTCCAATATGTACACGTTTGCGATTGCAGGTAAGTTTCTTAGCTTTACCAAAGCTGCGGAAGAGCTCTTCATTACCCAAGGGGCGGTGAGCCAGAGAATCAAATCGTTAGAAGAGCAACTGGGTTTCAGCTTGTTTGTACGCATGACGAGACGGCTAGAACTGACCAAAGAGGGTGAGCGATTACTCCATGCATTAAACCAATCGTTCGAGGTTATTTTCTCTGAGCTTGAAGACATCAAGTTCAATGAACTGCGCGGTGAGTTATATATTGGAGCAGCGCCGACGTTCGCCCAGAGTTGGCTTTTGCCAAGGTTGCCAGATTTCCAACGTTTGTATCCGCATCTCAATATAAAACTGAGGGTGAAAGCGAGCCGTTTGGACTTTCAGCATGAGCCCGTCGATATCGCGATTTACTACAGCGATAGCGAACATCCGGGTTTTTACCATCAGCGTTTATTTGATGAAGTGCTGTTGCCGGTTTGTAGTCCCAAATACTTTAACGACCATTTTACTGAGCCAGCGCCATTGCTTGAGCAGTTGGCCAGTGTGACTTTTATTCATTGCTCTGAATCATTAGAGGCGAGTGAACCCAATCAAGAGTGGGCGATGTGGCTGGACAAACAATCTAACCCGCTACTCAACACACTTAATGTGATGGACAGAACGTACTTGTTTAATCACGCTGATATGGCAATGACAGCGGCTAAGAACGGAATGGGGTTGGGGATCGCTCGTGAATCTTTAGTGAAAAGCAGCCTAGAAAACGGTGAACTCGTCGCCCCTTTTGAGCGTGTAAGTGCAGAGCGAGGTTACGATTTGATCTGTCTAAACGGGCAGCAACACAGACCAAAGAATGCGGCATTTATTGAATGGCTTGAGACGCAATTGCCGACGCCCCAATAGGGGACAATCAAAAATGCCCGCGGCGACACTGTTGAGTGAATCTATTGCTATTTCTTTGGTGGATGGATTGTTGGTCACTGTTTCATACAATTTATCAGAGAGTCGAAGACGTTAAAAAATGGTAAAATCGTCTGCATTGCCACCCAGTGTCGAAGATGTGGACTGTATCATCAATCTCACACCACATTGTTTAAAAAGCGGTGGCTAGGACGCTCAACAAGCAAGGAGATTTCATGCTTAATTCTGTAACAGCGAAAGCGGTGATCGATCATGCCCTCTTTTTAGGGGCTGATTTCGCTGAGCTATTCGTTGAACACCATCAAACCAACACCGTCCAGATCGCCTCTGGCGAGGTGGACAAGGTGAACTCGGGTATCGATTTTGGCATCGGTATTCGTCTCTTCTTCGGTCATAAAGTGCTTTACGGTTACACCAACAGCACCGATGAAACCGAACTAAAACGCGTAACCTCACTGCTTGCAGCAAAAGACAAGCGTGAGCAAATCGTGTCAGCAGGTTCTCTCAATCTGAACCGCTACCCAGTTCAACATGGTTGTCGTATGCCACTTGGCAAAGACGCTAACCTAGATTCTAAAATTGCTTTCTTATTGCAAGTTGACCAAGCCGCACGCGCAGAGAGTGAACATATCAGCCAGTTCATCGGCAGTGTGCTTCAGCGCGAACAACAAGTGTCTATCTTCAACTCAGAAGGTCTACACGTTGACGATACTCGTCACTACATCC
This sequence comes from Vibrio sp. NH-7, assembly GCF_053643215.1. NCBI lineage: Bacteria > Pseudomonadati > Pseudomonadota > Gammaproteobacteria > Vibrionales > Vibrionaceae > Vibrio > Vibrio sp. NH-7. Next base: position 1,517,036 of record NZ_CM132188.1, on the reverse strand, counting down.
GAGTTGCGGGTAATACCGTCGCTCAAAAAGGTAATGAGCAGTCTTCTGGTATGGAAGGTCCTGGCGCTCTTGCTGGCTGGGAGTTCAGTGAACAGCTTGATGCGAAAGAGCTAGGTCAAACTATCGCGCAACAAGCGTTAGTAAAACTTGGCGCGGATGCTTGTCCATCGGGTGAAATGCCAGTAGTGATTGGTAACGGCTTTGGCGGCGTAATCTTCCACGAAGCGTGTGGCCACTTACTAGAAACTACTTCGGTTGCGAAGAAAGCGTCCGTATTCCACGACAAGATGGGCGAAATGATTGCTCACACCGCAGTGAATGCTGTCGATGATGGCACCATGACCAACGAATGGGGTTCGATTCATGTTGATGATGAAGGCATGAAGACTCAGCGCACTCAGTTGATCAAAGACGGTAAGCTAACCAGCTTTATGGTCGATAAAATGGGTGGCATGAAGACAGGTTACGAACCTACGGGTTCTGGTCGTCGTCAAAACTACAAGTTCGCACCAACCTCGCGTATGCGTAACACCTTTATCGAAGAAGGCGAGCATTCACTTGATGACATGCTGGCAGGTATCGAACGAGGCATCTATGCGAAGAAGATGGGCGGCGGCTCGGTTCAACCGGGTACGGGCGAGTTCAACTTTGCCGTTCGTGAAGCTTACCTCATTGAAAATGGCAAAATCACCAAGCCTCTGAAAACAGCAACGCTGATCAGCACGGGTCCAAAAGTGTTGAAAGAAATCAGCATGGTTGGTAAGGACATGGCGCTTGCGCCGGGCATGTGTGGTTCCGTGAGTGGCTCAGTGCCAACAACAGTCGGTCAGCCAACGCTGAAAGTCGATAACATTCTGGTAGGAGGCGGTAACTAATGAGCCAAGAACAACAACTTCTTAATGCGGTTGATTACGTCCTATCAGAAGCAAAACGCCAAGGTGCAGAAGCGGACGTCATTGTAAACCGCAACAGCAGCTTTTCTTTGAAAGCGAACCAAGGAAAGCTGGATGAGTACAAAGTAAGCTCAAGCCAAGTTCTGGGTGTTCGTGTTGTGAAAGATGCGCGCGTTGCAACAAGCTATTCTGAGTCGTTAGAGCAATCAAGCTTAGATTTGATGCTGACCAACGCACTGCAAAGCGCTCGCTTTTCCAAGCAAGATGAACATCAGACTATTAGTTGCGTGAACAGCCAAATCGCGACTGATGTTGCTGAGATTGCGCAAGAAGACACAACTTCTGTTGACGAAAAAATCGAACTGTCTCTCGCACTTGAGCAAGGCGTAGTAGCGCTACCTCACGCTTCTAGCGCACCTTACAATGGTTACAGCGATGGCGAAACACAACTGATCATTGCCAATACTCAAGGCACATTGTGTCAACACTTCGAGCGCTCGTTCACTTGTTACGCGTATACCTTATTTGAAAAAGACGGCAAACAGTCAATGGCGGGTAGAATGTCACTGGGTCGCCGTTTTGATGAGTTGAATCCAGCTTACTGTATCGAAGGTGGCTACAACCTTGCTCGCGATCTTCTTGAAGGCGCACCGGTTGCGACGGGTAACTACCCTGCTATCTTCCACATCAATGCGCTAGCAAGTTTATTCGGTGCTTTCGGCAGTGCTTTCTCTGGCGTAAGCGCGATGAAAGGCATTACGCCACTGGGTGACAAGCTTGGTCAACGTGTTGCGAGTGATTTGATTACCTTTACTGATACGGCTTACATGCCAAATGGTATGGCAATCGCGAGTTTTGATAGTGAAGGCTTCGCTACTCAAAACAATGTGATGATTGCTAATGGTGATTTGAAAACCTTGCTACACAACAGCCAGACCGCAAGTTACTTGGGCGCAGTCTCGACAGCAAGTGCCGCTCGCGGTGCAAAATCGAGCTTAGACGTATCAGCGAATCACAAAGTGATTGCGACGGGTAACAGCAGTGCGTCAGAAGTAAAAGCGGGTGAGTACCTAGAGTTAGTCGAACTTCAAGGTGTCCATTCTGGTGCGGATGCAGTGAGTGGTGATTTCTCGTTTGGTGCGAGTGGCTTCTTGTGTCGTGATGGTGAGCGCGCTCAACCAGTACGTGGTATTACAGTAGCGGGTAACTTCTACAAGATGCTGCAAGAAGTTGAGGCAGTAGGTGATACTCAGCTGATTAACGATAGCCGCACTTTCTTCTCGCCAGACGTTCGCTTTGCTCGTTTGAGCATTGGTGGTAAGTAAGGCTCAATATAATCACAAGCCAGCTTAACGTATGTTTAAGCAGTTCCAAGAGTCAGTATGCCAGTCATACTGGCTTTTTTGTTGCGTACCACAAGTGGGACTTTACATATGTGGTAAGCGAGTCATTGCAAAGTGGCCGGAATTAGCAGCGCTATCTCTGCAAACTATTTATTGATAAAGTGAATAGTGAGCCGAGTGTTTGGCTAAGCAGTGACCCCATTTTGGAAGCAAGAGCAGCGTATGCAAATCCCTCAAGTCGATGTTACATCCCTCTATATTTTGAAATACTTACTCGAAGAAAAACATGTATCTAACACGGCGTTGTTGTTGAATACCAGTCAGTCTTCAGTCAGTCGAGCATTGCAAAAAATGCGGGTCTTTTTCGATGATGAGCTCTTGGTTCGGAGCAGTTTTGGCTATGAGCTGACCTCCAAAGCAGAAGTCATCAAAAAGGATATTTCATCGTTAATCATTAGCTTAGAAAAACTTTCTAACACTAACTCTTTCGAGCCGAGTAAAGTGGAAGGAACCCTACGTTTTTACGGCCTTCAACCACAAATCAATACGATTATGCCTAGGCTTGTGGCGGCCATACGTGAACGGGCGCCGAATCTTGTCGTCAGTATTGATACCACACCAAAGCGTCATTTTGAGGATCTTGTATCGGGTGATGTTCATTTTTCACTTTCTTCTCATCAGCCACCTACGTCGGAAAATACGATTTATCGAAAGGCGATAGCTAAGAGAGACTTTCGCCTATTGATGAGCCGTAATCACCCTTTGGCTGAGCAAGAGCTGACAGCGGAAAAACTGTGCAATTGCCATTTTGGGCAGATCTCATTACAGGGAGAGAAAACCCTCTCTTTCGAACATAAGTTCATTGAGCTTGGGCTTGCAAACAAAAAGCAGCGTTTGTCGGCACCAGTGCAGCTTACCAACTTTACTTCGGCGCCAAGCATTGCTGCGGAAACAGACATTATCTTCCATTTACCCACTCCGTTCGCAGAAGCTGCGTGCCAAGATGAACGTTTGATTACGCGAGAGGTGCCAGAGCCATTGCGTCTGGACTTTTCACAGGTTTATCTATACTGGCACAAGCGTTTTCATGATGATCCTATGTGTGTCTGGGTGCGTGAATTGATCAATGAATTGTTTGACGAAGAAGCGTTGTCTGCCTAATTGGGTACAAGATATCCTGACAACGTTTCAGATCCTGCATAGCGAGATTTTACATTGTGAATACGTTATTGATTGAAACTGTGGGGTAATTAACATCTAATTGATAACAATTATCAATTGCAAGTAAGTTAACTATCACCATGCTCAAGAATCCTCCTTTAAACGTGAATTCAGTCGTCTATGCTGCGCTGAGTTTCACGGCTGTGACCCCTTTTGCTTCTTCTGCACAATCTCCATCAGATAACGATACAACCACTATGGAAACCGTTGTGGTTACCGCCTCTGGCTATGAACAGTCGACACTCGAGGCTCCCGCATCGATCAGTGTCATTGACCGAGCGCAACTTGAAACACGTTCATATAAAGATCTCACCGATGCTATGAAGGACATTCCAGGTGTTGTTGTTACGGGAGGAGGATCGCGTCAAGAGATTTCATTGCGTGGTATGCCGTCTGAATACACAGTTATTTTGGTGGATGGTCGCAAGCAATCTGGCCGAGAGACTCAAGTGAGCAGTGGTGGTGGCTTTGAGCAAGATTGGCTGCCACCATTAAATGCGATTGAGCGTATAGAAGTGGTACGCGGACCAATGTCGACATTGTACGGCTCTGATGCGATAGGCGGCGTCATAAACATCATTACGCGCAAGGATTTCCCAAGCTGGACAGGCAGTGCTCGTGTAGAAGCCACGTTACAAGAAAATGACGAGTCTGGTCATTTTTATCAAGGTGAAGTCTATTTGGCTGGACCTCTGATCGATGGTTTGCTCAGCACGGCCATCTCAGGCATGTACCAAGAGCGAATTGAAGATGAGATTCTTTATGCTAATGGCGGAAAAACGTTAGAAAACTATCGTGCGTCTGTTTATCTAACGCCGACAGAGACTGATACTATTACCCTCGATTACACATACCACGATCAAGAGCGCGTTAATACCGAAGGAAAAACACGTACCAAGAGCTCCGAGACGACCAATAACCGCCGATCTTTGGGCCTATCCCATGACGCAAATTATGAATCCATCACGGGTTCGTCTTACGTGAGTAGCGAGAAGGTGGAGAATGTTGGGCGCGATTTAGCCGTACACAATATCAACGCAAATACAAAATGGTCGAAAGCGTTAGGCATGCATTACGTATCGTTTGGCGCAGCGTATCAGAGTGAAGAGCTCGATAATGGCGATTTCGTTTTCAATAATACTCAGTGGTCTCTTTTCGCGGAAGATGAGTGGTATCTGGCCGACGATTTTGCCCTGACACTCGGCTTACGTTATGACGACAATGAGCAATTCAACTCTCACTTGAGCCCGCGTATTTACGGTGTTTGGAGCTTGAGTTCAGACTGGACAATGAAAGGCGGAGTGTCAACGGGCTACCGCTCACCGAGTCTCACGGAAATGGAAGAGGAGTGGGTGCAAGAGAGTTGCAATGGTCGATGCGAGATCTACGGCAACGCAGACCTCAAACCAGAGTCTTCGGTGAACACCGAGTTGGGCCTCTACTACACGGGTATCAATGAGCTCAACTCTAGTTTGACGGTGTTTTACAATGAGTTTAAAGACAAAATTGACAAGGTGAAGCTGGATCCAAACTGCTCTGGACGCGCATGTGACTCTACGTATGTAAACATTGAAGACGCGAAAACTTATGGTGCGGAAAGCTCGATTCAAAAAGCCATTACAGAGACGGTTAGTCTAGGAGCAACTTACACCTATACCTATAGTGAAAAGCTGTCTGGCGATGACAAAGGGCAACCTTTAACGCAAGCGCCGAAACACCTTGTAGCGATTAATTCAGATTGGGTAGTTCGCGAAGACGTCAATGCTTGGTTACGTGCATCCTATCGCAGTGAAGAGTCGGAGCCTGTTACTGTTGATTCGCGCAATGTTTCTGCACCCTCGATCACCTATGTCGACTTCGGCGGAAACTGGCAGGTCCATCAACAACTTAAGCTAATGGCAGGCGTCTATAACGTCTTTGATGTAGAAACAAGCTACGATGAATACGGCTATGTTGAGGATGGTCGCCGTTACTGGATTGCAGCAGAGGCGTCATTCTAATGTCGAAGTTAAAACGCTGGAATCGAGCAGTCGCGCTCTTCGCCATATCATTGCTGGGTATGAGTAGCACCCATGCAAGTGATGAGTTCGAAGTCACCAAAGACATTGTTTATAAGACTCTTGATGGTCGTACGCTTATGTTCGACCTGTACAAACCGAAGCAAATGGCAGAGCAACCCTATCCACTGCTAGTTTGGGTTCACGGTGGAGCTTGGAAACGAGGCAGTAAAGACGCGATTCCGACAAAGAATCCATTACTTTTACGCTCTATGATGCAAAAAGGTTATGCGTTGGCGTCTATCGACTACCGGTTAAGTGGAGAAGCGACCTTTCCGGCTGCTATTGTGGATATCAACGATGCCCTAAACTACCTTCATGATCACGCCGAGCTGTTTAATGTGGCTGCAGATAATGTGGTGATGATGGGGCGCTCGGCTGGTGGGCATTTGGCGGGCTTGATTGGTGTGACAAACTCACAAGACAACCTCTCGCTTTATCACCAACCGAGATATCAGGTTAGCGCAGTCGTGAGTTTCTTTGGACCAACGGATTTACTGGCGTTGGGTTACAAAGGAGGAAAAGCGGTTAGTGACAAATCCTCGGTATCTCGTTTCCTGGGCAATACGCCTAGCGTGATCCCAGAGATTGCGAAACAGGCATCGACGACGACGTACGTTAATGAAAAAACGCCACCGTTCATTCAGCTTCACGGCACGCTAGATAAGCGCGTGCCTTTAGCACAGAGTGAGCAGCTAAAAGCTAAGTTGGATGCGTTTGGCGTCGAGAATCAGCTGTGGATTGAAGAGGGGGTTGGTCATAGTGCGCCAGTTTTCGATACCGAAAAGTATGTGCTTCATGTCGTGACATTTGTACAGCGATACTTACCTACTCTTCATTAATCATAATGACTCTATGTCCACCATCTGAAAGTCAACTCGCTCAGATTGCGGGCATAGAGTCGAGTGTTTACTGAGCCTCATACACAATTTCACCTTGCAGCATGGTCATTAATACGGTGGCTTTAGCGATGTCATTGGGCATTAATTGTGTGATGTCATCATCGATTAGGACCAAATCGGCGGATTTGCCGATTGCGATGGAGCCAGTGATATCACTGATTCCCAAGCTTTTCGCTGCGTTTATGGTGAAAGCCTTTATCGCCGCATCGACGGATGGCAGCCCGGTCTCTCCCATTTTTACACTATTGGCGATACCAACGAGAGGGTTGATATCGTGCACGTTCCAATCGCTGCTTAATGTCACGTTAGCACCTGCGTTAAACAGGGCTCTTAGGTTCATTAGCGCTCGTGCCCGTGTCGCCCCCAAAAACGCCTGCGCCCATTGGTGATCGTGGTAGGCGACGTAATCCGATCCCACCTGAAAATCCGCGGTTACATCAAGTGTCTTAAAGCGGGATCTGTCTTTGGCGTTGACCAGTTCTACATGAGTCAGTGTGTAAGGGCGATGAGGGGATTGGCGGCGAACGCTGGCGATGGCGTCCAATGATTCGCGGATCGCCCCATCGCCAATGGCATGAATGTGAGCGCCATATCCGATTCGATTTAGCTCATTGAGCCACGTTTTCATCTGTTTTGGTGGAATGTAATTAATACCGTACGGATCATTGGGTAAGTAAGTGTCTAAATAGGGCGCGAGAGTCTTGGCGGTGCCATTAATGAAGATGCCATCGCTGTACATTTTTACCTGATTGACCAGCAGTCGACGCGAGGTATCGTTAGAGTGGACTCGTTTAAGGAAATCAAGTTGCGGTTTCACAGGATCGGCCGGATATATCCATGGACGTAATGAGACTCTGGCGGTTAAATCTTGTTCTTTTTCTGCTTGTTTCCAGACATCAAACCAGCCTCGTTTCCAATATAGGCGCCCGTCCCCTATGGTGGTAATGCCGTGAGACGCCGCTTCTTCCAGACCATTCATTAACCCCTGATAGCTTTGCTCAAACTGATTTTCCAACGCATTCCACGCTATCTCCATCACTTGATCACCTGCGTTATCTAATAAGATGCCGTTAAGTTTTTGGCTGTACTCATCTTTGAATATTCTTCCGCCTTGAGGATCTGGCGTTGACGATGTGATACCCGCTTCGGCAAGCGCCGCTGAATTAACCCACATCGAGTGCGAGGTTTGCTCCATCAGGATGACAGGCTGATTTGGGAAGACAGAATCAATGACGTCTAGCGGGGTGTCGTGGTTGTGCTCACCTAGAATCGCCTCTAATGAGAATCCGTAGCCCATCAGCCAACCCTCTCCAGTGTGCTGAGCTTTACATGCTTCAAGATAAGGGCGTTGCTCTTGCAAAGAGGCACTCATGCTCAACTCGCAATGTCCGCCAGCTTCAGAGGCGGCTTCAAATACATGATTGTGATTGTCGATAAACCCTGGCATCAAAAACGCTTGCTCAGCATCAATCATGTGAGTAGTCGACGTTTTATAGACAGCAGCCGAGTGTTTGGTACCAATATGAACAATGTTCCCTTGCGCAATCACAAGGGTGTCGGCATCCGGATGCTGATAGATCTTTGCATTTGAGATCAGCATATCAGCAGTTTGGGCAAAGGCAGCATTGGCTGAAAGGATCAGGCTCATTGCGAGAGCGGTGCTAGAGAGTCGGGTCATTGGCTTGTCAATACAACGTGGAGGTAGAGTAGCTTAAGTCTATGTATGTTTGGGGCAAACTACAAAGGGTCGCTTATCGAAAATGGCTAGTGCAGAACCTGCGCGTTAGGTCCCTTCTCCAAACTTTCCAGAGAGCCCTTTATCGTCCGGTATGGGAGCCATGTCATTGTCCATTTTCTGATACTTACCCTAATTTTGCTTTGTACTCTAAATAAAAAAGAAATCTATTTCAAATGGATTGGAGAGGTTTTTGATCGAAGAATAGTAAGGTTTGTACACAATCAAACCTCTACCTTGTGAATCTAACCTTGTTTAAATGGTTTATTTTTAATGGTTTAACTTGGGTTTTTCTAAGTGTCTCTTGGTTGTTGGTAAGAGATAAGATTTTATTCGAGTGATCGTATTTCTAGTTCTGTTTAACTTGGTTGGATTTTAAAGGTTATTACTCAAAATATTAGATGTCGAATTAGTGATAATTTGGTTGGTTTGGTCTTTTGTGTGATGCTTGTCACATTAATTGGGCTTTTTTGAGGTCAAATTTGCCTTTTGAGGCATTTTCTGCGTGATAATAAATAGCAAGTTTGTTTAGAGTTCGAAGTAAATGCATATTCCTATGATCGTATCAGCACCTTGGGTTGCTTACCCTGAAATTGATGAGCAAGCCCATTCTCATGGTTCATTTGAAGAGCCAACTGCAGAGGATGGCGACGAAATTTTTAACTTAATCGCCCAGTGTCCACCACTCGACACCAATTCTTCCTACTGCAATTTTTTGCAATCAACGCACTTTAGCCAAACTTGTTTGCTTGCCCGTTGTGATGGTGAGGTGTCAGGTTTTGTTTCTGGATACCTCAAGCCTGACGATCCCACGACGCTATTTATTTGGCAGGTGGCGGTTTCTCCCAATCACCGTGGGAAAGGATTGGCTTATCAGATGCTTAAGTCGCTGTTCGCGAGAAAGGCTTTACGAAATATAGCGGCCATTGAAACCACGATTACGCAAGAAAATGGTGCCTCTTGGGCGCTGTTTAAAAAGATCGATAAAGAAAATGGTCAGCAAGGCAGTGTTTCAACATTTCTCGACCAAACAACACACTTCAAAGGGAAGCACGATACGGAGTATTTGTATCGTATCCCGCTAAAACCCACTCAAACCACAGGATAGATAAACGGTCTAATCATGGATATTTTTGACAAACAAGAATCACAAGTACGTTCTTACTGCAACAGCTTCCCAGTCGTATTCACTAAAGCAAAAGGGTGCTGGCTAGAGACGGAATCAGGTGAAAAGTACCTGGACTTTCTTGCTGGTGCTGGGTCTCTTAACTACGGCCATAACAACCCGATTTTTAAACAGGCGTTGCTCAACTACATTGAGTCTGATGGTATTACGCACGGGTTAGACATGCATTCTGCTGCGAAAGCAGACTTCTTGAAAGCGCTGTACAAGTATGTATTTCAGCCACGAGGTCTAAACTATAAAGTCCAGTTTACAGGCCCTACCGGAACCAATGCGGTAGAAGCCGCGCTTAAACTGGCGAGAAAAGCCAAAGGTCGCAGCTCTATTGTTGCGTTTACTAACGGTTTTCACGGGTGCACCGCGGGAGCTCTTGCCGCAACAGGAAACCAGCACCACCGCCAAGGCGCAGGAACAAGCTTGAACGATGTAACGCGCATTCCGTTTGAGGGTTATGCCGACATTGATGGGCTGAAATTATTTGAAACCATGTTGAATGACAATTCTGCGGGGATCGACAAACCTGCCGCCGTACTGGTTGAAACAGTGCAAGGCGAAGGTGGCTTGAATGTCGCCTCTGACGAGTGGTTAAAGAGACTGAGCAAGCTTTGTTCGAAGCACGATATTTTACTGATTGTGGATGATATTCAAGCAGGTTGCGGGCGCACTGGCACCTTCTTTAGTTTTGAATCTTCAGGCATCAAACCGGATATGGTGACACTATCGAAATCCATTGGCGGTTATGGATTGCCAATGGCAGTTGTTCTGATGAAACCTGAGCTAGATATTTGGAATCCTGGAGAACACAACGGCACATTCCGAGGCAACAACCATGCGTTTGTCACGGCGACTAAAGCGATTGAGGCGTACTGGGCCGACAGCGCACCGTTCGAGGAGCATATTTCGAACTGTTCACTGCTGGTTTCGGAGGTGATTGAGTCTACGTTGCTCCGTTACCCAGAGATGTTCGTCACTCGCAAAGGCCGCGGGATGATGATGGGGATTGAATGTCGCAGTGGTGAGTTGGCTAGCGACATCGTCAAGAACTGTTTTGATAACGGCTTAGTTATTGAAACTGCGGGCCCCAACGATGAAGTGGTGAAGTTCTTTGCGCCGCTAACCATCACAGAATCTGAACTGCAACAAGGGCTAGATATCTTTAAAAACGCGGTTGAATCTGTCGTTGAACAACAATTTAAAAAAGCGTCGTAACTAGGGGAAGCAAGATGATTGTACGTACATTAGATGAGTGTCGAGACAGTGAGCGCAGAGTTGCGTCCGAAACGTGGGAGAGCGTTCGTATGTTGTTGAAAGATGACAACATGGGCTTTTCATTTCATATCACCACCATTTTTGAAAACACCGAGACACACATCCACTATCAAAACCATTTGGAGTCTGTTTACTGCATGAGTGGTGAGGGTGAAATTGAAGTGGTGGGTGGTAAGACTTATCCGATCAATCCCGGAACGCTCTATATTTTAGATAAGCATGACGAGCACTATCTTCGCGCCTATGAGAATAAAGAGATGGTGATGGCATGTGTGTTTAACCCGCCAATCACCGGTAAAGAAACGCACGATGAAAATGGTGTGTACCCACTTATCGATTAGAAAAACGTTCTCTGGCTAGGCGAGTTCGTCTAGCCACCTACACAATTCAAAACCAAACAAAAGGCTTTAACATGATTTATACCGTAGAGAAAATCGGCGGTACTTCCATGACCGCATTCGATGCTGTTCTAGATAATATTTTAATCAAAGATAGCGAAGAGGAAATGTACAACCGAGTGTTTGTCGTATCGGCTTACGCAGGTATTACTGATGCCTTACTCGAATGCAAAAAAACCAGTAAACCCGGCGTTTATCAATTGGTTGCTAAGCGAGATGACAGCTGGCAACAGGCACTAGATTACGTTGAGCAGCGAATGTTACTCGCCAACGAGAATATTTTTGCGGATCCAATGAACCGCATGCGAGCGGATAAGTTTATTCGCTCTCGGATTTCAGAAGCGAAAGTATGTATTTCGAATATATTAGAGACCTGTCAGTATGGGCAGTTTTCACTTCGTCACTATCTTCCTCAGGTTCGAGAATTTCTCTCTTCCATTGGTGAAGCGCACAGTGCCTACAACACGGCACTAAAGCTGAAAAACATGGGCTACAATGCGCGATTTGTCGACTTATCCGGTTGGGATACGCAAGTGCCAGCAAGTTTGGACGATTGCATTCTCAAAGCCTTTGCTGATATCGACACAACCAAAGAACTGCCGATCGTGACCGGATACGCGTCGTGTAAAGAAGGACTGATGTCGACCTATGACCGTGGCTACAGTGAAATGACGTTTAGCCGAATTGCGTCGCTAACGTGTGCCGACTTAGCCATCATTCACAAAGAGTACCACCTCAGTTCGGCGGATCCTCGTGTGGTTGGGTCTGAGAAAGTGCTTCCTCTGGGAGAAACAAACTACGACGTTGCCGATCAACTTGCCAACCTTGGTATGGAAGCCATTCATCCGAACGCAGCAGCGGGTCTGAGAGAGAGCGGCATTGAGTTACAAATCAAAAACACGTTCGAACCTCTTCATCCTGGCACCCTGATCTCGGGGGAGTTTCGTCCAACGATGGATAAAGTGGAGATCATCGCGGGGAAAGAGAAAGTATTCGCACTGCATTTATTTGACCAAGCTATGGTCGGGTGCGTGGACAATGTCAGCTATGACTTGATGGAAATCATCACAGATACTCGCGTGCGATTAGTCGGAAAAGAGATGAATGCCAACTCCATGACTTACTACTTAACGGGCAGTACCGATGCGTTAAATAAAGTGCTCTACAAAACGGAGAAGCGATTCCCGCAGGCCAACATCAAAGGCAGAATGGTTGCCTTGATCTCTGCGATTGGTTCGCAGTTTGATACGAATGAAGCACTGGCAAAAGGCGTACTGGCTTTGATGGACAGGGACATTACTCCGATCGCGGTTCATTCATCAATGCGCAATGTCAATGTCCAGTTTGTTGTTGATGACAACCAGTACCAATCCTCAATTTGTGCCTTGCACGGTGTATTTTTTGATAGCAAGCCAGCGAACGCCACTAAGGTTGCCTAGCGAATACTCCAAAATGACTGAGTCTAGATTACACAGATAGCCCCTCTGCTTCGACTAACGCGGCAGGGGGGCTTGTTCAATCTCCTAACATAAATACCTAGCGCCTCAAATAGCGGGTGGTAAGCCATTTGAATCACTTCCTCAACACCTGAGTTCACCAAAGTCTGTTAAGCGGCACTCTTTGCCTATTTCCGATAACCTTTCTAGCCCAAGTCGATTTAACGAATCTTAGCCTTGTTTCTTCTAATCATTGAATATAAAGACTTTATTTCGATGAGAGTAATAATTGTAGGTCTGATTTAGATCATGGTAAGTGAGTTAATTAAATTCGCTTGCTCACGGGGTTACCCCATAAATGGCGTAGAAGAGGCCTTCTTACTGGTTGAAAATTAAAGATATTTAATCATTTAGAGTAAACATTTCGAAAATACCGAGTAAAAATGCAACTTTAAATTACTTTTTCGGTAAATGCTCTCAAGATAGCTTGGTGAGGACACAACATAATTATCAATATAAATATGAATAAACAGAATGTTCTCGCTGCTGTGGCCACAATTTCAGAGTTGTCTATTTCTTATCGCAGTAGCAAGCGCGGCGCTCAAGCGCATTCATGCTTGGTCTTGGATGGGCGATTGGGCACTAGAATAGATTGGAGGCAATGATGATTTTAACCGGTGAATTGAAAAAAGTCGGCACTATCGTTGGCAGCTTAGTGGATATCGTTAAAAAGCATGGCGTAGAGCTAAATAGCGAATCCATGTACTACATCAGTAAAACCTTTAAAGAAAAAGTGATTCCTTGCAGCCGCAATGTGCATTACTACCTCACTCTTAGCAATGATGTAGGCGAAATCTTGATTACAAAAATTGTTCACGCGAGCAACTCCATCGACATAGGTTTTAAAGATATTTATGGCAACAAGCTCGCTAATGCCACCATTACTGATAAAGGTGAACTCAAAGAGTATCGTTTATAGTTGAATAAATGCCTGCAACTCTGCGGGCATTTTTGTATCCAGTTGCGCGCAACATCCTATTCATTTCATCTCTCGCTTCACTTAAGAGCAAACCCACCCATAACGACTTCCGTTCGGCTTCTGCGCAGGCGACAACAGTAAAAACTATATAGCCATTTAAGTTCACATAGTGGTGAATAAGCTATTGATTATTAATTTAAAAGGCATATAAAGACGGCGTGATGCATATAGGTATCACGCGTTATTGGCTTAGATAGCATTATTATTCTGCTGTGCGGACTTGATATGTGCTTTTCATAAATAAAATATAAGGTAAGAGGCTGTTTATATGTTTAAGAAACTTACTATTGTTGCTATTCCATTTTTACTTGCAGCATGTGCCGCACCCAAATATACGGTAGACCCGATTCCTCAAGACAAGCAAAGTAAAGATATTACAATCGTAAGAGACGACGCTACTCGAGACATATTTTTACAATCGATGCAGAAGTGGTGCCTTGATAATGCCCACAGATGTAAAGTTGTTAATGATGGAACGCCACCTGAAGCTCCGGAGTTGACTCTAACTTATATATCGCGGTGGAGTTGGGATTTTAGTACTTTTATTGCCGATGCAAATATCAAAGCATATAAGAATGATCAGAAAGTTGGTAATGTCGAGTTCAAAGCAGCAAACAACTCAAACCCCGATAAGTGGGGAGACGACCGCAAACGTATAATGGCCATGATGGATCTGCTGTTCTCGCTATCAACACCGGAAGAAGCGCAAGCAAAAATAAAGTCTGGTGAAATGTAATTACAATCTAGCAAGGAACTAAAATCAAATTCCCAACGTTAGAACTTTTGTCCTATCGTTGGGTTTGATGCAGTCGGCGCCATGGTTCAATTAGGTGATGGCGTTGGCTACAACTCTACGTTAGCAGGATAGAAAATGATTATTTGGCCTTGTATTTTCAAGTTAGATGGGGATTCAGAACTACTGTATATGGACTCCGTCCATCAGTTAGTTACTGAATTAGAAGGTTTAATTTGGGATAGCTCAGACCGTCTCATTGACAGTCACGGGCAGTGTTACTCAGTCTGTGTAGAAAGCGATAGTTATGCGTTTGAGCCTGAAGGTGTCATGCTTACTTTGTCGGAAGTAACCAAGTTGGTTCAAGAGCATGAGTTTGCGAAAGCAGAAATGTGCCTTACCAAGATACAGTTCCTATCCATTGCCGAAGCCATTAAGTCGATCTCATCAGGAGATGCTTAAGGGTGATTCGCAGTGTTTCATGCTCTGCGTTTAAAGATGAATGCTTTGCTTGGTTGAGTAACAAGTGCTCACCATGAAGGCCAAAGCCAGCGTTGCGCCGCTAATGAATGCTGTTTTCATCGTGTTTATCCTCAATATCTGTTGATTGAGGTACTACGATAAACTCTCCTGCATAGAGGAGAGTCAACCATTAATGTGTCTGTTTTTAGGTTTTTGCAGATGTCGCTGATTGTGCCTATTAATATGTACTTATGTTTCCGAGAGTTAGGTCGAAAAATAGAGCCTGAACACTAGCTTACTAACTTGTTGAATTTAGACTCGTTTCAAATTCAACAATCCTAGGCCACAGCATGTTAGATCGCGTCGAAGAGACACTAAAGATGAACAGAATTGAACACACCCGAAATGGGCATTCAATCCAGCTCAAATTTGGTGGTTTGAGTTCGAAAATTAGAATTCGATATAATCCCAATGGTGATTATTGTTCGCTCGAAACTGGAGAAACTGCGTTGGCAATTTCAAGTTGCCTTATTACTCTTGGTGCCTCTTTAATCTTGATATCAAACAGCGGATTTCTGGGCATGATTTCAGTATGTTTGTTGGTTTTCGCAGCGCTAAGCAATGCGTTCATTTTACTCGTGACTCAGATTAAATTATTGGATCTTAAGTCACAGCTTAGAAGCTCTGGAATCTATCTTTAACCCTACCTATAAGCGTTATACCACAAGGAGTATGAGGTAAATGAAACGGTTTTTTAGCATTATGTCTATTGTTCTTCTGAGTGCTTGTGCATCTCAGAAGCCGAGTGATGTAAAAATGGATGTTTATACTAAGAGTCTATCATCTGCAGAGGCATACCTTTTGCTCGCCGTTTACTATGCAGAAGAGGTAAAGCCTGACTCAAACAAACTGACTGAGCTATTCGATAAAAAAGCCAGTGAACTGTGTACCAATGGGTTTAGTTTCGGGCGCAGCAAATCCAATCAGGTTGAAAAACTCGATTTAAACGAGCTGATTCCTTGGATTGCTGAGAAACATCGTAAGTTTGCTTCAAGTCATCGTCGTTTCGATAAAACATCGAGCAGTCAAAAGATAGTCACGTGCAATCCAGCATAAAGGTGGCTTAAGCAAGGCGTAAAAAACGCTGATTGTTACCACTTTACGTCCCTGTTGAGGTTAAAGATGAATGCTCCGCTTGGTCGGTGTAGTATGGACGACTTAGTTGGGCGTTAACACTAATAGGGACATTGGATGAAAGTGCACGAATGCGTATCTTTTATGTTGATCGACAATAACCGTGTGTTACTCGAAAAACGCAGCGAGACCAGAAAAACAGATGCAGGCATCGTGAACATTCCTGGCGGTCATATGGAAGGTGGTGAAAGCCAACGCCAAGCCTTGTTCCGTGAAATGGACGAAGAGTTGAATGTGAGCCCTGAATCCTACCAACATCTTTGTTCGCTTTATCATCCCACACGCGAGCTGCAATTAATCCATTACTATGTCGTTGACCGCTGGACAGGAGAAATTTCAGCCCAAGAAGCCCAGAGCGTGCACTGGTATCCATTATCGTCAGCGCCTGTGGGTATTGATGCAGACAGATTGGCGATCGCAGAGTTTTTCAGAGTTGGACAATACCTTTCGTTCTGACAAACCATTTGAGGCAGAGTCTATGGCAATAGCGTTTGAAACTCAGAGATTGAGAGTTGAGGAAATATCAGGCAATCTGAGCCCTGATGAGCAATCAATTCTGATGAAGCAGATACCTACTATTTTGACGCCTCCCGTTGTTGAAAACTTACCTCCCTATTTTCACGGTATTACTTCTCGCCAATTGGCGCAGGTTTGGCTCGATCAAATGTTGTTGGAGAGTCGCTTACTTCAGGTGAAATCCACGGCAAATGAGCTAATCGGTTTCTTGTTCGCTTATGTAGAGAGCGAAAATAACGTTGCGCATATCGGTTACTTGCTCTGCGAGGAGTGTTGGGGCAAAGGGCTCGCGAGTGAGCTGCTGCAAAGCTTTATCAAAGAAGTAGCGTGTACAGAGTCGTGGTCAAAACTTGTTGGTGGCGTTGACACATCGAATGTCGCTTCAGCTAATTTGCTCAAAAAATTGGGCTTTATAGAGCGGCCAGAAAATGAGAGTGGTGTGATTTTTTACGAATATACGATTCCCAGACCACAATCGTAATAAGACCTTTCTGTGTGGATTGGCGTGCTTCAAGCATGATGCGATCCGTAAGCCTTTTATGCCAACGTTCCTACCCCTTCGTTAGCGGGAACCGCTATTTTGGAGTCTAAATACCAGATGTATAAACTAGAAATCTTCTGTACGCCAGAGCAACAAGACCGGGTTTTAAGTACTCTACATGAGTCAGGCGTCGATAAAATTGGAAACTATGACCACTGCTGGGCCATCGGCTCGGTGACGGGATCTCACCGCGCTCTTGATGGCTCACAGCCGGTGTTTGGTGGTCAAGGTACAGTAGAAAACTACCCCCTGCTAAAAGTAGAAATCAACGTGGCAAAGCACCAAGTGAAACCTATTGTTGATCAGCTTCGAGTGTGCCTCGGTTGGGAAGAACCTTTGGTCAATGTCTTTAAAGTGTACAACTCCGAGTTTGATCTTTGACGGCAAAATTGAGCGCCAGGAGCCCAAGCAACAGTCTTAATAAAATGCAGAGTATGAGATGGAAGTCGTAGCAGCAGAAAAATCGGATTTAGATTCGTTCTTTATTTACCTTGGAAATCAGTTGTCTGAAAACGGCAACGGAAAAAATCCGCTTTTCCAGCCAATATCCAGAAATCAAAAAGACGTACCAGATTCAACAAAAGATAAATTTGTCCAAGGGTTTTCCCATCAACTTGGCGAGGTGGGTTGGCGAAAACTTTGGCTAGTGAAAGATAGGTGCGGAAGTATCAAAGGTCATATTGATCTTCGCCACCATGATGATACAAGCTGTTGCCACAGAGTGTTACTCGGTATGGGTGTAGACGCGACGTGTCGTAAACAAGGCTTGGGTCAAAAGCTCATTGGTACCGTTGTCGAGTATTGCCAACAACAATCAGGGATTGATTGGCTCGACCTTTGTGTCTTGTCAGCAAACACGCCCGCAAAGAACCTGTATCTTAAAGCTGGGTTCGATATTGTCGGTGAGTTCAAAGATCAATATAGAATCGATGGTCAGTCGGTCTCAGAGACGGCAATGACAAAGCTCGTCAAAAATTAGCCAGAACACATGGAGGACGTTGTGAGTTTAGAAAAGCGTAATTTAGAGTCGCTACCTTTGCAAAATGAGTTGGTTCAATCAGCGTGCGCGGCATTTATATCTGAAGATGACGTGGTTGCCGCTGTGTTGCTAGGCTCGCTGGCTGCAGGGAAAGGCGATCGAGTCTCGGACGCTGACATTCTAGTCTTTACTCAAAATGACTTTCATAAAGCGGCAAACTCGTGCTTTTCCGTTTTCGAGAGTGATAAAGAAATCTTCTATCTACTGGATGGTTTTCACAATGACAATGCGTACTTTAAGAAATACATTTTCAATGACTTAACCAGTGCTGAAATCCACTGCTTAGATGTGAGTGAACCATTTTGTATCTCAAAGCCTTTTAAAGTGCTATTCGACAAAAATGACATCATCGAGCAGAGGGTAACGGATGCGCTCGCCCCAAAACATGAGGACTTTCCCGCCTATACCAACGGTGATGAAGGGCTGACTTGGGAGCTGTTTGATTGTATTAAGTGGATGAGTCGTGGAAATCATGAACTGGCGAAGCACCATTTAAAGAAACTTGTCGATAAGTTCTAACCAACCTGTCTCAATAGGCATTTCATCTACCAAACACCAAAAAAGCCAGCAGTGAATACCCGCTGGCAATACTTTGGGCTTCCAGTTTTTATTTTAGTTGTTCTCGTCGAATTCTACGGTGACCCGATGGATTTTGTTCAAACCCTCACCGCTTGTTCTGCGACAATTAACCTTGCTGACGGATTAGGTAGTCAAATGCGCCTAAGCTTGCTTTTGCACCTTCACCCATCGCAATGATGATCTGTTTGTAAGGAACGGTGGTTGCGTCACCGGCTGCAAAAACACCTTCTAAGCTGGTTTCACCACGGCTACCGACTTCAATTTCGCCGCGCTCAGATAGGGCGACTTCTGAATCTTTTAGCCACTCTGTGTTTGGTACTAAACCGATTTGAACAAAGATACCTGACAGTTCAATCTCTTTGATTTCATCTGTGTTGCGGTCTTTGTACTTCAAGCTTGTTACGCGCGTACCGTCGCCCACGACTTCTGTTGTTTGCGCCATCGTGATGATGTCTACGTTTGGTAGTGAGTTCGCTTTGTCGATAAGCACTTGGTCTGCGCGAAGTACGTCGGCAAATTCAAGAACCGTTACGTGTTCTACGATACCAGCAAGGTCGATAGCCGCTTCGATGCCTGAGTTACCACCACCGATAACTGCGGTTTTCTTGCCTTTGAACAACGGGCCGTCACAGTGTGGGCAGTACGCGACACCTTTGTTGCGGTACTCTTGCTCACCCGGAACGTTCATTTCACGCCAGCGTGCACCAGGGCTAAGGATGACACTCTTACTCTTCAGCGTTGCGCCGCTTTCAAGCTGGATGTGAATCAAACCATCTTCTGTGTGTGCTGCGCCCATTAGCTTCTCAGCTTGTTGCTCAGTTACTACGTCTACATCGTATTCTTTTAGGTGTTCTGCTAGGTCAGTTGCCAGTTTTGGACCTTCAGTGCGTTTTACCGAAATGAAGTTCTCAATTGCCATGGTGTCCATAACTTGACCACCAAAACGCTTAGCAACAACGCCAGTGCGAATACCTTTACGAGCGGCGTATAGAGCAGCTGCGCTACCACCAGGGCCACCGCCAACAACAAGTACGTCGTATGGGTCTTTTTCGCTTAGTGCTTTCGCCGCTTTCTCGCTCGCGCCGTCATCCACTTTGTTTAGGATTTCAGTCAGAGACATACGACCTTGACCGAATAGCTCACCGTTCACGAATACGCTTGGTACGGCCATGATGTCGCGTTGTTTTACTTCATCTTGAAACAAACCACCGTCGATCATGGTTGCTTTTACTTTCGGGTTGATCGCCGCCATCATGTTGAACGCTTGAACCACGTCCGGACAGTTTTGGCATGACAGTGAAATGAAGATTTCTACGTCTAGATCTTTGTCTAGTGCTGCGATTTGCTCAATCACTTCCGGTTCTAGTTTGATTGGGTGACCGCCCGAGTGAAGCAGTGCCAATACTAGAGAGGTAAATTCGTGACCCATTGGCAAGCCAGCAAAGCGAAGTGCTGTGCCTTTCTCTGGGTTAGTTACCGCCATCACGGGTTTACGTGCGCTTGCGTTGTCGTCACGTTCAACGGTGATGAGGTCGCTCATCTCTGCGATTTGGTTAGCGAGAGAGAGAATGTCGTTTGATGCTTTGCTTTCATCTAGGCTAACCACTAAACGTACTTCTTGTTTTACATTAGCCAGATATTGTTTGAGTTGTTGTTGGATCGCTTGGTCTAACATAGTGAATCATGCCTTACTTAAATGGTTACTCTGGATAAAATTGAGCGAGGGGAGAGCAAACCAGGCCGAAGGTCGTCAAAGTATCTAACCTGGAATGCCCTCTAATTAAGACGCTAAGCTAGCTAGGAACTCAATGCGCGCTTAGCGTGTGCTGTCAGTGGCTTAGATTTTGCCAACTAGGTCTAGAGATGGTGCTAGCGTCTCTTCGCCTTCTTTCCATTTTGCTGGGCAAACTTCGCCTGGGTGTGCTGCTACGTACTGAGCGGCTTTCACTTTGCGTAGTAGGTCTTCTGCGTCACGACCGATACCTTCAGCAGTGATTTCCATTGCTTGGATAGTACCTTCTGGGTCGATTAGGAACGTCGCGCGGTCTGCAAGACCTTGACCTTCACGCATCACACCGAAGTTGTTTGTGATGTTGCCTGTTTGGTCGCCAAGCATGTAGTACTGAATCTTACCGATTGTGTCTGAGCTGTCGTGCCATGCTTTGTGAGTGAAGTGTGTGTCAGTTGATACTGAGTAAACTTCTACGCCACGTTTTTGTAGCTCTTCGTAGTGGTCTGCTAGGTCGCCCAGTTCTGTTGGACATACAAACGTGAAGTCTGCTGGGTAGAAGAAAAATACTGCCCATTTACCTAGAACGTCTTGTTCTGTTACTTCAACGAATTCGCCGTTTTTGTATGCTGTTGCTGCAAATGGTTTGATTTGAGTGTTAATCATTTTTACTTTCCTCTGAATGTATTAGGCTGAGCCGTTTCTTGCTTTCGGAAAGTATATTCTCATCGGAGTGTGTCTAAGGAAAATCGCTTGTATCTATCCTATTGATAGCCATTTCCTATTTCACTTGATAGGCGATTTCGATGTAAAGGGAAGATTGATAGGAAAAGTAATGCCGAAATCGACCAAAACGATAGGTCGCTTTGGTCTATATGTGAAAAGAGGTTATAACCAGCGTTTGCGTCTAAATACGTAGAGAAGCGATGTCGCCATAATTGCCATCACGCCCCAAAGCATAAAATAACCATGCTTAAAGGTGAGTTCAGGGATGTATTCAAAGTTCATTCCGTAGATGCCAGCAACAAAGGTCAGTGGGACAAAAATCGCTGAGACGACCGTAAGCAGCTGCATGGTTTTATTCAGCTGGTGTGAGCTCAACGAGATGTAACCTTCAATCAAGTCACCACATAAGTCGTAATACATCGACGTAAGGCTTTCTAATCGGTCAAACTTATCAAACACATCGCGCAGGCTGTGCTTAATGTCTGCATCCTCTATATTGATGTAAGCAAACTCTTCCGTCATCAGTTGGTCAACCAATTTAACGTGGTAGGACTGAATACGATGTATTTTTCGTAAGTGGGATTTGAGCAAAATGAGGCGGTGCATTAAGTCATCATTGGACTGAGTGAGCATCCCGTCTTCAAGGTCACTGATTTCATCTTCTGCCT
This sequence comes from Vibrio sp. NH-7, assembly GCF_053643215.1. Taxonomy (NCBI): domain Bacteria; kingdom Pseudomonadati; phylum Pseudomonadota; class Gammaproteobacteria; order Vibrionales; family Vibrionaceae; genus Vibrio; species Vibrio sp. NH-7. Next base: position 1,495,373 of record NZ_CM132188.1, on the reverse strand, counting down.
CAAGAACCGCGTCGGTATAGCGCTGCGCAGAAGCATTCATGATTTTACTCAGCATTAAGCTCGGCGAGCGCAGATACTTAGGCAACGAACGGTGTTTCGCTAACGCTTCGATACCAAAGGAATGTTCGACGCGCCGAGTAATTAAGATGTTCTCGCCCACAAAGCACCCAAGCGCCATGGTTTTGATGTCTAGATGCGCCTCGACATTGCTAAACCCACGGTAGAGAATGAAGGTATAGTTCTCGAATTCCTCGACCTTTGGCGGTCTGCGATCGCGCTGTGCATCTTGAATTGCAAGTGGGTGGCAGCCAAGATTGAGTAGCAGTGATTCTTCTTCTTTCAATGGTTCTTTGTAGAGATCTATCCATATTTGGCCACCCTGAAGGCGCCATTGTTCAATCAGTTCCTGACCACCTTCGGTCAACTGGTCATCCTTGAGATAAAACGCTTTGAGCATTCTGGAACTCCTTTTTGATCACAACTGTGATCAGTTTCAGTGTTTAGTTACAGTTGATAAAAAAAATCGAACAACTAGTCATATAAAATAAACATTATCTAATGCTGTAGGGGAACAGCATCAGCGAATCTTCAATTAACTCTCTTTTATGGCTATTGGCTAAGTATATGGCATGAATGTCACGCTGAAAGGTTGGCGTATTCGGCACAAGATAAAGTTGCTGTTTACGCAGTTGAGTAAAGCACATTTGGCGCGGCAAGTAAGCGGTCCCCCCGGCTTCTAAAATAAATGACATGGCCGTATTGGGTTGACTCATATGGTGAACTGGCGAAAGGTCTTTGCCGAAATGATGTAAAAACGCCGAGTTGATGGTATCTCCGTAGTCAACCATGACGAAATTTTCGATGTCGGTTACCTGCTTGATTGGGTCTGTGCTGACCAAGACCAAAGGCACCGTGCACAGTTTCTTCGAAATAATTTCGTCGGTGTAGGGGGGCTCGAAAAGAAAGCCGATATCCAAAATCCGATTGAGCACTCGTTTACGAAGTTCGACCGAAGAGTAGGTGTGAGTGTAAAGGTGTACATCGTCAATATTGCGGTGAAGCTTTTGCAGCCAGTCGTGCAGCACCATGTCCCAGATGGACATCATCGCGCCAAGAAAAAGCTGCGAACCATCGCTGTCAGTGACGCCAACTTCTTGTTTTAACTTGTGCCACATGGCCATCATGTCATTGGCATGCTTGACCAGCTTATCCCCTTCTGCGGTCAGTTTTAGGCGCTTGTTCGAGCGGTCAAACAGCAGTACCCCCAGCTCATCTTCAAGCTGTTTAATCCGCGAGCTGACTGCGGCTTGCGTTAAATGAAGGTTTTGCGCGGACATACGAATATGCAGCGTATGACTGACGTCGATGAAGGTTTTGAGCAGCTCAATTTTCATGATTTTGATAAATTTTTTCGAACAAACTGTAAGAAATATATAATTTTATTTATCTCTTAACAACTACTACATTTTCCCTACAAATCCATAGGGAGAGACAAAATGAAAATCGCCATCTTATCGAGAAATCAGAATCTATATTCAACCAAACGTCTAGTTGAAGCGGGCATTGCTCGCGGTCATGAAGTGGATGTTATTGATACACTTCACTGTTACATGGACATCACTAGTAGCCGCCCAACGGTGCGCTACCAAGGTAACGAACTGCCATTGTATGACGCTGTGATCCCACGTATTGGCTCTTCGATTACCTTCTATGGTACGGCGGTGGCGAGACAGTTCGAGATGATGGGCACATTTAACGTCAATGAATCTGTGGCGATCAGCCGCTCACGCGATAAGTTGCGCTCTTTGCAGTTGTTGTCTCGAAAAGGCGTCGGGCTACCTAGAACCGGTTTTGCGAGCAAACCTGACAACATTAAAGACCTTATCAAGAATGTCGGTGGCGCGCCGTTGGTGATTAAGTTACTCGAAGGTACCCAAGGCATCGGTGTGGTACTGGCTGAAACGTCAAAGGCTGCGGAGAGCATCATCGAAGCCTTTATGGGTTTGAAAGCCAACATTTTGATTCAAGAATACATCAAGGAATCAGGCGGTGCGGATATTCGTTGTTTGGTGATTGGCGGACGTGTCGTTGCGGCGATGAAGCGTCAAGCGGCAGAAGGGGAATTTCGTTCTAATTTGCATCGTGGTGGCTCGGCAGAAGTGATCCGTTTAACCAAAGAAGAGCGTGAAACGGCAGTCAGTGCGGCCAAAATCATGGGTCTGAATTTCTGTGGTGTGGATTTGCTGCGTTCCAATAATGGTCCAATGGTGATGGAGGTGAACTCGTCTCCGGGTCTAGAAGGCATCGAGAAAGCAACCAACTTAGACGTGGCGGGAAAGCTGTACGAGTTTATTGAAAAGAACGCCAAGTTCCACGCCAATAAAACCCGTGGTAAGGGGTAACAAGTATGTCAGAGCTCCGTATTGGTACACACACAATATTGCCCGGTCAACGCACCAAAATTGCGTTGCCCGTGGCGAAGTTGTACACCGACGCTGACGTTTCTTTGCCGGTATACATTATTCGCGGCAAACGTGAAGGCCCGACAATTTTTGTCAGTGCCGCCGTCCATGGTGACGAACTGAATGGCATTGAAATTGTTCATCGCATTATCAATATGAAGCGTTTTAAGGTGATTCGAGGAACGGTGATTTTTGTGCCAATGGTGAATGTGCATGGTGTAATCCACCAAAGCCGCTACTTGCCGGACCGTCGCGATCTCAACCGTAGCTTCCCGGGTTCACCGAAAGGCTCCCTTGCGGCGCGGGTGGCAAACATATTTAAAACCGAGATCATCGATAAGTGTCAGTACGGTATAGATCTGCATACCGGTGCGATTCATCGAACCAACTTGCCGCAAATTCGCGCCAATGTGGAAGATGAAGTCACCGCGCAGCTGGCGAATGCGTTTGGCGCACCAGTGGTACTGCATTCGGAAGAGATTGATGGCTCGCTGCGTGATTGTGCCGCGAACTCGAATACTAAAGTGCTGGTGTACGAGGGGGGAGAAGCGTTGCGATTTGATGAAACCTCGATCCGCATGGGAACACGAGGTGTCATTCGAGTCTTGCGTCATCTCAACATGGTGAGCAAAAGTCGTCGACTTCGTGATGTACCAGAGCCGGTGATTGCGCGTGGTAGCCAGTGGGTGAGGGGCAGTGCGAGTGGTATTGTTAAACACCGGTACCAACTGGGAGACTACGTGAAAAAAGGCGATCAGCTCGCAACCATCAGCAGCGCCTATGGCGAAGAGTTAGCGGTAATTCTCGCGCCAAGAACAGGGGTCATCATTGGTAAGCAGAACATTCCCTTAGTTCAAGAAGGGGAAGCGATGTACCACATTGCTTACTTCCATGAAGATGAACAGACCATTGCCCAGCAAATTGACATGCTGTCTGAGGATGTGGCCTCACGAGAAATTAAGGAAGGTATGTAATGGCAACCAGTAGCAAAGAAAAAGTCATTATTGGACGTCTTGAAAGCATTTCATTGCCCGATCTTGGCATTGAAAACTTGACCGTTCGGGTCGACTCCGGTGCTCAGACGTCTTCGTTGCACGTCGATAATATTACGTTGATCACCATACACGGTAAGCCAGGTATTCAGTTCGACATTCACCCCGAGGTTCACAACGTTGATAAAGTGGTGCGCTGTAAAGCCGAGCTGTATGACCTGCGCAAAGTGAAATCTTCAAATGGTGTTTCTGAGCAGCGCTATGTGATTGAAACCAATGTGAAATTGGGAGGTTTAGAGTGGCCAATCCAAATTACCTTGACCGACCGCTCTGACATGACGTACTTGATGCTGCTTGGTCGTCAAGCGATGGGGAAAAAGTTCCTTATTGATCCGTCACAAGTATTCTGCGGTGGGAGTGCTAAACAGATATGAATGCGTTTGATACGGCGATCTCTTGGTTAGAGATGACGCTTTTTACCTTTAATGAACAACCGGTTACCTTGTGGGCTATTTTAGCGGTGCCGACTTGGGTGGTGGTCAGTTTATGGGTTTCAAAGCTCATTATTAAAGGCGTGTGTGCTCGCCTAACCTCATCCGGCAAGGACCCGAATATTGTCCACTTGATTGAGCGAGTGTTGTTTGTTGTCGCCCTTGCGGTCATTTTCCTGACCACTTTGTCGATGCTCAATATCCCGATTACCGCTTTTGCGTTTCTCTCGGGTGCGATTGCAATCGGCTTTGGTTTTGGTGCGCAGAACATCATTAACAACTTCATCAGTGGTTGGATACTGATAGGCGAAAAGCCCATTCGTATTGGTGACTTCCTTGAGGTTGAAGGGGCAAAAGGGACAGTGGAACAAATCAACACGCGTTCTACTCGAATTCGACGTGTCGATGGCGTCCATATGTTGATTCCTAACAGCAAGTTGTTGGAAAACACGGTGATCAACTGGACCTTACGCGATAAATTGGTTCGTGGCTCTGTGGTAGTGGGTGTTGCCTATGGCAGTGATGTACGCTTGGTGGAAACCCTGATGCGGGAGATCACGTCAAGTAACCCTAAGGTGCTGAAAACACCTGAAATGGCGGTGTTCTTTCAAGACTTTGGTGACAACGCGTTAATTTTTGAAACCTTCTTTTGGATAAATTCTCAAGTGGAAGGGGGCGTTCGTGCAGTGACCAGTGAGATTCGTTTCGCTATTGATGAGGCGTTTAAACAGCATGAGATTACTATCGCCTACCCGCAGCGGGATATTCACTTAGATGGTGCGATTAAAATTGTACGCGAGCGGCGTTAATCTGGGTTGTTTGAATGGGGAGCGTGGTGCTCCCCTTTTTTATGCAATGCTATTTACTCACGAGCATTAAATCACACGGCGGGTTGGCCAGTAACACATCCACGGTACTGCCTGACCAATACCGAGAGAGCGCGATGCGTTTGCAAGCGCCCATGGCTAGAATGGATGCGCCAATGGCATCGACGGCATCGGGTAAACCTTCTTCAGGGTTGGCTTTAATCAACCGCAAAGGCAGTTGGTAGAACTTGTTGCTATTGAGAAACTCTTTGATGGCGTGCTTTTGATTGGCGAGAATTTCTTGTGAATAGCGATTTAAATATGGCGCGACATATTGGCAATATACCAGAGTGGTCGAGGCATTGAGCTTTACGCCAGTCTCTAAGCTGCGGTCAATAATCGCTTTATCAATGTCCGCATTTTTGTCTCCGCGGTGGAGCGGATCAATGGCGGCGGCAATCTTTATCTCTTGTCCCCATTTGTTCTCCGTCAGTAACAAGACATCGTGACTTTGACGCGCCAACTCCCTAAGTAGCTGCGGTGCTAATACGCCTCGAGAATAATCGACCAAGAACACATCGGCGCAGTTTTGGTGGTCTTTCGATAGCTTCTTCTCCCAATTGTTTCCAGAGAGTAAGTCGAAATTAACATCCATTTCTGGGAACTCTATTTCCGCGCAAATTTCCTCAACTAACTCTATTACGGAGGTGCACCACTGCATGAAATAGTCATTGTATCGGGCGCTGCTCTCTTCGCCTTTGAGCAAGAAATCGATAAAGGTATGTTCTTCGCTTCGACGGTAATCTTCAGCGTAAATGTGAAGCGCTTTGTTTGCTGCGTGGGCAAAACGAACGGCTTTTCTTAGCACGCGTCTTGAAGGCTTGGAGGTAACTCTGGTTAACAGATAGATTGAATCCATTTCAATGTCCATATCGTATGAGGAGTCCCCATAACTCCATATCAATTGATTTATGCGATCGGTTGAGTTTAGTCAAGCCTTATTGAATCTGATGATAAGAAAGCCCGCTCGAACGCAGGCTTTTTAAGAGGTTGGGTTATTTAATCGCGGTACAGAAACTCACATCCGCATGGTGGGTTTGCGGATCGTAGCTGTGGTAGAGCTCAAAGCATGGTCTGCAGTCGTTTTCCAGTCCAGACTCAATGACTTTGCCCATTAGCTCATCCCACATTTGCGCATATTGATTGACGTCCGTGATGCTCTGGCGCATTACCGCGTATTGGCCGCCTGGGAAGTCTTGCAGTTCAATACCGTTTGCCACTTCTGTATCTTCAGGCACCATCAAGCAGATGTCGGTACGACACTTCTCATCAGGGGTGATTTCTGGGTTGTCATGGTAGATGAAGATGCAGGTATTGCCTGCCAAGCCTTTCATCCCTGCCCATTGATACAAGCGGCCTGATGGCTCTTCATAACCTTGGCCGTAAGGGCCGTTTACGCGAATGTAAGCCAGTTTTGATTTTTCAAAGTTTTGCGTTTCCATTGTGCTGCTCCATGTTGTTGGTGTAGAGCCAGTATATGGATCGCTTGCTGTTACTTCGTTTCCATTCTTGCGCAAGGTGTGTCCAATCTTGCTGTTTCGAGCCAGTAAGGCAAACTCTTGATAGTTATCGCAATCTCGAAATGCAGTAGGGGTCACGCCAAAATGCTGTTTGAACGCTTTCGCTAGGCTTTGGGAGCTAGAAAATCCATATTCTAGTGCGACATTTAAAACCGGTTGCTTGGATTTAAAGAGCTCATCTGCCGCCGCTTCTAAACGCAGTCTGCGAATAAAATCCGCCAGCGTTTCACCTTGAACCGCTTTAAAGGTGCGATGAAAGTGATACGGTGAAAGATTGGCAAGCGCGGCGACCTCTGGCAGATTTAACGGCTCGTTAAAATGCGTTTCTAGATAGCGAATAACAGGCAATAGTCTTTTTTGGTAATCAACGCGCATTGGTTAGCTCATCCTTGCTAGGGTTGCTCAAAGCCTACCGAATTGAATCAATGTTTCAAGAGTGGGTAGTGAGAAATGCGTGATAGAAGTTGGTTGAGCTTAGAGCGCAAAAAGCCGTTAACCCCAATGTCCGGGCGAACGGCTTTTTCTTGATTGAGCGCTAAATGGCTAAGACTTAATTGCGAAGAATTAGTTGCCTTGGTTTTGGCTCTGAAGTTTCTCTTTTGCTTCTTCAACTTTAGAGAAGTCTAAGCCTAGTTCGTCGACGGCTTCTTTGATGAGCGCAGGGTTTTGCATCACTTGTGCCATCAGCATTTGTAGCTTCTCTTGTGGCAGACCTAGTTGGCTGATGGTTGCCATTGCCGCGAGCGGGTTCTGCGTCAGAGTCTGGAAGATTTCGTTGATCTGTTCATCGCTGATGTTGTTCTCTTTCAGCAAGGCGATAATTGGGTTCATCATATTTCCTTTCAATCAGTGTATGACTTGGTTGCCAGTATTTGTTCTAGCAAAATAATTGGGGCTCCCGCTCAACATTTCAATACCCCGTTAGTTCCATATAGCCAGTCCCAGAATGAGAGCCCTCAATACGTGCTGGGCCCTCCCAATAAGGCACAGAAAGCGGCATTTTCGCGTTCAGGTTGAGTGCAGAAACGGTAAGCTCGATTTGCTGGTTAGGAATCGACACTTGCCACTGGGTTGGATACTTTCGCCCTTGGATTTTTGTTTGCTTAGTAGCCTTTAACTGAATGTCTTTTTGTGGGATAGCAATGCCAGAGCCCTCTTGCTGCATCAGCCTTGCGCTGGAGTAACTGGCTTGACCGGTTTTGGAATCCCGCAACTGGAACACCACCAAGCTGGTGTCGTTACTCAATCTTAGGGCAAACCAGTCCCAGCCTTGTTGTGAGTCGAGTAAGAATTGCGAGCTCCACTCTCGATCTATCCAACCTTTACCCGACACTTGATGGATTTCGCCGTCGATGGTGACTTCACCGGAGACATCAATAAACGGTTGGCTGTAGTAATAGGAAGCTACCTGCCCATCGGCACTTTTGGTGCTGTAACCTTGCTCGCCTTGCTTTTGATAAGGTGCGCTGCTGGTAAGCGTCAGCGAATAGCCAAACTGTTCCGAGTTCGCCTTTAATGTTGCAGGGAAGAGATCGGTGGTTGAAGAAGTCCACTGCCAATCATCGAGATAAACTCGAAATGGTGAAGTGTCGACGCCAGCGAGGGATGTTTGATCGCGCGACCATTTTTCATCGGCGTAGTGTTTGTCCGCAGTCGTGACTGCGCTGTGCGCCATGTAGATTTGTTGAGCTTGCCACTCGGTTTTCTTCACGTCATCTTCGCCCTTTGGCGGTGGCGCAGCAGCAAAGCGAAATTGTGTCCACTGGACGCCAAGTGGGTTGCCATCTTCATCAGTTAAGTTAGCGGTTAAATACCACCATTCATGACGAAAATTCGGGTGCGCTTGATGGTCTGCCGGGAAGGTGAGTTCAACCCCTTTTTCTACGGGTGTGAAAAGGTTGCTCTCGCTTTGTGTATCTCCACTGCCCAGCAACCTACCCATATTTTGCGTGCCCATATTTTTTTGTTGGGGATCTTCACATCCAAATAGGAATAAGCTGCTTATGAGTAGAGTAAGTTTGCTTGCTAATCGAACCATCACAACACCTCGCTTTGCAAACTGGACACGACAGGTTTGCTGACCAATCGCCACAGCGGAATCAAGGTTGCGATCACTGCCACTAAGATGGTGATCGCCGCAATGCTCAGCGCGTCACTCCAATTCCACAGATAATTTAAGCTCCAACCAAAAGCTCGTAAGGTGACGATGTCTGTCAGCACGTAACCCACCATGGCTCCGAGGGGCAGGGCGATAACCAGAGTAAAACTGACAAGAGCAACGATCTGTCCGACCACCATGGTCATTAATTTACGACGACTAACGCCAAGTGCATACAGCCTTGCAATGGCGGCTTTGCGTGCGTCGAGCAACATGAAACAAGCACTGAACAAGCCAATCACCGCGACCATCAACGTCACGCCGTTGAGCGCACGCGTAATGGCGAAGGTCTGCGAGAATATATCCAACGCGATGGATTTGATTTGAGCCTGATCGTAGAGCTGACTTGGATGCAGATTCAGTTGCTCGCGCAGTTGCTCGTAGACGATTTGTGGGTCACCCGAGACTTTAATACCAAGGCTTGTTGGCAGGTCGGTAAAGCCACTCTCTTGCCATAACTTTGGTGCTAATAAGACTTCACCGTTGGGTGAGCCGTAATCGTGGAATACCGCACCCACAAGCAGGTTCTTATTTGGAACGGCATCAAGCGTGAGCTCGCTACCCAGTGATAAACCCAGTTTGACCGCGGTTGGCTCACTGATAGCGACTAACTCACCTTGGTAAAAGCGTGGCCAGAAGTTCTCCAAATGCGACTTGAACACCATGGTTTGTTCTAAGGTGTCTTTGTCTTTGGTGCCAAGCAAAATCGGTAAGCCTTGCAGGTTATCATCGACGTAGTATTGCTTGTAGACGGTCTCAACCTTGTCGAACTGCCCTAATGCGCGCTCTACATTAGCGATCTCTCCTTGGGCAGGGCTGACGTAAATATCGGCGTGTAGCCTTTGTTCTAACCACTGTTTTAGGGTGGATTCAAAGCTGCCCACTAGCGTGTTCATCCCCATATTGGCAGTAACGGCGAGTAGCAGTGCCATCATGGCGAGAGAAAGCGGAGAAATCAGCTCGCGAAGCTCAGCAAATAGATACTGCATCAAACCGGAAGTGGTGCGCTTTTCACACCAATTGGCTAAGACGCTGAGTGTTTTGGGTAGATACAAAGGAATCGACACCACAAGCACGCCGAGCCACGCCATGGTGAAGCGGTGATGCTCACTCAACCATAACCCTGCGAGTGCGAGAGCCGTCAACGAAGCACCTATCACGAACAATTGGTTTTCGTTAGAGGCTTCCGGCGCTTGATAAAATCCGCCATGAGAGGAAAGCGGCTGGCGCACTCGCTGTGTAAAGTGCTGCCAACATGCCAATAGGGTTGCGGCTAACGTGAGTAGCAGCGCTTGCGCCCACCATTGCCACTGCCAAGTGCCGGGTAGCAGTGTCGCACCATAAAGTTGCTCTAAAGTCAGTGCCACGGTCGGATGTAACCAGTGGCTAAGCTGCATGCCCAATACAAAACCGAGGGAAGCGCCGATGGTAACCAGGATAATGAGTTCAACTAACAGTGCAGAGAACACAATGCTCGGCGCAACACCCGCCTGTTGAATTTGCACTAATAGCCGATTGCGTTTAAGCAAGCTGTATTTTACGCCGTTGTAGGCAATGAACAACCCGACTAAAAATGCGAGTAAGCTCATTGCGGTGAGATTGAGGTGAAAGCTGTCGGTCAGTGATCCAAGGTCTGCACTTTGATTATTGGAAATCCATTGTCCTTGTTCACCAATCAGCTTCTGCCATTTTGCTTGCGTGTCTTTATTCCCTTTATCACCCGAATGGAAAACCGCAATGTAACTGAGCTGCCCTTGTTTATTGAGCAGTTGCTGGGCAAAACCAATGTCCATCAACATTCGGCTACCTAACTGCCATTCGTCAGGTAGCACCACCACTTTGGTTGGAATGTCGTCCAAAGTTAGGGTTTCTACCTCTCCTAGATTTTGATGTTGAGATTGGCTCATCATCACGATGGGCTTGCCGGCTAAAAGCTCAGGCAAAGGTAACGCACTGTCGAACAAAGAGACGTTTTGCTCACTATCCGATGAATAGCGCGAACGTGAAGAGATGGCAGCAATCAACTCGCTACCTTGTACTGACCAACGACGCCCTTGTTCATCTCTCACTCGCCCTTCGATTACAGGTAGCGCTGCACTGAGCCCGTTTTGTCTGAGGGTGAAGTAGAGCGATTCGGGCAGATAGTTTTGCCCTGCGGGTGGAATAATTAAGTTCTGAGCTTGTGCACTAAGCTGCTCGGTAGACTCCGCATAACTGCGCTTGGCATTGAGGTTGATGGCTTGCACCGCAACAAACAAGGTCACGGCCAACACGATACCGATCAGAATTGCGGCGGCTTGCAGTGGCGCCTGCCGATAGTGCGCTGAAAATAGATTCAGGGCGAGTCGAGTATGAGTGAATCTGGTATTTGATAACTTAGTTTGCTTCATGGTGAAGCTCATGTTTGTCTAAATGGTGACTGTTATGCAGCTGGCTATTTTCCAAGCGCCCATCCTTTAAGCGTAACGGGGTTTTCATAAACTCAGCACATTCAGGGCTGTGTGTCACCAATAGCACTGCCGTATTGCCTTGGGTGGTGATTTCACTCAGTAGTTTCATCACTTCCAAGCCGGCTTTTTGGTCGAGGTTACCTGTGGGTTCATCAGCAAGCAGCAGTTTAGGTTTGTGGGCTAATGCGCGTGCGATAGCGACTCGTTGCTGTTGACCGCCGGAAAGGGCAGAAACATGTCTGTCGAGAAGTTGGCTGATGCCCAGAGTCTCGACCAAATAATCACACCAGTCATTCCATTTCTGTTGATTCAAATGCAGAGGGAAGGCGATGTTTTGCTGTACGTTGAGCGGTGTTAATAGGTTGAATTGCTGGAAGATAACACCGAGTTTTTGGTGTCGAAATCGGCTCCATTGTGGGTCTTTCCAAGCCGCTGTGTTATCGCCATCTAACCACAACTCACCTTCGGAAAGCGGCTCAAAGCCAGCGATGACATTGAGTAAAGTACTTTTGCCGCTGCCACTTGCGCCCGTCAGCGCAACACTCGCTCCTGTGTTCAACGTAAAGTCGACGCCTTCCAACACGCGATGTGTCTCTTTGCCATCAACAAAGCTTTTGCTGGCGTGTTTGAGTGTGACAAGTGGGCTTTCCATTTCCTCTCCTGACTCTTTTAAGTGTGGCGATCAAAAACTCTTATACTGGTTTTAAAGAAAAGTGAGTCACAATCGATGTTAGTTTAAAGATAACGTAGCACACTATTTAGGCATGAGAAGTCATTGATTTGATGGTGATGTTGAGTGCGATTGCCGACGATGACTAAGTTTATTCCCAACTCTTTGCATGCTTTCACATCCCAACTTGCGTCACCAAAATAGGTCACGGGCAGTTCAGCGCTTTGGTCAGCCTTAGATTGCGCCACGCGCATAATTTGAGTGCGAGAGTGATGATCGTTAGAAGAGGCCATCACTAAGCCATTCGGGTTGAACCCCGCAGACTCCAACTTGAGTTTAGCGGTTTCTCCCCAGCCGCCTGTGGCGATTGACACTATGTGTTGGTTGCTTTGCAGTAGATAAGAAACAAAATCTCTTGCACCTGGGATTTCTTTAGCTGGCTCATCTCGTAGCGTATTGGCGATGTTGCGAATGAAGACGGGTTTAACTAAACGTTCTAACGTTTCGAAAGAGTAATGGGGAGCCTGCCTTTCGACAAAGGTTTGCAGAATGCCTTTGTCGGTTGCGTGGGGATAAGCCTCCCAATCGCTCGAAAGGGTTAAGCCTGTGACTTCTTGTACCGCGGACACGAAACATTGCTCATCGAGCTCGTAGGACTGAATCAGCGTACCATCAATATCTAGCATGACATGGTTCATAGCGGGCTCCTCTAATTATCGGGCGACGGAGTAAGTCAAAAGATCGTCAAACTCGCCATAGAGTCCGGTATTGGGATCTGCTGTCATTCCTAGTTTTTTGATGATCGCCAGTGAGGCTAAGTTTTGCTTTAAGGCGACACCATAAATCTTGTCTAGCGGTTGGGTCTTGAAGGTTTCTGAAATCACGGCGCTGGCGGCTTCAAAGACATAACCTTTGCCCTGATAACGGGGAAGGATAGCGTAGCGCACATCACTAAACCTTGGATCGGCGCATTGTTCTACACCGACATACCCAAGCTTAATGTTAGGTTCTGCTTTCTCATAAATGATGTAGGTGCCATAGCCATGCTGCCAATGAGCAAGGCGTTTGTCAGTGTATAACCTAATTTCATCTTCTGTGTACGCGCTGCCTTTGGGAAGGTATTTGGTTAAAGCATCTGAGCCTAGAATCTCAAGGAATATATCAAGATCACCTTCTGTTGCAGGTTTGAGAATTAGGTGCTGAGTGGAGAGCATAGATGTCCTTATCATTACTGCTAGAGCGCTGGGCTATGGATAGAGTTCTAGCTCGTGCTCAAATTTGTTTTCACCTACTTTCTCAAAACCGAGTCGCTGATACAACTTGTAAGCGGGATTGGTTTTGATAACGCTTAAACCAACCACTGCATTGGTTATTTTTGCTTTTTCTATCAATGAGTAGATCAATTGGCTACCAACTTGTAAGTTCTGATAGCCTGGGTGGATTTGAATTTGGATCAAGTACCACAGGTTTTGTTCTTTTTGGTACTCGGTTTTAAACAACCCAATCGGAGTGTCATCAAGGTTGATGATCTGCGCGCAATCAAATTTGTATTGAATTCGGTCTACATAGGCTTCGTAAGTGGTTGGCATACCGGCATCTTCGAGGTAATCGCGCATGGTTGCATGGCGTAGATTGATCAGAAAGTCCAAATCTGAGGGGAGCGCTTTTCTCAATGTAAGCTTCATATCTTCGTCCGTAAAGTTATATTCATTTTGGTGCATATTGCCATCATTGAGTTTGTGAAACAAATTTTGTTTGAAATCTGACCAAAAGAAAAAGCGCATGTAGACGAGAGCCTAACATGCGCTTTGTGCTTTTTGCTGAGACGACCGCTGCTTAGTTTGGAGCGTAGTCGAGCGAGTTTACTGCAAGTGGCGACGCTTGCGGTTTACTTAGCTTAAGCGTCTCTAGCATGGTGAAGGCCGCTTGGCTTATAGGACCTTGATACACTTTATGACCATCAGGGTTGGTCATTGAGGTTTCACCAACGTTCCATGCGTTGAAAAATTCACTCAAATCGTAACCTGATACGTACGAGCTACATACCATCATTAAGTCCCCGCCAGACAAGCCGGTTTCTGAAGAACTGCAGTAGTTTTTGCCTTCATCTCCCTGCGAATCACCACGCGCTTTACGGTGCATTAGCTTGAACATGTTCCAGCCTTCATCACTGCCATACACCGCTGGTTTTTCAGCGTCTGGGTACCATTCGTCGATTTTGAAATGGTGTTTAGCCCAGATTTTCAGTTGACCGAACATCACCAGACGCATACCCGCATCGCCGTGAGACCAAGCGTGTCCATTGTTAGAGCTTAGCCAAATTGGTGCTTTTTTGATGTCGGTGCGAATACGATCCATCTCTGGGCTGTTGTTGCGACCTTCAAGCTCTTGCATGTACAGGGCCAGCACATTGTTGGTCACCTCTGTACTTCCAGCTGCCGTGAAAGGTGCGGCAGCGAGGTTGTGACCGACTTCATGCCACAACAACCAATCGTCCATTGCGTTGGTCGGAACGTTAGTGCTATTGGCATTGAAACCAGAGTTCATGACCGGGTAGCCTGAGTGAGCGGCGCCGATAGAAATCTGCACGTCATTGACGAATCGATGTCGAAACTCTTTGAGCTCTGGATAGGTGAAGCGGCGATGTAGGCCGTCTGCCGTGGTCTCATCCCTGCCATAGAAGTCACTTGCCGCATCTGCGAAGCGGTTCATCGCCTTGGCGAATTTAGCCAAATCTAGGTTTTCTAGATTTTTAACCGCCGTGGTGTAGATGAATGAACCCGTATCCACTTCGGCAATCGGAGCTGTTGCGAACTCAGGAGAGTTCATCCACTCGCCTTCTTTCCACCACGCTGCTTTTTCTACGCCTTCGAAATTGAAGGTGACTTCACCCAGTTCTGTCTCTTTGGGTTGAACGTAGATCAATCCACCGTATGGAGCCTTGAAGGTCAGCGTTGAACCATCATAGTGATAGCTTGTTTGCATTCTCGGCGGGCGTTTCAAGCTTACTTCATGGCGTGGTTTGCCCGTTAAATCATCGGCCATCATTACGGTAATGGTTGCTGCTACGCCGCCGCTTACGGACACGTCTTGCAACTGAGGTGCCCATAGACCTGTGGATTGTCGGTTGCCTGCCGAGTAGGAGACCGCTTGCCCGTCGGTTTGGATATTGATTGATTCATTGCCACCAAAGCCCGGCGTTTTCCCTGGGTATTGAGTGGTGTCTACCGTAATGTCGAAGTCCCAGAATGAACGCCCTAACATTATACGAGTTAGAGGTTTTTCCATGTAGTTAAGGGGATAGCTAGGATTGAGTTGTCCTGCAAGCTCACCTTCACCATGAAGCATGTTGTTTGCAACCAGCGATGCTTTGAGATCAACGGGGCAGTTTGCTTCGCCAGCGTTTGGCTGATGTTTGCCATCGGTATAACAGTTGAGGAACTGAACGGCTTGCTTAAAGCCAAGTTCGTCCTGAATATTACTCTCGTAGCGGTATGGGTTGTCGTTCCACATCCAGATAGAGAGGTTGTCGTAAGTTTGGTTTAACTCTGTACTTGATAAACGCACGCCCCGTTTACCTTTAGTTCGGTAATAGATCTCGTGGTTGTACAGAGCGGTAAAGTTTGCCCCTAGATTCGCGGCTTTAACCATGCTGCTGATAACCGATGGGCTGACTTCATAACGGTCGAAATCGGCACGATAGTAGTTACCACGAACAGTGAAACCATCCCCTTGGCGTGTTTCAATACAGTTAAACTCGTATTGATAGTCGTTACTACAAACGGGTGTCCCCTCGAAAGCGGTTTGTAGCTCTTCAATGGCGGCTAAGCGTTCTGCTTCGCTCTTAACAAAAATACGAGCGTGCTTAGTGATTTTGACTATTTGCCCTTCATCATCCAGAACAGGCTTGCCGTTTTCGTCCAGCTTGACCACTTCATAAGTCGGAATTTCGAACTTGATCTTGGTTTCATCTTTTATCCATTCAACACTGCCATTTTGATGGACGGTGAACGGCGGTTTGCCATCCACATCTTGGAATCGCTCTAACACCACCATATCGTGTTGGCTTTTAACATGTAGATTTGGGTACATGCTTTGGCAATAGTATGACGAGCCGCAGAAAGCTTGGTTGGTTGGCGTCACGTTTTCTCCGCCAACGGATATACCGGCAGCGTCCGCTAGGCGGCCAATTGGCTCAGGGTTTGCGGTTTGCAGCGCTTCCATAAACAGCACGTTGCCGCCATCGTTGATGTACTTAATCAACGCCGTGATGTCACGTTGGCTGAGGTAGGGATTGTCTAAGTCTGCAACGAATTGGTAGGTCATACCGTCGCCGATGATGCGTTTTGGATACGCTTGCAGCAACAGGATAGGTGTTTGCTTTGCATCAAGCCCGCTGAATCCATTTTTCCCCAAGGTGGTCACGGGGTCAAAGCCAAACTCTGGATTAACAAAGAAGTCGTATTCTAAACCCGACTGTGAGTTATGGTGTGCGGCGTACGCTTTGGTTATGTTGGTCGCAATGTTTAATCCGGCTACCGATTCGCCTTTGTTAAACCATTGGAACAGGTTAGAGAAGAACCGCTGCATGGCACCGTTATCGTCATGCAATGTATTCACTGCACTGTTGATAGAACATGTTTGTGTTTTGCTATCGATCTTTAAGGCGCGATCTGCCCAATAACTCTCAGGGCACGACAATATACTCGGGTACAAGCCATTACCCATAAATACTACTTTGCCTTGGCCAATTTCACCTGCTGTGACGAATGGAAATCCGTAAGTTGCATTGTCTTCAGACACGGTTGGGATCGCTGGCATGTCAATGGTTGGATGCTCAGCAATGTATGGTCTGCCCTCGCGTGTCCAAGCTTGTGGCTCGCCAAAATTGAGTTCTCGGTTTTTGTCTGCGCGAGGCATCATGATTGGGAAAGCACGGTTAGACAGGTTGAGAGCACGCATACCGCGTGTGTAACCCGTTGCCCCATAGAAGCTGCCGTTGTCATTGAATACATGGAAGGTATTCACGTTGCGAAAGATAGCATTCAAGGATTCAGTAACGTATTTACCACTGTCCAAGGAAAGCACCGCTGGCTGGTGGAAAGCTCTGCTAAATGGCGTGGTTTGATTGAGCTCCCCATCAATATCTGCGGTTAGCCCGCTACTAAACTGAGCTTCAAATTCGTTAGGTAGCGCAAAATCAGAACCGTCAATAATGCCGCCATTCGGTAGGCTTAGATTAATGAGTTCGTTGATGACATTTGGATAGCGAGCAAAGGTTTGTTGCACCTTCTCGCTAATTTCCAAATTGTTTGCGTTAGACGTGGCGTAACGATCAAGTAGCGATTGAATGTTGGCTTTTACCACCAGATTATCGGTGACATCCGTGAGTTTATAGTCGATTTGGTTGCCTGCTAGCTTGCCAAATTCAAACGTATCGATACCGAATGTGATGGTATCGCCCCACAAGTATTCGAATTCGCCATTTTCGTCCGTGATGCCTGTAGAGTTAGCTGAGAAATAACTGATACCACTGATAGTTTGGCCGTTTTCATCCGTTAGCTTGCTTCGCGTCAGCACTTTACCTTCGGTGCTTGGTTTATAAACGTAACTCTCTTCCGCAGATGCAGAAACAAAGTTAGAGTTCAGGTTGTTACTTGCGTCTGGATCGACTGCTGGCACGACATCTTCATCGACGTGAGAGCTTGGCGCTTTATCCACTTCATCTGTCGACTCTTGTTTCTTTTCGTCTAGGTAGTCATCAACAACTTGATTGTCATTAAGGTGCTGATAAACATTTTCAATATCGAAAGCGTCTATTTCGTTAAGGCAGATTTCACTGTTGCTGTCGCAGGCATCGATCGATTGAAGGACTTTGGTTACGTTTTGGCCATGCAACTGACTTAAATCAAACGACGTTGTGATGTTGTCATTGAATGCGGTGTTGCGCGAATCACTTGGGAAAGGTGCACTAAATTCACCGAGTTGGACATGCCCCAAAGTACAACTGAACGAGGTCCCTTGTTTAACTTCAAACGTACCTTGGCTAAGAACACTGCCATTGCACTCCACTTCTCCCGATACCGTTTGACCTGAAGCAAGCAGTGAGCCGATGTAAGTGACAGGAGGGATGATATCTGTCGGAGGAATGGTTTCTATTGGCGGTTGAGGATCAGGAGAGACAGGAATGTCGTCTATGGTGATTTTGTCGTGACAGCCTGTCATGGTGATGGTGGCTATCGAAAGTGCAAGTAAGGTTCTTTTCATAATCTACTGGTTTTATAACGTGAACCAGTATTCTAAGTGCTTATTTTATCTATATTTATCAAATGTTTTAATCCTCACAAGTAAAGATCTTTATGGTTTGAAAAGATGGCTTTTTGCGACGAATAAAAAAGCCACTCAACTGAGTGGCTTTCGGTTAAATTAGGCTAAGTCTGACTTAGATGTAGTACGCTTCTACTTCGCCTTTCAGTTGGATAAGCATAGGGTTACCGTAGCGGTCTTTTGCTTTTGGAGACGCAATTTTTACCCAGCCTTCGCTCACGCAGTACTCTTCAACGTCTGTGCGCTCTTTGCCTTTAAAGCGAATACCGATCTGGTGATCGAAGCACTCTTTTACAAAGAATGGGCTACGTGGGTTGCCTGATAGGCGATCTGGTAGAGCTGGTTTAGCTGTATCTGTCATTTTGTGTGACCTTGAAGTCCGTAGAAAAAGTGCGCCATTGTAGTCATAGCTTGGTCTTGGTTCAAGCCATCAAATGACGCGAATTAGAAGCGAGCAGAGCTTTTGCTACAACCCCTTTAAATATTGTGCGTTTGCCGTAGGTTGAATTATATCGTTGAGCGTTTGGGCACGGTCTGAGTTTGGTTCTTTTAGCGCAAGCAAAAATGCATCGACTAACTCTGGTTTACTCACCGATACTCTGGTTTCTGTTTGAATATCGCGCAGGTCAATCAGCACGTCAGTCAACAGCTGCGGTAAATCTTGGATCACTTGCAGATTGAGGACGTTGTACTCGCTGTAGATAGCGTTATGACTGCCTTTTTGTTTTTGCACCACATACGGGTTGTCTTTTAGGTTGATGATGGATGTGCGCTTGTCACAACGCTTCAAACAGCCTTTGTTTACCTTAATTTTGCGGCAACCTTCGGTTTGTTGGAACAAACATTGACGACTGGTTAAGAGCGTATTTGGGTGGTAAATGCTGTAGTAGCTGCGCATGTTGTGTGGTCGCTTAATGTGGCGCATCTGCTTCATGTTCAGCTCGTTAGAGATAAACGCACCGCTTGCGGCGAACTCTTCTTGCAAACATTTGAATGAGTAGGAGTTCACCGTGTTCATCTGCGGGCCTGCAACCCAACCTAATCCCAGCTCTTGAGCCAAAATGCCCACACCAGAGTTGTTGGTGATCGACAATTCTGGCTTCACTGCCTCTAAGAATGCTCGTGCGGCTTGGTAATCGTCACCAGTCAAAATTGCAGGGAACCAAGGTTTCAATCTTGGGTTTGTTTGGAACAACTCAATCATCGCATTCAGTTCACCCGCTAATCCCATTGGTAGCTGGAAATACACATCGACATTACTGTCTTCGCATAGTGCGGTATCTTCTACTGATGAAATCAAGACAGATAGCTTCGGAGCGCCTTCACGTACTTGTGGCTCAGGCAGGGTTGGCAAAGTCGGTACATCAATCGCGCCCTTTAGGCTGCTGGCAGAGGCTTGCGTTGAAGTCACATCAAAATGTTGAGTCTTCTCTGCAACCTTATCAATGATGGCGGTTTTGTCGTCGTAGAGCTTTTTCTTCACGCCTTGTACATCATCGGCGGATTCGCATTTGTAGATCTTCGAGAAGTGTTTTACGGCGTGATCGCGAGGGTTGTCGATGTACATCGCTTTACCAAAGTCGCCTTGCAAAAACGCGTTGGAGAAATCGCGGTTAAACACAGTGTAAAGCTCAGTGGTATCGTTAGATAACTCGATGCCATCGCATAGACGATCAATCTGCTTACGCCAGTTATCGACCACAGTGTAAACGTAGTGGGATTTCTTAATGCGACCTTCCACTTTCAACGAATACACGCCCGCATCGGCAAGCGCTTCTAGATCGCCAAATGCCGAGTTGTCTTTCATGTTGAGTGGGTAGCTGTTACCTGTTTTGGTGGTTTCGTACTGCTCACGACAAGGCTGGCTGCAACGACCACGGTTGCCCGAAGCACCGTTGCGCGCCGAGCTTATGTAACAGATGCCAGAGAAGCCAATACAGTATGAGCCGTGGACAAACACTTCCATCATTACATCATGCTCACGACCAAACTGAGCTAAATGCTTAATCTCATTGATGTTCAATTCACGAGAGAGATTCACGCGGCTGGCTGTTAGCTGGTTAAGAAACAGGATCTGACCTTCATTGTGCGTATTGAGTTGGGTAGAAGCGTGTACGTCTAGATCTGGGAAATGATTCTTGAGGATGTAAGCCAAGCCAAGATCTTGCACGATGACGCCATCAATTGCGGTTGTGTTTAATTGGCTTAGCAAACGCACGATGGCTGGAATTTCGCTTTCCAGAATCAACACGTTCAGAGTCAGGAAGATCTTACAATCGTGCTGATGCGCGAGCTGCAACACGCCATTTAAGTTATCTAAAGTGAGGTTGGTCGCTCGGTTGCGGGCATTAAAGCGGTCTAGTCCGCAGTATATGGCATCGGCACCTGCAGCAATAGCGGCTTTGATGGAATCCAGATCGCCACCCGGGGCTAATAACTCAAATTGATCGCGTGTCACTATTTATCTCTTACTCAACATGAACGTGAGCACGTATTCTACGGGGTTCAAAAATGTGATGTTGGTCTAGTTCACCTTTTATTAATCTGGGTCAATAAGATCGTGTATCCGCTTTCGTTTTATCACGTGGAGCGTAGCAATTTGAGTAGTTGTAATCCGTCACTCGCTTGTCCCGAGTAGCCAACCAATCGTTTTGGGTAGCGCCATGGAATGGTGGTCATTAACGCTTGAAGGAATGAAAAAGTTGCGGAGAAGTTGAGGCAGTATGTTGCGAACGGAGGTGTACTGACATTTTGCCCAACGCTGAACAAGAAATAGCATCCCCAAGATGCAAGCGGACCACCGAGTAGTACAAAGGCTCTTTGCTGAAGGGAGAGAGTAGAGGATATCTGGCAAAAACCTCGATGAAATGGTGTAGCTGAGGTGATGATAGTCAGTCTACCCATTGGGATAGTGAAACCTCTTCGTGGTGTACCTAAAGAAATGGTCACGTGCTTTACCCAAAATAGTTGTGGTATTGCGTGGCCGAGTTCGTGTATCAGGGTCAGTAAGGGGGCGATGATAAACAGTGAGAATAATAACGCTTGCAGGGTATCCATCTTAAAGTCCTTGGTCTAACGGTTTAGCTCTATTATCTGTACTGGCTTTTCAAGTGGAGGACTTTGCGACAAACGGTGAAATAGCAGGATGAATGGTGAGAACGTGAATTTTATTATCAAAAAATAATTGATAATAATTCAAAAATTAGACTCTTTATCGCGCCTTTATCCTGCCTTAATATCACTCTCAAGCAAACATAAAGCAGAAGCAATCAAAGTGGTTGCGGACGATAAATATCAAGGCTAAGTCGATGAGCAAGTTAACAATTGTGGCAAATATTATTGCTAAGCAAGACAAAATCGAAGTGGTGAAAAGTGAGCTTATCAAGCTGATAGAGCCAACTCGCTTGGAAGAGGGCTGCATAGATTACAATTTGCACCAAGACAACGAGAATCCAGCGCATTTTGTCTTCCTTGAAAATTGGACATCACGCGAGCTGCTGCAAAAACATCTGCAAAGCGAGCACATTGCCGCGTACAAAGCCGCAACAGAAGGCGCGGTTGAACGGTTTACTCTCGACGAATTGACCCATATTGCGTAACGCAACCCCTATTATATTGAGGCACGAACATGACACATCCAATTATTAAAGACTTAAACACTCGCTACACGGCTAAAAAATACGATGCGACGAAACGCATTTCTGCTGATGATATCCAAGTGATCAAAGAGGCTCTGCGTCTTTCGGCTTCGTCTATCAATTCGCAGCCTTGGAAATTCATCGTATTGGAAAGCGACGATGCGAAACAGCGTTTCCACGATACGTTTGCCAATAAGCATCAATTTAATCAACCGCACGCGAAAGAAGCTTCACACACTATTCTCATGGCTTACGATCCAAAATTCACCAAAGAGAAGTACGCCAAGCGTGTTGATGCCGAAGTGACATCAGGCCACTTACCGGAAGATCGTTACCACATGATGCTTGATGGCGCATACGGGTTTGCAGAAGCGAATACAGACGAAAATGGCTTTAATGGCACTTGGACAAAAGCGCAAGTCTACATTGCACTGGGTAACTTACTGCACACCTTGGCTCGCCTTGGTATTGATTCAACGCCAATGGAAGGGGTAGATCCAGAGCTTATCGGTCAGATCTTTGAGCAAGAGTTAGATGGGCATGTATGTGAAGTGGCATTGGCGATTGGCTACCACCAAGATGGGGAAGATTATAACCACGGCCTACCGAAAGCGCGTATGCACATGGATGACGTGATTGAAGTGCTGTAATCACAACATGCCTGAAAGAGACGACAAAGCCTGACCTTAGCGTCAGGCTTTGTCGTCTTTGCAATACTCAACACTTAAAACGGGTGATGAGTAAAAATATCGTCGATCATTTCTTCAAGCAGCGTGTCATCGTCGTTGGCTTTCGCGTAGGTACGCAAACCCGCAATTTGCACTTGGAGATGCCGAGCAAGTTTGTTGGCATCTTTCTCTGGAGAGAGTTCACCATGCTGCTGCGCTTGAACAATCACTTGGGCAAATGTCTCTTCCATCTTGCGAAAGCAGGCCTGCGCTTGCTCTAGCAGTGCTTGGTGTTCGTCGGTCAGTTCGGCGATGGTTTTGGCCAACATGCACATTCCATTGGGCGCATGATGTTTCGTATTTATAACCACTTGTTTCACAAACGCTTTCAGACCATCCAGTGGAGAAGAGGAAACTTCTAGGCAGGCGTTTAAGTTCTCAATACCCATCTGCGTGTAGTTGTTCAACGCTTCCTTAAACAGCCCATCTTTGCTGCCAAATGCTGCGTAAATACTGCCTGGGCGCATGTCGATCACGTCTTGTAGGTTTCTCATTGAGGTGGCGTGAAAGCCTTTTCGCCAGTAGAGATCGGTGGCTTGATTGATGACCCACTCTCGGTCGAATTTTGCTGTTTTGCCCATGCTGTAGAAACTCAATGTTGAACGACAGTTCAAATTATAGGTGGTTTGTTAGGGGCGGTAAAGCTGTGATCAAGCATCTTTGTCGCCTGTGATACTAGGCACATAAAAATAAATCACTGATTTTTAATGGCTTTAAAATTATTTGAACGATTGTTCAAATTAATTATTGAACGATCGTTCAAATAGATCTATCGTATGTCCATCGCTAGGGCGTATCTAGCACTGAAAAACAAAGACAGGAAGGAAAGAAAATGAACGAGTTCAAACGCCACACTATTGAATCAGCACCAGAAGAGTCGAAAGCCATCTTGCAAGGTGCGCAGCAAAACATGGGCGCGGTTCCGAATTTACTTGCGACATTGGCTGAATCACCAGAAACGCTTAAGGCGTACAATCAGCTTCATGCTCATTTCGCCAATAGCTCATTTACCGCTGAAGAACTCACTGTTGTTTGGCAAACCATCAACGTAGAACACGAATGCCGTTACTGTGTTCCTGCGCATACATTGATCGCTAACTCAATGAAGGTGGATGAGAATATTACACAGGCGCTGCGAGACGGGACTCTGCTACCAACAGACAAACTTCAAGCCTTGCACGACTTTACCTTGAGCATGGTTCGTGCGAGAGGTAACGTTACTCAGGCTGATCTGGAAGCGTTTTATGCAGCGGGTTACGGCCAGCAGCAAGTGCTAGAAGTGATTCTGGGTTTGTCGCAGAAAGTGATCAGTAACTATGTCAATCACGTGGCGAAAACGCCATTGGATCCTATGTTCCAACCCTTTGCGTGGGGCAACTGATTCACACGATTACTGGTCATAGATCAGTAATGCATATTTTTAGTAAGGCCCAAAGAGTTTGGGCCTTTTCTTGTATTTGCTCGATCAAGATTCAATCGGAACCACGAGTATATCCACAGGAGACTTGTTGATGAGGTGCTGCGAGTAAGAAACAATGCGACTCCAAAAGTCTTGGTGGTGGCCGCATATTAAAAGATCCACTCGGCTGTCTTGAATCACACCATGCAGCTTGTCACTCAAATCCCCAGTTCCGATGAAAAACTGGCTGATGGGGAAGTTGGCATTGTCTTCAAATGCCTTGAGCTGCTCCATTTTATGGCTATCGAGTGGTCTTAGATCTGGGGTCGCTTTGATGTCGACAATATCAGGATAGATTTCGCCGTGCGTCCCGTCGATATGAATAAAGGAGATACGTGAATCAAGCTGCTTAGCAAGAAAAACAGCGCGCTCAATAAGGCTGTTACTCTCTTCTGAAATCTCTAATGCGACAAGGATATGTTTGTAATGCATAACCAGCCTCTTCCTAATCAATACACACATATAGAGAATAGACGCTCCAAAGAGCAAAGATTGCTAACTCGATCTCGCTCCGAATAAATACTCAATCTATTTCATTTGATATTGATCTTTGTCAGCTTGAGCTTTTCATCAAAGCCGGTGTAATCTTTCGATAATTATCAAACAGGAATAGATAATATGTTGCTTGAAGATCTGCACGTAGTACTGAAAGTGGCCGAGATGCGCAGTATTACTAAAGCTGCCACAGCGCTAGATATGAGGACTGCAACGGCGAGTGCAGCGGTGAAACGTGTTGAAGCGTCACTTGGCAGCGAGTTGTTTATCCGCACAACACGGCAATTGAGGCTCTCAAGTGCAGGTGAGCGCTATATCCCAGAGTGTGAAAAGGCGCTAGAGCTATTGTCGCAAGCGAAGCAGCTTATGCGGGAAGAACAAGGGGAGATCGATGGTGAGGTGCGAATTTCACTCTCCTCAGACCTTGGGCGCAATGTTGTTGTCCCTTGGTTGGATGAGTTTTTAGACGCGCACCCTAAGTTGTCGTTGCGCACGCACTTGAGTGATAGCAATGTCGATCTCTACCGTGATGGCGTGGATATCGCACTGCGTTATGGTTCGCCGACAGACTCAAACCTGTATGGATTTAAGATATGTGATATCCGAAAAGTATTGTGTGCCAGCCCTGAGTATTTAGCCAAACATGGCGAACCCAAACACCCTGATGACTTAAAGCATCACAATGGGCTGTTTTATCAGTTACGTGATGTGCTGAAAGATGAGTGGGAATTTGTCAAAGATGGGCAAGAGATCAAAGTAAAAATGTCGGGAAACCGCGCATCAAACGATGCGGATTTGGTAAGACGCTGGTGCGTGGCCGGAAAAGGGATCGCGATAAAATCTTATTTGGATATGTCGAACGATTTGCTGGCGGGAAATGTTGTGGAAATCATGTCTGACTACCAGCCCACAAGCAGTGAATTGTGGTTGGTCTGCCCAAGTCGTCGCTCTATCACACCCACTGTGCGCTTGCTGCGCGATATGTTCCGTGAGAAGACACAGCATGTGTGCGACCTGCTTAATCAACGGGGCATTATACGCTCGTAATTGTCTTTTTGCTTAGGTCTTGCTTTGAGTCAGAGAAACGCGAAAGTGCTTGTGTTACATGTGAGGTTTATTTCGCTTAAAACGGCACGACTATGTTTCGTAAAATTATTCAAACCATAAAACGCTTAGGCTCAACGAACAATAACTATGAGCAAGAAGTTACCGAGATCGTCGACGCGATTGGCGGTCTCGACAATATTTTGGAACCTGGCGCGTGCGCGACTCGCCTTCGACTGACACTTAAGCAGACCGCTTTGATTGATAAAAAACGTCTGACGGACAGCGGCGCATTTGGTGTTGTGATCTTAGATGAGCAACATGTGCAAATCATTTACGGGGTTAAGGCGAATAGCTACTCTCAGATCATTGAAGAGCGTCTACAAACTAGGAAAGGGTAATCTAAAAAACCGGCCCTATTTTGCGTCGAATATCGGCGTAGACTAATCCAAACAATCATTCGAAGAGCACAGATTATGTCATTTCCAAAACACTTTCTTTGGGGCGGCGCGATTGCTGCCAACCAAGTCGAAGGCGCCTTCAATCAAGATGGCAAAGGCTTGTCTACCTCAGACATGTTGCCAAACGGTATTTTGAGCCCTCACCAAACACGAGAAGAACGAAACGAAGGGATTAAAGATCTCGCCATCGACTTTTACCATCGTTACCCAAAAGATATTCAGTTGTTTGAAGAGATGGGTTTCAACTGTTTACGTTTGTCCATTGCGTGGACGCGCATTTTCCCAAATGGTGACGAGTTAGAACCCAATGAAGCCGGTCTTGCCTACTACGACAAGTTGTTTGATGAGTTAGCCGCACACGGGATGCAGCCGTTTGTCACCTTATCGCACTATGAGATGCCTTACGCATTGGTGGAAAACTACGGCGGCTGGGGGAGCCGAGAGCTCATCACCTTTTTCGAACGTTACGCACGCACGGTGTTTGAGCGTTATAAAAACAAGGTCAAACTTTGGCTAACCTTCAATGAAATCAACATGTCTTTGCACGCGCCTTTTACCGGGGTTGGTCTTCAAGAAGATGCGAGCGAGCAAGCGATCTACCAAGCGATTCATCACCAACTTCTTGCCAATGCCAAAGCGGTGAACCTGTGTCATCAAATCATCCCAGACGCCAAAATCGGCAATATGCTGTTGGGGGCGCTTTATTATCCGTACACCTGCAACCCAGATGATGTTCTGGCAGCGAGGCATGAGAACAATCAATGGCTGTTTTTCGGGGATGTGCAAACACGTGGTAAGTACCCTGGCTACATGCAACGTTATTTCCGCGAAAAAGGGATTACCATCGATATGCAAGATGGCGATCTCGAACTGCTGGCGAGCGCGAGTGTCGATTTTATTTCGTTTAGCTATTACGCCAGTGGCTGTGCTAGCGCCGATCCCAAAGATAAAGAAGTCGGCAACATCGTTTCAGGTGTGCCGAATCCTTACCTTGAGAAAAGCCAGTGGGGTTGGTTGATTGACCCGAAAGGGCTGCGAGTGTTGCTCAACTTTTTATACGACCGATACCAAAAGCCGTTGTTTATTGTTGAAAACGGGTTGGGCGCGCGCGATGAAGTGACACCAGAAGGCGAGATTATTGATGACTATCGCATCGCGTACTTAAATGATCACCTCGTACAGGCTCAAGAGGCGATACTCGATGGTGTTGATTTGATGGGCTTTACCAGTTGGGGACCGATTGACTTAGTCGCGAACTCGACTGCCGAGATGAGTAAACGATACGGCTACATTTATGTGGATCGCCATGATGATGGAAGCGGTACGCTTGAACGTAAGCGCAAGAAAAGCTTCTATTGGTATCAGGACGTCATCCGCAGTCATGGTCAGACATTGAGCAAATAAACGAATGAGGAGCCAATTGGCTCCTCATTTTGTTTTTTGGCAGGACAGAAAAAAATCAATGGCAGATTCTAAGTTGCGTTGTCGCTCACTCAGATCATTGGGTGCCATTCCCAAGAAAACAGGGAAAAAGGTTCGCCCTTTGATTAACGCCCATAAATTGGTCGCCAGTTCCGAACTGTTTTGTGGCGGCAGAGCACCATGATGAATGGCAGAATCTAACCAAGCTTCCATTGGGCACGCTTTAATGCTCTCAACATTATTCAAGTGACATTGACCTTGGCACATGGCTTCAATCGTAATGGCAACCAGCAAACGGCGTCTTTCGCACTTCATCACTCGCTCAAGCTGAGTGGAAAATATGTCGATCAGCTGTTGGCGTAAACTCTGGTTGGGGTCGAACGGCGGTAATGCGTGATTGAGCTTCTCTTCTTCCATAATGTGCTCAACAACCGCTTGGTAGAGATTCTCCTTTGACCCAAAGTGAGAATAGACCGTTGGTTTGGTTGTCCCTGCTTGCTTGGCGATGACCTCCAAAGAGGCGCCTTGAACGCCAAGCTCTTTATAACATTCAATTGCCGCTAAAATAATACTCAGCTTGGTTCGTTCTCTGCGTTGACTTCGTTTATCCATACCTTTATCCGTACAGGATGGGGAAAGCTGAGAAGCTACCATAGTTTGTCGTTCCTTCTACTATTGGCGCGGTGTTTTGAGAGTTTTTTCATCTTTTAGTCGCTCGTTCGCTGCTTTTAGCATCAAGGTGCGCGATTGAGTATTTCGTTAAGCTGGTTGACGATATTGACCATAGGGTCGATTTTTTTACCAACGAGTTGCGGCGCATCAGGTGTCGATAACACAAAGTCGGTCGCTTCAATCCCCTCGGCGATGGGCACATAACCTGTATAGCGCTCTTTGATTGTTGCAAGGGTCACTTGCTTTGGCCGCACAATCCGTTGTTCGTCAAGGACAAAGAGAGTCGGGATACCGTCTTCAGTATGTAGCGCGATTTCTGGCACAAACAGCTGGGGTTTTGGCTCTGGGCTATTGAGGTAGAGCGTCGTCTTCGAACCAATCAGGTGTTCGCCATTACCATTGTCAAACACCGCATAGGCGGATAACTTTGCATGTTGATCAGATAGGCTTGAGTCGACGTACTTGAGCTTGCCATCAATAAAGCTCCCCTCCGCTGATTGAAGCGACGCTTTTAGCGTGTCGGGTTCGTTATTCAGGACTTGGCGGAAGGTATTGAGCACCTCTGGTGAGGCCATAAAGTGCACTTCAACCGTATCAGTGGCCACCAGTTCAGAAACTAGATCTCCCGCATTGACAAGGTTGCCCGTATTAAAGCGAATTTGGCCCATTTTGCCCGAAAATGGCGCGTAAACTGTGGTCGACTTCAGCGCATTTTGCGCGTTGAGCAAATTGTTTCGTGTTGCGTCGACGGCTTTCACAGCGGTATTGATCCTTGGATCGTTTTCATGAGCGGTACGGGTGAGCTCCATGATGTTTCTTGTCGCCATTTGATACTCATACTCTGCCGCCTTAACTGCGAGGGCGGGCAAAGCATCATCAAAGCTAAATATCGGCTCTCCTTGGTCAACGTATTCGCCATCCTGAACATAAATCGTATCGATTTTCGCGCTATGCTCAGCAATGATTTGGGTGAATTGCGATGGCTTAATTTCGCCATCGAGTGGGGTTAACTGGGTGACTTGGCGCTCGATTGGAAACTGCACTACGTAAGCGGTGGGCTGCGCGTTTGGTCCAGCTTCTGAACGCTGACAAGTAAAAAACAGAATCGGAGCAAGAGTAAAAGTAAGGCCAACAGAAAGGGCGAGTTTGTTCATGTCTGTCCCTGGATTATTATTGTTCTGGCTTATTGGATTGGTAAATGGTGCTGATTTTATTATCGCTCCCAAGAATATTTTAACTTTACCGTTAAGTAAAGTTATTGGCAGGTTCAAGAGTGAGACAAGGTTAAGACCAGAAAACAGCGGTACGGGTTAATTCTCGGATTATGAGAAACTATTGTGACTAATGCTTATTAATTCCTACAGGATAAGAATACAATTTGATCATCAACCAATTCTAGCGATACAACAAGAGCGTGAACTCTATGAAGCAGAGTAGTGGACAAGTAAACGAGAAGGTTCTGCAGTTATTAATGCAAGTGGCGGTGAATGATGAGCCGGTGACAGCCAAACAGCTCAGCGAGCAAGTAGGAACACCAATCAGTAGCTTATATCGTCATCTTAAACTGTTAAAAGAGTGGAACCTGATTGAAGAGAGTCCATCAGACAAAACCTTGATCATCGGTCCGGCTGCATTGATGCTAATGCGCAGTTACGAAACCAGCCAGCACGATTTGGATGCGGTTGATGTGGTGCTAAATCGGCTGCAAAAACAGACCGGTGAAATGGCGGCGTACATGGTGCCTGTAGGCTACAGAGCGCTATGTGTGAGCCGTAAAGAGAGTATGCAGGCGCTTCGTTGCAGCTACGTCCAGGGTCAAAGTCAACCTCTGCTGCGAGGCGCCTCATCAAAGGTGATGCTTGCGTATATGCCTGCGCAGCGATGCGAAAAGATCTTACGTTACTTTGGCGAATACAACCATATTTCGCAGTGGCAAGAAGAGTTGGCGCAAATCCGCAATCAAGGATACGCGCTCAGTACTTCGGAGATCGACTCAGGGGTGTCAGGGATCAGCGCACCAGTGATGAAAGGAACAAAATTGGTCGGAGCGATTTCGGTCATGGCGCCTGCCCATAGGGTAGAACAAAACCGGCAAAAGATAATTTTGCACGTTCTTCAAGCAGCAAGGGCTTTGCCCCCAGAAAGGTAATGCGATGTTTGGGCTATTTCGACGTAACAAAACACACAGTATCACAGGTATTTCTTCACATCGGTTAGCGTTGTTGACCGTATCGGAACGAATTAAGCCGATGAAACAGGTGGACTTTGAGATAGCCGATCAGAGCTTAGAAGAGATGTTTGACTGGCTAGTGTCGTTGGATCAATCGCACTGGTTAAATGGTGGTCACTACAATCTCATGGAGCAGTCTGCTAATCAGTTCCAATTGCACCTCAGCCGCTTTCTAGGCTCTGATACTTTGCCCGTTGTGCTGACAAACAATAGCGAGAGTTTGCTCTATAGCTTGCCTCTTCTTCATTCTTCGCAGCGAGATTTGGGCATTATTCATATTGGTCGGCAGTTTGAGTTAAAAGCGTCACTAGAGCCTGACCAAGGCTCGGCCTTTCACTTCGCATTGTCACGCTACAATGAATGCCGATTGTTCTGTTTGGGGATTGACAGTGCCAACATTGACGAGCGAACCATTGAGTATGCAGAAGATCTTGGCTGTGATTGGTTAACGTTGCCAGAGTGCAATTTTAGTCATCGTTTTCAAGTGAAGCAGCAGATCGCAACGTATCTTACCCATTGTGAAGAGGTGATACTCAACATTGATCTTGCTTGCTTATACCCAGTTTCTCGTTTGGAGCAGGGCAGTGCATTGGATATTCAAATGGTCAGCCGTATGTTGAGACAAATCTTGATTTCAGGAAAGGTGCGCCAAATTCAGTTGGTCGGCTATAAAGATAAACACCTGTTCTCCAAACAAACTCAGGCCATTTTCCATGAGCTTGCCCAAATGTTTCCATCGAACAACTGCGCAGCTTAATGTTACTTTCTAACATCGAAACTTTCTTGTGCGAGGCAAGGCTAAGCGATGTTAGCGCTAAGCGTAAGCGATGAATTGATGAGTAATAATGAGCCTTGCTTGTCGGGGCTCAAGCCATAGCCTGTTACGCATTTTTTGTGTTCTGTTTTGCTCTCTTTCCCATCATTCCCCGTCCTTTTTGAGTGTGACCAAATTCACTTCTTAGCAACAAAGTCCTTACTCTTTGTGCTGTGTTACTTTTCTCCCAATTAATTATACCTTTGTCACTAACCCTTTGATCTGACGTGTCTGGCGCCATGTTACTTTTTAACAATTAAGTTAATCTTCATAAATTGCTCAAAAATTAAAGTTGTTCAAAAACAATGCCTTAGTGTTTGTTTGTGAATCTTGTGTTAGAAACTATCACACAAATTTATTTTTGTGATCATGAACACTTCACCACAATTATCTTATCGGTATGGTTAATTTATCCGCACTTCAGTGAGCAAAACTTATGCGGAAGCGCCTCCAAGGAATGCTGTCAAAAAGGAAGGACAATGGGTTTATGACATTACCGAATAACATCATTACAACAACAAAAAATCGGCTAAATAAAGCCAATCAATTTGCAGTGGGAATTTTGACTGTCTTATTGATTTTAGATGTTTGGCTAGGCGTGTTGGATCGCTACGTACTCAAGCTGCAATTGGTGTGGGTTGAAGAGCTGGCACGTTACATCATGATATGGGCAATCTTAATGGCGGTGCCATGCTGTACCGCCGGCAGAGAACATATGGGGTTAGAATTTGTCACTAAGCGTTTTCCCTATGTCGTCCAACAAGTGGTTAAGATTGGTGTTGGAGCGCTGACTTTTAGCTTCTTTGGCTACATCGCCTACTTAGGTTATACCTTTGCAGAGAAGGGCGCAAATCAACTTTCAACGGTTTTCTCAATGCCAATGGCGTATGCCTATGCGGCAATCCCCGTCACTTTTGCTCTGTCCAGTTTCCAAGCTTTGTTGGTCTGGCTTGAAGATATCTACGCGCTGAAATTGTACTTAGCGTCTGAGAAGTTTGATGTGCAAGGAGAGCAGTTATGATTGTCGGTGTAGTGTTTTTATTGTTAATGCTGATTGGCGCTCCGATTGCTATCGCGTTAGGTGTGGCAGGTATCACCGGGATGTACGATATGGGCGGTGCACACTTTGCGTCGCTGGCACCAAGTAAGATCTTTAATGGCTTAAATATATTTCCTTTCTTAGCGATGCCGTTTTTCATCTTAGCGGGTGAGATCATGAATCACACAGGCATCACTAATCGACTCGTCTACCTGTCGGAAGCGTTGGTTGGTCACTTTCGTGGTGGTCTCGCGCATTCAAACATGGTGGCATCGGTGTTTTTCTCAGGCATTACTGGCTCAGCCACCGCGGATGCCGCGGCATTTGGCCGAACGTTAGTGCCAGCTATGGAGAAACAAGGCTATTCGAAAGATTATGCTTGCGCGGTGACTGCGGCGGGCTCAATCATCGGCCCTACCATTCCCCCATCAGGGCTTATGGTGGTTTATGGCTCGCTTATGGGTGTGTCGATTGGCGGCTTATTTGCAACGGGTATCTTACCGGGCATCTTGGTGTGTCTGGTATGTATGGCAATCATTGGCGCAATGGGTAAACGCAAAAACCTCCCCAAAATGAGCCAGAAAGCGACGCTTGCTGAAGTACTGGATCACTTTAAAAACTCAGCCTTAGCATTGCTGATGCCACTTATTATTCTTGGCGGGATTGTGTTTGGCATTGTGACGCCAACGGAAGCGGCA
Organism: Vibrio sp. NH-7; assembly: GCF_053643215.1. Classification (NCBI taxonomy): domain Bacteria; kingdom Pseudomonadati; phylum Pseudomonadota; class Gammaproteobacteria; order Vibrionales; family Vibrionaceae; genus Vibrio; species Vibrio sp. NH-7. The sequence continues at coordinate 1,462,737 of NZ_CM132188.1, read as the reverse complement.
TCAATCGCGGTGGCTTACGCGCTGGTGATTGGTACCTTCATCTACCGGAATCTAACGCTCAGCGCACTCTTTCAAATGGTGATTCGCACGGCACAAATCTCGGCGGTTATCTATCTCATCATTGGTTCCGCTTCGATTCTTGGCTGGTGGCTGAGCTTTAATCAGATCCCACAGATGATTGCGGACATGTTTATTTCATTGTCGGATAACCCACATGTGATTTTGGCGCTGATCATCGCGCTTCTACTCACGGTTGGCATGATCATGGATATCAATGTGATGTTGATTATCCTAGCGCCAATCTTAGTGCCATTGACGATGGAAATCGGTATGGACCCGCTGCATGCAGGTATCGTCTTTATTCTTGCTCTTAATATCTCATTGATGACACCGCCAATAGGGGCTTGCTTGTTCGTCCTTTCATCCGTCACTGGAGCAAAATAGAAGGCATATCGAAAGAGTTAATGCCGTTCCTTATCGGCCAACTGCTGCTGTTATTCGCTATCGCATTTTTCCCAGACATAGTGCTGTTTATCCCACGACTGCTGGGCTACTAGCGCTGCAACACCCTGACCCTACAAATCCTGGCTATTGCATTAGCCTAGCCAGGTAATAACTAAAATTCATACATAATGGAGTTATTATGAAAAAGCTAACCAAATCACTGATCGCAACTGCTCTGGCAACCAGTCTATTTACCGCCCCTTTTGCTATGGCAGAAAAGGTCCTGCGTATCGGCCATGACAACAAAGCTGACATCATGGAGAACCCTGCCCACGCGTTTACTGGGGTGTTTAAAAACATTGTTGAAACGGCAACCAACGGTGAAATTAAGGTTCAAGTATTTCCTAGCAACCAGTTAGGGACGGCGAAAGAGCACATTCAGATGGTACGTGATGGTCAGCTGCAAGGGACACTTTCGCCAGTTGGTCCTCTTGCCGGTTACTACCCACGTATTGGTGTATTGGATGTGCCTTTTGCATTTGATAACAACGCGTCTACCTATGAAGTGCTTGATGGCAAGTTTGGTAAGGCATTAGCGGGCGACATTGAGGCAGAACTGAAAGATGTCAAAATCTTAGGCTTCCCAGATACAGGCGGCTTCTTCTCAGTGACTAACTCTAAGCGCGCCATTGAAGATCTCGATGATTTTAAAGGTCTGCGAATTCGTACCATGACGCTGCCAACACACCAAAAAATCATTCAGTCTCTGGGCGCTGAAGCGTATCCGCTCTCGTGGGGCGAAGTCTATTCATCTCTGCAAACAGGCGTGATTGATGGCCAGATGAACCCTGTACCTACGGTCTCTTTCGCTAAGTTTAACGAAGTGCAGAAATACCTAACTCTGACGAATCATTTGTTTGCCCCATACACTTTCATGGTGAACAAAAGCTTTTACGATGGGTTAACGGAAGAAGAGAAGAAGATTGTTTCCGATGCGGTCGAGATCGCGTTAAGTGCTAACCGCGGTCTATCTCGTTTGATTGAGGCATCAAGTGATCGCGGTCTAGAAGAGCTGAAAAAACGTATGAAGGTTAATTCGTTGACGGCTGAGCAGCGTGAGTCAATGCGAAAAGCAACGCAGCCTGGTGTGATTGCTTACGTGAAAGAAACACACGGTGATAAAGGTGCCGAACTTCTCAATCTATTCCTTGAGGAAGTCGATAAAGCCAACCAATCTACCTATTTGAAATAGGCTCTCTCCAGCCACTTGCCCCGACACGCGTTGGGGCTTTTTTGTTTTTAAGGGATAAGTATCCCGTCGTGCTGTCGATAGCGAAGTTCTACTTTCTCATTTTACAGAGCCTAAAAACGCAAAAGCTGGCGATTAAGCCAGCTTAGTTTTTTGGGTTAGCACATTAAGATTCTTTGTTCGCGTTTTTGTTCGACTCTTTCCAATACTGAATACGAACGCGATGCAATTGTGCTTTTCTCATTTTCTTCATGATATTCCCTCACGTAAATACAAATCCGCTCTTCACTGAGCTAATGTGAATCAAGTTCCTCATGAACAAGACTCAATTTAGCCGCCAATTTTTAAAAAAGCTAGGGTTTGGTTCACATTTTTTTGCATGTATGCCGTACCTTATTTACCAAAATTGAACCATAGCGCACTTTAATGAGTTTGCCATGTAAGTGTCGTTTTTCTGTAAAGGGTTCTTAACCCATAAGAAACAATAAGTTAATTTCTCTGTCATTTACGGCTTCTACCATTCCTTGGCAATTTTAATTAAAACTAAGCAAGGAGTCAGCAATGTGTCCAGTTTCAAGCGATAAGCGTGATAATCAGGATTCTGAGTTCAGCCAAATGATCGATGCTCGTCTGTCGAGACGCCGATTTTTAGCTGGAACAGCGGCAGTAAGTGCAAGTGCATTTCTCTCGCTAAACCCGATCACAAAGGCTTTCGCTGCAAAAGGTGAAAGTGCTCTGCTCAACTTTGAAGCGGTTCCAGCATCGACAGCTGACGCATTCATCGTACCGAAAGGTTATAAAGCGACCCCATTACTTTCTTGGGGAGACCCAATCTTTAATGGCGCGCCTGAGTTTGACCCAAGTGGTAAGCAAAGCTCTGACGCGCAGCTTCGTCAGTTTGGTGATAACACCGACGGTATGAGCTTTTTCCCAATCAATGACAACCGCGCAGTGATCGCGGTAAACAACGAGTACACCAATTACGATTTGCTGTTTGATCACGGCGGAAAGGCGATGACAGCAGACGACGTTCTTAAAGCGCAAGCAGCGCATGGCGTTACCGTGTTTGAAATTATCAAATCCGATACCGGTTGGACGCTCGACAAAAGCGGCGCACGCAATCGACGCATTACCGCAAACACGCCTATGAGGCTAACCGGCCCGGCTGCGGGGCACGATCTGATGAAAACCGAGCTAGACCCTTCAGGTATGAAGCCGCTTGGCACATTCAACAACTGTGCGAATGGCCAGACGCCTTGGGGAACGTACCTCACGTGTGAAGAGAACTTTAACGGCTACTTTGGTACTAGCGCGAGCGCAGAGCTAAGTGATGATCACAAGCGTTATGGTGTGAAAGCGGCGAAGAGCAAGTATCAGTGGCATGACAGCGACGAGCGTTTTGATGTGGCAAAACACCCGAACGAACCACATCGCTTCGGCTGGGTTGTCGAGATTGACCCGAATGACCCAACATCAACGCCGCTAAAGAGAACAGCTTTAGGTCGTTTTAAGCATGAAAATGCAGCGTTACTGATCAACGATGACGGTCATGTGGTTGTGTATCTCGGTGACGATGAGCGCGGAGAGCACTTATACAAGTTTGTGTCGAAGAACAAATATCAGCCAGGCAACGACAAAGCAAACCGCAACCTACTGGAAGAGGGCACTCTGTTTGTCGCCAAATTTGAAATGGATGACAATGAGCTCAAAGGCAAAGGTCAGTGGATTGAGCTGACACATGGCAAGAACGGTTTAACCAAAGAGAACGGTTTTAACGACCAAGCAGAAGTGATGATTTTTGCTCGCCGTGCTGCGACACAAGTTGGAGCCACCACGATGGATAGACCTGAGTGGGTTGCGGTTCATCCAAACAACAACCATGTGTTCTGTACGCTAACCAACAATAAGAACCGAGGTGTGAAAGAAGGTCAACCTGTTGGTGGTCCTAACCCTCGTAAAGAAAACCACTACGGTCAAATTGTGCGTTGGGTACCGCAAGCCGGTGACCATACCAGTGCGGGATTTGAGTGGGACCTTTACTTAATTGCAGGTAACCCTGAGGTCCACAAAGGTAACCTATATGCAGGAAGTGCCAACATTACCGCAGATAACATGTTCAATAGCCCAGACGGGATTGGTTTCGACTCTGCGGGACGTTTGTGGATTCAAACCGATGGTAACTACTCGAACAAAGGGGACTTTGCAGGACAAGGCAACAACCAAATGTTGTGTGGTGACCCAATGACTGGCGAAGTTCGCCGTTTCTTGACAGGGCCAATTGCATGTGAAATCACGGGGCTGACTTTCTCAGCAGACAACAAAACGATGTTTGTGGGTGTCCAGCACCCAGGTGAAAAAGGCGCGCCTTCTCACTTCCCAGGTGGTGGTAACAGCAAGCCGCGTTCAACGATCATGGCGATCACCCGTGAAGATGGCGGCGTGATTGGCGCATAATCACGATTAAAGTGGTGTAATCAAAGCTTCAGAGTGCCTGACTCTGGAGCTTTTTTTATTCTCAGTTCCTTAAAAGTTGATACCAGCGCGACTATCTGTACTGCACAAAGCCTAAAAGCCAAAAATGGATAATATCTCCATTATTGAAACAGCAATGGCTAGGCTGTTTTTTACCAATTACTCTCCGCAAAGACAGGGCAACACTGAAATATCGCGCCTTGTTGGGAGTTAATTACGTGCTAGATTTGGTTTTTTACAAGCTTGTAACGTCAACTCTCAGTCACTTTTTTGTCAATTAATTGCTCTCGCAAGAGGAAAGTTAGCGCAAGTTTAAGTGGTAATTTTGCCGTCTTGAGCGGGATGCAAGCTCAAAAGCAAGAAAAGTGTGACTTTGTATAAATTAGCTACTAAATCTAGTTGCTTCGTTTGTACGGTATGTCTATATTGAAAGAGTACCCAAACTAACCAAAGGTGTTTAGACCAAGTCGATTTCAATAGTTAATACGAATACACTGCACGATACAGAAACACAACTTTGCGCGATTTTGCGCTGTGTGATTCCCAAACGTAAAAGAATAAAGTATTGCATGACGGCCTTCGCGATTTAGCGGCATCTTATGGTTAGCCAGGTATTGGTGATGTTAACCATGGAGGAGATTAGGCTATGATATCAGTGATTCTATTCGCATTAGCAATTGTGGTTTTCTTCTGTTGTTGGACTGCCCAACACGGTCTACCTGTGTTAGGAATGAAGCTCGATGAGACCGACCAACTTCTATTGTCGGAAGTGCTCGGTGAAGAAGTTCTAGAAGCATAAGCTACCCACTCAGTCGCGCAGGGGGCACCTACGGGTCCTCCTAGTGCCTGCCTTACTATATACTCCCCGCTATTCTCTCTTTGCAATACTGTGCTCAATGGTCTCCTTAACGGTCTTAAACCTTGCCGGCCAATCGCGGTTCTTTTTTGAAAGTAAGTAGAGGCTCTCGGTTATTGAGCTTGGTAATGGATAGACCGTGACCTGCTCTCGGTGGGTAAAACTTTCCAACGTGCTTTTGGGCAAAATAGTAAACCCTAGTCCTTTCGATACAGGCAGAAGAATTTGCGCAATCTGATTGACGTAGCCCGTCATCGGGACGTCATTCATGGCTAGGCTAGCGAGCTCGGGATCATCGAACTGTGAAAAATAGAGCGCGAAGTAGTGGGCAGCATCAGGGTGACGAATAAACCCTAGCTGCTTGAGAGTGTCTACGCTCATTGGCTGCTTACTCGCAGGATGCTTGGCGGGTAACATCAGGCACAGAGGCTCATGCCCGAGTTTTTCGCTGTGGAAGCGAGCGTCATTCGGCACTCGTGTCACAATCCCAAGGTCGGCGCGATCGTCAAGTATGTCATTGAGGATTTTATGCTCCGGCGCTGCCTCGACTTGTGGAATGAGTTTTGGGTGATGACTTTGCAACTCCAGCAAGGCGGGGTAAAGCATCAGGGCCATTGAACCGGAGCAAGAGAGCGACACGGTTCCGGCATAAGGATCGTCTTCGCCCAATGAGGCAAGGAGCTGCTGTTCACTCTTCTCAAGACGTTTGGCGTAGTCGTAAACGGCGCTTCCTTGCTCGGTAATCGAGAAACTTTTCTTATCTCGCTTAATCAATAGATAGCCGCATGCTTCCTCAAGCTTTTTTATGTGCTGAGTGACGCCTGGCTGAGTCATGAACAGCTTATCTGCCGTTTTGGTAAAGTGGCCTGTATCGATAAGAGTGGTAAACGTTTTTAACCAAGTAGGGTTGAGCATGATGCTGACTTCATAAAATTCCATTATGAAAATTAGATTAAGCGATAATTACTGGTTTGTGTAGCAACCCTTGTCTGAACGGCAAAATTATTGTGTGCATCACGCTTATGATTGCTGTTATTATTCTCAGCAAATAGTCGGGGGGCCTGACCATCATCGATGGCATGGCTGAGATCGCACTGCGAGACCCGTTGAACCTGATTCAGTTAACACTGACGTAGGGAACTATTCGCGTGACACTGGGTAGAGTGTCCGCACTCGCTGGCAATTTCTCTGCTGGATGAGAGTTCCTGTACGTCTTGTAATAGGAGCACTCATGCCACATTCACAAGACAATATCCCCATCGTATTGACCATTGCTGGTTCAGATAGTGGCGGCGGCGCGGGCATTCAAGCCGACATCAAAGCCATCTCTGCAACCGGAAGCTATGCGTGTTCGGTCATTACTGCCATCACGTCACAAAACACCCTCGGTGTATCCGCCATACATCCTATCCCCGTTGCTCATATTGAAAGTCAGCTCGATGCCGTTTTTTCAGATCTCAACATCGTTGCTGTAAAAGTAGGGATGCTCGCAGACAGCGAAATCATCGACATGGTTGCGCGAAAGATTCGTCAATATCAACCAAAGCATCTTGTGGTAGACCCTGTGATGGTGGCGACCAGTGGCGATTTGTTGCTAAAACACCGCGCGATAGAGGTCTTGAAGCGTGAGTTGCTGCCATTGGCCGATCTCATTACTCCTAATTTGCCAGAAGCCGCCGCCCTTATTGGCGGGCAAGTGCCTAAAACCGAGGATGATATGGGGGCGATGATAGAGCAACTGAGAGGGATCGGAGCGAATGCTGTTTTGCTCAAAGGAGGGCACCTTGAGAGCGATGACAACAGCAATGACCTACTGATTGAGGCCAAAAGTAGTGACTTATTGCGCGCGCGACGCTTTGCGACGAAAAATACCCACGGCACTGGTTGCACCTTGTCATCAGCGATTGCGTCTTATCTCGCTCAAGGGAATCGTCTTCACAAGGCGGTGTATCTTGGCAAGCAGTATATTTCTCAAGCGATCTCTCATGCTGATGAGCTCACAGTGGGTCGTGGCCATGGCCCAGTTCATCACTTTTTCCCCGGTCATATCAATGTGAGATAGCCCTTTATTGACTCGAGTGAAAGAGGAAATTGACGTCGTTTTGCGATCATCTTTGGCTGCTGAAATGAACTTTCATCGAATTGACATAGTGTTGATAAAGCTCGCAACAAACAGGCGTTTAATACGGTTCATGTTGAGTTGTGGAGCGGTGAATTCGAGTGAAAAACTATCTGATGAAAAAGCAGTATGGCTTGGGGTTATTGGCCATCTTGGTGCTATTGGTTTCTCCAATGTCACTGCTAGTTAGTCATATCGATTTACTGGGTGACGTCTCTTTCGAAGAAGGGCTTTTTTATACTCTTCTCACCGATTCCGCTGGCTCACAAGGCTTTCTCATTACCTTGCTAGTGCTGTCATTGTTGGTCTGGAGAAAACGCCCGTCTACTCAAAACTTGCTTGCCAACGGCGTCCAACTGGGGGTGATTTTGTTGATTGGTTTTGCGGCCAAAACTGGGCTGAAAATCATGACAGAAAGCCCTCGACCTTACACGGAACTTTTGTCTCACCAGCTTCTCATTCCGCAGCCGGAGCATTTTTACAAGCTCAACTCGACACAAAAAGCTGAAGTTATTGATGGCATTTCGACTCAAGTAAGCCAATGGAGAACTCGTCATTGGCAAGGCGAAAAAGATTATTCGTTTCCTTCAGGTCATACGATTTTCGTGGCCATCTGTATCGCGTTTTTTGGTGGGCTATTTGTGCAATCAAGAGAGTACGGACTCGCCGCTGCGCTCATGTTGTGGGGGCTCGGTGTTGCGTATAGCCGACTGTGGCTCGGAATGCACCGACCAATAGACCTTGTAGGTTCTATCGTCTTTGTTTCCGCGGTTTATCTATTGGTGCCTCAGTTCCATACTTTGAGCGAAAAGATCCTCCTCAAGCTTCCAATCTTGACTCACAAATAGACCGGCTCAAATAAAGCGTTTGTTTAGAGATCCCGCATTAGCGTCTCTAACTCTTCGTTGGCTGAATCAATCAAGCGGTTGATTTCTTCCGCGTCTTTGTTGGTTAACTCAAGTTGCCAAGGTTTTTGCTCGCCCTGAGCAGACAATCGAGTATATTGGCCAACTTTTCTAAAGCTCAGCTCAGAAAATTCGGCTTGGTGACGAACCTTGTTTTCCTTAATGTCGACATCAAGTAAGCCGACAGGATTGATCTCCACATGAGCATGGTTTTGGTCATGAAGTTGATAGTCTCTATGTACGGAAATCATAAGCGGCTCCTTACTATTGTGAACGGGTGTTTAAACAAGTGTAGGATAGGGAATTTGAACGCTACTCGAAATAAATACCAAGATTGATCTGGCTTAATAAACGCGACGATTTTTGCTGACAACGTCAGCATTGGCATTAAAAAAAGCTGCCAGAGGCAGCTTGTTCGTTAGGCTTGGCTGAGGGGGCTCAGTATTTCTCTGCGGTTGGCTCTGACGATAAAGATCACGCCGATCAAAGGGACCACTACAGCGGCAAATGGAATCATGCCTGCGCCAAAGTGACTGTCTATCACCACACCTCCTAAGAACCCGCCAAATGCGTTGGCCAAATTAAACGCGGAGATGTTTGCAGTTGCCGCGAGCTCTTGTCCTTCGCCACCGTGGTTCATGACTCGTAACTGCATAGCTGGAACATTCGCGAAAGAGGCAATACCGAATACAAAGGCAGCAGCGATAAAGAACCAAGAATGGCTAAGGCTTAGCCCAACCAAAAGCAGTGAAACAATCATTGCCAAAGCCCAATAGATGGATGCGTTATGAAGATTTTTATCTGAGGAACGTCCACCCAGATGGTTGCCGATGATCAAACCAATCCCAACGATAACGAGAATCCATGTTACGTCTTGCGCATCGAATCCGCTAACGTGCATAGCGATGGGCGCTAAGTAACCATACAAGGTCATAAAGCCCGACCAAACCAATACGGTAACCGTTAAACTGATGAGAAGTAGAGGATTCTTAAATGCAATTAACTGAGTTTTGACCGCTTTTGCTTGCTCGTGTCCATTTGATTGAATCACAACCGCAATAAAGAACAAAGCGATGGCACCGAAGGCCGCGACGGTAAGGAAGGTAGTATGCCATCCAAATTGCAGACCAATCCAAGTGCCCCCTGGCACCCCTAACACGTTTGCTAAGGTTAAGCCTGCAAACATCTGTCCAACGGCGCGGCCAGCCATGCTTTTTTTAACCAGTCCTGTCGCAACCACAGCACCAATACCGTAAAACGGACCTTGAACCAAACCTGTGATTACGCGGCTGGTCATCAATATCCAATAGTTTGGGGCGTAAGCAGAAAGTAGGTTACCAAGAATAAATAGCACCATTAGCCCAGCCAGCACCTTCTTCTTATTGAAACGAGCGAGGTATATCGTGAGGAGTGGGCCGCCAAACACAATCGCAAGTGCGTAGCCACTAATTAGGTAGCCCGCTTGACCTTCAGTAATTGAAAGAGTGTGAGCAACTTGAGGCAATATGCCCGCAATAACAAATTCTGCTGTGCCTATTGCGAAGGCAGCTAAGGTTAGAATCCACACCTGCAGTGGCATCTTTTCATTTTTCATAGCAATCTCATTTTGGGTTTCGATGGCAAGTCGAGGGACTTGTCTGAATAGCGTCAGTATATTGGTTCGAAAAAATTTGATAATTGGCTATTATTTGAATTTATTATTCAGCTAATCCAAATAATGAGGTAGGAGCATGGATAAGTTCGCCGATATGGAAATGTTTGTTGCCATTGTTCATCACAGAGGCATGGCATCAGCCGGGAGAGCTTTGGGGCTATCGCCCGCGACGGTGACGGCGAGGCTGCAAAATTTAGAGCAGCGCTATGGTGTGAAGTTGCTGAATCGAAGCACTCGTCATTTGTCTTTGACGGATGCAGGGGCGCTTTATCACCAATCGTGTATTGAAATATTGGAAAGCGTTCGAGCGACTGAGAATGTGCTTCAAACCGGGACCACAGAGGTAAAAGGACCGCTTAAAATCTCGGCTCCGAAAGACATAGGTAAGCAATACATTGCGCCATTGCTCTCTTCTTTTTGTCGTAAGTACCCCGATGTGATTCCCTTTCTCTATTTGAATGATGGGTTAAGCAACATGGCAGAGTCTGGGCTGGATCTGGTGATTCGCTATGGGGAGCTAGCAGATAGCCAACTGATTTCGCGCAAGTTAGCAACTAGCCAGCGAGTGCTGTGCGCATCTCCTCAATACCTTGCAGATTACGGAGAGCCAAAAAGCCCGACAGATTTGATGGCTCATCAATGTCTTGCATTGATAAGAGGGAATGAAGCGCTGCAGCATTGGTATTTTGCCGCTAATGGGGAGCAGCAATCCATTTCTATCATGCCAAAACGGTATTCAGATGATGGGGAGGTGCTTCGTCAGTGGGCGATTGACGGTGAAGGGATCGTCATGAAGTCGATTCTAGATGTCCAACAAGACATTGCTCAAGGCCGTTTGGTCACCTTGCTTGATGGCTATACGAAGAATTTTAGTCAGGTTAGTGTCGGTCAAAGCGCAGATTTACACGTTATCTATCAAAGCCGCGATTATCTACCCAAGCGAATGCGACTGTTTTTAGAACACTTGTATACTGCGTTCGATGCCTAGAAAAATGGTCTGTGATAAGCAGAGTGGTCTGCTTATCACGATTTGTTTAACCAAAGAGCACGCTGTACAGGAAGCCTGCGCCTATCGCCATCCCTAAAATGACAGTCAAGAAAGCCGCGATCATTTGGTTTTTGAAGATCGACTTAAGCAAAATCACTTCCGTCAAACTTGCTCCTGCACTACCAATGATCAATGCCATCACAGATCCTAGCGCCATGCCTTTTTGTACCAGAGCTGCACTTAATGGAATGACGGCTTCAGCACGAATATAGAGTGGAATACCGATAACCGCAGCAACAGGAATCGCATACCATTTACCTGCACCAGCGTATTCAACGATCAACTCCGTCGGAATGAAGCCATAGATAAATGAACCGATCGCAATACCTAGCATCAAGTACGGGAAAACTTGTTTAAAGTCTTTCCAAGTGGATAACCAGATATTCATCCAACGGCTTGGTTGTTTGCTTTCAATGAGCGTTGCAGTGGCGCTGCCATCTGGACCACAGCAACTGACTTTAATTTTAGGTTCGGCGTTGGTGCTACAGCAAGTGCTCTGCGCTGCCACTGGCAAAGTTGGTTCACCACAAGCGGCTTTTGAACTGCATGAACTGGCTTCTGTTTTTATAGGCTTGCGCTCTTCACGGCTTGCTTTACAACTCGAGTTTTCAACAGCTTGATAGGCTTCAGGTTTTACGTATTTTTCAAAGCCAAGTTTTTCTAATACATAACCAGCAACAACCGATACCGTCATTGCGATCAGGAAGTAGAACGCGGCGACTTTCCAACCGAAAGTCACGACAAACAAACCAATGATGACAGGGTTAAGCAGTGGACTACCAAACAAGAAGACCATCATCGGGCCAAACCCGGCTCGAGCTCGCAATAACCCTTTTAGGAAAGGAATGGTTGAGCAAGAGCAAAAGGTGTAATTGCGCCTAAAAGCGCTGCAACAATATAACCTTTGCCATTACGTGAGCTTAAGATCGACTGGATCTTTTCTGGGGTTAGAAACTCTTGTAACACACCAACAATATAGCTGATGGCCAAAAACAGAATGATCAACTCTGCTGCGAGAAAGGCAAACATATCCAGGGCTTCGCTTGCCATGGTCATAAGTTCATTGTTCATTGCTTGACTCCATAACGAGTAGGATGAATATATTTCGATTATTTTGGAATTATAGAAATCAAAGGAAAGGCAGGTCAATATTTATTTCTATAAATGTCGAAATAAAAGCATCGAGTCATGGCGAGCCGTTGTTGGCTAGGTAATTAGTTATCGCAAATATGACTACACTTTAGGCAGTGACTTAAGACCTTATTGGGAAGCCGATGTCGTTGCGTGAAACCAAAATCACCAACCCTTGTGTGCGCAATTGTTGTCTCGATGACGATGATGTTTGCCTTGGCTGTTTTCGTACCCTAAAGGAAATCTTGGGTTGGAATCAGATGACTCAGGCTCAACAAAAGCACACCCTGTCTTTATGTCGACAACGACGTCAAAAATCACGCCCTTTCTCTTAGCCTACTGGGCCGATGTCGCCGCCAACAAAAAAGCAAAATAACGCTTTACCTAAAGTTAACTTGAGGTTTTATCCTGTTGTTAAATCAACAAGGAGTGAGAATTATGCAGAACAATTATGTAAAAGAGTTGGCGATCAAGAGCTATCAAGAAGAAGCGCAAAAAGAGTACTATCGAACATCCTCGGAGTCCTTTCATACCCCAAGTTTTATGATTGGAATTCTAGTTAGCTCGATACTGATGGGTTGGTATTAATCTGATTTGCGCAGTTTTTTCTACATCCTTGACTTTCTTGGGGTGTTGCACTCAATAGACACTTCGATTAATCTGGAAATATACGATTATTTGGAGTGACTATGGAACTCGACGCTGTCGCGAAAGCATTAAAAGAGCTGGGCCACCCAACGCGGCTATCTATCTATAAAACCGTCGTCAAAGCAGGCCATCAAGGTGTTGCGGTTGGTGCAGTGCAAGAAAAAATGGCCATTCCAGGCTCTACCCTTTCCCATCATATCTCGAGTTTGGCGTCAGCGGGTTTAATCAGCCAGCGTCGCGAAGGTCGTACCCTTTACTGCGTTGCAGAGTATCAATGCCTTGAGGGTGTGATTGGCTTTTTGCGCGCCGAGTGCTGCGCCGATGCAAAAGGAAAGTAACCTCTTTTAGATAACGGTGGAAACAGGCAAGTATTTGATACTTTGTGGCACTGAGTGTGATTAGTTTAACAAGCTACCCAGTAACGCCTGCTGTTCAGCGAGGCGTTTTTGTGATTTATTGGACACTCACACAACAGAGGATGTTGACCATGGTTACAGCACTTTACGCTTCAATATTGGCTGGTTTGATGATTTGGCTTTCGATTGAAGTCATCAAACAGCGTCGCAAAGCACAAATAAAATATGCCGATGGAGGTGTGGACGCGTTGCAAGTCGCACGCAGTGCTCATGGCAATGCAGTTGATTATGTTCCCATTACCTTAATACTGATGGCTATGGTCGAATACAATGGGGCGTCTGTTTGGCTCATTCATCTATTTGGTACGCTCTTTGTTATCGGGCGCATCCTTCACGCAAAAAGCATTCTTGCCGACAAATTAAAAGGACGCATCACAGGTATGAAGCTCACCTTTCTTGTCATTGTCGGCTTAATAATACTTAACTTAGTCTACTTGCCGTTTGAGCGAATTATCTAAATAACCAGCGATAAAGTGGTGTTTTTGATAAGCCAACCACCAGAATGAGCGTTGTGATGAGGGTTCCGAACAGTACTAAGCCATCTTTGGCAAGGTCGGTAATCTCATAGTATCGAGCAACGTTCATCATCAAGATTATGATAGGTAAGTGCGCTACATAGATGGGCAGTACGAACGTTGACAGCGACGTGATTCGTCGATTTTTCCCAATCTCTGGCTTCGATAGTAGCCACAAGAAGCAACCTGTGCCCCATAGAGCTGTACCAAAAAGAAAATCGTTAGCGTTGAACGGTTGATCAAACTGATAGAGCCACGCTGCCTCACCAAAATGAATCATCATGCCGACAAATGCCAATAAGGCGGCGTGTCTTGCGCTAACGGATATGCTGTGTTGACGGATGGCAAAACCAATGGCGAACAACAATGAGCTAAAGAATGGACCGTTACGAGTAAAGAACGGGGTCCATAGCTCGGTCAGGTTTTGATAGCTACCGCCGAGCACGCCATATACGTAAAGGATTGCGCCGATCGGCAATAACCACGTCGTTTTGTTTAGCTTGACGAGTACACCTGCGATAAGCGCGGCAAACATAAGAGCAGGAATAAACCACAGGTGAACCAATCCCCCTTCCAAAACAGAGTTAAGTGGCGTTTCCGCTAAAAACTGCCAATATCCTTCACGCTCTGCTAGGTAGCCTTGCTCTGCGACTCGCTGAAGGTTGAACGGCATCAGCAAACAAATGATGCTCCAAACAACAAAAATCCTCAGTAATGGGGTGAGGTACTGTTTCAACGTCGAGATAGGGTCTACGATTAACTTAGGTTGAATCAAGTAGCCAGAAATTAGAAAGAAAAGGGGCACCGCAAATCGAGTGGTTTGGTTGAAGATGAAGCCCAGCCAAGGTGTGCCGTCAAACTGCCAATAAGTGAGAAACATTTGGCAGTGCATTGCGACGATCGCGAGAATAGCGACGACGCGGCCAAACTCGATACTGATGATTTTATCGTTATTCATAAGTGACTTTTTATGGAAACAGAGTGGCGAAAGATAACAACTCTTTTGCCGAGGAATCATGATTTGGATGAGGTTTTATGTGGATGCAAACAGCACTTCTTAGCGGATTTGAGAGGCGTATCCCTTTTTTGTAAACGACCTCGTTATCAATAAAATATTGTTGCTAATCATTGTGATAAGTGGTGTGAATGCTTTTGTTGTAGGTATTCATTCGCTGGTGGAGTTGACATAGGAAAAGGCAACTTGGAGAGCAAGATGGTAAACGGAATTAAGATCAGTACAAAAATCATCATCGCGTTTTTGGCATGTTTTATCTGCTTTGGTATCTCGGCGTATGTCAGCTACCAAGGCATGCAAAATGCCAGTTCAAGTTTTAAAACCTTTAGCAACTTATCGAAAGAGACGACACTCATTGGCCAAGTCCAAGCGAATATGTTGCAAACGCGCCTAGGGGTGAATGAGTTTCTTGCAACCCACGATGAAAAGTACATGCAGGCATTTAACAAACGCTTGGATCGGACCAATACCCTGCTTTTGGACTTGGAAGCGTACCTTCATGATGAAGAGAGTTTGCGTCATTTAGCAAAAATTAAAGTCGAAGTGGCGGATTACGCCCGTAACTTCGATCTGTTGCAGAAGGAAGTCCATGAGTTTGATGCTTCTTTGAATGGCACGATGCGTGAGCAAGAAAAAGTGGCCCTCATTGCCATCGAGTCGTTGCTGGAAGATGCGCACAACAGCGGCGATGCTGATATTGAGTATTACTCCGCGATATTGATGGAGACCTTCTTGTTCGCCAAAATTTCCGTATCAAACTTCCTTCAAGATCCGCAAAAAACACCGTTAGAGACCCCTCGTCGTTATCTTAATCAGCAGCTCCCTGAAGCGGAGGCCGTGCTCAAAAAATACTTAGTGACCGACAAGCAGCAATCGTTATTGTCTACTTATCAGGACGAGCGAGAAAAATACAACCAAGATTTTGAGCATGTCGTGATGCTTAAGGAGCAAGAGCAAGTCTTGAGTCGAGCATTGATTCAACTCGGTGAAGATATTTCGCAAGAGCTTGAAGAAATCAAATACACTGCGATCGCTCAGCAAGATAAGCTCATCCCTCAACTGCAAGAGCGAAAAGAGCAGACGGTGACAGCGATTTTCCTCGCATCTGCCGCTGCCATTGTGATTGGGGTGGTGTTTGCTGTGTGGGTCCGTCACTCCATTTTGCAAGGCATTGCACGGGTGAAGGTGGTGTCTCAGCACTTATCCAATGGCAACTTGGCGATTAAGATAGAAAGCAATAGCAAAGATGAGCTCGGCGAATTGCTCAATGATATGCAAGTGACGATCCTCTCGTTGCGAGACATCATCAGCGAAGTGGCGACGTCTAGCAGTCGCGCGGGTGTTATGTCAGAGGAGTTATCCCAAATCACCAGTACCACGAGTGAGTCTTCTCAGGCATTGAAGCAGGAGATGGATTCAATCGCGACCGCAGTGGAGCAACTGTCTGCAAGTACGCTAGAAATATCAACCAGCGCACAAGGCGCCGCAAACTTTACCCAGCAAGCCACATTTAATGCGGAGGAGAGTTTGAGTGTCGTCGGGCAAACCTTGCAAGATATTCGAGTCATAGAGAACGAAATGACAGCAAGTGTTGAGCAGATTCAAGGGCTCTATCAGGAGTCAATCAATATTGGCTCGATTCTCGAAACGATTCGAGGCGTTGCTGAGCAAACCAACCTGCTTGCATTAAATGCTGCCATTGAAGCCGCGAGAGCGGGGGATCAGGGAAGAGGTTTCGCCGTTGTTGCAGATGAAGTTCGAACGCTGGCGCAGCGCACACAAGAAGCGACCCATCAAATTGAAACTTTGATTACCAACTTGCAAGCGGGGGCAGAATCCGCGACAAATTCGATTACGGGCAGCCACAATCGAGTACTTGAAACGTCTCAGCGTGCGATTTCTGCGACCGACAAGCTCCAAGCGATCAAAGACTCCATTTTTGAGCTTAACGAGCTGAACTTGCAAATTGCGGCAGCGGTTGAGGAGCAGAGCTTGGTGGCGAACAATGTCAGTGGCAGCGTGCAAGAAACCAATGAAATATCCACTCAGAATAGCCAATCAGTGGGTGAAGTGTCGGTGGCCGCCAACGAGCTAACGGAAGTGGCGCAGAATCTCGATCTGCAAGTGAAACGCTTCACGCTAAACTGAGTTGGGCGTATTCAGGCTGGTTGGTTTTCTCTATTGGAAAAAAAGTACGAGTGTGCTAAAAAGAGCAGGTGGTTGTGTAAGAGTGTTCTATGAGTAAAGGCAAAGTTACCCGAGAAAATATTTTGACCAAGGCGTTCGAGCTGGCAAGTGAGAATGGTTTAGAGAGTCTAACGATTGGTGAATTGGCCAAGCAGTGCGGGATGTCGAAAAGCGGTCTGTTTGCTCATTTTAACTCTAAAGACAACTTGCAGATTTCGGTTTTAGAGCATGCAAATCATATCTTTACTCAGAGAGTGATTGCGCCGGCGAGAGAACACAACGCCATATCGATCGAGCAGAAGTTAAAGATGCTGCTTGATAACTGGCTAGGCTGGAATCACTCTTTTCAAGGCAGTTGCATGTTTCTCGATGCATGGAAAGAAACGGGGTGCGAGACACCTCCGACCCAACAAGTCCTGAAAAAAACCATCGCGACGTGGGTTGAGTACTTGCGTATTCAGGTGGCGAAAGGGGTGGAGAATGGTGAATTTGATTCGCAATTGGATCCTAAACAAGCCACCTTTGAACTGTATGGGTTGTATTTAAGCGCTCACCTTTTCTACTCATTGCACGGAGAAGAGGCGAGTTATCAGCATTTCTGGCAAGGCGTTAACCGTCTGATTGAAAGCTGGAAATAGAACAAAGTAAGCTGAGTATTTCTACTTGGCTTATTATTTAACTAAAAATAGCACGGTCGTTCGCTTTTGCGAGAGGTAAGGACTGGCAAAGAAAGGAAAAAAAATGAGTGAGAAGATTTACTTTAACACCTCGCAGAAGTTCAGCGTCAAAAAGAGCCTAGTCAACTTGACCACCCGTCTGCATCATACGTTGGCGCCAAAGCATGCAAAAAATACCGCGCGCAAATTGCTGCTTACTCCTGCTCGCACGCAGCCAAAAAACGCAGAACCAACGGGCTTAGTCAAAGGCGAAGTCAGCTCAAAAGAAGGTGTGCTCAAGACGTATCAGCTTGGCTCTGGGCCTGTGTGGGTGTTGACTCATGGTTGGTCAGGCAGTGCGAGCCAGTTCTACCCATTGATGGAGCATATCGCCAGTCGAGGTTATACCGCGTTGGCTTATGATCACCCGGGCCATGGGCAAAGTGGTGGTGTTTATGGTCATATCCCCGCTTTTGTTCACGGCTTGGAAGCGATACTGGATAGTGTTGACGAAGTTGCTGGGTTAGTCGGCCATAGTATGGGGACCGCTTCGTCGATTGAATGTCATCACAAGAAGCTGGCAGATAAGCCATTTTTGCTGATCGCACCTGTCCTCGACTATCTGGATAACCTATTTGGTAGTGTCGCTCGCTCTGGCTATTCAATGCGTTTGTTCAATGCGGTGGTTTCTGAGGTGGAAGAGGAATATCGCTATCCGATTCAATCAGTCGATCCTTACAACAAGCTCAAACTTCGTTCTGCATCGACTATTATTGTTCATGATGAAGGCGATAAGTTTACCAAGTTCTCGGTCTCTCAACGCGCCGCTGAAGAGATGCCAAATGTCACCTTAGTTGCGACTCAAGGTCAGGGCCACGGCAGAGTGATGAAGTGTGCAGAAGTGATGCAGAGTTTTGATAAATTGAACGGTATTTAATCAACAGAATTGATGGGAACTTATCAAGAGTATTCATTAACTTAACATTGTTAACCATGATTTTGATGTGGTTAACAAATTCGCAATAAAAAATATTTCCGAGCAGGGTTGTGTGGGATCATTTGCTATGCCACAAGGCCCTCATAAGGAAATATAATAATGAATAGAAATGATAGTGTCCCTTTACCTAGCAATACCCGAGAATGGTTTTTTAACCGCAACAGCATGATTATTTTGGCGAATATCGCGCTGTTTGCGGTCATGTATTTTTCCCTCCCGTTTGATCCCCAAGTGGTACTTGGGATCTGCATGCTGACGTTTGTGGCCATTTTGTGGTTGACCGAAGCCTTGCATGTCACCGTCACCGCTATCCTAGTTCCCATCATGGCGGTATTGTTCGGTGTGTTTGATACCCAAACCGCACTGAACAACTTTGCCAACTCGATCATCTTTTTGTTCCTTGGTGGTTTTGCTCTCGCTGCGGCTATGCATCGCCAAGGGCTCGACAAGGTGATTGCAGACAAAGTACTTATTCTTGCTAAGGGTAAGATGAGCGTTGCGGTATTTATGCTGTTTGGTGTCACCGCTGCTCTTTCGATGTGGATCAGCAACACGGCAACCACGGCGATGATGCTGCCATTGGTATTAGGCGTATTAAGCAAAGTGAATTCAGAAAGCGGCCACAAGACCTATGTGTTCGTGCTGCTTGGTATTGCTTACAGTGCTAGTATTGGTGGTATTGCAACTATCGTCGGTAGCCCACCAAACGCCATTGCTGCTGCTGAAGTTGGCCTAACATTTACCGAATGGATGAGCTTTGGTGTGCCGACAACACTAGTGCTCTTGCCTGTTTCGATTGCGGTGTTGTTCTTCGTACTCAAGCCAGATTTAAATGGTCAGTTTGAACTAAACCGAGAAGCGGTCAACTGGGATAAGGGCAAAGTGGTGACCTTAGCGATCTTCGCTGCGACCGTATGTTTATGGATTTTTAGTAAGCCAATTAACGCCATGTTAGGCGGCTACGCCAAGTTTGATACCGTTGTGGCGTTAGGCGCGATCGTAGCGGTGAATTTTGCACGCGTTGTGCACTGGAAAGACATTGAAAAAACCGCTGACTGGGGTGTGTTATTGTTGTTCGGTGGCGGTATCTGTTTGAGCAACGTATTAAAAGCGACAGGAACCAGTGTCTTCTTGGCGAATGGCTTAAGTGAAATGATTGCTCACCTAGGCATCTTCTTTATTATCGCGGTCATCGCTGTATTTGTCGTATTCTTGACCGAGTTTGCTAGTAATACTGCCAGCGCTGCATTGCTGATTCCGGTATTCGCAAGTGTCGCTGAAGCTTTCGGCATGTCGCCTGTGGTCCTATCGGTATTGATCGCTGTTGCGGCGTCGTGTGCCTTTATGTTGCCCGTTGCCACGCCTCCTAACGCGATTGTGTTTGGCTCTGGTCACATTAAGCAAAGTGAGATGATGCGAGTCGGGATCATTTTGAACCTCGCGTGTATTGGCGCACTAACCTTTATCGCGTTGAGTTTGTGGACTTAACAACACGCAATAAAAACCAAAGCGAGGCAAATGGCCTCGCTTTTTTACGATTAGATTCGTACGATTGCTCAATGCAGTTTTCGCAACGACAAAGATAACGGGTTAAGGAAAGCCAATGAAATGGAGTATAGGAATACTGGTCGCGGTTTGGAGCAGCTTGCTGTTTGCTGAAGTGGTAAAAGAGGAGCCGGCTGAGTCGTTCATTAAGGTCAACATGACGCTGGAGCTTGATGGCGTTGAACGGTCGATTGATCAAACGCGTGAATCGCTGGATCAAATTGGAGTGGCGCTCGGCCAAATAGCTCAAAGTGACAACCTTAACGCGGATCAGCAGCGCATGCTGGGCGATACGATTGAAAATCTAAATCAGTTGGTGCACTTATCGAAGTCGTCGGTAGAGTCATTGCCTCAAGCATTTGAGCGATCTAAACAGACTATCTCTGATGAAAGTAAGGTATTTATGGATGACCTGCGCTTTAAGGTATTGCTTGTTGTCGCGGCGATCGGATTGGTGGTTGTGTTAGTGATTGCTGCGATAGGCTGGTTTATTCTGCGGCCGATGCAGTCGTCATTGGTTGCGGTGACTCAGAACATCGCTTCGATGGCGGGCGCAATCAAAACCACTGCGGATGCGCTAGACTCCATCTCCAACCAACAAGGAGAGATTGCAAAGCGGTTAGAGCGTCATGTTGATTCTGCTGACAAGTCTTGATGATGGTTCGAGCGCGCCAAAAACAAAAAAGCTGACGCATTAGCGTCAGCTTTTAGGTTGCAAGGGATTACTCGCTTTCTCGATTAAACGCCCAAGCGTACATCAATTCCAACGCAATGGTGGCGCCTGCAAGCGCTGTAACGTCGCTGTGATCGTACGGTGGTGAGACTTCGACAACGTCCATACCCACAATGTTAATTCCGGCAAGAGCACGCAATATCTTAAGTACCTTGTCCGAGTTAAGGCCGCCGCAAACAGGAGTGCCAGTGCCCGGCGCAAACGCTGGGTCCAGACAATCAATATCGAAGGTGACATAAACAGGTTTGTCACCAATGATGTCTCGGATGCGTGCTACGATATCTTCAGCGCTTAGCTCGTTCGCTTCCATCGCATTGATCACGTTGAATCCGTGTTCGTCGCGTTTGTACTCTGTACGAATACCAATTTGCACTGAATGTTTTGGTGAAATCAGCCCTTCATTTGGGGCGTGGTAAAACATAGTGCCATGATCGTAACTGCTGCCATTGGCATAAGTATCGGTATGAGCGTCAAAGTGAATCAACGCCATTTCTCCATGATGTTTCGCGTAAGCGCGCAAAATAGGCAGAGTGATGAAATGGTCACCGCCCAACGCCAGCATGGTTTTACCGCTTTTCAGGATTTCACTGGTGGCCGCTTCTAAGCGGTAAGTGAAATCTTCGGCATCACCACAATCAAACACCAAATCGCCTGCATCAATGACTTTTGCTCGGTCGAATACGTTGAAGTCCCATGGAAATTTCTTTCCTTCCCACGCCAAGTTAACCGAAGCGCGGCGGATCGCATCTGGCCCCATACGCGCACCAGGGCGACCTGATGTCGCCATGTCGAGTGGCACGCCGAGTACCACGAGATCAGCGTCTGATGAGACAGGGTTGCGCAGATACGGTCTGCGCATAAAACTCATGGAGTTTGAGTAGAGTGAATAATCAGTCTTGGTAAACAAATCATTCATTTAGAAATCCTCTAAGTAGGTGTAACCAGACAGGCCACCCTCTAATTCTTCAAGTATGGTTTGCTGTTCGCTTGCGTCAACACGTTCTGCCACCAGTTCGCGGTAGTTGCTGCGAATATTATCTACATCAATGTGCACGTAGCGCATCATGTCTTCTACCGTGTCGCCTTCATCGATGCGTTCGATGATCGCTTCTCCGCTCTCATTGACGGTCACAACAGCACTATGGGTATCACCAAATAGGTTGTGCATGTCACCAAGAATCTCTTGATAAGCACCGACCAAGAAAAAGCCCATTAAGTACGGCTTGTCTTTCGTCCAAGCAGGTACTGGCAATGTGGTCTCGATACCTTGGCCTTCAACGTATTGCTCAATCGCACCGTCGGAGTCACAGGTAATGTCGAGCATCACAGCGCGGCGATCTTCCACATTTTCCAATCCTGACAGTGGCAGAACAGGGAAGACCTGATCAATGCCCCATGCGTCTGGAAGCGATTGGAACAACGAGAAGTTAACGAAAAACTTGTCGGCTAAACGCTCGCTCAGCTCATCCAATATTGGACGGTGGAAACGGTTTTTTGCGCTGAGCTGTCCACTCAGCTCGTAGTAAATACGCAGCGACAGTTGTTCTGCCCATGCTCGTTGGTACAAGTTCAACAATCCCATCGCGAACTGAGAATGCACCTCAGCCAAGTCGCTTTGCGTATCGTTGTAAATTTCAATCAGTGCGCGTGCATTACTGTCATTTTGTAATGTTTCCCAGTTCGACCACATGTTTTGTAGCAAAATTGGGTCATGGGCGTCAGGTGCACTCACACTTTCTGGATGGTACGCCTCTGTGCCAATAACGTTTGTGATCAGTACAGCATGATGAGCAGTCAAAGAACGGCCAGACTCAGAAATAATGACGGGTTCTGGTTGCTCATACTGCTGACACACATCGCCCACGGTACTGACGATATTGCGAGCGTATTCAATCAAGCCATAGTTCATTGAGTTTGATGACTGACTACGAGTACCGTCATAATCAACCGCAAGACCGCCACCGATATCAAAGAATTGGATGTCGGCGCCCATGCCACGTAGTTCGCAGTAGAATCGTGCAGACTCATTCACACCATTGCGAATATCGCGAATGTTGGCCATTTGAGAGCCTAGGTGGAAATGCACTAACTGCAATGCATCGAGCTGGTCTTCTTCTCTTAAACGGTCAATCACAGTCAGAACTTGAGATGCGGCCAAACCAAATTTGGACTTTTCACCACCGCTGGATTGCCATTTCCCTGCACCTTGTGACGCAAGGCGAATACGAATCCCCATGCGCGGTTTCACGCCTAGGCTTTTCGCTTCTTTAAGCACAAGATCAAGCTCGGACAACTTCTCAAGTACGATAAAGACCTTATGACCAAGCTTTTCACCAATCAGCGCCAAGCGAACATACTCACGGTCTTTGTAACCGTTACACACGATGACGGAGCTCGCTTTTTGTGCGAGAGCCAATACCGCGAGAAGCTCAGGCTTGCTGCCTGCTTCCAGTCCTAGCTGTTTGGTTTCTAATTGTGCTTGGCTTTCCAAAATCTCATCGACGACTTCTTTTTGTTGGTTCACTTTAATTGGGTAAACCAGCAAGTAGTTATTCGTGTATTGATACTCGTCGATCGCTTGGTTAAACGCATCACAAATGCCATGCACGCGTTGGTGCAAGATCTGAGGGAATCGAACCAGTACAGGCAAGTTAAGTTGCTGCTCTTCCAGCTTTGAAACGATATTACTGAGCGGAATCTGGTGCGATTGGTCGCAACGAGGCGATACATACACTTCGCCCTGATTATCAATGCCATAGAAGCCTTGGCTCCAGTAATGTACGTTGTAGTCCGCGCGAACACGATCGAGTTTGGAAATATTTTCCACGTCTAGTCTCTCAAAGAATAAGGAGAGTGAAACATGAATCAGAAGAACCTGAAGTCATACCTAACACGGCGGGAGTCATGGGACGCTTTTGGCCGGGTTGAGCGCATTAACGGACAAAAAGGCGTCAGAGTCTAACAAATTAATTTTGTCGAAAAGATAGCCAAGCTTATATAGATAAAAATTATGATTGAATCGGCATAAATCAGAAGTGGGAATGCGGCTATCAACCTTTATTTGCGTTAGTTGAACCGCTAAAATGGACGCAAATGGATTACCTTTGGAAGAACCATGGCAAAACTGACACTTCAAGAGCAGATGCTAAAAGCAGGCTTAGTGAACGAGAAAAAACTCAAAAAAGCGAAGAAAGGCTCGAAGAAATCTCGTGTCCAAGCGCGCGAAGTTAAAGCAGCTGTTGAAGAAAACAAACGCTTACAGCAAGAGCGTGATAAAGCGCTGAGTGAAGAGCAGAAAGAGCTGCGTCTATCCAAAGAGATCAAAGCGCAAATTAAACAGCTTATCGCGATGAACACCATCGAACAGAAAGAGGGTGAGATTAAATACAACTTTACCGATGGAACACTTGTTAAAGCGCTTTACGTTGAGCCATTGACGCGTGATCAGCTAGCGAAGGGCATTCTATCGATTGCGCGTACAGACGATACCTATGTCGTTATCCCTAGCAGCGTAGCGAAGAAGATTGCTCTGCGCGATGAGAGTGTGATCATCGAGCAAAACGCGCCAGCGGAGGATATGCCTGCGGAAGATGACCCGTACGCAGATTTCGTCGTGCCAGATGACCTGATGTGGTAATAGCAGCAAGATAGGTTTATACAGCGCTCTGCATTGGCAGGGCGTTTTTTTTGCTTACAGATGGATAAAGTGGTGCGAGGGGTATGAACGAGAGGTTCGTAGAATGCAAAGCATAAAAAAACCAGCCACTTGGGCTGGTTTTTGAAATCTTAGAAAATTGACGCTTGAGTCAATCTAAAATTATAGTACTTCAACGTTAGCAGCTTGAGGACCTTTTTGGCCTTGCTCAACTTCGAAAGCAACCTTTTGGCCTTCAGCTAGAGTTTTGAAGCCTTCGCCAGTGATAGCGCGGAAGTGTACGAATACGTCAGCACCGCCGTTTTCTTGAGTGATGAAACCGAAGCCTTTCTCTTCGTTAAACCATTTTACTGTGCCAGTAGTTTTGTTAGACATGATGTGTCCCTTGTATAAGTTTAATTAAATGTTTGGTGCGCTGAAAAATTGAACTATTAAATGTAACTATGAAGCTAAGGGAAAATCTAACTGTACTGCAGCAGAATGCGAACATTCTGAATGATTTACTTTTACTTGAGTTTCACTAATAACCCTGAATAACAGAGCGACGCAATAGTATGTCAGCGCCTCAGAGGAGTAAAGGCTTATTTTCCAGATTGACCATATTCGTGATCGAATTCGGCAATAAGCCCCTTCCTCTATAAGTACGTCATCAATAAGAAAAAGTGAGCTATCACGCTAACTTTTTAAAGATGATAGACGTATTAATACCACCAAAAGCAAAATTATTGCTCATGAGGTATTCGACCTCTAATTCGCGGCCTGCACCTGTAATATAGTCCAAATGACCGCATTGTTCATCCAATGTTTCGAGATTTAATGTTGGGCTAAACCAACCTGTGTGCATCATCTCTAGGCTCAGCCATGCTTCGATTGCGCCGCAAGCTCCCAACGTATGGCCAAAATAACTCTTCAAAGAGCTGATTGGCACTTTACCTAGTGCATTAGCGGTGGCATTGCTTTCTGCAATGTCGCCACGATCGGTTGCCGTGCCGTGGGCAGAGACATAATCAATCTTTTCAGGTTCGATGCCCGCATCTTGTAGCGCCATTTCCATACAGATTTGCATGGTTTCCATTTGAGGCTGTGTCACGTGGGCGGCGTCGCAATTGCTAGCAAAACCGACGATTTCAGCGTAAATCTTTGCCCCGCGCGCCACGGCATGCTCATACTCCTCGAGTACTAAGGTTCCAGCGCCTTCACCAATCACGAGACCATCTCGACCTGCGTCGTACGGGCGAGGGGTCGACTTTGGAGATTCGTTTTTCAGGCTGGTAGCAAATAGCGTATCGAAAACGGCAGATTCTGTTGGGCAGAGTTCTTCGCCACCACCGGCAACCATCACCGTTTGATAACCGTGTTTGATCGCTTCATACGCATATCCAATGGCTTGGCTACCAGAGGTACACGCGCTGCTGGTCGGAATCACTCGGCCTTTTAGACCAAAGAACAAGCCAACATTCACCGCGGTCGTGTGCGGCATCATTTGTACGTAGGTCGTTGCGGTGATTGCTTTGGTGGTTTTCTCATTGAGCATGACACCAAAAGCGCCGATTGCATCGGTACTGCCCGTTGATGAGCCGTAAGCAATGCCCGTTTGGCCGTTGGTTAATACGTCGTGACCGATTAACCCTGCTTGGTTCAGTGCGTTTTCTGTCGCGACGGTTGCGAGTTTAGAAACGCGCCCCATTCCACGGACTTGCTTTCTTTTGTAGTGTTTAGGAAGCTCAAAGTGGTCAACGGGGGCTGCCAATTTGGTGTTTAAACCTTCGTACTGCTCATAAGAGGGCATGTATTGAGTGGCATTTTCGCATGCGCGCAGCTTTGGCTCGATGCTGTTCCAATCATTACCGAAGGCCGTGACGCCCGACATGCCTGTCACTACTACGCGACGACTCATACTAAGCCTCCATTTACAGAGATGACTTGGCGCGTCACATAACCAGCAATGTCAGACATCAAGTAACTTACAAGACCTGCGACTTCTTCCGGTTCCCCCATTCGACGAAGCGGGATTTGCGGCATTGCGTGCTCTTTGACATGCTCATCGACCATTCCCGTGTCAATGAGACCGGGTGCGACGCAGTTGACGGTGATTTTGCGTTTAGCCAACTCTAATGCGAGGGATTTGGTCGCACCGATAACACCGGCTTTCGCGGCGCTGTAGTTGGTTTGACCACGATTGCCCATAAGACCAGACACGGACGCAAGCGTCACGATTCGTCCACCTTTGCGTTTTTGTACCATTGGCATCACGCATGGGTGTAAAACGTTGTAGAAGCTATCCAAGTTGGTGTGGATCACGCCATCCCACTCTTCTTCCGTCATCGCTGGGAAGGCGGTATCACGGGTAATGCCTGCGTTGTTAACCACACCGTAGTATGCGCCATTAGCCGCGATGTCTGCTTCTAGCTTTTCGCGGCACTCTTCACGGTTGCTGATATCAAACTGAATAAGACGACCGCTACCGCCATTGTCAATAATGGTATCTAAGGTCTGCTGAGCACCTTTCTGGTCGCCCATATAATGAACTGCAATAGTAAACCCATCCTTTGCAAGTTGGATGGCAATTGCCTTGCCGATACCTTTACTGGCACCGGTGACTAAGACATTTCGGGTCATAATTGACTCCTAGTTTTCATTTCTTCTAATTTTTCTTGGGATGGAACATAAACGTTAAGCTGACAACTGGCGACAACTTGGCTGTCGATTTCTATACGAGCGGAGAATACCGCCATGCCGTTGTCTTCCATCATTTGCTCAGCGTACATCTCCAAACGTGAACCTGCTTGAAACGTGTCACAGTGAGAGGTGTAGCGACGGCTGCCGAGTAAAAAACCGATCGGCGGTTGCTCGCCTTTCTTCATGGCGTGATATCCAGACCATGCGGCGATAGATTGCGCCATAAACTCGATACCAACATAAGCTGGAACCGTCTTTGACTGAGTATCAAAGAAGGGATTTTTCGGTCCAATGTCAACCTGGCAATGAATGGAGTCTTGCTGAATATCGATAGCCTGATCAATCAAGATCATGGGCTCATCATGTGGGAGTAGTTGCGAGATACAAGGATAGCTAGTCATGGGTGTAACCGAATATGAGGCTAATATTGTTACCGCCAAAAGCAAAAGAGTTACTTAAAATGGCTTTGCCTTCGAGTTTAGCCAAACTTTCGACCAATGAAACGTCGATATCGGTGGCTTTGTCTTGGCAGTGCTGTTTTGGCAGTGGTAGATCGTATTTTAAAAGGTGCCATGCGATGGCGGCTTCCGTTGCACTTGCGGCGCCTAGAGTATGGCCTGTCAGCGGCTTGGTGGAACTCACCGGTACCGATTGGCCAAATAGGCGATAGATGGCTTTGCTTTCCATGCTGTCATTGAGCGGAGTCGCTGTACCGTGAGCATTGATGTAACCAATGTCATTGGGCGTAAGTCCTGCGTCTTTTAGGGCTTTGCTCATGGCTTGTTCTGCGCCATTGCCTTCTGGGTGCGGCGCAGAAATATGGTGAGCATCAGAGCTGTCACCGACGCCAAGTAAGGCGATGTCTGTTGGTTGGCGACTCAGCAACATAAAGGCCGCCGACTCTCCGATATTAATGCCGTTACGCTGCGCATCAAATGGACGACAAAGTTGGTCTGACAGCGCTTCTAGGCCATTAAAACCGTTTAAGGTGAGTTTGCAGGCGGTATCGACACCACCGACGATAACAGCATCGACAATGCCGCTCTCAAGCAGTTGTTTTGCACTGATGAAGACGCGACCACTCGACGAACACGCGGTAGAGATCGAGTAGCATGGGCCTTCTAAACCAAAGTAGCGCGCGACAAAATCACTGCTGTTACCCAGCTCTTGTTGGCTGTAGTGGAAATGGTCTGGGAACTTGCTATGTTGCCCTTTATGTGCGATTGCCATTTCACCGTCTGAGATGCCTGATGTACTTGTACCCACCACCACGGCAACTCTTTGCTTGCCGTATTGCTCAATTGCGCGTTTGACACTTGGCTCAATCTGCATAAGCGCAGAGAGGGCGAGACGGTTATTTCGAGTGTTGTATGTGCACAGCGACTCTGGAAGGGGCGGAAGGGACTCCGCCACTCGTCCTACGTAGGTTGAGCGTTGAGTATTCAGGATGTCGTGATCTCGCACCATATTGGACGCTCTTTCGCCCAATAGACACTGGTGAATGTGCTGGTGCTCACTTCCCATCGCGGAGTGGAAGCCACAGTCTTGAATATAAACAGGTGAGGAAGCGCGTGTTGTCATGCTAACTATCTATGGTGTAAATGGCGTTTTGCGGTATTGCAGCGTTTTAATGATGATGGTGTAGTCGTCAGATAACTGATGGAATCGGATGTCCCCATCAAGCCGTTCGTCACTGCTATATTGAATATCAATGACTTGTTCACCTTGGCTATTGAAGATGCTTCTTGAATTGCCTTTATCAATAAGCTGCCACCTTACCTCATTTAGAGGGCCTTCCCAAGCAGAACCCGGCCAGAGCGTGATCATCAGGTTAAAAAGCACCTGTTCAGGCTGAGGCAGTACGCCTTGCAAACCTGCAAGCACATCGGTGGAGATCATCTCGGATTGATAATTTAACGACAAAATTCGGGTGCCCCAAGATGAAAATCCGGCTAACACTAGCTTATCTTGATCAACTTGTAGTTGAACGGGCAATTGTTCGCTGCGCTCAGAAGTGGATGTGGCCCAAGTGGCGCTGATTAACTGGCTCGCGCTTAAGGTGTAGCCCAGTTGTTCTGGGGTCGGCAAGGTCACCGCAATCTCATCACTGATTTGCACTTTTGGCGCCACTTCTTTTGGTGCTGATGCGCAGGCGGTAAGTACCAAGCCGATGGCGAAACTGCTGACCAACTGTTGAAACGATCGTACGCTCATTGTGTCTCATCCTTTAGGTTGATGGCTAACGGTGAGAGTAGCCAAGCGACAAAAATACCACTCAGCACGGTAATCCCAAAGCTATGAATCGCATGGGTGTCACTCAATGCCAATAATCCAAACGAGAGCAGGGTAGTAATAGCTGATAAAGTAATAGCGAGCAAGGTGCTGTGGCTGCGTGATTTCTCGGCAAAGAACAAGGTGTAATCAATGCCGATACCGATGATTAAAATAAGCGCCAGTAGGTTGAATAAGTTCAGTGTTGAGCCCAGAGCTGACGCTGCCGCGAGCCCTGCAATGCAGGCGATCAACGAAGGCAACACAATTCTGATGGCATGTTGAAGGCCGTAGCGTTTGATAAGCAGTGCGCTAATAATGGTGATTGCGAGGGCAAGTAACTCCATCACATGGGTTCGATACTTGGCAAACAGCAATGAGATCTCTTGCGCCTTATTGAGATAACTGATGTTGTTATTCTCTTGCGCCCAACTCACCACAAGCTCGGGATTACTGAGTTCGGTTAAGACAATTACACTGGCGACACTGTCATCGAATTGGCCAATGTAGAGGAAGCGGATTGGCTCCGAGACAGGATTTGCCAAATACGCCTGGAGCGAGATAGGCGAAAATTCCGCTGCAAAATCAGGCGTCTCGACCAGCCCCAAACTTGCGGCTAAGGTCTTCGCTTGAGTCTTATACAACCGCGCGATCAAGGTGAAATCTTGCTGCTGCATCATCTCGGAGCTGAGAAATTGGTTCAAGCTTTGGTACTGTTTTATAACGCCTTGCTGTTGCCACTTGTCGAGTTGAGGCGTAATCGCTTCGAGTTTTTGCATCAAAGATTCATCATTATGCGCCGTTACCACAAGCATCTGCTGAGAAGACTTTAATCCACTCACTTCGCTTATTCGCTGCTCTTGTTGCTTTAATGAGTCAGGCATGGCTTGAAGTTGGCGAATATCGTCGTCGTAGCGAAGCTGGCTTAACGGATAGGCCGTGGCCACGAGACAAATAATCGGTAGCGCAATGCGATAGGTCGGTTTAGACCACACGTTGAGCCACCACCGCCAAAGGGACTCTCCGGGCAATGGACGTGAAGGGCTGGGTTTTTTCGCCAGAATTGGGTACCAAGCGACGACGGTAATGTAGGCGGCGATCAATCCAATAGATGAGAACAGCGCAAGTTGCTGTAAGCCAGGGAACGGTGCAATCAGCATCCCCAAATAGCCAATCAAGCTGGTTGCTAGGCCCATGGTGATGGCGGCAAAAATGTGGGTGAGCCCTTTGCGACTGTCCCACTGCTCGCCATCCGCTAAGCGCTCAGTGAGGTAGTGAAACGCGTAGTCAATCGACACCCCAATCAAACTTGCACCAAACACAAGACTAAACAAGTGAACGCGTCCGAACAGCCAGGTTGTGACGGCCAGCGCGGCAAGCAGACCAATCGAAATCGACAGTAGTGCCAAGGCTAAGGGTGTGACACTACGAAAGACAACGACAAACAAGCCAATGACGCCTAGCAGTGAGAATAGGCCGATGGTGCTGATCTCTGATTTGGCACTTTCTGTGCCAAACTCGGCGTAAAACAACACCCCCGTATGGTGGATGGTTGCTTGGAAAGTCTCTTCGATTTGCTGTTCAATCTGTTTGATGTCAGCAACGCCCTGCTGCGCCGCCAAACTGTATGGGGAATCCGTCAGCGAAGCGGTGACCAGCACATACTCTTGACCCTGAAAATTGGTCGTTAGGAAGCCATTTTTTAATGTAAAAGCACTATTTTGCGCAGACACTTGGGCTAAATAATCACGAAACAGAAGAAAAGGGTCATTTTTCAGCTCTTGTCCTGTCACGCCAGAGAAAGGGTTGTAGATGGACTGAACCACAAGCTGTACTTGCTCTTGAGGCGTATTGGTCAGTCGTTGTCTTTGTTCAGGGGTTAACTGCTGGTAACGGTGTCCAAAGTAGTACGCTGCCCACTGTTTTTGTTGTTCTGCGCTGATCTTGCCTGTCACTTGATCAAATAGCTGCGTATCTTGTAAAGCCGTTGTGAGTTCGGTGGCTGCGGAGAATAAAGAGTCCTCTTCCGGCGCCGTCAGTAGGAAGACGACTTTGTCGCTCATGCTGTTGGAAACGGTTTCGAACGCTTGTTCAGCCACAGGGTTTTGTTGGTTCTTGGGCAACAGCTTAAGAATATTGGTTTCTACGGGCGCGTGCTCTGAGTAGAGCCATTGCTTGCCAAGCATAGCGACGAAAAGGGCAACCAATACCAACCAAACCAACGCGATAGCACGCTGGTTCAGTGTTAGATTAGAAATTAAATTGCGCTTGTTCAGCATCGGTCAGACCTTGTGGCTCTGAGGTTTGGTTCGAAAAGAAGATGTCCGTTTTGTCGCCGCGCAGCTCTTGCAACTCTAAATGCTCGATGTCGTCGCGCCCTGTCAGTGTGATTTGCTTAAATACGGCGTTCAATGGCGCCTGATTTGGGGTGAGCGTAATCGTCCAGTTGTCAGTATCGACTTTGAAATCGATGGTGAACTGCTCCTCAAGCGCGGCGGTATCGCCATGAAAGACGGCTAAGAACACGTGGCTAAAGTAGAACGCCATTGGGTTATCTTTTGCGGTAATGGTTTGGGGCGCTTGGCCAGCAAAGGTTTGGCGTAACTTATCTTCGGTCAACACTAGGCTGACAGGAAAGGGGCTCGCTTGTTTCCAAAGCAATCCACGAGATTTGCTCAATGTAAACTGACCTTGCGAGCTTAGCGGTTGGTCAAACATCTCTAGGTGACGTGACTGAACAAAATCGCCACGTACCGTTTCATTTTTCGCTAGCTGCTGTTGCAGTGAGTCTAGGTCTGTCACCTGCGCGGTAACGAGCGGCGAGCAGATGAGTAGCGCAGCGGATAAGCACTTCTTAATCAATGTCATGCGAGCTTCCCATGTTGATGCCACTGGTTGACCTTATCGATAAACACTTTAGGAGAAGCAAAGCACATCTCTTGCTCTTTGATAGAGACCGCAACTTGGGTGGTGTGAGCCTTGCACATCCTTTGGTTGGTTTGGGCATCATAGATGACGTAATCGACACGCAGGCGGTTTTCCCATTCGGTCAATTTTGCGTGGACACGTATTTGATGATTGAAAGGGATCGCTTTCACATACTTCACGCGCGTGTCGATAATAGGCCACATGTAGCCTGATTCGTTCATCTTGAGGTAGCCGTAATCAATCTTGTCCATTAATACTCGGCGAGCTTCTTCAAAAAAGCGGAAGAAGTTACCGTGATAAATGACGCCCATAGGATCGGCATCTTGGAAGGAGGTGATCAGTGTCACCTCCGATTCCAACGCAAATTGAATCTCTGGATTCATTAAGCCTCCGCGTAAAGTGGCCAATGACGCTGTTGAATACGACCGATAAAGTGACGTAAATCGTGCTCTAGAGGGCGATCCTCTGCGACAAATTCAAACTCACTCAATACAGCATCACGAATCATCTTGAGGTTGTCGCTCATATGGTGTTCATCCAGCTCGTTATGACGACGACGGATTTCAATTGCCTGAACGCTTGCCAGTAGGGATGCCGCTGCGACTTGCTCCGTCAGCTCTAAAACACGCAAACAATCACGGGCTGCGATGGTGCCCATGCTGACTTTATCTTGGTTATGACACTCAGTTGAACGAGAAAACACGCTTGCAGGCATGGTGTGTTTTAGCGCTTCTGCTGTCCAAGCGGAAATACCAATCTGAACTGCTTTAAAGCCGTGATTGATAGGTTTACGTTCGCCTTCAGCGCCAGTCAAATTGAACGGTAAGCCATTGTTAAATTTGTAGTCCATCAGCTGCGCCATTTGACGATCGAGAAGATCCGCCAAGTTCGCGATACCTGTTTTCAGTGTGTCCATCGCCATCGCGATATGGCCGCCGTAGAAATGCCCCCCGTGCAGTACACGTTCGTTATCGCCATCGATGATTGGGTTGTCGTTCGCACTGTTTAACTCGTTTTCAATCATTGAACGTAACCAAGGCAGTGAGTCTTGTACGATACCAATAACGTGTGGTGCACAGCGCAGTGAGTAGCGATCTTGCAGGCGATCGCTGTTGCGTGGTGGGCGCTCTGCGTTGAGGTCATCGCGCAACCAAGCCGCAACTTGCTGTTGACCAGGGTGAGGTTTCACCGCAAAAAGCGCTTCATCAAAGTGGAAGTCGTTGCCATGCATGCCCACAGAAACCATCGCAGTGATCTTGGTACACAATTGAGCAAGGTATTCCGCGCGTTTGTATGCCAAACAAGCAAGAGCTGTCATCACAGATGTGCCATTCATCAGTGCCAAGCCTTCTTTCGGCTTTAGTTGAATCGGGTTGATGCCAAGTTCGGCATACACTTCCGCCGTTGGGCGTACTTCACCTTTGTACAGCACGTCGCGTTCGCCGATGAGTGCGGCTGCTAAGTAGGAAAGTGGTGTTAAGTCGCCACTTGCCCCCACCGAACCTTCTTGAGGGATACGTGGCGCAATGTCTTGATTGATCAAGGTAACAATTTGATTGAGCAAATCGTGAGTGACTCCAGAGACACCCTGAGATAAAGAGCAAAGGCGAGTCGCGAGTACGGCTCTTGCTTGTTCATGGGTCAGAATGTCACCCAAGCCACAGCCATGAAAGCGGGTTAAATGTAACGGCAACTCATCAACCAGCTCTGGTGGAATCGCAACGGTACAGGAGTCGCCATAGCCCGTCGTCACGCCGTAGATAACGCCTTCTTCTTTAAGCAAGCGCTCAAGAAAAGCGACACCACGATCAATTTTCGCGGTAAATTCAGCGGAGTTATTAAGTTTTGCGTTCGAGCCTTGCGCGATGGCTACAACGTCTTCGATCGTTAATGATTGCGCGCCGAAAGTAATGGCGTTATTGGTTTGCGTTGTCATCTTGCTGATTACTTAGAGTCCAGAAATTGAAAAAATTATACCACTGCAAAGGTGCTTGCAGGGTGTAGTGTTCGAGTCGGTTTGCGTAGTTCTGAACAACCTGTTCTAAAACGTGTTGGCGCTCCTTGCGCGGCAGAACGATCTTGTCGCTGAAATGCTCGAAATAGACGTTAAAATGCGGTGTCTTGCTGGTGTCATCCCTTAGCCCAAAGAGTAAGTACACTGGCGCTTTAAGCACAGAAGCCAGCATAAACGGACCTTGCGGGAAAGGGGCGGGCTTACCAAGAAAATCGGCCCATACCGAACGGCTCTCTTTGCTGGTGGAGGTTCTGTCACCAACGATGACCACCCACTCACCTTGTTCGATTTTTTGCTGAAGCAAAATGGCCGTATCTGGTCCCATAGAACTGACTTGAATTAAGTTGAGTTCTGAATTTGGGTTGACCGCTTTCATGACCGTATTGAAGCGTTCGGCATGCTCTGTAAACACCAGCGCATTGATTTTGACATGCTTATGGCGTCGGCCGAGTGCACGGCATAGCTCGATGTTCCCTAGGTGAGAACCCAAGATGAGTACACCTTGTTTATTATCGACCATGTCTTGAAATTGGTCTTGACCGTGAATGGTTAGGTTATCGACGTTAAAGTCGCCTTTCCATGCCGCCAGTTTATCTAACATGGTATGGCCAAAAGAGAGTAAGTGTTGGTAGCTATCTAGGTTTGATGGCAGTTCAATCTCTTGTTGTTTGGCGTAGCTTTTAAGTTGCTGCAGATAGATCTCGGATGCTTGCTTTGCGTCTTTGCCTGTGTAGTGGTAGTAACGCATGACCAGCTTCAAAATGAGATTGAATGCGCCCCGACCTAACAGGCTATAGACTGCCAACATCAGCTTAATGCCAATGATGGTGCCTTGCTCCTGACGTTTAGACCAGTGAGCGTTTGAATCATTGCGTTTCTTTCTTGCGATGAGCTTCGGAATGCGCGGCAACATGCCAAAGAATAAGCGTGTATGCATCCAACTGATTTTAACGTTGTCCCATAAGGCATCGAAGTGAGAAATGCCGCCCTCAGGGTAGATAACGCGGGTTTCCACAAAATCGATTTCGACACCTTCCCAGTACATCCGCACCAGAATTTCGATGTCAAAGTCCATTCGTGTACCAATGCGGTATTGGTTGAGCACCTTGATGGTGGCGTCGACAGGGTAAGCCCTGAAACCACACATGCTGTCCTTGATGGCAAAAGAGAGAGTTTCAATCCAAACCCAAATATGAGTCGCGTATCGACCATATAAACGAGATTTAGGCACACTGTCATCGTAAACTGGTTGACCTGAAATAAGGTGAGTCGGGTTTGCCTGTGAGGCTTCAATCAGTTTAGGCAGAGCGTCCACATCGTGTTGGCCGTCTGCATCGATTTGGATGACATGGCTGTAGCCAAGCTCGTAGGCTCGGCGGATACCCGCCATGACGGCGCCACCTTTGCCTTGGTTGTCTGCCAAGCTAAGTAGTGTGACACCTTGGCAATCAGAGAGCTCGTTTAGCGCTTGTTTGGTTTGGTGATTGCTGCCGTCATCTACAATGATAAAAGGGAGGTCAAAAGGGGTCAGAGACGACACCACGGCTGCGATGGTACTGCCGTGGTTGTAGCAAGGAATCAGGAAGCAGGGTTGGTAATTACTCACTCTTTTCACCCAATTTCATTTTGCCAGAAGAGTGAATAATGGTTTGTTCATCTCGTGTCGAAACGTACTTAAAAGCAAGTTTTTGTTTCGCACTATCCCATGTTAACTCGAGTGTCACTAACATGTTGGGGCGAATGGGTTCTTGGAATTTGATCACTTCCATGCCTTTAAATACCCTTGGCGCATTGAGTGTTTCAATGGCGTAATGAAGCGCCCAATCAATCTGAGTCACGCCTGGGAGCAGGGGGAAATGAGTGAAATGCCCCTGAAAATCTAACAGATCAGCATCCACCTTAAGCTCGAGAGTCGCTTGGTGCTCTTTGATATCCGTGCGGATGATGGTTGGTTTTCTTTTTTCCATATAACGGTCAAACTTGCTTATTGGAATTGTTTTTCAATCTCGGCAACCTGTCGTTTGCCTTGGCTGTTTAATGGTATCTCTTTTACCAAGCGAAACTTTCTTGGAATTGCAATGGGTTCGAGCCAATCACGCAGTGCTTTACGCAATGCCAGCCAAAACTTACCCTTGCCCAGTCGCTCGATTTCCATTTCGCCAGATGCGGTCAAGACGATGACGGCATACAAAGAGAGGCGATTTCCTTCCGTCATAGTAATGACAGCGCTTTCACTAATCCAGTTCAGCTGATCTAAACGTTTTTCAACTTCGACTAATGAAATTCGTTTTTCTTCGACTTTAACGACTCGATCGGTGCGACCAAGTAATTCGAACGTCATACTAGCATGAAAGCGACATTCATCGGCGGTTTGATACCAGTTGTCCCCGTCGATGTGCGGTGACTTAAGTCGTAGGCAGCGTTCACTGTTTAGCTCAGCTGTAACGCCGGGAAAAAGTTGCCATGGCGTCGAAGCGGACAGCTGCTGACGGTGAGCAATGCCCCCTGTTTCTGTGCTGCCAAACACCTCAATCGGACGTTGGTTGAACAAAGCTAAGCAATGCTCAGCAGCGGTCGTCGGCAACGGGCCACCTGATGAAAACACCGCTCGTATCTCGGCACTTTGATGCTCTTGAGTTAGGCGCTTTAACAGGGCGGGGCTGCTGATTAATGTGGTATTTGGATTGGCGTGATGAACAACTTGTTCCGGAAACTCTAAGTTGCGCGTCGCAAAAGGGCGTCCTGCGCACAGTGGCCATAGTACGCGAAACAGTAATCCATAGATGTGCTGATGAGAAACCGTGCTTTCGATGTTTGACGCCGCCAGCTTTTCACCCCACAAAGAGTCGAGTATCGCTACTTCGGTTTCCAGTTGATGCAGGGTCTTTGAGATCGCTTTTGGTTGTCCGCTAGAGCCAGAGGTAAACAGCACCAAGGCGATTTCTTCGCTAGCTAGGGTTGTTTTTTCTAGCTCGACATCAGTGGACGCAGGCTCGATTTGGCTTGTCTCAATCCCAGACTCAAGGGCAATGACATGATCGTGTAATAAGAGATCAAAATGCTCGCTGAGTTCGCGTACTGCTTCTGGCTGGTAGTTCCCAGGTAACACGAGAGATTTGTTCGCCAGACACGCGGCAAAAAAGCCAACGGCGAATAGATAGCTGTCTTCGAAGCACAGAGCGATGCGTTGAGCACGGTTGGCTTTCATTCTTGCGCTGTTGTGCGCAACATCACTGGTGAACGTCTGCCAAGAGATCGCGCTGTTAGCCGTGAAAGCCACTGTACTACGGCCGCTTCTATCGGCGGTAAAAAGATCGCTAATGGAGGTAAATGATGTGGCGTTTAAGCTCATTAACTATGGATTCCTACGAACAAACTGGCGAACGATCCACTCGACGACAAACAGGCTGCCTGCAAGTAGGTAGCTGATCAATCCGTTGTACAGCGTCCAAATCTCCAGTGGCTGAAAACAGGTGTAAAGTGCGATGAGTGCATTGAGTGCGAAAAAGACGCACCATATCTTTGTCACGCTGCGTGTATAGCGCACCCCACTTTCTGGTAAATCTGGCTCTTGGAGTCGAGCCAAGCGCTCAATCAGCGTTTGGGGCTGTCTCAAACTGCCAGCAAACAAAACAAGCATGCACACGTTGACCACAACCGGGTAAAACGTTAGCCAGCCGTGCTGCCTGAACACAATGCCCAAGCCGACCAAAATGATCCCAGTTACGGCGCTGATCTGTGCGATTTGCTTGAGTTCTTTGACTTTGCTTCGTTGAGCGGTCAGTACCCGCAAAAGTAAGGCGGAGATAAGTATTATCCCCACCAGAGAGAGCCCGAATTTATCGATGCCGAAGTAAACGGCGAATGGATAAGCGAGTAAGACAACTGCGGACAGAGCTGTCAGCAATTGGCGCATTATGCTTCCTTAAGAAGCTCTGCGACTGCGTTTACAACGTCATCAACGGTGCGTACGGTGCTAAATTCTGCAGGCTTAATTTTTTTGCCAGTTACATTTTGCAGGTGTACGACAAGATCAACAGCATCGATGCTATCTAAATCCAGATCTTGGTAAAGGTGCGCTTCTGGAACAATATCAGCAGAATCAATCTCAAATAATTCTTCAAGTGCTTCTTTAACTTGGTTAAATACTTGTTCTTTGTTTAAATCTGTCATGAGAAAGTACCTAAGAATTACTCGCTAACTTGCGAAGAGATGTATTTTGCTAAATTGCTTACGGAAGCAAAATGTTCACGCGTATTCGAGTCATCCGCGTCGATCACAATATTGTATTGCTTTTTGATAGCTAAACCCAGTTCTAGCGCATCAATCGAATCCAGACCTAAGCCATCACCAAACAGCGGCGCGTCAGTCTCTATATCTTCTACGGTGAGATCTTCAAGATTCAATGCATCAATAATAAGTTGTTTAATTTCGTTGTGTAATGTTTCCACTGGGACCTGCTTGTAACTATTGGTTTTCTGGGAAGAGAGTTTCACTTAAATGTTGCTGCAAACGTCGTGCAGCAATATTAGGGGACGTAGTTTGCTCTATAAATGGCTTAACCTCAACTTTATCCTTAACTTCGACAAGGAAAAAAGGTTTAGTTGGGGGAACTTGATACCACTTTTTCTCTTTTGTGAGAAAACTAGGAGTTACCGTAATATGTACTAGACGTAAGTCCGTTTCTGTTCTAACGGCAATTTGGGCAGAACCACGTTGTAATTTGGATGCTTTACCTGGCGTAGTGCGTGTGCCTTCGGGAAACACCAACAAAACGTTGCCTCGATCAAAACGCTCAGAACACATAGTGAGCAAATCATCCGGTGTTTCGTTAGGGATATAGCCCGCCGCTTTGACAATGTGCTTCATAAAAGGATTGGACCAGATGGCCGATTTTACTAGGCAGTCGCAACGTTCGAGTTGAGAAGCGATTAGAACGTAGTCTATTAAACTGGGGTGATTGGCGACGATGAGGCAGTTGCGATCAGCCTTGAGTTTATCAGCGCCCACGATTTTGTAGTCGATAGCACCCGTAAATTTCATCAGACGGCAAAAAAGGTCAAAACTGCGCTGAATAGCCCCTTGAACTCGGTACTCTCGCTCAATTTGGTTTTTACTTGTCAGGCGGATGTAGGGGTTGGCTAAAAAACTGAGCCCTAATCCACCTAAACCAAAGACCGAAAAGCAAAACCCGGTAGCAACGACTCGCCAATATTGATTCAGTTTGTTCATTATCTCTGCCACACCCAAGATTGAGTCCGCGAGTGGGTCTGCCATGATGAATCATCAGAAACATAGTGCCGGATAAAGTCCAGAGCCTGCGGAAATTGTGGGTTAAAGTCTGAACCTGATTGACTTGCCACACGAATCTCATCGCCAGCAGAGAGGATTAAACCTAACGCGTAGCCTCGGTATTCAAACTCTTCATATTGATTGTAAACCTCAGGCAGGGGTTCATCGAAATCAACCAACATCACTTTGTGCTCTGGGTTGCTCTTTAAATACACCCAAGCTTCTAACAGGGCACTTTGAAAGGTATTGTCGCCAGCGGCAATGGAGGTAAGAGGAATCGGCTTTTTGGTTGCAATCGTCGCAAGACCAGCCGCTGTGTTGTGCACTGACTGCGAAAACGCCATGGGTGAGGCTTCTTCTCCTGCCACCACGTCTTGAATGAGTTGAGCGCTTCGAGTGAGTTCTCCATGACGGCTAGCAAAGACAAGGTAGTCCACTTCGTGTTGCTCTAGCAGTTCGATACTGGTTTGCACTGCGAGTTTGCTCAAGCTGCTCATGCGTCGTCGCATCATTGGCGGAATTGCGTTAACTGGCGCTTTACCATCTACGGGCCATGCGAGTGTTTTTGACCACTGCTGCCAATCACTGGGCTGCGAAATGCCATCGGAATGGGCAAGCCATGCATCGATGTTAAATGAAAGAATTATGTTTGAATCGGGCATAAGATATTGAATTGTTGTTGTTGCAGCGAAATACTAGTACTGAACTACACATAAATTAAAGGAAACATTACTATGTCACCATTAAAATGGCTAAGCGCTTCGTTGTTGGCACTATTACTTGTTGGCTGCGGCCGTGTACAACCTGTATTGAACGTCGAGGATACTCCAGTTGGGTATAATCTTCAAAGTAAACAAGTTAAGTTGGCAATTATGCAAGCGGCATCCAATCGAGGTTGGGTCATCGAAGAAATCAGCCCAAGTGAGCTCAATGCCAAATTAACGGTACGTAGCCATTTCGCTGAAGCAAAAATTACATATAACGACAAGTTTTACTCCATTACTTATCTCAACTCAGTAAATTTAAAAGCGAGCGATGGCAAAATTCACCGCAACTACAACCGTTGGGTGAATAACTTAAACGTTGATATTAAACGTCAACTGTCTGTTATCGCTGCGGCGCAGTAATTTTTACTCTTACTATTAATTAGGAATTAGGTTTTTTCCGTGTTACATAAAAATAATGACCCGTTTAACGCTCTAGAAGCGAAAACAGAAGCTCAAAAACTCTCTTTTGCACCTATCGTATTTCATACGGCACGTACATTGCGTGATTTGGGTGTATTAGCTGTGTTAGATAAAGCTGGAAAAGAGGGCTTGAGTGCACCTGAAATTGCAGAGCAAACTGGGGTGTCTGAATATGGCGTCAAAGTCTTGTTAGACATGGCGATTAGCGCGCATATTGTGATGTGGGAAAAACCTAATTATTCACTTGCGAATCTAGGCTTCTTTTTGCTCCACGATGGCATGACCCAAGCGAACATGGATTTCACTGCGGATGTTTGTTATGCCGCGATGATGCACCTCACAGAATCGATCACGGAGGGGAAACCTGCCGGTTTGAAAGAGTTAGGTGACTGGGAAACCATCTACCAAGGGTTATCTACTTTGCCTGAGAAAGCAAAAGAGAGCTGGTTCAAATTTGACCATTTTTACTCGGATCGCTCTTTTCCGATTCTGCTAGCAGAAGTGTTCAAATCAGAGCCAAAAACGATCGTCGATATTGGTGGCAACACCGGCAAATGGGCGATGCAGTGTTGTGGTCATAATTCGGATGTTGAGATCACGATTGTTGATTTGCCACAGCAACTTGAAATGGCCATGCAAAACGCGAAGGAGAAAGGCTACGCGGATCGTGTCCACCCATACCCTGCCAACATGCTGGATAAATCTCAATCGCTTCCGGAACATGCCGATGTCTGGTGGATGAGTCAGTTCCTTGATTGTTTTTCACCGATGGAGATTCTGAGCATTCTGAAACGCGTGAAGCAGCAATTACGCGCGGGTGATGCTGTCTACATCTTGGAGCTGTTCTGGGATGCACAAAAGTATGACGCCGCATCATACAGTTTGAATGCGACATCGCTTTACTTTACCTGTTTGGCGAACGGAAACAGCCGTTTCTATCGCAGCGACGATTTCTTAGAAATTATCGAAGCCGCGGGATTAGTGATTGAGGAGCGAACCGATAACATCGGCCTAGGTCACACCTTACTTAAACTTAAAGCGCAATAGTACGCAGAAAGAACAGTCATCATTATGAAAACAGAATCTACTCAAGTTGTTGTCGTTGGTGCGGGCCCTTCTGGCTCGACGGTCTCTGCGCTATTGCAAGCACAGGGTGTGGATGTGATCGTGATAGAAAAGGCTGAG
Organism: Vibrio sp. NH-7; assembly: GCF_053643215.1. Classification (NCBI taxonomy): domain Bacteria; kingdom Pseudomonadati; phylum Pseudomonadota; class Gammaproteobacteria; order Vibrionales; family Vibrionaceae; genus Vibrio; species Vibrio sp. NH-7. The sequence continues at coordinate 1,420,936 of NZ_CM132188.1, read as the reverse complement.
TTTCCGAGGTTTTCTATCGGAGAGAGCCTGTTGCCGGCGTGTATGGAAGTTGTAGAGCAAGCAGGGATGACGCAGGCCGTGGCGGAACACGGTTTTCAGTTTAAAGATGGGGCAGCGTTTCGTCGTAATGGCGTATACACCCAGTTTAACTTTACCGATAAGTTCACACCAGGCCCAGGGACAACCTATCAAGTACAACGTGGCCATTTTGATAAAGTCTTGGCTGACAGCGCGGCGCAGCAAGGTGTTGAAATTCGTTACCAGCATGAGTTGATCGATTTAGCTTTTGTCGGCGAGCGCTCTTTGCTAACAGTGAAAGATGCACACGAAGAAGTCTACCAAATTGATGCAGCTTACGTGTTAGATGCCAGCGGTTTTGGTCGAGTGTTGCCTAGAATGCTGGATCTGGAAGAGCCGTCTTGCTTGCCTCCGCGAAAAGCGATTTTCACGCATATTGTCGACAACATTGATGGTCAATCGATCAATTACGATCGCGACAAGATTCTGATTTCGGTCCATCCGACTAACCATGATGTGTGGTACTGGTTGATCCCTTTTTCCAATGGCGTGTGCTCACTGGGCGTGGTGGGAGAGCCTGACTTCTTTGCTGATTACTCAGGCGACAAACTGGATGTGCTAAAGCAGATTGTGAATCAAGAGCCGGGCCTTGAGCAACTGCTCGCAAACGCAGAGTACCCGACCCCCGCTGGAGAGCTTGGCGGTTACTCTGCTAACGTAAAACACCTAGCCACAGCTCATTACGCACTGCTTGGCAATGCGGGCGAGTTTTTGGACCCTGTGTTTTCATCTGGAGTCACGATTGCCATGAAATCTGCTCAATTTGCGGCTCAATGCGTGGTTAAGCAGCTTGAAGGAGAGCTTGTGGATTGGCAGAAAGAGTACGCCGAGCCATTAATGGTCGGAGTGAACACCTTCCGAACCTATGTAGAAGGGTGGTACAAAGGTACTCTACAAGAAGTCATCTTCCATCAAGATCCGAATCCTCGTATTAAAGCGATGATCAGCTCGATTTTGGCCGGTTATGCCTGGGATACAACAAACCCGTATGTTAAAAACAGTCAGCAACGATTGAACACTCTGGCTGAGGTAATTCGAGCAGAAAAAACTCACGCCTAGTTTGATGTTTCTCAAAGGGAAAAGTTGGCTAAATCGTCGCTCTCTGTTCATACTTTAAGAAAGTTGACGAGGAGTGTGAGCGATGAAAAACGAACTTGATCCGACCAAAGTGTTGCAGGCTTACGAAACGGTCATGGCAAAAGGAACGCCTACTGAGTACGGGAAAATGTATGAAGGGGTGGAAGCGTTTGCTGACTACGATGGATACAACGTCTATATGCGTGGGAATGGGGTAGAGCTCAAAGTCGGCTTCCACAACACCTATCACTTAGACTATGACCAAGAACATCTGCGTGACAGCTTTTTAAAGAAAGTGGCATCCTTAGCAAAATAATAAAACAGAGCCCCTGGCAAACGCGAGGGGCTCTATTTTTTGATTAATCTTCTTCAGCCATTACCGAATCTTCAGAGAAGTCATCGGTAGCCTCTGGCTTGTTGCGACCATTTAACGTATGGAAGCGTTTACGGCCACGGGCAAGCTGGACGTATTTTAGCCAAACTCTTTCAAGTTTTGTCTTCGCTTTACCTGGGTTTTCCAGTACTTTAACGAAGTGTTTCTCTTCCGAGTTGTCCGGAACAATTTCACCAGATTCTAGACCTAGCATGGTGTCGCCATAAAGCGTTAGAATTTCTTCTTCTGCAAGCGTAAAATCACCAGACTTCGCGAAGCCTCTTGGAAACTTAGTGTTGTCGTAAAAACGTTTTTTGCCGTGACGAAATTGTGTGTCAGACATTATAGTAGCCTCTATAACCTACATTGATGAAATACCCAGAGCGGTACAAAGCGAAAGTTAGGCGTAAATTTAACAAAAGAAAAACAAAACCTTTTTATCGTGACTATTGAACAGTTTTATGAAACTTAGGTAACAATTTGTTTAATGTGAACTACGTAATTTTTCAGTTTTTGCTATTGTGAAAGATTACACCTAGAGGAAATTAGATGGACGTAAAAGTCTTTAGAACGTTTTTGGAATTAGCCAACGTTCGCCACTTCGGCCGTGCCGCTGAGAACCTTTACATCACTCAAGCTGCGGTAAGTGCCCGAATCAAGCAGCTTGAAAGCTACTTTGATACGCAATTGTTTATTCGCGATCGAAACAACATCAAACTGACCTCTGCCGGAGAGCGTTTAATTGGCTACGCCGAGGTCATGGTAAGCACGCTGCAGCAAGCCAAGCTCGAACTCTCGCTTGAAAGTGGAAAAGCCCTACAGTTGACTCTGGGTGGGACGCCAAACGTATGGGATGCTTACTTACAAAACTGTCTAAGCCTTGTCACTGATGAGTTTGAAGGTTATGGCTTTATGGCCGAGATTATGGGCCGTGAAGCGTTAAATCGCAGCTTGCAAGAGCGCACGCTCGACATGGCGTTTGCGTTTGACCAAATCAAAGCCGATGAACTCAACTGCAAAAAAGTGGCGGATGTGGTGTTGGTTCTTGTGTCTACAGAAGAGCAAGACCTAGAGCACGTGTTCGAAGATAAGTACGTTTACGTTGACTGGGGGACGAAATTTGCCTCAGAGCACGCTGAGCGTCACCCAAAAATTCCAGCCCCTTATCTGCGCACATCTACTGCGCGTATTGCCTTGGACTTCATTTTGGAGAAAGGCGGCAGCGCTTACCTTCCTGCGTCGATGGTTGAGCCATTTTTGACCAACGAACAGCTTTATAAAGTGAAAGGCGTCGAAGATTGGTGTCGCCCGATTTATCTTAGCTATCGTAAGGCAAGTACTTCGATTGAAGCGATCGAACAAGTTGAAGAGTTAGTCAAACACATCGATCCTGTCACTGCCTATACATTGCAGCAAATGGCGGATTTTCCAGTGGAAGAATAAAAAGAGCCTCTCAAACGAGAGGCTCTTTTTTATAGGTTCATTAAACTCTCTATCGATTCTTCAATGCTTAAATGGTGGAACGAATGAACATTCTGACCATCGGTCGCATCAATCAGTATTCGGTTGATATTGGATGCGCCATGCTCATCAATAATGCCTAGTGTTTGTTCGACGTTATCACACGTCATTACCACATTGTCACCAAGGACAAGGGTGCAAGAGTGCAGGTTCATAGCCAACTTCCTTATTATTTATCATCTGCATTTTTTAATTTAGAAGAGTTTCAACAGATCGCAAATTCATTGAGTTCCGAAAATGGCTAGTATTGTGCCCAGGGTGATTTAGACTGGAGGCATCATAACGATTCAGGACGAGAGTATGAACGGTTTAGCCACTTTATCGACGTTAGAATGTCAGCGAGCTCGTATGGCTCGAGATGCGCGATTTGATGGTCGATTTTATGTTGCGGTAAAAAGTACCGGGATATTTTGCCGACCGATATGCCCTGCCAATCTCCCCAAGGAAGAAAACGTCGAGTATTTCATCGACAAAGCGCAAGCACTGCAAGCAGGCTATCGACCTTGTTTGCGATGTAAGCCAGATAGCGCTCCGAGTTCTTGGGCATGGAAAGGGGTCGAAACCACTCTCTATCGAGCGTTGCAGCTTATCGAACAAGGAGAGTTGCAGAGTCGCAGCTTGGCGCAACTTGCGACACGCTTGGGTATCAGTGATCGCTATTTGCGTCAGCTATTTCAAACCCATTTGGGGATGGCGCCAAAGCAGTATTCGCAGTACCAACAACTCATGTTTGCTAAACACTTGCTTCACTCAAGCTCAATGAGCGTCACGGATATTGCCTTTGCGAGTGGCTTTAATAGTGTGAGACGTTTTAACGATGCGTTTAAACAAATATTGAAGCTAACCCCGAGCCAAGTACGCAAACAAAAACAGGAAAACATGGACACAAACTATATTGATCTCGCCTACCAAGGGCCATTAGATTGGCCAAGGATGCTTGATTTCTACCGCTTGCGAGCAATCGAAGGGTTAGAGAAGGTTGACGACACAAGCTACCAACGCACATTCTTGCTGGACGGCTGCGCGGGCTGGTTTCGCATTTCCCAACACAAAGTGGGGGTGATGCGAGTCGAGTTTACCCTTGAGGACACCAAGCTGGTGAAAAAACTGGTTAATCAGCTAAGGCGCATGTTTGATTTGGACAGTGATGTGTTGAGTATTGAAAACCAGCTTCATCAACTCGATGCCAATTTCGTTCAGCACTCTGGCATTCGTATTCCGGGGGTATGGAACTGCTGGGAAGCGGGGGTTCGAGCCATTCTTGGTCAACAAGTGTCGATAAAAGCGGCGATCGGGCAGCTTAATTTATTGGCTAAGACATTGCAGCCTGAGGGGGTGACTCACTTCCCTACCGCGCAAGACATTGCTGGTTCTGATTTGAGCTTTTTACGTATGCCACAAAGTCGAAAAGAGACCTTAGCGCGCTTTGCCCAAATCATGAGTCAAACACCGGATATCGCTCTGGAAGAGTGGCTAAAAATCAAAGGTATTGGCCCTTGGACGGTCAACTATGCTCGTCTACGCGGCGCATCTGAGCCAAACTGTTTTTTGGAGGGAGATTTGGTGGTCAAAAAGGCGCTGGTCCATTTTCCCTCGATCACTAAAGAGGCGGTCTCTCCTTGGGGGAGCTACGCCACTTTTCACTGCTGGAGTCACGCATGAGCACTTACTACACTGTTTTTACCACGCCGCTAGGAGAGATGACGCTGCAAGCGGACGCTGACGGTTTACTTGGCGCGTGGTTTGAAACTCAGACAACACAACCAAAAGAACTCGGACAATACACAGAATCTGATTCTATACTTAATAATGCAATCAAACAGTTACAAGAATACTTTTGCGGTGAAAGAACCGAGTTCAATTTGCCTTTGTCTGCCCGAGGTACGCAATTCCAGCAACAGGTTTGGCATGCCTTAACCACCATCCCTTACGGAGAGACGTGGAGCTATCAAGAGTTGGCAAATGCGATAGGCAATCCGAAAGCGGTGAGAGCTGTCGGCTTAGCCAATGGTAAGAACCCGATCTCTGTGATTGTTCCGTGCCACCGAGTGATTGGTAAAAATGGTAAGTTGACCGGGTATGCTGGTGGCGTCGAGCGAAAGGCGCAACTGTTGAAACTAGAACAAAAGGAGTAGTCAATGGCAACCGAGCGTTTTGGAATCATCTTGTCCGTTGTTGGCATCAGTGCGTTGATGCTGCTTGTTGGCTGCTCGGAAGAAAAAGCGGTACGTATGCTCAATAAGCAGACCTATGAGTTTACGGGCACTTTTGAAAACCAATACAACCAAGATTTGCTGAAGTTTTCGGACGCTCAAGTCACGTTTGTTCGTGAAGGTGAACTCAACATGACCAAGCCCTTTGAAGTGAAAGGAAACGATCTGACCATCACGATGCGAAATAGCTCGAAAGAGAAACGAGAAGACATCGTGATGAGGATTCACGGCCAGAACGAGTTGCTTACATGTAGCACATGTGCCAAGTATCAACTGGCTAGTGTCTGGCAAAAGCGCGATTTCACGCCTTTGCCAGTGGAATCTAATTAAGTAAACAGGTGGGTGTTGAGCATCATATGGACGAGGATACTTGCGGTGTACCCAAGAGCGATGACGGGCATCCACTTAAGGTGACCGAAGAAGGTGTATTTGCCATGAGCCGCGCCCATCAATGCCACGCCTGCAGCAGAACCAATCGACAGCAAACTACCTCCCACTCCGGCAGTGAGTGTGACTAACAGCCAGTTCCCCATCGACATTGTCGGTTCCATGGTAAGCACAGCAAACATGACTGGAATGTTATCTACAATCGCGGACAAGATGCCTACCATCACATTCGCCCAGACAGGATCCCATTGGGTGTACATGACTTCTGAAATCAAGCCTAAATAACCCAACAGGCTCAAGCCACCTACACACATAACCACGCCGTAGAAGAACAGCAACGTATCCCACTCGGCATGGGAGACTCGTCTAAATACATCAAACGGGACAACAGACCCAAGGCGTTTTAACGCATGATCATCTCGGTTAGCAATGGCCATGGCCGCCTTTTTATGCAGCGATGCTTTGAGTGTTCTGCGCAGGAAAAAACCAAAGAACTGCAAATAAGCAAGCCCCATCATCATGCCAATGACAGGCGGGAAGTGCAGCACCGCATGGAATGCGACGGCCGTCGAAATCGTAAGGATAAACAAGGCGACAATTCTGCGCGCTCCGCGTTTAAGTTCAACATGCTGGTGAACCACATTCGGCTTAGTGTCCGGAACAAAGAATGACATGATCAAAGCAGGGATCAGGTAATTGACCACTGAGGGCAAAAAGAGCGGCATAAACTCTGCAAAGGAGACATGACCCGCTTGCCAAACCATCAGCGTTGTAATATCCCCAAACGGACTAAACGCGCCTCCGGCATTGGCGGCGATAACAATGTTGATACAGGCAAGATTGATAAATCGAGTGTTGTCTCCAGCAACTTTCATCACCACAGCGCACATCAGCAATGCAGTCGTCAGGTTATCGGCAATCGGCGAGATAAAGAATGAGAGAATACCCGTCAACCAAAACAGGGCGCGAAAGTTGAACCCTTTGCCGACCATCCAAGCCTGAAGTGCATCAAACAGTCGCCGCTCTTCCATCGCGCTTATGTATGTCATGGCAACCAGCAAAAACAGCAGCAGTTCCGCGTATTCGAGCAAGTTGTGTTCTAAGGCGGCTTTAGCAACCTCTATTTGATCATACTGAGAATAGACGTAGCCAATCATTGCCCAGATGATGCCCGCTGCAAGAAGAACGGGCTTTGATTTTCGCAATTGCAAATACTCTTCGAGCATGACCAAGGTGTACGCAATAGCAAAAATGAGCAACGCGGCATAGCCGATGGTAGATTGGGTTAGGGGCAAAATCTCACCTGAAGCGTTGGCAGCAAAGGCGGTGAGGGGGGATAGCGTTAAAGCAATAAAGACTGACCACTGCAGTTTCATACTTCCACTCCTTTGAAAGATGATTGTTGTTATACCCAAGTAACCTCACGTCTGCGCGCATTTAGAAGTCACTTGGGTATAAGCAATGGCCTCATAGTCTAATGGGCTTTTACCTATTGGTTTGTGAGATAGGTTTGATCTGTTTGAATTTGCATCATTTTTTAACGATTGGTGAAGAATTTATGAACTCGAGTGATATGCAATGTTGATTTATGTGGTTGGAAAAATCTGCCATTTACGCTCATTATCACAAAATATAATAGCAAGTTAAAAGATATTAATAGTTCGTTTCACTATTTGATAAGGATCATCCTAACGCCATACGATTTAATTCAAGATTCTATGCGTTCTGTTCCACATAAACTAATGCATAGGTGATTTATGTCTGATTCAAATCAAAAGGAGCGCAAAGTCACGTGGGGTTGCTACGTTGCTTTGGCGTTCGCCGTTGTCTTTTTTTCCGGGCTGATGAAGTCCAATGACTGGTATGGTGTGCTTGACTTTACCACGCTGAATGGCTCTTTCGGTAAGGTCGCTTACGATGTCACAGAAACCGCTGAAGGCGTAGAAGCAGCAACCACATCCCTGCGCGGTAAAGGTGGCAGTGGCGCGCGCGATGGTTTTATTTTCGCATTGACTCTGATCCCAACCGTTATGTTCGCATTGGGTGTGATCAATGTGCTTGAGCATTACGGTGCGCTGGATGCCGCGCGCAAACTTCTGACGCCTCTTCTTCGCCCACTGATGGGTATTCCAGGCAGCTCCGGTCTTGCGTTGATTGCTTCTTTGCAAAGTACCGATGCAGGCGCTGCCATGACCCGTCAACTTAAAGACGAAGGTAGGCTGACTAAGCGCGAAACCGACGTATTCACCATGTTCCAGTTCACTGCTGGCGCGACCATTGTTAACTTTTTCTCGTCGGGTGCGGTGCTGTTTACCCTAACGCTGGCTGATGGCTCTTTGGCCGTGACTTCTTCGATTGGTTTGGCGGTTGCCATCATGTTTGTCTTCAAATTTGTCGGGGCGAACTTATTCCGTATTTACCTCAACATCACGGAAGGCAAAGAAGACAAGCAAGATAAGCGTGATGCGCAAAACCTAAAAGAGGAGACAGCATAATGAGCGAAGTAAAAGCAAGAAAGCCAATGGTGACGGACATTTTCGTTGAAGGCGCAAAGAAGGGTTGGGTAATTGCAACGACCTCTACCGTACCGAATGTCTTGATGGCGTTTGTGATCATCAAAGCGCTACAGATTACGGGCGCGCTCGACATGATGGGCACAGTATTTGCGCCGATTATGGCTGTTTTTGGTTTGCCGGGTGAGGCGGCGGCGGTTTTGATTGGTGCATGGATGTCGATGGGTGGCGCGGTAGGCGTTGTGATCACGCTGTTTGACCAAGGTATCTTAAATGGCGCGCACATTGCTATCTTAGCACCTGCTATCTACCTAATGGGCTCTCAAGTTCAGTACATGGGACGCATCATGGGCCCGATCGGCACTGAAGGTCGCTACATTCCTGTGATGATCGCGATTTCAGTATTGAACGCTTTTGGCGCCATGCTAGTCATGAACTTGTTTGTATAGGGCTGAATGATGACGTTTTCACTGAATGACTACCTTGAAGAGCTCCGTCCGCTGATTGATGTCGACTGTGGTACCTACACGGTCGAGGGGATCGAATGTATCGCCACTCAATTTGAGCGTAAGTTTCAACAACTGCAAGGTTGGCACGTCAAACGCGTCGATTGTGGTAAAGCTGGCGTTGGTTTAGAAATTCGCAACAAGCCAGAGGCATCCGATATTGATGTTATGCTGATTGGCCATATGGATACGGTCTTTCCTGTCGGGACTGCAGAATTGCGCCCAATGACAACCGATTCCGATAAAGCCTACGGTCCCGGCGTATCTGACATGAAGTCTGGTTTGCTCAATATCGTTTATGCGATGCGCAATTTGGATCGCAGTGTTTTAGATTCGCTCTCAATCTGTATCTGTATGAACCCAGATGAAGAGACAGGCTCTCTTGACTCTGTCGATTGGATTCAGGCCACCGCCAAACAGGCAAAACACGTTCTGGTGGCAGAGGCAGCGCGTGCGGATGGTGGCTTGGTCAAGGCTCGCAAAGGTATGGCTCGTTACAAAATCACCTTTGATGGTGTTGCCGCACATGCAGGTAATGAACCGGAGAAGGGGCACAGTGCAATTACCGAAATGGCGAACTGGATCCTAGCCATCAACGCGATGACCAACTTTGACTCTGGCACAACGCTGAACGTGGGGATTGTGTCGGGTGGTGCGGGAGCCAATATTGTCCCTGAACACGCAGAGGCTATTGTTGATGTCCGTTTCTGGAACAATGGCGAATACGATGATGTCGATACCGAGTTAACGGCTCTATCTCAGCAAGCGTTTGATGCTGGTGTGCGCATTACGTTAGAGCGCGAAGCGTACAAACCTTCTATGGTGCCAAGCGAGCAAACCGAAGCGTTAATGGCGCTAGTCGAACAGGCAGCCGATGAGCTTGATATCGACATCAACTGGAAAGAAGTCGGTGGCGGCTCTGACGCGAACAATACCGCGATTCTAGGCGTTCCAACATTGGATGGCTTAGGGCCAATCGGTGCGGGTTTCCACAGTGACCAAGAATACTTGTTGCTTGAATCGATTGAACCGCGTATTCGATTGTTGATGCGAGTTATCGAGAAAATTGCTCAGTAACCAATGCCTTCATTTTAAAACTAAGCCCCAAACTTTTGGGGCTTTTTCTTATTCACTGACAAAGTAAGACTTAAGTTTCTCTCTTAGCCACAAATTCGCTGGGCTGTGCCTCATGCGATTATGCGTTAACAGTCGGTACTTAACTGGGATGCTGGTAAATGGGGCGTCGAGTACTTGTAGATCGAGTCGGTCTGCAAACTGATTCGCGATGCTTCTGACCATAGCAGCAAGGCAATTGGTGTTGGCGATCATCGTCATTTGCGATACCAGAGAATCACACTCTGCCGCGACTTTGCGTTCGCCAATCGATTCTTCGGTAAAATAGTCAGCCAGATAGGCATCTTCGCGTCTGAGTTTGAGTGTGACGTGCTTTTCGTCGTAGAACTGCTCAAGTGTCAGGGAGTCCTTAACTCTTGGGTGATCTTTGCGAGCAATAATGCAGATCTCGTCGGTACAGAAAAATTCTGAGAAGAAGGAGGGCGCGGAGTAGTTAGCAAAGTCGATAGCAAGATCGGCCTTCTGTTGATTGAGGCTATGAATGAGCTTTTCTTCGCTAGACAGTGTCGGATGCAGTTCAATTTCAACATTGCCTAGAGTCTGATCCGCTTCAATTTTTGGCAGTAACATCAGCATCATCGGCTCGCTGGTGTACACCACAAAGCGGCGAGAATTGTCGGTGCTGAAACGCTCGATCCCTTCGATGGCATTGTGAATTTGGTTGAGCGCTGGCTCGATTTGACGCGCCAACTCATGGGCTTGGTGGGTTGGCGCGATCCCTCGGCCGGAGCGAATAAAGAGTTGAACCCCCAACTGTTGCTGAAGCCGCTTTAAAACGCCGCTCACGCCGGGTTGCGTTAGCCCCATTACGTCGGCGGCAACGGTGATTGAACGATGCTGATAGACGTTAAGAAAGACTTTAAACAGATTCAGATCGATGGGGGCGTCATTCATACTTCTTCCTGATACATAACAGTTCGCGATGTTTTGTATAAATTCTCATGTATATATCCTGATGTGTCAAATGCGTACATTAGTCCTGTACCCAATAAAGAGACACTACGAGGTTCCCTATGACACACCGTTTTGCACCTTCAGCCATTTCACTTGCACTTATGGTTTCATTCTCAGCATCGGCAGATTATGCCAGCCTAGAGACTTACCAAGGAAAGCCTGCGACCACGCACACTCAACAAGCGAATGCGACACTCGCTAAATCGTTACCTTGGCAAGATGTCAGTGCATTTGAGCGCACGCAAAAAGGATTGATTGCGGAGTTTGGAACCCATGAAGCAGGCGAGCTAAAAAATCGCTTTGAATACATGGCTGACATGAGCGTCAACGAGCTGCCAGCGTCGGTTAACCCTTCAATTTGGCGTCAAGGGATGCTGAATTACGCAGCAGGCGGTTTATACCAAGTGACTGATGGTGTGTACCAGATTCGTGGCGCAGACCTGTCGAATATGACCATCTACCGTACTGACAATGGCTACGTGATTCACGACCCACTGCTTTCAAAGCAAGCGGCGGCAGCGTCTTGGGAGTTTGCGAAAATGCACTTACCTAAGATCAACGGTGAACATAAGATTACGGGCATGATTTATTCACACATGCACGCCGATCACTTTGGTGGCTCACGCGGGATTTTTGAGTCCGGCGACTTTGTAGAAGGGGCTCCAATCTACGCACCAAACGACTTTATTAAAGAGCTGGCCGATGAAAACGTCATTGCTGGAGCTGCGATGGGACGCCGTGCCAACTACCAGTACGGCACAACACTCGACAACAACACGCAAGGCATTGTTGATAACGCGCTAGGTCTGGGTACCTCTCGTGGTGAAGTTACCTTAGTGGCTCCGACGCAAGAAATTGAAGAGCGAGAGAAAGTCATTACCATTGATGGCTTGGAGTTCCACGCGATTAACATGCCTGGCGCGGAAGCACCGGCTGAGATTGTGCTTTACATTCCAGAGTATCGCTCATTGAATACCGCAGAGCTCACCTACGATGGCATGCACAACATCTACACCTTCCGCGGAGCGAAAGTGCGCGATGCCTTGGTGTGGACGAAATACCTAACTGAACTCAAGCTGCGTTACGTTGATAGTGGTTTGGTTGATAACATCCATGCTGCGCACTCTGCGCCGGTTTGGAATGACGCCAACACCAAGACCAATGAAATTGCGGACTACATGACGCTGCAACGCGACAACTATGGCTTTATTCATAACCAAGCTATGCGCTTAGCCAATCATGGAGTGACCATTCATGATGTGGGTCGTGAGATAGAGAAGATCATTCCGCAATCACAAAAAGAGACATGGCACACCAATGGTTACCATGGTTCATACAGTCATAACGCTCGCGCGGTTGTGAACCTTTACTTGGGCTACCACGACATGAACCCAGTGAACACGAATCCACTGCAAACCAAAGAAAAGTCGTGTGTTTATGTGAAAGCAGCAGGGGCAGAAACACTGTTCAAAGCGGGTAAAACGCACTTTGACAATGGCGAATACCAAGAGGCATCACAACTGTTCAATGATCTCGTGCAGTGTGACCCAAGCAACATCAACTACCGTTTTGCGTTGGCGGATAGTTTTGAACAGCAAGGCTACCAATCGGAAACCATGGCTTGGCGCAACTCTTACTTACAAGGTGCGGTAGAGCTGCGTACGGGTGAAATTCAGCCTTCGATTAAATTGGCGTCGGCAGATGTTATCGCAAACACCCCGACTGGCATGTTCCTCGACTTCTTGGCGGTGAGATTGAATGCAGAAAAAGCAGAGCAAGCGGGTCTCGACTTTAGCTTCGGTATTCATCACCCTGACTTGAACGAGTCTTACTTTGGTGAAGTATCGAACTCAAATATGGCGAACATTGAAGTGGAAAGCCTACCAAAAACAGACGTCACGTTGGAGATCACCAAAACTGATATGACGGCGATGGTGCTAGGTCAAACGACCTTAGAGAGCTTGATCAAATCAGGCAAAGCGAAGCTAACGGGGGAGGCTAAATTAGTTACCCAACTTGCGGCAACGCTAGATGACTTTGATGGTATGTTTGAAATATTGCCAATGCCAACGAAATAATTAAGGCGCTTATTCGATGCCCCTCAGTGTGAGACGCTGAGGGGCATTTTTCTTTTTTTACAAACCATTACGCTCGTCACTTTGACAACAAACTTATCCCTGCTGTATGGTTCGACTCGCCCAAATACGTAGGAATCATCATGAAGTTAAAACAGGTAAGTATTATTGTTGTTGGTCTGGCTCTATCTTGCGCCTCTCATGCCAGCAACAAAGAGAGTTGGGAAACGTTCAGTGATGTGGGTGCCTATGGATTAGTGGGGATTGCCGCCGCTGTGCCACTCTATAAAGGCGATTGGGAAGGCTTTAAGCAAGCAGGTTTTAGTATCGGTACGGCTTCTGGGATCGGTTTGATCGGCAAGAACACCATTGATGCCGAGCGACCTGACGGTAGCGATAATAAGAGTTTCCCGTCTAATCACACGGCGAACGCCTTTGCTTCGGCGACCACCTTGCACTTGCGCTATGGCTGGGAAGTGGGCTTACCTGCTTACGGCGTTGCCACTTTGGTGGGCGTTGGTCGAGTGCAAGCGGATAGACATTATTGGCGAGATGTCGTCGCGGGCGCTGCGCTGGGAATTGTGTCAGGATGGATCTTTACCGAGGCCTACGACAGTTCGGTTCAAATCCTGCCTTGGGTTACCAGTGATGGTGCTGGCGTCAACGTTGCATTTGCTTGGTAATCGTCATCATAAAAGAGGCCAAGGACCTCTTTTATGATGGAAAGCGAGTTAGAAAACGCCATTATCGTTGGCGATATCCCCGCCGCTAAACAGTGTGTACATACGCATTGAAAAGTCCAATGCTTGGATTGCGTCCCAATGCTCTACGATACGTCCATCTTCCAGTCGCCACGTATCGATAATGTTCATTCCTTTTTGATCGTTGCCTCGGTCTTCTTTTTCAAGTGTGGCGTGAGAGTGGAATATAACGTAGTCACCATCCACATATATGTGCTTCACGTCATAGCTGTATTCTGGGTAGTCCTCAACAAACTCTTGCAAAAATCCCACTAGCCCTGTGACTTTGTCTGGAAGGTTTCGATTGTGCTGTACATAGGCACTATCGTTGTAGTGCTCTAATACATATTCAAAGTCATGGTTGTTCATTAGGTGCTGAACAAAATCGGTGATGATGCGAGCATTCTCGCGCTCTTGTTCTGTCCAACTCGATTTACTTAGAGAGGTCAGATCAATGTGCTGTGTCTGTTTTTGTTGAGCGAAGCTTGCGGCACTCACGGTAAGAAGAAGTACGGTAATAATGGATTTTAACATGGTGTTCCCTTAGTATTAATTCATCGGTTAGGTATATATTGATAACCATGGTAATTAATAGTAACCTGCTGCGCAAGAAGGCACCAAAATGTGCGGTAGGCACTTTTTGGTAACCATGAAATACAGTTTTAACGACAACAAAGGGTGGGATATGGCCGCGCGTGACAAAGTCGAAAGACGCAGATTTTACAATAATGAAGATTGCCCTGTGCGCAATGTTGTCGCTCAGATCGGCGATAAATGGTCAATGCTCATACTGTTTGCATTGGTGGATGGTCCAGATAGATTTAATGCGCTCAAATCGCGTATTGAAGGGATTTCACAGCGAATGTTGACTCAAACGCTGCGAGATTTGGAGCGTGAAGGGTACGTGTTAAGAACCGTATATCCTGAAGTACCCGTTAAAGTTGAGTATTGCCTGACGGAAATGGGCAGTGATTTGGTTAAGCCCCTCTATCAGCTAGTGAGTTGGGCTGATGACCATCAAAGTGATATCAGAGCTGCACGTCAGGCGTATGATGAACGAAATGGCTAGGTTGCAACGTGGTTCATTTTGAGCGTTACTTCCATCCTTGTTGCCATTTGCTGCTGTCTTTGAGCTCTCTCCAGTTTATTTCGTACTCGTTTTTCGACATGACCGCTTCTAAGACGCAGCGACTAACGCTGCCGTCTTCGTCGAACTCAACCTCGGAAATTAAAAAGTGTTTCTCTTTTCGTTGTGGCTTTACTGCTGTCCACTTGCTGTGATGGAGCTTAGCGGGATTGATACGATGCATAGTGACCTGACCTAATGAAATTAACGGGTTTTACGAACGAGCCATCATTTAGTTCAGATAGAAAAAAACCAGCGACGTGTGTCGCTGGTTTTTGTTTTCGTGAGAAGTGAGCGGGTTACGCTTCTTGGCGTTTTAGATGCACTTCTTCTTCCTCGACACCGGCCATTGGGTCGTTGAAACGCTCTTCGTTCAACGCACCTTCTGACTTAGCAACAATCACAGTTACTGCGCTGTCACCAGTAATGTTTACCGCGGTACGAATCATATCCAATAGGCGGTCAACACCCATGATAAGCGCGATGCCTTCCAGCGGCAGACCCACTTGGTTCAACACCATTGCCAACATCACTAGACCAACACCAGGAACACCCGCTGTACCGATAGACGCCAATGTTGCTGTTAGGATAACCATCAGGTAGTCACCCATAGTGAGGTCAATGTTGAACGCTTGAGCAATGAAGGCTGTCGCCACACCTTGCATGATAGCCGTACCATCCATATTCACTGTCGCCCCTAGTGGCACGGTGAATGAAGATACGCGGTTGTCTACGCCCATACGGTTCTTCGCTGTTTCCATCGTTACTGGAATTGTAGCGTTAGATGATGCGGTCGAAAACGCGAACATAATCGCATCTTCCATCTTCTTCAAGAAGGTGATTGGGCTAAGACCAGTGAAGCTTTTTAGCATCACGCTGTAGGTCACGAGACCATGAAGAACCAAGGTTCCTGCCAGTACCAAGAAGTACTCTGCTAGGTTGACGATGGCGCTAAGACCAAGGCCGGTAAACAGCTTCGCCATTAGGAAGAACACGCCAAATGGGGCGAGGTTCATCAAAATCGCAACCAACTTCATGATGACTTCGTTTAAGTCAGAGAAGAACGCGGCGATACGCTCACCTGGTTTACCCGCGGCACTGATCGCAATACCAAACAAGACCGCAAACACGATAACTTGAAGGGTTTTGCCTTCAGCCATCGCGCTGATTGGGTTGGTTGGGAACATATCGATGATGACTTGGCCCAGCGATGGTGCTTCCGCCGATTTGAATGAGCTTGCTGCAGTTAGATCAGCCCCTGCGCCTGGTTGGAACAGATTGCCCATGGTCAGTGCTAGCGTGATAGCAACAGCCGTTGTTGTGACGTAAAACGCGAGAGTTTTACCGCCCATTCGACCAAGTGTAGAAAGATCTTTTAGAGAGCTTGTACCGCAGACTAGTGAAACAAACACCAGTGGTACAACAAGCATTTTTAAGCTGGCAACAAATATTTGCCCACCAACTTCAAACAGTCCATTGACGATGTATGTGTCGACAAATCCGTTGTCGGCAAAGAGGGTGCGAATTGCAAATCCTGTCAAGATACCCGCGACCATACCCAGAATTACTCGAGCTGTCAGCGACATCGGTTTCTTGGTATTCATAGTGAACACTCCTTATAGTTATGCACCTTGAGATCACTTCAAGGCGAGCAGGAGGTTATCAGGCGAGTCGATAATTCAGAAATCAAAAAAGCGTTATCGATTTATAGATGTGATCTAGATCACTGCTATTTTGTGGTATTTAACAGTTTGATAACGGTATTGTTTAATTTATTATTCTGCTTTCTATCATATTTAACATGTAAAATGCTGCTCATTAATACTTTGTTACTTCTCAATACTTGAGAAAGTGAGTGCATATAACGATGTCATTCGACCCAAAGTGCATATATAGTCAGGCGTTATGCAATTGGCTTTGGCATTTTTTATTAATAGGTTTCCCCGTATAACAGTGCTCAAGGTTTACGGTTTTATCTTGTGCGCTTGAATCCCCAACTTGATCATGACGTTTTTATCGACTTGCTCTGCATAGTTTGCGAGTGATTGAAAATCCTGACTCGACCATGAAGATTTAGTTCGGATAGCACTTGGCAGTTTATCAAATGCGTCTTCTTCGTCTGCCGCGATGAAGCTGACTGAGAGCCACTGCTCTATGGGCTGGTTATTGTCAAAGCTCTCACTCAACTGCAGGCGGTGAGTGGCCGTTGGATAATGGGGCATCAAGGACAAGGACAAATGGTAGTCACGATAGATAAGTGCCCACTTGTTTGGCAGACGTTTGCTGCTGTCCCACCAAATGCCGTCGAGTTGTTGGATTTTCTCCTTGGTGACCGATTTCGTTGCCGCGTTGAGCTCGGATAACGCCGTTTCTAGTGCGTGGTCCATGGCCGCTGAAAACTGCATGGTGTTTAGCGTTGGGGTCGCGATTAATATCTGTTTCGCGAGATGGGCGCCAAGCATGTTGGAGTACAAATCTTCCGATGAGAAAGCCGAAGCGAGCTCATCAAAACCACCGACAGAAACCATGCCAAACCATTGCGCAATTTCGTGCCATTGCGCTAAGCGAAAGGCGGTTAATGCGGCGGCCTCGGCACTGTAGGTGATTTGCTGCTCTTTACTCAGTGGCTGTGTTTGCGGGTGCCAAGTTACGCGGCGAAGTCTCAATTCTGCAGGTAAGTCGATGTGATGAGACGTACCCAAATAGCCTTGGTTGAGCTGGAAAATGTAGTAAGTGTAGTCAGCTGTATCACGAACATGCGCCGTGTCGATAAAACCGCCCTGCTTGGTAAACACAAGCCCGTTAGTTTCATCCGCTAGCCCGAGCAAACTGCCCGAGATAGAAGCGCTGCCATCATTGTAGTGATGGTCGCCGACACTGCCTTTATCGACGACATTCTCCAAAGAGAAGAATGGCACTGGCACGCTACCAAGTTGAGCTTTGAGATCCACGCCGAATGCGCAGCACGGTCGAACACCGACAGGCGCGTTAAGCTCACTTGCGTGAACGTTAAGCCCCATGACCGCAATCACGGCAAGGAGGATAAATTTTAATCTTCCCACGTCTAAAATGCCTCATTGACTTGAAAATAAAATCCGCTGCTCTCTTTGCCAACACCTAAATCAACACGGACGTTAATTCTGGCTTTGAACGCAAATCGATAGCCGACGCCAATAGACGGCAACCAGCGATCTTCAAACAGGGCTTGATAGCTGGGCGCCACATTTCCTGCCCCCAACCAAGCAACCATACCGTGTCGGCCAGTCAGTGTTCGGCGCAGCTCGATTTGCGTCGATAACTGATGCTTGTCGCGATATTGCCCTTGGTAATAGCCACGCATACGTTTGTCGTCGCCAAGTTGGGCATAGTCAAACCAAGGGGCGTCGCCAAAAATGGATTGTGAATAGACTTCCATCGCCAACACGGTGTTGGCGTCGAATTGAGCGTAGTGCCTTGCATTGATGGTGAGGTGATCGTAGCTCTGCTCACTGCCAACGACGCCACGGTTAGCTATCCATTCAATATCGATAAACTGTCCGCGACTTGGGTTTGGTTCAAAATCTCGGCTGTCAAACTCCATCCCCAGCACAACTCCGCTGCTGGTGGCGTCTGTAAGGCCGTGTACCAGTGGTTTATTGTCCACCTCTTCCATATGACGATAAGAGTGCCATTTGAAACCTGCCTTGACGTAAACATGGTCTGCGACTTCTAAAGCGAACTTTGGGTTAATCAGTAACTTTTGACCTTGATACGGGGTTTTGTTGGCATTGTCCTGCGCTGATTGCTTGCCGATTCCCCAATAATAACCGGGCTCGTGACTGATCCAGGCTTCACCAAGCAGTCGCAGCGAGTCTTGTTGCAAGTATGTTCGATTGTTAATGCCCAGCCCGTATGAACCAGACGTAGAGCCGTATGACGTCACAGTTAACGTTGAATAGGGAACACCGGTTTGCCAATCCATGGGGCGATAAAGTCCGACGGCGGCCACGCCAATTCCCAGCCCTTGCTCAGGGTTAACGAATGGACCGGGCAGTACGCCCCAATCGATGAGCTTAGTGTGATCGACCGTTTCACTAGAGCCTAATTGAGTGAGCAGCGTGTCTATCCAATCGTTGTCTTCCTCGCTCGCTAGGCTGGCTGGTGCACACAGTAGCGCCGCAATTGCAAGGGTAAGTTTTGCTTTCATATGGCCTCCTAGAATCGGCGATCCAGTGAGAGGAACACGCTTTGCCGTTCACCAAAGCCCGCTTCACCCAAAACGTTCCAGTTGGGTGACAGTTGGTATTGAAAGCCTGCCAATGTGTTCCAAGGAGAGGTTAAATGCTGTTTGACTTCGAATTGACCTTGTAGACCACTGAAGTTGCCACCGAGATCCGCGATCGAGCCAGTTAAGTATTGTTCGACATTTTGGTACATGCCGCCCACCCAAACGCGCAGTGGAACGCCCGTGTTGTGGAAGTCGTAACCGATACGAGGAGAGACCACTATGGCGTCGATGGTGCCGTCGACAACCGTCAATGTGGTTTGGGTATAACTTGCATCAACCAGTGAAAACCAGTTGTCCATTCCGCCCGCAAGGACCATCCCAGCGCCAAAGGTATAGCCGTCGAGATCCAATCGGAAGTCATTAATCTTGGTATTGAGCAAAGGCTTCTCGGTGTTTTTTATTCCCACCGAGACGTTCACATCCGTTTCAGAATAGCCGTCTAACTTCCCCGCCAATGCATACAGGTTAAGGAATGGGAATAGCCAGACATCCGCACGGAGAGTGACGACGTTGGTAACCTGTTTTCCCGGCTCGGCTTCCATTTGGATATCTGCGTACTTGTCGATCAGCTTGTCGAGCAGGGGGCGACCCACCTTTAAATTGTTTAAGCCGATGGAGTCAACGTTGATGCCTTGTTGCATCCCCATGTAACTGAGATTAAAACCAATAGGCTTTGGTAGCTCATAGCCTAGAGCCTGTGCTTGCTCTTTCCAAATAGGAAGCGAAATCGAGTCAGCGAAAGCGTAAGAAGAGAATAGGCTGCAAGCAGTAAGAAGAAAGAAGCTGCGTTTCATAGTGTACGTCAATGCGTGTAACGAGGACTCTGCGGGTCAGACCCGTGCTTATGCGTGAGCTGTTACGAAGTAATCAAGCCGCCAAAACCGTGTCTGGGCGATCCTAGGTGAGCCAGCAAGGCGCCGACTCGATAAAAAGTGAGCGCATCATACTCCTCAAATCAAAAAAGTAAACTTTAAAGTATACTTTCAGTTGTTCTCGCTTATAATCCGCGCTCTTTGAGCTGAAGATGGAAGAATCTGCCCATGAAATTGTCTGATAGAAAGCGACTCGCGTTGATTGAAAGTGCGCAGGCGGAATTTATCGAATTTGGCTACGCTGCTGCGAACATGGATCGTGTTTGCGAACGCGCTCAAACGTCGAAACGAACCCTTTATCGGAATTTTTCGAGCAAGGAAGTGCTGTTCTTTGCAGCGGTCAAATCGGCGCTCACGGCCCGTGATGACGCGTTGGCGCTAATCTACAACCCGTCGATTTCTGTGGAGCAACAACTTGCTGACTATCTCTTAAAAAAGCTGGACTTCCTCTACCATGATTTTGGTATGCCATTGGCAAAGATGGTGATAGGCGAATTTATTCGAGCACCAGAATTGTCGGAAAAGTATCTTCATCAACTGCAAAACCACGACGATAAGCTCGAGCAGTGGTTTGCCGATGCCATCGAAGATCGCAAACTCAAAATGCAAGATCCTGCCCAGATGAGCAGTATGCTAATGTGCCTATTGAACGGGAATTTCATGTGGCCTCAGTTGGTCGCGAACCAAGAGATTCCGTCTCGTGAACGTAGAAAACAGATTATTGCGGATATTGTACAGCTGTTTCTCGATGGTTATCGCTGTCATTAACTCCGCCAAGATAAGGAAAAAGTGATGATTAAAACTACAACTTCAGTCGTGGAAGGAAAGCCTGTACAAGATTATTTGGGCGTGGTTGTTGGCGAAGCTATCTTGGGCGCGAACATTTTTAAAGACATGTTTGGTGCCATTCGAGACGTGGTTGGCGGACGTTCAGGCGCGTATGAGCGGGAAATGGGCCGCGCACGTGAAATTGCGTTCCAAGAAATGGAAGAGCAGGCTCGCTCAATGGGCGCGGACGGCATTGTCGGTATTGATATCGATTATGAAGTGATTGGCAGTGGCGGCAGTATGATGATGGTCAGTGTCAGTGGTACTGCGGTGAAATTTAAGGTCTAATACCGCAATCAATGTGAAGCTAGGAATAGAACTATGAAAATTTGGGTTGATGCGGATGCGTGTCCTGTTGTGGTAAGAGATATTCTATTTCGAGCTTCTGAGCGAACCGGTGTGGAGGTGACCTTAGTGGCGAATCAGTTCATCCGCACACCAGCCTCACCAAAAGTAACCATGCTCCAAGTTCAGGCTGGCTTTGACGTGGCAGACAACGAAATTGTCAAGCGGTGTGAGTCGGGTGACTTGGTGATCACCAGCGATATCCCACTGGCGGATGAAGTCATCACCAAAGGTGGCCACGCGTTAAGTTCTCGTGGCGAGATGTTCACCAAAGAGAACATCAAATCACGGCTCAACATCCGAGACTTTATGGAAACCATGCGCAGCAGTGGCATTCAAACTGGTGGCCCAGCGCCGTTAAGCCAAGCGGATCGCCAGCAATTTGCCAATCACTTGGATAAGTGGTTAGTGCAGTGGCAAAGAGCCCAAAAGTAACGAAGATAATAACGAAAGGACGCACAGCGTCCTTTTTCTTTATCACTCTATTTATCGAGTATCGGTAGCGTGCGCAGCCATATTGAACTTGGACCTAACCCTCAGTTTCATTAAATTCAGTTAACAAAAATGTAACGTTTGGCCTTTTGGAACTCAAAGTACTACTTCTTGAGACTGGAAAATTCGCCAGTTTCACTCCTGATTTTTAACGCTTAGATTGAAAATGCTTGCTGAGTTTTTGCTCAGTGATGCGGCCGATACTGGAATCCAGTATTTCAACAAATCAATCAAGAGTTATTAAGATGGAACTTAGAAAAATAACAGTTGCTGTGATTGGTGCACTTTGCACTGCGCCCGTATTTGCTGTCAGTGAACCGACGCCTCAAATTGTCGATAGAGCCGTTCATTTTGATCATGACCACGAAGTTCAGCACGGTATTGAGGATCATAAACCTCAATATTCTCCACAAAAGAGTTTGCCTCAGAAACCAAAACCTGAACCGACCATCGAGGACGTGTCTCCCTTTAATGCGTTGAGTGCGGGAACCTCGGCGTTACAAGGACCAGAGGTTTCATCGGCGTTGCCTTGCGATGTGAACGCTTTTAATACCAGCAACAGCTCAACACTCATTACGCAAATTACGGGACAAGGCGCTCAATGTGTGAATGAGTTGTTTTCAGCGTCTAGCGACATCCAACGCGTCGCATTCAGTTCGAGCAATATGTACCAAGTAGCGAAGCATACTTCTTCATTATCTCGATCATATCGAGGTGGTGGCAGCGATGATCTTGAAGCATTATTTTTATACCTGCGAGCAGGCTACTATGCCGAGTTTTATGACAACAGCATCAACTTCGCCTCTTGGGTTCAGCCTGCGGTAAAAGAAGCGGTTGATGCATTCGTGAACAGCGGCAGCTTTTACGAAAACAGCGATCCACACGGCAAAGTGCTTGGAGAAGTGATTACCACTATGGACAGCGCCGGTCTTCAGCATGAGTACTTGGGCGTTGTCACTGAGTGGTTAAACCGCTGGGACAGAAGCTATGCGCAAAACTGGTATATGCGCAATGCCGTCAACGGAGTCTTTACGGTCTTGTTTGGCGGCCAGTGGAATGATCAGTTTGTCAGTCAGATTGGTTCTCAAACAGGTTTGGTTGAGGCACTGTCGCAATTTGCATTGAATCGAAACTCAATTGGCCAAGCAGATGAATTTATGACGGCGAATGCGGGCCGAGAGTTAGGGCGTTTAACCCAATACAAAAATACCAGCATCGCCCCGTCTGTCGTAGGTAAACTGCGTCAAATATTTGATCAATACCAAATGTATGGTTACGGCGATAGTGTTTGGCTCGCGACCGCGGATTCCTCTTCTTACTATGTCGACTGTTCAGAGTTTGGGATTTGTAACTTTGATCAAGAGCTGAAGTCATTAGTGTTATCGCAAACCTACGTGTGTAGCGATACGATACGGATTCTTTCGCAAAACATGACGCCAGAGCAGCATCGAGCCGCGTGTAGCAAGATGGGGTATGAAGAAAGCTATTTCCATCAACGACTTGAAACGGGTCGCGTTCCTGTACCTGACGATCACAACATTCAATTGCAAGTGAACATTTTTGATAGCGATGACGACTACGGCAAATACGCTGGGCCAATCTTCGACATCGATACCAACAATGGCGGGATGTACTTAGAAGGCGAGCCCGGCACACCCGGCAACATTCCTAACTTTATTGCCTATGAGGCGTCTTACGCCAACGCGGATCATTTTGTCTGGAACTTAGAGCATGAATATGTCCACTACCTCGACGGACGATTTGATTTGTATGGAGGGTTTAATCATCCGACAGAGAAGGTCGTTTGGTGGGCTGAGGGCGTCGCAGAGTATGTTGCGAACGAAGATAACAACCCGAGAGCCCTCGAAACCATCATGGATGGTTCGACCTACACTTTAGCGGAAATATTTGAAACCACGTATGACGGGTTCGATGTTGATCGCATCTATCGTTGGGGCTATCTCGCGGTACGATTTATGTTCGAGCGTCATATGAACGAAGTGAATGCCATGTTGGCGGACACTCGTCAAGGAAACTGGTCGGCATACAAAGCGACCATCACTCAATGGGCGAACCTGTATCAAAGTGAGTTTGAGCAGTGGCAACAGCAGTTGGTCAACGGTGGGGGCGGTGCACTGACGCCTCCTACCGCAGCAATCTCTATGGTTAGCGAGGGGAAAGTGAATGAAACCATTGCATTCGGCAGCTCACGTAGCACGGACTCAGACGGTCAAATTGTCCACTACTTGTGGGAATTTGGTGACGGCGCGACAAGTACCGAGGCCAATCCGACGCACCAATTCAGCCGTGCGGGCACCTACACGGTACGTTTGACCATCACAGATAATGACGGTTTGACGGCGAGTACCTACGCGAGCATCGCTATTACCGAGGATCAGGCTGGCGGTAACAACCAACTGCCACAAGATTGTGCCGTTCGTCCGAAAGTGGGTGGTGGGCAGCTAACGGCTGGGGAACCTGTCTGCTTGGCAAGTCAATCAACTATTTGGTTAGCCATTCCTGCGGTGAACGAGTACCGCTCAATGTCTATTACCTCTGCCAATGGAACGGGTGATCTGAAGTTGGAATATAGCAACTTTAGCTGGCCAAATAGCTACGGCTCGAATTTGCACGGCTGGTCGGCGAACCCGGGCAACAGTGAATGCATTACGATTGTTGGCCAAGCAAACTACTGGGGCTATTTAAAAGTTTCCGGTGAGTTCGACAATGCCGCCCTGGTCGTTGATTTTGATAGCGAAGGCTGTCGTCACTGATTGCTTTACCTCCTTACGGATAGCCCAGCGTCTGCTGGGCTTTTTTTATTAGCCAGAAGGGGGCGTTTAAGCAAGTCACATATTTGAATTTACAATGTAAAGCGGTGGTTGGCGGGCTTTATAAAGCAATCGCTTACGTCCCTTACAAAATTCAACTTTATAAATGTCTCTCGCTTACATGGCCTTACAGTGTAAGGGGGGATTTATTGATACTATTATCCGCGTTGATACTTTGCCTCACCGAGAATTGCTGAGACATGAAAACAGTTGATGTTCCAATAGGAGCGAGATAGCTGGAGAAATGTGGATTTGATTCAGGTAGCGCGATTATTGTTCAAAATGTAATTTACCGTTGGTAACTTCTCTTTGTGGGCAAGGATGCCCCAAGATTTTATGGAACTTGGAATCCGTTTGAGTGTTTAGCTCAATGGCCGATTGACTATTCTGTCAGTCAATCGGCCATGATTTTTCTCTTCTTTGTTTACTCTACTGTTAACGCAACATAGTTGGTCACAAACGGCTGAATGGTTATTTCGTTCGCCACGTAGTAGCTGTCACCCGTTCCTTTTGACTTCATCTTGAAATAGTACGTACCTGAAGCAATAGAGATATCTTTGTTGTAATTGGTATTAAATGTGATCGGTTTTTCGACCAGCCAGCCCTCTTTTGTCACTTCAAAGATATAGCCCTCACAGCCGATAGAGCCGATACGCGGATGAACACAGCTCTCTAAGACAAGCTCTGTTTTTGATTTTGGGTTCTTTTCGGTTCTCGTGAGCTCAATGTTGCCGTAGTTTTTCTTCAAGCGTGTTGCTTGTGTGGTGTACATGCTCTCTTTCTCGACACTGTAGCTCTTACCGTTTTTGACGACGGTACCGTTGCTGCTGCTGACAGAGCCCAAGACTCCGTTGATTGCGCCATTGACGCCATCGCTGACGGCATCATTGATATCGTTACTTGAACAGCCTGCGAGTGTCAGTGTGGTTGCAAATGCCAACGCGAAATGTTTCATGAAATTATCCTTATTTGATAGGCGTTTACCAACAAGCACAAACAGTGAAATCACCATTTAGCTCGGTCGGTTGACTTACTTTTACTGTTATTTTTAGGAATGTTTTGATGGGTATTTATAAAATAGAGCGCGATTAAAATCTCACCGGATAGCAAGAAGTTTGAGATTGATTCTGATTATTAGATTCTGTCTCAGTTATAAGAGTGGTTATCATTAGGATACGAGTTTGCATACGTTTAAACGGACCAAATACACAATGGGCATTTGGTCCGGTACTGTTAGATGGCGAGTGTGGCCTGTTTAAGCCAGCGTTTCTCATCCTCCTTCAGGTCAACGCTAAGCTGTTGCCAGCAGAGTTGATGGTATTGATTGAGCCAAGCGATTTCGCTGCTATCGAGCATGGATTTATCAATCATGTTTGTCGCGATTGGGGCGAGGGTTATGGTCTCGAATCCATAGAAGCTGCCAAATTCGTTCTGTTCAACCTCAATCACCTTCATGATGTTTTCTATGCGAACGCCGTGCTCACCTTGACGATAAACGCCGGGTTCGTTGGTGATGACCATGCCGGGTTTTAAAGGGACCTCTGCGGGATTTTGCGAGAAGTTTTGCGGACCTTCGTGCACGTTTAAGCACATGCCGACACCGTGGCCAGTTCCACATTTGTAATCAATGCCGTGTTGCCAGAGTACGCCGCGAGCCATGATATCGAGGTTCGCGCCTGTTGAGCCTTGTAAAAATCGAGTCTGCGTTAAGCGGATCACTGCTTTAAGAACCAAGGTATAGTCGTGCTTTTCCCGGCGGCTAGGTGAGCCAAAGTGAAATGTTCGGGTGATGTCTGTGGTTCCGCCGAGGTACTGGCCGCCAGAATCGACCAACAAGAAACTCGACTCGTCTATGGAATAGCTGCTCTCACTGTCGGCAGCATAGTGCATTTTGGCGCCGTGCTCGGCAAAGCCAGCAATGGTGCGAAAACTCTCGCCAACATAGTCGTCTATCTGTTTCCTGTACCCCATTAACGCTTGCTCGGCGTTGAGTTCGGTGACTTGGCCGCTTGGCACTTGCTCATCGAGCCATTTCATGAACTTCACCATGGCGACGCCATCTTTGCGTAGCGCCTCTTCCATGCTTTCTAGCTCTGTAGGATTCTTCTGCGCTTTCATGTCGGTCACGGGGCAAGGCGTGTCGATTAGAGTGAGCTCGGGTTTGAGTTGGCGCACGGTCAAGCTATCGCAATACTTGGCACTGTATAGCAGAGTGCTCCCGGCGGAGAGCAAATTCAGCGCTGTACTCAGATGGTCGTAATCATGCAAATGGATTCTATGCTGAGTGAGCGCGGCAACGACCTCAGGGCTTAGCTTGTCGCTATCAATAAATAGACGACTGCTGGTCTGTTCAATGAGCAAATAGCTCTCTGAAATTGGGCAGTATGAGGTGTCTGCGCCGCGAATGTTAAGTGTCCACATGACATCATCAAGGGTTGATACCAGCAGTGCGTTGGCGTCTTGCTCTGTCAAATAGCGACGCAAGTGAGCTATCTTCTCGCTGGTCGTTTGGCCAGCAACGTCAAGCGGATGAGCAAACAAACGTGCCTTGGGGCGACTTGGTCTATCATCCCAGATCGGGCTAATAAGATCGTGCTCAACGACCAACTGGATCGACTTCTTGGCAAAGGCTTGGGTGAGTTGAGTGTAAAACAGCTGGCTGATGCTGCGTCCATCGACACCGACTACGGCATGTTCCGGTAGCGTTTGGGCTAACCACTGGGCAATGGTGGGGGTCTCTGGTAGACGCGCTTTGAATAGGTCGAGTCCTGAACCTTCTAGCTGCTCGGCCGCTTGTATGTAGTAGCGGCCATCGGTCCATAAACCGCCGCCGTTTGCCGTGACAACCACATCACCCGCAGAGCCAGTGAATCCAGAAATCCACTGGCGAGCGAGCCAATAGTCCGCGGAATATTCACTGGAGTGAGGGTCGTTATTGGTGACGATATAAGCGTCCAATTGATGGGCTTTCATGCCATCGCGAAGCGCCGTTAAGCGCTCGGAAACTGAGGTTATGGTCATAGTGGCTGATTTCCTAGCAGGGTATGTGTACAGAAAATATGGTGGTCTGCGTGACCACTTCGGGTGGGATTTTGCTCGCCGCATTGCTCAGTGGCACTTGGGCAGCGAGTTCGAAATACGCAGCCACTGGGCGGGTTGATCGGCGAGGGCAGATCCCCCGGTAGAAGTTGAATATTTCGATTGCGAGCCAATGTTGGATGGGCGATGGGCACCGCCGAGAGGAGCGCTTGCGTATAAGGGTGCTGGGCGTTATCGAATACGTTGTCATAACGACCGATTTCCATGGGTTTGCCTAAGTACATTACCATGACGCGGTCACTGATATGACGCACAACACTTAGGTCATGGGCGATCATTACCAAGGTTAGTCCCATCTCTTGTTTAAGGGCATCTAGCAAATTGATCACTTGCGCCTGAATAGAGACATCCAATGCACTCACGGGTTCATCACACACCACCAAGTCAGGTTTGAGAATCAAGGCACGAGCAATGCCTACGCGTTGGCATTGTCCGCCCGAGAATTCATGGGGATAGCGGTTTCGTTGGCTCGCGAGTAAACCGACTTTGTCCATCATGGCGATGACGCGAGATTCGATCTCCTTGCGACTCAGATGCGGCTCGTGAGTGAGTAACGGCTCAGCAATGCACTCAGAAATGGTCAGCCTCGGGTTGAGGCAAGCTGAGGGATCTTGGAAGACCATTTGGAACTCTCGACGGCGCAGCGCCAGTTCTTGTTTGCCTAAGCCGAGCATATTTTCGCCCTTCCAGTACAGCTCGCCTCCCGTGGGTTCAATCAATCTGAGCAGCGCTCGGGCGAGTGTCGATTTTCCGCAACCAGACTCACCCACAATGCCTAAGGTTTCACCTCGATAGACGTCGAGATCAATGCCATCAACGGCTTTCACAACCTTACGTTTGCTGGGCAAGATATGTTTATTCAATTGAAAGTGGACTTGTAAGTCACGTGCTGAGAGTAATATTTCTTTGTTTTCCATGATTATCTCCTACGCACTACGAACAATAGGCGTGACGACATTGCTAGGATTGACATGACAAGCCAAGCCTTGAGACGCGGTGATGGATTTAAAGGCTGGCATCACTGAGCTGCATTGCGTTTGATACTGGCTACAGCGTTCTTTAAAAGGACAGCCTTTGTTGTGGAGCAGTGCGCTAGGCGGGTTGCCAGGGATGGTCGGCAAGCGATCCATATCTTCAGTGATGGATGGAATCGCTTTGAGTAAGCCTTGGGTATATGGATGAGCGGGCGTGTCAAAGATAGACTCGGTATCGGATTCTTCCATCTTCCTACCGCCATACATCACGAGCACGCGATCGCACATTTCTGCAACCACGCCCATGTCGTGAGTGATGAGCAAAATCGCGGTGTTGAACTCCGTTTGCAGCTCGCGTAGTAAAGCCAAGATTTGCGCTTGTACCGTCACGTCGAGCGCCGTGGTGGGCTCATCGGCGATCAGCAGCTCCGGTTTACACAGTAAAGCCATGGCGATCATGACCCGTTGCCTCATGCCTCCGGACATCTCGTGCGGGTATTGGCCCATGCGCGTCGCGGCAGAGGGAATGCGCACGGCATCTAACATGGCAATGGCTTCTGTTTGTGCATCGTGGCGACTCATGCCTTTATGGATCATCAACACTTCCGCAAGCTGTTTGCCAATTTTCATAAACGGATTGAGCGAGGTCATCGGATCCTGGAAAATCATGCCGATTCGCTCTGCCCGAATATGATTGAGTTGTTTTTTACTCATGCTGAGTAAATTGTCACCGTGGAAATTGGCTTGGCCAGTGACGATGCCGTTGTCCGCGGTTAACCCCATAAGAGCAAACACCGATTGGCTTTTACCAGAACCCGACTCGCCAACAATACCTAGGGTTTCCCCTTTATTGATCGAATAAGACAGATCGCTGACGGCTTGAACCATGCCATCGGGGGTTTTGAATCGAACGTTCATGTTCTCAATAGATAAAATACTCATCATGGCTCCTTAGCGATCTTTTGGATCAAGTGCATCACGCAGACCGTCACCAATAAAGTTAAAGCAGAACAAGGTGGCGACCAGAAACAGCGAAGGGAACAGCAATTGCCACAAAGCGACATCAATGGTTTTTGACCCTTCGGAGATAAGGATTCCCCAACTGGTATCCGGTGGCTGAACCCCTAAGCCAAGAAAACTTAAGAAGGATTCGAACATGATAAATCCGGGCACCATCAACGAGGAGTAGACCATCACGATGCCCAACACGTTAGGCAGCACATGACGACGAACAATGGTAAATCGAGACACGCCAATCGAGTGCGCCGCTTCAATAAACTCGCGTTTTTTAATACTGAAGGTCACACCGCGAACCACTCTGGCGATACCGAGCCACGAGACCATGCCAATCACAACAAAGATCAAATAGATGTTGTTGCCAAACAAGGTCACAAACAGAATGACTAAGAACATAAATGGGACGGAGTCGAGAACTTCAATAATGCGCATCATGGCACTGTCGACCAAGCCGCCCATATAGCCTGAAAGTGCGCCCCATGCAGTACCAATCAGCACGGCGACAAGGGCACCCATAAAGCCAACCATGATGGAAAGGCGCCCGCCTTGCATGGTGCGGGCAAAGAGATCTTGGCCAAGGTCGTCGGTCCCAAAGTAGTGACCAGAACTGATGGAGGGTTTGCCCAGCTCGTACGGGTCGACCACCACATTCCAATCAATTTCATCATGGCCAAATGCGGCCAAATGCGGGCCAAAGGTAATGCACAATACGATAAAAAACAGCACGTAGACGGAGGTCATGGCCGCTCGGTTTTGACGAAATCGAGTCCAAGCGTCTTGCCATAAACTGCGCCCTTCGACGGCTTCGATATTAGAGCTCATTTGATCCGCCAGCTCCTTGGCATTTATGCGTTTGGTTAACATTCGTCACCTCCTATATACGAATGCGCGGGTCAATAACGGTGTAGAGAATATCCACCACGAGATTAAAAAAGATGGTCAAGGCGGCGACAATCAGGGTAATGCCCATCACTAACCCATAATCTCGGTTGAGTGCGCCAGAGACAAAGTGCTGGCCCATACCACCTGTACTGAAGAAAATATCGATGATGACTGAGCCAGTGATCACGGCGACAAAACTCGGGCCAAGCATTGCAATAATGGGGATCAGTGACGGACGTAGCGCATGGTGAAACAAAATATAAGGGGTCGATAACCCTTTTGCCTTTGCCGTGCGAATATAGGGCTGGTTGAGTGTCTCAATCATGGCGCCACGCATAACCCTAGCAATGCTGGCCACAGAGCCAATCGCCAAGCTCAAGACAGGAAGAATGAGAAACGACACTTCGCCGCCCTCCCAACCACCTGCTGGCAACAGCCCTAAGTGAATCGAGAATATTGTCACTAGCACTGGCGCCAGTACAAAGGCTGGAATCACCACGCCAGTCATAGAAAGTGACATAAGTACATAGTCCAACTTTCCGTTGCGATTGAGTGCGGCAATCGTACCGAGCACCATGCCCAGCGGGACAGAAATACAAAACGAAATCACACCGAGTACCGCCGATACGGGCCATGATTGAGCCACCAATTGGGTTACGGTGAAATCTTGATAAACGAAGCTTGGCCCTAAGTCGCCGCGAACAAAGTTACCGATGTAAATGAAAAACTGAACAATAAACGGCTCATTGAGGTGGAACTTGGCTTCAATATTTGCCCGTACCACGTCGGGCATCGGTCTTTCCATATCGAATGGGCCACCGGGCGCGATGTGCATCAACCAAAAAGAGACCAAAGCGATAAAGAGCAGAGTGGGGATGGCAATCAACAAGCGGCGAAGAATATACAGCAACATGACGTATCCTTTCCTTGAAAAAAGCCCGAAACCTACAGGGACAAAGATGAAGATGTAGGCTCGGGCAAACAGTCCCGATTAGTGGGCCTTCACGTAAACATTCTTGCGGTAGTAAGAGGATTCTGGGTTAGTACGCTCGTAGCCACCGACATACTCTTTGATTAAATACTGATCGTTCCCACTGCGGTACATCGGGATGATCGCCATGTCTTCAATCAAGAGCTTTTCAGCGGCAATGTACTCTGCGGATGGATCGCTCAGGCTTTTAGATTCGGCCATTAAGCGGTCATACTCTGGGTTGTTGTAGTTGGAGTCGTTGTACTCACCTGTCGAGACGAAGATGTCGAGCCAAGTGGACGCCTCGTTGTAGTCGGCTGTCCATCCACCACGGCTAATGTGGCCTGGATCTTTCAGAGCGTAGAAGACTTTAGGCTCAAGCTGAATGATCTCGACCTGCACGCCCAGTACGCTTTTCCACATGCCTGCCATCGCGGTGGCCATCTTCACATCTTTAGAGAAGGTCGGGATGGTGAAGGTTAGCTTGAGTGGATTACTGTCACTAAAGCCCGCTTCTTTAATCAGTGCTTTCGCTTTGGCATTACGCTCGGCTTGAGTCCAATTGGCAAACTCGGGGGTATGCGACTTAAAGCCATCGGTTTGTGGTGGAACCAGCGTGAACATAGGAATGCCACCGTTTTTGACGATCGCTTTGGTGATGATGTTGCGATCGATGGCGTACGAAAGTGCCTGACGAACACGAAGATCCTGAGTTGGTCCTTTCTCTGTATTCAGATAGTAGAAGGTCGAACCGAGTGATGCGCTGGTATCGGCCACTTGCTCAGGAAACTTTTTCAGTAGTTTGGATTTTTGAGCAGCAGGAATCGCCAACGCTTGGTCGATTTCTCCGGCCAGATAGCGATTTAAAGCCACATTGGCATCACCAATCGGTAACCACGTGATCTTATCGAGGACAACGTTGTCGGCATCCCAATATTGGTCGTTTTTCACCATGACCATTTTCTCATTCACCTTCCACTGTGAAACGGTAAACGCGCCATTGGTGACAATATTCTCTGGTTGTGTCCATGCACTGCCATGCTTCTCAATCGCTTGTCGAGGAACTGGAGCAAGTACTGGATGGCTAAGAAGTTTGATGAAGAAAGGCACGGGCTTTTCTAGCGTTACTTCAAAGGTGTAATCATCCACGGCTTTAACGCCCAATGTATCGGCGGCGGTTTCACCTTTCATGATTTTGTTGGAATTTTTAATCCCCGGAATGGCGGCAAACCAAGCGTAGGGAGAGGCGGTTTCTGGATCAATTAGGCGTTGCCAACTGTAGACGAAGTCATGAGCAGTGAGTGGATCTCCGTTTGACCATCGAGATTCACGCAGCTTAAAGGTGTATACGGTGTTGTTTTCATTGGCGTACCAACTCTCAGCGATGCCTGGAATGGTTTTGCCTTGCTTATCTTGAACGGTCAGCCCTTCGAACAGGTCACGGCCAAGATTAAATGCAGGCTCCGCCGCCTGTTTCGCCGGATCGATGGAGGTCACTTCTGCGCCATTGTTTAGAGTGATCTCCTGCTTGTCCGCGAGCTGCGTTCCAGCAGGATAAGGTTTGGCTAGGGCACTTCCTGTTATTAGAGCGGTTGCGATCGCACTCAGTGCGAGTAGTTTTTTAGCTTTCATAGCTTCCTCGTTATGTCCTTATCGGAGTGGCCCCTTAGGTGGTATTGAGTGGGGTGATAGTGCGTTCAAACGGCATGAACGACTGGCACAAATAACTAAGGGGATAAGAGGAATGTATATTGTATAAAACCATGCAACAAACATTAGTTAACATCTTTGTAACAAGGTGGCAGAAACAGAGACTGCTGGTCTTAGAAAGTGAATCTGAATAAAAAATGAGCAAAAACTCTTTTTGCTCATTTAAGTGTGATCAGATTATTGGCGGCGAAATCGAGCGGAGACTTCTTTGAGTAATTCTCCGGTAATTTCCGGTAGCGTGTCGGCAAAAAATATCTGTTGACCGGGAATACTGCGCAGCATCACGTTAGTCAACTCGCCCGTCTCATTTGCGCAGTTGGCGGCGTGCATTTCACTGATCTTCTGATCGATCTCTTGCTCAAGTTTTAGCCTCTGTTCGGCGGTGAGGCGAACCCGAGCCTGACACACTTGAGAGACGGTATCGTCTGCCATAGAAATCTGTTCGAATCGTCGTTTAAACAACGTATCGAGCTCTGTGCCTTCTTCCATAATAAAGCGGCGACCCGAACGGTAGAAGATTTTATCTCCGTGGTTCTCCATGTAGCCGAGGATCTCAGCAATGCTGAGGTAAAAGCGTAAGCTGGTATCCGACAGTTGGTACTCTTGCGCGATCTCTTTTGGAGACCGATTGCAGGAGGTCACTAAGTAGATGAAATCCAACAGGTAAGGGTATTCGACAAATAGCGCGTTTTGTTCATCGGACAAAAATTGCTCGTTGTCTCTTTGGATTTGAATGGCGAGAGTCGACAACTCCACCAAGTTGGTGTTGAGGTGCGTGGTGTACATCAGTATTTTGTCGAGACCCAATGCAGGGTTGTGTAAGTGCCGCTTGATTGTTGACAGCGGCACGCCGGTTTTATCGGAAAGTGCGCTGTAGCAAAGCCCTTCATCACGAATCTTTTGCCGAATGGCTGCAAGCAAAAACTCTGGACCAATGTGCATAGTGGGTACTCACTTCTTCATGTTGGAGTTGTCTTATGGCGCTTAGCTTTGACGCTCTAGCAGCAGGTCACGAATGGCCGCGCCTGCTTCGAGGATGTGTTTTTTCAGCATGTATTTTGCCCCTTCAATATCACGATTTTGACACATCTCAAGGAGCGCTTTGTGCTCTTTATCAGCTTTAGCGGTGCCCTCGGTAAACAGCAGTTGCATACGAATATAGCGGTCGCATTTGGTGTTCAAGTTGTAAATGACATCCATGGTTTCAGGCATGTTGGCAGGAGCATAGAGGGCTTTATGTAGCTCGTAGTTGTAATTGCTCCATTCTTCAACTTCATCGCCGCGATTGACCAAATCATCGAACTTAGCGCGAATCTCATTGGCACGCGCCAGATCCTCATCGGTCATGTTTTGAATCGCGCGCTCAAGGATGTGGCATTCGACAACGGCTCTTAGCTCAAACAGCTCGTCGATCTTGTCTGGCGAAAGCTCAGTCACGGTCGCCCCTTTATGGGCTTCGAAGCTGACGAGCCCTTGCGCTTCAAGCTGCATTAAGGCTTCACGAACGGGAATTCGGCTGACATTGAATTCTTTGGCTAAGGCATCTTGGCGCAGAGGCTGGCCAGTTTTTAACTCACCTTTGAGAATTTTGCTGCGAATGGCTTCTTCAACCAACTGCGTTCGAGTTTTAAAAACGGGTTTTTGCGACATCCCAGTCTCCGGTATATCTAAATCACAATAAATTGTATTCAATATACCATTGGTGATTGGGATTGCGACTTTCCGCTTTTAACTCGCCCCGTTTTTGGGGGGTAGGTCAATTGTTCATCTTACTTATGTGAGTTAGTGACTTTCAGCGATGGCAATAATGCGTTTAATCAGCCTCTCATCGGTGAGTGACTTGTTGCGGTAGAAGCGAAATATCTCCGAGTTGATGGCTTGTTGGGCGACAGGGTTGACGGCCATGGAGTCGATCATGCTTGGCACCGCTTTGTTTTGTGCCACTCCCTTTTTAAAGGCTTGATAGGCTTTGATTTGACAGGGGTTAAAGTCGGTGAGTGCAATGTCGGTTCGTACCGGGATGGAGCCTTTGCGTAGGTTAAATTGCGCCTGAAATTCTGGGTCTGCCAAAACATTGGCCACATGGTTGGCTTGGTCTTTAGTGAACGATTTGCTCACCATAAAGATCAAGCTGTCCATGTTATAAAGAAAAACGTCGTCACTTTCGGGGGCGGGGTAGCAGCCTATCTGATTCGGCACCTCTACGCCTTTCGCAACCAGGTCTCCAAGAATCCAATCGCCTCCGAGTTGGAACAAGGCTTGGTTGCTTGCGAGTGCTTTCGTCGCGGTGTCCCATCTTGTGTTGGGCAAGGTGTTATCAATCAGCAAACTTAGGCGACGGAATTGGGCTAATGCGGCGCGTAAGGTGTCACTATTGATGCTGTCAGGATCGAGGTCGACCATTGCTCGGGTATAGAAATCCACCCCGCCCGTGGCAATCACCAGATTTTCAAATAACTGGGCAATTTGCCAAGGCTGCTCGCCGACAGCGAGTGGGTTGATGCCTTGGGCTTTGGCTTGTTCCATCACTGCGAACATCGCTTGCCAAGTGGTCGGCACCGGTTGGTTGAGCTCAGACAATAGTTGGTGGTTCACCCACAACCAATTGAGTCGATGCAGAGTTAACGGCAGGGCAACATAACCATTGGCAGATTGATTGATCTGTTGGGAAAGGGGGTAGAGGGTGGCATCCCATTGATGGGCTTTAGCGACAGCGTTCATGTCATGGAGTATGCCAATTGCATCCCATGCTCGAATGCTTGGGCCCTCAATTTGTGCAAAACTGGGTGGATTTCCTGCCAGCGCTCGTGCTTGTAATACCGTCATCGCATTGTCACCGCCACCGCCCAAGACGGGCTTCGGTGCCAGTTGAATATCGTGTTTTTCTAAATGTTGGGTCAACACGTCCATCGCGTGTTGTTCACCTTTGGATGTCCACCAATGAAGGAATTCAACCTCTGCTGCGCGAGGGGCGGTGAGCCCAACGGCGGTCAGTGACAGGGTCGAAAGATAAATCGCCAATTTGTTCATAGTGAGTCTCTTGGGAAAGATAGCGTGGCGCGCAACCCGCCAAATGAAGAGTGGCTAAGAGCAAGAGAGCCACCGTGCGCTTTCGCAATGCTTTGGGAAATAGTCAGCCCTAACCCAGAGCCTTCTTGTGTTTTATTGGCTCGGTAATAGGGTTGGCACAGTTTATCGAGGATCGCCTCATCGACGCCTTCACCATGATCATCAATGACAATGTTCACGGCATCGGCACTATCGAAAAGCTGAATATTGACTTTATCGCCATATTTCAACGCATTATCGACGAGATTTTGAATACAGCGTTTAATCGCTAGGGGTTTTCCGGCCACCTCAGACCCGATAGAACCTTGAATTTGAATGCGCTCGGTTTCCGGCGTCACTGTGGTGGCGATGTGCTCAATTAACTGATTGAAGTCTATGGGTTCAATCTCTTCGTGGATGTCCGTCTCTTTGATGCATTGCAAAGCCCCTTTGACCATCAAGTCGAGGTCATTCGCGAGTCGGGTAAAGCGTTCTCTGTCAGTGTCATTATCGAGCATTTCTGCGCGCAGTTTTAGGCAAGCAATGGGCGTTTTTAAGTCATGGGAGATCGCGCCAAACAGCATTTCGCGATCCTTAATGTGGCTATCGATACGCCGATTCATTTTGTTGAAGGCTCGGATGGCGGCTTTGAGCTCGTTGCTGCCGCGCTCTTCGACCTGAGGAATATCGAGCCTGCTCGACATTAAGGTAGCGGCTTTGGCGAGTTCGCGAATAGGTTGAATCTCTTTACGAACGACAAACCATGTACAAATCAGCAGCAGTAGCGCAGACAAGAGTAAGGTGATCCACTCACGAATATCAAAGTAATGGGTCTCAAGATTAACGTACGGGGCAGGTAATACCGCAGCAAGGTAGAACCATTCGTTTTCATCGACTTCGACCTGCATCACCAATATTGGAGGATTAAGCGCACCAAACGAGAGTGAGTAGTGCGCCCAAAGTAACGGCAGTTCATCAATCGGCAGTTCGTTATTAAACACTCTTAAATTGTCGCGTTGGGTAAATTCCACCGAGATGTTGGGGATGTCTTGCAGCTCGGATGAAAGTACCTGTTTGACTTCGTTTAGAACCAAGGTTTTGCGTTCGCTGTCGGGCAAAGGCGGGGTTTCGATATGGTGATTATTGAGTGAGACAAAAAAACGCGTGCCGCCCATATTGCGTAGTTGATTGAGCACAAGGTGTCGGTATTCAGAGGGCAAGGTTTGGAAAAAGGAGATGGTGGATGAAGCACTGAGTGCCAAACTTTTCACCGTATTGGTTAAGCCTTGTTTATCCCGTTCGTTGGCGTGTTGATACCAAATCATGCCCGACAGAAGTTGAGCAAGAATGATCACTAATAGCAGGAAAATACTGGTGCGAAATACCAGTGAACGAGTCCAGGTTTTAATTCTCATAATGAACGTCCGTTGTCAGCATGTAGCCTTTGTTGCGCACGGTTAATATCAAGGAACGATCTTTGTCTTCCAAGTGGTGGCGAAGGCGGCTGATCTGGACGTCAATACCGCGCTCAAAGGGGTCGGCATCTCTGCCCCAAATTTCACGGGCGATGTCATCACGGGATAGGATTGATTTAGCGTTGTTGACGAATAAGCCGAGCAAGGAGAGATCGGCGCCACTCAGTTGTTTGACTTGATGGTCTTCAAGATGGGTGAGTTGACGAGTCACGGTATCGAGGGACCAGTCATCAAAGCGGACTTTTCTGGCTAACTGAGTTTGAGGATTAAGTTGGCTACGGCGTAAGATGGTTTTGATTCTTGCCAGCAGTTCTCTTGGGCTAAACGATTTGGTGATGTAATCATCGGCGCCCATTTCTAGTCCAGCGACGCGGTCTGCCTCTTCGGTGACGGCGGTGAGCATAATGATCGGGATTTGGGAATCTCGGCGCAGCTTCTGGCACAAGGTAAATCCGTCGTCACCCGGCATCATAATATCGAGAATGATCAGATCTGGAGTATGCTTTTTGAGTTGTTGCCACATCTCGCGTCCATTGCCCGCACCAATGACTTCGAACCCAGCGCGACCCAGATAATCAGACAATGCTTCTCTAAGATCCAAGTTGTCGTCAACGACGAGTATCTGCTTGTTTTCCATCACCTTACGTCCCTGCTGCGAGTTTTCAATATGATGCTATTTTCGACCGAGATTCTCAATCGAACTGGGTCTAAATTCTGGGTTACAAAGGAACGATTTTGTAAGTCATCACTTACAAACCC
This sequence comes from Vibrio sp. NH-7, assembly GCF_053643215.1. Lineage (NCBI taxonomy): Bacteria > Pseudomonadati > Pseudomonadota > Gammaproteobacteria > Vibrionales > Vibrionaceae > Vibrio > Vibrio sp. NH-7. Next base: position 1,382,670 of record NZ_CM132188.1, on the reverse strand, counting down.
GCAGTGTTTTGTAACCTTGAAGGCGCGACAACGGGTTAAGATCTTTCTGACTTCGCAACGCCGAACGTCTTGTATTACCCGAAGCTGGTCACTGTGCAGATGAGCATCTTTGATTGATTTCGGTGACACTCTTTGAACGCTCTCAATGCGGCTTGATTGGGAAAGTTTGATGTGTGGTTATGGGAAGTGATTTAAATGGATATTCATGGTGTGCTCGCACTGTCTTAATCTTACCGACCCCCTAATTTGGTAAGAGTGCCAACCTCGCCCGAGGTTGGCTTTTTCATCCCTGTTGGGTGCAACGAACGCAAAGCGGTTTGGGATGATGACACGTCACGTAATTGATTTGTGTGGAATACAGACAAGCTAAAAAATACCACCATCGCCTGAAGAGTCTGAGCCAAAATCGATCACGCCTGCATTGTCGAGTGAGGTATTGGTTGGGTGACTCGAATTCACCGCGTGGATCTTGGCGTACTCAAGGTAGGCTTCAAAATTGGGTAGGGCATCTTGCTTAAACAGCGCCATGCTGACTTCTCTTAGAAACTCCGCTTGTTCGCCAAATTCGCTCTCGAGATCCAGCCAATCATAAAAACTTTGCTGGGTGATCATGGCGTATGCACAGCGACAATACTTGCTGTCTAGCTCTTTACCTAATTGGGAGAGTACCCAGTCGATTTCACCTGGATCATAAAAGGCTTTATTACCAAACTTGACCGCCAGTCGAGGTGCAACCTCTAGAGCGATGGATTTGATCAAACGCTTTTGGGGTGATGGAAACATCGTTGCTCCTAATTTGTGCTGCGTGAATAAAACAATCTATTCACCTAATCAATGTGATAGTGCAGTGTTACAAATTGAGAAGCAAGATGTCTTAAGTTATTGATAATTATATTTTCAAAGCCAGCCGATCTGTGCTGGCTTTGTACAAAGTTTATTTGCCGTCCACACTGCAACGAACATTGAGTGGGTTGTCTTGCTGTAAGCTGCATGGCAGAAGCGCGTCCGGCACGGATTGATAGGCGACCGGGCGTAACCAGCGTTTAATCGCTTCAGCCCCAACCGAGGTGCTGGCGGGCATGGTTGAGGCTGGATAAGGGCCTCCGTGTACCATCGCGTAGCTGACTTCTACACCTGTTGGCCAACCGTTAAAGACAATGCGCCCCGCGACTTCTTCTAGCTCAGGTAGCAGGCGCTTGGCGAGCGGATAATCGTCAGCGTCTGCGTGAATCGTTGCGGTCAAACTTCCTGCAAGGCTTTGACTCAAACTGATCATCTCTTCGCTCTCTTTGCACACGACGACGATCGATTGAGGGCCAAAGATCTCTTCTTGCCACTGCGGATTCGTGCGCCAAATCTCGCTGGTGGTTTCAAACAAGATCGAGGGTACGCCAGATTCTGGAGAAGACTGAGTCTGCGTTAACCCAGATTGCTGAGCGCGCCGTTGACTTTGGGTCAAATAGTTAGACTTAATCCCGGATGTGAGCATGGTTTGCCCTGTTTGAGCCTTAATGCCCTCGCGCATTGCCTCTAGGAATCGTTCACTGGCGTCGCTTTGGGTAATAAAGACAACTGCGGGTTTGGTACAAAACTGGCCGCAGCCCATATTCATTGACATGAGGTACTCTTCCGCCAATGACTCTGCTTGGTTGTCCATACGTTGAGGCAAAATGAAAACGGGGTTAGACGCGCCGAGTTCACCGAAGAAAGGAATAGGTTCTGGGCGTTGCTGGGCAAGGTCAAACAGCGCACGCCCACCATGGATAGAGCCAGTAAAGCCAACCGCTTTGATACTCGGATGAGTAACCACAGCTTGCCCCAATTCATGGCTGGTCCCCTGAAGCAGCGTAAAGATCGCCTGCGGGAGCTGTTCTTGCTCAAGCGCTTTGGCAATACATTGGGCAACAATTTCGCTGGTTCCCGGGTGAGCCGGATGGCCTTTGACGATCACAGGGCACCCCGCCGCAAGAGCAGAGGCGGTATCTCCCCCAGCTGTCGAAAAAGCGAGAGGAAAGTTTGACGCGCCAAACACGGCCACAGGCCCCAATGCGATGTTGTGGCGACGAATGTCAGGCTTGGGTAATGGTTGACGATCAGGATTGGCGCTATCAAAAATCGCTTCTTGCCATAAGCCACCTACAGCGACGTCGGCAAATAAACGCAACTGCGCGGTTGTGCGGCTTAGCTCACCATTAAGTCTGGCGTCGGGCAGGGCAGATTCTAATTCGGCTCTGGCGACAATGGCGTCACGAGCGCCTTCCAAAGCGTCGGCGATGGCGTGTAAGAGTGAACTTCTCTGTGCTGGGGTGGTTTGGCGAAAGGCTTTTGCCACTTCGCTTGCGGCCATGGCTGCAAGATCCACCTCTTTCGCGCCATGCTCTGGAAATTCGCCAGACAGTGGTCGCTCGGTGGCAGGGTTTAGGGCATGAAAGGTATGCATATCAGATCCTTAGAGCTATTTTAATTCAAAACCAAATGCGTACGGGTCTTCATCATCGACCCAAATTGTGTTGTGTCCGGTGACTTGTGCCCAGCCCTCGATGCTCGGCAGAATCGCGGCTCGACCGTCCACTTCTGTGATTCCTTCGATTCGACCTGTGAAGAGGCTGCCAATAATGCTTTCGTGGACGAAGTCTTCACCTTGCTTGAGTTTTCCTTTCGCGTGCCACTGAGCCATGCGTGCGCTGGTTCCGGTCCCACAAGGCGAGCGATCGAGCGCTTTTTCACCATAAAAGACGGCATTTCTGGCCGTTGATTCTGGTTTGGTTGGCGTGCCCGTCCAAAGTACATGGGAGACACCACACACCGTCGGATCATTGGGGTGGACGCATTCCACCGCTTTGGAGACAGCATCACGTACTTTCGGGCTGAGCATTAAAATTTCATCTGACGAGTAGTGTTCTAATCCGTGATAGTTCTCTTGAGGATCGACAATGACGTAGTAGTTGCCGCCATAGGATACATCGATGGTGATTTTCCCAAGCCCTTCTACATCAACGGTGACATCTTGATGGGCAAGGTAAGCAGGCACATTAAAGATCTTCACTGAGGTGATCTTCTCGCCTCGACGCTGGTAGTGCACTTCAATTTGCCCTGCCGGAACGTCCAAAATCAAGCGGCCTTCTTCTCTCGGGCGAATCAGTTTGTGTTCCAACGCTGATGTGACGGTGCCTATGGTTCCATGGCCACACATCGGCAAACACCCACTGGTTTCAATAAACAGGATCGAAGCATCGGCATTGTCGCTGCAGGGAGGGAGAACCACAGATCCTGACATCATGGCGTGGCCACGGGGCTCAAACATCAACGCCTGACGGATCCAATCGTAGTGCTCAAGAAAGAACTGGCGCTTTTCACTCATGGTTTCACCACGCAATGGCGGTACGCCTCCAGCAACTAATCGAACTGGGTTTCCACAGGTATGCGCATCGATACAGAAGAAGGTCCCTTGTCTCATTTTTCGCTCCTTGAATAGGAAATTGGTTGAACTGTTGGGGTTGGATGTTATCGTGATGTTAAGTATATTTTATACAATTTTGTTTTGGAAACGTGATAAGGAGCAGAAATAAATGGTTAGTGAACAATCAACTTCTGGTCAAAATGTGGCCGTGATTGGTGGCGGTATTATCGGGTTATGCTGCGCTCTAAAACTTCAATTACATGGCGATAAGGTGACGATATTTGATAAATCTGGTGCGGGGGAAGGGTGCTCGAAAGGTAACGCAGGGCACTTTGCTACCGAGCAGATTTTTCCGTTGGCGACTCCCGCTTTGGTTCCTCAATTACCGAAGATGTTGTTGTCACCGTCGAGCCCAGTGTCGATTCGTTTCCAAGACTTACCGCAAACCTTAGGTTGGATGGTGCGCTTCTTACTAAAAGCGAGAAAAGCACCAACACAACATGCCACGCAGGCACTCACCAAGCTCAACGAACACGCCATGTCGAGTTGGTTTTCCTTGCTTGAATCGGTCGGTCTTCGCCATTTGATTGAGATGCAAGGCTCACTACTGACGTTCGAAAGTGATGCTTTGTTCAAAGCCTATGGCGCAACATTGAAAGGGTTTGATGAACAGGGGGTGGAGTACCAACTGTGGGGGACGAAAGCGATTCGACAACAGGTACCCAACTTGTCCCATCGGGTAAAGCATGGTGTGTTTTTTCCAGACACGGGGCATACCCTAAACCCTTATAAAATATGCCTTGAGCTAAAAATGGCGTTCGAAAATCTCGGTGGTCGGTTTGTGCATCATCATGTCGATGATGTGCATGCGGGGGATACGCTGTCAGTGGTCAGTGATAATCAGATGCAGCCATTTGATCGGGTTATCGTTGCCACCGGCGCGGAGTCTGCGAAGCTGGTAAAACGCATGACAGGTAAAAAAATCCCTCTCCAAGCAGAGCGAGGTTATCACCTTATGTTACCGACATTAACTGGCGGTTTGCCGTTTCCGGTTAGCTCTGCCGATCGGAAATTTATTATGACGCCAATGGAAGGTGGGCTTAGGTTAGCTGGCACCGTCGAGTATGCAGCGTTGCAATCGCCGCCGAATATGAAACGCTCAAAGATGTTAAAAAAGCTGGCCAAAGGGTTGCTTTCGGGTGTCTCTGAGAGCACCGAAATGGGTGAGCAATGGATGGGAAACCGCCCCTCGTTACCAGATTCTCTCCCTGTGATTGATAGCCTCTATGACGGCAAAATTCTTTTCGCGTTTGGCCATCAACATTTAGGCCTCACGCAAGCGGCGGTGACAGCAGATCTCATCGCTCAATTAAGGCATCAGAAAAAAACCGCGCTGGATCTCACCCCATTTCGTTTATCGCGTTTTGGCTAAAAATTTTTAAAATTAAATATTGTATAAAATATACCAGTGCATTATGTTAATAAAAAGTTAATCAAATTTGATGCCTAGCAGCAGTATTCAGGCGTCTGAAAATTTCAGGGAATGCCCTGTTGAGACAACAAAAAGGAGCACCAAACATGTCAAGAAAGACATTTACACCATTGGCACTTTTGATTTCTGGAATGCTGCTAGGGACATCAAGCGTTGCGAACGCTGAAGAGAAGTTAACGGTAGTCTCTTGGGGTGGGGCATTTACTCACAGCCAAGTCGAGGCTTACCACAAGCCATTCATTGCCAAAACAGGCGTTGAGCTGATCTCAGAAGACTTCAGCGGTGGTCTTGCCGAGATCAAAGCACAAGTAGAAGCCAACAAGGTTCGCTGGGATCTGGTCTCGTTGGATAAACCCGATATCGTCCGAGGCTGCGCGGAAGGGTTACTTGAACCGGTAGACCCAAGCATTCTGCCCGCAGGGGATGATGGCACGCCAGCGGATAAAGACTTTATTCCTGGCGCTATCCATGAATGTGCGGTGAATACCATTGTGGTTTCAACGGTTCTTACCATCAACGAAGAGGCATTTGCAGGCAAAGCCGCACCGAACAAATTAGTCGACTTGTTCAACATCACTCAATATCCAGGTCGCCGAGCTTTACAAAAGATGCCGCAGGGGAATTTAGAGTGGGCGTTAATTGCTGATGGGGTTGCGCCGGCAGAAGTGTATGACGTGTTAGAGACGCCAGAAGGTCGCGCTCGTGCCTTTGCCAAACTCGATACCATCAAACCTCATGTGGTTTGGTGGACAACTGGCGCGCAGCCACCACAAATGCTCGCAGACAAAGAAGTGGTTATGGCATCCGCGTTTAACGGTCGCATTCATAGTGCGACTCAAGAAGAAGGCCAGCCGTTCAAAATCATTTGGGATCATCAACTGGGCTACATGAATGGTTGGGCGATTCCGAAAGGCAGTCCAAATACCAAGTTAGCCTTAGAGTTCATTAAATTCTCTTCCGGCACACAGCCTCTTGCGGATCAGGCGAAATATGTCGCTTATGGACCAACCCGTAAATCGTCGTCGGCACAAATCAGTCAAGAGATCTTGGCGAGTCTGCCAACTGCACCAAACAATTTTAAGACCGCTTTTCTTATCGATGACGAGTGGTGGTCAGATTACGCCGACGAGTTGAACGAAGAGTTCAATACTTGGCTTTTGAATTAATTTGAGGTCAACGAGGCGGTCTTTTCCGCCTCTTAACAAGGAAACAATAATGCTTAATCTCGATGCAGAGCAAATCGTCCAGTCGCTTTCGATGCAAGGTTTGATTGAATCGATGCGCCAAACGTATCAGCACCACGCGACGATTCCTCAGCGCCGTGTGATGCCCCTGAAAGAGGGAGAGTATGATGCCTTTGCGTTGCTGCCGGCATGGAATGACTCATTGATCACGGTAAAAGCGTTCACCTACTTTCCCAATAACTGCTTGCAAGGGCGAGACAGTTTAGCGTCGAAGATCCTCGCTTTTGATCGCTCGCATGGGGAGCCGCTAGCGCTACTCGATGGCAAGGTACTCACATACTGGCGTACCGCAGCGGCTTCAGCGCTTGCGGCTGACTATCTGGCAAGGAAGGATGCAGAGACGTTACTTATTTGCGGGACTGGCAATCTTGCGCCGTACATGGCGTGGGCATACGCAGCCATTCGGCCGATAAAAAAGGTGCTGGTGTGGGGCAGAGACAGCCAAAAAGCTCAAGCCGCCGTTGATAAGATTTTGTCCGGCAGTGAATATCAGTCGTTAGCTGAATCTAGTCGTTACCATGTTGAAGCGGTGTCAGGAGTCGATGAACACCTTGCTGAGATCGATGCGATCACCTGTGTCACAGGAGCGGCGCAGCCACTGTTCGATGGTACAAAGTTGCTGCCGGGTACGCATATCGATCTGATAGGTAACCATGACAAAGATAAACGTGAGTGCGATAGCGCAAGCATTCAACGTTCCAGTGTGTTTGTTGATAGCCGAGTCAATGTGTTAGCCGAAGCGGGAGAGTTGCTGATTCCGATTGCCAATGGCGAGTTTGCAGAAGAGGCGATAAACGCTGAGCTAACAGACCTGTGCGCTGGCAAGCACATCGGCAGAACCGATGATTCTGAAATCACCTTGTACAAATCGGTCGGTAGCGCACTTGCGGATCTTGCGGCGGTAAGGTTCATTCTCGATCAACAAGATACACAATCGTTTATGGGGTAGTCCCAACGTCGGATAGTCGTATTCGTGCGACTGTTAAAATTGCATACAATATACAAATGGAAGGTAAAAATGAAAGTAGATTGGAAAGGGGTGTACCCAGCGGTCAGCACTCAATTTCGCGCGGATCAAACCATCGACTTAGATGCCACTCAAACCGTCATTGATAATCAAATTAACGATGGCGTGAACGGTATCATCTGTCTAGGTACGGTGGGTGAAAACTGCGCGCTGTACCCAGAAGAGAAGCGTCAGGTCTTAAAGGCGGCGCACGAGGTTGTTGCAGGCCGCGTGCCCTTGATTGCGGGCACCGCTGAATCAATCACGACAGCTTCTGTGCAATATATGCAGGATGCGCAAAAAATCGGTATTGATGGCTGCATGGTGATGCCTGCGATGGTTTATCGCACATCAGACAGTGAGACGGTGGACTACTACCGCACGCTCGCAGAAGCGACCCCAGAAATGCCGATCATGATTTACAACAACCCAGTCTCTTACGGGGTCGATGTCAGCCTAGATATGATGGAGCAATTGGCGAGTTGCGAAAGCATTGTCGCGGTAAAAGAGTCAACGACCGACACGCGCCGCATTACTGAGTTGTACAATCGTTTTGATGATCGTTTCACCGTATTTAGTGGCGTTGACGACATTGCGCTAGAGTCATTAATGCTTGGTGCCACTGGCTGGATTTCCGGTTTGACCAACGCTTTCCCTGCGGAATCGGTGGCAATCTACAAGCTGGCGAGTCAAGGTCGTTACGCGGAAGCGTTAGAGATTTATCGCTGGTTCCTACCTTTGCTCCGTTTGGATACGATTCCGACGCTGGTCCAGTGTATTAAGCTGGCAGAACAAGTGTGTGGCCGCGGCAGTGAGCAAGTGCGTGCCCCTCGCCAAAACCTCAAAGGGGAAGAGCGTGCCCGGGTGATCGCCATGGTGGAGCATGCGATGGCAACTCGCCCAGATCTTTCTAAGTACAACCTATAAACCGTTAATTCAGAGAGAAAGGCAGGGGGAGACTCTGCCTTCAATCCCTTTACGTAAACGGCTTATTAGGGCGTTAAGCTGTTTACCTAGCTGGATTGGGTGATTGATTTGTCGAAAAGGAACAACCATGACAATGCATAAAGAGTACGTCAGCTTTCAGCACGTTCAGAAAACCTACGATGGTGAAAACTTGGTGGTAAAGGATTTTAACTTAGACATCAACCCCGGCGAGTTTGTCACTATGCTTGGGCCGTCTGGCTCTGGAAAAACCACCTGTTTGATGATGTTGGCAGGTTTCGAAACCGCTACGGGCGGCGAAATCTACATTGATGGCACGCCGGTCAATAATCTTGCACCGCATAAACGAGACATTGGGATGGTGTTTCAAAACTATGCGTTGTTCCCACACATGACGATTGCAGAAAACCTCGCCTTTCCGCTTAAGGTCAGAAAACTGCCTTCGGAAGAGGTCTCGCGCAAAGTCGATGCCGCTTTGAAAATGGTAGAGCTTGAGCATGTGGCGAACCGCTACCCAAAGCAGCTTTCAGGTGGTCAGCAGCAGCGTGTTGCGTTGGCCCGAGCATTGGTGTTTGAGCCAAAACTGGTCTTAATGGATGAACCTTTAGGAGCACTCGACAAGCAGCTTCGAGAGCAAATGCAACTTGAGATCAAGCACTTGCATGAGAAGTTGGGCATTACCATTTTGTACGTGACCCATGATCAGGATGAAGCCTTGACCATGTCCGATCGCATTGCGGTGTTTAATCACGGCGCGGTTCAGCAGTTGGCATCGCCGACGGATCTGTACGAATCACCCAGCAATGCCTTTGTGGCGCAGTTTATTGGCGAAAACAACCAACTCTTCGGTACGGTTGAGGCGCTTGATGCTGACCATTGCTTAGTTCAGGTTGGACCGCAGCAACTGTCGGCGAAAGCGGTAAGTGTGAGTGAGGTTGGCGAGCCGACACTGTTGTCGATACGTCCTGAGAAGATCAGTATTACGCCGGAACTGGATAGGTGTGATAACCAAGTAACGGGCACTTTGAAAGAGCTGATTTATCACGGCGATCACCATCGTCTGGTCGTCAGTGTTTCGGGTGTGGGCGATCTGGTGGTCAAGGTCACCAACGGTCATCGCCATTCGCAAGCGTTTAAGCTCGGAGGGGTCTTTGCGATCGGTTGGAACCGCCAAGATTGTCATGCGCTTGATTGTCCGAAAGAGTCCTTTGAGCAGGAGGAAGTGGCATGAGCCGTGAACTGAGTGGGCTTTCTTCGGTCATTTCCTTGCAAAGAAAGCTGGCCAAACCCAAGCCAGATCTTAAATCTCAATTGAAGCGTGCCGAACGACAGAAACAGATTCGATCCCTTTTGCTTATCCTTCCTTTGGTCTGTTTTATTTGCGTCACCTTTGCGTTTCCAATTGTTGAGATGCTGTATCGCAGTGTCGACAATCAAGCGGTACCGAGTGGTTTTCCTCAAACGGCAAAAGTGATCAAACAGTGGGATTATCAAGGTTTGCCAAGCGTGGCGATCCAGCAGCAATTTATGCAAGAGCTGAAGGCGCGCTATCAAGATAAAACACTGCCTAAACTGGCTAATCGATTGAATATCGAAGTGTCGGGAATGCGCAGTTTAATGATGAAAACGGGGCGAAAACTGGCGAAGTTAGAGCGCCTTCCTGTCAGCGCGGAAGAGATACAACAACTCGATAAACGCTGGGCTAAGCGGCACTATTGGTCGGCATTGAAGACCTTAAGCTCTCCTTACACCTTGAGTTATTACCTTGCCGCGCTCGATATGCGTTATGACGATCAAGGTAACATCAGCGCTCAGCCAGAGACGCGCCAAGTCTACGTCGACCTATTTAGCAAAACGTTTGGAATGTCACTCACTATTACTTTGATCTGCTTAGTGATGGCGTATCCGGTGGCTTATCTGCTTGCCAATTTGCCAGACAAACAGGCGAACTTATTGCTGATTGTGGTGCTGCTCCCTTTTTGGACCTCGCTCTTGGTGAGAACGACATCTTGGATTGTGCTACTGCAAAACCAGGGGGTGATCAATGATGTGTTGATTTGGTCTGGGGTGACTTCCGAACGACTGGCGATGGTACACAATACCTTTGGCACCATTGTCGCCATGGTTCATATCCTGCTGCCGTTTATGATATTGCCTCTCTACAGTGTCATGAAAGGCATCAGCCCCAGTTACTTTCGCGCAGCTAGGTCATTAGGTGCGACGCCAGCGACCGCTTTCATTAAGGTTTACATGCCGCTCACTCTGCCAGGCATTGGCGCGGGGGCGCTGCTGACGTTCATTCTTTCTATCGGTTTTTACATTACGCCTGCGCTGGTTGGAGGGCGAAGTGGTCAAATGATTTCAAACATGATCGCGTATCACATGCAGACGTCACTGAACTGGGGGATGGCAGCCGCGCTAGGTGGATTACTTCTGGCTGTGGTGCTGGCGCTGTTTTACCTCTTTAACCGCGTCGTTGGCATTAACAATATTAAGGTAGGAGGTTAATTATGGCACTGCCGAGCTACTGTAGTGGCCGCGAGCGCGTGGCGTATTATGGCTACTTAGGGTTTTGTACTTTGGTGTTTTTGTTTCTGATTGCGCCAATCTTAATCATTATTCCGCTTTCATTTAACGCCACCCCTTACTTTACCTTTACCGAAGGGATGTTGAGTTTGGATCCTGAGGCGTATTCGATTCGCTGGTACGCGGATATGTTTTCTAACCAGCAGTGGATCAATGCCCTGAAAAACAGCACGCTGATTGCGATTTGCGCCACTATTGTAGCCACAGCGTTGGGTACGTTGGCGGCTATGGGGCTCGCGGCGAATAATGTCCCTTTTCGTAACACCATTATGGCGTTTTTGATTTCACCGATGATTGTTCCTGTGATCATTTCTGCCGCTGCAATGTACTTTTTCTACACGCGGTTAGACCTTTCCCAAACCTTTGTTGGCATCGTGCTGGCTCATGCTGCATTGGGGACACCCTTTGTGGTGATTACCGTAACGGCGACCTTGAGTGGCTTTGATCATAGTTTAGTTAGAGCAGCGTACAGCCTAGGTGCCAATCCCATTTACGCGTTTCGCCACGTGACATTTCCTCTTATTCGTCCGGGAATGATCTCAGGTGGCTTGTTTGCGTTCGGGACATCGTTTGATGAAGTGGTGGTGGCGCTGTTTATTACCGGCGTCGAACAAAGAACGGTCCCTAGACAGATGTGGTCCGGAATTCGTGAGCAAATTAGCCCCACTATTTTGGCCGTCGCAAGCTTGTTGATTTTGATGTCGGTACTGTTGCTCGTCACCCTAGAAATGTTGCGTAGACGCAATGCGCGCATAAGGGGGATTAGCGAGTCGTAACTTCTGTGATTGTTGGGCAAAAGCGGTAAGGTCACCATCCAGGTATTGTAGGCTTCAACTCCCGTCCTTACCTTTTCCATCGCGCTTCGACTCTTCTTCGAAGCGCTTTTTTGTTTTTGGCTACCAGGGCAATCGCTCTCCGTCATAGGCGATAAAGCTGCCACTGTCGCTCGCCTTGAGTGAGTGCAAAATAGTTATCAACTGAGTCGCCACATAATTTGGCGTGAAGAGTTTTCCCTCAGGCACGTTGGTTTGGAACGGCTTAGACAATTGGGTATCGGTGGTGCCAGGGTGAAGCGCAACCACCACGCTTTTGGGCATTAAGCGCCCCCATTCAATGGCGATGGATTTGAGTGCCATGTTGAGGGCTGCTTTGGAACTTCGATAACTGTACCAACCGCCGAGTTGATTATCAGTAATGCTGCCGACCTTGGCCGAGACGGTGGCAAGGCAGGGGTGAGCGCTTTTTCTCAATAAAGGCTGGAAATGTTTGGCAATTAGTAGAGTAGGCAAACAGTTGACCGCCATACTTTTGAGGAAGAACTCTGGGACGATTGAGGCAAGGTTCTTTTCTGGTTTTTGGTGCTGTGTATGCAGCATTCCCACGCAGTTGATGATCCAATCCAACTGCTCAAACTGCTGGGCAAGTTGCTTAATGCTGGCTTCGTCCTCGACATTAAGTGGATACCAGCGAACTAGGCTCTGCTGATGCTCAGGTTGGTTACGGTGATAGGTGGCAGCGACATCAGCTTGCGGGTAGTGGCTAACGAGGTGGTTGACGATGGCTTGACCAATACCGCCGCTTCCTCCGATTACGAGTACTTTCATTACAGCTCCTCCAAACGTTGAAGATTACGTTCTGCGGTCTCTAAAATGGCATGTTGTGCTTCATCGCTCATCTTGTCCCAATTGCGGTATATCATGCCGATGCGAGGAAGAGTGCCAATTAGATCTCGATGTCTGACCATAAAATGCCAGTAGAGGCTGTTAAGTGGGCACGACGTTGGGCCACTTTTTTGGTTTACTTTGTAGCGGCACGATTTGCAGTAGTCACTCATTCGATTGATGTAAGCACCACTGGCTGCATAGGGTTTGGTCCCTACGATCCCGCCATCGGCGTACAGTGCCATGCCACGGGTGTTGGGCATCTCAACCCACTCGATGGCATCTATGTAGATACCCAAATACCACTCATCGACTTCGTCAGGGTTGATCCCCGCCAGCAGTGTAAAGTTGCCAGTCACCATAAGGCGCTGGATGTGATGAGCATAGGCATGCTCCAGAGATTGGCCAACCGCTTGGTTGAGGCAGTTCATGCCACTTTTGCCTGTCCAGAAGTAATTCGGCAGTGGGCGTTTTGCATCAAAATGATTTCGCGTTTTGTATTGCGGCATGTTTGCCCAGTAGACCGCGCGAATGTATTCCCGCCAACCGATGATTTGACGGACAAACCCCTCAATCTGTGACAGTGAAATGTCGCCGTTGGCCTTTTCGAAATAGGTGATGGCACTAGTGACAACTTCAAGAGGGGAAATCAGCTTGCTGTTGAGAGCAAAAGAGAGTCGACTGTGATACAAGCTCCAACTTGCTGGGTGACGGTCTGTCATGGCATCTTGGAAAAAACCAAATCGCGGCAAGCAGTGCTGGCAAAAATGCGCCAATAAATTAAGAGCTTGGCTACGATTGATAGGCCAAATCAGTGGGTTGGAGACATCACCTATGTTTTTTACCTTGTGGCGTTCAAGTCTTGCCATAATATCGCTGACATCTGTGGCAAACATCAGTGGGTTAGGAATCGCCTCTAGGTCGTCCTCTTTAAACGCATTGCGGTTGTTGGCATCTAAGTTCCATTTTCCCCCAACCGGTTTGTCGCCTTCCATGAGTTGATTGAAGCGTCGGCGCATTTTGCGGTAAAAGTGCTCCATCAAGATGTGTTTACCAGCCGGAAAAGCCTCGGCAATTTCCTCAAACGGGAACAGGAAGTGCTCGCTCTCCACCATAGTGACTTTCACCTCTTCAATAGTGAGCGCCTCTAGCTGCTTGAGCAAACGGTACTCATCGGGGCGTTGATACTCAAGGTGAGTGGCTTGATATTGCTCGACAAGGCTTGCAAGCAAGTGAGGCAAGTCTTGATATTGTTCACTCTGGTCTAAGTCGAGATAGAGCACCTGATGGCCGAGCTGCTTAAGCTCGTCGGCAAAACTGGTCATGGCAGCAAAGAAGGCGCAGTGCTTTTGAATGTGGTGAGTGGTGTAACTCGCTTCCTGATGGAGTTCAGCGATAACATACAACACGCTGTCGTCTTGGTGCTGAAACCAAGAGTGCTTGATATTGAGTTGGTCACCTAAGATGAGGCGGATGGTGGTCATGTTCATTCATTTGCTTAACAGAGTTTAATACCCTTACGCATTGGCGCTCTATTGGGATCAGGCAATGACGTGCTTTGACGGAAAGTTTGTCCTATTTAATCGCCTGTTGGAACTGGTTGCGGAACTGGGTTGGTGTCATCTCTTTCACCGTTTTGAACTGGCGATTAAAGTTCGAGAGGTTTTGAAACCCTGTGTTCTCGGCCACCAACGCAATAGGTAACGATGTACTTGCTAGCAGCTCACAGGCTTTGCCGATGCGAAACTGTTTGATGTGATCCGAAAAGCTCACCCCATAGTGCTTTTCAAACAGACGATACGCAGAGCTTTCACTCATGTGCAGGCTTTTACTTAAATCGGAGATGCGTATCGCTTTGGCGTAGTTTTCCTCAATATAGTGCGTGGCTAACTGCACTTTTTGCCGCGCTTCGCGGTTGCCGGATAACTGGCTAATTCGATAAGGAGAGGCGGAAAGTTTTTCTGACTGCCCATCATTTGCCAGAAGCAATAACACTTCAATCACCCGAACCGCCTGAAAGGCTCGATTTAGGTTTTCAACCCCAGTCAATAGGTCAGACACCTGCTGCGAAACGGCAGGGCTGAATTTGAGGCCATAGGCAGAGTCTTCGAGTAAGCGTTTGATGTTTCGAGCTTCTGGAATTGTGGCTTGCAGTTTTTCTATCCAGTGATGTTTGAGCCAGACAATGACGGAGTGATGCGGCTTTTCATCGGAGCCGTTAAGTTGGCCTGTGATCATATGAGGCAGACCGGGGCCATAAAGCAAGAGGGTGTTGTGGCCAATGGAGCCGACCGAATCTCCGGCAAAATAGTTGCCGTTAAAGACGTTATCTGGGTCTTGATAAAGCACCAGTTCGTATTCGGTGTGATAGTGCCATGAGCAGGCAAATTCTTCTTTTTTGATTCGGCAATGATACTCGCGCACGATCCAATCGTTGCTCGGTGTGTCCATCACATTTTCAATATACGGCTTCATCGCTCGGCTCCTTATCTGACCAACCAAGATTAGGGTAACTGTTGCTTTTCTGTCAAAGGAGTTTGGTAAATTGAAGGATTAGTATTAGAGGTGGCTCGAATACTATCAATGGGCCTGCATATCTTTGATTAAACTGTAGTCTCACTAACTCACACACTTAACTCAAAGGAGCCCCACATATGTTGAAAGATAAAACAGCATTGTTGTTTATCATCACCGCGTTCGTTACTGGTTTATGCGGGGCCTTTTTTTATCCGCTATCGAGTTTGTTCATTGTCGAAGAATTGGGTGCATCGCCGATGATGCTGAGCCTTTACATGGTGATGGCGGTTGTCAGTGCGGTGGTTGTGTCGCAGCTGATCGCAAGACAATCAGATAAGAACTGGAAGCGCAAAACGATTTTGCTGGTGGCGCTGACTTGCTATCTCATCACTGTATCGAGCTTTATCGTGGTGCGAGATTATTGGCTCGCTATCACCATCGCGACCGTGTTTGGTAGCGTCAGTGGCGCCGCATTTGGGCAGCTGTTTGCTTTGGGGCGCGAGTACGGCGATCGCTATGTCGAAGACAGCACCACCTTCCTGTCAACCATGCGTGCAGGTATTGCCATTGCGTGGGTGTTTGGTCCTCCATTGGCATTTATGCTAAAAGCTAGCTTTGGCTACAATGCGTCGTTTGGTGTTTCGGCGACGATTGTCAGTGTCTCCATTTTGGTTATCGCTAAGTACTTGCCCAATGGCGTTGTTAAACAAGATTCAGAAGAAGAACCACAAGCGGCCACTAAAGCTCCTCAAACGGCCAATCATTTGATTGCTGTCTATTGCTTGGTGGTGGTGTTTGCCTTCGCAGCGAACAACCTTTACATCACCAGTATGCCGCTTTACTTATCACAAGAACTAATGGTGGATCCAAGTTGGCTAGGGATTCTATTTGGCGCGGGAGCATTGTGTGAAATTCCAATTATGCTTGGCGCAGGTAGGCTAGCAGAGCGGGTAGGGACCATCAAACTGTTGATGATGGGCATTGCAAGTGGCATCGCGTTCTATTTTGTGATGCTGATGAGTACCAGCTTCGCCGCCATGCTTGCCGCGCAATTGCTGAATGGTTTCTTTATCGGCGTGTGCGCCACGCTAGGGATGGTGGTGCTTCAAGATATGATGAAAGACCGTTTGGGCACAGCATCAACCTTGTTCTCAAATATGCTTAACGTCAGTATGCTGGTGGCGAGTCTTTCCGTCGGTGTGGTTGGTGAGCTGTTTAACTACTACAGCACCTTGTATGTCTCGTTCGCAGGTTCCATTGCAGCACTGATTTTATTGGCACTATTTGCGGCGATAGAAACGAAGCATCGACAGTCACAAAGCAACGTCGTCGCTGCTTAAACCGAGTTCCTTACGACAGTGAGCTTTGGCCAAAGTGTTAACCAGTTTTTACTCGTGACTCTTTGGTCAAAGCTGCTGATGTCTCGCTTGGGATTATGCGAGATATGTAGAGCGAACAAAGATTCGTAACCAAACGCGCTGATGCATTCGACCATTCCATCCGCGTTAATTTTGGCAGCGACAGCGGTCTCTTTCTCTGGCCAGTAACTCATGGCATCAACCACATCCAAATAGGGCTTATCTCCATTTCGCTCGTGCATGCGGGCTTGATTTCGAACTTGCCAATTAAGCTCTGGCATCTGTTCACTAAGTTGCATTTCAATCGCCAGTTCTCGCGCCGCTTCAAGGTTTTCAGAATCGAAATAGATCACATCGATATCATTCAACGGCGTTGAGTTTGTGTGGTGATGAAGCGTGTCCCAGACAAGATTTCGCACGAATCCAGCGGCGACATAGCCTTGAGGCAAGTTGAAGGTAGATACTAGGCGTAGAATCGCCATGCGTTGCGAGTCTTGTTCAATAAGGCGTTGTAATTGGATGTTCAAGGTCGTCACTGCCGCAGGTCGTTAGCGAGAAAATGCCAAGCACGCAGGAGAGTCCGCGCACTTGGCTATGGTTTACGCCAGTTTGAGGTCGAACTGTTGGCGGTATAGCACCATATCTTCAATCGTCAGCACTGGCATATTGTGCAGCTTACCAAAGGCGACGATTTCTGGTGTTTTCGCCATGCTACCATCTGGGTTGGTCACTTCACAAAGCACACCAGCAGGCTGTAACCCTGCCATCTGCATTAGATCGATAGTACCTTCTGTATGTCCACGACGTGTCAGTACGCCACCTTTGCGTGCTCGAAGCGGAAATACGTGGCCCGGGCGAGCCAGATCAGACGGCTTCGCAGTTGGGTTTGCCGCCGTTTTAATCGTTGTCACGCGATCTTGCGCGGAGACACCAGTGGTTACGCCTACTTTCGCTTCAATTGATACGGTAAATGCGGTTTGGTTGGCGCTGTTGTTGTTCTCAACCATTGGCGTGAGCTCTAGACGATCCGCTTGCTCTTCTGGCAAACATAGGCAAACGATGCCGCTGCATTCGCGAATCATTAACGCCATTTGAGCGGTGGTCAGAGATTCCACCGAATAAATGATATCGCCTTCGTTTTCGCGATCTTCATCATCGAGTAACAACACACCACGACCTTCTTTTAAGGCGATAAGTGCATTTTCAACGCGGGTAATTGGGTCACCGAATTCGGCAAGTAAAGAGGACTGATTCATGGTTAACTCCTAAAATATCACCAGAATCAGGGCATATATGAGCACTAGAGTCCTAAAACTCCAGCCAAAACGAAATGCATCACCAAAGATGACCGTGGTGATGTTTTTTCATTCTCTCTCATCCGGACTGTAACCGTCGGCTCTGGCCTCTCACCAGATCTGCTGACCTCGACGAATCGAGCGCTCGCGGGCTTGTGGTTTCTTCATTAACAGTGAAGAACACTTACCGCCGGTGGGGAATTTCGCCCCGCCCTGAGAATAAATAAAGTTGCGTAAATCGCGTAAGGGATTGTAACGATTAACCGCATCGATGAGAAGCAAACGTTATCATCGATTTAGTGTTGTTGTTAAAAGCTCCCCAGATAAGTCACTCGGCTCTGGGCGTTTGTTGATTTTTTGCTCGTTTGGTTCGATATCTAAACGATGTAATCGATAACAAATCTGATCTGACCACTTTCTATTGATAAGTGTAGATAATACAACGCTTTATATTATTGCTATGACTAATGCGTCATTTTTGATGCGCCAATGTTGGTTATTTTTTGACATTTCGATATACAAAAAATAACATCTAATTAACATTGTGCGTATTCACATCCGATTTCCGCATAGTGTCGCACAACAAAAACTACAACAATGCCATTCGAAAAAGAACGTACCCTAGGAGGGTCAAGGATGAATAAAAAGCACTGCTCTCTGCTGACAATCTCCATATTGTTTGCGTGTAACGCTCATTCCGCAGGTTTCCAAGTCGCAGAACATTCGGCATCGGGCCTCGGTCGCGCGTTTTCTGGTGAAGGCGCGGTCGCCGACAATGCGAGTGTATTAGCACGTAACCCCGCTGCCATGACACTTTTTGAAAACACCACCTTTTCTGGTGCGCTGTCGATCGTTGATCCTGAGGTGAATGTCACCCAAACCAAAATTGGGGACGCAGATTTCAAACAGAAATCGAGCGACGTTGCGCCAATGCAATTTGTCCCTGCTGCCTATTTCATCCATCCTGTTAGCGATAAGTTTGCCGTGGGTTTTGCTTCATTTACAACTTATGGTGTCGCGACCGATTACCCTGATGATATCTATGCTGGTGACTTGGCGGGTAACACTTCGCTCTTGTCTGTTAACCTCAATCCGAATGTGGCGTTCAAACTGAACGAGCAGTTCAGTGTGGGTGCGGGTCTTAACCTAGTGTACGCAGAAGCTAAGTTGGACCGCCACCAAGGTGGTCTTCCACTTGGAGGTAAGCCAAGCGACAAAATCATTAGTATGACAGGCGAAACCATTGGTTTTGGCTGGAATATTGGCGCTCTGTACGAACTGGATCAAGAGAACCGTTTTGGCTTTGGTTATCGCTCTGCGGTCAATTTGAATTTCGATGATGGTGAGTTTACCGATCACTATGGCGGGGTGATTCTTGACCCGAACAAGAATGAAACTAAAGGTCAGCTTCAACTGACGTTGCCAGCAATTTTGGAGTTGTCTGCTTTCCATCAACTTAACGACCAGTGGGCGGTTCATTACGGGTGGCAGTGGACACAATGGAGCAGTTTTAAAGAGCTAAAAGCGACCAGCTCAGAATGTAAAGATGGCGTATGTTTCAAGAAAACAGAACACTATGAAGACAACCAGCGTTGGTCTGTCGGTACAACGTACACCCTAAACAAAGAATGGACACTTCGAGCGGGTTTGGCTTACGACGAGCAAGCAGGCGATGCGACGCTTAGCATTCCTGATAGTGATCGTTTCTGGTACTCCGCGGGCTTGACCTACCTATGGTCAGATAACCTAAGTTTAGATGCGGGCTTTACTCTAGTTCAGAGCAAGAGTGGCAGCTTTAAAGAAACAGATGCAGCAGGCAATGAGCTTACGTTTGATGCAGACGCGCTGGCCTTCTTATCCGCAGTTCAGCTGAACTACACCTTTAAGTAGTATTGGGAGTAAATACAATGAATAACAAATTTTCTCTATCACTTGTTTGCTCTGCTGTACTGCTGGCGGGTTGTGGAAATGATACAAAAAGCAGCGGTGCAAGTACGGACCAGCCATACTCGAATGAAGCGATTAATGAGATGCTTTCGCGTAGCTCGACAATTGATTTCACCTTATTAGGCGATAACGCCGCGGTTCCTTTGCCTTCATTTTTGTTATTGGACACTTCTGACAGCACGTTAAATATCCCTGTGACTGAGGGGCAGTCTACCGGGCTAGACAACCCAGAAGTGGCGCTAGGTGAGGTGGATGGTTGGAGTCCACAAATGCCATTTGTGATGGACTTGAATCTACCAAGTGGCGTTACGATTGCAGATGATAATAGCTCGAGTTCTCCGAGAGATGCTGCACGTTCTGATTTTAAAGCGGGCGTGTGGGTTGCAGAGGTCAAAGTTAATCTAGCAACGAATGAAATGACATTTGTCAAAGCGCTAGAACATGGCGATGATAAGGATTTCACGGTTGAACTAAGTGATGACAAGCGTTCACTTAATATCAAACCAATTAACCTCAAGCCAGGTACAGATTACATCTACGCGCTGACAGACAGTCTTCAAGACAGCAACGGTGAGCCTTTGGGTACGTCTAGCTCTTATGCGATGTTGAAAACGACCGAGTTTACGCAATCAGGTAGCCTAGCGACACCGCAGAAAATTATCCAAAGTGTTGAAAAAACGTTCGCAGATAACACGGCTTTACTTTCTGATGACATCATCTACTCCTCATGGTTTACCACTTCTTCTGCAGGTCAGGTGCTACTGGGAACCAAGAGTGCGATTGCTCAGACCGCTCTACCAACGGTTAACCCTTCAGATATATGGAACGGTTCGATTGCCAACCCAACCGGGATCGATGCAGATACCCTAGATTCAATCTATCAGATGACGGTCACCAGCAAACAAAGTTTTGGTGATGCCGTTGCGAATGATCCTATGTTCGCTAGCGGGTTTGGTGCTGATAGTGCTGCGCTATTGCAGGCGGCTTACAACCAAAACTTTGCCAATGAAGCGATCGCTTCGATCCAAGTGGTTAAGGGCACGGTTAAGTTGCCATACTTCTTGTCTGACTCACTATCAGGCAACGCCTGGCAGAAGACACCATGGCGTAGCGCGATGCCAAGCGTGTTTAAGATTCTATCGGTACTCGGTTCTGGCTCTGACGCAGACAAAAACGCGATTGCTCAGCAATTGGCAATACTTGGCATCACTAACCCAGCTGTCGATCTGCAAGACCCTGAGAAATTGAAAGCATTGGTGGGGCAGAAATTGACGCTAGCTGATGGCTCTCAGCTTGACCCAGAGCGTATCATGACCAAATACAGCGCAGTCCCTCAGATTCGTGCTGTGAAAGAGGTTCCGTTTTTGATGTTCGTGCCTGAAGGGGCGGCGATTGGCTCAGACTTACCTATCTTGCAGTATCAACATGGTATTACCAGCATCAAAGAGAGTGCTTATGCGTTTGCCATGCAGCACATCGGTGCCGCTATGAAGATCGGCTCTGCGCCGTATAAGCCTTACGCGATCATTGCCATTGACCAACCGCTTCACGGTCAGCGCGGATTGAGCCAGCAAGTGGTTACTACTCCATTGTCGCCAACAGTGTACATGAACCTACAGTACCTACCTGTTGCGCGTGACAACATTCGCCAAAGCGCGATCGATGGCCTGGGTGTGCGTTATGCGCTTAACGGTGCAACCGACGCGGCATTCGCTAATCTAGATAAAGGCAATGTCTCTCTGTTTGGCCACTCCATCGGTGCGATCACGGGTATCAGTTCTTATGCGATTGGTAACACGCCTGTATCACCACTTGAAGGTAATATCTTTAAATATACTAGCGCAACCTTAGCGAATCCAGGCGGCGGTATTGCGCCATTCTTGCTAGAGTCAGGTAGCTTCAGAGGAGTGATTAAACATAGTGTTGCTCTGTCGTTGACTAGTTATCAGAGTTACTATGGTAAAACATGTGTACCAGCTTCCACCGCAGGTCCAGATTGTTTCGATAATTACCTTGGTCAAGCGTCGGCTGCAGAGAAAGCTGCAGTTTCTAGTACATTAAGCAAATTCACGTTCGCAGCTCAAACCGTGCTAGATAACGTTGATCCCTACAATATTGCGTCGATGGTGAACCTAACCGGTGCGCCTGTCCTGGGAATTCAAGCAGAAGATGATCAAACGATTCCAAACGCGGTCTCGACATCTCCAACATCTGGCACTGAACCACTGTTCAAGAAACTGGAATTGGTAAATAGCACGAAAGATACGTCAGGCCAAAAACTCGCGTCTTACTTCACTAAAACTGTGAGTCAAGCGCAGCACTCCACAGTAATCTCACCACAGAGTAATGCTGATGGTGTTGCGAACCTGGAAATGACGTCACAAATTGTCCAGTTTACGTTAACAAACGGAAATGCAACTTCGTCAATGAATGTGACAAGCGCATTACTTGATGCCACTAAGTAAGCTGATGTAAATCGAAAAGCCGACCACTAGGTCGGCTTTGTTCGTTTTGGCGCTCTGTATTTGCTCTGGTGTGACTTATCCTTGAATACCCCCTATCGCAACGTTTGGGATATTTTCGAATGACACCAAAGTCCCGGCTCTTCCAATCCAGCTTGATGCAGCCTAGTTTGTAGAACAGCTATCGTGATTGTATTCTCTAGCGAATTGAGATTACGTCGTAACCAATACTTATAATTAGTTGATATCTTTGCAATAAATGCCACGATTCTGTATATGTGAGAACTCATTCATAAAATAAGTTGTATATGGAGATAACCGTGGAGCAATACCAAGCGTTTTTGTTTGATATGGATGGCACTTTAGTTAATTCGGAGCCATTAAAAGGGTTGGCGCTGGCAAAAGCGTGCGCGGACTATGGCGCAGAGGTCGATTTCAATATTTACAAGCAAGTGATGGGTGAAAGTTGGCCTGTGGTCACAGCACATTTCTTTCAACATGCGGGTATTTCGCCTGATTTAGCCGAATTTAATACGCATTTTCGAGCTCATTATGAGGCATTGCTTGCCAGTGAATTGGAGCTCAATCATGGGGCTCTGACTTATCTTCAATATCTCAAAGAGCAAGGAAAAACATGCGCTGTCGTCAGTTCTGCGGCCACTTGGATGGTCGACAACATCTTACGCGCGCTAGATCTTGATGAACTGTTTGATGTTGTGATCACTCAAGAGCATGTTTCCAAGCACAAGCCTGACCCTGAAGCCTATTTATTGGCACTTTCTCAACTGGACTTACCAACAGAGGCGGCGGTGATTTTCGAAGATTCTCACGCAGGAGTCAGCGCGGGTGTTTCGGCAGGCTGTGATGTGGTCGCAATTCATCATAGCTTTAATGGCAACAATGATTTGAGCCAGTCAATTAAACAAATCAGCAGTTATCAGGAGCTGTTAGTTTAATAGATTTGATATGCCTAGGGAGAGCTGCATGCTTGATAATAAAGGACTCACTAGCCAAGGCTATATTGATAACCCATATAGCGTTGAACATGTTCAGCCGGAGTTTGCCCCGGTAGTCGAGCAAATGCTGCGACGCTTGAAAGAGACCTTTCCAGACCAGCTGCATAGCGTTTATCTCTATGGCAGTGTGCCAAGGGGAAATGCTGTGTTTGGCCAGTCAGATTTGGATGCGTCTGTGGTGTTCCATCAACCGCTTTCTTCAAACGACCATAAGCAGCTGCAACGCATTGCCAATGAGCTAACTTCGCAATATTCCGCCATTAGCAAGCTGGACTTTGACCCAGGCCACCTACAAGAAGTGCTGGCGGAAGAGGAAGAGTATCGTTGGCAGTTTTGGCTCAAACATTGCTGTTGCTGCTTATGGGGAGAAGACCTATCGACTGGATTTCGTCTTCATAAACCAAGCTTACGGATCGCTTGGCAGCTCAATGAGGATCTTCCGCAGGTATTGGAATCGTCGCGTGAGTCTATTCAAGCTCAGGATGGACAAGCTAGTGCTAAAGTGTTGGGCAAAAAACTGCTGCGCAGTGCCTATTTACTTGTCGCAGAGCAAGACAATAGCTGGTTGAGTGATTTGGACTCCATCGCCAAGGTTTTACACCAATACTACCCTGATGATGTCACATCCATAGAACTTTGTTTGCGTTTAGCGCAAGGGGAGTGTGGAAATGTGCATCGTATCAATGAGTTAATCTCTGGCTTTGGCTATAAAGTAGTAAAACAAATAGAAAAAGCGAAAGCGTGAAACAATCACATGGAGGTGAGCGTTGAAGAGTGTTGTATTAATTGATTTTGATGGGGTGATTAGGCAGTGGCCCGGTAATGAAGTTTCTCAGGCAGAAGCGGTGCTAGGGATTTCTAAGGGCGCATTGTATTCGTGTGCTTTTTCTACCGAACTATTGAATTTAGCGGTATGCGGTGAGATTTCTCATCAGCAATGGTGTGACAGAGTCACTGAGCAACTGGCGCGCCACTGGGGTGAGGAGGTTGCGGCACAGTTGGTTAAAATATGGAATCAAGCGGAGTGGTTTATTGATACGCCGCTAATAGAAGGGATTCGTCAACATACCCCTGAGAGTAAACTCGTATTGGTGACTAATGGTACGTCTCAGTTAGAAGCAGATCTCGCCTCTGTTGCATTGCAAGACAGCTTCGATCTTGTTGTTAGCTCCTCACATATTGGTGTCGCTAAGCCCGATCGATTGTTTTTTGAGATTGCTCTGCAACTGGCCGGAGGTAATCCCGTCAATGCGGTGTTTATTGATGATAGTGAGGCGAACGTGGCTGCCGCCAAAGCGATGGGGATCGACAGTCACGTCTATAATAACAGCGACGACGCGTTAGCCTTTGTACGCGAGCACTTTTAATGGTTATTAACTATATGAAAAAGCCGACGATAACGTCGGCTTTTGCTTTTAGTGAGTAGCTTGAGGCTCTACTGTCTCTACCTTGACCGCAGCCACTTTAAACTCCGGTATTTTTGCATGGGGATCAGTTGCGGTGGTGGTTAATCGGTTCACAGGCGACTCAACAAAATGGAATGGAATAAACACCACACCTTGTTGAATTCGCTTGGTCACAAAGGCATCAATCTCAATCGAACCGCGCCGAGTGGAGACTCGCAAGCGTTGACCATTGCTAATGCCTAGCGCTTCTGCATCTTGGACGCTGATCATAGCTCTTGGACCGGCTAAGTTATCCAAACCTTTGGTTTTGCGCGTCATGGTTCCGGTATGGAACTGCTCAAGCACACGCCCAGTAGTCAGGACTAAAGGAAAATCCTCGTCCGGAAGCTCGGCCGCATAGCGGAATGGCACCCCAACCATTTGTCCTTTGCCGCGAGTAAATTGGGTTTGGTGCATAATCCTCGTGCCGTTCGGGTTGTTTTTGTTGCTTGGCCACTGCACGCCATCTGGGGTGATCGCCTCCCAACGAAGCCCTGCATATTGTGGCGTCACGCGAGCGATTTCGCTGGTGATGTCTGATACTTCTTTGTAGTGCCAATCCCCACCCATGGCGTTAGCGATTTGTTGAATGATCCACCAATCTTCTTTGGCTTCTCCCGGTGCTTTCACTGCTGGATTGACGCGTTGCACGCGCCGCTCTGTATTGGTGAAGTGGCCTGATTTTTCGGCAAACGAACAAGATGGCAACACAACATCGGCATATTGAGCGGTTTCAGTTAAGAAGATGTCTTGCACCACCAAGAAATCGAGCGTCTCCAATCCTTCAATAACATGAGCTTGATTAGGGTCACTCAGTACAGGGTTTTCACCCATGATATACAGGCCGCGCACATCTCGATTGCAGGCACCATCGATGATTTCGGTTAGCGTCAAACCTGGCTCTGAAGGAAGGTTTGGCGCGTCCCATTCAATAGCAAACTTCTGACGAATCATTGGGTTGTAGACTTTCTGATAGCCAGGGTAATTGTTGGGTAGTGCGCCCATATCACAAGCACCTTGCACGTTGGATTGACCACGCAGCGGGTTGATACCGCCACCCTCAATGCCGATGTTGCCGCAAAGAAGCTGCAAGTTAGCAATCGAGCGAACATTGTCGTGTCCGGTTGTATGCTGGGTGATGCCCATGGAGTAGTAGACCGCAGTGCGCTCGGCGGTGCCGATCATACGTGCCATAGCAAAGATGTCGTCGCCACTGACCCCCGTGACCAACTCAACTTTGTCTAACGCATAGGCAGGAGACATCACTTCTTGGAGTAGGGTGTCAAAGCCGTCCACGCGCTCTTCGATATACTCTTGGTCGTACCAACCATTTTTGATGATTTGCTGCATGATACCGTTAAGCAGCATCACGTCAGTCCCCGGTCGATGAGCAAGGTAAAGCTCGGCGTGATCCGCCATATCAATGCGCTTAGGGTCCGCCACAATCAAGCGTGCACCGTGGTGGCGAATCGCCTGCTTGATGTGAGAAGCGATGATAGGGTGAGCCGAGGTGGTATCTGAGCCGATAATAAAAATCACATCCGAGTGTTTGATGCTCGGGATGTCATTGGTCATGGCACCACTACCCAGAGACGCTTCGAGACCAGTGACGCTAGAGGCATGACACAATCGTGCGCAGTGGTCGATATTGTTGGTGCCAAGCTCACGGCGAATAAACTTCTGGAAAGCGTAGTTGTCTTCGTTAGTGGTTTTAGCGGATGAGAACCCAGCGAGTGCGTTGCCGCCAAAGTCTTGTTTGATGGCGGTGAACTTCTTGGCGATAAGCGCAATGGCTTCATCCCAACTTGCGGGTTGTAGCCAGCCATCTTTACGTATCAGCGGCGTGGTTAAACGAGCATCATCGCTGATGAAATCAAATCCGAAACGCCCTTTCACACAAAGCATGCCTTCATTGACCGGAGACTGCGCCCCAGTAACATGCATGATTTGGTTGTTTGCCTCATCGACATGCACGGTCAATTTACAGCCCACACCACAATAGGTACAAATGGTGTCGACCTTTTTCAATACTTCTTCACGTCCTTGAGCGCGGTCACGGCTGTCTACCATGGCACCGGTTGGACACGCTTGAACGCAGGCACCACATTGAACGCAGTTGGAATCGCCCATCAGCAAGCGCCCATTTTTGCTTGAACCAAAGTGCGGTCTGTCATCAGGGCGCAGTGCAGGGCGGCCATGTTGGTCATGGACAAAGTTGAGAATGCCATGCACCGCTTGTTCGCTACAGGCTTGAATACATTGACCGCAACTAATGCAGCGGTTGGCATCGAACTCAATGAACTCAGAACTGCGGTCGACGCTGAATTTATGGCGTGAATCTTTCGCTCTTACATTGAGCCAATCTTGATGACTTTTCACTTCAAGGCCAAGCTCAAAGTGCTGCTCGGCACCATATTCAGTTGAGTAGTCTCGCAGATCGCAACTGGTGTTGGCTTGGCAACCACACTCTAGGCAGCGCGCCGCTTCTTTGATGGCCTCTTCGTTGTCAAAGCCGAGCTCGACTTCATCAAAGCTCTGTTCGCGCTGAGCTGGGGTGAGCTCTGGCATAATCGAGCGAGCCACTTTTTGGAAGTTCTCGAAGTGGATTGGATCCACTTGCGCCAGTTTTTGTTCTTTACGCGAGTTGAAGGCTGGCGCTGGCATATCGGCCATGTCGCCATTGAGGAACAGGTCGATCGCTTTGGCGGCGATTCGGCCGTCTCCAACCGCTTCAACGGCGGTTGCGGGGCCGCGGCGAAAATCACCAATACTGAAAATATTGCCTGTACCCGTGTGCATGGTTTGTGGATCAGACTCAGACGTGTTCCATCGAGTTAATGGAATCGATAAATCGTCACCTTCTAGAAAGCTCAGATCAGGCTTTTGTGAGACAGCGGCAATCACGGTATCAAATGCTTGAGTGAAAAACTCTCCGGTTGGCTCTGGTCTGCGGCGACCTGACGCATCGGGCTCGCCCAGCGCCATTCGTTCTAAGCGAACTTCTTTCACGTGGCCGTTTTCATCTGCAATGTTTTCAGCCGGGTTGGTTAGAAACAGAAACTTAACGCCTTCGTGCTCAGCCTCTTCAATTTCGTAATCTTCGGCTGGCATCTCTTCGCGCGTCCGGCGATAGATAATTGTGGTGTCTGCCCCTGCGCGGCGAGCGGTTCTCGCGCAGTCAATCGCAGTATTACCGCCACCAATCACCGCCACTTTTTCACCTGTGGTGTAGGTTTGCTCGGTGACAAAGTCTTTTAGGTAATCGACCCCAAGGTAGCAGCCAGTAAGTTCACTGCCAGGGTATTTCATCTCGACCGCTAAGGAAGCGCCAACCGCAAGGCAGACCGCATCATAGTCGTCACTCAACTGGCTCAGTGAGAGGTTTTCGCCAAGCTTTTGCTCGGTTTTTATCTGCATACCATTGCGGCACATCAGCTCGATTTCTTTATCGAGGATCGCTTTTGGTAGTCGATATTCAGGAATGCCATAACGTAGCCAGCCACCTGCTTTTGGCATCGACTCAAATACGGTTACGTCATACCCTTCGTTGGAAAGATAATAGCCCGCCGTTAAGCCACCTGGCCCACTGCCGACAATGGCGATAGAGAGGTTTTTATCGGCTTTCTTTTCAGGCGTGTAGGCTTCTTGCGCTGCTAGGTCGGCATCTGCGGCGTGGCGTTTCAATTGACGAATGGCGATTGACTCATCCACCAAGGAGCGGCGACATTCACTTTCACAAAAGGCAGGGCAAACGCGGCCAATCGATAGTGGCATCGGCAGCGTGCGTTTAATCACTTCAATCGCTTTTTTATGATCGTTTTGTGCGATGAAGTAAAGGTACGATTGGATGTCTACCCCAGCTGGGCAGGCAGTTTTGCACGGCGCTTCGCAGTCTGCATAGTGATCTTGCATGATGCGGTTGAGTGCCTGACGGCGATGCTCGCTGAGTTGGTCTGATTGCGTTTTAACATTCAGACCGCGGTAGACTTCGAGTTCGCAGGCGCGCTGAGTGCCGCCGCTTTCTACCTCTACCACACACAAGTCGCAAGGCACTTTCTGATTAGATTTATTTAGCCCGCATAAAGAAGGGATCTCTACCCCACATACTTTGGCTGCTTCTAGAAGGGTTGAACCCTCTTCCACAATTCGATATTTGCCGTCGATTATGATTTCTATCATAAGACCCCCGCAGCGTAATTTACAAAGCCTTACATTTTATAAGGATAATGCCTAGCAAGGAAAGTTCGTGTGACAAAAAACTCAATTATTGCATTTTTATCATTTAGACCACTGGTGTTGTATTTGTTTTCAGCGCTCTGCTTCCGTGCTAGTTGACCAATATGCGCCCTCAAACAAGCCCATTAGTTGATTCTTATCAAGTCATCTCTCATACACCTCTTTGGAGGTATATGCCCTTATCACGTGCCGTGAAAATATCCTTATCATAATTGTGGTTGCTATGCTTAACGTGCTCGTTGAGCGAAGTGAGTCTGCTGGGGTAAGGAAGTAAGCCATGACGGATGCAAAATCAAAAACATCGCAAAGCCGACGTCGGTTTTTACGAGATGCGGCAAGAACGGCAGCGGGCGTTGGTGCGGCTGCGACGGTACTTGGGCTTCAGTCGATGCAAAGCCAAGCGAGAGATGGTTCTGGCGTGCCAATCAGGCCACCGGGTGCTCTACCAAAAGGCGAGTTTGAAAAAGCGTGCATTCGCTGTGGATTGTGCGTACAAGCCTGTCCTTACGATACCCTAAAGCTTGCCACACTACTCTCATCGGTCGAGTCAGGCACGCCGTATTTTAATGCGCGGGAAATCCCGTGTGAGATGTGTGAAGACATTCCATGTGTCCCCGTTTGTCCGACTGGTGCGCTAGACCCCAACTTAACCAATATTGACGATGCTCGCATGGGCACCGCGGTGCTTATCGACCATGAAAGCTGTTTGAACTGGCAGGGGCTGCGCTGTGATGTGTGTTACCGAGTTTGCCCCTTGATTGATGAAGCAATCACGCTTGAACATATCCGTAATGAACGAACCGGCTATCACGCCAAACTGATTCCCACTGTTCACTCAGATAAATGCACCGGCTGTGGTAAATGTGAAGAAGCGTGTGTCACTGAAGTGGCGGCGATTAAAATTATTCCGACAGAATTGGCCAAAGGCAAAATGGGCGCTCACTATCAGCTTGGTTGGGAAGAGATCAATAAGCCACTAGAGAACAGTGCGCCTGAAGTGCCGAGCGAAGCGCTGGAAACCTTGGGAGGGAAGTTGTAATGGCTAAGAACCTCGCTAAAGATGCCGGAAAAGATGCAATAAAAACCTTAGGCTGGTGGCAAGCGCACCGTTTTTTGCTGCTTAGACGACTCTGTCAGTTAACGATCGTCGCTTTGTTTATGGCAGGACCAACGCTAGGAGTATTAAAAGGCAATCTCTCCTCAAGTAACTTGTTTGATGTGATTCCAATGAGTGATCCTCTGATTGTGTTACAAACCCTAGCCGCAGGGCACTTACCTGAAATAACGGCGCTAATGGGCGTAGCCATTGTGGTGATTTTCTATGCGCTAATCAGCCCAAGGGCATTTTGTGGCTGGGTTTGCCCGATGAATATGGTCACCGATCTGGCGGCGTTTTTGCGTCGTAAACTCAATATCAAAACCAGCTACCGTTGGTCTTCTCAATTGCGCTACTGGTTGATTCCCGTATTGCTGATCGGTAGTGCCGTCTCGGGCAGTGTTTTATGGGCTTGGATTGATCCTGTTGCTGCGCTGCATCGCGGGCTGGTGTTTGGATTTGGGGCGAGCTGGGTGCTGATTGGCTTGGTGTTTGTGCTCGATTTACTCTTGGTTGAACATGGCTGGTGTGGCCATTTATGTCCACTGGGTGCGACATACGGGGTGATAGGGCGCAAGAGCTTGCTGCGAGTGGCTGCTGTTCGCCGTGAAGATTGCACTAAATGTATGGATTGCTATTACGTTTGCCCCGAACCGGATGTGCTGCGCCAACCGCTGAAAGAAGGTGATAAACGCGTCTTAGACCAGAATTGCATCAGTTGCGGGCGGTGTATTGATGTGTGTGCTGAGAAAGTGTTTGAGTTTCAAAACCGAATTACAGTAAAGCAGATTGAATAACCACAATCCCTTTTGGCCGGCCTTGATCAAATAGATTGAAGCCGTGTTGCAACTGGTCGCGTTTTATTTGCTATGTGGCGAAAAACTGCTCTATAATCGCCGCATCATTTCTTAAGGAGTTTACGCCAATATGAACAACTAACACCTGTTATCCACCTTTACATCATATTTTGGATTTCACAGGGTTAGTCGGCGTAGCTTCGTCTTAGCTTATCAATAGCATCAACACGTTATGTACCTTTAGAGGTGCTCTTCCATGTTGGCTCGTAGAGTACCAATTGGATCCAACTCATTGCGGCCGCTACGCCTAATCCTGTTTTACAGGAGGCAAATATGCCAGTTATACAAGCGCACAAAATCAGTTATCAGTTCAACAACGGCGATGTGCTGTTCGAAAATATCTCATGCACTCTGTCAGCAAGGCGAGTGGGTTTAGTCGGAAGAAATGGGATTGGTAAATCCTACTTTGCAGACATGCTCGCTCAAAAACGCACGCCGACCTCGGGAAGTGTCGTTACTTCGGCCAGTGTCGCGTGCTACAGCCAATTGCCGTCTCAGCTACTTGAAAGCTCGATCAGTATTGCCGAGTTTCTTGGTTACCAAGAGAGGCTTCACGCAATTGAACGCATTGAGAAGGGCGATTGCGATCCTAAATGGTTCGAGATTGTCGGTGAAAATTGGCAGCTTAAACAGGCGTTAAATAACGAGTTAGACGCCCTTGGCTTACCACCTAACCCCAATTTTTCTTGCAAGAGTTTGAGTGGTGGTCAACTGGCCAGATTGCAGCTGTGGAAGCTGTTTCAGTCCGACGTCGAACTGCTCATTTTGGATGAGCCGTCTAACCACCTTGATCAATTGGCAAAGCAGTGGTTGATCGAGCAGATGAATCAATTCCAAGGCCACCTTGTGTTGGTAAGTCACGATCGACAGTTGCTACGGAAAATGGACCAGATTTGGGAGCTGAGCCAACTGGGGCTAACCCAATATGGGGGCAATTTCGATGCGTATGAGGAGGAAAAACAGCGCGAGCGTACTGCACTCGAACGCCAACTGGATGCGGTAAGAGGAGAGCAGCATCGACTGGAGGTTCAAGCGCAGAAAAATCGCGAAAAAGCGCAGCAGCGAGAGTCTCAAGGGAACAAAATACGCAAATCAGGTAGCCAATCCAAGTTGATCCTCGATGGCATGAAGAACAGCGCAGAAAATTCGGTGTCGAATCGGCACAAAAACGAGAACAGTCGCCGAACCAAGCTTGAGCAAAAAGAGCGGGCGCTCAGTGAACGCTATGAACAAGTTAAGCAGCAAAGGCTATACCTTGAACAAGGGGCATCTGGGCGCGGTAATGTATTCAACATGGTGGCGGCGGTGCTTCCTTTTGGATTGGGTACCCCTTTTAATCTCGCGCTGGAGGCGGGCAGCAAGTTGCACCTTTCAGGCGGTAATGGTTCGGGGAAATCTACGCTACTCAAAGTGTTGTCGGGGGAGATGGGCTTAAAAAGCGGAGAGCTGCATGTCAATCGTGCGGTTTGTTATCTTGACCAGCATTTTGGCTTGCTGAGTTTGGAGCATTCACTCCTTAGCAACATGAAGCACCACTGTGAAGGGATGCTAGAAAGTGACGCGCGAACATTGCTTGCCGGGATTGGCTTTCGTACGGACAGTGTGTTTCGGTTGGTGAGTGAGCTCAGTGGCGGTGAGAAGATGAAACTGGCGATGCTTATAGTCAGTCATCAACCTCAATCACCTATTTTACTACTCGATGAGCCAGACAATCACTTAGATCTCGACTCGAAGCAGATGCTGGCTGATGCGTTAAAACGCTACCAAGGTGCCTTTATTCTTGTCAGCCATGATGAGGATTTTGTTCGCGAGAGTGGCGTTGAACGCACTTTTACTCTTACAACCTAAGCGTAGGGTTGCTCATCAAGTGTTTGATTTTATGTGATTAAGGTTTATAAAATGCATCACCAAGCGAAGGATAGACCAAAGAAAAGGATGTTATGAAGTTATCGGAGCTGCAAAA
Source organism: Vibrio sp. NH-7 (assembly GCF_053643215.1). Lineage (NCBI taxonomy): Bacteria > Pseudomonadati > Pseudomonadota > Gammaproteobacteria > Vibrionales > Vibrionaceae > Vibrio > Vibrio sp. NH-7. The sequence continues at coordinate 1,350,144 of NZ_CM132188.1, read as the reverse complement.
CCACATAAAAGAGTTCGATTATGCCCCTGAACAATCCGAGCACTACTTCTTAAAACTGATTGAAGAGGTAGGGGAGTTGTCGGAAGCGATTCGTAGTGGCACTGGTGGGCAACCAAGCTTTGAAGAACTTAAAGGCTCGGTAGCAGAAGAGTTATACGATGTTCTGTACTATGTCTGCGCGCTTGCCAATATTCACGGTGTGGATCTGGAGGCTACCCACACCATGAAAGAAGTGCTTAATAAAGAGAAGTACAGTCGTTGAAGCAAGAATTAAGCCCCAGCCCTACTGATGCCCGTTTGTGCGGGCTTTTCTGTCATTCAAACTAATACTAGAGATTCAACGGAGAATGAGTCATGGAAGAAAGATATGAAGACTATTTTCAGTCTTACACCAGCACTTTATCAGCGTCTCAACTGGCGGAGATTGACGGCGTAGAAACCACCTATTTTTGTGATGATGAATACAACACCAATGAGTGTGCCAGACTTGTTTCAATTGGCAAAAAGCGCGCGACGTGCAGCGTGAAAGAGGCCTATAAAATTGAAGGAGAGCCACTGCCTAAAGTTGGTCAACACCAAATTGTATTGGATTGGGAAAAGAACCCAGTCTGTATTGTCAAAATTATCGATGTGGATTTTTGTCCGTTTGGGCAGGTCAGCCGCGAGTTCGCTGAGTCGGAAGGTGAAGGGGATGGCACTTACGAGTGGTGGTACAAAGCACACAATGACTTTTTCACTAAAGATTGCGCGTCTGCGTATGGCATTGAGTTTAACGACTCCACGGAACTTGTCCTTGTGACTTTTGAGCTTGTCTACAAGTGATGCGGTTTTAGAACGCGTATTGGTTGTCATCGCAGCCAGTCGTTCAACGTCGATGGTATCTTGCCCCTTTGTTGCTTTAAAGAGGAATTCAGCTCACACATTTACCCCCAGATGGGAAAACTGCCCAAGTCGTGACTACACTTACGTGACTAATAATAAATAATAAAAGACGTTGGCTTTCTTTGATAGGAAGGTTTTAGGAACGCGCAGTATGAAGAATAATGGTCCAGTTACCCAGCGAGAAGTGCATTTCGCTGGCCGCAGTGATTTGGTGTCAGTGACAGACACGCAGGGAAAAATTAAGTTCATAAACGATGAGTTTGTATCAATCAGTGGGTTTTCTCGCGAGGAGCTAATCGGTCAAGATCACAATATCGTTCGGCACCCGGATATGCCGCCAGCGGCGTTCAAAAGTTTGTGGGCCACGGTTAAAGACGGCAAAGTGTGGCGCGGCATCGTAAAAAACCGATGTAAGAATGGTGATCACTATTGGGTTGATGCGTTCGTTTCGCCCATTATGAAAAAGGGTAAAGTGGTTGGCATACAGTCTGTTCGCTCGGAGCCCTCTAAACAGCAAGTTGCAGAAGCAGAAGCGCTGTACAAGAAAATGAGAAATGATTCTTCTCTGGAGTTGCCTGGCCCTTCATGGGTTGAAAAACTAAGTTTTAGGCACGTGTTTGCGGTATCTCATCTTCTCCTGCTGGCTGGTGGAGCCTTTCTTGCGATACGATCTTTCTTATCTCAAGACATTACGTCAGCCGTCATCGCTTTTGTCTTGGTGGCGATTGCGTTGCTCAATTGGTTCATAATCGGTGCGCGAGTTCTCAAGCCGATTTCGGATGTCGAGCAAATGATAAAAAGCATGTCTGAAGGAAATCTCGCCAGCAATATTGTGCTTGGTCGGCAAGATGAAATCGGTTTATTGGCCCAAGCGGCCAAAATGGTGCAAGCACGCTATAAAGCCATTTTAGGTCAAGTGGTCGGTACCGCACAGGCTGTTGTGCAGGATTCGGATCAAGTCTCATCTGACAGCTACAGTATGCAAACCATGATGGCTTCTCAATCATCGCATACCGCTCAAATTGCCAGCGCTATGACTGAAATGGCAGCGACGGTCCAGCAGGTAACTGAAAGTACGGTGTCATCTTCTCATAAAGCGCTTCAAGCCAAGCAAAACGTCGAAGTGGGAGACCACTTGATTGGTGAAGGGCTGGATAAACTGTCTAACTTTTTAACCGAACTCGACGCGACGATTGCGCAAATTGCCACGGTATCGGAGCAAAGCCAAAGTATTGGCCAAGTTATCAACACAATCAGCGATATTGCGGAGCAAACCAATCTGCTAGCACTCAATGCTGCAATCGAAGCGGCACGTGCGGGTGAGCAAGGTCGAGGTTTTGCGGTTGTGGCTGACGAAGTCCGCAATCTCGCTCAGAGAACACAGACCGCGACAGAAGATATCAAATCTATGTTGGAAAACTTGCAGCAGGGTGTGCAGAACTCATCAACTCGAATTTCTGATAACAATGTGCTAGCGCAAGATGCTTATGAAGGAGTGTGCAAAGCACGAGAGACCTTCTCAGATATCATTGATCTGGTGAGCAGTGTAAATGATATGAGTGCTCAGATCGCGGCGGCTTCAGAAGAGCAGTCTACGGTTGTTCAAGATATGAACAAATCAGTAGAGGAGATCAGTGAAAAAAGCGCTCATACCGAGGAGGGCGCTCTGCACTTGCAAGCAAAAGCGAAAGGGTTAAGTGAGCGAGCGCTGGATTTGAGAGCTCAGTTGGCAGACTTTAAGCTTGGTTCGGAAAAGCGCGTGGACTTTACTGATGTGAAGAATGCGCATCTCGCTTGGAAAACGAAAGTGAGATCCTATTTAAACGGCGATCATGGAGCTCTCGATAAAAAAGTCGCCTGTGATCATCATATGTGCGCGCTGGGCAAATGGTATTACGGCAAAGGAAAGAGCCTCTATGGCTCAGAGCCCACATTCAAAGCGCTGGAAGCGCCGCATGCTAAATTGCATGGAGTGATAAAGGATGTTTTGGACCGGATGGACAGCGGTCAACACGAACAAGCCAACAAACTATTTGAGCAAATAGAGCCTATTTCGCTGGATGTAGTCGGTAAAATTGAGAGTTTAGAAAACGCTATTAATAGCCGAAAATAAAATTCTCAGTAAAAGTCGCCAGGGTTTGCTGGCGACTTTGTTGATCACTACAAGGTGATCTTTTTCACCATACCCGCTTCTGCGTGGCCGGGAATGTTGCAGGCAAACTCAACGTTGTTATCGCCGTGGAAGTGCCATAAAAGCTGTTTTGCTTTGCCCGGTTTCACAGTGACAGTGCTGCCAGAATCGTGCGCGTGGCTGCCCATGTTCTTCATCATTTCACGGTGTTTCAGTTGCTCTTGTGCTGAACCAATGGAAAACTCGTGGTCAATTTTTCCAACGTTCATCACCACAAATTGCACCACGTCATTTGGCTCGATCCTCACGTCTTTTTTGAAGTTGATTTTCATGTCATCAGTCAAAATAACGTGCACGACCTTGTCTGGTTTTGCGCCCTTGGCAGGCATTCCAACCGCAGACATACCTTCCATATTCATCATGTTCGAGTGATCCATTTTACTATGATCCATCTTCATCTCACCGTGGTCCATGTTCGAATGGTCCATTTTTGAGTGATCCATTGCATCGGCAAGTACGCCTGTGCTGAACATGGTAATCGCTAGGGTAATCAGTGTTTTTTTCATGGTGTGTTCCTCTTTTAATCGGGTATTGCGTATGTCGAGCAGCTCATTGGCTCGACATACGATTGCTTGGTGTTAGTTAACTTCGTGTTGTTTCCAGAGTTTGAACAGAGCCGGTAAGACCAACAGCGTGAGTAGAAGCGCGGAAGCCATACCACCTATCATTGGTGCGGCGATTCGCTGCATCACTTCTGAGCCTGTGCCGTCTCCGTACATGATTGGGATAAGACCAATGATGACAGTCAACACCGTCATCATCACAGGGCGAACGCGTAGCCCCGCGCCTTCGCGAATGGCATCGGTAAGGTCTTTCGCAGTGAGCGCTTTTTGCTCTTCTTCTGCGTGGAGTTTTTTGTAGTGCCACGCTTGGTTGAGATAAACCAGCATGATCACGCCAATCTCGACCGCGACACCGGCAAGGGCGATAAAGCCAACGCCAACCGCAATGGAGAAGTTGTAGCCGAGGTAGTGCATCAGCCATAAGCCTCCCACCATCGCGAGCGGCAGTGTAAGCATGATGATCATCACTTCTCCGACGCGGCGGAAGCTGAAGTAAAGCAGCAGCATGATGATGGCAATAGTGATAGGCACCACGACACTCAACCGCTCTTTGGCGCGCTCCATGTATTCGTATTGACCCGACCAAGTGAGCGAGTAACCCGCAGGAAGCTGCAATTGCTCTGCGACAGTTTGCTGCGCTTCAACCACGTAAGAGCCCAAGTCGCGGCCATCAATGTCGACAAATACCCAACCATTCGGGCGTGCATTCTCGGTTTTGATCATCGGTGGGCCATCTTCGTAGCGAATGTCAGCCACATCGGCGAGTGCGATACGTGCACCGTTCGGAGTCACCAGCGGCAAGTTTTGCAGTTTCACTACCGAGTCTCGGTAATCTTGTGGATAGCGGACGTTAATTGGGTAACGCTCCAGTCCTTCAACGGTCTCACCCACGTTCATTCCGCCTACCGCCGTAGAGATGACTTGCTGGACATCTTTGATACTTAAGCCGTAGCGAGCCGCGGAGCGACGTTTAATGTCAATGGTGACATAGCGTCCACCCGCAACGCGTTCCGCATAGACAGATGCCGTACCTGAAATCTGGTTCAAAATGGGCTCTAACTCTGAGCCAATTTGTTCGATTACCTTGAGGTCAGGTCCGGCAATCTTGATACCGATTGGTGTTTTAATACCGGTGGCTAACATGTCAATGCGAGTTTTGATTGGCATGACCCATGCGTTGGTTAATCCCGGAAACTGCACCAACTGATCAAACTCTTTGCGTAGCGACTCCGTGGTCACACCGTCGCGCCACTCTTCTCTCGGTTTGAGCTGAATGACGGTTTCGATCATGGTTAATGGGGCAGGGTCGGTTGCCGTTTCGGCGCGGCCAATTTTGCCCCAAACGGTTTCCACCTCAGGAACGGTTTTGATGAGCTTGTTGGTCTGCTGCAGTAGCTCACGTGCTTTACCAATGGAGATGCCGGGGTAAGTGGTCGGCATGTACATCAAGTCACCTTCGTCCAATGGCGGAATGAACTCGCTACCCAGTTTGCTGGTTGGATAGTAAGCCGATGCGATTAACGCCACCGCGAGCAGGATCATTGTCTTAGGGAAGCGCAGACTCAGGTTCAGCAGCGGTCGGTATAGCGCGACCAACCCTTTGTTCACCGGGTTCTTATGCTCCGGGAGTACGTTGCCACGGATAAAGTAACCCATCAGAACCGGCACCAAGGTAATGGCGAGGCCTGCCGCCGCCGCCATTGCATACGTCTTGGTAAAAGCAAGTGGCGAGAACATCTTGCCTTCTTGACCTTCCAGTGCGAACACTGGCACGAAACTTAACGTGATGATAAGCAGTGAGAAGAATAGGGGAGCCCCCACTTCTTCTGCCGCTTTGCCGATCACTTGCCAGCGGTTTTTGTCCGTTAGCGGGGTACGTTCTATGTGTTTGTGAACGTTTTCAATCATTACGATTGCGCCATCGACCATCGCGCCTATCGCAATCGCAATGCCGCCCAAAGACATGATATTGGCGTTAATACCTTGCCAGTGCATAACGATAAATGCAGACAGGATCCCAACAGGCAAACTGAGGGCGATCACCAGTGATGAACGAATGTGGAACAAGAACAGTGCACAAACAACCGCCACAACGATGAATTCTTCTGCCAGTTTCTTCCATAGATTTTCAACTGCGGCATCAATCAAGGTTGAACGATCGTAGGTGGCGACGATCTCCACGCCGTCTGGCAGGCTGCGTTGAAGTTCTGCCAGTTTGGTTTTGACATTGTGGATTACCTCACTGGCGTTTTCGCCAAATCGCATCACAATCACGCCACCCACCGCTTCGCCTTCACCGTTGAACTCGGAAATGCCACGACGCATCTGTGGGCCAAGATTGATGTCTGCAATGTCCCCAAGCAAGAGTGGTGTGCCTTTGCTGGTCACTTTGAGCGGCAAAGATTCGATGTCTTCGATGCTGCTGAGGTAACCAGTCGTGCGTACCATGTGCTCAGCTTCTGCCACTTCAATGACGGACGCGCCCGTTTCTTGGTTGCCGTTTTGAATCGCCATGTTGACCTGTTGCAGCGTTAAATCGTAAGCACGCAACTTAGCGGGATCGATTTGTACTTGGTACTGTTTGACCATGCCGCCGACAGTCGCTACTTCTGAAACGCCGGCTACGGTCTGCAACTCGTACTTTAAGAACCAGTCTTGCAGGCTGCGCAGCTGGGCAAGGTCATGCTGCCCGGTTTTATCTTGTAGGACGTAGCTGTAGACCCAGCCCACACCTGTTGCATCAGGGCCGAGTGTTGGTTTCGCGCTTGGCGGCAGCTTAGGGGCGACTTGACTCAAGTATTCGAGTACCCGCGAGCGAGCCCAATACATGTCAGTATCATCGTTGAATATGATATAGACGTAGGAGTCGCCAAAGAACGAATAGCCGCGTACCGTCTCTGCTCCCGGAACCGCGAGCATTGCGGTGGTGAGCGGGTAGGTGACTTGGTCTTCAACCACTTGCGGCGCTTGACCCGGATAGCTTGTTTTGATGATAACTTGCACATCCGACAAATCGGGAATCGCGTCCACTGGGGTATTTTTTACACTGTAAAGTCCACCCAATACGATCGCGAATGTCGCAAGTAACACTAAGAATCGATTGTTAATCGACCAACGAATGATTGCACTGATCATGGTTAGCCCTCTGCCGCTTCAAGTTTCTTCAACTGATAGTCAGAGCCTTGTTTTTCAACTAGAAAGCGAACCTTTTGTCCTTCTTCAAATCCAGATAAGTTCACCTCTTCACCGACCGAAAAGTTCATTTCCCCCGTTTCCCAGTTCCATTCGGCGACCGGCAAGTGTTTGAGTGTGATCATGCCAAAATCCGCCATCAACATGGTGATGTCACCCGTCACCCATACTTCTGCGGCAATGATGCTGTTGTCTGCTTTGATATCGACAATCTCATACTGACCGGAATTGGTTTTCTTCATCTCAAACTCAATCGCTTGTCCTTTGTTGAGATCGCTCATGTCTACGTTTTCTGCCAGATTGAAGTTCATCACCATCCCTGGCCAGTTCCACTCTGGGACGGGTTGGTGGTTGAGGGTCAGCATGCGGTGCCCTGCCATGACATCTGTGATTTCGCCTTTGGCCCACACGGTTTCAGCGGGTGGCTCAATGCCGTTGATGCGCGATAAGTCGGCCGACTGGCTCGATTCTGAGTCGAGCATAAAGTGGGCAGAAGTGACGATACGATCGTTTTGAGTCAGCCCTTGCAACACTTCAATTCTGTCGCCCGCTTCACGACCTACTTCGATACGTGCGGAGCGGTATTTGCCTTCTCCTTCAGTAAGCACGACTCGAGTCATGCCCCCTGAGCGAATCACCGCCGACTTTGCGACCGTCAGTACAGATTCGTCGCTAACAGGTTGCAGCGCAATGTTGGCAAACATGTTGGGTTTGAGCTCACCGTTTGGATTGGGGAACTTGAGGCGTACGCGCAATGTGCGAGTGTTTGGATCGAGAATGGGATAAACATAATCGACCACGCCTTGCCACTCATTGCCCGGAATCGCATCGAGTGTCATGGTTGCTTGGCTGCCCGCTTTCATCCAATGGGTTTGACGCTCGAACACCTCTGCGTCGACCCAGACATTATCGAGTGGGCCCGCGCTAATCACAGCTTGAGCAGGGGAAAGGTAGCCACCTTCACGGATGTTTAGGCTGGCAATCACGCCGTCTGCGGGGGCTTTTATCTCAATGGTTTGTGAGGCTTTGCCACTGCGCTTAATGGCTTGGATTTGGCTGCGATCGACGCCAAGCGTGACTAAACGTTCAGTCGCTCCTTTCACTAAGCCACTGCGTCCGGTTCGATAGGCGTTGAGCAGCTCTTCTTGGGCTTTTACCAGCTCTGGCGAGTACAAGCTAAACAGCACATCGCCTTTGGCTACTTTTTCCCCCACTGCGTTAATATTGAGTTTCTCAACCCAGCCAGCAACGCGGACGTTGGTTTGCCATAGATGACTTTCGTCAAAGGCAATGTAACCGACAGTCTCAATGCGTGGGCTCAATGGCTCGCGAAGTACGGATTCCGTTTTTACCCCCAAATTGTTTTCAACTTCAGGAGAGATTTTTACCGTGCCGGGTTGGCTGTTTCCACCGGCAAGGTCTTCTGCATAAACGGGAATCAAATCCATGCCCATGGGAGATTTACCTGGCTTGTCACGCTTGTAATTGGGATCCATAGGCGCAACCCAGTAGAGCGGTTCGTTACTGTCGGCTGCGTTTGCCGATGTCATCGCCGTCATATCATGATTGGCGGAAATGAAATGCTGATTGGCTACAAAGCCGAGTGCGCCGCCAACCAGCAAGGCAAGAGTTGCCACTTGTAATGTTTTCATTGGGTTACCTTCTATTTGCTGAGTTGAGGTTGAGAAACTTGGTATTCGAAACCACCCAGCAAGGCTGCAAGATTGCTGTTGGTGATATTGAGATCGGCGATCAACCGCTCTTGTTCGACTCGAAGAGCGAGTTCGTCGGTGGTGGCTGAAATCACATCATTGAACTGCGCAGTGTTGTTTTGATAACCCCTTTCGACGGCCTTGATGCGCGCGTTCGCTTGAGGGAGAAGCGTGTCGGTATAGCGGTCGAGACGTTGCTGAAGCTTCTCGCGATCAACAAGCAGTGCATTCACTTGTGCATTCATTTGCGAAAGAAGTGAATCTTTTTGAGACTGCGCCGCCCCAACTTGATGCTGAGCCGCCGCGAGATTTCGGTCTTGGCGGTTGTCCGTAAACAGCGGAATGTCCATCGTCAAATAGGCACTGACTAGATCGGAAGCCGGTTCGCCCATCATATTGTTCGCTTGGCGGTACGCGTACATGACTTCAACACCAAACTGGGGCGTATAGGCTTGTTCAGCGATGTCGACTTGGGTTTGGTTTGCGGCAATGTTGATGTCTGCCATTTTGACCATTGGATGCTGGTTTAAGCGGCGGTAGTGGTCGACGGAATTGGGCTCCACAATGCGCTCAAGTTTATGCCAGTTGAGTTTATTATCGGCTTGGATATTATGCGCTGAGCGAATCCACTCAGAGCCCAGCCATTCTGAGAGTTGCGAGACAATGCGACGCTGCATTTGGCCATTGGCTTGGAGTTTTTCATCCAGTTTGGAGATCTGCAGTTGGGCATTGAGTAGATCTTGCGCTTCGCTCTTACCAATGGCGTAGTTGGTCTGAATGAAACGTTCCATCTCACGCATCAATCCTTTGTTTTGTTCAAGGATGCGTTGCGCCGACTGTTGGTAGCCAAGTTCAACCCAAAGCTGAGTGATACGGTTGACGACATCGATCTCCCGATTTTGAACTTGAGCCGCAAGACCGTCGGCTTGTGTATTGGCTTTCTTTTGTTGCAGCTCTAAGGTTGAGCCGCGTTCAAATTGCTGCATCAACCCAACTGACACATTGGTCATTGGGTCTTCATCAAATTTGAAACTGTCGACAGGCAAGCCCCCAAAGCCCATTTTCAGTTTTGGGTCCATGAGCGTTGAGGCAGCCACGCCGGTTTCGCGCATGGCTTGTGACTGAGCATAAAACTGATAACGAGTCGCGTCATTGCTCAGAGCTGAGTGAATTAATTCAGGGAGTGTCGGTGGCACCAAATGCTGTTGCGTTACGGGTTGTGTTGCCGCCAAAGCATTGGACGCCCATAGTGCAGAGCTAACAGAGAGCGCTGCTATCGTCGCAATATTTTTCACAGTGTAATCCGTTGTTATGTGCAAAGCGCACGAGTAAACGACTCCTCAGTCAAGGCTGAGAAGAGGACAAAAAAACGAACGGATTTACGCTATTGGGGGGCGATAGAGCGAAGCTTGGCGATAGATTGCGTGGCCATGGGCTTCTGGGAGGATCAGGGCGAGATAAGAGGTGAGGTGAGTGAGTTGGTCCTGTGGCGAAAACAATGCAAACACAGTCACGCAAACCGATCCACAGCAGTTGTGGGCCTTGTCGCTGCCCGAATCACATGATGGCTGCGCGGGTTGATTGGAATGCGTTTGATTGGTTTGGTGATGGCTCATCTCGGGGGAAGAGGTCATCGCGCAATGCGTGGCCGCTTCGGTTTCAACGTAACTGCTAGACAGCATTTGAAACGTCATCAGTGGTGCGCTGGATGCAAAGCTCGACATCAGCATTGCGAGAATACTGAATAGAGAAATCCAAATTTTGCGAGTCAGAGAAACGCTCATGTCGCACCACTAAATCAAAAAGATTTATTGAGTATAGAGCTTACCCTAGGGTTAAGGTCAAGGGCTTAGTGCTGCTCTTCTAAATCTAATATTGCTTGCTTGACCAAGTCTGGGACGAGCGCTTTGCGGTTGTTTTTAAAGTCGAACATCACACAGGTTGCCTTACCCACGGTGCTGATTTGCCCAAGTTTTTGGCTAACAATCTGATACTCCATGGTAAAACGGTCATCTTGCAGGTCCACAACGCGAGAACCAATCAGCAAGGTATCTGGGTAAGTGATGGGCAACTTATAACGACAACTGGTTTCCCCAAGCACAGGACCAATGTGACTGTCGGCGATATTGACCAAAAGCTTGATTTTATCAAAGTACTCCAAGCGAGCGGTTTCAAAATAGCGGAAATAAACCACGTTATTGACGTGTTGGAGGGCATCCATTTCACCCCAAGCAACTGGTACTTTCGTTATAACAGGAAAGTCTTTGAGTAAATCGTCCATTATTCACCTAATCAGAATCATAACATTGAGTTTTTATTCTAATTGGTTTTAGAAGCAGAGAAGCAAAAATGTTATCAAATTGTGATCTAATGATGCGCGGTGTGTAATCACACGTCCGCTCAATGAAGTGTGGTATGGGCTGCAATTTAATAGAAGGGTGACGGTAAAAGAGACGATTGGTCATTGCGCCAACGTTTTCGCTGGCTTACCATTGTCAGCGGAACGTTATCTAACTGGTTAAATAAATTAGATATTTTACCATCAAGGATGCAAGTTTATTCAATCTTCACTTTTAAGGATGTAAAGTGTCATGAAGAACATTTCGTTCAAGAATAAAATCGTAGTACTCATCATATCTATTATTTTTACTACGATTCTCACATCATTTATCAGCGTAAATTATTTCATTAGTCACTATATACAACGTACTGATACACAAAGCATTACTCACAGTATTGACCTCATTCAGCAAAAGCTCGAAAAGGATCTGCAAAGCAAGCTTAATCTCGCAACTAGCCTAAACTTTAGCATGATGGATATTAGTGAAACGAAAGAGAGTTCAGGCTTTTATCGTATCGTTAAAATTGTCAATGGTTATGCATTTGATGACAGTGGTAACATGAGTGATGAGGCCGCTGAGCAGTTTATCGCACAAGCGGAATCACACGGAGAAGAAATCAAAATCAGCCCCGTTACCATGATGGACGGCTTACCTGTGATTACTTTTTCAATCAAACGCTTGGATGATTCGGTCGACTTTTTTGTGCTTAACTTGACCGATCTTGGCAAGGTGATCGATGTCTACACGTATCAAGGCAGCTATGCGGAATTGACCGCAGGTAACATCAAAATCTTTTCAAACACTCAGGCGGGTAACTTTACGCCAGTAAATCGCTCGATTGAACTGGGTGAGCAAACTTGGCAACTTACCGGTTACATTGACAATGACAGCATCGCAGCCAACACCGCGTCGCTGAGTTGGAACGTGACTATTGCGCTGGCGGTAATCGGCGTCGTGATTGTTGTGTTGAGTGTGTTGCTGCTGCAGTACTCGTTCAAACCGCTAATGCGCCTGAAAGAACTGGTTGCGGACTTGGCGCAAGGAAATGGCGATTTGACTCGCCGCCTTAGCGTAGAAAAGCAAGATGAAATTGGCGAGATTTCCAGTTCGATTAACCAGTTTATCGAGAAGTTACAGACCATGTTTATTGAGGTGTCTGACTCTTCGAAAGGCATTGATTCTGCGGTGCGTGATATCAGCCAGCAGTCATCGTCGAATTTGCATACGTTAAATCAGCACACGCAAGAGACAGAGCAAGTTATCACGGCAGTGGAAGAGATGAGCGCCAGCGCGGTCTCTATCGCCCAAAGTGCAGAAAACGCCGCCCAATTGACTGAGCAAGCCAACCGTTACTCTGAACAATCGAAGCAAACTGTTGCCAACGCCGTTGAGAGCGTGAGCAACTTAGTTGAGCAAGTGACCTCGATGTCGTCGACCATCAGCACCATGGATGAAGACACCAAGCAAATCAGTACGGTATTGCAAGTGATTGGTGAAATTGCCGAGCAAACCAACTTACTCGCACTGAACGCTGCGATTGAAGCGGCACGTGCTGGTGAGCAAGGTCGAGGTTTTGCGGTGGTTGCGGATGAGGTTCGCGCCTTGGCTGGACGCACTCAACAGAGTACGTCTCAAATCAATGAGATGCTGCAAAAGCTCAAAGAGACGACCAACAGTGTTGTTAATGAGATGGACGTGACGCGTCAAAGTTGTGAAGCCACCGCAGAGCATACCGAACAAGTTATGCTATCGCTCAATGAAGTGACAGATTCGGTGACCGAAATTAATGAAGTGAATATTCACGTTTCCACTTCCGCTCAGCAGCAGCGTCAAGTGACCGATGAAGTCAGCCGCAATATGGTGGCGATTCAAGACATTATTCACACGCTCAATGGCAACGCATCACAAGCCGCTGCAGTCAGTGACGAATTGAGCGGCACATCGCGCAATCTCAGCAGCGTCGTCGCCCAGTTTAAAGTGCAATAACAACAAAGCCCGCGGACTGCGGGCTTTTTTATACAACTATTTAGACATTGGGCTTGGGTTAAGGTGTTACCACGCCAAACCACATATCAAACTGGTCAAACACAGACATGAGTTTGTTGAACTCAACTTGATCAGACACTTTAAAGTGACCCGCTTTGATTTCCTCTCCAAGAGTAGATTGCTTCGTCATCATGTTTTCGAATGCTTGGCGTGACAGAGTAATGGTGAAGTCGGCCTCTTCAAATTGCTTGTCAGAGTAGGACTTTAATACCGAGTTACTTAAATCCATGGCGTATTGACCATCGCCTTTGACATCGATATTCACTTTGATATCTAACCCTTTCGCCGCGTCCGGTTTTACTGTTACGCCGAGATAGTTCATGAACTGATCAAACGGCATGTTTTTGGCAATCGCCGCGGTGTTCGGCGTTGCGACAGGTTTAATTCCTTCACGTAGCTCTTTAGCGCCGCCTAGGTAGTAATTGCGCCATGGGCCAGATTCGGCTTGGTACCCGAGCTGCTCCATTGCATCCGCTTCAAGGTAACGAGCGTCCATATTGTCTGGGTTGGCAAAGGTCACGTTGTTGAGTAGCGTCACTGCCCAGCGGTATTCGCCTTTCGCTATCGCGGCTTCTGCCAGTTCGATCACTTTCTCTTCGCCACCAATGGCTTCGACGTATTTGGCGCCTTGCTCTGTTGGTGTCAGCGGATTTAGGTTAGCAGGGTTGCCGTCCCACCATGCGCCAAAGTAGAAGTCATAGGTCGCACGTGCGTTGTGTGACACTGTGCCGTAGTAACCGCGGTTGTACCACTCTTTACCGAGTGAATCTGGCAACTGAATAGAAGCGGAAATCTCGTTCGGAGTGTAGCCTTTATTGGCGAGACGCAGAGTTTGGTCGTGGACAAACTTATACATATCGCGCGTTTTTTCTAGCTGATTTTGAATGTTCTCTTTGCCAAAGGTTGGCCAGTGGTGAGACGCAATCATGGTGTCGGCTTTGTCACCATAGGCATGGAGAACGTCGTCGATGTACTCCGCCCAAGAGGAAGCATCACGGGTTTTAGCACCGCGCAGTGTCGAGATATTGTGCACTGTGTGCGTCATCACTTCCGCAGCCATCATGGTTTTGTATTGAGGGAAGTAGAACATGAACTCTGACGGCGCTTCTGACTCTTGCGCCATGACTACCTCAAGTTTTACGCCGTCAACTTCCATCTCTTGGCCGGTAATGTTGGCAATATGGGTCGGTTTGACAATACCCGGCGCACCAGACGATGTGGTTTTGCCTAAGCCGCCATCGACTTGACCTTTGCGACTGGCCTCTAGCAAATTGCCGTACATGTAGGAAGCGCGGCGTGACATGGTATTGCCTGCCATTAGGTTTTCAGCAATCGAGTGATCGAAGAAGCCTTCAGGAGCAAGAATATCGACTTTACCTGCATCGATGTCTGCTTGGCTGGTGACGCCTAAGATGCCACCAAAATGGTCAACGTGTGAGTGGGTAAAAATAACGCCAGTTACCGGAAGGTCTTCCACGTTGTCGCGTAGCAGTTTCAAGCCCGCTGCCGCGGTTTCGGGAGAGATCAAAGGATCGACTACTACCCAGCCCTTGTCGCCACGAATAAAGGACATGACGGAAAGATCAAAGCCGCGCACTTGGTAAACGCCTTCTTTGACTTTAAACAGACCATCAATGTTGTTCAGTTTGGCTTGGCGCAGCAGTGACGGGTTAATGGTGTCGGTGTTTGTGTCTTGGTCGATAAAGTCATACTTAGAGAAATCCCAAATGACGTTGCCACCGGCGTCTTTGATGGTTTTCTCTGGCCAGGTAGCAATGAAGCCACGAGAGGCATTATCAAAGTCACTTTGGTTGGCGAAGTTTAGGTATTGTTTGAGTTGTTCATTTTTCGCGATAGTGAAGTTTGATGCTTCCTTCGGCGCACTCGTGGTTGGTGCGGCGAAGCTAAGAGTTGGCGCAAGAGTGGCGAGAATTGCCAATGACACGATAGATTTTTGAAGTTTCATAATTTATCTCTCTCTTTTTGGGCGAGCTGACCAGCGCTCGTCGATGGAGAGATAGTAGAACTGGTGGATTAATCAATCGATAGACCAAAGCTAAAAAGTGGATTAAGTTTTATTTAATCTACTACGAGGTTCGAAACTGCGCTGTGACGTTGAGTAATGTCTCTTTGAGCCACTGATGACCGCTGTCTTGTCGCTGTGACTCGTGCCACGTCATATAGACGGGAAGGGTATTGAGCTCAAAGGGAAGAGGAAGAATCTGCATCTGGTTGGCAGGCGCTAATAGATTGGCGTGCCATTGGCTAGTCACACAGAGCCAGTCGGTTTGCGCTGCCATCATAACGGCGTTGCAGATAGAATCCGTTTTATAGACGATATTGCGTTGCGGCTGAGTTTTAATACTCAGTGAGTCGACGATGTCTTGGTTTAATCTCTGCGTACCCCACAACAAGTGCCGCTCGGTAAAAAATTGCTGGTGGCTTATTTCTTGGCGGATTCTCGGGTGATCATGTCGGCAAATCACGACAAGTGGGAGCTCAAACAAAAGCTCGTTATGATACCCATGCTCATCCAGTGGTGTGGTGGCGAGTATGATGTCGACGCGACGCATTCGCAAATCCGCTTGACGATTAGATTCATCGGTATGCTCAATGTCGGCACTCAGCTTTACGTTTGGTGCATGCTGGTCACGATAATCAATCAAAGGCGGCACAATCATCAAGTCGAGATCTTTGTGGCTTGATAGGCGAAATGTTCGGTTGCTCAGTGACGGATTAAATTGCTGCCTCGATTTAGCGCCGTTTAACAGTAGATTGAGTGGCTCTTGAATTTCCTCATGCAACTCTACGGCAAAGTTGGTCGGGGCAATGCCACGCCCTTTGCGGATCAGCAACGGATCTTGATATTGCTCTCTAAGCCGATTCAATGCTTGGCTGACCGCTGGTGCCGTAATCCCAAGGCTGTCTGCTGCTTCATTAACACTGCGTGTTTTCATTACTACATCGAAGGTTTTGAGTAGATTGAGATCCATCTTATTTCCTAACATCGGTCAATTACGACTCATCATAACTGGCTTAAGAGTCCGAAGAAATATTTACTCTTAGAGTATTGACCTGTCTACAGCTTTACAGTTTATCCTCGAGCTATTATCAATAGAGGGTTATATTGTGGAATACAAACTATTTAGACCAGAACAAACGCAGCAGATTATTGAATTGTTTACGCGTACGTTTAGTGACTCGGAGGGTGAGGCAGAAGGTAAGGCGATTGGTCGCCTCGTCGCAGACCTTTTAGCGACGACAAGTTGTGAAGACAGATATGTGGTGGTTGCCGAAAAGGAAAATGCGATCTTTGCGAGCATTCTGCTAACGCGTCTGAGCTATGATTCACCAGAGCAAGCATTTTTAGTCGCGCCAGTGGCGGTGGCAACTCAAGTGCAAGGTAAAGGCGTTGGTCAGGCGATTCTCAATTATGGGTTACAGCTTCTGCGTCAAGAAGGTGTGTCACTGGCTTTTACTTACGGCGACCCAAATTACTACGCTAAGGTAGGGTTTGAAACTGTGTTAGAAAGCGATTATGCGGCTCCGTTACCACTGAGCTATCCGCATGGTTGGTTGGCTCAATCCTTAACAGAGCAACCACTTTCTGCGATTCAGGGTTCAAGCCAGTGCGTGGCAGCATTTAACAAGCCTGAGTTTTGGTAGGCTTTTGGAGAACATCGAATGGGTAATGAACATCCCTCATTGCAACAACTCGGCTGGAAGCCCTATTTCCAGCAGCAGTTAGACCTTACTGAGTTGGAGACGCAATCAATCGGTCGTGTCATTGAACAGCACCGAAGCCAAGTGATTGTGATGACCGATTCTGGACGTGTAACGTTAACATTGACACCTAAGTCGGACAGAGTGTGCGTCGGCGATTGGGTCACGTTCGATGATCAACATCGACTCAGTCGAGTTCTCGAACGTCGCTCGCTGTTTCAGCGTAAAGCGGCGGGTAGCAAACTCGATACCCAGTTGATTGCCGCCAATATTGATAGTGTTTTTATCGTCTGATCGCTCAATGATGACTTTAACTTAAACCGCATCGAGCGTTATTTGGCGTTAGCTAAAGAAGCAGAAGTTGAACCGATCGTCGTGCTGACTAAAGCGGATCAGTGTGAAGAGGTGAGTGAGAAACAGAGTCAAGTACAAAAGCTAGATCCTTTGTTGTTGGTTCACGCGATTAATGCACTGGACGCAGAACATCTTAAAGAGCTTGCGGGTTATTGCAGCACAGGGAAAACCATTGCACTGCTTGGATCTTCTGGCGTGGGTAAGTCGACGCTGGTCAATGGACTGATGGGTAAAGAAACCATGGCGACTGGAGCAATTCGAGAAGATGACAGTAAAGGCCGCCACACCACGACCTATCGTTCACTTCAATGGCTGCCACATGGCGGATTGTTGATGGACACACCGGGGATGCGCGAATTACAACTGAGTGCTTGTGAACAAGGGATCAGCGAAGCGTTTAGTGAGATTACTGAGCTTGCCGAGCAGTGTAAGTTTTCAGATTGTAGCCATACCTCTGAGCCGGGTTGCGCGATCTTACGTGCGCTAGAGGAAGGGAAACTGGAACAACGCCGTTTAGACAGCTATCTAAAGCTGATGCGCGAGCAAGCCTTCAATAGTGCAACACTGGCGGAAAAACGCGCCAAAGATAAAGCGTTTGGCAAAATGGTTAATACGGTCCAGCAACAATCTCGCTCATTCAAACAAGGGCGATAAAGGCTAGTTCAATGTACAAAATCTCTCAGCTAGGCGAGAAACTGGGGCTATCAAGAACCACACTTCTCTATTATGAAAAGCTTGGTTTAATTAAAGGTAAGCGGTTGGACAACGGTTATCGACTTTATAGCGATAAAGATCTGCAGCGACTTCGGTTGATTCAGAAGCTACAAGCGGGTGGCTTGACGTTGAAAGAGTGCCAAGCATGTCTTGAGGAAAAGATTGAGCGCGAGATGTTGCTAAAGCGTTTGCACCAGCTAGATCAAGAAATCGCAGAAAAACAAAAGTCTCGCGAGCTGCTCGCGGCATTGGTAGGCGAGGCTCCGATGACCGAATGGCATGAAAACCTTGATGATGTTGCGCCCGATGCCCATGTGGAGTGGTTAAAGAATCAGGGTTTTGATGACAAGCAAATTCAACGTTTACGCTGGTTATCGAAAGACATGAATCAACACGATCAGTATATGGATGACTTTATGCGTGTTTTTGAGCCCTTGTCTCGCTGGGGGCCGGGAAGTGATGAAGATACCGCTAGAGCGGCCTCTCTGCTGCCCGCTTCTCACTTGGAGTTATTGGAGATTGGTTGCGGTAAAGGACTCTCAACAGAGTGGTTAGCAAAGCATCTCATTTGTCATGTTATCGCGGTTGACAACGAACCTTCGGCACTGGCGGCATTGACGACACGCGCAATCGAAAAAGGGTTTAATGACACTATCACGACGGTGTGTGCCAATATGGCATCACTTCCGTTTCAAGGGCAAAGTTTTGATGCGATTTGGGCTGAGGGATGCGCTTACCTTATGGGGTTCGAGCAAGCACTGGCAGCATGGCGACCACTACTTAAAAGCGAAGGGGTTCTCGTGATAAGTGATGCTGTGTGGTCTACAAAGCAGCCAGACGCCATGGTTAAAGAGTTTTGGCAGCGAGAGTATCCTCAAATGGTGAGTGCCGAGCAGAGAATGACAGCAGCAAAACTCGCGGGGTACGACGTCGTGGCCACGTTTGCGCTCAGCGAGCAAGCATGGGATAACTATTACCACCCACTCGCCAAACGCGTGGCCGAGTTAAGGGAGTCATTGGCAGATTCCTCGGTGTTGAACGACTTAGAGCATGAAATCCTAGTATCTAAAGCGCGCAAAGGGCAGGTTGACTATCAAATGTTTATTCTAAAACCGCGCTCTGTTTAGGCGATTCCTCCACATTTGGATGCTGAAAGGCTTGGTAACGTGGTAACTGAGCCTTTAGGTTTTCAAAGGTTTTACGAGCGCTCTCTTTCGCTAGCTTATTAATCAGCCAATTGGGCAGTGCGCCCCCAGGATCGGCAAAGGCTGTGTATTCAATTAGGGTGGTGCCAGAGGTGAGCTTCTGCAATTGCCACTGAGCGTTTATCGATTCAATACGAATGTAACCTTCTTGGAGAGGGAAAGTTGCCGGTGGCGCGTCAGTTATGGTTAAAGTAAATCCGAGCTCATCTTGCGTGTATCGGGAGTACGTGACCATGTCACGGTCTTTGGCTGGCCAAGGCGCAGAGAATTGGGTGTAGACAATGTTTTCTGTTGGCGACAGTTGATTCAACACGCGGCTTGAGCTGACGTTATCGACCCAGTTCGGGACGTTTTCCGAGTCTTCCAACAGCGTTAAAAACGCCCCATAGCTGGTCGGCGTGAACATCTGAGTTTTAATCTCGACTAAGCCATCGGTATGTTCACGTGAATAAACGCTAATACCTTCACTATCGCCCTCAAATTGCCAATAAAGGTTGCTACTTGCCAGCGAGTGAGCGCTTACAATAAGTGCACTAAGGGCGAGAGAGCATAATGGTTTATTCATAAGACTGGACCTGAAACCCGAATTAAATCTGATGCTTATATGAATTTAGAACAGTATAGGTGGATTTGCACGAGAGGTTAATGCTTAACGCGGCCGCGCAATGACTTTGTTTGCGATTTGATGCTTTTGCCTTTAAGGCGGCGTTCTTTGGATGCTCGGGTCGGCTTGGTCTCACGGCGTTTTTTCTGAACCACCATCGCTGAGCGGATAAGCTCTGCGAGTCGCTCTAAGGCGTCTTCGCGGTTTTGCTCTTGCGTGCGATATTGCTGCGCTTTGATCGTAATGACGCCTTCTTTCGAAATTCTGGAATCTCGCAGCGCCAGGATCTTTTCTTTGTAGATATCTGGAAGCGTTGAATGAGGCACACTAAATTGTAAATGGATCGCGGAAGAAACCTTATTGACGTTCTGCCCGCCCGCTCCTTGAGCTCGAATCGCCGTCAGTTGGATCTCCCAAGCTTGCAGGGTAACGGTGTTTGAGATTTTTAGCATAAGTCAGGGCGTCAACAAATAAGTAGAGGGGGCTATTGTACCTTAAAGGTTAGTTCGATTGGGAGCATGGTGTTCTGGCATATTGATTTTCAATGGGCTCAAAGTCATTAACTAGGTTCCCGAAATACCGAAACTGAGACACGAATTAATCTTTGTTCAATTGCTCGGAAAACTGGCTTTGCTTCGACTAACTTAAAGGGGGAGTCGATAATAGCAAGGAGACGGTTATGCAAATGAATCCAGTTGGTTGGTTTGAAATTTATGTGGATGACATGGAACGAGCGAAAGCCTTTTACGGTGAAATGCTTGGTGTATCATTTGAACAGCTCACTGATGAAGCGAAAGTGGGCGTCGAGATGTGGGGCTTTCCATCAAATATGGAGCAGTATGGGGCATCTGGCGCGTTGGCTAAGATGAAGGGCGTATCTGCTGGTGGCAACAGTACCATGGTGTACTTTTCCTGTCAGGATTGCGCGGTAGAAGAATCGCGTGTTGAGGGCGCTGGCGGTAAGGTGGTCGCGCAAAAATTTTCGATTGGTGAGCACGGGTTTATCTCGGTTGTCTCAGACTCTGAAGGAAACACAATCGGTCTCCACTCCATGAGCTAGATTTTACGCCCCAGTTGACGCTGGGGCGTTTTCATTATTTCAATGTCGCGGCGGTTTGTTCGCCCATTGCGATTAGCGTGTCTAAGATGCGTTCGCCATCCGCACGTAATCCGTTGTGTTCATACTCATTGGTGATCCATGCTTTCGCATTGGGTATTGTCGCAAGCGTCTCACGGCTAATATCCATTTCGACAAACATGTCATCGGCATACACTGCGCAGCTGACAGGGACCTTGTTGTTCGCCAGTACATCAGCGTTGTAAAGTGGCGTCCAGTCTTGTTTTTCTGCCAATAGTTCTGCTGCTTGCTTGAGCGGTTTTAGGTTCTCATATTGTTCGAACATCCAAGGAAAGACCATTTCACCAGTAAACAGGAAGGGCTTGCCAGATTGGTAGTTAAACTCGTCGCGAGTCTGTCTAACGCGGTGCGCACTCCAGTTAGACGCAAAGCCTTGGCAGTAGATCGACTCATGCAAAATGGCGTAAATCGGATTGGTGTGGAAGCTTTGTTCCATCAACATGCTGTTTAGAAACTCATAACGCAGTTGGGGCTTGCCTTTGATTTCCACAAAGGCGTTTTCCAATAGGTAGTAAGTGGGTAAGAAGGTGTCACTCATACCGAAGTTGATGCCAAGCTGCTGGAACTGCTCAACAGTAAAGCGTTGGCCATTGGGCAAGAACTCATCGTTTTCAAGCAAATGTTCCGCGATGCGTTGGCACATCTGTTGTGCCTGCGGAAATTGCTGGAAGAAAGCTTGGTTTTTGTCCATTGTCCGTTTGAACGTTGCTTGGTAGACATCGTCAGGATGGTGAGAGATAGAAGGCACTCCACCTGTAATGTAGCTGCGCGACAAACTCTCAGGAAACAGCGATAAATAGGTCAGTGAGCAAAACCCGCCGAAGCTTTGACCGAGAATAGCCCATTTCTCTACGCCTAGTTTCTCTCGAATAAATTCTGCGTCACGCACAATATTGTCCGCACGGAAATGTGCCAAGTAGTCAGCTTGCTCTTGTGGCGATAGAGGGGCTAACGTCTGATGGCTGATGACGGTGCTATTTCCGGTGCCACGTTGATCAAGCAACAAAACACGGTATTGTTGTAATGCGCGTTTGACCCAGCCATTGCATCCGTTTTGACGCGGAGACGGAAAACCAGGGCCGCCTTGGAAATAGACTAGGAAGGGCTTTGCGCTGTCACCATCGGAAACCAATGAGAGCTCGCGGGCAAACACTTCGATCGACCCTTGGTCTGGGTTGGCATAGTTGAGTGGCACTTGAAAATAGTGAGGAGTGTATTTAACTCCAGCATCGATAAACGGTTGAGCATTCATATTGTATTTGTACATCCGTGACGTGAGTGATGCGGTATCTTAGCGCTTTGTTGGAGTGATACCAACGTCTGTGTGAGTTTGTGTGTGCTTGGTTAGCGACAGTCGAATTGTCAGTGATCGATATCCTATTTTGCCTTATCCTCAGAGGCTAAGCCTAGGCTTGAATACGACTCATAGACAACGAAAAGAATGAAATTATGAACTATTTTGAATCCCCATTTTCCGGCAAGCCTTTGTCTGAGCAAGTGACCAATCCCAATATCCTAGTAGGGCGACATAGCTACTATTCTGGTTATTATCATGGTCATGGCTTTGATGATTGCGCACGTTACCTCAACCCTGAGCGAGACGATGTTGATAAGCTGATTATTGGGAATTTCTGCTCCATTGGCTCAGGTGTGGTCTTTATGATGGCGGGCAACCAAGGCCACAGAAGCGACTGGATAAGTACCTTTCCCTTCTTTTATCAAGACGATGAGAATTTTGCCGATGCAAGTGATGGTTTTGTTCGCGCAGGTGATACGGTGATTGGCAATGATGTCTGGATTGGCTCAGAGGCGATGATTATGGCTGGGGTGACAATTGGCGATGGTGCCATCATTGCCAGTCGAGCGGTCGTAACCAAAGATGTCGCTCCCTACGAAGTAGTCGGATCTAATACTGCTAAGCATATCAAGTTTCGATTTTCGCCAGAGCAGATCGAGATGCTACTTGAAATGCAGTGGTGGTATTGGTCAGACGAACAACTCAAAGGGGCGATGCGTCACTTATGCTCCGCAGATATTTGTGCGCTGCACGATTATTGGCGACATACCCTTGTACAAGGTTGACTCTTAAGTGAGATAGCCAAGATATTGAATCATCATTAGTATTCAATACCTTGAATGTTCGCTATGGTGAGAAATACGTGCAACAGAATGGATAATCCACGATATGTCTAAGCCGTCTTTAATTGAACCCTATTTCGAAAACGCCCATTTTTCTGACTGTTTCTCGGTGACTTTACCGAATCAGCAGCAATCTGCGTTTGAGGTTTATAAAGTGCTGATGAAAAGCTCCCCTCGTTGGGTAAATCGCCTGATGGAACTGCGAAACTTTATTGTCTCGAAGTTGGGTTTAAAGAACCTTGGCAGCATGAATGAGCTAAGTACTGATTTAGATGAAACGGCATGTAAGCCCGGCGACCGCATAGGAATTTTTACCTTAGTGTCGCTCACGCCCAATGAGGTGCTGGCGGAAGACTGCGATAAGCATTTAAACGTTCGATTATCTTTTTTGCTGGTTCCAAACGGAGAGTGGGTCACCTTGCATGTAACAACGGTCGTTCATATAAAAAACTGGCTAGGTCGAGTCTATATGCTGCCAGTGGCTCCGATGCATAAGCTTATTGTGCCTTCAAGTCTCAAGGCGTTAGAGCGTCAATACCAGTAGCGGCCCCAGTCTTGTTCGATTTTTTCGAATAAGAGCCTCCAATCCCTTAGCTCATCATTTTTTCTCAGCCCGATACACTCATTCCTATAGTGAGAAGGAGAAGAATGATGAGCAAGTTAAGAGAAGTCACCCAAATAATTCGTTCGCACGCTACTTCAGACGGCGATGGGGTAAAAATCTCCCGTGTGGCGGGTTTCAATAACAAACACTTTTCTCCATTTCTGATGGTGGACGAGCTCAAGTCTGATCAGCGTTCAGACTATGTGGGTGGTTTTCCTCCTCATCCTCATCGAGGTATCGAGACTCTGACGTATATGATGAAGGGTCATTTTCAGCATCGCGATCACATGGGCAATGTCGGTGAGCTGAGATCAGGCGGCGCCCAATGGATGGCTGCGGGTCGGGGCGTGATTCACAGCGAAATGCCGATTATGGAAGAGGGCGATCTGCACGGATTCCAGATTTGGATAAACCAACCGGCTCGAGACAAGATGAAGCCTGCTCAGTATTTCGATTTCCAACCTGAAATGATTACCGAGAGAGAATCTTCTGAGACGGGATTACACCGTGTGCTCGCAGGGGCTCTCCATGCCGATGGTGAAATATTAAAAGGGCCGCTAGACAAAACGGGTGTTTCGTTGAGTGTGGCCGATTGGCGAGCAAGTGACAATCAAGCGTCACAGATTCAAACGCCAGAGCACTTCAATATGATGATTTATGTTTACCAAGGCGCGCTTGAGGTGTCAGGAACCTCAGTCTCGAGCGGGCAATTAGCCATCCTTTCTCAAGGCGATTTAGTTGAGCTTAAATCGACGCAAAGTAGCGGGGCACTGCTGTTTTGTGGTGAGCCCATCGATGAGCCCGTGGTCCATTATGGCCCGTTCGTGATGAACAGCATGGCTGAGATTGAACAGACCATTCGCGACTACAACAACGGGCTATTTGAAACCTATTAATGCCATTTTTATGCAATTGTTGCTTCAATCCACTGCTGCAGCTTTTTCGCACCGCCGCCCACATGGGCGGCTTTTTTGTGGCTGCAATATCGTTCAATAAAGGTGTTGGCATTCAGGGTAATTTGAGTTGAACAGATTGAGGAGGAACTATGGACAATTTTATATTCGCGATGATGGTGTTTGCCTTTGTCGGTGCAGTTACGCCAGGGCCGGTAAACCTATTGGCGACATCTACCGCCGTTCAGCAGGGCAGCATACAGGCATTCAAACACGTATTGGGCGCTTCTTTCGCTTATGCGGGGGTTGTCTATCTGTCTGGATCGATGTTGTCGACCGTGTCGGATAAACTGCCCATGCTTGAATCGTCCATGCAGCTAGTGGGTTCTGGCTTTCTGATCTGGCTAGCCTACAAGATCGCCAGTGCACCTGTGGGTAACATTGAGGTGGAGCAGAAAACGACTTCTGGGTGGGTAACAGGGGCGTTGGCTCAGTTACTTAACCCTAAAGCTTGGCTAGTGGCAATGTCTGGAGTAAGTGTATACGTTGTTGGGCAAATGAATCCTCTTCGATGGTTGTGGATTTTTACCTTTATTTCTCTTGGCGCGTGCTTGATTGGCGTTGGAGTCTGGGCATTACTCGGTAAGCTATTGGCTGCTCATTTGTCACAATCAAATAAACAGCGTATCTTTAATCGAGCTATGGCGATTATTCTCGTTATGTCGGTCAGCATGATGTGGCTTTAGTGAGCCCGCTGGATTCAGAAATTGCAAGGAGTGCAAATGAAAAAAGACAGCAGTGCGAGCTTTAAACAAAGCACAGTTTTGCCTTGGGTCGAGCTGCGTATCGCTAATCGCACTAGCGCATGTTATGACGCGCACTCTCATGATGAATTTTCATTTGGCATCATCGAGCAAGGTCGAGCCGAGTACCGAAATCGTCACCAATCGCACCGCATAGGTAAAGGCGATATTGTCACTATCAACCCTGCTGATGTTCACTCATGTAATCCAGAAGCGGGCACTTGGTCTTATAGTATGTTGTTTATTGATGCCATCGAGATGGGAGCCTTGCAAAGGGATGTGCTACAACATGAGACAAGCAGGATGAGCGAAGATTACCAGCCGTTTAAGGCGGACTTCGAAAGAGACCAGACATTAAGACATGGCTACTTACGTTTGTTCCACGCTTTGCAATCTGAGGCGGATGCATTGCAGGTAGAGTCGCGCTTGTATGATTTTATTCAAACCAGTTTGCGACTTGGAACAAGACAAAACATCGCAGCTAAACCTAGCGGTTCCTTGCGCCGAGTAAAGGAGAAACTGTTGGATGAAATCACTGGTTCGCATCAACTTGAACAGCTTGCTCAGGAAGCCGAGATGAGCCGCTACCAGTTACTTCGCGCATTCAAGCATCATTTTGGTTTGCCGCCCCACTCCTATTTATTAGATGAAAAGATTAAGCGTGCGAAAGTGATGTTGAAATCTGGGCAAGAGATTTCGCAAGTAGCGTATGAATTAGGTTTTTCTGACCAAGCCCATTTTCAGCGCCAGTTTAAGAAGCGGTTGGCGGTGACGCCTAAGTATTATCAATCACATTTCGTCGATTAAAAAAGGAAGCCGAAGCTTCCTTTTGCGTGTGATAGGCATTGATGTAAGGATTATGCAGAGAGCTCTTGAGCTGGCTCTTCATCACCAATAAACCCGCCTGTTTGATGGTTCCACAGCTGGGCGTAAATGCCACCGCTTTGGACCAACTCTTGGTGAGTGCCTTGCTCGACGACTTCGCCCTTATCAAGCACGATCAGGCGATCCATCGCTGCGATGGTAGACAAACGGTGCGCAATCGCAATAACGGTTTTTCCTTCCATCAGTTCATTCAAGCTCTCTTGGATGGCCGCTTCGACTTCCGAATCGAGCGCTGAAGTCGCTTCGTCAAGAATCAGCAATGGCGCATCTTTGAGTAACACGCGAGAGATTGCGATACGTTGACGTTGCCCGCCAGACAATTTCACGCCTCGCTCACCCACTTGAGCATCGTAACCGGTATTGCCAAACGGGTCGCTCAGGGTTTCGATAAACTCATGAGCGTGCGCTTGTTTGGTTGCTCGCAGTAGATCGTCTTCAGTGGCATCTGGGTTGCCGTAGAGAATATTATCGCGAATCGAGCGGTGCAGCAGTGAGGTATCTTGAGTCACCATGCCAATTTTCGCGCGCAGCGAATCTTGAGTAACGTCAGAAATCACTTGGCCATCGATCTTGATCTTGCCGCTTTCTACATCATGGAAACGCAGCAGTAAGTTCACTAAGGTCGATTTACCTGCACCAGAGCGCCCCACTAAGCCGACTTTCTCTCCGGGCATAATGTTCAAGTTTAGGTTGCTAATAACCCCCTTGGTTTTATCCCCGTAGTGGAAACTGACGTTATCGAACTCGATGCCGCCTTGTTCGACAGTCAGAGGTTTAGCGTTGTCTTTGTCTTGAATATCAATGGGTTTTGAAAGCGTCTTCATGCCATCAACCACGGTACCCATGTTTTCAAACAGCGCGCCGACTTCCCACATGATCCACATCGACATACCATTAATACGTAGTGCCAATGCAATCGCGATGGCAATTGAACCCACGCTGATCGAGCCATCCATCCATAGATAAATTGACAGTGCGCCAACGGAAAAGACCAATAAATAGTTGGTGATTTCTACCGCAACGTCAAAACCGGTGACCAAGCGCATTTGCTTGTACACCGTATCAAGGAAGCCACGCATGCCTTTTTCGGCGTACTCGGTTTCGCGTTTGCTGTGGGAAAACAGCTTAACCGTCGCGATGTTGGTGTAACTATCCACAATTCGACCTGTCATGGTCGAACGCGCATCTGCTTGTTCCGAAGCGACCTTTTTCAACTTCGGCACAAAATAGATTTGGATCGCGACATAACAGCCAAGCCAAATCATCATCGGGATCATCAGACGAATATCAGCTTGCGCCAGCAATACGATCATTGCGGTGAAGTAAACCGAGACATAGACAAAAACGTCCATGGTTTTCATCACGGTTTCTCTTACTGCCAGCGAGGTTTGCATCACTTTGGTTGCGACACGTCCGGCAAAATCATCTTGGTAGAAATTGATGCTCTGCTTTAACAAGTATCGGTGTGCTAACCAACGAATCGACATTGGGTAGTTACCAAGCAGGGTTTGGTGCGCCAAGAGTGAGTAACTGGTGACCAAAACTGGCATCACAACCAAAAGTAGGATGGCGTAAAAAATGAGCTCACTTTTGTTGTCTTGCCAAAATGTCTCCGGGTTGCTGGTTGATAGCCAATCTACAAGGTTACCCATGGCACCGAACAGTGACACTTCCACAATAGCAACGATCATAGCCATGAAAGACATGATGATCAGTGGAATTTCATATCCACGTGTGTAGTAACGGCAAAAGGCAAAAATACCCGTAGGGGGTTGCCCGGGTTCTTCATCGGGAAAAGGTTTGGTAAACCCTTCAAATTTCTTAAACATACATGTTTCCTAAACGCACAAATGACACTGAATGTGTCGATACGACGAGTGAGTTCGTCCATTAATGAGGAAGGCTTATCAATGGTATACGTTTCGTAATTAAAATGTAACTAGTGGAATATTCTTAATTTTGCATAATATCCAGCCCGACAGAGCAAACCGTCTTTGTGGCAATAAATTTTCCTTCAATAATTTACGTTAACAGTAAATATTTCTGAATCGAGCGTATTTGCCCCCTTAAGTTCAGTGATTTTTGATTTAACAATATGTCTACAATTGGCTTCATTGAGTGAGGAAAAATGAGTTTGTCACGATGTTGAAACAGCAAGCCCGACTAAAAAAACAATCAGAAGTGGTTCAAAACGCTAATTGCGTAGTGATGGTGCCACCAAAAGAATTTGCGTTTAACGCGGAAACGGCGAAGGACAACGAATTCCAGCATCAGGTGAATGATACCAATGAACATATTCGTCATATGGCGATGCAAGAGTTCAACCACATGGTTGACCAGCTTCGTCATGCTGGTGTTCAGGTGGTGGTGTTTGATTACCCAACTGGTGATGTTGAAACGCCAGACGCTGTTTTCCCGAACAACTGGTTCAGCACGACGCCAAGTGGAGAGCTGTTTACGTTCCCCATGGCCTGTCACAATCGCCAACAAGAAGTCAAACCGGATGCGCTTCGAGAAACACTAGAATTGGCGGGACGCCAAGTAAGCAGTGTTGACTCTTTGACCTCTTATCTGGAGATTGACGCGCACTTGGAAAGCACCGGTGTGATGGTGATGGACCACCCAAACAAGACGATTTACGCAGCCCTTTCCCAGCGCTGCGATCGCGAAGTACTAGAAGATTACGCAGAGCGAATTGGATATAGCCGTGTGGTCTCTTTCCAGACAGCGCTGCCTTCTGGCAAGCCGATTTATCACACCAATGTGATGATGGCGATCGGTGAGAACTTCTGTGTCATTTGCGATGAAGTGATCCCGGAGTTTGAACGTCGATTCGTGATCAAGTCATTGGCTAAAGACAAGCAAGTAATCTCCATCTCGATGGAGCAGATGAATCAATTCTGTGGAAATATACTGCAACTAGAGACCATCAATGGTGAGAAAGTGATCGCAATGTCGCAGTCAGCTTACGATGCGTTTTCGCCGGCGCAGCGCGTCCAACTCTCTACCCACGGCCGTTTGATGCCATTTAACGTCCAGACGATTGAAAACATCGGCGGAGGAAGCGTACGTTGCATGTTGGGTGAAGTGTTCTTGCCAAGCCGCTCTCGCATTTTGTAGTGGCGGTTGGATTAGCAATAAAATAAATAGCGGCGCTTTCTCAGTTGGGAAAGCGCTTTTGTTTTTGGGCTATTGGTAATACTTTTCCAACGATTGAGTCAGGGCGTCTAGATTCACTGGCACAACGCCCGATTTATCGCTCTCCTTTTCGACCAAACCTTCATCAATCAGCTCGCGGATGATGCGTGTGTATGCCCGTTCGGTACAGCCAAATCGTTGCGCTTCTTGATACATATAGCTGTGACCTTGAGACTTCTCGTTACAGGTATGACGATCAACCAAATCTTTGATGATGTTGTATTTCAGCGGATATAAAGATCGTTCAATCGCAATGCTCATGGTGTTGAGGTAGATGTTCGACATTCTATGGTTCATCCAAAATGCGATATGCCCATCTTGAAGTAGCAGCTCAGCAAACTTGTCCATGGGAATGGCGATCAATTCTACGTCCGATGTGGCTACCACACTAAATGGGCTGGGGCCGTCTGAAAAGAATTCCATTTCACCAAAAAAATTGTCTGCGAGATGGTAGTCACCCAAGCTGAGCGTCTTACCGTTCTCTGCGGTGTGCAGCACCGAAAACTGCGCGTTGTCCGCCCAGTAGACCTCGCTTACTTGCGTATGTTGCTTGATGATGAAGTCGCCTTTGGAGACTTGAATGGTGCGATACTCTTGGTTTTTGACCCATTGACGGATTTTGTTCAATCCCTCGGCCAATATTTTGCTTTTATCCATAGTGATTTATCTACAATGCCCAAGTGAAATTTTTTGCTCTACCGGACAATTGTCGTGTTGCTAACCTTGGTCGATCATATACCATGAGTTTTATCGTTATCAAAAACAAAAGATAAAGCGTGATTAACCTGACGGTGACTATAGTTATAGTGTGACCACGATAGGCGTTTTATCGAATAAAAAGTAAAAGTTAGGACGTAAACAGATGAATTACTTTGATCTTCCAAAAATCGATCTTCACTGCCACCTAGATGGTAGCCTTCGCCCGCAAACCGTTATTGATTTGGCGGCGGAGCAAAAAATTGAGTTACCTAGCCAAGATCCTGCAGTGATCAAAGAGATGATGGTTGCGCCTGAAACTTGCCCTAATCTACAAGAGTATCTAGACCGTTTTGCTTTGCCGATTCAAGTGATGCAAACCAAAGAAAGTCTTGAACGTATTTCGTTTGAGCTGTTTGAAGACGCAGCGAAAGAAAACGTTAAGTACCTAGAGGTGCGTTTTGGACCTCAGTTACATACTCAGCAAGGATTAACTTACGCGGAGATCATCGACAGTGTGGTTAAGGGCATGAAGCGTGCAGAAGCGTTGTACGATATTCATGGCAACTACATTCTGTCATTGGTCAAATTGCTGCCAATCGATTCGGTTAACGACATTATTGATGCGGGTGTGCCATTTGTAGGTAACGGTGTTGTCGCTTTTGACTTAGCAGGCGCAGAGCTGGATAACTTCGCTCACGATTACGTTGAGTACACTCAGTATGCGCGCGAGCAGGGTTATCGCATTACCATTCACGCTGGTGAGCAAGGTTGCGGTCAAAACGTGTACGACGCGATTGAGTTGCTAGGCGCAGAGCGCATTGGCCACGGTGTTGCAATTAAAGATCACGCTGAGGCTTATCAACGCGTTAAAGAAGATGTGGTTGGCTTAGAAGCGTGCCCAAGCAGCAACGTTCAAACCAAAGCGATTCCTGAACTGAAAGCGCACCCGTTAAACGATTTCCACAAAGATGGTCTGGCTGTGACGATCAACACGGATAACCGCACGGTATCGAACACAACCATGACGGATGAAGTGACCAAGGTGATGGAGCAGTTTGAGCTAACTGCTGAAGACTACAAGCAGATTTACACGGCGAGTGTTGAACAAGCATTTGCTTCAGATGATGTGAAGAAGCACTTGATGCAGTTTGTTTAATCGCAGTTGAGCGTTATACAAAAGAAAAACCGCCCAATCAGTTGGGCGGTTTTTTATTGCTTAGAACTTAACTTGGTAGTTCAGCGTGAACGTACGGCCGCGGCTGCGGTAATCGTAGGCTTCTGCTGCGTAGTGGCGCGCGTATAGAATTTGAGCGCGTTGACCCCAAATCGTCGTGTAGTCAGCATTTAGAAGGTTTTGGATACCGAAACCTAAGCTACCCACAGGCAGTTGGTAGCTACCAACAAGGTCGAATGTTGTGTAGCCTTCCAGTTTGTTGTCCGCGTCATCTTCGTAGTCAAACATGGTTTGGCTTTGCAGTTTCGCTGCTAGGTTGTCGTCGTACCAACCCAACCAAGCGCTGGCTTTTGATGTACTTGCATTGCCTGCGCTCATCTTGTCCCAGCCGCTCTCTGCTTCAACTTCAGAAATCACATAGTGACCTGAAGCGCCCAGTTGCAGGTTGCTCGTTACCCAGTAAGAGGCCATACCTTCAGCACCGTAGACGCGTTGCTTGTCGTCCAACTTCTCGATAAGTAGCGTGGTGCGGTTGTATTTGATGCTGCGGTCAGATTGTGAGTAGTAAGCTGCCGTTTGGATATTAAAGTTGTTTTGGTTGGTGCGGAAACCAAGTTCGACACTGTTGGTTTTCACCCCTTCCATTTTCGAAGAGTCAACGTTGATGCTGTTTTGCAAAGACCAGTGACCGTTAGCATCTGGCGCTGACGAGTAGCTACCTTGGCCGTAGTACTTCGCTGGATCGGCTAAGTCAAAACCTTGCGAGAAGTTTGCCCAGATCTGCGTTGCATCGCTTAAGCTGTAGATGGTCCCTAGGTTTGCAAGACCAATGTTGTAGCTTGTTTCACCGCCCGGAACAGCATCTGCTGATGCGCCATTCCCTGCCGCGATTTTCTTTTGCACACTGTAGGCAACGAAGTCGTCGATTTTGTTGTTCATGTACTGGTAACGGAAGCCGCCTTGCAGTTGCCAGTCGTCAGTGATTGCCCAATCCGCTTGGATAAAGCCTGCGACGGAGCCGACTTCCACACCGGGGTAACGACCCGTTGTCGCGTACGTCTCGTTGATTAGGTTACCAGAGTTGCCAGCAATGGTCGGATCGAACAAGGCTTGGTTGCTGTCCAGTTTGTCGCGATAAGCATCGACACCATAGATAAGATTTACGGCGCCAAGCTGCTTAGAAAGCGCTGTTTTCAACGTAAGCACATCGGTAATTTGTTGCGATGCACCTTGGTAGTATGGGGTGTAGGTTTGGTCTTCTTTGCGGTAAGAGGCCTCGGCGATCAACTGATGACCTAAGAAGGCTTCATTGTTGTAGACTGCGCTCAGCATAATGCGCTCTGTACCGTGTTGACGGTCAGATTTAAAACCATCACGCACATCGACAAAGTTTCTGCCCTCAATGTACAGCCCGTACGGAGAGTCTTGCTCACTGTCATAGTACTGGCCAAATAAGCTGAGGCTTTGCGTATCTGTGAGGTTGATGTTGGCGCTCGCCATCACGTCAAAAGTCTCGTTAAATTGAAGTGAACCTTGCGAGATGTCAGGGGTGATGATGTCACCATCGGCATCATAGAAACCTTGGGTCTTTGAGTATACGATCGAGGTACGAGCTTGCACTTTTTCGTTGCCGCCAGCAATGGACTGAGCAAATCGGTAGTCAAGATCTTTGCTTGAGTTAAATCCGGTTGCACCGCCAACCAGCGTTTCAAGCTCAAGGCCATCTTCTGACCCTTTTTTGGTCACAATATTGATGACGCCGCCTGAAGCACCTGCGCCGTAAATCGATGTCGCACCTGATAGCACTTCGATGCGTTCAATGTTGAACGGGTCGATGGAATCTAGGTGGCGGCTGATAGGACGCGAAGATTGCAGCGAGACACCATCAATCATCACTAGCATTTTGCGTCCACGAAGGTTTTGACCATAGTTTGTACGAGCGCCGCTGCTCACATCCAGTGACGGAATGGCGGTCGCGAGGATTTCCCCTAAGGTTTTACCACCACGATATTCCTGCTCAACCTGCTCAGATTCGATGTACCAGACGGTGCCTGGAATATCGCTGATCGCTTTCGGTAGGCGACTCGAAACCACGACCATTTCATCAAACGTGGTGGTGTCTTGCGCTTGTACCGCAACGGCGGCTGTTGTTGAAGCTATCGCCAATGCGATGGTTGATAGAGGAAAACTTCCTTTGTTCAGTTTCATTTTTATCTCTGTTTTTAAATGAAGAAAGCCAAACCACGTGTCGGGTTTTATGGCTTCCAATGTTGCTACAAAAAGCGGGTACTCAGCTTTGTGAGGCCAAGTTGAGCACCTGCAAATAACGAAAACTTTCTGACTTACGCCACCACTTTGCTGATGGCGCTATCGGGGGAGAGCCATTCAATCATGCCTTGCCCCGAGTCGGTGTCGTAAAGAGTTTGCCCAGCGAGCTGGTTGATGATTTGCGCACTTCGCCACGCCATTAAACTGAGCTGTGGCTCGGCAATGCCGTGACTGTGCATGCCGGCGTTTACGGCAAAAATCTTGTTGGTTTTGGCACCCGCCCATTTGAGCTCAAAGTTGGCGGTGAGCTGATAGCGGTTGTTCTCATCAAGATCGAGCAGCGGCAAAATCCCGTTCAGGCAAGTAGGTGTTGGTGCCTCAAATCCGGTGGCGAGAATAACGATGTCCGCTTGGTGGTATTCAGTTTGTTGGCTTAGCGCATTGCCCGCGCAGAGCTCGTAGCCAGTATTGATTTCACGCATATTGGTTAAAGTGCGATGCGGCAGCAATCTCACCCACTTTTCTTCTTTTAGAACATCAAAGCGGTGGTAGAGCTCTTGATAAATCGTCAGTAGGGCTTTTTGTGTTATGCCATCTGAGGTGAGCTTTTGTTGAGTAATCTCGTTGCGTTTAACGTCCGGCGATAGGTTGATGAATGCGTTCACATAATCTGGTGCGAAAAATTCGTTGGTAAACGCGGCTTCGTCGAGCGGTTGGAAATTGGAACGACGCGAGAGCCAATCCAACGAGCGAGGTTTGCCCCATTTGCTTTGCAAGACATTAAGAAAAATGTCCGCGCCACTTTGACCTCCACCAACGATCATGACGCGTTTGTTGGTGAAATCTCGATCTCGCAGCCCAATCTCGGCTGCGTGAAATACCTTGTCGCTAATGAACTTTTTGCTGCAGTCAGGGAATGACGGCACCTTGCCTGTTCCAATACACAAGTTGTTGGCGTGGTAAGCGCCTTGATTGGTATGAAGGGTGAACTGCTCGCCGTCGTAATCCACTTGCTCTACCTTAGTTGAGAACTGAACGTTCCCCATTTGGTGTGCTGCCCAAGCAAGGTAGTCTGAGAACTCATGTCGGCTGATGCAGTTCAGCTCCGCCGAGAGGAAACGGTAGAACTTTTTGTTCCTAACCAGATACGAGAGGAAGGAGTAACGATTCTCCGGATCGACGGCACTGACCAAATCTTTCAAAAACATGGTCTGCATGTTGGTGTTATCCAATAGCAAACCAGGGTGCCAAGAAAAGCGTTCACGACCTTCAAAAAATGTGGCATTGATTTGAGGCTGCGTGTCTAAAAGTGCGGCGACACTGAGGTTAAAGGGGCCGACCCCAATACCGGCTAGATCGAGTTTGACGTTGTTAGTGTTGTCCATTTGAATCATCCTTTACTATGGGCTTAAACGGGCGTTAAATGTTTTTATAGTTATTGTTTGGTCTCTATTTTCGCTTGGGCGAGATAGAGTGGGTTGTCCAACATGTCATCCATGTCTGGAAGCATTCTTGAAGCACTTGAGTCTGTGCTGTGTCTGAACTTAGCGAGGTTAAGTCCAATTCGTAAAATCTGAGGTTTAAACAGATCGAACTTGGCAAATCGGTGTTGGTATTCTGGGTTTTCCGCCATGTAGCGTTTGATTCGATCGCCCAACAATCGATAAAACTCCTGTTCGCTGAAGCCGAGCTTTGCAAGCAATGGAGAGATAAATCTCAGTGTGGTGACGAAGTGGCCCGTTTGTAGGTCGTGAATGATCAACGACTCAGGTAAGCGCACGGTCACCTGTTTTACTGGGTCAGGAAGCGACGCTTGTTCTGGATAATCTTGGTCGACCAATCTCATGTCACCCTGAAAATCTTTAAGCAGGATTCGTTTTGGCTGGTGGTTCTCCATCACTAGGGTGACATTTTGTCCGTGAGCAATCAGTGACACACCGTATTTGCATAACAAGTGGTAGTAGGGGATAACCACACTATCGAACAGCTGCGTTAGCCATGCCTCGGTTGAAAGGCCAGATAGGGCAATATACTCGGCAATTAATGGTTGTCCTTGATTGTCAGATTCCATTAGCGCGGCCATTAAAACGGCATGCTCGTTTGGCGCCAATTTGCTTGCCGCAGACTCGCGCCAGATGACCCCAAGCAACTCGTGATAGCGGTAGGGCGCATCAGTAAGCTGTTGGTAGTCGTGCTGATGAGCGAAAGCCGCTGCCGGTTCTTGCAAGACTTGCGTACCTTTTTCAACCAACACAGGATCGCTTTTAAACACAGAATCGATCCAATCGGATGCCATCGGGCCTGCCAAAATGTACTTCCCAGGAATGCCTCGATAGCAAGAAGTATTCATGACCGTAAGCGGCAGTTTAATATCGAAACTATTGGGGCGGGTGAGGTTGCTCAAAGTGCGCAGCGATAATTGCGGCAAAAACGCATCACCAAATGAACCGATAAACAGCATTTGTTTCAATGCGAGCTCTTGAGTGAAGAGCATGGCGACTTTGTTCTCCCACTGCCATGGGTGGACGGGAACGTAGTGATAATCCGCGATATCGACGTTAAATGCCGCGACGATTCGATCCATTTCATTGAGCTCATCACGCGAGATGGACGCCGATAAAAGCTCTTGCCAATTGACGTGTTGATTGGTCGCCAATTGAATAATATCGCGATGTACTGCAACCCAATCGAGCTGAATGGCTTTTTCTGCTTCCGGCGCATAGTCTCGAAGATCGTGCAAACCCCAACCTCTACGTCCTTTGTTGAAGGCAAATTTTGGGTGGCCATCGAAGTAGCTCTGTTGTTGCTCGCCGCCAAGCAGAGCCAGATCTCTTGCCGTCATAGTCTCTTTGCGCAGCCAGATTTTGCAATCGCCCAGCAGGGTGGCATTGAGATCTTCAAGGTGCTCGGCAAATGCATCATCGGACATATTGAGCAAAGGTTGAAGATCCCGCATCAATTGTGCTGCGGTTATACCACTGGGTGGCTCGGAGCCTGCAGTACGGACGATCGTGGTTGGGTCAATACGGACTTGTCCCCAGATGTTCGTCTCCCCGCAGAAGCTGTAGCTCACGCCTTTCGCTAAATAGAGGTCAAGACGATCTCCATTAGGTTGAAATTGGAAAGCTTGTTCATACGCGAACTCAGAGAGGATTTTGCCCACCAACGCTTTGTTCGCCGTCGCCCAGTATTTTTGTAGCGCGATTTGTTCCATTACCACTGCTCCTTAAAGAATGCTTCGCGTTGAAGCATCAATAGTGCGGAGCGTTTATGAGGGAAATTAAACTCAAAACATTTCGTGTACCCCAAAGGAAGAATGCGATTGAAGAGGCGCTCATTGTCAGAGCGGGGCTCAAGGACGATACGCTGTGTACGGTTGTCGTCGATAAACAAATAGTGACTCATTGCGCGCATCCAAGCGTTAAAGAAACGAGGACCACGAAATGCTTGCTCTCCGACAAGCAGGTGGATGCCACGGTCAAAATCTTGCACGTCGTAGTATGGGCTCAATCTATCTTCACAAACCCAATACGCTTCAACATAGCCAAAGGGTTGGCCATTGAACTCACCAATCAAAGGCAGTATGTGCGGGTCATTGAGTCGCTCTTGTGCAAATTCGGTCAGCTTTTCTTCACTCCATGCTTGTTCCCAAAAGTGTGCGACACGAGGGTCGTTCATCCAACGTGTGAACATTGGCATGTCTTGAGTGATGTCGAGTAGACGAAAACTGACGTCGAGTTCCGCATCAAGGTCGGTGCGCTTGTACACTTCTCCATTGGGCTTGTTTGGTCGTAAAGGGTGAGAGCGATAGCGGCTGTCAGACTGAACCCTTTGCAGTGGGAAATTGGCAGAGGGCGTATGTTTATGCCAGTGATAGCCTGATTGGTAGAAGGCTTCACGAGTGAGTGTTTGATTAAACAGAGGCAACTGCTGTGCAAGGTAGGACCAAGTCATAGGGTCAGATGCACTCACTGCAACAGAGGCAAGCGACTTCTCTTGGGTAAACAGTCGATCGATTTCATCTATCAATCCAACTTGAGTCGCTTGGTTTTCAATGTCAGCGGATTGCAACGTTAGCTGTATTGTCGGCTCAGGTTGATATTCAAAAATAAAGGTAGTGAAATCATGCATGAGAAGACTCCTTAACTTGTACCAATGGGTTGTCGAGATCGAAGTAGATCACCGCTGGGTCAGGGATTGAGTTCTCGTTGAAATTTTGTAGATAGCAGAAGAAATTCCCTTTGCAGCACAAAACGTCGCTTTCAAGTACGTAATTCAAGCAGGCTGCATCCTCAACGCCCGAATCAAGCAGCGCTTGCAGTTGAGCTCTTAAGATGCGCACCAAGTCTGCTTCTTCCACATTGATCGCTGAGGCAATGGCAGAGATGACATTGAAGGTGGAGTTAATAATCAGGTAGTAGGCAAAGTAGCGTCTGACTTTTTCTTGATTCCAGTAGTTCTCAAGGCTCTCTTTGTCGTTGGATAGTGCGTCGCTGTAGCGTGCAAAGGCAAGATCTGTATAACCAGTGCCTTGGCAATCGCGGTAATACATGCCAATAGGGAAGCCATCTTTGAGCTGCATGACGATGTTTTGCTGGTGGGCGAGGAACACCACACCGTGATTGGCCTGTAAATCAAACAAAGAGACGACAGCGTGTTGGCAATAAGCATCAAACCACTGCTGCGCGGCAAGAGGCTCAGGAATGCGTTTAGTCGCAGCGTAGTCTTTAATGCGTCGGGCAACCAGCGAAGATGTGGCATAAGGGTTTTGTTGGGTAAGCGTTGCAAGGACAACGGCCTCTTCTTGTGGTTTCGTTGCAAGAGGGTTATCTCTAAATGCCACAAGACTTTCGTCAATAATCGCCCCCGCTTTGTCGATTAAGCCGATAAACGCGGGCTCTTGCATTAACTGAAAGCCGCGCTCAGAACCAAGCTGGTTGTTTAGTTCGGTTGAGTGGAACAGGTCATTTAATCGCGTCCCACGAATCACTTCTTTGAGTGAGAGATTACGAACAGAATTGGTCAGTTTTACGCTCAACGAAAACTTCAACATATAAGGCAGCGTTGGCGCGTACAGTGAACGCGTCGAAGAGGTCGGATACCAAGGGGCGCCAAGTTGGCCAAGTGGTGTTATTTCACCTTGTTCGATGAAATCTTGAATGTCTTCTCGCTCGCGCATCACCTGCCATTGCCATGGATGCACAGGCAGTAGCTGATTTCCTCTGGCTTTTGCGTTTTGGTGTGCCTCAACCAACTGCGGATGGTGGGCGACCAATTGCGCCATTCGCTCATCAAAACTTACATCGGCGGAGCTGCCAAACTGGAGGCGGTGAGAACGGACTTCCAACCAGTGTAGCGGAAAGTGAGAGCCCATTTCAGGGGAGTAACGTTTGGCATCTTGCAGAGAAAACTGCTCTCGGCTCTTGGGCGCAGGATGGAATGAGTGACCAATCAGCAGGCCTTGCTCGGCAGTCTTAAAATCTAATCGCTCTTCGAATAGCTGGCGTTGGTATGGCGAGTGTTCGATTGCTTGATAGGTATTTCGCACGCTTTCGAGCACACGTTGAACAAAAATCTGTTGCTGCTCTTGGCTGACCATGCCCACTAAGCCCTGGTCACTGACAATGAGCTGGAGCATTTCACTAAATTCAATGTCACGTGAGCCACTTGAATCAACAAGTTGTGCCGGAAGTTGGTATTCATGACTACCCAGCGAAGAAAAATACTGCAAACCGATTTGAATGGTTCGCAGGTTACTTAGTGGGATGTTAAGTCGCGACAGGGTCTTGGTATGTTCAACTTGAACAGCCTGACACTCACGAGCAAGTGCATTGAGGAAGCAGGAGATGGGAGGCGCATTTCCATTCGTCTTCTTGGGTATGTCATCGATTATCGATGAGGTGCTGAGCAGATCGTTTGTACGATTCATTATAGTTCTCGATAGTTATTAACAAAACTGACATGCGAATGCTAATTATTATCATTACTATGATCAACTAGTTTTTTATGTTTCGTGAATATTTTTAACAATTGGGAGGAATGTCAGGCACTTCGAGACGATCGGCGAGTGAAGTGCCTGAATGAGCAAGTGGGTTTTAGCGCCTCATAAGATAGAGGAAATATCCCCCACCAATAATCGATGCGAGCAAGCCTGCGGGAAATTGCCATGGGAACCAAAGCGTTCGTCCTGCCCAATCTGCGGTGACCATAACGAGCGCGCCAATCAGGGCTGCGGTTAACATTTGAGGTGCCGCTCGGTATTGGTGAAGTGAGCGGGCCATATGGGGAGCCAGCAAACCGATAAAACTCAATGGACCGATAACAATGGTACAAAGCGTGGTATAGGCGGCAACAAGGAGCAAAAGCAGTAGCCTGACTCTGGTGCAGTTGACACCAATTGCACTGGCGGTAACCTCGCCCAGACCCATGATTTCAATCCACCGACTTACAATGAGAGAAGCGGCACCGAGTACCGTAACGCCCACCAAAAGGAGTACGATGTCTTGGCTTGAAACCAAGTACGTTGAGCCAGAAAGCCAAGTGAGTAACGCTCGCACGTCATCGTGACCAGAGCTCATCGCAATTCTCAAAAAGGCGTCTAAGCCTGCACTCAAGGCAATGCCTGTGAGCAAGGTTTGGGTGGGTGCGAACTGGTGCTTTCGACCCATCAACCAAACCACACCAATCACACTTAACGCGCCGATGGTGCCGATGAACATTTGCTGCTCTCGACCGACGGCACCGCCTATTAAGGTACCAAGAACCAATGCCAGCGCAGCGCCAGAGCTAATACCTAGCACTTCTGGGCTTGCCATCGGGTTATTGGAAATACGTTGAATAATGGTGCCAGCAAACGCTAGCCCAATACCCGCGAGAAGGGCGACAAAAACGCGAGGCGCACGCAGTTCAAACAGTGGCCAACTCAAGCTGGTTGACCAGCCGTACTGATTCCTGCCGATAAAAATGGCGCCCGCGACAAATAGAGACAGCAGTAACGTTAACACCGTCGCGATTCGAATGGTTGGGACATGTTGATAATGCTGAACTGTTTCTGTTCGCGCTTTTAGATCGCTGTGTAGCGAAGTTCTGCGCAGCAGCCACAATAAGAAAGGTGCGCCAATGAGTGCCGTCATTGCTCCGGTCGGAAGCATTTCGCCACCAACGCCAGAAAACGGCTGAATGAGTAGATCGACGGCTAACAGCATTGCCGCGCCGATCAATCCACTGGTGAGAATTTGCGCGAGTAGCTTTCTAGCGCCAAGCATACGAGCGACAGCGGGGGCGACTATGCCGACAAAGCCGATAAGACCCACTTCACTGACAACGGCGGCCGTAATAAAGATCGCCAATGATAAACACACCAGTTTGATGTGCTTGATATTGACCCCGATAGAGGTCGCGACCGTGTCACCAAACTGCAGCGCCGAAAGCGGCCTTTGTAGCAACAAGAGTAAAGTGGTCGGGATAATCACGAGTGGCAGCAGAGCGTTGGCACTTGACCAGTCATTCTGATTTAGCGCGCCCGCTCCCCAGACAAACACGCTGGTCAGTTGCTGTTCATTGAGCATGATAAGCATGGTGTTCAATGAACCTAAAAATAGGCTGATGACCATGCCAGCAAGCACCATGTGTAAAGGCGCAAACCCTCGAGATGCACTGAGTAGAAAAACCAGTCCTGTCGCAAAACACCCGCCTAAAAAGGCTGGGATAAAACCAGACACGGCTATCTGAGCGGGGATAAACAACAGACCGAGTACCAACCCAAGCTCTGCACCGGCAGCCACCCCTAAGGTTGTAGGAGAGGCGATGGGATTGCGCAGCACAAACTGCATTACGCAGCCTGCCACCGCGAGCGCAAAGCCACACAGCACCGCGACGGTCAATCTGGGAAGATAGGTCAGATGGGTGATCAAGTGTTGGTAGTTGGTGGCATCAAACTGTGTGATCGTCTCCCACACAAGACGGATACCGCCAGAGTAGGGAGCCGAAAAGTTGATCAGACCAAGTAATACAACCATGCCAACAATGGCAAAGAAAGGCACTCTCCACGAGTGCCCGTTCGGTCTATTCAAGCTTATGGTGTTCATTACTGTGCAATAAGTTGTTGGGTGATATGGTCACTAAAGCGTTGTGCAGCGATTAAACCACCAAAAGTCCAGATGGCAGGTAGCTCATAAACCGAGTTTGTTCGAGTGAACTCCATCGCTTGCCACAGTGCATTACTGTCTAACTGTTCACGCTCAGACGCTTTGAGTGGACCAAATAACATCACGTTGGCTTTTTGATGTTCGGCGAGCTTCTCGGTACCCGCGGTGGTAAAGCCCCAAACGTTGGTTTCTTCATTCCAGTCGTTTTTGAGTCCCATACCTTGAATGGTCGCTTGCGCCAATGAGCCATCGCTGTGAATGCGCAATGTTTTTTCATTTAGAAAACGCGCAAACAGTATCGGTTTATCCGTTTTGTTGGCGGCGCGAACCTTGTCACCATTTTGCTGCAAACGTTGCTCTGTTTGGGCGATAACCTGCTGAGCTTGAGCTTCTTTCTCAAGTAACTTGCCTAGAGCCAGAGTAATAGATTTCGCGGACTCAATCGGCTGCTTACTTTCGCTAAAGACACTAAACACAACCACAGGGGCGATGTTTTGTAGCTGTTCATAGGCAGGGGCCATGTGCTTACTGATCAAGATGACATCCGGCTTGATTTCAGTCAGTAGCTCTAGGTTGGGCTCACGACGAGAGCCTACATCGATCACATTAGGGGATAGCGCAGGTTCAACCACCCAAGTGCTGTAACCTTTGACGTCAGCGATCCCTTGCGGCGCAATGCCTAGGCTAAGTACGGTTTCAGTTAACGCCCAATCGAGTGCTACGACTTTTTCTGGACGTTGCTCAAAGGACGCAACGCCCATTTCGTGTTCGATTTCAATCGCATTAACATGGAAGGTAAGCAGTGCAGTGAGCGCTAGAATGATTCTTTTCACAACAGTTCCTTTTGAGTTTGAGTGTATAGCGGTAGTTGACTTACGGGACGTAGCTAATGGGTTGCCCTGTCGCCGGGTGTGGGAACAGAGCCAACTCCATTCCATAAATCTTGAGCAATGTTTCTGGTGTCATCATGGATTCAGGCGTGCCCTGCGCGATCACTTTTCCTGAATGGAGTGCAATGAGGTGATCGCTAAACTTTGCGGCCATGTTGACATCATGCAACACCATAATCACAGTAAGACCAATTGATTCGTTGAGCTCTCTGATGAGGGCAAGAAGCTCGTATTGGTGGGCAACATCGAGTGCAGAAGTGGGTTCATCGAGCAAAATGCATTCACTCTGCTGAGCCAGTAACATCGCGACCCACGCTCTTTGCCTTTCTCCTCCAGAGAGGGTGGCGACAAAACGGTTTGCAAATGAATTGAGGCCAACTTTGTCGATTGCTTGGTCAATCAGCCGATTATCTTCCTCTCCGTAACGTCCAAACGCTCCTTTCCAAGGATAACGACCAAAGCTGACCAACTCTCTAACGGTCACGCCGTCAGTCAGAGGCGGGTGCTGAGGTAGATAGGCCACGCGGTGGGCAAATTCCAACGCCGTTAATTGGCTGACAGGGGTGCCACTAAGCGTCACCTCGCCCGTTGAAGGGGCATTTTGGCGACTGAGTAGCTTCATTAAGGTCGACTTTCCACAGCCATTATGACCGAGTAGTGTCGTAATCTTACCTGGCGAAAACGTTAAGGATGTCGGGGATAGAATCGCTCTATCATCAATATGGAATGATGCATCGACCAACTGGAACATAGCGGTATTACAAGTTGAGTTATTGTCTACAAGGCGCTAACCTTATCATAACTTAATCTTAATGATAATGATTTTCAAAATCATAAGTGGTTATTTCTCATCACTATCAGTGTGTCATTCCATCACATTGACGTTTCAAGAGTATCTTAGTATGTCAGGGGTAAAATCTTCTCAGTTCCAGCTCGTGGTTATTGGTTTGGTCGCAGCGCTAATGGGAGTGGGGCAAAATGGCTTATTGGTCTCACTTCCTTTTTTGGTCGAACAATCTGCGTTCAGTCTCTCGACGTGGTCACTGCTGATCGCGGTAGGAAGTTTCTTGTTTTTACCTTCGGCTCCCTTTTGGGGAAGAGTGAGCGATCGCCACGGGCCAAAAAATGTTGTCCTCCAAGCACTTGCAGGAATGACGGCGAGCTTTCTGCTGCTGTGTCTTTTTGCAATGGCGAGCAGTGATGGAGAATGGGCAATGGGTTGGACGCTGACCGGCTTGGTTGTGGCAAGGGTTATTTACGGCTGCACAGTCGCCGGTATGGTGCCAGCAAGTCAGCATTGGGCAATTCTTCTTTGTGGCAAAGAGAACCGCCTGCAAGCCATTACATCGGTCAGCATTGGCTTAAGTGTTGGCCGTTTAATTGGTCCACTTGTTGCCGTGTTAGCGCTGAAGCTTTCACCTTTTGCCCCTTTAATGCTAATGATTCTGTTGCCTCTTATCGCCTTGCTTGCGGCAGCATGGCTACCTAACCCCAACTCGCTTGATTCCGATTCGCGTAAACGCACCTCTGCACCGTGGCTACCTGAGATGGTCTTGATGCCCTTTTTAGTGAGCGGTCTGTTTTTGTGTGCGGTCATTGCCTTGTTGCAATACAGTTTTTCTCCGCTGATTGGCAGCGTAACTCAATGGTCGACCAGTGAAATCAGTGATGCAATTGGGGTATTGCTGACGGTCAGTGCGGCGGCAACATTTTTGTCGCAAGTATTTGTAATCAAAAAGAAACGTCTGACGGCAGTGAGCATGTATCGACTTGGCTCGATTGCGCTCTTGATTGGGTTTGGCTTGTTCTTGTCCGGTTACTTTGGCGTGTTCGTGCTCGCGTCAGCCGTTGTTTCTGTCGGCGCCGCCTTGTTGGTGCCAGCGTACACTTCAATGGCGACAGAGAAGATGCCGGACACTCCCGGTGTGGTATCGGGCTACGTTTCTATGTCTCACACCATTGGCTATGGGTTAGCATCTTTACTCGCATTTACCGCAACCCTGTCGCCACACTATCCGATCTATTTATGTCTTGGCTTTTCTCTTGCCATCGGTATGGTCGCATTTCGCCCTTGGTCTGAACGTTTGCGCCTTGCTAAACGGTAAGCACCTTTTTGTTTTCAGGGTGTCTTGGGCAATCACTGCACAGCTCTCGTCCGTCACATTTATAGACAAGGCAGCAGCTCGTACGTACCAGTTTCAAGTGGCCATCTTGTTGGTCGCTGTGCAAAGTCGCAACGAGTTTGTCGGGCAAGTTACAGGCTTTCAACCAAAGCAGGGCTTGTTGTCTGAGATAATCATGACTTAAGTCGGGAGCGAACTGGTGGAGACGAACAATGCAGCCTAAGATGCCATCTGCGATCAGGTGCTTGGTGAACCCAGG
Organism: Vibrio sp. NH-7; assembly: GCF_053643215.1. Classification (NCBI taxonomy): domain Bacteria; kingdom Pseudomonadati; phylum Pseudomonadota; class Gammaproteobacteria; order Vibrionales; family Vibrionaceae; genus Vibrio; species Vibrio sp. NH-7. Next base: position 1,305,396 of record NZ_CM132188.1, on the reverse strand, counting down.
TCTGATGCGCGTCCATTGATTCATCTCTTGCCGATAGTGGTCAAACAGCACCATGAGTTCACGCCCTGCCAGCTCGATTAATGCTTCGCTCGTTCCTGTTCTAACCTCATCCTCTTCAAACTGAAATCCACCAATAAACCGCTCTTGCACTTGCTGCGCCATCTGGGTGAGGTAAGGCAGTCCCTGGCATGCATAGATCGAGATAAACGCCACATAGACAGGTTGCCAGCAGAGTAATGTCCAAGTACGAGTGAGCCAATAGGCGCTGCCTGCCTCTGGATGTGCAGACTGCAAAGAGAGGTAAAGCTGCTCTATTTGTTCAGAGCAAGGCTGGCTGATATGGATAAGGCGCTCAGATTGCAAGTCTGCGGGTAGTGATTCGACTTTCCCTGCTAAGTAAGGGGTGACTTGCTGAGCGTGTTGAAATAAATGATCAAAAAAAGAGTTCGTGCTCATGAATGGCTAATTGGTCGTTGCTGTGAGAGTGGATAGCCTAATTAACCCATCAAGCAAATGCAATTGATTATCATTTTAATGGGGTAGGTTGTGTAAGTGAAATGTGATTTGGCTATTTGTTGCACGAAATTTTTCAGCAAAAGTCAAAGGTTAGTACACTAATTGTTTTTTATGGTTTTGGTTTCTCTGTGGGAGTTTTGAGTTGTTGTCGCTTCTTTGGGTAGTGATGGTTGGTGGCTAACTTTTGCTTTTGTTTTACTTGTATAACATTGATATCAATCAATTTCTCGTTCATTTTAAAACTTAACTTCTGCGATTTTAGCTCTGTATTGGTTGCTGTTTATGATTTTGTACACTAACCAAAAAACGGCAATTTTTCCTAATTTTAAATTGAATTTATAGAAAATTGATTTGAGTTCGAATTAATTTTCAGGCATTTTATATTTAACTAATCGTTCAATTAAAAATAACAAAGGGCTAAAACATGCCAAAAGTGGGTATGCCAGAAATACGAAAACCTCAGCTTGTTCAAGCGACAATGGCGGTGATTGATCGGGTGGGTTTACACGCCGCGAGCATTTCATTGATCAGCAAAGAAGCAGGGGTGTCGACTGGGATCATTAACCACTATTTTGGCGGCAAGCACGGTTTGCTCGAGGAGACGATGCGGGCGATTTTGCGTCAGCTCTCTTCAACCATTACTAACCAACTAAGAGAGATTCCTAAAGAGGCACATCTAGAGCGCATCAACGCCATCATTGACGGCAATTTTGTCGGTTTCCAAGCGGAAAACAAAGTGGCGAAAACCTGGTTGGCTTTCTGGTCACATTCTATGCACGACCCTCAATTGAAGCGCCTACAGTCAGTCAATGAAAAGCGTTTGCTGTCTCATTTGAAATTAGAACTCAAAGGGCTTTTTGACCCGCAGCAAGCCGAACTGATTGCGTTTGGCATTGCTTCTCTGATTGATGGTATCTGGCTGCGTGGCACCCTGAACCCTTCAGGGATAGATGCGACGAAGGCTCGCTTCATCATCAACGATTATCTTGATAAACAGCTCACTTTTTATTCTAAAAAATAACTACTAAGTCAGATCTTTACATGGAAACGAAATCACTTTTTATCGATGGTAAAACTCACTCTGCGACGTCGGGTGAGCTATTTACGACATACAACCCAGCAACGGGAGAGGCGCTTGCCGACATTGGCCAAGCGAGCCAGCAAGACGTGGAACGCGCGATAGCATCAGCAAAACGCGGCTTTGCGATCTGGTCGAAGATGAGTGCGGTCGAGCGCAGTCGAATCTTACTTAAAGCCGTGGCGATTCTTCGCGAGCGCAACGATGAACTGGCAGAACTCGAGGTGAAAGACACCGGGAAGCCACTCCAAGAGGCAATCGAGGTTGATGTGGCTTCAGGCGCGGATGTGATCGAGTACTTTGCCGGTCTTGCGCCCGCGCTGCAAGGTGAGCAGCAACCGCTTAGCGAATCCCAGTTTTTTTACACTCGCAGAGAGCCACTCGGCATCTGCGCTGGTATTGGTGCGTGGAACTACCCGATCCAAATCGCGATGTGGAAATCTGCCCCAGCGTTGGCCGCGGGAAATGTGATGGTGTTTAAACCTTCCGAAGAGACGCCGCTTACTGCCGTTAAACTGGCGGAAATCTTCACTGAAGCTGGTATGCCAGATGGTGTTTTTAATGTAGTGCAAGGCGACTATCGCGTCGGGCAAATGCTCACAGCGCATCCTGATATTGCCAAAGTCTCGTTCACGGGTGAGTCAGGTACAGGCAAAAAGGTGATGGCAGACAGTGCCGTTTCACTCAAACAAGTGACCATGGAGCTGGGTGGAAAATCGCCAATGATCATTTTTGATGATGCCAAGCTTGATGATGCTGTGTCGGCGGCAATGGTTGCGAATTTCTATACTCAAGGCGAAGTGTGTACTCACGGCACACGCGTATTTGTTCACGAATCTATTTACCCAGAGTTCATTGAACAGTTGAAAGTGCGCACAGATAAATTGAGTGTCGGCGACCCAATGTCGATGGAAACACAAATCGGCGCACTGATTTCCAAACCGCACTTGGAAAAAGTACTTGGCGCGATTGAAGCGGCCAAACAGAGTGGTGCAGAGCTGATTACGGGTGGCTACCAAGTCACAGAGGGCGACCTAAAACACGGTAATTTTGTCGCACCGACAGTGTTTGCTCAATGCTCTGACGATATGGCGCATGTACAGCAAGAAATTTTTGGCCCTGTCATGTCAGTGATGACGTTCAAAGATGAATCAGAAGTGATTCAACGCGCCAACAATACTGACTATGGATTGGCCGCAGGTGTCTTCACCCAAAACTTAGCGCGTGCACATCGCGTGATTCATCAAATGCAAGCGGGTATTTGTTGGGTTAACACTTGGGGTGACTCTCCTGCTGAAATGCCTGTGGGTGGCTATAAATCCTCGGGAATTGGCCGCGAAAATGGGGTCGAAACCCTGCATCATTACACCCAAACGAAGAGTATTTTGATCGAGTTGGGTGATTACCCAAGCCCATACGCTTAACCCAATCACGGAGAGATAACATGGAACAACGCTACGATTATATTATCGTCGGCGCGGGTTCGGCCGGCTGTATTTTGGCAGATCGCCTAACAGAGAGTGGTGAACATCGCGTTCTATTGCTTGAGGCTGGCGGAACAGACAAGAGTATTTTTATTCAAATGCCGACGGCGCTGTCATACCCAATGAATAGCGACCGTTACGCGTGGCAATTTGAAACTCAAGCGGAAGCGGGACTTGATGGGCGCAAACTCCATTGCCCGCGAGGTAAAGTGCTTGGCGGAAGCTCTTCGATCAACGGCATGGTGTATGTCCGTGGACATGCTTGCGATTTTGATGAGTGGGAACAGCAAGGTGCCAAAGGTTGGCGTTATTCTGCGTGTTTACCTTACTTCCGCCGCACGGAGAGCTGGTTTGGTGGTGAAGACGAGTACCGGGGTGGACAAGGTCCTGTCGGAACCTGTAATGGGAACGATATGGCGCTCAATCCTTTGTACCAAGCCTTTATTGATGCAGGAAAAGAGGCCGGCTACCCAGAGACCAAGGACTACAATGGTTATCAGCAAGAAGGCTTTGGCCCAATGCACATGACCGTTGACAAAGGCGTTCGCGCATCGACATCGAACGCGTATTTACGACGTGCTCTGAAGCGCTCAAACCTCACGTTGATTAAAGGCGTTGTCGCTAGAAAAGTGATTCTGGAAGGCAAAACCGCGGTCGGTGTCGAGTTTCAAAAGTCGGGCAAGGTGGTGCAATGCTTTGCCGAAAAAGAAGTGATTTCTAGCGCAGGCTCCATTGGTTCACCTCAACTGCTGCAGCTTTCGGGCATTGGTCCTAAAGATGTGCTTAATAAAGCGGGTGTTGACCTTGTTCACGATCTTCCGGGTGTGGGACAAAATCTTCAAGATCATCTAGAGATTTACTTCCAGTATCACTGCTCTCAGCCTATTACTCTTAACAGCAAATTAGGATTAGTCAGCAAGGGGATGATCGGCGCTCAGTGGATCTTAACCCGCACTGGATTGGGGGCTACCAATCATTTTGAATCTTGCGCCTTTATTCGTTCTCGTGAAGGTCTGAAGTGGCCTAACATTCAGTATCACTTTTTGCCTGCTGCCATGCGATATGACGGTCGCGCCGCCTTCGACGGGCATGGTTTCCAAGTGCATGTTGGGCCAAACAAACCTGAGAGTCGCGGTCATGTGGCGATCACATCCGCAGACCCTTTGGTGAAACCACATATTGAATTCAACTACATCTCTACCGAGCAAGATCGTCAAGACTGGCGCGATTGTATCCGCCTTACTCGAGAGATCTTAATGCAGCCCGCCATGGACTCATATCGAGGTGAGGAGATTCAGCCAGGCATCGCGATCACCAGCGACCAAGAGATTGATGAGTGGGTGAAAGCCAATGTCGAGAGCGCCTACCACCCGTCATGTAGCTGCAAAATGGGCGCAGATGACGACCCGATGGCGGTACTGGATGAACAGTGCCGGGTACGAGGAATCGATGGCTTGCGCGTGGTGGACTCTTCTGTCTTTCCCACTATCCCTAATGGCAACCTCAACGCTCCGACCATGATGGTCGCTGAACGAGCGTCCGACATGATCCTCGGCAAGCCTATGTTAGCTGAGCAAGACGTGCCAGTTTGGATAGCGCCGCAGTGGCAAAACAAACAACGAATGAACTCTCCGAGAAGAGCATTCAAATAACGAAAGTCAGTAATCATTACAAGGAAAACACTATGTCTATGATGACAAAAACACTCTCAACACTCGCTCTAAGTACTATGGCTATGAATGCCTACGCGAATCAGTGTGAAACGGTTCGTTTTGCCGATGTGGGCTGGACGGACATTACGGCGACAACGGCAGTCACCTCAGAGCTGCTGAAAGGTTTGGGCTACAAAACCAAAACGGATTTGCTCTCTGTGCCGGTAACATACTCGTCAATGGCGAACGGTGATATCGATATCTTCCTTGGCAACTGGATGCCAACCATGGAGGGAGATATCGCTAAATACCGTGAAGCGGGAACGGTTGAAACCGTGCGTGCCAACTTAGAGGGGGCGAAGTACACGTTAGCTGTGCCGAAATATGTGTACGACGCTGGCGTAAAGAGCTTTGCTGATCTTGCCACTCACGCCGATAAGTTTCGCGACCGCATTTATGGCATTGAACCTGGGAACGATGGCAACCGCCTGATTCAATCGATGATTGACAGCAATGCTTTTGGTCTAAAGGACTTTAACTTAGTGGAGTCGAGTGAGGCGGGCATGGTTTCACAGGTATCCCGTGCAGTACGCCGTAACCAGTGGATTGTCTATTTAGGTTGGGCTCCGCACCCAATGAACAGCAATGTTGAGATGGAGTACCTAGCAGGCGGTGACGACTTCTTTGGTCCAAATTATGGTGGTGCTAACGTCTACACCAATGTCCGTGCTAATTACCTAAATGAGTGTCAAAACGTTGGTCAGCTACTTAAGAACCTTGAGTTTAGCTTAGAAATGGAAAACCAATTGATGGAAGCCATTTTGAACCAGAACGTCAAGCCTTCGAAAGCGGCACAACAGTGGCTGCAAGCCAACCCTGAGCAAGTGAAAAATTGGCTAGAGGGCGTGAAGACGCTAGATGGCAAAGACGCGGTATTACAGGTTCAAAATTACATTGGTTCTAAGGCGTAAGCCAGCTCGGTGGGTATTGCCCACCGACCCTTTCAGCAAACACAAATAACACAAAGGTTGTAATGTGAATTTTATTACTGACAACAAAATCCCGCTGGGTCAATGGATGGAAGCCGGTGTTGATTGGTTGACGGACAATGCTGCTGGCTTGTTTGATGCGATTTCTATCTTCCTCGAAACCATCATTCTTTTTGTTGTAGATGGTTTTAAATGGATGCCACCGGCAATGCCAATCTTGATGACCGCAGCGATCGCTTGGTATCTCCACCGAAGTATTCCGTTAGTCCTATTTATTGTGGCAGCGCTGTTGACCATTCTAAATCTTGGGTACTGGGAAGAGATGCTTGAAACCTTCGTTTTAGTCTTCGCAGCGACGACGATTTCGGTGTTGGTTGGCGTGCCACTTGGCATTATGGCGGCGCACCGTCCTTGGCTCTATACCCTATTGCGACCCATTCTAGATCTAATGCAGACGGTGCCAACGTTTGTCTATTTAATTCCAACGCTTGTTTTGTTTGGATTGGGTATTGTCCCAGGGTTAATTTCAACCATCATTTTTGCTATCGCTGCGCCGATTCGACTGACGTATCTTGGTATTACAAAAGTACCGGAGGAACTGGTGGAAGCGGGTAAAGCATTCGGTGCGACTAGAATGAAGCTTCTTTTCAAAGTGGAATTGCCCGCTGCAATGCCGTCCATTATGGCTGGGGTGACTCAGTGCATCATGTTGTCGTTGTCTATGGTTGTGATTGCAGCATTAGTTGGGGCGGATGGGCTCGGCAAGCCAGTGGTTCGCGCACTCAATACTGTGAACATCTCACAGGGCTTTGAAGCGGGTCTTGCGATTGTACTGGTTGCGATCATCTTGGATCGCTTGTGTAAATCACCGAATCAAAAGGAAGCATAACAATGGATGCAATCACAATTACCGATCTTGATGTTGTTTTTGGTGATAAACCACAACTGGCATTACAGCAATTGGACCAAGGCCACACTCGCCAAGAGATCATTGACCAGACAGGGCAAGTTGTTGGTGTGGACAAGGTTTCATTGACCGTCAAAGAAGGGGAAATCTGTGTCCTGATGGGGCTGTCTGGTTCGGGGAAGTCGAGTTTACTTCGCGCGGTGAATGGTCTGAACCCAATCTCACGCGGTCACCTAGAAATCAAAGATGGAGAGCAAGCGGTCGATTTGGCAAATTGTGACGAAGAGACGCTGCGCCACCTTCGCACGCATCGAGTGTCTATGGTGTTTCAAAAATTTGCCCTAATGCCTTGGCTGACGGTTCTCGACAACGTCGCGTTTGGCCTTGAGCTCCAAGGTATGGGAAAAGCTGAGCGCCGTAAAAAAGCGCGCGAGCAACTGGAGATGGTTGATCTGGCAGAATGGGAGGAGAAATACCCCCATGAGCTTTCAGGCGGAATGCAGCAACGAGTTGGGCTCGCCCGTGCGTTTGCTATGGACACCGACATCTTGCTGATGGACGAGCCTTTCTCTGCGTTAGACCCATTGATACGAGCTCAACTTCAAGATGAGTTATTGGTACTGCAAGAGAAGCTCAACAAGACGATTTTGTTCGTTAGTCATGATCTCGACGAAGCGTTAAAAATCGGCAATAACATCGCGATTATGGAATCTGGTCGTTTGATTCAACATGGAAAACCAGAAGAGATCATTCTGACGCCTAAAAATGATTATGTGCGCGATTTCGTTGCTCACACCAATCCATTAAATGTCTTAAAAGGTCGCTCGCTCATGCAGCCAGTCAGTGAACTGAACAGCCAAGATACCCAGTTGCAAGTGTGCACCTCTCAGCCGATTTGGGTCGAGCAAAATCAGCAAAAGCTCAGTTTGATCAAAACTGATGAGTCGTTAAAGCTCCTGCATTGGGATTTAAATAGCAGCCAAATTGAGGAAGTGGATAGCTCGACGGTGATTGTGACCAGTCCAGACATTGGCATGCGCGAAGCGATTGAACTGAAACAGCGCAGTGGTCAACCAATCCTGTTGATAGAAGATGGAGAGTTAGTGGGGGTACTTAATGACAGCGAGTTTTATGAAGCGCTGCTCGGGAACTATCAATCTGTTGCTGCGTAACCAGCTCAACAATATCCGATCAAAAAAGGCGACTTTCGAGTCGCCTTTTTTCCATTTCGTGACAATTAGATGTCTCGATTCTCCGCGAATTTTTCTAAACCTAAAACTAAGGCAATTGCACAGATCATCATGACAATCGCAATACCTAGCTGCGCAGGCTGAGATGTCACCGATTCGAAGTCAAATGGTGACAGGTTTTGTTGAATCAATGGCACTTGCTCGCCTTTAGAGTTTGTACGCCATGTGAGCGTTTCTTTCCAAGGCCAAATCTTAGGTAGCGTACCGATCATCAGGCCAGTCAAAAAGACAAGAGTAAAATCACGGAAGCGCTTTAGTAGCCAAGAGAGAACGTGGGAGAAGCTCAGTAAGCCAAGCACACAGCCACTCATAAATAGTGCAATGACAGCTACATCGAAGGATTTTACAGCGCCAAGGACAGGCGTGTACATGCCTATCAAAAGTAGGATAAAGCTGCCTGAAATGCCCGGAAGAATCATGGCGCAAATCGCGATTGCTCCCGCAATAACGATGTTTACGCTAGTCGGGTCCATTTGTAGCGGTTGCAGTACGGTAATGCTGTAGGCGAACGCCACACCCAGTAACAAAAAGACAAATCGGCTAGCGGAGCGCTGCTCAATTTGCTTTAAGATATGGAACACTGACACCAAAATCAGGCCAAAGAAAAAAGACCAGATTGGTACAGGGTGTTCTACCAATAGCCATGAAATCAGCTTCGCTAATGTGGCAATGCTGGTAAGGACACCACCAAACAAGGCGATCAGGAAAAAGCCATTGATATGGTCAAATGCGGCTTTAAATCCATCACGTTTCCAAATTCCCAATACTTTTGGGTTAATGCGACGGATGCTTTCTAGCAAAGTGTCGTAAATGCCAGTGATGAACGCGATAGTACCACCCGATACTCCAGGTACAACATCAGCTGCACCCATCGCCATGCCTTTTAGAAATGTCGAAAAATAGTTCATGCTACTCAGTAAATAAATTTAGGTGCACGGAGTATATCGATTCTGGATAAAAAAAAGTATGAAAAAATAAACTGATAGAACTATTTATAAGAATCTAGTTTAATATTAATTTGCAAAGGTTTGCATTTTGCAATTTTCATATTGCATTTTGATAATCAAAAATTAGCCAAAAATGCGGCTGGATCATCAAATATCGCGGTTTTAAAGTTGGCACGCATTCTGCATTAATTAAATCGACCCTTTTTAAGCCGAGGGTCACCTAGCCAACTGACGTTGTTAGTGAATAACATTTGTTCACACTATATATAAGCCAATCGCCCTTTTTGCGATTGGCTATTTTTTTGCCTGAAACTCCCCAAATAACAGCTCATTAGCGTCGTTTTTCTTCACACTTTACATCTAGCCTAGGCACGTTTTTGGAGTCAATACTCGACAAATTGCTCCATTTTTATTAATAATGGCGGCTTTCTTTCGCAACTCTACCGATTTTTGTAGGGTTTTTACTGTTGAAATAGAGTGGGTATCCCACTGTTTAGAGGATTTTTTTCAATAGAGAAATGTGATTAATCGCGTTTAGGTCAGCCGCCGGGAGGCGACGACTCAGAACTTAAACGTTGAGCCAAAGGGCTCTTAACTCGTTAAGGAAGATGGGTGACACACAATGAAGAGGTTATATGAATCAGATAATTTCAATTGGACCACTAGAATCTTTCTTAATCGCCATCAGCGTTCTATTCTTAGGTCATTTTGTTAATTCCAAACTACCCGTATTGAAAAAGTTCAACATCCCAGAGCCGATCGTAGGTGGCTTAATTGTGGCTGTTGTCATCACTTTTTTGCATTTTAACGGGGTCGATCTTCAGTTTTCACTTCCGCTGCAGAACACCTTTATGTTGATGTTCTTTAGCACCGTTGGTCTTGCTGCAAACTACACTCAGCTGATGAAAGGTGGCGCAAAGGTCTTTGTCTTTTTGGCGGTCGCATCTTTTTACATCATTATTCAAAATGGTGTTGGCGTGTCGTTGGCCACCGCGTTAGGGCTTGATCCTTTAATGGGGCTCATTGCCGGCTCTATCACTCTATCAGGTGGACATGGGACCGGTGCGGCGTGGTCGCAGACGTTTTCAGAAAACTACGGCATCAGCAACACGCTTGAAATTGCCATGGCTTCCGCGACTTTTGGTCTGATTATCGGCGGCATCATCGGCAGTCCGGTGGCTCAAAAGCTTATCGATAAAAATGGGATTGAGTCCGAGTATGGTCGTGGTACTCAAACCCACGAAAGATTCCCTGAGCTCGTGACCTATAACGAGTACGAGGAAGATAAAGTCACCGCCAAAAAAGTGATTGAAGTGCTGTTTATCCTGCTTATCTGTGTCACTGGCGCGAAATATCTAGAGCAGTGGGTAAGCAGTTATAATATCAGTTGGCTGATGATCCCTGACTTTGTCTATGCATTGTTTATTGGTGTGTTCATTACCAATTTGCTTGAGGTGACGAAAGTCCACAAGGTGGATGCAGAGACGGTTGATATTTTAGGTACGGTCTCTTTGTCATTGTTTTTAGCAATGGCGTTAATGAGCTTAAAGCTGTGGAATATTTTCGATCTGGCGGTACCATTCTTGGTGATTTTGGCCGTTCAGTCACTCGTGTTGGGTATTTTTGCTTACTTCGTGACGTTCAAAGTTATGGGTGCAAACTATGATGCTGCGGTCATTGCTGGTGGGCATTGTGGTTTTGGTTTAGGAGCCACTCCGACGGCAGTGATGAACATGGGATCTTTAGTGAACAAATTTGGGCCTTCCCCACAGGCGTTTATGGTTGTGCCTATTGTCGGGGCGTTTTTTATCGACATCGTTAACTTGATTATTTTACAGGGCTACATTTCCTTCATTGGTTAGACAGGTTCGAAGGTCAGACAGGCTTAAAAACAAAAATCCCCGCATCGTGCGGGGATTTTTCGTTTGCTAGGTTCGTAACGCGAGCTTGGTGCCATCGAACTTTAGATGGCTAAGTAGCGTCTTGGCGTTGTTTCTGCCCATTTCATTGAACTGGACGCCATATCTGGCGTAGTGCATTGAGCGTTGCAAGTTACACACAGTACCAAATAGAGGCTCGAACTGAATCTGCTTGCCGTTTCGTACCTGAACGATAAGCTCAATCTCGTCACCGACTTGGAAAGGCCGACTCAAAGGCGGCGCGAAGAATCGACAACCACTTTTCGATAAATCACGGATTTCGCAATCCATCTTTCTATTTTCAGTACTGGCTTTGGCTTCAAGGTTTACATCAAAGCGTGGCTCTTTACGTAGCTGCGATACCTGCATGTCTTTTGGTACAGACATCATTACCAATGGCATCGGCTCTTTAAGGATATGCTGGAGTTGGCTTCTAAAATGAATAATGGCGCCTTCCCCTCGGGGAGAAATAGCGCGCACTGTGGTCCAAAAACCTTCTTGAAAGTAGAAATTCAAATCTTCATCGGAAACTTTCGGAAGTTCGGCAAGAATCATGCTGTCTGAGTGAGTGCCAATAAACGCCGTTTTACAGCGAAAAGTGCGGCCGACAGGAGTCGTGATACTCATGGTAAGTTCGCCACCATGTTCAACCATGGCTAGGGCATCGACACTATTGACTGTGACGACATTCCTCTGTTTGTTATAAGGACTTGAAGACTGTTCCTTCATTGCCACCGCCTGAGTACTCATCTAGCCTCCATTAGCTCTGCGTGCTATGTTTGCCGCAGGTTATTATCATTCCACGTCTAAATGCTCAGACTGGTATAAATTCTATTTATGCTTGAGCGTTTGTTCAAACATCAATGTAATGATTTTTTTGAGCTATGTATCAATTTAGGAGTTTACTATGCAGCATTCCGTACTTTTCGAGCCTGAATTAGGCCAGTTTCGCGTGCATTTAGAGTCTGAACACTATGCGACCGTTAAATTCAAAATTGAGGATGGGGTGTACCATATTACCTCAACACGCGTGCCTGATGCTTTGCAAGGGAAAGGGTATGGCAAGGTGATGATGGAAGCGGTACTGCCCAAATTAGAAGAATTGGATGTGAAGATTGTGCCTGTCTGCAGTTACGTGGTGCACTATTTAGATCGCCACCCTGAATGGGCGCATTTAAAAGCATGATGGAAAAAGTCCGCTATCAGGCGATTGTTAAACAGCTAGGTTTTAACACTCTTCATCGTGTCGATGCGTTGCAATCACTATGGGGTGGTTATGGCGAGTTGGTTCGGTTATGGATTGGCTCGACCAGTGTTGTAGTCAAACACATCACGCTACCCAAGCCTGAACATCACCCCAGAGGTTGGAACACCGAGCTTTCCCACAAACGCAAGTTGTACTCCTATCAAGTCGAAATGAACTTCTACCAACACGTCGCTGGCCGATGCGAAGGCTATGCCACGGTGCCTCAAACCTTATTGGTAGAGCAGGGAGATAATGAGCTCCTTTTGGTGATGGAAGATCTTAGCCAGATCGGCTTTTCCCAAGTGATTCAGGAAGCCTCCAAGACCCATTTGCGTGCTGCGCTGCGGTGGTTCGCTCATTTTCATGCCCAACACATGTCGAGCAGAGCTGACGGATTATGGCCTACAGGAACATATTGGCATCTAGACACTCGACCAGATGAGTTCGCCGCCCTGAGCGATCTTCGGTTGAAACATGCGGCTGAGAAGATTGATCGGACACTAAAGCTTGCCCCTTATTCGACGCTCGTCCACGGCGATGGAAAGTTGGCCAATTTCTGTTTTGAACCAAGCGGCGAGCGAGCGGCTGCCGTTGACTTTCAATACGTTGGTAACGGTTGCGCCATGAAAGATATCGCCCTTTTTATGAGCAGCGCGGTACCGCCGGAAGAGTGTGAGGCGATGGAAGAATGGATTTTGGACGAATACTTCACGCTGCTTAGGGGTGCGTTAAGTCAATATCGCCCTGATCTGGACGCTGAGGATGTAGAACAAAAGCTTCGACCTATGTTTATGGTCGCTTGGGCAGATTTTCAACGATTTGTAAAAGGGTGGAGCCCCAACCACTGGAAGATTAATGCTTATACTGAACGTTTAACTGAGCGGGCACTCAGCTTTTTGAGTAGTATAGAACCAACCTAAACCGTTATCGTCTAGGTTGGTGTTTTGTATTTAAAAGCGTAAACGTGCCATGTAGTAAGTGTCGATGTACTCTCCATCGCGGAATGAGCGTGCTTTTGCTTCTCCTTCTATCTCAAAGCCAAACTTCTTATAGCAGGCAATCGCTTTTTCATTGTCTGTGTTGACTTCAATTTGGATTCGCTTTACTTGTAACCAGTTGTCGGCAAGGTCGAGTACCGTTTCGATAAGTTTACTGCCAACCCCAATGCCTTGATACTCATCGTGAACCCCCAGACCAAAAGTGGCACAGTGGCTAATTCTAGGGCGTTGATTGTGCTCAAAACCAATGTTTCCTACCACTTTTCCATCAACTTCAGCAACAAAGCTGTATACGCCAGCGGGGATGTTTTCCAGTCGTTGGGTCCACATGGCAACCGATGGTTTTGGCAGTTGCAGCGTCTCTCTTTGAGCGCTCGGTTGCGAGTAAATGTCACAAATTGCTGCAGCATCATTGACAAGCGTAGGACGGATCAATATTTCCATAATGTTATCTCACGACGGGTTAAACATCGCTCAACCATAACTGGAAAAAATGAATTGTTAAAGTATTGTTTAAAAATAAATTTTCAGTGAATAATTGTTATTTATAACGATAAGGTATCTGTGGGAGGGGGAGCGCATTGGATAATGAGGTTTTCAGAAGGAAATTAAGGGAGCGAGGCTCCCTTTTACGCTAAATAGTGATGTTGTTTGGGTACAACTTTATTTCGATTTACGTTGTGCGGCTTTGCGCTCAAGTTTCTCTTTGCGTCTTTGAGCGATCACTTGATCCGCTTCGCCACCAACATGCACTTCGCCGCGTGCTTTCGCTAACTGAACTTGGCGCTCGCGCTCGCGAAAACGTGCTTTTTGTTCATCAGTGTGTTTATCGACACATTTCGGGCAGCTGACGCCTTTTTCGTAGGCTTCAGAGGCCATGTCTTCTAGCGTTATCGGTAAGCGACATGCGTTGCACATCTCGTAACCACTTTTCTCTAGTTTGTGGTCTACAGCGACCCGTCCGTCAAAGACGTAACAATCCCCCTCCCACAAGCTCTCTTCTTCTGGCACTTCCTCAAGGTATTTGAGTATCCCACCTTCAAGATGATAAACCTCTTCAAAGCCTTGCTCTTTCATATAGGCCGTGGACTTCTCACAGCGGATGCCGCCCGTACAGAACATCGCCACTTTTTTGTGTTTTGCTGGGTCCATGTTTTGAGCAACGTAGTCAGGGAACTCTCGGAAGGTGTCTGTTTTTGGGTTTACGGCATGCTTGAATGTGCCAATCTCAATTTCGTAGTCGTTGCGCGTATCGACAACAAATACCTCAGGGTCGGAGATCAAGTCGTTCCATTCGCTTGGTTTTACGTACGTGCCAACCACATGGCGAGGATCAATACCTTCGACACCTAACGTCACAATTTCTTTTTTCAGCTTTACTTTGCTGCGATTGAACGGCTGATTGGCTTCAAATGATTCTTTGTAAACAATATCCGCCAAGCGAGGATCTTGCTTAAACCAAGCAAGCAGAGCGTCGATCCCCTCTCGAGTGGAGGCCACAGTGCCATTGATGCCCTCATTTGCTAAAAGTAACGTCCCACGGATGTCGTTTTCATCCATTAACGTTTTTAGAGCGGGGCGAAGGTCAACATAATCTTCAAGTCGCACAAATTTGTACAGTGCGCACACTACGTAGTTCGTCATATTCATTCCTGTAAGCGAGCTGAATCGTAAATCCAGAGCTTTTTGTTTAATTTCGGGCTGAGTATAACCAAGTACGTGCCCCACAAATACGGACAGTTATTGGGGGTAAAGCAGCGAAAAATAGAACGCTAGTTTTTGTTTTCCAAATTATGAAAAACGTTTAGCTGGAGGAGAGTAAACGCATTAAGCCTTGCGTTTATTACTTATTGCTCCGGCGTCGGTTCCATTTCAGCATAATAAGCTTCAAGCTCGTTACAGGTTTTTTCATCCAGAACATACTGACATTGAAGCATCGCGTACTCCTCGCGATCGAAGACGTAAACTTCACCATCATGCTTTAAGTGGAGTATCTTTTTGTTCGTCGTGGTTGATGAGTTAGCCATGCTACCCAACACCGCCACTGCAATACACACAACAATTATTCTTTTCATAGAGCCACCGACGTTTTTATAAGGAAGAATTCTATACGTTTTATATGTTTTTGTACGGATACCTTACATAGCGTTACAGAACGAATGCTCTAATTGAGACGGGCTTCTCAAGGTGCTCAGATATGCACTCTTTTGACTTATGTCGTACATTAAGAGGGCTTATTTGTATTAATTAATCCATGCGATTTTTCAATTAATCGTTGTCATTAAAAATTTATCGTAATACGATAAGTAATTATCTTTTAAAAATAACAATAAAGGAACATTATGTTACGCTTCAGTCGTAGAAAGGGCCTGCTTGCGCTCTCTTTGTTACTTGCATTACCCAATGTTGCCACTGCATCAGACATTCAAAATACGAGCCCTAAATGGTTAAGAGATATTGCGATGTCTCCAGACGGCGAAAAGATCGCGTTTACCTATGCTGGGCAGATATGGCTTATCAGCTCGAATGGGGGAGAAGCGACGCCATTGACCGGGAGTGATGTGTATAGCGATCACCCGGTTTGGTCTCCTGATGGTCAGTCGATTGCGTTTCAATCAAAACGGTTTGGTTCTGGTGATGTGTTCATCGTGCCCGTTACTGGTGGACAAGCGAAAAGGTTGACCTATCACTCAAGCGCCGACGTGCCATACGCTTTTAGCTCTGATGGTTCAGAGGTGTTGTTCAGTTCAAGACGACTTGGCGACAGTGACGCAACGCTAAATAATGGCTTTATGGGCAATAGCAGCAAGCGCTTGTACTCCGTATCAAGCGAAGGTGGACGCGAGAAGCTGCTGTTATCAAATCCAGTGAGTGCGTTGTCAATGAAGCCGGATGGCACCGCATATCTCTACACTGATGAGCCTTCATTTGAGCAAGAGTGGCGAAAGCGAGCAGTTTCCGACGCTACTCGTGACATTTGGCGTTACGACACGCAAACGAAGCAGCATCGTAAACTCACTTCGTTTCGCGGCGAAGACAGAAATGCCGTTTGGGCGAGTGATGACTCAAGCTTTTACTATTTGTCTGAACGTTCTGGGTCATTCAATGTGTGGAAAAAGCGCATGGAGGATGTCGCTGAGCCAGAGCAAATCACCAACCATGACACCTTACCAGTTCGTTTCCTCAGTGCGAGTTTAAGCGGTGATCTCGCCTACGGTTATAACGGCCAAATTTGGCTTAAAAAAGCAGAGCAGGAAGACGCAAAACCTGTTGATGTGTTTATCCGTCAAACCTCGCTAAATCAGGGACGACGCTTTGTGACTTTGAATCATGAAGCGACGGAAATCGCGGTCTCACCATACGCGCCTGAAGTGGCGATTGTTGCCCGTGGGGATGTGTACGTTGTGTCGCTATTATCTGGCATGACGAAACGAATTACCGACACACCAGCGGCAGAGAGAGACATCTCATTTTCAAACGACGGCTACTCCATCATGTATGCGTCGGAGCGAAACGGTAACTGGGATGTATTCCAAAGTTATGTGAATGACACGGGGAAAAGCTTCTCGACATCGTATGATATTGTCGAAGAGCAGTTGTCTGATAAACCTGTCGATGAGTTCCAGCCGCTCTATTCACCGAACGGTAAGCGCGTGTTGTATCGAGAAGATCGCAATACGCTGAAAGTGTACGATCTTGAGCAAGATGCAACGTATACATTGTTGGACAATCAAGCGCTCTATTCCTACATGGATGGGGATTTGTCTTACAACTGGTCCCCAGATAGTGAATATGTGGCGACGCGCAACAACTCTGAGTTAGACAGTGACGTTGTTCTGATCAAAGCCGATGGCAGTGAAGCGCCAATCAATATCACTAAGAGCGGGTTTACCCAAAATCGCCCGAAATTCTCCCAAGATGGCCAAGCGGTGTATTGGTTGAGCAACGCCAATTCTACTTATGGCATTGATGGCTTCGCCCAGCAGCAAGATATCTACATCACTTACTTAAACCAGCAAGCGCAATTTAATGCCAATAAGACCGATGAACAGCGTTGGCTTGATGAAGAGATTGCGGCAAACCAAGAGAGTGATGCTGAAAACTCGCCACCTGAGCCGACCGTCATTGAAGAGAAGGGACTGAAATATCGAACTGAGCGCGTCACCGCTTACTCGACGTCACCGATGTTCACTCATTTATCGGCAAACAATCAGTATATGGTGGTCATCAGTGCTGAAGGAGATAATGCGGAAATCTTTGAGATTGATCTAACAACCGGAGAGCGCACACCTCTGTTCACTCGCAGTTACTACGACGTTCGCGCTGCTGCCATGGCACCCGATGATGAAACTTTGGTGATCATTGGTGATCAAGGTATCGAGAAGCTCAATGTTGTGACAGCCGAGAGCGAATACATTGACTACGCAGCACAGGCCAATTACGACTTTTCAGCCGAAGTTGGCGCCATGTTTGACCATGTGTGGCAGTTGACCAAAGTGAAGTTCTACGACCCGAACATGCACGGCGTTGATTGGGATAAATATGGTGAGTTGTACAAACAGCAGCTTCCGGGTATTCACAACTACATTGATTTTGCTGAGCTACTGAGCGAGCTTGCCGGTGAATTGAACGCCTCTCATACGGGCTCCCAGTTTGATGATTCGCTAAGTACTTGGGAAGAGCCGTCTTCGCTCGGTCTGTTTTATGATCACAATTACCGAGGCAAAGGCGTGCGAGTAAAAGCGGTATTGGCAGGCGGTCCTGCGGATACCTACCAGTCTCCAATCAAAGCGGGCAGTATTATTTACTCTGTAGATGGGGTAGAGATTGCGCCAAATCAAGACATTTACTCCCACCTCAACTTTAAGCAGGGGCGAGTCACCAAACTCAATGTATTGAAGCCGGGTGATGAATCAGCTCAAGACTTTAAGCTTGTTCCAATTAGCGTTTGGCAAGAAGGGCAACTGGCTTATGATGCGTGGGTTGAGGAGCGTCAAGCGCTGACGGAAAAACTGTCGAATGGTCGACTTGGCTATGTCCACTTAGCTGAAATGGGGCCAGATAGCTTTGAGCGAATGCAGAATGATCTGTTTGGCAAGTATCGCGACAAGGAAGCGGTGGTTGTGGATGTGCGCTTTAATATGGGCGGCAACCTGACTAGTCAATTGATGGAGGTGCTTTCTGGTGTACGTCACAGCTCGATTGAAACTCGTGATGGGTATAAATTGACGTCATTCCCAGAAAGACGCTGGGCAAAACCAAGCATTATGATTGCCGATGCGAACAGCTACTCTGATGGTTCGATCACGCCATTCTTCTATAAGCGTGAGGGACTAGGAATGTTAGTCGGCGAGCGCGTACCAGGGACGGGGACGGCGGTAATTTGGCCAAGCCTGCAAGAGTCTCGGATCAACTATGGTGTGCCGCAGTTGGGCTTCAAAGATGACAACGGCAATTGGTTTGAAAACCAAGAAATTGTCCCTGACATCTTGGTCTACAAATCGCCAGAAGATGTCGCCAAGAATAAGGATCGTCAACTTGAAGTTGCAGTGGAGGCCATGTTAAAGCAGCTCGATCAAAAACAGTGATACGCGTTGTTCGTCAAAGCTGCGAGCAAGCCATTTGTATCGTCTCCCGCTTGGTGTTCCTACCAAGCGGGAGTTTGTTTTACTGAGGGATTGATTTGGACATCGAGCGATAAGTGTAGAAGGCGATAACGTCAAAAACGGTAGCCCAAATTTAGAGTTAAGGCATCACGAGTTTCGCCTTTGTTGTACATAAACGTCAGGTTGTAGTTTCGACCGATTTGCTTGTTAAATCCAACAATGTAAGCCCACTTATTCAAGTCAACGCCAATATCGTAATCAAACTCTATGTCTCCGGTTTTGACCTGCCCCTCCATTCTCGGTTCAAGCCCTTGGTATTCGGCGCCGACAAAAAGTTGCGTGCGATAATCAACCAGCTGATAGCCAATCATAGGTTGAATGGTGGTGATTGGATCCCCCCATTCTGTCGCGCCTTTAAGTCGGGTTTGAGAAATCGTGCCTGTAACGGAGGCAAAAAACTCTCGATAGCCAACAGAAAGTGTCGTACCAACACCGCGTAAATCATACTCTAGGTGTAAGGGCACGTTGACTCTTGCGCTGTGGCATAACGCGCCTACGCTTTCGCTATCACAGAATCGATCACCTAAGCCTGGGAGTTTGTCGTTCAATCTGTCTTGGATGAACTCACCCGCAGCGCCAGTGTATTGGGCATCGACATTTGCATCGACGTTAATTTTGCCGATGTATCCAAACACATTCCAAAAAGGCAGGATGTTCACATCTCCACGGATGTTCAGGCTCTCGGCGTTGACCGAGCCAATGGAATCTTCGGGATCAAAGAGATCATTGAGCCTGACCCCATCGATAGTAAAGTCATTAAAGGGAATATTCATGTTTTGGTTTCGATACGCCACTGATACCCCGTAAGGAAGGGGGAGGTCAATTCCCTTTCGTCTTATCATGTCGCCCATTAGCGGAAAGACGCGGTCCAGTTTAACGCTCACTTCCCGAATACGTGGATCGGACACTTCGCTGAGCCTTGCTTGGTTGATGATGTCTACGCCGCGCTCTTCACTATACAGGGCGATGGGCTCAGCAACAGAAGTGACATGAATCGGTTGATTCTTCTTGGTGCCGTTAATGTCGATCGCCTTTTTGCTTAGAATTAGCTTACCGCTGCCTAATGTGGCAAAAGTGATGGTTTGGCGATAGCTTTCAACTCGATAGTTGTCAAAGTCAAATGGCTTCGAGTTGGTTATGGTCATGCTTTGAGGAACGCCATCCTTTACAGTGATATTGACGCGCATGAAGCGAAAATAAGCGATGTCTTGCGGTAAACCATATTTGGAGTAATTGAAGCTCACTACGTTGCTGCCATCCGGCATGTCTGTGGCTGTGATGCTATTTGGGTCATAGCTTTGCGCGTAATCACGCAATCGGTATTCTGTGCGAGTGTTACGTTCAATTTCGCTGATCGCGTCGTCTCGTTCATCCAGTTCATTTGGGTTGTATTTGATGCGCAAATCGATGTTCCCTTTCGCATCGGTATCCTTGACTAAGAAGACCCGAGATTTCCGCACTTCATCACCGATAGTGATTTGACGCTCGACGTGTTCGACGAGATGCTCTCCTGCGGTAAGCGAGCTCAATCCTAAGCGTGGTAAATCATCGTCGATGCCATAGCGAGCAAAAATATCCTGACCACGAGCCATGATTTCTGAGTAGGTTTGAATGCCATTAGCCTCTTGCGGTTGCTCTGTGCCAAGGCTGTCAAAACTCACGAGTGAGCTGATAAGTGCAGTGAGTAAAATCGGTGTATTTGCTAGTGCACGCATAGATGTTTCGTTCCCAAGCCATCGACTCTCACCCCTATGAAAATGCGATGGTTTACTATTCACAGATCCGCCTTGTTCTGTGTCGCTGTATTCATGCTCCACGCCAAATACGTGGGCTTGGCAAAGATTTTATCGTCGAACACCGCGCGCTAATAATCAGGTTTGGAGGACGTGATCCTACCGAATTGGTGTCGGCGTGATGGATCTCGCTGATTGGGCAAAAACCAAAAAAGCCTGCGTTTTCACGCAGGCCATGGAGGACAGTAGGACAGGTTAGAGGAGAGTGTTATAGGTACACTTTGTAGTTAAACCATACGCGATTCTCGTTGATGTCGACGTGTTTACTGCTCGATTCCATGCTGCCAGAGGTGTTTTCAAACTTAACTTGGCCCCAACGGGTTTTATCCGTGCTCAGTGGGGTTGCTGCCATTAAAGTCGTTTTCACCGTGGTCGAGTCGATGTCACCGCTCAAGTATGTCACCTCTGGGTATAACGCTAAGAAAGTACCATCTTGGCCGGTTTTCCATACCGCGTATGCTGCGCCCATTCCACCAACTAGGCTATCGTCAGTGACGTTAAACGCATTCATTGATTGGTCAGAATAAGTCCCGGTTAGAGCGCCAACACGTGCAAAAAACGTTAGTGAGTCAATTGGGGTGCGGAAAATTGAAATGGCACCGAGTGCGGCCGTGGTTGCCGTGTCATTATCGACAACATCAAGCGAGACAGCGACACGTGGCGAGACCGAGTTACCAGTATTGAATACATGGAAGTACTGGAAGCGACTATCACTGTACTCGCCTTCTTTGTTCATTGTTCCTTCTAGCGAGAACATCGACTCCATACCATTTTCGTATTGGTAAGAGATAGACCCAGAGGCTTTAACGTCGCCATTATTGCTTGCACCGACATAAAAAGTTGAGTAGGCGCGAGTCATATCTGATGCGTCAAGTGCTTCGCTGTTTGCATTGTCTGCAGCGTGAGCGCCTGCAACTAGCGTAGTGCCGATAAGAGTGGTTAAAAGTGCTTTTTTAAAATGGTTCATAGTGTAGATTCCACAAGTTGTTTTGATTGGGTATGTGGAGATTTTATGAGGGAATTAGAAAGCGAGTTAATCGCATATGATGGATTAAATCCTACAAAGTGAGCGTAATAGCGTAGTTATGATGATTAATCAGAGACGTTTCCTCGAGAGGCGAATAAATCAGAGTACGGTATGAAATAGAAACAGCCTTGGCGAGAACCAAGGTTGTGGCATTAAGGACGTTCAGGCGGGAAGTGATTATTTATCGAACGCGACCTTCGTTTTACAGGGTGTAAGTAGATCGGAAACAAGTTTGGCTATCGCCAGAATAATCAATACATAGACCAGCATCATCAGCGGCATTTCGATAGTATAGTAAGGCGTGAGGTTTAACGCGCTCGAAGAAAGCACCAATAGTAAGTTAACCCCAAGCACGCGAAAGATTCCCAACCGCACCGTATCGAACACTTTCCAAATAGCAATAATATTCATGAAGTAAAAAGCGAGTAACTGCCACAACTCGGAGAAGGCTGGCATGATCAGCGAATACTGTAACAAGTAGAATCCACCTAAACCAATGGCGCCAAAGCACGCGTCTCTTATTGCACTGGTGGGTAAAGGGGGAAGATTGGTGGCAAAGATGCCCGCAATCATTGGGAACACGAAGCCGCCAGGAATGGGCAGGTAAACCCAGGCCAATATGCAGGCCAGAAAGGTAATGGTCCCTTGCAGCACTTTTCTCCAATCGTCTTTAAGATGCTGCTTTAGGCTGCGTTGTCTTAACGAAGGTTTATGACTTGAATAACGCTGGGCCATTTTAAGTAAGGCTGCAGGTAGCAGAGGCTCAATCGGCGGAGTTTTCCACGTCGATGCTAGATTATGCTCAATGTCTGTGAGATAGTTGGCCAACTCACTGGGCTTACGGCTAAGGCTGTCAAGAAGATGCACAATCACATCGACTTCTCTCACTCTTTCTAACCACTGGTGCTGATAATACTTCAAGTCGTAGCTGCCATGATTCGGCAGCTCAAGCAAGTGATGAAGTTGACTGACACTGTGCTGAATATGCTCTAAGGTCTCGCTACTTAGCCTGCCATTATGATAGTGATTGAGCGCTTGCTGTAACTCGGCATGTAACTGCCAATAACGACGTGAAAATACCGTCTCAGTGCTAACCGGCCAAATTAGCTGATATATGAAGGTAAATACACCAATTCCCAGTAAGGTTTCTTGTAACCTTAGGATGATGTAGTCAAAGGTATTTAAGCTGTCGAAGCCTCCCATACAACAGATGATAGTGCAGACGGTGTAGCCTTGAACAAAGATATAGCCGCGCTTTTCATCGCTCGCCATAAACAAGCTGGCGGCAAGCAGCAAAGTATAGAACACGACAAATAAAACAGGGTCTTGAGAAAAATAGCTAATCAAAAACAGTGCGTAACCTGCGCCCATCAAAGCGCCGAGCACTCGATTCTGCCCTTTTTGTAAAGAGTGTGCGAACGTTTCGTTCAATGCGAGAACAGCGGCGGTAATGCCGGCCCAGTAGGGTTTATCCCACTCAAACCAGATGGCAAGAAAAAGGGCAATGACGATCGCCAATGCCGCTTTAAACGCTTCTTTTGTGGACTGATTGAGCATTTTGGCACCTTATTGCTTGATGATTTTTATCGATGCCGTCATGCCAACACGCAGTTGCAAGTTTTTGGGCTTTTCTTTTAATGTCACTTTAACGGGAATACGTTGGGCGAGCCGAATCCATTGGAAGTTTGGATTGACGTTTGGCAGCAGTTCACTGCCTGTTATGCCGTCTTGCTTGGCGATGCCGTAGCCAATGCTGCTCACTTCTGCTGCTAAGGGTTGGTCTGGGTCGATAAGCAAGGTCACGAATGCTTTGTCATTGGGATCAACGCCTTCTAGGTCGGTTTCTTTGAAATAGCCCTCTACCCAGAAACTATTGGCATCAATCAGCGCAACAACCGGACTGTTGGCGACAACCTGAGAGCCCACCCGTAAATGAAAATTACTAATGAAACCATCGGTCGATGCGTAGACTTTGGTGTAATCAAGGTTGAGTTTGGCCTCTTCAACCATGGCTTTGGTTAGGTTTAAGTTAGCCCTTGCCGAGTTGACCGCGTTGTTCAAGTTATTGAGCGTGAGCGTCGCAACAGAGCCCGGCGTTCGGCTTTGCAGCGCGAGCGCACGCTTTTCTTCATTGAGCGCTTTATCGAGGGCGGCTTGGGCTTGTTGTTGAGATGCCATAGCTTTGTGATATGCCGCTTGGTACAAGCTGTCATCGATTTCAAACAGCAGATCGCCTTTTGTGACCCGACTGTTGTCTGAGATATGAATGGCGGTCACTTGGCCAGTGACACGAGGTGTAATCGAAACGATATAGGCACTGACGCGACCATCGCGTGTCCACGGATTTTGCGTGAATATCGAATAAAAGTTGGCGACCACGGCTCCAGCCCCCAGAACTAGGAGCAGAGTCACCAAATAGCGCTTAACCATTTTCTTCCCCTTATTAAACAATCGAAATAACTTGGCTGAACGCGCCAGTAAAAATCACAAACAGACATATCTCTGCCAGAGTCGGGTGAGAAATGTATCGATAGAGCCCAGTTTTGACTGACATTTTGGTGGTTAGTAGGGTAAGCCCATACGCAAGGGCCGCAACTAATAGCAGTGGCGTGAAATAGACTTCACCCCAAGCGATTTCGTGAGGGATAGCGTGCATAAATGATCTCTGTATAGCGTCTTTGCCGAGAGATTAACTGCGCTTGGTGTAATTCAACACTCGCATATGTAGGGTCGTATCCATCAACCCATAAGAAATTGGTGACTTCGGTGTAATCAATAAATCAGAGAGATGATCAGAGCGGCTCAATAAGCATTAATGTCGCACTTATTTTCTGAAATCGGGATTGATGATTCGAATATGTAGGATTTGGTCCTTCATATGCGATTGGTTTGCGGCAAAAAAAACGTCAATACTAAGCCCATCAACACGACACAGACTTAAATTATTTCTTGCGAATGAAGGTAATTAGTAATGACTAAGCAAACCAAACTTTTTAAAGGTATCGCCTCTGCGCTTGCGCTTACAGCAAGTGTGTCTGCTTGGGCGGTGGAAGACCAAGACTTTAGCTCAATGCAAATGCAAGGTGTTGAGCAAGTTGAAGTGAAAGTGGATCTAGAAGGCGCGGCACAACGCCTATCTCAAGCGGTTCAGTTTCCAACCATTTCAAATCAAGACCGCAGTGATTTTGATGAAGAGGCGTTTAACAATTACCACGACTTCTTAGTTGAATCTTACCCTCTAGTACATAAAACACTGAAGCGTGAACTAGTTGGCGACCCGCGCCCATTTAGCTTAATTTACACCTGGGAAGGCAAAGACCCATCACTGCCACCGGCGGTATTTATGGCTCACCAAGATGTGGTGCCAATTGCAGAGGAATCTCGCGATCAATGGGAAGTCGAGCCGTTTTCCGGTGAGATAAAAGATGGCTACATTTGGGGACGTGGTTCTCTGGATGACAAAAACCAAATTCATGCCATCTTAGAAGCCACAGAAATGAAGATTAAAGAAGGCTTCCAACCAGAGCGCACTATTTTGTTTGTGTTTGGTCATGATGAAGAAGTTGGCGGACCTGAAGGGGCAAAACACGCAGCGGATATTATTGAGCAGCGTTATGACAAAATCGCCTTTGTGATTGATGAATCAGCGCCACTAATCCCAGGCGTGTTCCCGGGCATTCGAGACAATACGGCGTTAATTGGTATTGCTCAGAAAGGCTACGTGAGCTTAGAGATCGCAATCAATGGTATGGGCGGTCACTCTTCACAGCCTGCTGGTGAGTCGAACATTGTTGCGCTAGCCAAAGCGGTAGAAAAAGTGGAAGCGGCGCAGTTCCCATACAAGATTCACGATGCGGTTCGCTACCAGTACCGATTTATGGGGCCAGAGTTACCTGAAGACCAGCAACCAATGTACAAAGCCGTCGCTTATGGTGATAACGATTCGATCAGCGACCTAGAGCAGAAGTTTATTGATGTAATGTCGCAAAACCAAGTAACGCGCGCCATGTTGCACACCACAACCGCAGTGACCATGTTTAACGCCGGTATCAAAGATAATGTATTGCCACCAGCCGCGACAGCGGTAGTGAACTTCCGTCCTATGCCTGGTGATACACCTGAAGTGATTATTGAACACGTGAAAAAAGCCATAGGCGATGAGCGCATCACAGTACGAAATATCTCAGCATCAACGCCTGCAACCAATGTGGCCGATCCAAACGGTGAAGGATACAAAATGCTAGAGAAAACCATTCGCCAAACTTGGGGTAATGATCTGATTGTATCGCCATTCTTTGTAATCGGTGGCTCAGACTCTAAGCACTTCCAAGCGCGTGATTTTGCTCCGGATGTGTACACCATTACCGCTTTGCAACTAGAAAGTGTGAAAGAGTTTGAAGGTTTCCACGGTGTGAACGAACGTATCCTGGTTGATGAGTATGGTCGCTCCATCGGATTCTTCTACAAACTGATGGACAACCTAGAAAACCTTTAATCATAGCCTTACTGACCGTGGCGCAAGGCGCTGCGGTCATCGCCTTTATCTGACGTGACTAACATGCTCTATTTACTTTGGGGAACAAACGAATGAAAAACTTATTGCTAATGTTAGCGCTGATCGCGCCTTTGGCTAATGCAGCAGACACTCTCTCATGGGACGCGCTTCGTCCGCAAAACATACAGCAGCAGAGTTTATCTCCAAGTGATAAAGCATTGGTTACCGAGATTTATGTTTATGAAGTGGCTCAGCAAAGTCGCAAACTCAGCCCAATGGAACACGATGGCTACATCAAGCGCATTGAACTCGCAGAGAAACGCGGGTTGAACGTGAGAGAGGCACTTGATGAACTTGTGAGTGGTAAGCGTTATGCCAATGCCATTATTCCTGATTTGCAAGTGAATGACATGAAACTAGGCGGCTTCTTGGTGCCACTAGAGATGGAAGGCTTAGTCGGGACGCAATTTATTTTGGTGCCAACGGCGGGCGCTTGTATTCATACACCACCGCCACCGGCGAACCAAACTATCTTGGTCGACTTCCCTGAAGGCTATCAGATGCAAAGCCTTTACACGCCAGTTTGGGTTGAAGGGGATATCAAGGCAGGAGGGGTGTCCGCATCCGTTGCACTATCGGACGGTAATCAGGATATTGAGATTGGTTATGTTATTGATGCATCGGACATCGTGACCTTTCAGTAAGACGGAGTGGTGATGGGCGTCGTGATTAGTTTTTAGCTCGAACGAGTGTAGGTATTTGATTGTACTGGAGAGCGAAAGCCGAAAAATGCTATCTTGTAGGCAATGGTCTACAGGAAGCAAGCCCAATGAATTTCAGCCTCGAACAGTTGTTAGCCTTTGTCACCGTCTATGAGCACCTTTCTTTTAGCAAGGCCGCGGTAAAACTCAACAAGCATCGTACTACCATAGGTCAGGTTATCACTAACCTTGAAGACCAACTTGCGGTCACCTTGTTTGAACGAATTGGTCGCTCTGTTGAACCCACCGAAGACGGTCATCTTCTTTATCACTATGCTAAGCAAGCGATCGAGCAAGCGCGCGTGTTTGACAAGATCGCTCTCAGCCTATCCTACGGAGGGCTTGAACGCGTGGTGATTGCCTACCCAAGTTTTGTCCCTCACCAAGCGCTATTTTTGATTCGCCAACAGTTAGCTCAAGATTTTCCGACCATGCGCGTAGAGTTTCTTGTCCGCGATCGTGACGAAATAAAGCAAGGCATTGTTGATGGGACAATTCATTTTGGTCTGGTCAATATTCATGAAAGCACCGCAATTCATAGTTTTGACTCGACGTTCTTAGGCCATGTGGAGTTTCTACCCTATGTACAAACAGGTGGGCGATTGGCGCAAATGGACAAAACGTCGGTGGTGAGTGAGTTGCAAACTGAGCGGCAGTTTATGCTCAAATCACTGGTGGATGAAGGCTTGGCCGACAAATTTGTATTTTCAGCCAACAATGAGCAAGTCGATCAACTGGCATTGGTGATTAAAATGATCAAAGAAGGGCTTGGCTGGGCATGGTTGCCAAAAGCGCTTTCTGAGTCTCAGTTTGCGGTAGAAGGGGTTTCGCCACTTGAGCTTGAGTTGATGTTAGAGGGAATGAAGCTGCCGATCTCCTTATGGTGTCCGCACGCAAAAAACATCAAAGAGGTGAAAAGTTCGATTGTTAAGGCGGTCAACGACCATGTGCAGAAATACAAACCGCGTTAGCCTTTACCTGTTTATGTAAGATTGGCCTTACCGCAAGCGATTCGTCAAACCAAGGATGATTTATGAATTCTGAATCCACATCGTGGAAAACGCCGCAGAACTTCCTGTTGGTGGTTTCCATTGTTGTCCCTATCGCTTTCTCAAGCTGGATGGCGTTGCTAAACAACTTTGTGATAGAAAAAGCGAGCTTTGATGGCGCCGATATTGGCTTGTTGCAAAGTGTACGCGAAATCCCCGGTTTCCTTGCGTTTACCGCCGTGTTCGTCCTTCTTTTTATTCGTGAGCAGCGTTTTATTTTACTCTCGCTTGCGGCGCTCACTCTAGGCACTGCTATCACGGGTTTCTTTCCCACGTTATTTGGTTTGCTGATGACGACCTTGCTCATGTCGATAGGATTCCATTACTTCGAAACCCTCAAGCAATCGCTGTCACTTCAGTGGTTATCGAAAGATGAAGCGCCGGAAATGTTGGGTAAGTTTATATCGATAGGCGCGCTTGCCTCACTGTGTACTTATGGGGCTCTGTGGGTCTGCCTTGAAGTCTTTCATATGGACTTCAAATGGGTTTACCTCACATTCGGCGGGGTCGGATTCTTGCTGGTGGTTTGGATGACGTTTGCCTTTCCCGAGTTTCAGTCGAAAGTCCCTCAGAATACAAAGCTGGTGTTGCGCAAGCGATATTGGCTTTACTACGCATTAACCTTTATGAGTGGTGCTCGTCGACAAATTTTCACTGTTTTCGCTGGGTTCTTGATGGTCGAAAAATTTGGCTATTCGGCTGCAGATATCACCTTGCTATTTCTTATCAACTACCTATTTAACTTCTTGTTTGCAAAAAGAATCGGTAAGTTCATTGGTCAAGTGGGCGAGCGAAAAGCGCTGATTTTTGAGTATGTTGGCTTAATTGGTGTGTTTGTTGGATACGCAATGGTTCAAACCGCAGAATGGGCGGCCGCGCTGTATGTAGTAGACCATCTATTCTTTGCCTTAGCCCTTGCGATTAAAACCTATTTCCAAAAAATCGCCGACCCCGCTGACATGGCCTCTACGGCGGGTGTGTCGTTTACCATTAACCATATTGCTGCGGTATTCATCCCAGTGTCGTTTGGATTTATTTGGTTAATCTCTCCCTCTGCGGTGTTTTATATCGGTGCTGGGATGGCGATGGTCAGTTTGTTGTTGTCGCTCAATATCCCAAGAAAGCCTAAAGAGGGCAATGAAGTACGCATGCTTAAGTGGAGTTAAAACAATGATGAAAATTGGCATTATTGGCCTAGGTGATATCGCTCAGAAGGCATACCTTCCCATTATCACTCAACTGGCTGATGTTGAGCCTATATTTTGTACCCGAAGCTTAGATGCTTTGCAGGCATTGTCTGAGCAATATCGAGTGATGCACACCTGTCATGACTATCGCGATTTACCTCGGCTCGGGGTCGATGCCGTAATGATTCATGCTGCCACGAGTGTGCATAAGCAGATCGCGAGTTATTTTTTGCATCTAGGTATTCCAACGTTTGTCGATAAGCCATTAGCGGACAATGCCGCAGATGTCATGGAACTGTATGACATTGCGAGCAAGCACAACGCGCCGCTTTACGTCGGTTTTAATCGTCGTCATATTCCTCTCTATAATCACTACTTGCCGGAAGTCGCTAATGGCCAATGTGGGGCATTAACCTCTCTTCGTTGGGAGAAGCATCGCCATAATCTATCTGGTGAGGTGAGAACGTTCGTATTTGATGATTTTATCCATCCACTTGATAGCGTTAACTTAGATTGTCGAGCGGACATAAACGATGCCTATGTCACCCAACAATGGGTGGGTGAGCAGTTAGGTCGGCTAGATATTCAGTGGCAGGCCGGCGAAACGCTGCTCCATGCTTCAATGAATCGTCAGTTTGGTGTGACCACAGAAAGGGTCTCGGCAACCTACCAAAATAAGGCGCTGCAATTTGATTCCTTTATGGCTGGTCGCCAATGGGAAGAGGGGCAAGAGGTGGCGTTAGCATTGAAAGATTGGACACCAATGCTAACGACAAAGGGTTTTGAAGCAATGATACAAGACTGGTTGTCGGTGATTAGGGCGGGGCAACTGGCGAGCCATATCGTCGAGCGCAACATTGCTACCCATCAACTTGCAGAGGCGCTTGTCGCTCGTTTGAACGCGTCGAAGCGATAAGGACACCCAAGCGTTTGCACCTAAAAAGTGAAGTCTCAGGCTTCACTTTTTTTAGTTGGATTACACTAATCTTTGCTGCAAGTACTCAATAAAAGTCTTGATCTGGCTTGGGATGTACTTCGATTGCGCGTATTGGGCGATGATTTTGCCTTGATAGTTGCCGCCTACGTGCCAGTCTCGCAAGACTTCTACCACTTGCCCAGAGTCGATATACGATTGAATAGCGAACTCTGGAAAGACCGAAATGCCTACCCCACGCAGCACAGCTTCACGGCGAATTTCGCTGTGGTTTACAACAAATGAGCCGTTAACGTTAATCGATACACGCTTGTTATTGTTAGTAAATTCCCAAACTCGGTCACGAGGATTCTCACCTAAGCACAAACAGTTGTGGCTTGAAATGTCTTCTGGGTGAATCGGCATCCCATATTCTTCGATATAGGCTGGACTTGCGCACAAAACCAATCGACATTGACCTAAAGGTTTGGCGATCAACCCTTCCGTTGGTTTGTTGGTGATCATGATGATGATGTCCACTTCATCGCCAATAGGATCAATGTAGTGGTCGGCGACTTTCAGCTGCAACGACACGTTGGGGTAGTCGTCGATAAAGTCGAGGATCATCGGCATAAGTACTTGACGAGACAATGCTTTTGGCGCTGCAACACGTAGGCTACCTGAAACATCGGTTTTATCGACCTGCGCCGCAGAAACCGCCATTTTTGCTGAGTTCATCATGTCACTACACAGGCTATAAACCTCTTGCCCGGTTGAGCTAAGACGCATCTGGCGAGTGGTGCGCTCTAGCAGTTTTTCTTCCAACGCGCTCTCTAGCCTAGTGACCGATCGGCTCACGGATGACGGGGATACACCAAGTTTTTTGGCGGTCTTTGAGAAGCTGCCCGACTCCACAACATTTACGAAGATTGCCATCTCTGAAAGTAGCGGAATAAGCTTATTTGTGTCCATGGCGCAATTATCCTTTGCATTATGGCTATATTGTTTCGCTCAAGTTACTTATAGATACTAATTAAGTCAATTGACAACAACTAAAAATAATAAAGGACGTGAAACATGAAGAAGATCAGAAGTATCGAGGATGTTCAGGCAGTTGCTGACGTTTCCAAGCATATTTTGACCTTATTCAGTGGGGGGCTAGATAGCTCATATGTATTAGAACTACTTAAAAATAGTCACGCAAAAGTCACGGCTGTCGCGGTCGACTTGGGTGATGGTATCGAAGAATCAAACCTAAAGCTCATCACCGATCACTACGGCTTCGATCTAAAGATCATCGATGCAAAGCAGGAGTTCGTTGAACACAGCTTAGTGTCCGCTATTCAGGCTCAATCCATGTACCTAGGGGATTACCCTGTTAGCTCGTCACTCTCACGCCCAATTATTGTCAAAAAAGCGGTGGAGCTGGCGGAAATCCTTGGCTGTGATGCGATTATTCATACCGCCAACCAGTCACAAAACAGTTTACGTCGCCTTAATGGCGCGATTGAGCGCTCGGGCTTTGATGGGTTTTATGGCTCTCCTTATGAGTATTCCGCGCTTACAAGAGAAGAGAAAGCCAAAGCACTTTTCCATTCAGGTTTAGTTGGCTTTAAAAGCCGCAATGTGAGCGGTGACTCCAACCTTTGGTGTCGCGAGTTTGAATCCGGCGTTCTCGACAACCCAGAACAATTCACCGTTTCAGAATCTCTATTTACCTGGTCGCGTTGGCAGCCAGAAAAACATCTAGAAAACGATCAAATTAAGATTGGCTTTCGTCAAGGCTACCCTGTCACCTTGAACGATCAGCCAGTTAATTTACTTGAGTTAATTACCTTCATTAACAACCACGTTGGCGCGTACGAGATTGGCCGATATGTAGGGTTCGACCATCTCGATCAGGACGAAAAGGTACTAGAGGTGCGCGAAGCACCCGCCGCAACACTCCTGATGAAGGCTTACAAGCTGCTGGAAACAGCAGCTTTACCTACCGATGTTCTCAAAGCAAAAGCTATGCATAACGACATGTGGACACAAGAAGCGGTTGAAGGTCGCTTTGGCAGCATGATGCAAAATGCCAGCTATGCGTTCATCGCCCACACTGCGGAATTCATTTCTGGCAGTGTTCTATTCAATCTCACCAGAGGAAGTGCTCTGGCGACAAGTATCGTGGCGGAAAACCCAAGGTATCTGTGTGATCGTGACCGTTGGGAAGTGGAAGTGGCTCATGAACGAAGCCTGCGCTCCTTACCGTTGGATACTCAACCGCAAAAAGCCCATCAAGCCGTGTAGTAGAGAGGTGCAATTTATGGAGAGCGTGAAACAGGTCGCGAGTCGTAACGTTTCAGTGATTACGCAAATATTGGCGCAAAATCAGTATGTCTTTGTCAGCGGTAAGCACATGACGTCCTTGCTGCAAACCAACGTCGATGAGGTGATTCGTTTTAAGAACTGTTGGAATCACTTGGAAAGGGATCAATACATGGCAGACGGCGGTACGTATCGCTATCGCCGATATGGTCAGTTTATGAAGTTGCCGGGCAGCCATGAGATTACCATGTTGCCTCATGAACCTTATGTTCAGCCTTCTTACATTAACCAGCTCAATGGTGATATTGAACGCCACTTTGAACCGTTGACAGACCGCTTTGTGACGTCACCGATATTGGAGCGACTGCTGCAATTGATGAGTGACATTTACGATGGCGCAGAAGGCAAGCCAACCAAGTGGAATATTCGGCTCCACCCTTACCGAATCATTGCTGACGATTCCGAGTTGGGACAGCCCACACCGGAAGGTTTGCATCGTGATGGTGTTACCTACATTGCGTCGCTGATGATCAACAAAATCAATGTGATGGGAGGGCTGACCACCATCACCGATGCAAATAAACAAGAGTTGGAGACTTTGGTGTTGGATAAAACATTTGATGTCGTGATGGCGGACGATGAGCAAACCATGCACGAAGTCTCACCAATTCGACCTGAGAGTTCAGACAAATGCGCGTACCGGGATGTACTCGTGATCGCTTTTACAAAAATGGAGGAATAGTATGACTACGGCTGCGAGTTCGTTAAAAAAAGGAAGTTTTAAGTTTCCAGTAACAGAATCATTGCTGCTTTTGGTGGCGGTATTTTGGGGAACCAGTTACGGGCTCACAAAAAGTGCCTTAGTGTATACCAGTGTTTTACTCTTCATTACGATACGTTTCTCAATCACTTTTTTATGTATGCTACCTGTAGTGATTCGAGACTTTCGCCGAGGGCTCAATAAAGATTGGAAGATAGCAATACCGACCGGCTTTATTCTATCGGCGATTTTTTTCTGCGAAGTGTTTGGGGTCTCTCAGACCTCGGCATCCAATGCGGCCTTTTTGATCAGCTTGACCGTAATCTTAACGGCCTTCGCGGAACTGATAATTAACAAAAAGCGCGTAAGCAATACCCTACTCGGTCTAACTGTCTGTAGTGTGGTGGGGGTTTTACTGCTGACCAGTGAACAAGGGATCGAGTTTTCGTTAAATACGGGCGATTACTTTATTCTGACGGCGGCGCTGCTGCGCGCGCTGATGGTGACATTAACCAAACGGTTTACTGAGGGCAAAGAGATTACCACCTCAACGTTAACCTCACTTCAGTCGCTGGTTGTGGCGTCATGTGCGATTGTTGGCGCAGTGGCGTTTCTACCTGCGTCGGAGTTTGTGTTGCCGACCTCGACAGAGTTTTGGATTACAGTTGCGTACTTAGTGCTGTTTTGTACGCTGTTTGCCTTTTATGTCCAAAACTACGCGGTGCGCAGAACCTCGCCTACTCGTGTTTCCTTGCTAATGGGCAGTGAGCCGTTGTTTGGTGCGATCTTCGCTATGGTCTGGCTGCAAGAAACGTTGAGTGTAACCCAACTTGCTGGTGGGGCACTTATCTTATTCAGTGTGATAGTCACTTCAACCAGAGAAAGCTAACCAAGCCGGGCGAATGCCCGGTTTTCTTTTTCCTGCATCACGTTCTAACGCGTTGAATCCTCACCGTAAAACAAAGCCAAATACCCAGAGGATGGATCTTCTTTACACATCGGTTACTATGAAGGCGAACTAAGAGGCAATGGCCTGCCCAGAGAACAATCGGAGTAAAGAATGAGCAAACCTTTGAACGAGTGTATCGTCCCTATGTACCCAACCATTCAAGCGCTAGATGTTAACGCGTTAGAAGCGGGGGAGCACAAGTTTTGGTTTGCCGTGGCAACGGATGCTATTGGCCATCCGCAAACACTGCCAGTGAGAGTGTTTAAAGGTAAAAATCCGGGTAAGCGATTTATGATCACTGCAGGTGTTCACGGTGACGAGCAAAACGGTATTTTAACGGCGCAGAAAATCGCTCGGGAGCTCGTCGGCAAAGCCATTGCGGGCGTCGTGACGATTGTTCCTACGGTTAACCTGTCAGGCATTGCCCGCCATAGCCGAGACTTTCACTCCGCCGCGCCGGATAGCTCATCTGCGAATCTTAATCGCGTCTTCCCAGGAAGTCCTACTGGTGATGACGCAAGCCGTTACGCAAACAGTTTGTGGGAGAATCTGCTCAAACCCAATGCGGATCTGGCTATCGATCTCCATTCCCAAACCAGCGGCAGTGCTTACCCCTTGTATGCGTTTGCTGATTATCGCCTAGAAGATGCGATTCGTATGGCTAGGCTCATTAACCCCGACGTTATTCTTAATGATCCCGGTGACCCTGGCATTTTGGAAACGGTTTACAACCGCGCCGGCATTCCTTCGATCACGATAGAGGTTGGCATTGGCCGCTACACCGATTTAGTGATGGTAGAGCGAGCAACCAAAGGAGTGATGAACATTCTTAAGTCTTATGAAGCGTTGTCAGGCAATGTGGACGAATCTGAGGTGCCTTGCGTGGAAGGCGAGCAAATTGTCAGTGTCAGAGCAAGCCAAGGGGGGTTCGTAATCTGCCATGTCGACTTAATGCAAACGGTTTGTGAAGGGGAGAAATTGGCGACGCAATACAATAGTTTCGGTGACGAAATCGAGGTTTACTACTCGCCGATTAACGGTACCGTCATAAGCCACAATGTTGAGTCAGTTCGAGCGCCGGGATCGTTGGTCGTTAGACTAATTCAATAACGGATTCGCTGCATATTATGGGATAACTATTCACCCACATCATTGGTGTTCCTGATAAAACACAGGAACACTTCTTCACCAGATAAAGCAATTACTCTATAAAATTCACTCGCCAATGAGATCTAAATCACATTTATATGTAAACGATAATTGATCTCATTACCATTCTCATGCAAACTTCGGCGCCTATTAATAATTTGTATGTTGCGTTGTTTATAATGAGATTAGTGAATATTATTTTGCTTTCTTTTTCAGTATTAGCATCAAATGCTATTGCGAGTGAAGAGAGTGAGCAAAACCATCAATGGCTTCGAGACGATTCTCGCTCAAATGCCAAGGTAATTCGCTATCTTGAGCAGCGCAATCGTCAAGTCGAACAATTCCAACAAGCCCTCCAACCTCTGAGCGATGCGCTTCAAGACGAGTGGGCAAATCATCGCGTACAGCGTGGCAGTCAGCCATGGCTGATTCGTGATGGAAAAGAGTATCTGGTCACCCGCGTAGAAGGTCAACGCTGGCTAAGAGTCAGAGACGCCAATTCATCTCAAATCGTTGATCTACTCAACATCGAACAGCGAGCAAACCAGCATGACTACTATCAGCTTGGTGGCTGGTCAGTCAGCCCAGATGGACGAAAAATTGCCCTTACTGAAGACCTAGTTGGTAACGAGCAGTATCAAATGGCGGTAGTTGAAGTGGCCTCTGGTAAAGAGCAGCGCTTTAATACCAACGGTGACACTACTGTGATTTGGTCTGCCGATAGCAAGAGTGTGTACGGCATCGTGAAAACGGTTCAGGATGCCAGACCAAGTCGATTGGTGCGTTATTCGCTAGTGGATGGACAAGTCACGGACGTTTACACCGAGACGGATCAAACATGGCTTGTCTCTGCCTACCTAGCTAGCGATCGCCAATTTGCCATTGTACAAAGTAACTCTGAATCTGCCAGCGAACAGCGCGTTCTTGATCTGTCGAATGGTGAGTTGTCAGCCCCGCTAGCCAAAAGACGTGAGGGCTTCGAGTACTACGCAGACGTCGCCAAGGGCAAGCTGTATGTACAAAGCAACCGTGATGGTCAGTTCGCTCTATACTCATGCTCGCTGAGGGATTCGGACTGGCAGCTCATCTACGCGCCTAGCTCCGGCGCAGAATTGCAAACTTACTACGTTTTCCAATCAGGCCTTGCGGCGATTGAACAGAAACAAGGACAAAAAAGTCTCGTCATTTTAAACCACCGAGGTCGGGAGCAACATCGTGAGTTACTTTCTCCTTCAGGCAGTGTTGCTTGGCTGAGTCGAGTTGGGGATTACGCCAGCGACAAACTGCGTATTCGTTCAATGTCGATGACCCAACCTGCGCTTTGGGAAGAGTTCGATGTTTCTACGTTAACCCGTCGCCGATTGAGCGAAGATACGTACCCGTCATACCAAGCCGAAGAGTACCATACAGAAACGATATTCATCCCATCGGGTGGTGTCCAGGTTCCTGTGACTTTGGCGTATAAAGCGTCAATGCTGACTGAGCGATCTCCTGTGGTGGTTTACGGATATGGTGCCTATGGGTTTACGATGAAGCCTTACTTTATGCCGCAGACAATCTCATTGATGGATCGCGGGATCATTTATGCGATTGCTCATGTTCGTGGTGGTGGCTACTTTGGCGAAGCTTGGCATCAGTCGGGGCGCGGGGTCAATAAAATCAACGGCATCAAAGACTTTGTTGCTGTGTCGAAAGCGATGTCGACTTACCAAAAGGGTCAGCGAAAAGTGGCGGCAATCGGCTCGAGCGCAGGGGGAACCTTAGTCGCTGGTGCGCTCAACCAAGCTCCACAGCTATTCAGCGCGGTGAGCCTGACGGTCCCATTTGTCGATGTTGTCGCGAGTATGTCAGATTCGACGCTACCTTTGACAGCGCAGCAGTTTCAGGAGTGGGGAAATCCATCGATTCCTGAAGAGCGGGCGAAAATGGCGCAGTACGATCCCATCTTAAATCTTACCCCTGCTAACTATCCTGCGACGCTTGTTCGCGTGGGTTGGCATGATCGCCGAGTGCCTTATTGGGAGGGCGCCAAATACCTCTCACAACTAGAAGCGATCAGCTCAGGCACTGGTCCCTATCTTCTAGAGACAGATTTTGAAAGTGGACACGCTACGGATCAGCGCAAGTCTTCACAACGCCAAGCGATGGAATACGCATTTCTTATTAAACAATTACAAAAATCGGAATAACGAACCGGAGCCATCATGAAACTTTCACGAGTCAATGTTGCTGTGCTGACTGCACTGGCGACAGGCCTTGTACACGCGGAATCTAACGTCAGCACCTTTGAAGAGGTGGTCGTCACTGCCAATAAATACGAAGAATCATTGTCAAAAACCGCAGGTTCTGTCTCGGTCATTGACGGTGAAGAGATGCGTAAAAAGGGCGCGACCGAACTGTACGAAGTGCTTAAAAACGAGCCGGGTGTGAGTGTGACTGGCTCGGCGGGTACCGCACAGAACATCACGATTCGTGGTATGTCGGGGAACCGCGTTTCTGTAGTGAAAGATGGCATTTCAACATCAGATGGCTACGGTGCCAATGACTTGAACGATGTGATGGGCCATAACTCCTTTGATGTTTCATCTGCAAAAGAGATTCAAGTCGTGAAGGGCGCAAGTTCAACAAGTTTTGGTTCTGGCGCGCTTGGCGGTGTGATCATTGTTAAATCGCTCTCGCCGGAAGATTTACTCGACGGTGAGGATTTCTATGTGGACGGTGCCGCGAACTATTCCGACAACAGTAGTCGCTATAGGCTCTCATCCAACTTAGCATTCGCACTTGGCGACACTAGCTCCTTGGTTCAAGCCGCGTATTGGAGTGGTGAAGAGAGCAAATCGTACGACGAAAACTTGTGGAACCGTGAAATCGAAGGCCTTAGCGCCGCTTACACCATTCAGCACTACCTAAACGATGAATGGATGCTAAAAGCCAAAGCGGATTTCTATCGTGAACAAATGATCCGTGAAGAGGGGATCGCACCTCCTCAACGTGACGCAAAAATGGATATCGAGACGTTTTACGAAGACGAAACGCTATCTAATTACCTATTTTGGTTGGGTGCTGAATACGAGTCAGAAACCTTGCTCCTCGATACGCTAGAGACGAAAGTGTACTACCGACACACCTTGTTCAACGAAGACTCCAATAAGCTCATGTATCGTGATTCTAATGGCGTACGCCTGTTGCGTCGTGAGATAGAAAATCGTCAGTTCCAAGATCAGCTGGTTGGTTGGTCTGCAGATATGATGAAAGAACTGTATCAAGGCGAGCTGAAGCATACGCTGGTTTATGGCGGTAAGTTTGAAACGACCTATCATGAGCGCCCAGTCGATGAAAGACTTACGGACTGGCATGGCGTGAAAGTGACCCAAACTAACCCATTTGCTCCGGCAACCAGCTATTCAGTGGGCGCCTTTATTCAAGACTCTATTGAAGTAGGCAACTGGCGTGCAATGTTGGGGCTTCGCTATGACTCCTACCGCCTGAGCTCTGACAGCGGCCGTTCAATTGGGATGGAAGACCTGCCCGATAACAACAGCAGTGAGGTGTCGCCAAGTGCGTCGATTGCCTATCAATTTACCCCAGCATTTAACAGCTACTTTAGCTACAAGCATGGCTATCGCGCGCCAGAATACTCAAAAACCTATGGCTTAGTGAATCATGATTTCGTGCAAGGTAGCGCATTCATCATTATGCCTAACTTCGAGCTAGAGGAAGAAACCAGTGACAGTTTTGAAATTGGTGCCAAGTACGATGATGGCGCTATGCGCGTGTATGGGGCGGTTTTCTACAACGTATTCAGAAACTTCATTGAGCAAAAGACGGTTGGTAAACGCGCAGGAACCAATATCACCGAGGTGACCTTTGACAACCTAGATGGTGTTCGAACCTACGGTGCTGAAGCGTCGGTGGAATACTCCCTCACCAATACGATTATCGCCAGCACTAACATCGGTATCGTTGATGGAAAAGACAAAGAAGGCGATTACGTCCGTGCCATCACGCCACTAGAAGGTAATGTGGCGCTTAACTACGACAATGGAGCGCTTAACGGTTACGTGCAGCTTAACTGGGCTGACCAAATGAATCGCACCAGCGTATGTGTTAACCAGCAAAAAATCGCGGTTGACTGTGCGACCACCGCGGGCTGGGGTGCCGTTGACATCGGTCTAGGCTATGACTTTGGCAACAATACCAATATTAGTGTCAATGTCATCAACCTATTCGATCGCGAGTACATTCGCTACCAAGATATCGCGGGTCTCGAAAGCCTACACGAGGCATTCCAAACAGAGTCCGGCCGTTACTTCACCGTCAACGCACGTTACGCGTTCTAAGGATTGAACATGAAGAGACGTTATTCACTGATCGCCGCAGCGCTGATTTCTACAGGCGTTGGCGCAGGAGAGTGGGACTATCCTGCAGGCAACCAAGTGGTGAGCGACGCAGTTGCGGCGCAAGACTATTTGCAACGCCACTACCCCGAGGCAGGGACGGTGTCATTACGCTATCAAACGCAGAGCAAACTCGGTCACCAGTACAATTTCAATATTGCAGTGGACGGCGAATACCAACCGCAGCGCGCCTTAGTGGTCCATACCGACAAAGATGGCATCGTGCGACGTGTCTTCAAGAGTTTGCACGACACCATTATTCGCAACGGCGAGGCGACAAAAGCGTCTGAGTTAGAATCACCACGCCGCTTAAAAGCCCAGTATCCACCCTCTTTGGCTTCAGGGGAGGTGGTCACTGCGACAGTGAATGTAGTGGATCCAGACCTGAGAACCATGGACAGACATGTTGCGCCAGAACTGCCTTGGCTCGATGTGGCGGACTACCCAAATACCCCAAGGTTTGTTGAACACAACGTTGAAGTCTTAAAAAGTGGTGAGCATTACTACTTGTCGAATTCGCGTGTGACGCAAGTGGATGCGGAGTATTTGGAAGAGTATCAACCAGATAGCAAAACCTGGGTAAAGAGTGGCAGCGCGTCATTTTTGGCACCGGAAGGTATTGTGCAGTTTAGCCAACTCAGCGAGTTAAACACGCTCACCTTTGCCAGCAATGACTTTACTCAAGTGATGGCGTTTTACCATATCGATGAATCGTTGCGATATGTTGAATCTCTGGGCTATTCGCTATTTACAGAGCCTGTGGTGTTTGATGGTCGAGGGCTATCCAACAACAACTCAAGCTACTTCCTTGGCCCAAAGGCGGCAATGTTTGGTATTGGTGGCTCACCTGATGCGATTGATGCGGATATCGTCATTCACGAACTTGCTCATGGCATCCATTATCAAATTGTCCCTGACTGGGCATATGGCCACACCGGTGCCATGGCGGAAGGGTTTGCTGACTACTGGGCAGGCTCGGCAAGTTACAGAAAGCTTCACCAGCAAGGCTCAAAATTTGAAATTGACACCGTATTTAACTGGGATGGCTATTTCGGCAATCGTATTTCTACACGCAGTCTTTGGAACCAACGCGCGAAGTATTTTGAGACCAGTGAATATCGCGCCCACGAAAGTGTCGGTGGTGAGCTCGGGGACGAGCTATGGTCGACACCTTTATTCCAAACCTTAAAGCAGGGCGTCGAAAAATACGGAGAAGAGGCGTTCACCGAAATAGATACCCTAGTCTTGGAGTCGATGTTTGGCCTTGGCCGCGGTATGAAGATGCACGATCTAGTTGAGAGCATGTTGTACACCGCTAAGACGCTTTATCCGGAGAAAGAGTATTACGACATTCTCAAGCGCAACTTCGCCACTCATGGTCTAGAGAAAGCGCCGTTTGTGCTTGAAGTCGACAGCCGTTACGTTGATCCCGCTCAGCCGATGGCGGTTCGTTTGATTGCCAATGGGCGCCAAGCCTCGGTTGATGGAACGGTGATGACCTCGAGCGGCCATCAAGCAGTCATTAAGCAAGACAAGTTTTCTGTTGCAAACCAAAGGATTCAGCTCGATGGTGAGGCGTTGTGCGCCAAGCCGTTTGAACTGGATGCGAATATTGGTTACCAGTACGGCCCTGATTTACGCATGCTCAATTGGACCGACAATCGCACACTGATTATGGGCATTCCACAGCTTAGCCAGCCATTAAAGGTTCAAAATTCCGCGTTGCCAGACGCTTCGTTGGCAAGCAACGGTACCTTCAACGCTGGATTCAAGAGCTTTAACTTCATCATCAATGACAAACAAACGGTCACTGAAGATTTCGGTGTCTATCTCAAGTTCCAGCACCAACAAATGAGCGATTTGCAGGTGGAGCTCGTCTCGCCATCGGGAGTTAGGCAAACATTGATCGCCAATCCCCGTTATTCACTGAGTGAAAAGCGTTTCTATTGGGTGGCGAAACATGATCCTCAGCTTCAATCCTTTGTTGGGGAGCCGCTTAATGGCACTTGGCGACTGGAAGTTTCCGATGTCGGTATAGGCGATACCGGGACATTGGTCGAATGGGCAATCGGTTCAGTCGAGCGTTATAGCTGTGAGCAGACGACCGACAGTACAGAAAACAACAACACCAACAATAAATCCGGCACAGGGGGAGGTGCGTTCTCATGGGGGCTTTGGCTTCTTGGAGGACTATTACTCTGGCGTCGTGAGCAAAAACACACTCATTAATTTAGAAAGCAGCAATATGAAAACTCAACTTACTTTGCTTGCCGCAGCTGTGATGTTAGCAGGTTGCGGTGGCTCAGGAGGCTCTGATGAGAGTGCTCCAACCTATACTCTTTCCGGAACAGTGAAAGCACAGTCTATTCAAGGCAATGAAAAAGTATGTGCTGACCTGAACCAAGACTTTGTGTGCGGTTCAGGTGAGCCAAGCACGACAGCCAGCAATGGTCAGTACTCCATTACCAGTACGAGCAAGGCCATTTTGGAAAACCCAATCGTGGTTGAAATTGACACAGGTTCGACGGCGCTGAACACGCGCGCGGATGCTGCTAACCAAACCGCGATCTTGGTTGCGCCGGCGCAGAACAAATTAGCGGGCAACGATATCAGTGCGGTGTCGACTCTAGTGGCTGGGTACGTAGCTTCTGGTGAGAGCTTAGCAAGGTCAGTGGCTCGCGTAGAATCACACTTTAAAGCGCTGGGTTTACCTTCAGACGACATCATGCAGCAAGTTGACGACGCAGCGTTTCAGACTCTGGAAAAAAACATTCTTACGCTAACCAGTGCGATGGAAGAGTCTAATCGAAACGATCAAGTGTTTGCGTTGGCGGTTCAACTTGATGACCAGACCACCACGTTAGGCAAAGAGTTGTTAACGGATCAAAGCGCGAAAGCGATGATGGTAAAACTCGCTTCTCAGATTACGTTATCTCAAATTGCATACCGTGATCACAATGATACTGGGATTACATCTTATGTAACTGATGGTGGTTATGTGGATCAATCACCAGCCGATTACCCGGGTCAAGACGCCGACTTTGGTCATGATAAAAACGATGGCGGCTTTAAATTTATGAAGCTGGATGCGTCAGGCAAAGCACTCTCTGAAGACGCTGCCGAGTGGTCGTGTGTACAGGATCAACGCAGTGGTTTGATTTGGGAATCGAAGCTAGATAACGCAGGCTCTCCACGCCATTTTGATCGTCTGTTTGCTTACCAAGAAAGTGGAGTGATTGAACCGTACATCGAAGACATTAACATCTTAGGTTGTCGCAGTACGGACAACATCTGTACCACAGAAGAGTACGTGAATTACCTAAACAAAGAGGCGGTGTGTGGCATTACCAATTGGCGTTTACCGACCTCCCACGAAGTGTATAACTTGATTGATTTCGGTGAGACAGAAACGGACGCAGACAACCAAGCCTACGGTTTTACCAAGCAGTTTTTCCCGCTGCAAAGCAAAGCGAGTTACTACGAAACGGGCGTGATTTGGACCAAGTTCGCATCGTTCTCTGAGTACTCGGATCAAGCCGCTGCGAATGGACACTTCTTTAATGCAATTGAAACTCGAGGTGAATCTCGTGGTTCGATTTCACCGCAAGAAATATACACCAGCGAGACGCCAACGGATAACTCCGACTCTTATCAATTTGCGGTTCGTTTAGTGGCATACCCGGAGAACAAATAATGAAAAAACTGACAATCGGTATCGCGTTAAGTTTGGTATCCACTTTTTCTATGGCCGCTCAAGAGTGCCATGTTGATTTTAGTAAAAGTGCGCCGAACATTCGTTACGAATTTAATGACAATGGCACCATAAAAGACAAAGTCACAGGGTTAACCTGGATGCGCTGTGCTGTGGGGCAAGAATGGAATGCAGAGCAAGCGACTTGTACGGGAAACGCAACAGGTATGTTTTGGCAGGCAGCATTAAATGAAGTGGTGTCGATCAACCAAAGTGAGAGCCACAAATTGCACCAATTTGGTGGTAAGCAAAAATGGCGCATGCCGAATATCAAAGAGTTGGTGAGCTTGGCTGAATTTTCCTGTCGTACGCCAGCGCTAAATACCAAAGCTTTCCGTGGCGCCTTCGACACACGTACAGATGATGCCGATCTGACGTCTTACTTGTGGAGTAACCACCACCTTCCAGACACGCAAAGAATCATGACATTTGACACGCGTAACGCGCAGGTCTTTAGCTACGGCATGTCTCAATCAAAACTCGGTGTCTTGCTGGTGGCGGACGAAGAGTAATAAACACAAGCGAGCCTTCGGGTTCGCTTTTTTGATCTCATTGCTGACATTATCGGTAACAGATTAAAACAATCTTAAAGCGACCATGAGATGAGAAAATCAACCACTGCCAAAGGATTTAAAGCGCACCTCGATACCAAGGTATGCCCTGTTTGCCTGCGTCCATTCAGTTGGCGCAAAAAGTGGCGAAATAACTGGGCCAATGTGATCTATTGCTCAGATGGGTGTAGAAAACGCAAAACCGTCAGCATGGGTTAGGCGATGCGAAGTGATGTTGTGTGGTGCGTCACTAATCTGCGATTGGATTAACACGACAAAACCAGAGATTAAG
Organism: Vibrio sp. NH-7; assembly: GCF_053643215.1. NCBI lineage: Bacteria > Pseudomonadati > Pseudomonadota > Gammaproteobacteria > Vibrionales > Vibrionaceae > Vibrio > Vibrio sp. NH-7. Next base: position 1,261,360 of record NZ_CM132188.1, on the reverse strand, counting down.
GTACTCTAAAGCGGACTAGTGATAGAGAGAGGACACCATCGATGTCGAAAAGCACAAAACTACAACATGAAGACAAATTGGTAAAAAAAGCGCTCGAAATTGGTGGCAAGATGGCCAAGATGCAAGGGTTTGATTTACCGCAGTCCCCTCAACCGGTTCGAGTCAAAGCCATCTACTTGTTCTTAGTTGATGCCAAACAAATTACGCCATTGCCAGAAAGTAAATTGGATGGCGCAAATATCAAACACAGACTGGCACTTTGGATACACAGTGCTCTGCCAGATAATGATCCATTGAAGTAGGCCGCCTCTCTACGTGCGCGATTTGTTTGTTCGGACGTTTGCCTTATCTTTGCGTTTACGTCCGATTTTAGCGTAACAAATACTTGTTCATATGATTTGTAATGCTCTCATCGCGAACATTACCAATGGTTGACCACATCTGACCCACTAACTCTGGGTTCTCTGCCGCGAAGCGCTGGCTGAAAATCAGATAGTAGTACTTTCTGAGTATTGGTGGGTTGACCTTCACGATATTGGGTAATTGGTTCTTTTCGATGTAACTGTCGGCGATGTTACTTTGGATCGCCACTGCCGATACACGTCGCTTCTTCAACAATTCGAACAGTTGAGCGGTACTCGGCATCTCCAATGTTTCTATACCTTTATCAGATAACACCTTCTGAATAGAAAATCCGTTATGCACTCCGATTGGACTTGTGATATTTGCCGATAGGTTTATCCCGTCCCACTCCAGTGATTGATCACGAAGGTGATAAAAAAAGTAATCGAGTGTCGCGATACGCAATGCGCTGTCAGCTTGGCTATCTTTGGTGGGATAAGCCGCGTACCGGGCTCGTTCTGGACTATAAGAGAAAATAAAACCGCCATCGACTTGATTCGTTTTGATTTGCTGAAGGACTCTTTTGCCCGGCATTCGAACGTATTCGATTTCTACACCCAAGGTGTCAGCGGCCTGTTCTATGATATCGATGGATAGCCCAGGCGGTGAGGCGACTGCATTACCGTTGCCCATTTGGAACGGAAATGATTCAACGTCAGAGTAGGCAAGTCTGATGGTTTTAGGCGATGAGGCATAAGCATTAAAAGCGGACATACACATCACAAGTACGATTAATAAAGAGCGCATTCAATTCTTTCCGTAGAGTTATAATTATCACTTTTCCCACATCAATTTGTTGGTGCAAAGTGTCGGTTATTAGATTTTATCGATAATCTTAGTTTGTTACTGTCTACTGATTCTCGCTTTGAAACGATGACAATCAGGGTTGTCCCTTCTATTGTTAGGCTAGACAGATAGTTCCTTAGATTGGCTTGTTAAACAATCCACTCAGCCTTGAGTTTAGAAGAACCAAATTCACAGTGCCACTTCGGAAAGATTGGCGCGGCAGCGATTACAAAAAGGCGAACCTTGTGGTTCGCCTTTGGCTATTTAAGTAAGTTTCCAACTTGGTTATCTGTGATCAACCAGAAAAATTACTCTTCGTAGTTGTCGATGCTTGGACACGAACAGATCAAGTTGCGGTCACCATAAACGTTGTCTACGCGGTTCACGGTTGGCCAGTATTTCCACTGCTTAGTTGCAGGAGAAGGGAAGCAACCCATTTCGCGAGGGTATGGGCGATCCCACTCTTCACTTGCAAGGTCAACTTGCGTGTGAGGTGCGTTCACTAGTGGGTTGTTGTCTAATGGCCATGCACCTTCGTGAACCGCTGTGATCTCTTCACGAATCGCGATCATTGCATCACAGAAACGGTCGATCTCTTCTAGATCTTCTGACTCTGTTGGCTCAACCATCAGCGTACCTGCAACCGGGAACGACATGGTTGGCGCATGGAAACCGTAGTCCATTAGACGCTTGGCGATATCTTCTTCACTGATGCCTGTTTCTTCTTTAAGCGGGCGAATATCGATAATACATTCGTGCGCGACGCGGCCGTTTGTACCACGGTAAAGAACAGGGTAGTGAGGGCGCAGGCGCTCCATCATGTAGTTGGCGTTTAGAATCGCTACCTTAGTCGCCTCAGTGAGACCTTCTTCACCCATCATTGCGATGTAAGCCCAAGAAATAGGTAGAATAGATGCACTGCCTAGATCTGCTGCTGATACTGCGAACTCTTCACCTTCAACACCGTTTTCGATGTGACCCGGTAGGAAAGGTGCTAGGTGCGATTTCACACCGATAGGACCCATACCCGGACCACCACCACCGTGTGGAATACAGAAGGTTTTGTGCAGGTTAAGGTGAGAAACGTCAGAGCCGATAAGACCAGGAGACGTTAGACCAACCTGTGCGTTCATGTTCGCGCCATCTAGGTAAACTTGACCGCCAGCGGCATGAACCATTTCACACACTTCTTTCACTTGCTCTTCGTAAACGCCGTGCGTAGAAGGGTAAGTGATCATGATGCTTGATAGGTTATCCGCGTGCTTTTCGATTTTCGCTGCTAGGTCTGTCATGTCGATGTTGCCATCGTCATCACACTTAACCACAACCACTTTCATTGAAACCATTGAAGCGGTAGCAGGGTTTGTCCCGTGCGCTGAGCTTGGGATCAAACATACGTTACGGTGCCCTTCACCACGGCTCTCGTGGTAGCGTTGAATCGCGATTAGACCTGCGTACTCACCTGATGCGCCTGAGTTAGGCTGTAGTGAGAAGTCATCGTAGCCTGTGATTTCACACAGCTTCTCTTTTAGATCTTTCGCTAGCGCAGAGTAACCCGCCGCTTGCTCGATTGGTGCGAATGGGTGAATCGAACCAAACTCTGGCCATGTTACTGGGATCATCTCAGCGGCGGCGTTCAGCTTCATTGTGCAGCTGCCTAGCGGGATCATACCGTGAGTCAGTGAGAAGTCTTTGTTCTCAAGCTGTTTTAGGTAACGCATCATCTGCGTTTCGCTGTGGTGCGTGTTGAATACTGGGTGCGTTAGGTATTTTGAAGTACGACGAAGCGCTTCAGGAATCGCTGCAAATTCGTTGCTCGCAATTTCTGATGACAGTGCGTTTACGTCTTGTTCTACGCCAAATACGGCAAATAGCGCTTCAACGTCAGCAACGGTTGTTGTTTCATCTAAGCTAACACCGAGTTGAGTTGGCAGTTTGCGCAGGTTGATGTCAGCTGCTTGAGCTTTTGCGTACAGCGCTTGAGTCTGTTCACCAGAATTGATAGTGATGGTATCGAAGAAGCTGTTGTGCGCGAGTTCGAAGCCAGCTTTAGTTAGACCTGCAGCCAAAATAGCAGTCATGTGGTGAGTACGACGAGCAATAGTACGCAAGCCTTCTGCACCGTGGTAAACCGCGTAGAACGATGCCATGTTTGCTAGTAGTGCCTGAGCGGTACAGATGTTTGATGTCGCTTTTTCACGGCGGATGTGCTGCTCACGAGTCTGCATCGCCATACGTAGTGCTTGGTTACCGTTCGAGTCGATAGAAACACCGATAACACGGCCTGGCATCGTACGTTTGTGCTTGTCACGTGTTGCCATGAATGCAGCGTGAGGACCACCGTAACCCATAGGTACGCCAAAGCGCTGTGCTGAGCCGATCACGACATCTGCGCCCATTTCACCTGCTGGCTTAAGTAGAGTTGAAGCGAGTAGGTCTGTAGCAACCGTGACTAGGGTTTTGTTAGCTTGCGCTTTAGCGATGATGTCCGTTAGGTCGCGAACTTCACCGGTTGTACCAGGGTACTGAACAAGCGCACCAAACACGTCTTGCTCTGGTAGCGACTCTAATGAACCGACTTGTACGTCAAAGCCGATGTACTTAGCGCGAGTTTTAACAACTTCTAGCGTTTGAGGGTGTACATCATCTGCAACAAAGAAGACGTTGCTCTTGCTCTTACCAGCGCGCTTACATAGCGTCATTGCTTCGCCTGCTGCTGTTGCTTCGTCAAGCAGTGAGGCGTTAGCAATGTCCATTGCGGTTAGGTCCATCACCATTTGCTGGAAGTTAAGCAGTGCTTCTAGGCGGCCTTGCGAAATCTCTGGCTGATAAGGGGTATATGCTGTGTACCAACCTGGATTTTCCAGCACATTACGCAGGATTACGTTTGGCGTGAAAGTGTTGTAGTAACCTTGGCCGATGAACGTACGTTTGATTTGGTTTTGGTCGGCAAATTCGCGCATGGCAACCAACATGTCAGCTTCGCTTTTTGCTTCGGCCAGTGTCATTGGTTTTTCTAGGCGGATTTGCGCTGGAACTGTTTCATCAATCAACGCGTCTAGGTTTGCAACGTTGATCGCTTCCAACATTTTTTGTTGGTCAGATTTGTTTGGACCGTTGTGGCGAGCAACGAACTCATTTTGTGTGCTGAGGCTTTGAAGTAATTCAGTCATTGTCCTTTACCTACTCCATCGTTCGGTTATCGGTTGTCACTACTGACAATATTGCTTATACGTCCGAACTTTGAAAAAAAGCTGCCTCTGAGAACAGGGGCAGCCTTGCTAATTTTCCTAATTACTCGTCTTCGATTGAGTTTAGGTACTCTTCTGCGTCTTTTAGGTTGTCGAGTTCAGATGCATCAGACATCTTCACTTTCACGATCCAACCGCCTTCATACGGTTCTTCGTTGATTAGCTCTGGGCTGTCTTCTAGTTCTTCGTTGATTTCTACGATTTCACCGGTGATTGGTGCATAGATGTCAGACGCTGCTTTTACAGATTCAACCAGTGAGAAGCTTTCACCTGCTTCAACTTCGTCTTCAACCTCTGGTAGGTCAACGAATACAACGTCACCCAGCATTTCTTGTGCATGCTCAGAAATACCGATCGTTACTGTGCCGTCACCGTTATCGCGTACCCACTCGTGGCTATCTGCAAACTTCAGTGTTTTGTCCATTGCTTAATCTCCAAAAATAACTTTGATTAAATTGTTTATTGGTAAAGTGGGAAGCGATTGCACAGTGCTTTCACTTCTTTGCGAACGCGTTGTTCAACTTCTGGGTTGCCTTCTGGGTTTTCTACCAACCCGTCAAGAACGTCGCCAATCCAATTACCGATGAGTTTGAATTCTTCAGCGCCAAAGCCGCGGCTTGTGCCCGCAGGCGTCCCTAATCGAATGCCCGATGTAATCATAGGCTTCTCTGAATCGAATGGGATGCCATTTTTATTACATGTGATCCCCGCACGTTCTAGTGCTTCTTCTGTCACGTTCCCCTTCAAACCCTTAGGGCGAAGGTCGACCAACATTAGGTGAGTATCTGTACCGCCGGTCACAATGTCGCACCCGCGAGTTTGCAATACTTCAGCAAGAACTTTTGCGTTGTTGATCACTGAATCAATATAAGTTGAAAATTCTGGACCGAGCGCCTCGCCAAACGCGACGGCTTTAGCCGCGATAACGTGCATTAATGGGCCGCCTTGTAGGCCAGGGAACACGGCAGAGTTGATTTTCTTGATGATGTCTTCGTGGTTAGTCAGAATCATACCGCCACGTGGGCCGCGCAATGTCTTATGTGTTGTGGTTGTAACAACGTGAGCATGCGGCAGTGGGCTAGGGTGCGCGCCTGTCGCAATCAGACCGGCAATGTGCGCCATGTCGACCATTAGGATTGCATCAACTTCGTCTGCGATTTCGCGGAACTTAGCAAAGTCGATGGTGCGTGGAATAGCACTACCGCCTGCGATGATCATTTTTGGCTTGTGCTCAAGAGCCAGTTCTCGAACCGCGTCGTAATCAATTTCTAGTGTGTCGCGATCCACGCCATACTGAACGGCGTTGAACCATTTACCAGAAAGCGCAGGGCGAGCGCCGTGGGTAAGGTGACCACCTGCATCTAGAGACATGCCTAGAATAGTGTCGCCTGGTTGAAGAAGTGCCAGTTTCACTGCGCCATTTGCTTGCGCACCAGAGTGAGGTTGAACGTTTGCGTAGCCACACTTGAAAAGTTGCTTCGCGCGTTCGATAGCGATTGCCTCTACTGTATCAACGTGTTCACAGCCACCGTAGTAACGACGGCCAGGGTAACCTTCTGCATATTTATTGGTTAGGCAGGTGCCTTGGGCTTGCATGACTGCTTTAGATACAATGTTCTCAGAAGCAATCAGCTCAATTTGTTCGTTTTGACGTGTGTTTTCCGCTTGAATCCCAGCGAACACAGCGTCGTCAGTAGCAGCAAGATTAGTCGAGAAAAAATTCTCTAGGCTGTGATTTTGGTACGTTTTGTTCATGGTAGATGACCTTCCATTAATGCCGATGAGATAGTTATTTAGGTTTGTAGTTCTCATCAGTCTTTTTCTAGTACTGCTCTTCTCTATGTAAGAGCAAAGCGACATTTAACGCCCCAAAACTCAGTATTCAATCCGTGGGGCAAAACCGAAAACAATTGTTAAATCTATCAAGCAACCGATTCGGAAATAGCATCTCTACAACTAACAAGTTGGTAACATAGCGGTTGTCGTAACAACAATCAACCAAAAATTTCCTATTGGAAACAAGGTTTCTAATTTTGTTATCGAGAGCACGGTTTATTTCTTGTTCTAATCTTTTTTCTCTGATCGCCTTCGGGCACAATGAAAATGAAACAGGAAGTAGCAGAATATAAGAAGAGGGAAGCATGCCCGAAGATATCTATGATGAATACCCATCATTGACGTTAGCCAAGGAATCGAGCGATCAAAACATTGAACCTTTGAAGCTTGGCGAGAAAATCAAAGACATACGTGGCAAGTTAGGGATTACCCTTGAAGAGGCAAGCCAACGCACAGGATTAGCGCGTTCAACACTAAGTAAGATTGAAAACGAACAGATTTCGCCTACCTTCCAAGCGATGCAGAAGTTGGCTATGGGGTTGCAGATAGATATGCCACAACTCTTTGAACCACCAAGGAAAAAAGTCGCAACAGGGCGCAGGGATATCACTAAATCCGGTCAAGGAAAGCCGCACCCAACGCCTACTTATGAGCACGAACTGCTCGCCACTCAACTGTCTAACAAAAAGATGATGCCGTTCAAAAGCCAAGTGCATGCACGGAGCTTTGACGAGTACGGTGATTGGGTGCGTCATGATGGCGAAGAGTTTCTGCTTATTCTTTCAGGAACGGTTCGGTTTTATTCTGAGTTCTATGAGCCAGTGGAAATGAGTGAAGGGGACAGTGTCTATTATGATGCCAATATGGGCCATATGCTGATTTCTACCAGTGAAGAAGATGCACATATTTTGTGGGTGACCGCTAAATAACGTAACGTGCTCTTAGTTTTCCTATAATAAAAGCAAACGATTGCTTTTGTGTTTTTTCTGAGTACAATAGCGCCATCTTGAGCGACATAGGTTCAAGATGGCGCTTCTCTTTCCTTTCTGTTGATGTGAATTTAATGTTAAATGTCACATTTTGAACTGTTCTCGACTTGTTAATGGTGCAAAAATTCTCCACTCGTGTTTATTATTGGAAACAAGGTTTCCTAGAGTGGAAAACGAACCTGATTAAACGGAGACAACAATGACTCAAGATCTACTAAAAACACCACTTCACTCTTTACATGTTGAAGCTGGTGCGAAAATGGTTCCTTTCGCAGGCTACGATATGCCAGTGCAATACAAACTCGGCGTGAAAAAAGAGCACCTGCACACCCGTGATGCGGCGGGTCTGTTCGACGTATCGCACATGGGGCAATTACGTCTGCACGGTGAAGGGGCTGCGGCGTTTCTTGAGTCTTTGGTCCCAGTAGACATTATCGATCTACCAGTTGGCAACCAGCGCTATGCGTTCTTCACCAATGAACAAGGCGGCATTATGGATGACCTTATGGTGGCAAACCTTGGGGATCATCTGTTTGTTGTCGTCAATGCGGCGTGTAAAGAGCAAGATATTAACCACCTTGAAGCCCACCTTCCGTCCGGCGTAGAGCTAGAAGTGATTGATGACCGAGCACTACTGGCATTGCAAGGCCCTAAAGCCGTAGATGTCCTTAAGCGATTCAATGCAGAGGTCGCAGACATGCTATTTATGGACGTGAAGAAGCTTGAGATTTTAGGTGTTGAGTGTATCGTGAGCCGCAGCGGCTATACGGGTGAAGATGGCTACGAAATCTCTGTACCCAACACGCATGCACAAGAGCTCGCACAAAAGCTAACAGCTGAAGAGGAAGTCGAGTGGATCGGCCTTGGCGCTCGTGACTCTCTGCGCCTTGAATGTGGATTGTGTTTGTATGGTCATGATCTTGATACAACGACAACACCTGTTGAAGCAAGCCTTCTGTGGGGCATCCAAAAAGTGCGTCGCACTGGCGGTGAACGCGAAGGTGGGTTCCCAGGTGCGGACATCATCCTCAAACAAATTGAGACTAAAGATGTGACGCGTAAGCGTGTTGGTTTAGTTGGCCAAACCAAAGCCCCAGTTCGTGAAGGCACTGAACTGTTCGACGCTGATGATAACAAAGTAGGGATTGTTACCAGTGGCACGGCTGGGCCTAATGCTGGCAAGCCGGTTTCCATGGCTTACGTTCGAGCGGATTTAATGGCCGTTGGCACTGAGTTATTCGCCGAAGTTCGTGGTAAAAAATTGCCAATGACTGTTGAGAAAATGCCATTTGTGCCGCAGCGTTACTATCGCGGTTAAGCATTTGTAAGCATCATTTGAATTGTGTATCAAACCTCTCGACTGAGAGGTTTTTTTATATGTATGATGTCGGCAGTAGTTTTACAAAGGATATTTTTATGAAAAGGCTTACTGCAGTTCTTGCCGTGATGCTCTCAGCTGGAGTGCATGCGGGGGATGTAAACCCGTACATTATTAATGGTAGCCCGACGACCGACAGCGAACTGAGTGGCAATTACCCTACGTTTACCAGTCTGTATTTTCATGATGGGTCGAAGTTTGGTAACTACTGTGGCGGTACCATCATTGATGCTCAACACGTGTTAACTGCGGCTCACTGTATCTATCGAGATTATGAAGCCATGCTCCACACTTGGGTTGTTCCCGGTCTTGCGGACCAAACCAAGTACAATAATGGCGGTTACCAATCTGCACGAGTTGAGAAAATTTACTATCAAAGCTCTTACAGCCCCAATTTGGATCCTTCGAAGGGGCCTGTCCTTCCTGATGATATTGCTATTCTTAAACTAGAAAGACCACTATCTATTGGCAACTACAGTAGCTATCTAAACACAACTACGAATGATGTTTACGCTAACACGCGAGGAGCCGATACGTTTAAAGCGATAGGTCGAGGCTACACCAACCATGTTGCTAACGATAAAGGTCAAACTATTACAAGGACGACGACGAATGTTGTTATGCAGACCAGTTTAACCTTTGCCTCTAGCGGAATCTGTAGTTCTACTAGTAAACAATTGTGTTTCGATGGCCCGCTATCAGGTAGCTACAAGAACTCAACCTGTAACGGTGACTCGGGTGGACCAGTTTATTGGTATGACGGTTTTAAATACCAGCAGATAGGTATTACAAGCTACGGCCCGGGGACCTGTGGGGATCAAGACCGTCCGTATACTTCGGTCTTTACGGAGGTATACGACTACGCAAACTGGATCAACAATGTGGTTAATGGTGCAGTCGATCCTACTTTTGAAGTTAGAAAATCATCAGGCGTTCGTTCGTTGTTCAACTTTTCGACAGGTTGGGTGATGAGATCATCTTCAGCGCTCTTAGATGACACTACGATGCCAAAAATTAGCTCAACGAGCTCAATCGGTTCCTCTGGCTCTAGCGGCGGCTCACTGGGCTTATTTTCTGTGTTGCTGCTAGGCGCATTGTCTCTTAGAAAGAAAATCCGCCGCTAACACGATTAAACCTTTGCTCTCCCCGTTCGTAAACTAAACTTAAGAGTGATGCTTACGAACGGAGGAAGTGATCATGGTTCGATTTCTACTGGCGAGCGTGATAACAGCTTGGAGTTCGTTCGCCTATAGCTTTGAAGCTACTCCGTATATCGTCAATGGCACGACTGCCAACATTTCTAATTATCCTACATTTGCCAGTCTGTTTTACCGTAGTAACACGCTTTATAGCACCAGCAGCTTCTGTGGTGCGACGCTTATTAATAGTGAGTATGTACTTACCGCAGCGCATTGTATTTACGGTCAAAACGAAACCATGCTCTATACCGTGGTTGCGCCGCAACTCGAAGATGAAAGCCAGTTTCTATCTAGCCCTCAAGCCCGAGTTGTCGAGTTTTACTACCCAGATACCTATTCTGACTCGTCGGTTGATTTATGGCGCGACGATATTGCCATATTAAAGCTCGAAACGGCTTTGGGTGTTGGTGACTTTAAATACTTGCTCAACACCACGATCAATAACAGTTTTCCCTCTAACGGCGAGTTTATTGCGGTTGGCCATGGCTATATAGAAGGCAACCAACCCGGAGGGGGGCAATTGCTCGAAACTGAGTTGGAATATATTTCGACATCCGCTTGCCAAGCGGAATTTGGCAGTGCGATCACCGATAAACATTTGTGTTTTGGTGGGCCTGAAAAGAGCGGTTATCAAAATTCGACTTGTTCGGGAGATTCTGGAGGGCCAGTCTATTATTACAACGGCCTCGATTATATCCAAGTTGGGTTGACGAGCTTTGGTCCTGCATTGTGTGGAGACAACCGCTACAGTGTGACCTCTGTGTTTACCGACCTTTATGATTACCAAGGTTGGATAGATCAAGTGCTTGCAGGTGAAGTGGAACCAAAGGCATTTGTCTTGGTTGAAGATGGCGTAAGAAGACTGATCAATAACGAACATGGCAGCAGCCAAGCGGAAGTTACTCCAGATCAGTTAACCACAAGCAGCAGTGGAGGAGGAGGGGTGTTTTACGGTCTCTTGGTTCTACTTCTCATTGCTTTCAAACGAAGCATAAAATGGTAGTTTTACGCTTTTTCGAAGTAAAAAGTACCATTCTCAAAAGTGAGATTTAATCATACCTCTATGATATATAAGGGTTTTACTCAGGTAGGTGTCGCGATTGTAAGACCTGCTATATTGACTAATCTTATCTAAACGATAGTTTTAACTTATCTATAGGGTGGAGCTGGAGAATTCCTCAATGACAGAAAGTAAAAACTATCAAATCACACTTTTGTCGGATGTGAGCATGCAATCGAATCTATTTAAAGATTCGCTAGAGAGAGGGCTTCAGCTTACCGTCAACATGGTTTCTGTCGATGATCTTCGTACACATGATGGCTCGTCTCGCCTACTGGGTGATTTTGTGTTGTTCGATTTCCAATATCTCGATGATGAGCGTTTCAACGAGTACAGCCAAATTAAAGCGGCGAGTGAAACCGCGATCAAAGAAATCGTCATCAACTGCCCTAAAGATGTGACATCGACTCAGCTGTTCAAATGGCGTAATCTCGTAGGCGTGTTCTATATCGAAGATGATATTTCGTTGCTGATCAAGGGTATGGAAAAGATCATGAACGACGAAATGTGGCTGTCGCGCAAAGTGGCTCAAGACTATATTGAATATTTCCGCTGTGCAAATACCGTGACAACATCGCAAGCGTACGCAAATCTGACGAAACGCGAAAAAGAGATCATGCGTTTATTGGGGCATGGTGCTTCCAACTTACAAATCGCCGACGAACTGTTTGTGAGTGAAAATACGGTCAAAACGCATTTACACAACATCTTTAAGAAAATTAACGCTAAGAATCGCCTTCAAGCATTGCTTTGGGCCAACAATAATATTGCTTTGGAAGAGCGAGCATAGAGGCTTAGCAAAGATTGAAATCAAAAAAGAGCAGCTAGTGAGCTGCTCTTTTTTATTGCTAAAGGATACAGTGCTTAGCGAAATCTTTTGCTTCGTTAGCACTCCAGTCGCCTTTCGGTTTTTCTTTTAAGTCGTTACACCAGGCTTCGCTTCCAACTTCCGTGCAAGCGGTAAGTGACATTGCCAAAAATAGAAGTGCAGTCAGTTTTTTCATCATTACGTCCTTGTTGATGGTTGACAGTGTCACTAGGTTATCGGCTTCTTGCTGACTCAGTCAATAAGTGACTTTAGAGAATACAGTGTGTTGCGAAGTTTTTAGCTTCGTTCGCGCTCCAGTCACCTTTGGGTTTGTCACTCATTGACTCACACCATGATTCACTGCCGACAGCATCTTGCAGCACGCAGTGTTTTGCATAATCGAGGGCGTCTTGAGCGCTCCATTCACTCTTGGGACCTTGTGCTTTGCTATCACACCAATTTTGGGTACCTACCTCATCTTTACACGCAGACAGAGCAACTAGGGCAAACAAAACAAGGGGTAATTTCTTCATAATAGTGTCCTAAATTTATCTGGCGCAACTATACCTAAAAACCGTGAGAAAGTGTGTGCGATTTCGGTTAATTATGGCGAAATTTGGCATATCGAAACGTTTCGATGGGTGAGTTCGATCACTCTTTGTCGCGTTTAACGGTTTGAGGTAAAGATCCATCTCACACTCTGAAAGGTGGGCTATCGTAATTCTATGCTGAAGGGCTATGATGCAATCGAAACGTTTCGATGAGATTTGTATCAATAATAATTTGCATAGAAGCCGACAGACTTTATTTGGTTTGATCGTGTATTCGATAGGTCAATGAGATGAAAAAAAGTACCCTAATCAACGCTGAGCTTTCTTACCTAGTGGCCACACTAGGTCATACCGATGAAATCACGATTTGTGATGCTGGCTTACCAATTCCTGACGACGTTCAGCGCATTGATCTTGCTCTTACTCACGGCGTCCCGAGCTTTCTTGAAACGGTCAAAGTGATGCTCAGCGAATCTCAGGTAGAGGGCGTCATTCTTGCCGAAGAGTTTAAAGAGGTTAGCCCAACCCATCATGACGCATTGATTGCTGAAATTTTAGCGGAGCAAGAGGCAAGCGGAAAAGCCATTTCGGTTACTTACCTTTCTCACGAGGCCTTTAAAACGCGTACTTCGTCAAGCCGCGCGGTTGTACGCACTGGCGAGTGCACGCCGTATGCAAACGTGATTTTCCAAGCTGGTGTGGTTTTTTAAAGCCCGCCAATGATTGAGGACAGAGTATGACTCAAGCCATCTTACAACTGAGTGATATTGAGAAAGCTTTTCCGGGAGTAAAGGCGCTTGATAAAGCCAGCTTAAATGTTTACCCGGGACGCGTCATGGCGTTGATGGGAGAAAATGGCGCTGGTAAATCCACTCTGATGAAAGTGTTAACCGGCATCTACAGTAAAGACGCGGGTACGATTCACTATCAGGGACAAGCAGCCGCCTTTCATGGACCAAGAGACTCTCAAGAAGCGGGGATCAGTATTATTCACCAGGAGCTGAACCTGATTCCAGAGCTGACAATTGCGGAAAATATTTTCTTAGGTCGCGAATTTACAGGCGCATTGGGTCGCATCCAGTGGGAGACCATGTACGCGGAAGCCGATAAGTTACTTGCGCGCCTGAATGTTAAGCATAGCTCGAAAACCTTGCTTGGCGATTTAAGTCTCGGTGAGCAGCAAATGGTAGAGATTGCCAAAGCACTTTCGTTTAAGTCGAAAGTCATCATTATGGATGAGCCAACAGATGCGTTGACCGATACCGAGACTGAGTCGCTTTTCAAAGTGATTAACGAGTTGCGCGAACAAGATTGCGGCATTGTTTACATTTCCCATCGCCTAAAAGAAATCTTCGAAATCTGTGATGACATTACGGTACTTCGTGATGGTAAATTCATCGGTGAATGCCAAGTCGCAGAGACGGACGAAGACGGCTTGATTGAAATGATGGTCGGGCGAAAGTTAGACGAGCAATACCCACGCATTGATGTTCAGCACGGTGAGACCTGTTTGGAAGTGATCGGTCTGACTGGCTCGGGTGTTCACGATGTCAGTTTCACGCTTAAACGTGGAGAAATTCTTGGCGTGTCGGGCTTAATGGGCGCGGGTCGTACTGAGCTGATGAAAGTGATCTACGGAGCCTTGCCCAGTGAGCGCGGTGTGATCAACTTGAACAATAAAACCATTAACCCAGTGAGCCCTCAAGATGGTCTTGCGAATGGCATTGCTTACATCTCTGAAGACCGTAAAGGCGATGGTTTGGTGCTTGGTTTATCTGTGAAAGAGAACATGTCTTTGTGTTCATTGGACAAGTTAACGCAAGGTGGTCGAATCCAACACAGCGAAGAAGTGATCGCGGTGGAAGACTTCATCAAGCTGTTCAATATCAAAACCCCAACCCGTGACCAAATCATTGGCAACCTATCTGGTGGTAATCAACAGAAAGTGGCGATTGCGAAAGGGTTAATGACCAAGCCTAAGGTACTGATTCTTGATGAACCAACTCGCGGTGTCGATGTTGGTGCCAAAAAAGAGATCTACCAGCTGATCAACAAATTCAAAGCAGATGGCATGAGCATCATTCTTGTCTCTTCAGAAATGCCAGAGGTTCTGGGAATGAGTGACCGCATCATGGTGATGCATGAAGGTCGTATCAGCGGTGAGTTTGATGCCAAAGAGGCTGACCAAGAAAAACTATTAGCGTGTGCCGTTGGCAAAAAGATTAACGAGGAAGCAGCATGAGTACCAATACCATGAGCAAACCAAATGAAACAGGCGGCAAAAAGCTATTGAGCAAAGAGTGGCTGATTGAGCAGAAATCTCTAATCGCTCTACTCTTTTTAATTGTTGTCGTCTCGTTCCTTAACCCTAACTTTTTTACCGTAGACAACATTCTTAACATACTGCGTCAAACGTCAGTCAACGCGATTATCGCCGTGGGGATGACATTGGTTATCTTAACGGCGGGTATCGATTTGAGTGTCGGCTCGGTGCTTGCCCTCTGTGGTGCGTTTGCTGCAAGCCTAATCGCTATGGAAGTGCCAGTGCTCATCGCGGTTCCCACTGCGCTTGTCGCGGGTGCGGCGCTTGGGGCGATCAGTGGCATCATCATCGCCAAAGGCAAGGTGCAAGCGTTTATCGCTACGCTGGTGACCATGACATTGCTTCGCGGTGTCACCATGGTGTACACAGACGGTCGACCAATCTCTACAGGTTTTACCGACACAGCGGATGCATTCGCTTGGTTTGGTACGGGCTACGCGTTAGGCATTCCCGTTCCAGTCTGGCTAATGGTGATCGTATTTGCCGCGGCTTGGTTCCTGCTTAACCACACTCGCTTTGGTCGTTACGTTTACGCTCTAGGTGGCAATGAGTCTGCAACACGCCTATCAGGCATCAATGTTGACCGAGTAAAAATCGGCGTGTACGCCATCTGCGGTCTGCTTGCGGCGCTGGCTGGCATCATCATTACCTCTCGTCTTTCTTCTGCGCAGCCGACCGCTGGTATGGGTTATGAGCTAGATGCTATCGCCGCGGTAGTACTTGGTGGTACAAGCTTGATGGGCGGTAAAGGTCGCATCATGGGTACGCTCATTGGTGCGCTCATCATCGGTTTCCTAAACAACGCGTTAAACCTACTGGATGTGTCTTCCTACTACCAAATGATTGCAAAAGCAGTGGTCATTCTTCTTGCGGTATTGGTTGACAACAAAAACAAGTAACACAACAGACCTATTCATAACAGGTTCGGAGGAAAGGACTCCGAACCACCACCCTACACAAGGACTAACACAATGAAAAAATTAGCAACGCTTATCTCTGCTGCACTTCTTTCTTCCACCGTTTCTGTTTCAGCGCAGGCGCAAGATACCATGGCGATCGTCCTGTCTACGCTAAACAACCCTTTCTTCGTTACGATGAAAGATGGCGCAGAAGCAAAGGCGAAAGAGTTGGGATATGACCTGATCGTGCTTGATTCGCAAAATGACCCGAGCAAAGAACTTTCTAACGTGGAAGATCTTACTATTCGCGGCGTAAAAGCGATTCTTATCAACCCGACAGATTCAGATGCAGTATCGAATGCGATTCGTATGGCTAACCGCTCAAACATTCCAGTGTTGACGCTAGATCGTGGCGCAAGTCGTGGTGAGGTTGTCAGCCACATTGCCTCTGACAACGTGGTAGGTGGTGAAATGGCGGGTCACTACATTATGGAAAAAGTGGGTGAAAAAGCGAAAGTCATCCAACTTGAAGGTATTGCAGGGACGTCTGCTGCACGTGAGCGTGGTGAAGGCTTCATGAACGCCGTAAAAGGCAGTGAGATGGAACTGCTTGCTAGTCAGCCTGCAGATTTTGACCGTACTAAAGGTCTCAACGTAATGGAAAACTTACTTGCAGCCAACCCAGACGTGCAAGCGGTATTTGCGCAAAATGATGAGATGGCGTTAGGTGCACTTCGTGCGGTACAGGCGTCAGGCAAAGATGTAATGATCGTAGGCTTTGACGGCACCGACGACGGCATCGCAGCGGTTAACCGTGGCAAATTGGCCGCAACCGTTGCTCAGCAGCCAGATCTGATTGGTTCACTGGGTATTGAAACGGCAGACAAAGTGCTTAAAGGTGGCTCTGTAGACGCTTACATTCCAGTACCACTTAAAGTGATCGCTAAGTAATCTGTTCGCCTTCCTCTTCTCTTTTATCTGTCGTAGGGGAGAGGAGGGCACTTAAGTTTGTGTTCTTGCGAGAGTACAAACTTATTATTCCTGTTCAAATAGATAAGGGCTCATTCGAGTCGAGGAAAACCGTATGAATAAGTTAGTGGTTTTAGGTAGTGTTAACGCTGACCATGTTCTTCAAGTGCCTTCTTTTCCACGTCCTGGCGAGACGCTCCACGGCCGCAACTATCAAGTGATTCCTGGCGGTAAAGGGGCGAATCAAGCGGTCGCGGCAGCGCGATTGAATGCTGACACTGGGTTTATCGCTTGCGTGGGTGATGATGCATTCGGCATCAACATTCGCGAAAACTTCAAAATGGACAACATCAATATTAATGGCGTCAAAATGCAGCCCAATTGCCCAACGGGGATCGCAATGATCCAAGTTGCGGACAGTGGTGAAAACAGTATTTGTATTTCCGCGGAGGCGAATGCCAAGCTGACAGCAGAATCGATTGAACCTGATTTGGAGCGAATTCGCCAAGCTAAGTACTTACTGATGCAACTTGAAACGCCAATGTGCGGCATTGAAAAGGCGGCGCGAGTAGCCAAAGAAGCGAAGACCAACGTGATCTTAAATCCTGCTCCGGCTCGTGAGTTGTCTGATGAACTGCTGGCTTGCGTCGATGTGATCACCCCAAATGAAACCGAAGCGGAAGTGCTAACAGGTATCACGGTTAACGATAACGAAACTGCGCAAGAGTCGGCGAATGCACTTCACGGTAAGGGCATCGAGATCGTGATGATTACTCTTGGTGCGAAAGGCGTGTGGTTGAGCCAAAATGGTCGTGGTGAGTTGATTCCGGGCTTTAAAGTAGAGGCTACCGATACCACGGCTGCTGGCGATACGTTTAATGGGGCATTGGTCACTGGTCTATTGGAAGATTTACCTCTAGAATCAGCCATCAAGTTTGCTCATGCGGCGGCCGCAATCTCTGTAACAAGATTTGGCGCTCAGACTTCAATTCCAACACGTGGCGAAGTCGATGCTTTTCTCGCTGAGCGCAATTAATTAGGGGCAATTGCCCAAGCCAATCGACGGAGAGGATTACATGGCTACAATGAAAGATATTGCCAAACTTGCTGGTGTTTCTACGTCTACGGTGAGTCATGTAATCAACAAATCGCGATTCGTCAGTGAAGAAATCTCAGAACGCGTCAACAAGGCGGCGACTGAGCTCAACTATACTCCCTCGGCACTGGCTCGAAGCCTGAAAGTCAACCGAACGAAAACCATTGGCATGTTGGTGACCACCTCAACCAATCCGTTTTTTGGTGAAGTCGTAAAAGGGGTAGAGCGAAGCTGCTATCAACAAGGCTACAACCTAATACTGTGTAATACCGAAGGTGACAATGCGCGTATGCGTGAATCGATCAACACGCTACTGCAAAAGCGGGTCGATGGGCTGATTTTGATGTGTTCCTCATTAGAAGGGGAGCGCATTGATGTGTTCGAGAAGTACTCAGATATCCCTGTGGTGGTCATGGACTGGGGGCCGATGTTGTTTACCAGCGATAAAATTCAAGATAACTCCCTCCGCGGCGGCTACATTGCGGCGAAACACCTGATTGATGTCGGACACAAATCGATTGGTTGTATTACGGGACCTCTAATCAAACATCAGGCTCAAATGCGTTATGAAGGATACAAACGCGCGCTAAATGAAGCTGAGTTGGATTTTAACCCCAACTGGATTGTGGAATCTGACTTTGAATGTGAAGGTGGCTATGAGGCATTCAACCAAATGTTTGCCAAAGGGGAACTGCCTAGCGCGATATTCGTGTCGAATGACATGATGGCGATGGGCGTGATCAATGCCGCCCACGAGAAAGGCATTCGAATCCCAGAGGACTTGTCGATCATTGGGTATGATGATATTCAAATCTCGAAATTTATGACTCCAGCACTCACGACCATTCATCAACCCAAATACCGTCTCGGCAAAGCGGCGGTTGAGGCGTTATTGCAGCGTTTAAACAACAGCTATTTGGATCCTCAGGTCGTACAACTTGAGCCGAGTTTAGTGGAGCGGCAATCGGTCTCTGCACCAAAACAATCCTCGTGATTGTGGTTGGATTCTTGCCATAGGTCACGTTGCAATGTGAGTTAACATATTGGTTATAAAGAGTGAGCAACTTCTATGAGCATGTGCTAAACCTAACTTAGTATGAAGGATAAGTGGGTAACGCAATGGATCTGTTTGTCGATCACCGAGAAAAAGCCGCGCCGAGTGAGCAAAAATCAGCTCAGTCACAATCGGAGCGAGAAAAATGGAAAGTGCTGCTGGTGGATGATGATGAACAAATGCATCAGGTCACGCGTTTAGCACTTTCCGGTTTTGAGTTTGATGGCAAGCAACTGGAGTTGATCTCTGCCTATTCTGGTCACCAAGCGCAACAGATATGCCGTGAGGAAACGGATCTAGCTCTTGCTCTGGTCGATGTTGTTATGGAGACGGAGCATGCAGGGCTAGAGCTGGTCCGTTACATTCGAGATGAGCTACAAAATCGAGTCATTCGATTAGTGCTTCGCACTGGGCAAGCAGGGCAAGCTCCGGAAGATACCGTCATTCGCGAATATGAAATTGACGACTACAAAGAAAAAACCGAACTGACAACCCAAAAACTAAAAACCGTCCTGTATTCTATGTTGCGCGCCTATCGCGACCTCAAACTCATTGAGGCGCAAAAAAATGGCTTACGCAAAGTGATTGAATCATCCGCTAAAGTGCAAAATACCACTACGCTTCAAGCGTATGCCAGTTCTGTTTTAGAGCAGTTAACGTCCTTACTGCAGCTCGAAGAATCTGCATTTTATTGCGTGGTGAAGCCCCGTGCTCACGGCGAAGAATCACGTTCCATGACGCTAGCTGCCTCGGGCGACTACGTGGACTGTTACAGCGAATGTATGTTCGAAAAGTTGCCTCAGGAGGTCGCTGACCGATGCAAAGAAGCGCTAGATGAACGACGCTCTAAAAACTTTGGTGATGCTTTTGTTTTGTTTGCCCATGATCATCAAGGAGTCGACAGCATTCTCTATGTGAACTACAACCGAAACCTCGACGAGTTAGATGTCCAATTATTGGAGATCTACATGCACAACATTGGCCTAACCTTTGAAAATCTCAGCCTACTTCTTGACATCAAAGAAACATCAAAAGAGCTAGTGTACAATTTGGCCAACGCAGTAGAAGCGCGTAGTAAAGAAACGGGCGCGCATGTTCAAAGGGTTGCTCTTATCTGTGAGCGACTCGGCCAGTTGTATGGCCTCGATGACGATCAGGTGACGATGCTTAAACTCGCCGCACCTTTACATGATGTGGGTAAAGTCGCCGTTCCGGATTCGATTTTACACAAACCCGGTAAACTCACGCCTGAAGAGTGGGAAGTGATGAAAAAGCATGTCGATTATGGGGTCGATATATTGAGTAAATCGAAGCGTCGATTGATTGCCGTAGCCAAAGAAATCGCGGGTCATCATCACGAAAAATGGGATGGCAGCGGCTACCCAAATGGTCTTGCTGGTGAGGCGATTCCTGTAAGTGGTCGAATTGCTGCATTAGCGGATGTGGTTGACGCTTTGGGATCAAAGCGCAGTTACAAAGAGCCTTGGAGTGAAGAAAAAATCCGTGAGGAAATCATTTCCCAGAGTGGCCTCCATTTCGAACCTAAACTCGTTGAGTTGATGCTGGACAATTGGCAAGACTTCATCGATATACGCAATTCTCTGCCCGATTAATATCGCGGGCTCTGTGTCCTGGGTAGGCGAGGTTCATTCACTTTCGTCGGGTTCGTAAGGTAAATCTTTGGGCAGAGTAATGATCATTTGAACCCCTTTGCCCACTTCAGAATCGAAACTAAGTTCACCTTTAAGTTTTTGCGAAATAAGGTTGAAGACTAAGTTCAAGCCTAGCCCTGAACCACCGGTTCCCCGCTTACTGGTGTAGAATGGTTCAAATATTTTTTGATGCAGTGACTTGTCTACACCGCACCCGTTATCTTTGTATTCAAAGATGATGTCATCGCCCTGTTGGTAATAGTGGATGTCAATTTGAGCGGCCTCTTGCTGCTCAAACGCATGGTTGACGCTGTTGAGGATGAGGTTTGAAATCACCTGCGTCAACACGCCGGGAAGGCTGTTCATTTGTAGTTGCTGGTCACCACTTAGAATTGGGTCCACGGGAACTTTACGCGTTTCTGGGTGCAAGCTAGCGATCAGAGCGTCTAGTACATGGTGAATACGGAACTGGCTACGGCTTTCGGAGACTTGATCCACTGCGGTTTGTTTGAAGTCGCGAATCAGTTTCGCCGCTCGGTCTAAATTGGTTTCAAGCATGGAGCCGCCATCGGTTAGGCGCGTCATGACTTGCTCAAATTGGGTGCTGGTGAGAGTTTGGTTGCTGAATGCGGTATTGAGTTCGTTGGCGGCATCTCGAATGACCGACGTTGCGGTCACGGCAATCCCGAGTGGTGTGTTGACTTCGTGTGCGACGCCCGCGACTAAACCACCAAGCGCGGCAAGTTTCTCTCTTTCAACGAGTTGGTCTTGTGCTCGGTGCAACTGCTCCATGCTTTGCTTCAAATCGACCGTACGTTCGGCAACGGTATATTCAAGGTTTCGATTTAACTCTTGCAAATTGAGTTGGGCTAACTTGAGGTCCGTAATGTTGATGGTCGACACCCGAAAGCCCAGAAACTTATCGCCATCAAAGTTTGCTCGTCCTTGAAACATGAAGTAGTGGGTGATGCAATTGAGGGTAATTTGTTGTTCGCATTTAGAAAAATCAGAATGCCTGAGCAGGTGGCGATGCAGTTCATGACACGTTTTCAATGCTTCTATGTTTGTGATAGTAGGCTTTTGTTCAATGTCGATTTGGAGTGCCACTTGCATTTGCTCAGAGCAATAGATCATTCGCCCTGTCTCGTCGGTTTCCCACAGCCAATCGGAAGAGACCATCGCAAAATCATTGAGCCTAATTTGCTCTTGGCGAATGTTTTGGTAGAGGAGTGATACATTGGTGGTGATTTTATTGGTTTCTTCGCCTAGCCAACTCAGCTCATCACCATGACTAGATACCCAAAATGAAGCGGGCAGTTCAAGTGGCTCTGCTGGATGACGCGGATTGTAGGTGCGAAGGTACTGCGCTATGGCAAAGATTCTTTGGTTGATGCTGCGATGAAAGACGATCAGCAAGATGGCGCAGACGACGAGTGTTCTGAACATATTGAGTAAAAGTGTGTAGATAAACTCGCGAATTAGGTAGTCGTAGACCTCGTTGGCATCGGACTCGACGTAGACTTGCCCAATTCGCTCAAGAACTGAAGAGTCAGGGTTTTTATGGAATAAAGGGTACTGCGACTGTATTGAATTCTCTTGTATGCTTGTGCCCGCCTCAAATACGTATCCATCCGCGACGACTTTCAAGTAAGCGACTCGCGGCAAGTTCACCAAGCCATCAAGGCGTTGTTGCAACCCAACAAGGTCAAACGACCAAAGTGACGAAGCGAGAAGGGGAGCATGAATGTCACGCACTTCAAGCTGACGTTGATCGATAGAATCAAATTGCTCTGAATACTCCCATGAGAGTTGCACCAGCGTCGTTAGCAACGTGATGGCACCACTGAGCAGAATCATAATGAGAATAATACGTCGACCAATTCGACTGTAAAATGGGTTATCTATACTCTCTTCAAACTGTTTGGTTCGGCTCATAATGATCTGCTGCAAAAGGACTATAAGTACCAGTATAGCTAGGTCTTTTTAATCAACGCGCGTTTTGGTTAGGTAAATACGCGTATGCTGACTAAACTGAAATGAAGTATTCAGTGGAGATCGCTTATGCGACCATGGTTATGTCTACTCTTTTTGTTGTCCTTCCCAGCGCTTGCGAATAAGGTACTGCTGATTGAAAGTTACCATTCTGGGTTCGCTTGGGATAAAAGCTATGTCGAGGGCATTAAGCAAACGTTGCAAGCGGGTATTGAGTTTGACTCGTTTCAAATGGATACCAAAAGAGTGCCGCCAACTGAATATGAAAAAATGGCGGAGCTCGCTTTTGTCAAATACATTGAGTACAAACCGGATATCGTGATTTTGGGTGATGACAATGCGCTAAAGTATTTGTGGCCAAAACTCTATGATGAGCCGATCTCGGTAGTATTTTTAGGTATCAACTCTAACCCTCGAGAGGTATTAAAGAATTATCGAGGGCAAGCACAAATTACAGGTGTATTGGAGCGACCATTGTTTGTTAAAACGATTGGTGAACTAAAGCGGCTCATACCCGTTGAGCAAATGAATGTACGAATCATGTTTGACTCAGGGGTGACGTCACACATTGCTCGGCAGCACATCGAGCGCCAGTATTCCTTGATTCACTCTAACCTCGGCGTGGATGTCGAGATTGTCAGCGCAAGGACACAAAATGAGTGGCAGGAGTCCATTTTAAGTGCGCCCGATGATGGGGTCTCTGTGGTGATTGTCGGCCTCTATCAAACTCTGGTTGATAGCGCGGGTGAAAACGTACCTGCAGACGAGATCATCGTCTGGACGAACCAGAACTCTACGATACCAGTATTTGGCTTTTGGGATTTTGCTGTCGCGAGCGACAAAGCGGCGGGTGGCGTGGTGCTGTTTGGTAAAAGTCAGGGCGTGACGGCAGGGCAATTGGTGAATAAAATAGTAAATGGCGAATCGGCTCGCAGTATACCGATTCAAATCGGAAATCAGGGAAACGCAATCTATTCGAAGGCGGCGATGGCAAAGTGGGGGTTGACGCCTCCAAGTCATTGGCAAGCGATTGATTAGAGTAATTCGGTGTTGAGTCAATCACAACAATGGGCAACCGTTGCAAATGAAATTTACAAATGACTTAATAGCAGTTACAAAGGTGTATACCCCGAAAGTTTAGCGTAGGCAAAAAGAAAATATGAGTGTATCAAGTAGTACGATACTCACGGAAAGTGGTACTAACGAGTTAGAAATTATCGAGTTTCATCTGGTCAAGCAGATGCCTGATGGCAGCAAGAAGACCTGTTATTACGGTATTAACGTTGCGAAAGTCCGTGAGGTAATTCAAGTACCGGAAACCACCGATTACCCCAATGCTCAGCCACATATGGTCGGGGTGTTTTCGTCGCGTGATATTCTTACTCCACTAGTCGATTTGGCGGGTTGGTTGGGGGTGCCTACCGATAAGGATCTGAGCCGCAAGTTTGTAATCGTCACAGACTTTAACAACATGACCAATGGCTTTTTGATTGATTCAATCAGTCGCATCCACCGTATCTCTTGGAATGACGTAGAGTCACCAAGCCAGTTCTTAGAAGCAGGCGAGCAAGATTGCGTGGTGGCAGTGGTTCGAAAAGATGGCAACCTGATCATGATCTTAGACTTTGAGAAGATCATTGCCGACATCAACCCTGAACTGAGCATGGAAAAATACGATGTGAAGTTGGACAAGAGTGTCGACTTAAACCAGCGTATGGTGACCAAGCGAAACGCAAAAACCGTTATGGTGGTGGACGATTCGGCGTTTATTCGCTCGATGATTCAAGACACACTCACGTCAGCAGGCTACAACATTATCGCTTGTAAAGATGGCGGGGAAGCGCACGATAAGTTGATGAATCTTATTGAAGTGGCGAAAGAGGAAAACTTGCCTGTTAGCGAGCTGATCGATGGTGTTGTGACGGACGTTGAAATGCCAAGAATGGATGGCATGCACCTTGTGAAGCGTCTGCGTGACAGCGAAGCGTACGCAAGTATGCCGATTGTGATGTTCTCGTCTTTAATGAGTGAGGACAACAGAGCGAAAGCACTGGCTTTGGGAGCGAATGACACCATCACGAAACCAGAGATTGGCCGTATGGTCGCGATGATGGACAAGTATATTTTCGGAAAAAGTAATTAAGACTACTGCTACTTGCCGCTTTATGATTAAGCAGCGAGTCAACATAAACAAAAAGGGTACGCAATGCGTACCCTTTTTTCATGTTCAGAGGTTGATTAACCTTCGCTGCGACGGTCACGACCATGGCCACGTTCGCCACGGTAGTTACCACGATGGTCGCCACCACGGTTACGGTCAAAACGACGCTCGCCATCACGACGACCACCTTCGCGGTTGCCATCACGGTTGCCGCGGTAGCCACCACCATCACGGCCGCCTTCACGGTTACCACGGTAGCCACCTTCACGGTTGCCGTCACGGTTACCACGGTAGCCACCACCATCGCGACGACCACGACCGCCATCACGGCCACCGCCACGACGAGGCTCACGGAAATCGTTGAAGTCACACACAACCGCGTCAACTTGCTTCTGACGGATACGTAGCTTACGCAGTTTGCCCGCTGTATCTGAAGACATTGCTTTTGGTAGCTGAACGTAAGTTTCGCCTTGCGCTAGTTTGATCGCACCGATAGAGCCTTTTGTTAGACCAAGTTCGTTTGCTAGTGCACCAACGATGTCTTTAACTTGTACGCCTTGCTCACGACCCACTTGGAACTGATAAGTATCCCAATCTTGGTTGTCGAAGCTGCGGCCACCTTCACGACGACCATCACGACCGCCTTCACGACGCTCTTTACGACGTTGTTTATCACGCTCAATCGCTTCAATCATTGGATCTTCACCAATGTAGAACAGTGGGCGCTTACCTTGCTGACGCTTAAGCAGGATGGCTGCTAGTGTCGCTGCATCTAGCTCTAGAGATTCTTGCAGTTTTTCAACCAGTTCAGAGAACTTCTCTAGTGCTTTGTGTTCTTTTTCAGTTTCTAGCTCAGCGCCCAGTTTCGCTAGACGAGATTCTGCAACTTTGTCACGGTGAGGAAGTTGAATCTCTTCCATTGATGACTTAGTAACACGCTCGATAGTGCGAAGCATACGAAGCTGGTTAGTACGAACTAGAAGGATCGCTTTACCTTTACGCCCAGCACGGCCAGTACGACCGATACGGTGGATGTAAGACTCAACATCGAATGGGATGTCGTAGTTAAATACGTGCGTGATACGTGGAACATCAAGACCACGAGCTACAACGTCAGTTGCAACTAGGATGTCGATAACACCTTGTTTGATGTGATCAACAGTACGCTCACGTAGAGACTGAGGAATGTCGCCGTGCAGTGCAGACGCTTTGAAGCCACGTGCACATAGCCAGTCAGCCAGACGCTCAGTATCTTGACGAGTTCGTACGAATACGATTGACGCGTCAGTCTCTTCTGTTTCTAGAAGACGAGACATTGCTTCGTCTTTTTCTACGCCTTTAACAACCCAGAATTGCTGCTCTACTTTGTCTACCGTGTGGTTCTTACCCGCAACGTCGATGGTTTCTGGATCACGTAGGAAGCGCTCAACAATGCTCTTAAGCATTGGAGGCATAGTCGCAGAGAATAGAACGCGTTGTGCTGATTCAGGAGCGTGCTCCATGATTTCAGTTACGTCATCAACAAAGCCCATGTTTAGCATTTCATCAGCTTCGTCTAGAACGAATGTGTGTACTTCGTCTAGGTGTAGACGGTCACGGTTGATAAGGTCTTGAACACGACCTGGCGTACCTACAACGATGTGAGCACCGTTTTTAAGAGCACGCATTTGATCAACGATAGATGCACCACCGTAGATCTCTAGCACTTTAAGGCCAGCAATGTTCTTACCTAGGTTCTTAACTTCCGCAGCAACCTGAATTGCAAGCTCGCGAGTTGGTGCAAGAACGATAGCTTGAGGCTTACGTTGACCAAGGTCTAGTTTGTTAAGAAGAGGTAGAGAGAAAGCAGCCGTTTTACCAGTACCAGTTTGAGCTTTACCTAGCGCGTCTTTACCAGCCAACAGGTGCGGGATAGCAGCAGCCTGAATTGGAGTTGGTGAAACAAAACCCATACCATCAAGAGCTGAAAGGATAGAGTCGTTAAGCGCTAGATCGCTAAACTGAATTACAGAATCTGTCATTGGGATCCTACTATTTTTATGTCAACAAAAGGTCCCACGAGCTCTACCAATTCCAATACCAATCCAGATAAGAGCTGATTCCATTCAGATGCGGACAAGTCGTAAATCGCATCAAGCCACTAGGGACATAAAACACATCGATGCCGCTAATAAATGGATGCACAAAGTTGTCGCACATCAAGAGGGGCATTGATATAAGGGGGCGGATTATTCCCTAAAAGCATAAAAAAAGCCAGAAAAAATTGAATTACATCACAAATTTTTCTCAGCAGAGAGAATCTTGGCTAAGATGTGCGCTGCGGCGCTGAAACCTTAGCCAAAATTGGTTTTCGATACTGACAATTGAATGATTAGTTATCAGCTCAAGGTGGCTTGGCTATAGTGCCAGTGATATAGTGTGGGCAATTTTTTCAGTAAGAAATGTAGAGATGTTCCAAGATAACCCGTTACTGGCTCAATTGAAGCAGCAGATTCAAGAAAACCTTCCAAAAAAAGAAGGCACCATCAAAGCAACGGAAAAAGGCTTTGGCTTTTTAGAAGTGGATAGCAAGACAAGCTACTTCATCCCACCTCCGTACATGAAAAAGTGTATGCATGGCGATAAGGTTAAGGCGATCATTCGCACCGAAAAAGAGCGTGAACAAGCTGAGCCAGAAGAGTTATTGGAACAAGGTCTCAATCGCTTCATTGGTCGTGTAAAGCTGTTTAAGGGTAAGCTAAATGTTGCTCCTGATCATCCTCAACTAAAGAAGTTGTCACTGAAAGCGAAGACTCGCAAAGGCATTAAGAGTGACGATCTAAAAGAAGGTGATTGGGTTGTCGCGCAGCTTATTCGCCATCCTCTGAAAGGTGACAACGGCTTTTTCGTTGAGATTACCGAGAAGATCACTGATGCTGATGACAAGATCGCACCTTGGTGGGTGACATTGGCGCAAAACGATTTGCCAAACAGCGAGCCAGCAGGTATCGATAATTGGGAAATCATAGATGACGAGGATCTTGAACGTCTCGACATGACCCATATCCCGTTTGTCACCATCGATGGTGAATCAACCAAAGATATGGATGATGCGCTCTACGCCAAAAAGACCGAAGCGGGTGACTTTGAGCTGACGATTGCGATTGCCGATCCGACGGCGTACATCACGCCAGACAGTGAAATGGACAAAGTGGCTCGTGAACGTGGCTTTACCATCTATCTTCCTGGCCGCAACATTCCAATGCTGCCTCGTGATCTTGCTGACGAGTTGTGTTCTTTGATCGAAAACCAGCAGCGTCCTGCATTGTGTTGCCGCGTGACGGTGAGCAAAGAGGGTGTGATTGGCGATGACATTGCCTTCTTCGCGGCAAACATTAAATCTCATGCTCGTCTCGCGTACGACCACGTTTCTGATTGGATCGAGAATGGCGCGTCTGAAGCTTGGCAACCAAGTGATGAGATCGCTCAAGTGGTTCGCGATTTGTATGAGTTTTCACTTGCGCGCGCGGATTGGCGTGAAAAGAACGCGGTTGTGTTCCCAGACCGCCCAGACTACCGCTTCGAGTTGAGTGAAGATAACGATGTTGTGGCGATTCACGCAGATATGCGTCGTAGTGCCAATCGACTTGTAGAAGAAGCAATGATCACCGCGAACATCTGTGCGGGTAAAACGCTTCAAGCGTCGTTTGATTCTGGCGTATTTAACACTCACGCAGGCTTCAAACCAGAAAAGATAGAAGACGTAGTTAAACTGGTTAACCCTGATGGTGAATTGCCATTTACCGCTGAGTCTGTTGCGACTCTTGAAGGTTTTGCTGCGCTACGTCGCTGGTTAGCTGAGCAAGAAACCTCTTACCTTGATAATCGTATCCGTAAGTCACAAGCGTACAGTGAAATTGGCAACCAACCGCTGCCGCATTACGCAATGGGTCTTGAGCTATACGCAACGTGGACGTCGCCTATCCGCAAATACGGCGATATGATCAACCACCGTATGCTTAAAGCCCATATCTTGGGTAAAGAGCCAGTGCAAACAGCCGATGAAACGGTCGGTGAGGAGCTAGCGCTTCACCGCAAGCATCACAAGATTGCTGAACGCAATGTAGGTGATTGGCTGTACGCGCGTACGCTTGCCGATGAGCCAGCAAAAGAGACGAAGTTCCACGGTGAGATTTTTGACATCAACCGAGCAGGAATGCGCGTTCGTTTGGTGGAAAATGGCGCTGCCGCCTTTATTCCTGGTTCTCTGATTCTGGCGAATAAAGAGCGTTTAGAATGCAATGCTGACGAGGGTACGATCGCCATTGATAAAGAAGTGATTTACCGTTTGGGTGACGTTCTGGAAGTGGTTCTTTCTGACGTAAACCAAGAAAGCCGCAGCATTGTTGCTAAACCGACTCAGGTATTTGAAGAGGTTAAAACGGTTGAGGAAGTCACTTCAGACGCTGAATAACCGATTCGAAAGGCTAAAAGGGTGCGCTGGTCGCACCCTTTTTTAATCTTCCCAAAACATCGATTTTGGATCTTTATCGATTTCTCGCATGATTGCTGTCAGATCACTACTTTGAGCAAGAAACGGATAGGGCAACCAGCTTTCTAAGGTTGATTGGTCCGGTAAGTAAAGCTCCCAGCTGCTTTTTCCTTCCGACCATGCGACCTTTGCGACAGGTAACATGTAATCACAGTGGCTTGAGTCGAGTAGAAAATGTTGTTTGATGAACACAACGCCGTTTTCGATCGTTTCATAGCTCGCCTTACCAAGCTCTGCAGGCAAGCTTTGGTTGCGTTGCTGGCAAATGAGCTGCGCTCGACTCTCCACTTGCCTTTGTAGCAAACTCACTACGCTCATTGTGGCTCCCTTAGTTGGTTTAGCACCTGATTGACGTTTACCGTTAAAGTACCACCAAGTTCGTTAGTGTTCAGATGCACTCCCTATACTATGTAACCGGAATTTTGCTGTCTGCATAGCTTTTCACAAAAATGTCATGTAACCGCAATAAGATGACAGCCTGTTTGGAAGCTTACCAAGTTTTAATGGGAGAAAATTATGGTTCGTGTTGTGCTTGCTGCACTGGTGTCTTTCTCGCTTTTAGTCCCCTCTGTGACGGCTAAAGAAGTCAACGTATCTGGGTCTACGTCTGTTGCTCGTGTTATGGACGTTCTAGCCGAAAAGTTTAATCAGGTTCATTCTGACAGCTACATTGCCGTTCAAGGTGTTGGCTCAACTGCTGGTATCACGTTAATCAAGAAAGGCGTCGCCGACATCGGGATGAGCTCACGTTACTTAACAGAGAGCGAGCAAGATGAATCACTGACGGTGACACCAATAGCTTTTGATGGGTTAGCCGTTGTGGTCAACCAATCAAACCCAATTCAAAATGTGACTCGCGAGCAGTTGTACGATATCTACAAGGGAAAAATTACCAACTGGAAGCAAGTCGGTGGCCATGATCAAAAAATCGCCGTTGTCACCCGCGAGGCATCGTCAGGCTCACGTTACAGTTTTGAAAGTCTTTTAGGTCTAACGAAAGTCATCAACGGGCGTTTAGTGTCGGATATTAATCCAGACAACTTGGTGGTCAACAGCAATAGCATGGTGAAAACCATCGTGAATCATAACAAGCAAGCGATAGGTTTTATTTCGACTGGCTCGGTTGATCGCTCAATCAAGGCGATTCAATTTGAGGGGGTTGAAGCTAACCAGAAAAACATCGCAACGGGCCGCTATGAGTTGTCTCGTCCTTTCCTTGTGCTGTATAAAACCGAAAAAGTGGATAAGGATTCATTGGCCTTTATTCGTTACCTAACTGGCAGCGAAGCAAAAGCGCTGATCGGAGAATATGGCTATACGCCAATCAAATAACAGTATTGAAGGAGAGCATCGCTGCTCTCTTTTCTTTTGGTCTTCGCGAAAGTTATGCGAAGCATTAGTTACGCTCGGCTATATCGAGTTTTTTGCGCATTGCGAGCGGGCAGTTTGTCGCTATGCGCAAAACGGTTTTTGCCCCCATTTTTGGCGTGGTACAGCGCAACATCGGCCTTTTTAAAGAGCGTTTGTTGATTGATAGCCTCTGACGACATAGTCGCAATACCAATACTTAAGGAGATATTGTGAGAAGATATTTCTTTGAGTTTACGATATTGCCTTAATAGTCGATGTGCGTAGGTTTCTGCGTCTTTCACACTTAGGTTGGGGCATACCAAAATAAACTCGTCACCTCCCCAGCGACCGATATGGTCGTATGAACGGGTGCTTTGCTGAAGGAATCTAGCCGTTTCTCTCAAAATAACGTCACCCACGTCATGACCGAGTTTGTCGTTAATTTTCTTAAAGTTGTCTATATCGACCAGGAGCAACGAGAGGGGATGATCGCTTCTTTTGCATCGGTCCAGCTCTTTTTGCAACAACTCATCAAGCATCCAACGGTTTAACAGTTGAGTTAAGTTGTCTTTTTCTGCTTTGAGTTTGAGCTCGTCGTGAGAGGTCATGTCACGAATGATGCATACGCTACGGTTCTTTTTCGCTATTTGTTGGGACGCGATGGTAATTTTGTTGGGACGCGATGGTAATTTCAAGTTCAACTTCCTTCTGGGATTGGGTGAGAGCTTTTAATCGACGTGGTTTGTATTCAGCATAGGGCTTATCACTGTTAAATACAGTTTCTCGGTAATGGGAACAAAAGGCCTGATACTCCGACGTAACAAGTTGTTCCAAAGGGAGGTTTCTTAGTTCGGCTTCACTGTACCCGAGAAGCGCGCATGCTTTCTTGTTGGCTTGGAGAATAGAGCCTTGCTCAGAGATGTAGAGGATACCATCGGGTGACATGTCGAGAATTGACGTGAGCTGGCAGCCAAGTTTGTGCGCTTTATTCATTACTCTCAGTACGAAGTATCCGACAATAATGATGATTGGCGCGATAAGCAGGTTAAACATCAAGGTAAGTTGGCTCAAGTTTTTAAGTTCAGACTCGGTTTGATTTTGGATTTGCTCAAACTTTGGTAATAGGGCTACTTGAAGCGCCTGTAGGGCATCGGCTGCCGATGCGTCATTTACCATTACCATTTTGTCTAACTGCTCGACAGTGAAATCATTTGAAAGTGAGCGAGCATATCGCAATTTTTCACGATACTCATCCAGAGTTTTTTTGAGTAACGCCAAGTTATTGAGCAGGTCTTCGTCTCTGGTAAGAACTTGGAACTCAGTGACCTTCTTCACAGCATCCGCGTAGCTTGATAGAGCCTCTTGGTAGTGTTTCTCCTCTCCCCGTATGATGTAATTTTTAAAGTGATGAATAAAGCCAACATAGCCGATGGTTCGCTCTATGTCGGTCAGCTTTTGTGTCATTTCAACACTAATCGGTGATTGTTCCAGAGCGACCGATTCTAGGCGATTAATCGCGTTGGTTTGAACCACAAGGTATACGATAAATAGCACGTTCAGAAAAACTGACGCGCAGATAACCCAAGGTAAGGGCCTGTTAACGTAGTTGCCTTGTTTGATCAAAGTAAGTTCTCATGCAGATAAAATCACTGTAAGTGTAGAATCTTCATAAGAGCCTTGTTGCTTATTTTTCTCGTGATGTGACTTGAATAGAGTTTTAGATGACAGCGTGTGTTAAATGAGTATAAAAAAACCCGAGCAGTCAGGCTCGGGTTGTCATTTAGGACGTTTAGATTAAGCAGGTAAACCCACGCCAGCTTCTTGGTGTAGGCGTCGGCATGCTTTGCCATCACTATGGAATAAATGGCAGCGGTGTGCAGGAATACCTACCGATAGTTTATCACCAGGCTCGACATCCAGTGTGTCTGGTTGACGATAGATCATATCTGCATCAGCGGCGTCAATGTGTAGGTACGCCTGAGTTTCATTGCCCAGTTTTTCAACGATATTCACTTCACCTTCAATGGTTGCGTCACCTTGATTGGCAGGCAGCAAGTGCTCTGGACGAACACCAAGAGACATACGCTCACCAGCGGTCACCGTCGTGCCATCAACTGGAATCCAGAAGGTCGTACCGTTGGCTAGCTGAACCATTACGCGATCTTTTTCTACCGCTTCAATGAACACGCTCATGAAGTTCATTTTCGGAGAGCCAATAAAGCCAGCAACAAAACGGTTTTGTGGGTAGTGGTATAGCTCAAGAGGCTTACCCACCTGAGAAACAAAACCCGCGTCGAGAACCACGATCTTGTCAGCCATGGTCATCGCTTCCACTTGGTCGTGTGTTACGTAAATCATGGTGCAGCCCAGTTTACGCTGCAGTTTGGTGATTTCAGAGCGCATTTGAACACGTAGCGCGGCGTCTAGGTTAGAGAGAGGCTCATCCAGTAGGAAAACATTAGGCTGTGACACCAAGGTACGGCCGATCGCAACGCGTTGACGTTGACCACCAGAAAGGGCTTTAGGTTGACGCTCTAGTAGGTGGCTTAATTGCAGGATTTCAGCGGCATGCTCGACACGTTTGTCGATCTCTGTTTTGTCTGCCTTCGCAAGCTTTAGGCCAAACGACATGTTGTCGTAAAGGTTTAAGTGTGGATACAGTGCGTATGATTGGAATACCATGCCCACGCCGCGTTTTGACGGCTCAACATCGTTCATGTGTTGGTCGCCAATGTAAAGATCACCCGAAGTGATGTCTTCTAGACCAGCAATGCAGCGCAGTAGTGTTGATTTACCACAACCCGATGGGCCAACGAAGACAACAAACTCGCCTTCTTTGATCTCCAAATCAACATTCTTTGAAATTAGTACGTCACCGTAAGCTTTACATACATTTTTTAACGTGACACTCGCCATCTAGCTCGCCCTCGATCAATATTTTTATTTTGTACTGCTCATCATTATATGAATTATCGTGCGAGCAATAACAGTAGGAATTTGGTAAGGAATGGATTCTTTCAGTTAGTAAGAAAATTTGGGTGATGGATTTCTCTCATCACCCACCAAAGCCAATGTAGAGTTTGCTTCCCCCGTATAGCATAAGCATCTCCCCCGTTTTTGTGAAATCTTGCGATTACAACCCTACGAATGCTTACGTTATCACAGCAAACCCCTGCGGCGTTGCAAATCAGCGCGCTCTTTTAAAAGAACTGACTGTTAAGGGTTCTTACTATCCACTCTTGGATGTCTGTAGTCTGCGTTGATTCAGCGCTGGGTACATCCTCCCGACTGAAATTTTTATGGGGGTAGTAGATAAGGAGGAGGGGTAGGAGGGGGAGAAAGGCGCAGTTAGATCCAGTTCAAATAATTTCTCGTCGTAACATTGAAATCGGTCACATAAAGAGTCGTTTTTGTGATTTCCCTCTCCAACCTCAAACGATGGGGATCACGAAAATAGTCCATAATACTGAGGGCGTAGGGAGTAGGAGGATGAGCTGTTAGTCAGTTTGGCTGAAAATATATGTCGAAATACGGTGAAGCCTCTCGGTTGACCCCTACAACACAAAAATTAAAAAGGATATGAACATGAAAAACGCCCTAAGCACAGTGGCACTAGGAACATTAGTTGCTCTTGGCTCATTTGGTGCAAACGCTGCTATCGAAGAAGGTCAATTAACCATTTGGATTAATGGCGATAAAGGTTACAACGGACTGGCTGAAGTAGGTAAACAGTTCGAAGAAGACACTGGTATTAAAGTGACCGTTGCTCACCCAGATGGTCTACAAGACAAGTTCCCTCAAACTGCAGCAACAGGCGACGGTCCTGATATTGTGTTCTGGGCGCACGACCGTTTTGGTGGTTACGCAGAATCTGGTCTTCTTGCTGAAATTAAACCATCAAAAGAGATCAAAGAAGGCATCGTTGATTTTGCATGGGATGCCGTGAAATATGATGGCAAGCTGATCGGCTACCCTGTAGCGGTAGAGTCACTGTCTCTAATCTACAACAAAGACCTAGTGCCAAATCCACCTAAGAGCTGGGAAGAAGTGGAAGCGTTAGACGCGAAACTTAAGAAAGAAGGCAAGTCTGCGATCATGTGGAACCTAAAAGAACCGTACTTCACATGGCCACTGATGGCTGCAGATGGCGGTTACGCGTTTAAATACGGCGCAGAGGGTTACAACGTTAAGGACGCGGGCATCGCGAAAGATGGCGTGAAAGACGCAATGAACTTCGTTAAAGGCTTGGTTGAGAAAGGCGTGATCTCTTCTGATATGGACTACTCTGTTTCTGAGTCAGCGTTCAACCAAGGCACAACAGCGATGACCATTAACGGTCCTTGGGCGTGGGGCAACATCGAGAAGTCAGGCATCAACTACGGTGTAACGACGCTGCCGAAGTTCAACGGCCACTCTTCTAAACCATTTGTTGGCGTATTGACTGCGGGTATCAGCACTGCTTCTCCAAACAAAGACCTAGCGGTTGAGTTTATCGAGAACTACCTACTGACTAACGACGGTCTGCGTAAAGTGAACGACGACAAACCACTAGGTGCGGTAGCGCTTAACTCTTTCCAACGTGAGCTAGATGCAGACAAGCGCATTGCCGCTACTATGGATAACGCGATGAACGGCGAAATCATGCCAAACATCCCTCAAATGAGTGCGTTCTGGGGCGCAGCGAAGAACGCTATCGTTAACGTTGTTGACGGTCGTCAAACTGTAGATGCAGCCCTTGCAGATGCAGAAAAGCAAATGACTAAATAATTTCAGTAATACCCTTTTGAGGAGAGGGTAACCTCTCCTCCTTTCTCAGTTTTATTATCGCTAGCAGGTTCTCTTATGCAGTCAGTTCAAGGTACAGATGCGATGACATCTACAACAACGAGCTTGCCATCAAGTAAAAACGTCTTTATTAAATGGGCAATTCTGGCTTCTGTCGGTATCGTTAATGGCTACGCCACTGTCTTAATGTATTCTCGTGGTGAGACAGCCTTCGCGCTGCTTACTCTCATTCTAACCGCACTGGCGTTGTATATCTTTGGTAGTAAAAAGACTTACGCGCACCGTTACATCTATCCAGGTATTGCAGGAATGATCCTGTTTATCCTGTTTCCTCTTGCGTACACGGTAAACCTCGCCTTCACCAACTACAGTGCCAAAAACCAGCTTTCCTTCGACCGAGCCCAATCCGTATTGCTCGATCGAACGTTCCAAAGTGGTGACAGCTATCCTTTCACCCTCTACAAGACAGACAACGGTCACCGTATCGCGGTAAAAAAAGGTGATCAACTGTTAGCGACTGACGAATTTAATATTGCTGCACCAAGTGCCGATATGGATTTGGCGCCAGTCGAGTCTGTGAGTGGTGAAAAAGAAAAGATCAAAACTATCATTAAGAACAAAACCAGCTTAGGCGAAGTCGATTTGCACCTGCCATCAGGTGAAGACATTCGTATGAGCGGTCTACGTAAGTTTGCGGCGGTTGTTCCTTTGTACACGCTGCAAGATGATGGCGAATCGCTATACAGCAATCGTACGGGTGAAACACTGCGTCCAAATATGGAAGTGGGTTTCTATCAACCGGTTGATGAAAATGGCCAGTTCACAGGCTCAACGGTATCACCAGGTTTTGTCGTCGGTATCGGCGCGAAAAACTTTGAGCGTGTCTGGAAAGATGATGGCATCAAAGAACCGTTTGTTAGCATCTTTATTTGGACGGTTGTGTTCTCTGCGCTGACGGTTGGTCTTACCGTTATCATTGGTTTGGTCCTAGCGAGCGTTGTTCAGTGGGAAGAAATCAAAGGCCGTGCGATTTACCGCGTACTGCTTATCCTTCCATATGCGGTCCCTGCTTTCATCTCGATTCTGATTTTTAAAGGTCTCTTTAACCAAAGCTTTGGTGAGATCAACATGGTGTTAGAAGCGCTGTTTGGTTTAAGCCCATCTTGGTTCTCTGACCCATTGATGGCGAAAGTGATGATTGTCTTCGTGAACACTTGGCTTGGTTTCCCTTACATGATGATTCTGTGTATGGGTCTGCTGAAAGCGATTCCTGATGATCTGTATGAGGCGTCAGCCATTGACGGTGCTAACTTTGTTGATAACTTCCGTCGTATTACCATGCCACTGATGATCAAGCCGCTTACGCCGCTACTGATTGCCAGCTTTGCATTTAACTTCAACAACTTCGTGTTAATTCAGTTATTGACTCAAGGTGGTCCGAACATGATCGGAACTTCAGAGCCTGCGGGTTACACAGACCTACTCGTTAGCTACACCTACCGCATCGCATTTGAAGGTGGCGGCGGTCAAGACTTCGGTCTAGCAAGTGCTATCGCGACACTTATCTTCCTATTGGTCGGTGGTCTCGCTCTACTCAACCTACGTTTCACTAAGCTGTCTCAGGATTAAGGAGTACCGACAATGGCAATGGTACAAGGCAAATCTCTTAAATACCGTGTATGGGCAACACACGCTGCGCTTTGGATATTCCTGTCAGCGATTATTTTCCCACTGTTAATGATTGTGGCTATCTCATTCCGTGAAGGTAACTTCGCAACGGGTAGCCTAATTCCAGACAATCCATCGCTGGAGCACTGGAAATTGGCGCTTGGTTTCTCTGTCACCAATGCAGATGGCTCTGTAACACCGCCGCCATTCCCAGTTCTGTTATGGTTATGGAACTCAGTGAAAGTAGCGGGGATTACATCTATCCTGATTGTGGCACTGTCAACTACGTCTGCTTACGCGTTTGCTCGCATGCGTTTCAAAGGCAAAGATACGATCTTAAAGGCGATGATGATCTTCCAGATGTTCCCTGCGGTACTGGCTCTGGTAGCACTCTATGCGCTATTTGATAAGCTTGGACAGTACATTCCATTCCTTGGGTTGAACACGCATGGCGGTCTGATCTTCTCATACCTAGGTGGTATTGCTCTGCACGTATGGACAATCAAAGGTTACTTTGAAACGATTGATAACTCGCTAGAAGAAGCGGCCGCTCTAGATGGCGCAACGCCTTGGCAAGCCTTTAGATTAGTGCTGCTACCACTTTCAGTGCCTATTCTTGCAGTGGTGTTTATTCTGTCGTTCATCGGGGTGGTTGGTGAAGTTCCAGTAGCATCTCTACTACTTTCTGATGTAAACTCATATACATTAGCGGTTGGTATGCAGCAGTATCTCTACCCTCAGAACTATCTGTGGGGTGATTTTGCAGCAGCAGCAGTATTGTCTGCACTACCAATTACCATCGTATTCTTACTTGCGCAGCGTTGGTTGGTCGGAGGATTAACCGCCGGCGGTGTGAAAGGTTAATAAGAACGATAAGGGCGACCGCGAGGTCGCCCATTTTGTATCTCGACTTAACAATTTTGGTTTGGCCGCCGATCAGTTAAGAAGAGAGCAATTCTGGCGTTACGCATAGCTGGCTGTTAGTGAGATTCCTTACTGTTTACTTCTAACAGTTTTTGTAACCAAAACCCGGTTTGTCCCGGGTTTTTTTATGCCTAATCGACAGTTGCAAGTATAAGAATTAAGACACGGAAAGATATGCAATTGGTAGTTGGATGCGACGCAGTGTTCAAATGAATATGCAACAAAGCACTTTGTTACATTGGTAAGTTGGGCTCAATAGTTGAAAATGAACTAAAATTCTCGGCTTGAAGGAGCGCAACCCAGATAGCGCAGCAAAACGTAGACACTCTCTTGTGATAACGCCACTTTTCTAAACAGGTCGGCAAAGGTGTCATCCCCTCCGAAGCAGGTGCGAATGTAGTGATTGATCTCTTGTTCTGCATACCCTTCAACGTACATGGTGCGTACCCATTGATACTCAACCGCCTTTGGGTTTACTAATGTCGTCTCACTGAGTGTAATGTCAGTTAAGCTCACGAATGTTCCTTCCGACTTAAAGATAGTTAGCGGATTTAATCAAAGTTAGATGAAAGAAAAATGACAGTTTCATTGCCTTACAAACGGCTGACATAAAACAAGCCTATGAACCCAAAAAAGTGAAAAAATGAGAATTAACCGAGCATGAATTACGTGACAGTGTGAGGTTGGGGGAAAGAGAGGAGTCGGTAATCGTGGCTTGATGAAGTGCAAAAAGTGGCGCGCTTGGCCCCACTTTTGCTTTAGATGCTTATTTTAAATACTTAACATGCGCTTCCATCTCTTCACCGATCTGCTTACGCATATTCATTAGGCGAATGGCGGAGTCTCTTAACTCAATGTCTTCTTCAGTGTGTGGAACCCACTCTGGTACATCGGTTGGTTTTCCATGTTCATCAACCGCTACCATGATCACGATGCAGTGTGTCGTGAGGCGGTTTTTCAATTCTTTAGGGTCACTGGCTTGAACATCAATCGCAATATGCATTGAGCTTCGTCCGGTATAAATGACCTTGGCGCTGACCTCGACCAAGTTGCCAACATGGATAGGTTGAACAAAGCGGATTCCCCCTGCATAGGCAGTAATGCAGTATTTGCCACTCCACGCTGCTGCATTGGCATAGGCAGCTAAATCGATCCATTTCATGACGGCGCCACCATGGACTTTGCCACCAAAGTTTACATCACCAGGTTCGGCTAAAAAACGTAGCGTAATATCTCGTTGACCGGTACTCATCTGTCAATCCTTCGTGCTTTCAGTGTTATTGTTATTGGCTGTCGTTCTTAAATAACAAAGCTGTTACTTACGTGCAACCTATATTCGAGTGTAGCTTGGATTTATTGATATTTAGTGTGGGTATCGGTAGATAAGCGAGTGTCGCGGCGTAAAACAAAGCCCAGCATCTTACTGGGCTTAAAAGCGCTAAGATTGGCGTTGGCCAGACATTACCTTGTCCATTATCGCCATACTCTGCTCGAAATAGGGGTTATAGGTGAGTCGAGCATGGGTTTTCCCGGGTTCAACGTACCCCCAAGCAGAAAACCAAATGTCTTCTCCTTGCGCGCATGAGTTCAATGTCTCTTCTGGTTGACCGTTACTGCAGATCAAGTTGCTCCCACCAACGCCATAATTTGGGTTTGTGGGTGAAAAGAGTAACCCCATGTGAGAGCCATTGGAGATACGCTGTTCGGGTATCCTCATACTGAACCGAGTCGAGCGCGGCTCACTGAGATCGTGCTCGCCTTGCCACACAATATGGTTTGCTGCGTTTGGCATCTTTTCACTAAAGGTTGAGACCGCGTATTCGGTATCGATCACTTTGTCCCCCTCACTGAGTAACATGAAGACGGGGCGAGAGTAATTTGCGGCTTCCAGTTGTTCTCTGACGATGGCGGAAGTCTGGTAATAAATGGCCGCCGCGTTCATCGGCAGAGAGTTGTAACGTAGCGGATTATCCTCTGGGTCTTGGTCTGCCCACGTAATAAAGTGGCTAGCAAGTTCTGCAAATTTCACCACCCCTGAACCCGGTTCCAGAGCCGGAGAAAAGAGCAACAGCCCTTGAATAGACTCATCGGATAGCGCTGCAGAAGTCGCCAGATTTGCCCCTGTAGAGTAGCCACCTAGCCACAGTTGAGCCGTTTCTTGCTTGAGTAATTTAATGTGATGATTGACGACTCCCTGCCAGTCTTGCAAGGTTGGAAGTTGTAAATCTCCCACTTTACTGGCGTGACCAGGAAGGAGTATTGTTCTGACCAAGTACCCTTGCTCGGCAAGGTGTGTCGCGATATCGTGAAAAGAGTACGGAGAGTCTCCCAGCCCGTGCACCAAAAGCACACCTTGACCGTTTGGTTGAGCGGGGCGATATTCGTGGGGCAATACACTTGCTAGCTCGGCTTGTTTGTCTTCGGTGATGAACAGGCGATGTTGCTCTAGCCAACTCTTTGTTTCGGCGACGTATTGGGCAAAGCTATCTTGGCTATAGTCTGGCAACGCAGCAGCCTTTTCATAGGCAGGGTCTTCGACTGGTGCACTGCAGCCGACAATCAATGCGGTTATTGTTGCGGCAAGGTAAAATGCGAAAGCAGGCATCTTTCGCGTTGTGTATTCGGTTTGTTCTTGTTTACTTTGTGACTTCTTCATACTCGCCTTCAAGCACGCGTTCTTTGTCCTGTTTTACGTCTCTAAAATTAAAGTGGTTCGCTTTTAACGACTTCTCTAACTTTTTGCCTGTGATAAGCGCGGCAATCGTCAATGGGATGGCTAAGATTAGGCCAAACAGAATGGTAAATATGCCAATAAACAAGGCGAACACATTGGTGAGAATTCTATTCATATTGGATACCTCTTCTAATTAGATAA
Source organism: Vibrio sp. NH-7 (assembly GCF_053643215.1). NCBI lineage: Bacteria > Pseudomonadati > Pseudomonadota > Gammaproteobacteria > Vibrionales > Vibrionaceae > Vibrio > Vibrio sp. NH-7. The sequence goes on along the minus strand of NZ_CM132188.1, from coordinate 1,220,821 downwards.
CCAGAATAAGACGGCGTAAATGAATGAAACATGAACAAGGCGTAAAAAAGCCACCATCGTTAAACGAAGGTGGCAAATACGGGGGATTATTATACGTTATAGTGTTGTGGAGTTTTGCCCCGAGCAATGCACGAGGCGATATCCATTTATAGGCAGATTATTTTGTTGGGAACGTTTTGTAACGAACGCCCATCATCTGCTCCATACAATGAACAACTTGGCAGCTGTAGCCAAATTCGTTGTCATACCAAATGTAAAGCACGCAGCGGTTGTCTTGAGCGATGGTCGCCGCACCGTCGACAACGCCTGCAAAGCGTGAACCTACAAGGTCAGTTGAAACGATCTCGGTAGACTCTGTGTAGTCGATTTGCGCTGATAGCTCAGACGTTAATGCCATTTCACGCAAGTAAGCGTTGAGCTCTTCTTTGTCGGTGCCTTTGTCTAGGTTTAGGTTAGCAATTGCCATAGACACGTTTGGCGTCGGGACGCGAATCGCATTACCTGTTAGCTTACCTGCCAACTCTGGGAGTGCTTTTGCGACGGCTTTAGCAGCACCTGTCTCTGTAAGAACCATGTTCAGTGAAGCACTGCGTCCGCGACGTTCGCCTGAGTGGAAGTTATCAATTAGGTTTTGGTCGTTGGTAAACGAGTGTACCGTTTCGATATGGCCTGAAAGCACGCCGTACTTATCATTGACTGCTTTTAAGATTGGGGTAATCGCGTTTGTGGTGCAGCTCGCCGCAGAAACGATGGTGTCTTCTGCTTGGATCACCTTGTCGTTCACACCAAATACAACGTTCTTGATGTCACCTTTGCCTGGCGCGGTAAGAAGAACTTTCTCTGCACCGTTACAAGCTAGGTGCTGACTTAAACCTTCAGCATCACGCCATACACCCGTATTGTCGACAACAAGCGCATTTTTAATACCAAAAGTTGTGTAATCAACGTCTTCTGGTTTGTTCGCGTAGATGAACTGAATGTAGTTACCGTTAGCGATGATCGCTTTGCGTTCTTCATCAACAACAATGCTACCGTTGAACTGTCCGTGGACTGAGTCGCGGCGCAGTAGACTAGCACGTTTCTCTAGGTCACCTTTTTTACCACCACGTACTACAACAGCGCGCAATCTAAGTGGGTAACCTGGGCCACTTTTCTCTACCAACAGGCGAGTAAGAAGACGGCCAATACGACCAAAGCCATATAGCACAACATCACGAGGTTCTGAGACGGTTTTGCCGTCCATTGCACCCATCAAAGAGGTGTGTAAAAAGTCTTTCACACCATGAGCGTCGTCGCGGCCTTGCCAGAATTGGTGAGCCAGCTGCCCTACATCAATACGACATGGAGACAGCTCCATTTCTGACAAGGCTTTGATTAGAGGAAGAGTCTGTTCTGGGGTGAGAGGCGTGCCGGTGTAACGGCGTGCGAGGCGGTGCGATTTAATAATATCAATGGTCGCTGCGTTGACGAGTGTTTTACCGAAAAGTAACACTTCTACGCCTTTTTGACGGTAAAGCTGACCAAGTAGGGGAGAAATTGATTCCGCAATCGTTTGGCTTGTTTGCCACTCTAAAAGATGTTTCTCTGGACTCATGTTTCGTTTGGACCTTTCACGTTTTGGGGGCTGACTCTACTTTGCTTGTAGGGGAGCGAGTAGAGATGGTTGCAGTGTTTGAATTTTGTAATTTTTATGCGGCAGGATTGTAATGCTTAACATCTTATTCTGCTAGCAAAATTAATGGCAGGCGATATTACTGTTTTTGCGGGGTGTTTTGGGAATTAACAGAAGATTTCTCAGTGGTTATGCTTATTGACAATTTCAAATCTTGATAGTTATTTCGTGAAGAAAAATACCAGTAGCACATAAATAGTGTAACGCTTAATCTTGTGTTTGTTTAATTCTGTGATCTTAAGTGTCTTATCAACGCTAAATGTAAACAAAACAGGCCAAATTGAGGGTTAGACTTTCGCGGTGCTGTGTCCTTGCATCAGTGGCTCGCGTCAAGGCTGGCAGAGATCACCTTTTCATATCCTAGATTTGCGATTGTATGATTCATCTACTCAGGTTAGTCGATAATAGTGCGCTTGTTTCATTGGTTTATTACGCTGCGTATGCTCGCAATCGTATCGTCGACTCTAAGTTTTAACCGTTTCGTTGCTTGTTTTCATTCAATACATTGAAAACTTAGCGCTATCTCGTCAGCAAATTCTCCCAATAGTGTGAATACCATTGAATAACCTTCTACAATTGAATTTCTAGATTGCTCATTTGATTCAAGGACTGAAATCAAAATGCTTTTGACAAGAATGTCTATAAAAAGTCGACTGCTGATCCTGTGCTTACTTCCAACCATTGTGATTGTTTTACTCAGTGCTAATCAGGTTCATCAGATACAAGAGCGACTTGAAAGCTATCAGGTCATCAGTGAAAAAAATGCATCCATTAATCTCTTGATGGAGTATTCACATCATAGCTATGCAGCCTTGTCTAAGCAGTTGAGTGGCCAAGATGGGCAAACGTCGATTGCACTCGCACAGAGCTCTTTAGATCTCTTACTCGCCAAACAAAACAAACAAAACAAGATGCTGTCGAATAAGGCGGAACGGGAGGTGTCGTCAAGCTATGTGGTGGAACTGCATCAGTTGATTACAGAGTTAAATCAAGCAAGTCCACAGCAAACCGTGGAACTTGGTCGCCTGATCTATGACATCTTATACGACCTCTATTCCAGCATTCTATTTACTGAAGGTGCTCATTTTAATAGCCGAGTACACCAGCTTGATATCATTCTCAGTGACCTCAGTTGGCTTCATTTTTGGATGGAGAGAGAGGCGTGGTTGGTTAAGGAAGTCGAAACAGAAGGCTGGCCTTACGCCGACTTTGCGCCGGAGTACTTTCGCATCAGCGAGCGCCAACAGTATTATTTAGATAAATTCATCAGCCTGGGTGCGGACACTCAACAGTTCCAAGGGCTGCTACAAAGCTTTACGAGCCCAGACTTTCAGCAAGGTGCGTTTGTCAAAGAGCAGCTCCTCTACAATCGCTTTTCACAGCAAGAGGTTCAGCAGGCTGTTCTGATCGTAGAGAAACGAAACCAACTTCTTGAAAAACAACTCATCACCTATTCTAGGCAACTTCAGCAAGAACTTATTGATGAAATAGAAACCAATCAATACACCATGTGGGGTATCGCGAGCGCTGGAATAGCGGTTTTCTTTCTCCTCTTTGCGTGGGGAGCCAGTACCTTATATCGGATCAATTCTAAACTCACCCGCATTTTAACGGTGATGAGTAATATGCGAGACAGCGGACATGTTGATCAAATACCTATCGATGGGAATGATGAATTTACTCGTTTCGCCCATGAATTGAATGACACTATTTCGCGGCAAAAAGCGTATCAAACCAAACTCGTTGAAGCCAAGGAACACGCAGAAGCGGCCAATCAGGCAAAAAGTGTGTTTTTGGCCAACATGTCCCATGAGATCCGAACGCCACTGAACGGCATTATCGGCATGACAGAAATCCTTTCAGATAGCCAGTTAAACGGCAGTCAGAAAGAGATCCTTAATGATATTGATGCGTCGTCTCATGCCTTGTTGGTGTTGATCAATGACATACTTGACCTCTCTAAAATTGAATCGGGTAATTTGGTCTTGTCACCGCACACTGCAAACTTGCGTGAGATCATTTTTGACACCATGAATATGGTTAATGCTCAGGCGCTCAAGCAGGAAGTCACGTTAGAAGTGGAGTTTGCTGATGATGTGCCTGTGTATGCGGAAATGGATGAATTTCGCGTCAAACAGATTCTGATGAATTTGTTGAGCAATGCGATCAAATTCAGTGCGAATGGTTCTGTTTTGGTTCGACACTCGATTGATACGCAGCACCGCTTAAACATCGAGGTATTGGATACCGGTGTCGGCATTGCCGCAGATAAACTAAGCGATATCTTCAAACCGTTCACGCAAGAAGATGGCACCATTACTCGTCGTTTTGGTGGCACGGGTCTTGGGCTGGCCATTTGTCGTCAATTGGTTGAATTGATGCGTGGTGAGCTGGTGGTTGAATCTCGTGTTGGCGAGGGCAGTCGATTTACCGTTATTCTGCCGTTAGTGAAACCACAGCGGTCACCGGCTCCAGTATGTTACGATCTTAAAGTCCTGTTCATTTCCAATCAAGCCACTCACCAGCAGCTTGCATATAAAGAATGTGTGCGCTTGTGTAGCAGTGTCACGCAGAGTGAAAACTGTCAGCAAGTGACGGATCTATCTGATGATTTTGACCTTGTGGTGTATTGTTTAGCGCGTCATTCAAAGTCCCGACAAGACTTAGCTAAGTTAAGAGCGCAGTTTACGTCTGCGGACATTATCGGCCTTCAGCATCATTTGTACATTGAGCCCGATCTCGAAGGGCTGCTTGTCGCGCAAGTGACACTACCGATTTTAGGTAAACGGTTTGAAAATGTACTGAGTCAATGTCAAAACGACTCTCGATTTCGCATCGCTCGGCAGGTCCCGCCGCCCATGCCAGACACCGGGGATGTTAAGCGGGTACTGATTGTTGAAGACAACTTAATGAACCAGAAAATAGCCAGTTTTTTTCTTAGTAAGGTAGGGATTGAGTTTGCAATAGCCAGTAACGGTTTAGAGGCATTAAATCTCGTCAAAAGTGGCCAAGAGTATTGCGCGGTGTTAATGGACTGCATGATGCCGATTATGGATGGATTAACGGCCACGAAAGAGATTCGTAACTGGGAACGGGAAAATCAAAAAGCGCCGGTGCCAATTATCGCACTCACCGCCAGCGTGTTGCCTGAGGAGATTCAGAGCTGCTTTGATGCGGGTATGGACGCGTATCTTCCTAAGCCCTATAAATCAAAGCAGCTTTTTGACATCTTTGAGAAACTAAGCGTCACCTTCTAGATCACTTAAAGGTAACCAGTTTACTTTAACCCCAGCTTGCAAAAACATTTCTTGGCTAACCTTGATTTTGTCTCCCCATCGAGAGAGGAAATCTGGGGTTTGCTCAGGACAGTGGACCGCAGAGATGCCTGTTTGAATAATCTTAGCCGCACAGTTTGGGCAGGGAAAATGGGTAACCCAAATCTCGCAGCCGTCCAAATCGCGCTTTGCAAATAGAATGGCGTTCTCTTCTGCATGGAGAGTCTTGAGGTATTTCATCTCTCTATCGTCTGTCATTGCACTGTCTGAAATGCCATGTGGATAGCCATTAAAGCCAACGGAAACAATACGATTTTGTTTAGTAATGACCGCGCCAACTTGTGTTGAGGGGTCTTTACTCCAAGAGCCAACAAGTTCCGCCATTTGGTAAAAGCGTTGTGCCCATTTCGATATCATTAAGTTTGTCCTCTGGAGATGACCTCTTATCCAATCGAGGTTGAATAAGAAAAAGATTAATGTGATAGAGATCGGCTAATAATATCCTAATTTATTCCGCTTTAGTCCAGAAAATGCGTATTGATTCTCTCGACGGCGGGCGTTTGCAACGATATTAGACGATCTGGATCACACATAGCTAAGTGTGCTCAAACTTCAGAATATGACGTATTGCCCGCTTTCTTGTGCGAGATCTCTTACAAAGGCGTGAGCGTAAAGCGGAATCTAGCCTGAGAAAATCTCTAAAACAATCCTTAAGTATCTGTTTTATATGTTTTTGTTTGGTTTTTGTTCAGTTTTGATAGGGGGATTTTCTCCAATATTTGATTGTTTAATTTGGTCGATTGCTTAATCTTAAGTTGTCAGCAGGGAGCAGACACGGAACAGGAAAGACCCAAGGATAGGTCATCTTCAGGACGAAGATTCGATTATTCAGGATGAATGGTCGGCAAGGAAAGCGAAGGACATTGGCTGGACGCTAGTAACTAGGATGGTTACACAAGGAAAGACAATGGACGCTTAACGGACTAAGGCAATGCTATCAGGAAGATAGAACAGGGACACCGCTTAAGGATTAAGTGATGTGAGTTAACTAGGAAAGTTAACGGGCTGGATTGCCAAGGACACCGCTAGGATGGCGATGATAAGGAAAGTGCTGAAGGATTCAGCGTGCTATCAAGGAATAGATGCAGGGAGCACCTATTAGTAGCCGGATTGCTGCGAGTAAGATTAGACCCCACTAGGCGAAAGCTTAGTGGGGTTTTCTTTTTTCTGCTTTTCTCATCGAGATCCCCCACGCAACAATTCTTTGCCTACCATTGTTGAAGATAAAAAGTTGAAGATAAAAAAAAGCCAACCTCAATAAGTGAGATTGGCTGATATAAGTGTGAACAATTGAGTTCACTAACAACGTCAGTTGGCTAGGTGACCCTCGGCTTAAAAAGGGTCACGAATACTATTGCAGTATATGTGCCAACTTTTATAGCGCTTAATTGCGCTATTTTTAGCCAAAATAAGCGTTTTTTTCGTTTTCCTTTGCAATATGAAAATGCAAAATGCAACTAACCATACATTTGCTAATGATATATTTAATAGCTATATGATTACAGCATAACCAAACTTGCGGTGCCTAAGAAGGCGAAAAAGCCCACAACATCCGTAACCGTCGTCAATACCACCGAGCCTGCGAGGGCAGGATCGAGTTTCAGCTTATCCAACGCAATTGGGATTAACACGCCAAATAGCGCTGCGGTAATGATATTGACGATTATCGCCAGTGCGATAGTGGCGCCGAGTATCGTCGATTGAAACCAAAGCCCAGCCATCGCACCAATAATTAGCGCCCACAGCAAGCCGTTTATCGAACCAATTCCAATCTCATTTTTAAGCAGCGCCCAGCGGTTACCTGGCGTAATTTGGTTTAACGCCATCGCACGAATCATCAGAGTCAGCGTTTGGCTACCCGCAATGCCTCCCATAGACGCGACAATCGGCATCAATACGGCTAACGCGACCACTTGGGCAATCACATCTTCAAACAATCCAATGGTCACAGAAGCCAAAATCGCGGTCATTAGGTTAATCCCCAACCACACGCCACGTTTTTGTGAGCTTTTCATCACTGGCGCAAACAGGTCATCGCCTTCGTCCATACCGGTACCCGCCATCAAGCGAGATTCGTAGATTTCTCTTTGGGTACTTAACGCAAACTGCCAATCAATTTCGCCAACCAGCATTTGAGTCTCATCCGTGACGGGCATGGCGGAAACCGACGAGTGCTCCAGCGCTTCAATGGTTTCTGCTAGTGAGAGTTTCGCATCCAGTGTAACCGCGTTTTCTATGGCGATGTTTTTAAGACGCTCGGTCGGTTGTGCGCGAAGTAGATCAATATAATTGACAACCCCACGGAACTGCTTACGTTTGTTGATTAAATAGATCTGTTGCGGCGCGTCGTAGCTGTATCGCTCCATCAAGATGTTGGCTTTCTCAACCGATATATTGAACGGTAGGGTGACGACTTTTCGCTCTGCCCATCGACCGAGTTCATCATCTTCGTACTCATTGGCTTGGTCGTAGAGCTCAAGCTCATCTTTTTCAATTAGAGATAAGGCTTCGTTGATGATCTCTTCTGGGAGAGAATCCGCCCACTCGATTAAGGAGAGGTTATCTAGCTTTGCAAGCGTTAGCTTTAGCTCGATTTCCGACAGCTCTTCAATGATCGAGTAGCGTACTTCCGCACGCGCTTCAGTAAGGACCTCAATATGTAGTTCTAAAGGCAGGCTTCGCCAAAGACGGACACGCTCGTCTATGGGAAAAGCTTCAAGAATGAGGGCGACTGCACCGGGTTCTAATCCGTCTTCGATAGAGTCATTTAAAATAGCAACTTGTTCACCGTCTTCCGCTTGAACAATTTGTTCGATGAGTACGGAGAGGTCTTGCAATTGGCTCACTGAGTACCTCGAATATCAATGTAATAGAAACTGATGATCAAGGTACTCTAAAGTGGAAGAAAAACAATCCCCTAAGGTGGCTAAGTGTCTAGATAGGGCGTGACAAGTTGATGAATGTTGACTTTCGCGCCAATCCTTGCTGCAAGAAGGTACAAACCACCGATTTTTCGATGTAGGAACAGAGCATCTGCGGGAGGGGTGTGCCAGTAGTCTTGCTCCATACTCAACACCGAGCCGGCTTGCCGCAATCGCGTGGCTAAGTCACTGCGTTTAAAGTCGTACGCCTCGTCAACCAACATAGGTTCACACGCCATGTTGACCAAGTTGAGAATCGCACTGCGTTGCTCGGGCAAGATGCCTTGGCTAAAAAAGCCGATTTGCTCGAGTGCGCTGTTTAACCCAGTTTCATCTTGATTAAGGGCTGCACGAAACGCTTGCCGATAGCCGGAGCTGAATCGCTCGCTATATTCACGCGTTGCGCCAAAATCCAGAAGCCCGATTTGCTCTGTGTTTCGCATGAAGAGATAGTTGGCAAAATTGGGATCGGTTTGAACCATTTTGAACTCGAACAGTTCTTTAAACAGAAGGTCGAGCAAGTTTGTCATGGCGCGGTCTCGCACTGCTTCAGGCTCGTTGACTAGAGTCTCAATGGGCTCGCCTTCAAGGTATTCCATTGCAAGGACAGATTCTGAGCTTATCTGCGAATATACTTTCGGCACGACAAAGTGGGGGGAGTCTTTCAATGCATCCTGATAGCGATGGGCAAACTCCGCCTCTCTGACGTAGTTTGCTTCATCATGAAGTTGCCACTTCGCTTCTTCCAGCAATCCTTTGTAATCCACAGAGTCGGGGATCAGTCCAACCATTTTTAGCAAGGTTCCGACGTTGTCTACATCGCTGTCGATGCTTTTGCGCACGCCAGGGTACTGAACTTTTATCGCAATGTTATCGCCATCATCACTGTACGCTTGGTGGACCTGACCAATCGACGCACTCGCGATGGGCTTAAAATTGAAGGCGAGGAACTGAGATTTCCACTCTGCTCCTAGCGCGTCCGCGAGCGTTTGGCTCAACTGCTTTGAAGGCATTGGGTCGGCGTCGGAACGCAATTTAGCCAAGATTTCAGCGAGCTCTGGCTCAAGAATATCACCCGCATCCATTGATAGCATTTGGCCCATTTTCATCGCAGCGCCCCGAAGATGCGCCAATTGTTGAGTTAGGCGGTGAATGTTTTTTGGCGTGAGCAGGAGATCGCGCACATTCGGTTTATTGCCTTGAGCGATTTGCTTGGTGCCTTCGGCAATCACGTTTCCGGTCACCCGTGTTGCCAATGAGGCAAATTTACTGAACCTAGAGATGCGATGAGTAGGAAGGCTGCGTTCCTTAGTCGACATGAACTTCTCCCGCTGAGTTAGTTGATTAAATCTCCTTGTTTATACGGTAGAAAAACGCATTTGGACACAATAAGAATGAGAAACCGCTCATTTCTGAGCGGTTCTGGTGATCCTTAAATGGAATAGAAGAAGTACAGCTGCGATTTCATCCGGATGATGATTCCACGTATGGCATCAAGAAAAGCCATAAACCCAATGGGTTTTTCTCCACTTACCCATGCGAGCCCGACGGACCCGACAGGGATATCGTACCCCTCTGGTTCTTCGATTTTAAGCCTCACGAAATGGTGCTTGTTTTGGAGGTTCTGTCCGGTTGTTTTTCGCACCGATTGATCCAAACCCAGCAAGTTGCTTTGAGCTTCCCCGGTGCCTTCGACAATGCCTTCAACCTCTGCGGAAAAGATCTTTCCCGGGTAAACGGACGAAGCAAATTCTGCGACTTGGCCTGGTTTCACGTTTCGAATCGATTGATGGTTAACGCGCATCAGAACGTATTTTTCTTCGGTGTACATTTGTAGGCGAGGCATCATGGAAACGCGCTGCCCCTCACGTAGAATGAAGTTAGTCACAAACCCATCTGCTGGCGCGCGAACCAGAGTACTGTCGAGATCCCATTTCGCTTTCGCGAGTTGCTCTTGCGCTTTTTGCCAGTCGGCGTGTTTGGCTTTGACCGCGAGTGTCGCTTTGCTTATCGCCAGCTTCGCTTTATCCGTTTCCACTTGCTTGGTTTGCAGTTGAGATTCAATGGTTTCGATATTGAGCTTCGCTTTCGCAACTAAGGTTTCTTGTTTGTCGATGTCACTGGCGGTAATGGTGTTTTCGACGACGCGATTTTGCTCTTTGTAGCGTTTAAGCATCTTTTGTTGTAGTTCATAGTCGACTTTAGCCATTTCAAGCTGGCGCTCTGTGGTGGTTAAGTCTTGCTGCATTGAGGCGTAGGTCGCCTTGGCAATAGCTACATCTTCTTGAGCGACCTCTTTCGCCACGCTGGTGGCTTCTTCCGTTACCTTGGCTTGATTATAGGCGATTTGATACTGGGTATCGTCAAGGCGGTAGATCGCTTGTCCTTTTTTAACCGACTGATTGGGTTTAATAAATATTTCTTCGACTTTGCCAGTAACGTTGGCAGAGTCAGGACGAAGCTGAATATGAGGTGATTGAACCACCGAACCGCCGGATAAGTCCATCGGGGTGAAATTGATCAGTCCAACCCAGACAAACATTAGCCAAGACGCGCCCCCGAGGTAAGCGAACCCTTGAGTGAATTTGTTCCAAGGCATTCCCACTAGGCGAAGTAAGTAGATAAATAATGCCCAAACGGCCAAGCCTTCTAACATTATGCTTCCTCGTGTTGTGTTTCAGTTTTTGGTGCATGTCGCCACGTGTCGCGAAGGTTAACGATCGCTTTTTCCATATCGACAAAGGCAAGAATCACGGCGATAACCCAAACCCAATGCCACAAGAAACCGATCCATGTGAGGGCGGTGATTAAGCCTATTTGATGGTGATTCTTACTGTGCGCTTTGTTGATGGGCAGTTCATGAAACTTCCAAAAGCCAACGATCGCGGCGCCAACGCTGGCGATAAGGACAAAAGCGGCAACAACATGAAGTGCAGTGTCTGCGCCAGTGCCGACAAAAGGAACGCTTAACAAACTCATTGAGGTCTCCAATCATTCTGAGAGCCGCCAGTGTGTTTGAGATTTGCCTACATCGATTTTTTGTGACAGATTAAATCACAACTTAGTGATTTATGATGTAATCAGTATGAATCAAGTTCGATTTATTCGTGCGCTTGGCATCAAGCAGCTCCACTTACTCGCGAAGCATCGCTATGGCATTAGGCAAGGTGGGCTTTATATTCCTGAAAGCGCGTTAGAGAACCCAATGACGTTGCTCCCCTTGTCAGAGGTCAACCGTTGGTATGAAAAGCTCGAAGAGCAGAGTGAAAACAGCGATGTGATTTTGGAGTTAAGTCGAGAAATAGACCTCAGCAAACTTGGCGCTATCTCTCGTTGGTTTTTGTCCGGCTACGATCTTGCCTCAACCATTCGTCGCATCAACCACGGGCTTAGCTCACTTCAATCTGGTGCCTATCTGTCTGGGGCGCAAAGTGGTGCGATCTTAAAATGGATCTACCACAACCCATACATTGAGCCGCAGTGTAAGATTCACGACAGTATTCGAGTGGCGGTCTTTATGACGAAGATCCTACGTAGCTATCTCGGAGAGGACTTTACGCCAATGCGAGTTCTGGTGTCGGGAACGCGTAAAAACCGCGAAAAATATGAAGCGTATTTCGGCTGTCCTGTGGAGTGGAGCCATTGTAAAACCGAGATGTGGTTTCACTCTGATTTACGCTTAGCGACACAACAGAAAAACTTGTTCCCTCAGCAACGTTTAGCGATGAACTTCTCTGATTTGGATGAGTTCCTGAATATGCCGGAACCGGACGATGAGGTGAAGGTGATCTATGAGGTCATTAATTACAGTCGTCATTACGGGCTGCCGACCTTGGAACGAGTCTCGGGTTTACTGGGGCTTTCTACTCAGCAGTTTCAGCGCAAGCTGCATGGATTTGGAATGAACTTTACGACAGTGATGGGGTATGTGCTGAGTAATACCGCGGTGAAGTTGCTCAGCCGCGGTTTGTCGCCTGACGAAGTCGCGTCACATTTGGGCTATCAAAACAGCGCCAGTTTCAATCGCATGTTTAAAAAGAATCGCGGTTTGACGCCCAAACAGTATGTGCAGCACTTTCAAGATCTTTTTTAGTCCGACTAGCCTTCTATGAACGGTGCCAGCGGTCTCCATAAGCCGCGCTGTAGTCGGGCTCTGGCAGGTCGCTGAGCCCGTCTGCTGGCTCAAGCGGCCCGACGACGGTGCGATAGGGCAGGACGCCCGCCCAAACAGGTCGCTCCAAATCACTTTTATCATCATTCACGCCTGAGCAACTTATTTTCACCGAGGCTTCCGTGAGAGGAATACGAAGCACCATGGTCGCCGCGAGTTCTTTATCGCTACTGAGTCGAACGTGATCGGTTCGACCAGGTGCGATGTGCTCGATAAAGTGGTTTAGCACCTGATCCTTTTCCTGCTTGTCTTCAACGCGTTCGAAGGAGCCAAAAACCACGGCTGAGCGATAGTGTGCGCTGTGGTGAAAAGCCGATCGAGCAAGCACCCATCCATCAAATAAGGTAAAAGTGAGGCAACTGGGCTCTCCTTTGCTTAGATTGCGCATCAGTCTGCTGTTGTTTGCTCCATGAACGTAGATGTGGCGGTCGACTCGCCATGCCAGCATGGGAATGATCACGGGACCGCTTTCCGTCGTAATGGCAATATGTGCGATCAACGACTCATCTATGATTGCGTCCAGTTGGTCTGGGTCAAAGACAGCTTTGTGCTGTCCTTTGTTGATTTCGGTTCTTTTCGTTGTCGATAGCATCGCAAAACTTCCTTTCTTATTGCTCCATAGGTGATAAGGTATCGTCGAAGTGGTACTTTGATTAGGGCCAGTTTTTTATAATGGGTGGATCCAGTTTTGACGCCGATCGACAGTGGGGATTTAACCCTAAGTTGCAAAAATAGCTCATTGCAACAGCAGCTTTTTCAAGCCATTCGCAGTAAAGTCGTTAGCCATTTGTGGCCGCTTGGAGGCAAGCTGCCATCAACGAGAAAGCTGGCACTCGAGCTCTCTATAAGCCGCAATACGGTGATCGCTGCCTATGAACAACTCGTCGCAGAAGGCTATCTTGAAAGCCGCCCAGGGTCAGGGTTCTTTGTTGCTGTAGAGCTTCCGGAACACTACTTAAATGTGAAGGATAGGAGTCCCAAATCGCCCGCACCTTCTGCGTGCAGAGAGCGGCCATTGTTGAATCAACCATTCTCCCCCGGCATTCCTGATTTGGCGCAGTTTCCAATCGAAAAGTGGCAGCGTTTCTTGCAGCGCCACTCGGGACGCTTGAGTTTGCTTGGTTGCCAAGACGTGCAAGGGAGTATGGCACTGCGCAGCGCGATTGCCGACTACTTAGCGACCAGTCGCAGCGTTTCGTGCTCGCCAAGCCAGATTGTGGTCACTTCGGGCGCTCAACAGGCGTTGTACATTGCAAGTCGAGTGATTTTGCAATCGGGCGATGTACTTTTAATGGAGCAGCCGGGTTATACGCAAATGAGTAAAATTCTCGATTTGAACCGAGTTCAGGTCGAGCCGCTTTGCGTGCGTCAGCATCAAGGGTTTGATTTGCAGCAGGTCTTCTCTAGCCGTGCCAAAGCGCTCTATATCACTCCCAGTAATCAATACCCGATGGGAACGACGTTAAATACAGAGCAGCGTCTAGCGCTCATTCAATGGGCAGTGGTAAGCAAGAGCTGGATTATTGAAGACGACTACGACAGTGAGTTTCAGTTTGCTCATCGTCCCTATACAAGCTTGCAAGGTCTTGCCAGTGATGTGGGAGGCGCGAACCGCGTTATTTACATTGGCTCCTTTAGTAAAGTGATGTTCAACGGACTGAGGCTTGGCTATATGGTGGTCCCTGAATCGACGGTCGAGCAATGCCTAGTGGTCAAAGATGCAATGGGAGGTGATACGCCAACCCATACTCAAGAAGCGCTCGCAGATTTTATTCGTGAGGGCGATTTACTGCGCCACATTCGCAAGATGCGTCGTCTGTATCAACATAAGCATGCGCTGACTTGCCAGTCTATTAACCGCCATTTTTCTCCACAGGTTGAGGTGATCAGCCAAGCGGCAGGGCTGCACGTGACGCTTAGCTGGTTCTGCTCTGTGGACGAAGCGGAGTTTGTCTCGCAGGCCGCGGCAAATGGGCTAGTCATTCGCGCGCTCAGTTACTACGAAGACAGCGCGGTTAAGCAGGGAATAACCCGAGATTGGGGAGGTGTTGTGCTCGGGTTTGGTAACGTAGCGTTGGACGACATAGAGTCAAATATCGCCAAGTTAGCGCGAATATTTGACTCACTAATGGCGAAGGCTTAGTTCGGCTCTATTTGGGTCTCTTTTTTGCCAGCATACTTTTGCCACGGTAAAGAGAGCAGCCCGAGTACGCACAAAGCGTAAAGCATGGACCAACCCAAACAAGCGAAGACGAGCACGCAAAGCAATAAAGATACCGCAGCTAGCCATCGGCCAGCTCCTGTCAGAAGTTTGAACGCAGAGAGCATGGCCAGCAGATACACCAGAACGAAGATGCCATTAGCTAGCTTGAGGAAAAACTCCAAATCGAGTCCTGAGATTTCACCAATCACGCAGGAGATGAGCAGCACGACTGCAATCGCAATCGTCGCATTCGCTGGGACGCCACGAATGGAGAGTCTTGCCAGTGCACTATTTGGGCGATAATCCCTTGCTTGCGCCCAGACCATTCTCGACAAACTTTGTGTATAAAGGTTGACGCTAGCGAAGCAGGCTGCGAATCCAAGTCCACTGATCAACAGTTTAAATTTCTCGCCAAACAGTTGCTCAGACAGCCAAGGTATCGAGGCGCTGTCAAAGCTCGCCGAACCATAGGCGTGGTATTTTAGAATCACGACCGAGCAAGCCCAGTACGTTGCGCCTGCGATAAAACACCCAATCAAGATCGCGATAGGGAAATCACGTTGTGGGTTTTTAAACTCTTCTCCCATATGCGCGAATGCTTCTATACCGACAAAGCACCAAAACATTACACCAAGCGCCGCGCCGATACTCCAGAGGGATTCTTGAGTAAGTTCTGGCATAACCATGTCTGATGTACCAATTGAACCTTGCCACCAAAAGCTCGCGATGAGAGCGAAAATACTCAGCGCGATGACCGTTTGTAACCTTCCAGAGGATTTGGTCCCCGCGAGGTTGACCGCGACAAGCAGACCGACGGCGATAATTTGTGCCACAAGAGAGCTATTGATTGGCTGTGGCAGAAGCTGTTGTAAAAAACCGGCTGCCAAGGCAATCGCAGCGGGAACGCCAACAGGAATCACGCTAACAAACAACCAAGCGACGCTTTTTTCTAACCGCTTATTGAACGCTTGTCTGACAAAGTAGGCAGTGCCGCCTGCATTTGGGTAACGTTTTCCAAGTTGGGCAAACGTTAGGGCGATTGGGCAAATGGCGACAAACAGAATCAACCAAGCCCAGAGAGAAAAGTGGCCAGCAATACCCGCGGCGATGGCAGGCACCATAAATAGACCTGTGCCGAGTAACGTGGTTGAGAGTTGGCCTATGCCAGAGATTAAGGTGATGTCCTTTCTGAGTTCGCTCATTGCATTGCTTCCTGTGCTAGTGGATTACAGCTTAATCAATTACTCGCATGATGACAGCCATCAATTCGTCGTAGATAAAAGTCAATGTGACGGAAATTCCTGTTAGATAAGTCAAATTGAACACTTTCCCCTGTCGGGCGTTTGTGTCACATTACTTTTAATCAACAGGATAAGTTGGGTAATGAGCTGGAAGAATATGGACAAATTTGATCATCAAATCATAGAGATACTAAAACGCAACGCGAGATCCTCCGTCAGTGACATTGCTCGTCAGGTCAATCTGTCGCGTTCGGCGGTGACGGCACGCATTGCTAAGCTGGAGCAAGAAAAGGTTATTTTGGGCTATCACGCTCAACTTGCAGATAAACAAAGCGATGCTCCTAAAATTCAAGCCTATTTGGCGCTTAAGTTCGATATGTCCTCGACGACTCAGTACTGCGAGACTTACGCAGAAAAGATCTACCAGATTGACGGGGTGAAGTGGTGTCATGCGATCAGTGGCGAGACTGACATGATGCTCTTTGTGGAAGTGCCAACCATGCAGCGGTTGAATCAAGTCCGTGATGAACTGCAAACCATCCCTGAGTTACGACATTTAATGACCCATACCGTCTTAACGGAGTTTTTCAATACCCATGGCCATTGACCAGATCAACCTAAACCTGCTTCGCTCATTGCAAGTGCTGTTAGATGAGTGCCATGTGAGTCGTGCCGCCGAGAAGCTCAATCTAACTCAATCGGCAGTAAGCCGACAGCTGTCCCAACTGAGAGAGCTGTGCGGTGATTCCCTATTGGTCCGTGATGGCAATCAGTTGATCCCGACACCCAAGGCGATGGAAATGAGAGGAAAGCTGGCTCAGCTGCTGGGTGAGGTGGACCAACTGCTCAATGATAAACCGTTTGATCCTTTGCTGTGGCAACAAGAATTTGTCATCTCCTCGAGTGACTACGTGGCGCAGTATATTCTACCAAATATTGTCGCCCTTGGTGCAGAGCATGCGCCGAAGGTGAATCTGGCGTATCGTCTATGGCAGCCTGACTATTTTTCCAAGATGAATGAGCAAGGCATACATTTAGCATCTACCATGTTGCCTGAGCCGCCCAAACATCTGAGCAGTGTTCAAATTGGCGAAGATAAATCCCTTTGCTTGATGCGAAAAAACCACCCATTGGCGAGCATTGAATCGCTGAGCTGTGACCAGATAACGGCGTATTCACATCTCAAAGTGACGGGGGGAGGAGACAAAGACAGCCCTGCAGATATTGCCCTGAATGCATTGGGTTATCAGCGCAGAATTGCACTTAAAGTGCCGTTTTTTTCGGCTGCCATTAACGCCTTACTTGCCAGTGATTATTTGATGATTGTACCTGAGCATATTGCGATTAATCTCTCACGTGAGTATCCACTTACTTACGCGACTCTCCCTTTTGATACTCAGGCACACCAGTATTGGCTGATGTGGCACCCGAAATATGACCTCGATAGCGCGCATCAATGGATGAGAGCGCAGGTCCTCCATGTCATGCAAACATGCCCTTATTCAATAGGCATGATTTGAAATCATGAGTGGTATGATTAATGACAATTTCAAATCATAACCTGTGTCATTTACCTTGGTAAAAAAAGGAAACAACAATTAGGAAAAAAAGATGACTCTGACAGTTTGGCTTTCACTGTTTACTATTTGCCTATTGGGTGCGATGTCACCTGGGCCAAGTTTGGCGCTCGTGGCGAAACACAGCTTGGCAGGAGGCCGTATGAATGGGCTCGCGGCGGCGTGGGCTCATGCGACAGGGATTGGTATCTATGCGTTTATTACCCTTATCGGCTTGGCTGTGGTGCTGCAGCAATCCCCGCTATTGTTTAAGAGTATCAGTTACGCGGGCGCGGGCTACTTAGCCTACTTGGGATTCAATGCGCTGCGCTCGAAAGGTGGTGTTGCCGCTAAGCTGGAATCGGGTGAGCAAACTAGCCTTTGGCAGTCGGCGCGAGAAGGCTTCTTAATCTCACTGCTTAGCCCGAAGATTGCTCTTTTCTTTATCGCACTGTTTAGCCAGTTTGTTGCAGTCGGAGATGGCTATGCGGCAAAAACGGTTATCGTTGCAACACCTCTGGTGGTCGATGGTTTGTGGTATACCTTGATTACTTTTTTACTATCCAGCCCGAAAATAATTGATAGAATTCGTTCCAAAGCACAGTTGATCGACAGATTGTCTGGCGCGGTACTCATATTGCTTGCTATCCGAGTCGTGCTTACAGTCTAGATAACAACCATGCCCACGTTAGAGTGGGCAATCAGGGAGAAAATAATGATAAGACTTGCGGTCATTGGGACAAACTGGATCACAGACCAGTTTGTTGAAGCGGCATTGAAATCGGGGGAGTATCTACTCGC
The DNA here is from genome assembly GCF_053643215.1 of Vibrio sp. NH-7. Lineage (NCBI taxonomy): Bacteria > Pseudomonadati > Pseudomonadota > Gammaproteobacteria > Vibrionales > Vibrionaceae > Vibrio > Vibrio sp. NH-7. Next base: position 1,202,921 of record NZ_CM132188.1, on the reverse strand, counting down.
AGGGGTATATTCGCGTTCACTTGAAAGTGCAGAAAAATTCGCAGAAAAGTATGACAACCCTGCGCTGTTTGATGATCTTGATGCGCTAGCGACATCACCTTTAGTCGATGTTGTGTACATAGCGAGCCCCAATAGCCTACATGGTCCACAAGCGATTCAAATGATGGAAGCGGGTAAGCACGTCATCGTTGAAAAACCGATGGCCTCAAGTTTTGAACTCGCACAGCAGATGTTTGAGGTGGCAAAAGAACACAATGTGATTCTGTTTGAAGCCTTTATGTCTTGTCATATGCCTAACTTTAAGCGTTTAAAAGACGCCCTTTCGGGAATCGGCAAGATTCGCAAAGGTTTGATCACCTATTGTCAGTATTCGTCGCGTTATCAAAAATACCTCGCGGGCGAAAATCCCAATACGTTCAATCCAGCGTTTGCCAACGGTTCCATCATGGATATTGGTTTCTACTGTTTGAGTTCGGCGGTTGAGCTGTTTGGTGAACCCTTGGCAGTGAATGCGCAAGCGCACCTTTTGGAGTCAGGAGTGGACGGCAGTGGCAGTGTCACTATGAGTTACGATGGCTTTGAAGTGGTCTTGCAACACTCGAAAATCAGCGATTCCTACTTACCGAGTGAAATTCAAGGGGAAGAAGGGGCACTGTTGATTGATATGATCTCGACAGCGAAGAAGCTCACCAAATTCACTCGAGGCAGTGACTTAGGCGTGGACCTGAGCGTTAAGCAAGAGACCAACCCAATGTATTACGAAGCACAAGAGTTTGCTAGGCAGTTCAAGCAGAAATCAGCAGATGAAAAGTGCACGCAACGATCCTTGATTGTGGCAAAATTACTTGAGGAAATTCGCCGCCAAACCGGTGTGAAGTTCCCTACAGATACGATTAGCTCAACCAAATAAGAGAAAAACAGATGCAAGCTGAAGTGAAATGGATTGATGAGTTTAAGTTTTTAGGTCACTCCCAGTCGGGGCATTCCGTGGTAATGGATGGCAACGGCGGTGCGACCGCGCCAAGCCCGATGGAAATGGTATTGATGGCCGCTGGTGGTTGTAGCTCGGTAGACGTTGTCGATGGGCTCAAAGAAGCGGGTCAAGCTGTGACAGCATGTACTGCTAAGTTGACCACAGAGCGTCGTGAAACGGCACCACGTATTTTTACTAAGGTGAATATTCATTTTGAAGTGTCTGGAGAGAGCCTAGATGCAGAGGTCGTCGCGAAAGTCGCTGCCGATTCTCTGGAAAAGTATTGCTCAGTGTGTTTGATGCTTGGCCAAGGTGTGGAGATGACACACAGTTGGGAAATCATCTAGTTTAACGCTCACCTCATAACTAGCCGAGCAATTTGCTCGGCTTTTTTGACGAAGATAATCACTATGTTTCAAACCCATAAATTTACTATCGCCGGTATTGCGGCCATTCTGCTTTGGAGCAGTGTGATGGGCGTTGCGCGTGCGGTGACGGAAATGCTTGGCCCTGTTGGCGGAGCCGCGTCGATTTACACCGTTGCTGCCCTGTTTCTTGTTGCGGTGATGGGCGTGCCCAAATGGCGCCAATATTCTCTGCGTTATGTGCTGCTCGGCGGCGGGCTTTTTGTCGCCTATGAAATGTGTTTAGCTCTGGCTCTGGCAATGGCGAATGATCGCCAACAAGCCATTGAAATGTTGGTGATTAATTACTTATGGCCAGCGTTAACCGTGCTTTTGGCGGTGCTGGTGAGTGGCAAGAAAACCAATGTGCTGGTTTATCCAAGCGTGGCACTGGCGTTTGTTGGCGTCGCATGGAGTATTTCCGGCGATCAAGGGCTCTCTTTAACCCAAATCAGTGCCAACATTGCCACTAACCCGACCACCTACGCGATGGCGTTTGTTGGCGCTTTTTTATGGGCAATCTACTGTAATTTGACCAAGCGAATTTCCAACGGGCAAAATGCTATCACGCTGTTTTTCATCATGACGGCGATTTCTCTCTGGATTAAATACGCTCTAAGCGCAGAAACCGGAATGAGTGTGACGTTAGAGTCGGGCAGCTTACTTTTGGTAGCTGGCGTGTTTATGGGCAGTGGCTATGCGTTATGGAACTACGCCATCATTGGTGGGAACATGGTGCTACTGGCGACGTTGTCGTATTTTACCCCTGTCTTATCGACCATTATTTCGTCGATTATTTTAGGGATTGCACTGTCGTCTAGTTTTCTACAGGGCGTCGTGATGGTGACGTTGGGGTCGTTGATGTGCTGGTGGGTGACACGAGATAAACCGATCACCAAACAATCTCGATAGGCGTGCCAATAGTCACTAGGCTGAGTAACTCGTCCATTTCTTGATTAGTAATGGCGATACAGCCGTCCGTCCAGTCAAAGCTTTGCACATAATTGGCTGGACGACGCTCTCCGTTTTTCAAACCGTGTATCTTGATGTCTCCGCCTGGGTCGAGGTTGTGCACCCTTGCATACGTTCTATCCCGTAGGTTGGGATAGCTAATATGGATCGACTTATAATATTGCGAGTCTTCGATAACAAAATCGAGATAGTAGCGACCTTCTGGGGTTTTTTGATCACCTTCCTGTCTCTTATGTCCTTTTGGTGATTGCCCCAGAGCGACTCTATACTCCCGCACCACCTCTTTGCCATCCATCAGGTACATTCGGCGTTTAGATTTATCCACTTTGACTAAGTCTACGCCTGCAATGGACACCGCTGAAAACAGAGTCAGTAAAGTCATCAACAATAGCTTTTTCAATGGTCTCTCCAGAGATATTGGGGGTGTACGCCCTTGGTACTTTTATTTTATACCGATCCAAACTTAGGGATGATTCTCTTTCTTCGAGGTCGTATCGGATAAACAAATTACATATTGCTCACTGATGTAAGTTTTGGAAATAAGATCATAAAAAATGTAAGTCGTATCATATCTCGTAAACTTGCTTCATATGAAATGCGAGGCACTTAACAATGGCCCCGAATAACATTTGATTGCACCTTGGTAACTGTTACTTTTTTAATCGAAAAAAGATAATAAAAAAGGTCCAGGCTAGGATTATGTTCCCACGAATGCTACTCAAAAACATCTTATCAGCTAGGAACCAACGGTTTCTCGCTAATTCGTTGTTCCAGTATATCGATGAACTCTTGGGTGTAGAGCACATCGGTGTGTTCAGCGAACCAAAAGTCGGCAACTCCGCTGAGTTCCTTTACAAAAAAGGGGAACCCGCTGACTTAGAACTATACCCTAAAACTTTCTGGACTTGGGTATCGCAATTTGACACCTCTGATGGTCTTCTGCCTCTAAAAATGAACACGTGTCAGTGGGCATACGAACAGCATATGTCATCTGAGAGCTATGTGTTCATGCTCGACAATCATCCTGAAATGCGTACCTACCTTATTGCCGAGAATGTGGACCCTCAGCGTATCAGCCAGTCGAATGAGAGCAATCAACTGGAGGCGCTACAGATTATCGCCGCGCGCTGGCAATGTGTTCGTGCGGAAACCGAAGCTGCGAAAGAGTTCAAACAGCGAGACATCAAAGAAGCCAAATATTTAGATGTCATCAAACAGCGCGAGTTATTTATTGAAAATATGAAACTTGTCCAACAAGTGGCGGTGGACATTTCTAACCCATCTAATCTTGATGAGTTATATCGAATGGCTGTTGAGTCAGTGCGAGATAAACTAGGGTTCGACCGCGCTGTGTTTATGCTGCTCGACATTAAAAAGCGCTGCTTTAGTGGGACTTACGGCACCGACGAGTTTGGTAACACAGCTAGTGAGCACCATACTCAATATGATTTGCATCAGCTTGAAGAAACCTACATTAACGCCTTGTTTGAAGGGAAAGAGAACCTAGTGATTGTTGACGGTGCGCCATTGTACACCGCTGGCAACGTGATTGGTCAGGGCTGGAACGGTATGCTCATCCTCCGTGATGGCGAAGAGATCATTGGTTGGATTGCGCTCGACAATTATATTAATCGTAACCCTATTACCTCCTATCAACGCCAAATGCTCGAGTCATTTGGCTCGCTCCTTTCCCAGATTTATATTCGTAAACGTCAAGAACAAAATGTGCGCATGTTACACGCCAGTATGGTTGAGTTGTCGCGCTGCATGACAGTGAGCGAAGTGTGTAAATCTGCGGTCACCTTTGCCATTAACCGATTGGGTATCGATCGTTTTGCGGTATTTTTGACCGATAAAGAGTGCACCCACATGCAAGGTACTTGGGGTACCGATATTCAGGGCAATGTGGTGGACGAATCCTACTACCGTTCAGATACGGTCGAGCGCTCAATCGTGAATGCGGCTAAAGTCAGCCCAAACGATGTGGTGTTTGAAGAGTCGGTTCCCATCTACCATGACTTCCATATTGTAGGTTTTGGTTGGACTGCGATGACGATGCTTGTCGACAATAACGGGGAGCCTATTGCGTTTATCGCAGCAGACAACCTGATTAAGCGAACTCCTCTGACGCACCAACTGCGAGAGGTCATTCGTATGTTTGCGTCCAATCTGACGGAAGTTCTGTTGCGCACTCGGGCTCAAGAAGAGATTCACCAGATGAACGAGAATCTTGAGCAAGAAGTGAAAGCGCGTACTCGCGACCTACAGAAAGCGAATGAACAGCTTGAAATGATGGCAAAGATGGATCCATTGACGCGATTGGGTAACCGTCGCATGCTCGAAACGACGTTAGAAGAGTTGTGTATGAGTTGCGAGGATGGGAGCCAACACTACGGTTTAATCCTGGTCGACATCGATCATTTTGGTTTATACAACAATCACTACGGCCATATGCAAGGCGATATCGCATTGATGCGAATCGGCAATATTTTGCAGCATCATACTCAGTCAGAAAACGAAGTGTTTTGCCGAATTGGTGGCGAGGAGTTTGCCTTACTGGTGGTAAATCAATCTCCAGAACGTGTTGCCCATTTGGCGGAATGTATCCGAAAATGCATTGAGGATGAGCAAATCCCGCATCACCTCAATACGTGCAGCGAGTTTCTCACCGTCTCTGTGGGGTATGCGGTACTGGAGCTTAATCAAAGTGAGTTCAGTTTCGACCGTTTGTATGTCGAAGCGGATGACTCACTGTATCGGGCAAAAGAGCTAGGCAGAAATACGGTCAGTGGTAGTGTCAGTCTGATTGAAGTTGCGTAACTGAGCCCCGAGAATAGCAAGGCAGCCTCTGGATGGCTGCCTCTATTTTTCTCGTTATTACAACGATGCAAGTTCCGTACGAGCTGCTGGCTTTTTATTTTGTATTTTTTCCACCTTTTTGATGAGTTGTACAAGCTGGCGGCTATCCCAAGTTACGCTGCTTGATGAGTATTGGCTTTGGTTCATTGCCTCAAGCTCTAAATCGATTTGGCGTTTCAAATCGTCATCTTGAATTTGAATTTCTGACCACCAAAGATTGAAGCGGTAACCGACCTGAACCAAGTCTCGGGTTTTAATTGCATCCATCAATGAGTCGAGGCTTGATTGCGCTTTTGGCGAGGTGCCTTGAGCTTGGCGCGGCGCTCGTTTCAATTTCAATAACCAAGCAAGAGTCATCAGCCAAAGAGAGGCAAACAGAGCTGTTGCGTGGGGCCAATAGCCTCGGTCAACAATCGTTACTGTCTCTTGCGCCAACTGCGGTGTATTGAGTAAAACTGGTTCACCAGTATTGATTTGCTCTCCTGGAGCAACATTTAACGTGATACCTTCAATGTTGGCCGTTGCAGCGGCTTCTTTTTGGCTATCCCACCAATTGAGTTGAATCGCGTTGAGATCAATGTTTCCTTGCTGCTGAGGGATCAACACCTGCTTGACTGTCATACGCGTGACGTCGTCACCCAAGGCGGAAAACTGCGGTTTTTCTTGATACACACGCACAGAGCTTGGGTAGTTGACCTTGATGTCGGGGAAGCGCTCGCTAGAAAGCCCCTGAATATCAAGGGTAATCTCGCGGCTAATGGAGTCTCCAACTGTTGTGTCTAGGACTGCGGAGGTGAGAGCGTTGCCTTCACTGTCCATCCAACGTTGGGTCATTGATAGTTTGGATGCAGGCAACCAGTGCCCTTGAAAGCTCTCTGGGATCGCGTGGACCTTGATAGTGAAGGTTTTTGGCTCAGTGTTTGCTGACACTAGTTTGGTGGTGCCGCTACGACTGTCACCAACAATCACGCTACCTGTAAAGCCAATCCCAGAGAGAACAAAGTCGCCGGGCTTATCTGCGGTGATACGGTAGTTTTGAACGAGAACCGTCACCTCAACACCGTCTAGAACGCTTTGGTACTGATTCGGTTCCCCGATCGCGTCCAACGTTAACCCTTCGCCTTTCGGTGGAAGTACGCTCGGGTTTTGCAGCCTTCTTGGATCCGCTTTAATGATCAATCGCGTTTTTAGCAGAGCGCTCTCACTTGGATAGAGAGTTTGTTTATTGAGGGTGTTCTGCAGCTCGACAAGATCACTAGCCTTAGGCGCTTCACTGTCCATATTTACTTCAATGGCGATAGGATCAGATTGCGCACCTTCGACTGAAAATGACGGGATTCGGGTTATACCTAAGCGCTGAGCGGCGAGAGACACGTTCCACTCGCTCCTCGTTGTTCGGCTGCCGTTGATAATGTTGAGTGAGGTACCAAAACTAGGTCGACCGACATAAAAGTCTTGTTCTAGTACGCTAAAGTCAATCTCATCAGAGTCGACTTTTTCGTCTACCACAATACGCAGTTGAAACACTTCGTTTTTAACCACTTTGTTTTTGCTGACCGTCACCCAAATGTTCGCGGCAGACGACGGAGCGCTCACCAACGCGAGTAAGGTGACGAGTAAGCTGATAAAAATGCGTGTGTTGAGGTTCATCATTACCATTTCTTACCTGTTTGTTGTGGTGGTTGTTTTTGTTGTGCTTGTAGCAGCATTTGCGCTCGCAGCAAACGGCTGGGATCTCTAGCAGCTTCCATTTGCTGGAGTTTTCTCAACTCGGGATCAATCGGTTGTTGGTTGTCTTGGCTGAGATCGGCAGCAAGAGCGTCAGAGTCTGTTTGCGGCTCGTTGGTTGAGGGTTGAGCCTGCGATTGAGGGCTTGGCTCACTGTCCTCTTGTTGACCTTGTGGCTTCTCTTCTTGTTGACCGCTTGGCTTGCTTTTTTGCATGCCATCTGGGTCATCTTGCGCTTGCTCACCTTGTTGAGGTTGGGATTTTTCCTCTTGTGTCGATTGTTGTTGTGGCTCACCTGTGTCAGAGGCTTGCTCAGGGTTCGACTGCTGCTCAGAAGGCGTTTGTTGACCTTTTTCCTGCTCTGAAGAGGAACGGTTTTGCTGAGCATTTTGATTGTTTTGTTCAGGTGACTGGCTAGAATCGCCTTGCTGTTGCTGTTGCTGTTGCTGTTGCTGTTGCTGTTGCTGTTGCTGTTGCTGTTGCTGTTGCTGTTGCTGTTGCAGTTGCTGTTGCAGGCGCTTCTTTCCCCACTCTAAATTGGTGCGTGCGTCTTGATTGTCTGGCTCTTGTTTTAGAACCGATTCGTAGAGGTCAATCGCATCTTGATAGTTTCCAAGTTGAGCCAAGGCATTTGCTCGGTTGTACATTGCCTGTGGGCTAGAGAGTGGCGCGAGGGTTTCTGCTGCGCCTTGGTAGTCGCCCGACTCATATTGGGCAATGCCTTTCCAATTCGGATCCTCAAACAAGTCTGCGGCTTGTTGGTATTGTTTGTTTTCGAAATGCTGCATTGCTTGCTGATCTTTGGTTAACCATGGGCTCGCTTGGGCCGACGGTGAGTGAGCAAGTGGCAGAACTGCCAGAGCAATCGCAAAGAAGACTCCTCGGCGAAACATCAATAACGCTGGAATAATCAGTAGCGGAATCAACCAAAAACCTTGATTGATTCTCTCCTCAATCATTTGATCGCTTTTGGTTGCACTTGTTTCATCAACTTGGGAAGTGGATCGGGCAATTTGCAACACATCATTGTTGGTAACTTGTACGGGAACAAATTGACCACCCGTCTCGAAAGCCAGCGTTTGCATATTGGTAAAGTTGGATTTCGCAACAACAGGTTGGCCGTTGTCTAGCGTCATTAGGCTGCCATTGTCCAGTTTGATTGGCGCGCCTGCACGAGACCCTATGCCCAGTATCGATAGGTGCCAGTTTGAGTTGCTCAGCAGGGATTCGATGGTGTTTCTCTCGGTATCATCAATATCGTCAGTAACCAATACGATATGACCAGTCGCGAGGCCAGTATTTTGCATCATCTCGATGGCGAGCTTTATGCCACTGGCAGCATTCGCGCCGGGGTAGGGCATAAGTTCAGGTGATAAGTTAGGCACCAAGTTGGCGATGGTGTTGGCATCACTAGTCATTGGGCTGACCATATAGGCGTCGCCTGCATAAGCGACCAAACCCGTGCTCCCTTCTTGCCAGTGAGAGAGGAGATCGGTCACTTTGTAGCGTGCTTGAGTGAGTCGGTTGGGTTTAATGTCGGTGGCGTACATAGACATCGACATATCCATCACAACGACACGGGCACTGGTGTTGGCAAATCTTGGACGCTCAAGGGCGTGAAAACTAGGGCCGGACAGCGCAACTATTGCAACCACCCCACTCAATGCGATGAGAGCGAATCGGCGGCGATTGAGCGTTGTGCCTTGAACTCCCATCGCTTTTGCTAGATGGGGGGCGATTAAGGTTTGTGTTCGCGCTCTACTCTTTATCCAGAATATGAGGGCGAACCATGGTAGCAATGCGATTAACCACATCGGGTTAAGGAGAACGAAATTAGACATGATTTCTCCTCAATAAGATCAGAAAAACAAAGCCAAGCAAGGCAATGCTCAGCGGCAGTGGAAACCACTCTTTTTGTGGACGCCAAGTTTGTGTCGCCTGAGAAATTGGCTCCAAACTGTTGATGGTGTCATAAATTGTCGCGAGATCTTTGGCGTCGCGGGCTCTGAAGTACTGCCCGCCAGTCACTTGCGCAATGTCCATCAGTGTTCTTTCGTCGAGGTCTTGGGCGGTGTTGACTTTGCGGGTCATAAAAAACTCTTTCACGACCATTTCTCCAGCGCCCACGCCGATGGTGTAGATCGTTGCGTTGTATTTTTTCGCGATCTTGGCGGCTTCTAGCGGATCCAGCACGCCTGACGTATTGCTCCCATCGCTAAGCAACACCATCACGCGTTGCGGCGCATCGCTATCGACAAAGGTTTTGGTGGCAAGACCAATGCCCTCACCGATTGCCGTTTTTTCCCCAATCAAGCGTAATACCAATTGATTGACCTGCTCGGCAATGGTCTTTCTATCGAGAGTCAGAGGGGTTTGCAAATAGGCGTGATCGGCAAACAAGACCAATCCCAAGCGATCTCCCTCTCGTTTGCTTGCGAAGTCACTCACGACCTTTTTTACCGCGGTGAGGCGATCGACGTAGTCACCATCATCAAGCATATCTTCCTTGCTCATGGAGTAAGAAAGATCGAGGACCAACATCAAATCTCGATGCTTCGGTTGAGTGGTGACAGGCTCTCCATACCAGACGGGTCTTGCCATTGCCGCAAGCAGGGCAACCCAAACAATGGCGGCGATGATTTTTGCCAGCCCATTTTTCGGCGCGTTTCCTTGTCCATGACTAGGAACGTACGGCAGATAAATGGGCGATTGATGTTTAGCCGCTGGCGCAAAGTAGTAAATGACCAGTGGCAAAGGTAGTAGCAATAAGCTCCACCACCAAACAAGATCAAAACTAGCCAACTATGTTCTCCTTCTTTTCGGTGGTAGTGCTTGCTCTACCCAATCTTTGCAATCTTGGATCAGTTCATCGCCATTAGAGATCGGCTGCTTGCTGTACAGCGCCTGCTGCCATTGTGTTTGATTGGGCGTAAAGCGCGGTGCTTTGAGTTGACTGTCTAAAAACTCATACCAAGTTGTTCCGGTTAACTGGGCGATCTCTTCACGAGGGTAGTAACAAAGTGCCGCTTGCCTAACGAGTTCAATCGCTTCTGACGGTTTAGTTCCTTGAGTTAACAGTCGCAAAGCCGTTTTCTTGGGCGCAAGGCGCTTTTTGTTCCAACGCAGCAGTAGCCACATAACGAGCAAGCATAAAAGGACTGCTGCAAAAACTGCCCACCATCCCCATGCGAGTGGAAACCAAGCTGGGGCCTCTGGTAAATGCAGAGGTTGGAGTGAGAGTGGTGAGGCTTGAGTGTCTGTACTCATGATTGGAATCCATGTAGCTGGTGAATAAGCGCAGTGTCGCTAGAGAGCGTCGAAAAACTCATGCCCAAGCGATGGGCAAGGAGCTTGAGTTGCTGCTGCTGTTGATTGAAGGCAGACTCAATGCCTTGGCGCGTTTTCTTTGATGAAAAGTCGAGCCAACGTGTTGTGTGTTTGTCTGACACTTGTTCTGTGCCACGAAAAGCCGTAATGCCTTGCTCAAGCGGATCACAGATTTGAATCAGACGAACCCGATTATGCTGACCCAAACGGCGAAGCAGGTTTTGATCTTCTTCACTGAGTCTAATGAAGTCGCTTAACAGGACGATCTCACTGCCTTTCGGACACATGCGCACCAAGGCTTGAAGCCCTTTGGCCATGTTTTCATCAGCGCTGTTGGGCTCGGTAAGTTGAGCTTGATGATGGGTCACTAGGGCTTGGGCAATCGCCAATGCTCCTTTATTGCGCGATGTCGGTTTTAGCTCAATAAGCTGGTTTCCCAAATCCAACAATGCGCCAACCCTATCTTGCGCAGAGACACTCAGCCAAGCGATTAGGCTCGCCATGTGCGCCATCTGGACCGATTTGAGCATTAACTGAGAACCAAATAGCATACTTGCACTTAAATCAAGGTAGAGCACTATTGGCTTTTCTCGTTCTTCAGTAAACAGCTTGGTATGAGGTTTTCCAGTGCGAGCGGTTACTCGCCAATCAATTGCGCGGATGTCATCACCACTTTGGTATTGGCGAACCTCACTAAAGTCCATGCCTCGACCAAGTTGTCGGCTTTGGTGTTGACCAAGCATCTGTGACCACAGACTTTTGGCGGGGGGCAACCATTGGACACATTGCTGCTTGTAGTAAAGCAACTCATCCAAGTTGAGGTTAACGCCATCACTGTAAGGCGCGAGTTCTGGTGTCATACTCACCTCTACGCGCTGCCGACTAACGATAAAATCTTGTTGATGACTTGATTCGGGTGTATCCCTTCCGCCTGTGCTTGGTAACTGAGTAGCAGACGATGGCGCAATACAGGGAATGCCATCGCTTGGACATCTTCAGGGGAGACGAAATCACGTCCGTTTAACCAAGCGTGAGCACGAGCGCAGCGGTCTAAGGCGATGGTCGCGCGCGGGCTGACACCCATTTCAAGCCATTGGTTCAGTGTATCGTCGTACTGCGACGGTTGACGAGTCGCCATAACCAAGCGAATGATGTATTGCTCAATCGTGTCAGCCATATGAATATTCAGCACCTCTTGGCGCGCAGCAAAAATATCCTCTTGGCTCAATCTTGGCGGCTTAGCACTACTGTCACCTTTCGCTTCGCCTCGATTTAAGCGCAATATAGCCAATTCACTTTCTGCGTCTGGGTAGTCGACATCAAGGTGAATCAAAAAGCGATCCAACTGAGCTTCTGGGAGTGGGTAGGTGCCTTCCTGCTCGATCGGGTTTTGAGTCGCCATCACCAAAAAGAGCGCTGGCAAGGTGTAGGTTTTGCGCCCAGCAGTGATCTGCTTTTCTGCCATCGCTTCGAGCATGGCTGCTTGCACTTTTGCCGGAGCACGGTTTATCTCATCAGCCAGAATGAGCGAATTGAAGATCGGACCTGCTTGAAAGGTGAACTCGCCAGTTTCCGGGCGATAAATGTCGGTGCCTGTTAGGTCGGCGGGGAGGAGGTCAGGGGTAAACTGGATACGGTGAAAATCCCCTTCAATACAGTCGGCGAGTGATTTTACTGCGCGAGTTTTGGCTAAGCCAGGAGGCCCTTCAACTAAGATGTGGCCATCTGCCAACAGTGCGACCAACAATTGCTCGACCAATTCACTTTGACCAATAACTTGGCTGTTTAAGTACTCTCTTAGCTGTAAAAGTGCCTGTGATTGCATTCCATTTTCTCCTCATTTTTTCACTTAGTGATTTGCAACTTAGAAAAGTTCCGTCCCTTAAGGTGTTTTTACCTCACTTGGCGATAAAAGCATCAATAAGAACAAGCCATGTCGATAAAGCCTTATCGGTCAGCAGGTTAAGATATGGGGCTAAAATCTAGAGAAACAATATTTCATTAGTGAAATCACAAATCTCAAACTAGATAGCAAAGTTTTGCAGGAAAAATGTCCGGTTAACTACAAATTAGTAAAGGAATGTGTCAAAACGTCGATATACTTAGAAGATTGGACAGGCCTCACGTAGGGAGAGCATCGGCGAATGTCGTCAGTGTGAAGGCCAAACATTTACAACCATTGCTTTCAGAAGGCAGAGAACCAATGAAATTTAACTCCATTAGTATCAAGCAAAAGGTCGTTGCAGGGATTACCTTCGCTGTACTAGCGTCCACCATTATTGTTGGTGTTATGGCGCAACGACAAGCGCGAAGCGTTCTTGAACATCGTCTTATTGACATCGAACTCCCGTCAATGCTTGAGCAAATCAATGCACAGATTGACCGCGAAGTGATGCAGCTTTTGCTAGCGGCAGAACAAGTCGCGAACAACGAATTTATTAAGCAAGCGGTCAATACCACATCCATTGATGCGCAAACCGAAGCCTTGTTGGTGAAAGAGCTTAATAACGTACGTAGTCAATATCAGTTGAATGATGCGTCTGTTGCGAACCGAAACACCGCATACTATTGGAATCAAAACGGCTTCTTACGCCAACTAAACCAACAACAAGATGGTTGGTTCTTTGGCTTTACGCAGTCAGGTAAGCCGACGTCGGTCAGCATTTTCCAAGAGGCGAATGGCGATGTGAAAATGTTCGCCAACTTCCAGCTAACCAATGGGTTGACCATGTCCGGCTTGTCCAAATCAATGGACGATATGGTCTCTTTGCTAAACGGCTTTAAGATTGAGAAAACCGGTTTTGTCTTTTTGACGGACGCAGAAGGTAACGTTCAAATCCACCGTGACAGCAGCAAAGCAAAATCTTCTCTGTCTCAGCTGTTTGGTCGTGAATCGGCAGATCTATTAGGCAAATCAGGTTTTAACCTCATCGAGGCAGATTCAGATGGACAGCGCGTGTTCGTTGCCAGCACTTACATTCCTTCAATGAACTGGTTTGTCGTTGGTGTTGTACCTGTTGATGAAGTGTTCGCCGATCTAAACAGTGTTGCCAAGCAAATGATGATAACGACTGTTGTGGTAGCTGGCTTGTTTATCTTTATGGGTATCTTCCTTGCCAACAGCATTGCGAGCCCAATTCGAGCGATTGCAGAACGTTTCAGTGACCTTGGAAAAGGCGACGGTGATTTATCTCAGCGTATCGAAGTGAAAGGCAGCGATGAAATTGGCCAGCTTTCGGAAGGGTTCAACGGCTTTATCGAGAAGATTCACGAATCGATGAAAGAAGTGGCATCGACCAGTGGTGCGCTTCAGTCGGCTGCGGATGGGGTTTCAAGCAAAGCCCATACTACGCACAACAACAGTCAGATGCAGCGCGATCAAACTATCCAAGTAGTGACAGCGATTAACCAAATGGGCGCAACGATCAGCGAGATTGCATCGAATGCCGCGACCGCTGCTGAAACGGCTTCACAAGCATCAGACAACACTCAAGTCGGTCAAGATGTGGTCAACAAAGCCAAAGATGCCATCAGTCGACTTGCTTCCGACATTGAGAGTACTGGCCAAGTTGTAGAACAGTTAGCGTCTACCACGCAGGATATTGGCTCAATCTTAGACGTAATTCGTGACATTTCAGAGCAAACCAACCTGCTTGCACTTAACGCGGCCATCGAGGCTGCACGTGCTGGTGAGCAAGGTCGAGGCTTTGCGGTGGTTGCGGATGAGGTTCGTAACCTTGCTAGCCGCACCGCAGACTCTACCGAAGAAATTCAGAAGATGATCAACCAACTGCAAAGCGACGCAAAAGATGCGGTAACCGCGATGGAAGCAGGTAAAGCGGTAACGGGTGAGGGCGTTTCCTCTTCCGATGAAGCGGTGGAAGTATTGATCTCTATTTCTGAGCGTATTCATGATATTTCAGATCGAAACACGCAAGTGGCAACGGCGACCGAAGAGCAGTCAACGGTTGTTCATACCATTAACCAAAATATCGAAGAGATTAATGCAATCAACGAAGTGACCACGGGCACGGCAGAAGAACTGGCGGCAGCAAGTGCGGAGCTGAAAGATCTCTCGATGCGTCTTGATCGTATGGTTGGCAGTTTTAAACTGTAAACTGCACGCCAAGCTAGAAAAAATGGGGCTAAGTGGGTTACACTTAGCCCCATTATTTTTAGGTAAGTTTGAAATATAGGGTCGTTGAATCATGAGTGATTTCGAGAAAGAACTAGAGCAAATGTCTCAAGAAATGGGTGATCAGCCAGAAGTCGCGCTGCCAACAATTGACGAGCAAAAGGCGATTGCAGCAGAGCTGAAACAGCTTGAGGCAGAAGGCAAACTCACTCCAGAAGTACTTGAACAGTACTTTGGTAAGTTTTACGCGAAGAACGACAGACCTGTTCATTAATTCGTCGTGATTGCATTTCGAAAGCCGCCAATGGCGGCTTTTATTATTTGGACGACAGAAATGTTTATTGTTTATCGATTGATTAAGTTAGCCGTGATTTGTGCGGTCTTTTTTACCCTTTATGATCTTATCGCTTTCGGTGAAATTACTTGGGTAAGTCGGCTCATTGCCCAGTTTTAGGCTTGCGTACAAACTATCGACAAAAGTTTTGCTTCAAGACTAGAGATAACTCTTTGTAAAGACTAGGCTATCAGTATATCCCTCATCACAAAGAGACAGATAATGGAACAAAAGCTCTATTACTGGCTACATCGAGCCTACATGTTGGGTCTAAAAGTGGCAGCCAAAGTGCTTCCCATCTCCAAACCGACCCTTTTCTTGGGTAAAGAAGCGCTTAAACAGCTTTGCCACAGTGTCTCTATCATGGACATCAAAAAAGTGCTGATTGTGACCGACAAGGGGATTGTAAAACTCGGCTTAGCGAAAAAGCTCGCGTTTGAGTTTGAACGTGTCGGGGTGCACTGCGATATCTATGATGGGGTTGAGCCTGACCCGACATACAATCACGTGGAAGCAGGGCTGTCTCTGTATCGAAAGCATCGGTGCCAAGCTGTTGTGGCACTTGGTGGCGGCTCTCCAATCGACTGCGCGAAGGTGATTGCTGCTTGTGCAACCAACCATAAACCGATTCGACGTTTGGTCGGTTTGCTCAAGGTATGGAAGGCACCTGCTCCAATCTTCGTCATTCCGACAACGGCAGGCACAGGATCAGAAGTGACCGTTGCTGCCGTGGTATCTAATCCTGATACTCACCAAAAAACACCCATCATGGACCCGAAACTTGTGCCAATTGCAGCAGCTCTGGACCCAAGTTTGATGCTCGCGTTACCAGCGCATATTACTGCGCAAACTGGCATGGATGCATTAACCCACGCTATTGAGTCTTATCTTTCAGGCAATGCTACTCAAGAAACCGATCGCTACGCGTTAGCGGCTATAACCTTGATTGATGAAAACCTCGAAAAAGCGGTCAAGTTTGGCCAAAACGCGACAGCTAGGCAGAACATGGCGCTGGCTTCTTACTATGCGGGTCTCGCGTTTACCAAAGCCAGTCTTGGGTATGTTCACGCGATTGCTCACACGCTCGGGGCGAAGTACGGTATTCCTCATGGGTTAGCAAATGCAGTCGTACTGCCGCACGTACTCGCGTTTTCTCAGTGCGCGGCAAAAGAAAGAATGGCGAAGTTGGCCGATACGCTGGCATTAACCGACAGCCATGTCTCAGACTCGTTAAAGGCGCAAGCGTTGGTTGACTATGTTAAGCGTTTACAGAAGCAGCTAGATCTGCCGTCAAGTTTTGACCAAATCTTGCAAGAGCATGTTACGGAATTGGCGAAGCAATCTTTACATGAGGCGAGGTGGAATTACCCTGTGCCCAAGTATATGCAGCAAGAAGAATGTGAGCAGTTGATTTTGGCGGTCGCCGTAAATAAATAAAAGCCCCAAGCATGGCTAAGGGACTATCAACTATTTACAAGATTGGTTTTCTATTTAACGGTCCAACCGATGGTTTCGCCTGCGCGAATCGGTACAACGATATCATTGCCAAATGGCATAGATTCAGCCACTGGCCATTCTTGTTTAGTAAGCGTTACGGTATCTGTGTTGCGAGGCACGCCGTAGAAATCAGGGCCATTATGGCTAGCAAACGCTTCAAGATTCTCAAGTTTACCTTCCAACTCGAACACTTCTGCGTAAAGTTCTAACGCTGCATGCGCCGTGTAAGAACCCGCACAGCCACAAGCCGCTTCTTTCATGCCTTTCGCATGTGGCGCTGAATCTGTACCAAGGAAGAACTTTTTGCTGCCGCTCGTTGCGGCTTCAACTAGTGCTTTTTGGTGAGTATTGCGTTTTAGAATAGGGAGGCAGTAAAAGTGTGGCTTGATTCCGCCAACCAGCATGTGGTTGCGGTTGAACAGCAGGTGATGAGCGGTGATCGTTGCTGCCACGTTGTCGTTCGCGTTTTTCACAAACGTTGCCGCATCTGCGGTCGTGATGTGCTCTAAAACAATTTTTAGATTTGGGAAATCATTGACGATAGGCGCTAAAACCGTATCAAGGAACTCTTTTTCACGGTCAAAGATGTCAACATCATGGTGAGTCACTTCGCCATGCACGAGCAGTAGCATGCCGACTTCTTGCATTGCCTCTAGCACGTGGTAGATGTTTTTTGCGTTAGTCACACCAGAGTCTGAGTTGGTTGTTGCCCCCGCAGGGTAGAGCTTAGCCGCAACAACAGCACCGGATTCTTTCGCTTTGCGAATTTCGTCTGGCGTTGTGTTATCCGTTAAGTAGAGCGCCATAAGAGGCTCAAACTGCGCACTTGGTTTTTCTGCCATGATACGTTCACGGTACGCAAGCGCCATTTCAGTGTTGGTCACAGGTGGGACAGTGTTTGGCATGATTAGCGCGCGGCCATTGTAGCGGCTAATATCTCGCACGGTATCCTTTAGAACGTCGCCATCACGAAGATGAACATGCCAGTCGTCAGGACGTGTGATCGTAAGTGTTGTCATTATTGCTCCCACCATTAGTAAGTTGTCTGATTGGAGCCCAAGCCAGCGAAAACTGTGAAAGCAAACGCTTACGCTTAGGCGACAGGATGATAGAGCAATCAGCTTTGTATTTCATCCCTTTTTTGCGGGCGCAAATAATCGTTGGACTTTTACTCAGTTATTTCATCGTAAGCCACAATGCGTGGATGCTGCCGGGAAGAAAGAAAAAGATCGTTAACACGAGGTTGATAATGAAGTCTTTATTGAGTCCTTTGTCGAGAAATACCGCGAGTGGCGGCAAGAAGATACAAAGTAGAATCATGACCAGTTTGTTCATAGGAGTTTCCTTGTTGATAGAATAGATAACAACACTATAGAGTTTTTTAAATATTTGGTGTTTTTTGTTTAGAGAAAGCAATGCTGTCTCAAACTTAAGATAGATTGAAACGTAAACCTTATCTGTACAAAACAATGACGACAATCTAAGGGAACTATCTATTCCAAGACAGTCGAGTCGAGATGAGTATAATATAGCCAAATTATTACAAGCTCAGGATTAGCAATGTCAGCTTCAACTCTTTCTCAAATCAATGTTTTTCCGGTTAAATCTGTTGGTGGTATCTCACTCTCTTCTGCATGGGTGGAAAAGCAAGGTCTCGCCTTTGATCGCCGTTTTATGCTTGCCCTTTCTGATGGTTCTATGGTGACCGCGCGTAAATACCCTCAAATGGTGCTGGTTACCTCAACATTAACACCGGACGGGTTGATTTTTACCGCTGCAGGATACGAGCCGCTGCGCTTGCGTTATCAAGACTTTAAAATGCAAGAGGCGCCAGCTCAGGTCTGGAAAGACAATTTTACTGCTTACACAACGACGGATGACGCGGATGATTGGTTCAGTGAAGTACTTGGCCAGCGTGTGGAGTTGCTGTTTACAGGTGAACAGTCGAACCGTGTCAGGGAAAAGCTCGGACATAACGTGAGCTTTGCTGATGGTTATCCGCTGTTGGTGATCAGCGAAGCGTCATTGGATGAGTTGAACCGACGCAGTTCAGAGACACATTCGATGGACCAGTTTCGTACTAATTTGGTGGTCAGTGCCAGCGAACCTTTTGTTGAAGATAGCTGGAAGCGAATTCGCATTGGTGAAGTCGAGTTTGAAGCGGTAAAGCCTTGTGAGCGCTGCGTTTTGACGACGGTAGACGTTGAGAAAGGTGAGTTTCGTGCGTCCAAAGAGCCGTTAAGTACTTTGTCACAGTTCAGAGCGAACGAACGGGGTGGCGTTTTCTTTGGTCAGAACTTAGTGGCGAAGAATGAAGGAATGATTCGCCAGGGCGATCAAGTCGAGGTCCTAGAGTATAAAGAGAAAGAGGTCTACGAAGACAATTCTCCGGTACAGCGTCTCATGACATGCGTAGAGCGAGAAGATATCGCCCGAGATTTCACCACATTTTGGTTGGAGCCTCAGCACGGAGACATGCCGATTTATCGATCGGGTCAACATCTGCCGATTACGTTGGACATTGACGGTGAGCAAGTAGCGCGTCGCTATACGTTGTCATCTAGTCCATCACGACCTGGTCGTTTGGCCATCTCTGTTAAGCGGGTTAACGGTGGTCGCGTGTCTAACTGGCTAGCCGACCACTTCCAAGTCGGCGATACATTGAGCTGCGAAGACCCTGATGGACGTTTTCATATTGGCAATAAGCAAGGTTTACCGATGTTGCTGCTATCGGCTGGGAGTGGCGTCACACCCATGATGTCTATGCTTCGTTATCTTTCAGATCATGACCAAGTCAATGATGTCGTGTTCTACCATCAATGTCGCAGTGTGGAAGACATTCCGTATAAAGAAGAGCTGGATGAGTTAAAGCGCAAGCATGAAGGATTGACTGTGTTTATCTCGTTGACTCAAGCGCCGATAGACTGGTTTGGCTTGAAAGGAAGATTAAGCCTTTCTCACCTCAAGCAAATTAAAAATCCAGATCAGCGTCAGGTGTTTGTGTGTGGTCCTGATGGCTTCATGCAAAAAGCGAAGAACTTGCTGTTAAGACAGGGGCTGCCTGAGTCTTGTTATCACCAAGAAGCATTTGGTGTGGCGACTGTCGCCGTGAAAGAGCACAAGTCAGTCACGATTTCGTTAAATGGCAATGTGTTTACAGGGGACAACCAAAAAACATTGCTTGAGCAAGCTGAAGATGCCGGTTTACCCATTGCAAACAGTTGTCGTGCGGGGCTGTGCGGCGCTTGTAAGGTGACGGTAGAGTCAGGGAAAGTGCATCAACCTGATGTGCCAGCTATCACCGAGGAAGAGCGCAATATGGGTGTCGCGTTAGCTTGTTGCTGCGTCCCAGAAACCGACCTTGATATCGTTAACTAACGAAGGTTAGCGTCTCTTTTTTTGAGGCGCTTTTCGTTTTCATCTCGATAATCAGCGGATCGCACTTTTGTTGCGTCCGTTGTGCTTCGCATCATAAAGCGCTTGATCGGCGCGTCGGTACAACGCGAAAAAATCGCAGTCTTCACGGGTGAGCTCAGTCACTCCGCATGAAATTGTAAACGGAGCAGTCACATGATTGATCGGCGAGTTCTGAAAGTTAGTTCGTAAGCGCTCAGCAATCTCATGCGCACCTTGTGCTGAGGTGTTACTCAATACAATCAAAAACTCTTCACCGCCAATTCGTCCACAGCAGTCAGCACTGCGCAAGTTGCGGCGAATAATATCAGCTAGCTCGACAATCACTTTGTCGCCAAAATCGTGTCCGTGTGCGTCGTTTATTTTCTTGAAATGATCAATATCGATAACGATACAAGAGAGCGGTGTATTTAACTCAGACGCTTGGTGGTAAGCGCTGGAAAAAAACTGCCACAGCTTACGTCGATTGCACAATTTGGTGAGTTCATCGGTATTGGCGAGTTCGGCTAATTTCTCCCGCATGTTGACCAAATCGGTTATATCCGTTGAAACGCCAATTAAGCCAATGACTTTCTTCGTGTTGATGCAAATAATGGGCTTTTTGATGGCTCGGTAGATGCGCAGTTTGCCGTCGGGAATGGCTTTGGTGTGCTCTTCGTGAATGACCGTATTCGCCGTTTCAAACACGGTTCGGTCGCTGGTTAGAATATCGTCGAGCAGCTCGGGGTCGAAAAAGTCATGATCGGTTTTCCCTTTTAGCGCTTCGAGGTCAGTGTTGAATAACTCCAGAGTGAGTTGATTGGCGTATAGGTACTCTCCATGACGGTTCTTGACGAACACGTAAGAGCCTATTTCATTCAAGACCACTTCATGCAGTGTGAAGTGGTCATGGTTGTAGATGTCTTCAATGCGCTCCAGTTCTATCATAAAACCTCCCAACGTGAGTGAGGTCTAGCCCATTTTTTACTGACGTTTGCGCAACTAACAATCTTATCTAATTATAAAGTACATTTTAGCTCGCCCTTTAACCATATACTGAATTGTCAGTAACTACCTATATCTGGTTAACGTTTTGCAGCGTTTGTTGTGTCTTACGTTTGAGTTTTAGTTGAGAAAGTAGTACGCCAGAGATCACCATCAACCCACCAAACAGGTGATAGTGTTGAATGGTTTCACCAAGTAACGTTGCTGCAAGGGTTATCGCTACGACCGGCATTAGGTTCATAAACATCGCGCTTGAATCTGCGCCTATGATGTCAATCGCTTTAACCCACATCCAAGGAGCGAGAACCGACGCCGCAACGCCTGCATACGCGATGAGTGGTAAAGATTCAGTGGCCGGCAGTAGTTGATCGCTGGTTAACCAGAGCGGGGTGAGCATCAACAGTGCCAATACGCCTTGCATGTAAACCATAGTCCAATTCGAGATTGGCATTTTCCAACGTTTAAGCAGGACACAATAGGCGGCGTAGCATACTGCGGTGATCACCATCAGCCCGTCACCAAACGAAATAGAGTTATGCAAGAAGAAGGTGGCATCACCTTGACCCAGCATCAGCGCTAACCCAGCGAGCGCCAAAACGCCCCCTATGATGCTTAAAGGTGAGATGGATTTACCCAATAATGGCACGCTTAGGAAAACGCTGAGTAACGGAACCAGTGATGAAATCAGTGCCATGTTTGATGCGCTGGTGGTTAATCCGGCGTAGTACGCTAAGGTCTGGTTAAGTACCATGCCAAGCAATGCCAAAAACGCGATTTTTGCCAAGTAAGGTTTGATGATGCCCCACTGCTTGATCACTTTCGAGAGGCAAAAAGGGGTCAACAAGGCAATCGCCAGTAGCCAACGGTAAAAAGCCATTGAGCTTGGTTCAATGACCTCTGACGCCATCTTGTTAATGATTGCATTTCCGCCCCAAATGAAAACGGTAATGAGGGGTAACAGGTAAACCATGTGATTGCCATCGCGTTATTTTGATGGAAACTAGTGTGACAGGTCTATATGATTGCAAATATCTTTAAAAAGACATTAGGCGTTGTAGGAAGACAAGTTTGAGAAAGTCAGCGAAACATCTTCATCCGTCTTTATCAATCGATAAAGCACCATCCGATGTATTTATGAATTTTGAGGCGTTTTTGTCCAACACAGAAACCCGAATGCACAGCCATCCGTGGGGGCAGGTGCAATTGATTAGTGGTGGAATTTTAGAGATGGAGGCGGAAGATACTCGATTTCTCGCGCCGCCTCATCTAGCGATTTGGGTACCCGCGGGGGTAAAACACACAAGTTATAACCGAAAGCCCTTATCCTATTGTTCGTTAAACATCGATCATACTCTCACCACAAATTTTCCTGATTGTACAAGCTTGATCAAAGTGACGCCGATTGTGTCGGCGATTATCGACGATTTTCGTCAACGTGGGGTAAATGTGGCGCAGACTGAGCAGGATAGGCGATTGGTTCAAGTGCTGCTTGATCAACTCGCTACGCGGGATACGCAACATCACTTTCTTCCGTCCACGGACAATAAGTATCTGGCGACGATATTAGCAGCGGTAGAAGAAAACCCCATCGACAACCGCAGCCTATCGGAGTGGGCGGAGCACGTTCACACCACGGAGCGTACGCTCGCGCGCCATTGCCAATCTGAACTCGGAATGAGCTTTACGGAGTGGCGGTTGCGTGTTCGTTATCTCTATTCGATGGATCTTTTGCGTAAAGGTCATTCGGTGAAAGAGGTGGCGCTCACCTTAGGCTATAACCAAGCGAGTCCGTTCATTGCCATGTTTAAAAAGTACTCTGGGCAGACACCAGAGCAGTACAAAAACAAACTGCTGTAATTGTTTGGTTAAAGCGCAGGCTAGGTACGTTCGTTAGAAACCAAAAAAGGCGCAATATTGTCTGCGCCTTTGTTGTAGTGAGTTGATCTTTAGAGCTGCTCTATTACAAAATCTAGCCCACCGACGATCGCAGCGACTTGCGCGCGGTTGCATTCGTCGTCGGTGACTTTGTCACTATCTGGATACACTTCGGTTGTGGTGCCAAAAGTGCAGGTCGTGACGCCTCCGCACAGACCAAGTTTCACCATCGGGTAATTGATCACGCCATGTTGCACAACCGGTGAACCGATGATCTCGCCTTGCTCATCGGCAGGTGCGATATGTGTGACCTTGCTCACCGATGCAATCACTGCTGCTTGGAACTCAGGTTGTGGATTTTCCGTATCGCCCACGGTGTAGAAGCCATCAGGAATCATGCCTTCGATGTATTCGATACCCTCTCTTGCGGCGAGCGCTGGTCGAAACTCACTCTCATCTGTATCCGTTGTTTCATGCAGGTCGATATGAACCAGCACATCGCCTTCAATTGTCGCAACAAGAGCCATAAGGTTTGCTGACTCTTCAGCAGGACTGTTTGCGTAGAAAGAACGGTTTGGATCGATGGCCAGTGGGTTCCAACGATTGATGGTTTCATAACCCCAAGGGCTAACACAGGGCGCGACGATGATATTGAACTGTTGGCTATATTTCTCCATCTGTTCATCAGCAAACAGCAGAGCGCCATGTACGCCGCTGGTTTCGTAGCCGTGGACGCCGCCTGTGATTAAAACCGTTGGTTTCGCTGCGTCCCATTGTTTGCTCTTGATGCACAAAAGAGGGTAGCGCTCAGGGTCATAAGAGAGCGCGCCATATTGCTCAACATTAAAACGTTCAGCTAGCGCTTTAATTTTAGGCACAACTTCTTGCTGGTATTCGCGTTTGATGGTGGTTTGTTCACGCCAAGCGATTCGTTCCGCATCTCCCCATTTTTGTCCTGGGGTGCCGATAGGGTAGGTGTAAGAACTGCGCATTACCTTGCCTTTGAGGTTATTAAAATATCGCCACAGCATAGTGCGCAATGCGCAGTCTCGCAATCACTAGGCGGTAAGAATGGTCAGTTTTTCCCTCTCTTAGCGTCAATTTGATTTGTCCTTTCTAATTCTAGTGTTACATTTGCTTACATTGATTGATGGTCCTAATGAGAGTGGACTTATGGCAGGTGCAAGCCTTTTAACCTTGTTGGATGATATCGCAACCGTTCTTGATGACGTTGCATTAATGTCGAAAGTCGCGGCAAAGAAAACTGCCGGAGTTTTAGGTGATGATCTTGCGTTGAACGCGCAGCAAGTATCTGGCGTGACAGCAGAACGTGAGATCCCCGTAGTTTGGAGTGTGGCGAAAGGATCATTTCGCAACAAGCTCGTGTTGGTTCCTGCGGCGCTATTGATTAGTGCTTTTGTCCCTTGGCTGATTATGCCGCTGCTATTGCTTGGCGGCTTGTTTCTGTGTTTCGAAGGGGCAGAGAAGATCATTGAAAAGCAGTTTCATAGTAAGCATCCCGAGCAAGAGAAAGTGCAGCTGGACAATGAGTTATCCATTGAAGAGTATGAGAAGCGAAAGATCGCCGGTGCAATTCGAACCGATTTTATCCTTTCAGCGGAAATTATTGTGATTGCGTTAGGGACAGTGCAAGGTCAGTCCACACTTACCCAAGTGCTGGTGGTGAGCTTAATAGCGGTATTGATGACGATCGGTGTCTATGGTCTTGTTGCGGGTATCGTTAAGCTCGACGATCTTGGTTTTTACTTAGAGCGCCGAAGCCAAGGTAAAGGGATGATGGCGACAGTTGGACGAAGCTTGATTGCGTTTGCCCCTAAACTGATGAAGGTGCTGGCGGTCGTCGGTACAGCGGCCATGTTTCTTGTTGGTGGTGGGATTGTGGTCCACAACGTTCCGATGATTCACCACTGGATAGAGCCGATTATCATGGACATTCCCAACATCTCTTTGGCAAAAGCGCTGTTTCCTAGCTTATTAAATGGCTTGATTGGCGTGGTCGCTGGCTTGGTCGTGGTCTCTGTTTGGTGGCTGATTGGGCGAGTTAAAAACCGATAAACTAAGGAGAACCAAGGCTCTCCTTGTTACTCTTGTGTGATTTGTCGTAACGCTGAAATCAAGAGGTCGGTTGTTTGCGCCCCTGAGATCAGATGCTTTTGATTAATGATAATCGCAGGTACGGCGTTGATACCAGCTTCAAGCCATTGTTGCTCCGTAGTGGCGACACTCTCTGCCCAGCCTTCATCACGGATAACCTCTTCGGCCACACTTGGGTCTAGACCGACGCTTTGAGCGCATTGGATCAAGACTGCTTCGTCTCCGATATCTTGATTGTCGGTGAAGTAGCAGTGGAAAAGTGCAAGTTGTAAGTCCAACTGTTTCCCTTCGCTCGATGACCACATTAGCAACTGGTGTGCTTTGCGCGTGTTGTAGATGCGCATATCCGGAGTGAAATGGAATGAGAATCCAACTTCATTCCCGAGTTGGGTTAACGTTTGCCTAGCGGCGTCACTCGCTTCATCGTTGGTGCCATACTTTTCCTGTAAATGCTGTTTGAGATTTTGCCCCTCTACGCCCATTGCTGGGTTGAGTTCAAAAGGGTGCCAGTTAATATCGGCTTCCACTTTATCAGACAGTGTCATCAAGGCTTGCTCTAAACGTTTGTAGCCGATGATGCACCATGGGCAAACCACATCAGAGACGATATCAATACGAACTTTGTTCATTGTGCTTCCCTTACTTAACTTATCTATCAGTATAGCCTCGTCTTGGAGGCAATTTTATTGGAAGGGTCACTGTTTCGCTATCTCTACGCCTTATGGCTACTACGCAAAAAGTGCATCTTAGGGGGATAGGAAGGGTGATCCTGTTTGCTACTATGATGACAATGAAATGATTACGTTCAATAAAGAAGAACAACCAAAGGAACAGGTGATGTGTAACATTCACGCAACTGATGTCATTTTGCATGCGTTTGATTGGCCCTACGAACTGGTGACCAAGCGAGCGAAAGAAATTGCCCAAGCTGGATATAAAACCGTATTGGTCTCGCCACCAATGAAATCACTAAAAACAAAGGCGGGAACTCAATGGTGGCAACGTTATCAACCACAAGATTATCGCGTTATTGATAACCAGCTAGGTAATACTGACGACGTCAAGACAATGATTGCAGAGTTAAAGCAATACGACGTTCGCGTCTATGCCGATGTGGTGTTTAATCACATGGCCAATGAGTCGTCCGTGCGCACCGATTTACAATACCCAAGTGATAATGAGTTAGCAGACTATCAAACAGAAGCGGACTACTTCGAACAACAGAAGTTGTTTGGCGATCTGACTGAGCCCTTGTTTGACTATCCTGATTTTGTTGAAGCGTTCGGCATCAAGGACTGGGAAGACAAGTGGCAAGTCCAAAACGGTCGTATTACTGGAGGTCCGCAAGATCCAGGATTACCGACCTTACGAGTCTGCGACAACGTTGTGACCCAACAGCAAAACTACCTTTTAGCGCTCAAAAAGTTAGGATTTAAAGGGTTTCGCATTGATGCGGCAAAGCACATGACTCTAGAGCATCTACAACAAGTTTGGACCGAGGAGATTTGCCAAGACACGCATATTTTCGGCGAGATCATTACCAGTGGCGGCGCCACTAAGCCCGAGTACGAGCTATTCTTGGAACCTTTTCTCGCTCACACCCGCTTCGGTGCTTACGATTTCCCATTGTTTCAGGTGACGTATGACGCGCTCGAAGCCGGCGGAAGTCTAAAAAGCTGGGTTGATCCATACTGTTTTGGGCAGGCGCTATCACAAAGACGAGCCATTACTTTTGCCATCACGCATGACATCCCCAATAACCAAGTTTTTGAAAACCTTGTGATGGACGAAGCGTTAGAGTGGCTAGCCTACAGCTATATTTTGGGGCGAGATGGTGGGGTGCCACTCATCTACACCGACCTAGATACCAGTGGCTACTTAGATAAACGTGGTAACCCGAGATGGTTAAATGCGTGGAATGACCCTAAGATGGTCGCTGCGATCAGGTTCCACAACTCTGTTCACGGTGAACCGATGAAGGTCATTGAAGCGTCGGATGACGTTTTGGTCTTCTCTCGTGGGGAGAAGGGCGTTGTTATCATCAACAAATCGAAACGGGCGCAAACGATAGAGTTGACCTCTGAGCACAATTGGACTGATTTGCTCTCCGGACGCGAGTACTCCTCCGTGAAAGGACGTGTCGAAATGCGTGTTTCTGGCACAAGCAGCATGATGGCGGTCAGCACTGAATAAATAAAAAAAGGGCGCATAGATTGCGCCCTAACATAGGGTTGATTAGCGTCGAGCTTAGACGGTGAACTTGTTCAGTATAGAGTCCTGCTCACGAATATTCTCTGTTTGGGCTTGCATCGCGATGTTAGCGTTTTCAGCCGCATCCGCCACTTGTGTGGAGAGATCTTTTATCTTCACAGTGTTGTTGTTGATTTCTTCTGCGACCAAACTTTGTTCCTCTGCAGCAGAGGCGATTTGGATATTCATATCGCTAATGCGTTGAATAGCATCGCGAATACTGTTGAGCGCGACATTGGCTTCTTGCGCACGTGCAACTGCATCGGTTGCAGTGGATTTACTCATGTTCATCGCGTTGGCAACTGAGCTTGCACCGGCTTGAAGTTGTTCAATCATATTGCGAATTTCAGTGGTCGACTCTTGAGTGCGCTGAGCCAAGGTTCGCACTTCATCGGCAACCACGGCAAAGCCGCGACCAGATTCGCCCGCTCGAGCTGCCTCAATCGCCGCGTTAAGAGCAAGTAAGTTGGTTTGATCGGCAATGTCATTGATCACTTTCAGAATGGTTTCAATGTTATCGGTTGCCGACTCTAACACCTTAACCTCTTCTACTGCCTCATCGATTTTCTGCGACAGGTTATTAATTGCGCCCGTCGTATCGCTGACAACCGAAGTCCCCAAGCTTGTCGCGTCGTCGGCTTCTTTTGCTGCTGCGGCGGCGCCTTGGGCATTGTTGGCGACTTCACCAGAGGTGGTAGCCATTTCGTGCATCGCGGTAGCAAGCTGTTCTAACTCATGAAGCTGATCTTGCATTGCAGCTGCTGACTCTTGTAGGCCCATTGATGTCATTTCCGAGCCACGCAAAATTTCAGAGCCGATGGCTTTCGACTGGGTTATCAGTTGTTGCAGGGTTCCTGTAAAATCATTAAAGCCAGAAGCCAGCACTGAAAACTCTTTGTCTGTTTTAGTGTCCAGGCGCTTGGTCAAATCACCTTGCCCAGAGGCAACGTCTTGGATGGCGTCATTTAATGTATCTAGAGGTTTCATCAGAGCACGAATCAGTAACAGTAGTAAAAACACACTGATGACAAGCGCGATAATCGAGTAGACAATCGAGCTGTTTCGCAAGTCCGCGAGGGATTGATACGCCACTTCCTCGTCAAGTATCACACCAATGTACCAGTCTTCACCGGACACTTTAGAAAAGTCGAGGGTGAACTGCTTTCCATCCAACATGACTTGTTGAGGCTCTTCTTTAATTTGAGCGTCGCCGAGGAAATCTCTCATCGGAGCGCCATTTAGCTCCGTTTTGGGGTGGGCAATGGTCGTACCGTCTCCAGATACGATAAATACATAACCGGCGTTGAAAAGTTGGACTCGGTTAACCAACTCGGCAAGGGCGGCCAAGCTTACGTCATAGAAAATAGCACCAATGAACTGGCCGTTATCACGAACAGGGGTGGCAATCGAGACCAGAATCTCTCCGGTAGCAGAATCGGCGTAAGGCGCGGTGATGATCAGTTTGCCGGAGTTTTTCGCGTCAATGTACCAAGGGCGAACGCGTGGGTCCCACGTTGGTCCGGGATTCCAAGAAGGGTCATTATTGATGTTCGAGCCATCTTTCTCAAAACCTAAACCGGCGAGTAAAAAGGTCTCTTTGACAACCGGTCTCGTTAATACCGCTTCGATGGATTTGGGCGATAAATCGACTTCAAGCATACTTGTCGCGTATGCCGCGATCGCCTTGCGGCTGTTGATTTCTGCGCCGGTCGTGTCCCTTACCCCATCAACGATTTCGTTGACACTGGAGGTGACTTGCGAGCGGATTTCACTTTTGACGGTGTAATATTGTTGGAGCGTAAGTAAAGTGACGGTGGCAAGCAAGAGAGCAGATGATGCTGCCACGATTTTATGGCTGAATTTCATTCGGACATCCCTATCTATAAAATTGAGCGGTTACTCATAGATCTATAGTTAGTAAATGATTATTCAGCCAGTAAATTGTTAAACTTTTCTACTAGTCACCTAGCGTGATGGATTCCAGTTGCGTGAATAGCGCTTCGTTTCCATCAAACATTTGATTGATGACTTGCGCTCGTTTGTTGCCCGACAAAAGCCTCTTTTTTGCTTCACGGATTTTCAATACCAACTGATGCTCATTTATTAGGTCAGACTCTGCGCAATCCCACGTCCATTGATTGACCTGTTGGGTCAATGGACTCTCTTGCAGAGTGGGTGCCAACTGTGCGATGTCGGCTTTCAGCACTGTGAGCAGATCGACGTCGTTTTGAGTGTTTCGTGAGTCGTCCGATAAGCGATTGAATATCGCTTGAGCAAGTTCAGTTAGGGACACAAATCCACCTTGTTTCGGCAACGACACTTGGACTCGGCTCGAGATTTCAATACATTGAACGCGTGTATTTGGGAAGTAGCTAACTGCACATAAAGTATCAAACGGCAACCAGAAGCTCTGGCGAGGTTCTACGGCATACTCTAACTTGCCTAACTTGACCAATACCAAACCTTCTTTGACCTGCAAAAGGGTGTGCTTTAACAGTTTTCGTCTTGCCGTGGAGTGGAGGAAGTCGTATCGCGAAGTCTGATGTGAGATGGCGTAGTGCATGGGAATACTCATTACAAATGGGGCGCTAAGAGTAACGTGTCTCGTCTCAAAATCCAATATCAAATCAAGTTAAGGTAAAAACGTGGTCTGACCTTTGCAAATCTGAGAGAAGTATAGCTGCTAAGATCGCCATCTATGCGTAGAATAGGCCAGCTTTTTGTTTGATGTAACTAGAAATGACTAAAACTAACGACCCATTTATTGATATCCGTCCTTACAATGATGACGAGATTCCAGCGGCGATTGATCGACTGGTAAACGACGAAGAATTTATTAGCGCTATTTTACAGCACCGTTTCTCTAACCACGCTGGCTGGTTTAAGGCACTGATGTCACCTTTGGTGAAAGTGTACTTAAGAATGAAATGGTCCAAGCTCAACTCCGTTGAAGCGATACAGTTTGAAGTAAAAAAATATCTTGAACAAACCCTTAGCACCACAACAAACGGGGTGACTTATAGCGGTTTGGAGAAGCTTGATAAGCAGGAATCCTATCTCTTTGTTTCCAATCACCGTGACATTGCGATGGATCCTGCCCTAGTTAACTATGGTTTGTACCAAAGCGAACACAAAACGGTTCGTATCGCGATTGGCGACAACTTACTAAAAAAACCGTGTGCAACAGAACTGATGCGTTTGAACAAGAGTTTTATCGTGAAACGCTCAGCGAAAGGCCCGCGTGAAATGATGAAGGCGCTTGGGACATTATCTGCTTATATCAAGCACTCGTTGGATACGGGGCATTCGATCTGGATTGCGCAAAAAGAAGGACGCGCGAAAGATGGCAATGACTTTACCGATCCAGCGATTTTAAAGATGTTCCACGTTGAAGGACGTAAGCAGAAAATTGAGTTTTCTGAGTACATTAAATCGTTGAAGATTGTTCCGGTGTCTATTTCTTACGAAAATGATCCGTGTGACATCGCAAAAGCGTTAGAGCTATGGCAAAAAGCAGAGCACGGAAGCTACGAAAAAGGTGAGTTCGAAGACATCGAGAGCATCATTCAAGGCATCGTGGGAGAAAAGGGTCGTGTCCACGTTGCGTTTGGTGACGTTATCTCCCAGACCTATGACACGCCAGAAGCGCTCGCAGAAGAAATTGATCGCCAAATCCATCTGCACTACAAGTTGTTTCCGATCAACCAACTGGCAGCAGGAAATGAGGACGTTGATCAAAGCGTCAAGCAGAGCCTGAAAGATAAGTTGGTCCAATTGCCAGAAGCTGCTCAGCCTTATTTGATTGCCAGCTACGCGAATCCGGTGAATAACCAAAATTAGTGATAAAAATGAATAAAGGGATGCCGTAGCGCATCCCTTTATCGTTTAACCACCCCATTATGGAGCAACGGCACCCCCAAGGTTGAGTTTGGTTGGCCATTTACTGATCCGGTTTCCACCTAAAAAGATGTTTCCCCGTACCGTCATTGTATTTGGGAACTCGGTAATTTTTGAGCCACCAATGTACAAATTACCCTCCACGACCAATCCTTCCGGTAGCTTCGTTAATGGCGTGCGAATGACACTCAAATCGCCTTTTACTCTGAGTCTTGGTGGCAGAGAGGTGAGCGGCGTATCAGTTAGGTTGAGGTAACCCCCA
Organism: Vibrio sp. NH-7; assembly: GCF_053643215.1. Lineage (NCBI taxonomy): Bacteria > Pseudomonadati > Pseudomonadota > Gammaproteobacteria > Vibrionales > Vibrionaceae > Vibrio > Vibrio sp. NH-7. The sequence goes on along the minus strand of NZ_CM132188.1, from coordinate 1,171,895 downwards.
AGTTGAATACCGGGCGGCCAGCGTTTGATATTGGCGCCGAGTAAGTTGGCAAATCCTTTGATGCTCACCCCTTTCTCCAACCGACTCAGGGCGCTATTTGACGCATCAAGGCTGCCATGAATTTCCAATCCCTCAGGGAGCGTTTTAATACCCGTCTTTGCAATGTTTAAGTTTCCATCCACGATAAGACCTGGGGGGAGCTCATCATAAGGCTTATTTCGCAGATCAAGGTTGCCGTAGTTATCAAGATGATTGAGTATTCGAAACTGATCTAATGGAGCGGCGTAGCTAATGCCCGTCGTGAGGGTTAACAACATCGCCAGAGCTATTGTGCGCATACCTTGCCTTTACGAATCAAACTTTCTTAAGTATGGATTGACTCGTAACCTTGGGTCAATCTGAGAAGGCTGCAGACATAAAAAAACGGGCGTGATGCCCGTTTTATAGTCCACTTGGAAAGTTATCGTGCCAGTGAGCGAGTCTTCAATTCGAAGATCAGTTTTTCTGCGCTGACTTCAAATTTAAAACGTGCTGTTAGCTCGTTTGACTCTTCTTCGATAGGGGACACTTCATATTGCACTGCCGCGCAGACTTGTTGCGCCAGTTCAATGTATTTAGCCAGTTCACTCTCAAGCAGTGCTTTGCCTTGCGCATAGATTGTCACCTCAGCGACATCGTCGCCTTCTTTGATGATGAAACCCATTTCTCCAGCGCAACCGCAAGCTTCACAAACGTCTTGTTGTTCAGTGCTCATCTCAATATATCCTCTTACTTAAATTAGGGTCATTTTAGCGACTAATGATCGGTTTATCTATAAAAAGCAAAGGGTGTTGAATTTGTTTCAAGGCTGCGTTTTATGTTGTTTCCAAGTTACTAACTGGATGGATTTTGAACGGAGGATCTACCGCCATGAGATCTAGATCACTAATTGGCGAAATTTAATGTCATTTACGCGTCAGAATGCCATTCAGTTAGTTGTCAGCTAAAGTAAATTATTAGACTATCGGCAATCAAATTATATCTAGAAAAGATGATGCCTTTTCATTTCATAAGTTCGTGGAATGCGTACTTGTGTTGGTTAGCTTACACCATAATTAGATTGCTTGTACGGTTTATCTGATGCAAGCGCAGTATAGGTAGGCGACAGAGAAGAGGTTTTTTTATGCATGACTCTTATTGAGTTAGACAGACGGATTTACAAAGAGAAGAGCCTGAACATGCCAAAGCGTAGTAAAGAAGATACTGAGATCACGATACAAAAGATCATGGACGCGGTTGTTGATCAACTGTTGCGTCTTGGTTATGACAAAATGTCTTACACCACTCTAAGCCAGCAGACTGGCGTTTCTAGAACGGGCATTAGCCACCACTTTCCAAAGAAAACGGACTTCACTGCCGCGTTAGACGGTCGCATTTTCAAGATGTTTGTTGAGCATGTTGATTTTGATAACGGTTTAGAAGCGTTTTCTTCAAGCTGGGTGAAAGCGCTAGACAATGAAGAGTTTCGCGCGATTTTGCGTTTGCTTTTCCATCATATCGTTACCTCTCAAAGCACTCACGAGTTTGCGACAAATGGGATTGAGCGTTTGTACAAAATGACTGAAACACAGTTTGGTCAAGGCAGCGAGAAAGAGCTGGAATGGCTGATTGGTAAATCGCTGGTTCGTATGGTCTAGGTCGTACTATCGCTATGAAAAAGCCTTCATTTGAAGGCTTTTTTTGTATCTAGGCTAGAGCAAAGGTTTACTGCTGAACAGGCTCTTTCTAGTACGTGGTTTTGGGTATGGTTGCGCCCATTAGTCAATTTTCCTCTTCTCTCGCTGGATCAAATTGGCGCTGCAACTTGCTGAAATTCGATAGTTTTAAGCTACCCTTAAAATAGATAGCAGCGGCTAGGGCTAGTGAAGGTTTTTGGGTCAAAGTGGTCGGAGAGTAAACCGTTTGGCCAGCGTTTTTACGACCTTTGATAAAGTTAATAATTCAAAAACTTCCCGTACCTGATGCGCTAACTATCTGTTAAACTGAATTTATTAATTGTACGAATGGCAGTAGGTGTACGAATGTCTTACCCAGTTTTAATATGTGATGACTCCGCCTTAGCAAGAAAACAAATGGCTCGCTCATTGCCCGCTTCGCTAAATGCCGATATCACCTTCGCTGTTCATGGTTTGGATGCACTTGAGCAGTTAGAGCAACATCAATTTAAGCTGATGTTCCTCGATTTGACGATGCCAGAACTCGATGGCTTCGGTACCCTTGAGGAAATTGGTAAACGTGGCATTGATGTGCCAGTCGTTGTGGTCTCGGGCGATATTCAGCCTAAAGCCAAAGAGCGTGTAATGGGGCTTGGAGCAAAAGCCTTTATTCAAAAGCCGATCGATAAAGATGCGCTAAACGAAGTGCTTAGAAGCTTAGTTCAGCCTGCTGAGCGTCCTCAAGTCATCACGCCAGTCTCTATTGAGTTGCCGATTCTACGTCGCCGCGACATCTATATGGAAGTCGCCAACGTATCTATTGGTCGCGCAGCTGACGCTCTCGCTCGTCATTTTGATGTATTTGTTCACTTACCGCTTCCTAACGTAAACATCTTTGAAGTCAGTGAGCTTCACATGGCGCTGCGAGACTTAGCGGAAAACGATCAAGTGTCAGGAGTATGCCAAGGCTTTAGTGGTGAAGGTATCGCGGGGGAGGCGCTAGTCCTTTTAAGTGACTCCAGTGTCTCTGACCTTAAAAAGCTGATGAAAGTGCCAGCAGACAGTGAAGAGCTTGAAGAGCTTGAGCTGCTGATGGATGTCTCTAATATTCTCGTTGGTTCTTTTCTGAATGGCTTAGGGCAACAGGCTGAGGTTCGTTTTTTCCAAAGCTCGCCAGTGTTGTTAGGGCAACATATTTCGATCGACTCTGTTATTCAGTCCACGACCGGCTCGTTTAAAAAGACAATGACTTTTGAAGTCAGCTACAACATCGATGGAACGTCTATCCGCTGTGATCTTCTGTTTATGTTTGTCGATGAATCATTACCACTTCTCGATAACAAGTTGGCCTACCTCATGGAGGACTTTTAATGATATCTCTTCCTGCAGAATTCGAGCAATTCCACTGGATGGTGGACATGGTACAAAATGTCGATTTAGGTCTGGTGGTGTTGGATCGCGATTATAAGGTTCAAGTTTGGAACGGGTTTATGACCCATCACAGCGGGATTCAAGCGCATGAAGCTATCGATAAGTCTATCTTTGAGCTGTTTCCTGAAATTCCGCAAGATTGGTTCAAGCTTAAAACCAAGCCAGTCTACGACTTAGGTTGCCGCAGTTTTATTACGTGGCAACAACGTCCGTACCTATTTAAATGCCGAAACGTACGACCTGTTACTCAACAAGCGGATTTCATGTACCAAAATATCACGCTGAACCCAATGCGAACCCCGACTGGTGAGGTGCGCTCTTTATTCCTATCAATACAAGACGCGACAGCGGAAGCACTCGTCTCTAAAAACAGCTAATTTGACCACAGCGCCAAGGTTTTTCTTGGCGTTGTGGTTTATGCTCAATAGCGGTTCCCTTTTCATGGATGCTTGTAATGACACTTCCTCTTTATCTCTATACCGCAGAGCAGGTTAAACGTGGCGAAGTAGTCGCGGCTCAGCAAGCTGGAATCGAGTTATATCAATTGATGCTACGTGCGGGTGAAGCGACCTTTGCGCTGTTGCAAGAGCAGTATCCCAAGGCTGAGCACATTACGGTGGTGTGCGGTGCTGGTAATAACGGCGGTGATGGCTTTGTGGTGGCGCGTTTGGCTAAGGAGGCGGGCCTTGACGTTGACCTCTTTCTCACAAGCGATGCCACCCGCTTGATGGGCGATGCCGCTCAAGCCTATCAGGCATGGTTAACTGCTGGTGGTAGGCTAACGTCTTTCGACAAATTTGAGACGAGCCTTCAGAGCTGTGACGTGATTGTTGATGGCATTTTGGGAACGGGTCTACAAGGAGACGTTCGGGCTAATTTGGTGTCTCTATTTCAAGTCATCAATCAAGCAAATAAACCAGTCGTCGCGATTGATCTCCCTTCAGGACTATGTGCAGATACTGGGAGAATACTTGGGGCTGCCATCTGTGCGAATCACACCATTTCGTTTATTGGATTGAAGCAAGGGCTCGTCACGGGAGACGCAAGGTCGGTGACAGGTCGACTTCACTTTGCTGGCTTAGAAGTCGAAGAGCAATTTATCGAACTCTACTCTCCATCGGCGCAGCTGCTTGATTACCACAGCGTAGCGGAGCTGTTGCCAACGCGATCCCCGGTGGCCCATAAAGGAGATCACGGACGTGTCACCTGTATTGGCGGTAACCTTGGCTATTCGGGCGCTATACGGCTTTGCGCTCAAGCCTTAGTGAGAAGCGGGGCAGGATTGACCAGTGCTTTGTGCCACTCAGCCTCGATTTTACCTCTCCAACTTGCGTGCCCAGAGGTTATGGCGCGAGATTGGGATGGGAGCAAGCGTATTCTCTTTGAGCGGCTAAAAAATCAAGATGTCGTTGCGATTGGCCCTGGTCTCGGCATAGACGATTGGGCCAAAACAGCGGTTCAATCCGTTAACCAGATCCAGATATCTAAGGTGGTTGATGCGGATGCCCTTAACCTTCTCGCGCAAAGTCCAAATCGTGATGGAAATCGAGTGATCACGCCTCATCCCGGAGAAGCAGCAAGATTGCTAGCTGTAAGTATCAACGATATCGAGAGTGATCGCTACGCTGCGGTGAAAGCGCTCCATCAGAGGTACGGTGGTGTGGTTGTGCTAAAAGGCGCGGGTACACTGATATTCGATGGTCAGACTGTTTTTGTTTGTGCCGCAGGCAATGCGGGTATGGCTTCTGGTGGTATGGGTGATGTATTAACGGGTGTCATAGCGGCGCTCATCGGACAAGGGCTATCTATCTCGCAAGCAGCTCGACTTGGGGTTCTCGTCCATAGCCAAGCCGCAGATGATTTGGTCTCGACCCACGGCCAGATTGGTCTGACTGCAAGTGATCTAGTTCCTCAGATCCGGCGACTCCTCAATGGTATCCACAAGTCTTAGTACTAAATCGCAAACGATGCTTTTTTGTGACTTCGATTGTTATTTTATCTGATTCCGTTACAATGCTCTTTCGCTCCTGAGTTGTGCATCCGTATTTGCATATAAAAGGAGCCGATTCTGGTCTTTAATCGTTTGAATTTGATATTAAAGACATAATTTGAATTGCATGTGTTGCTTGGTGTGCAACACCACTGTAAAGGATATTTTAATGCCTATTATTACCCTTCCTGACGGCAGTCAGCGTCAATTTGACAACCCTGTTTCTACTCTTGAAGTTGCTCAATCTATCGGTCCAGGTCTTGCGAAAGCAACCATCGCAGGTCGTGTAGACGGCGAGCGTGTTGATGCATGTGACCTTATCGCACAAGATGCAAGCCTTGAAATCATCACCGTAAAAGATGAAGTAGACGGTCTAGAAATCGTTCGTCACTCATGCGCTCACCTTCTTGGTCACGCAATTAAGCAGCTTTACCCTGAAGCGAAAATGGCGATTGGTCCAACCATCGACAACGGCTTCTACTACGATATCGACCTTGAGCAGTCTCTAACGCAAGAAGATCTTGAAAAGATTGAAAAGCGTATGAAAGAGCTTGCGAAGACCAAATACCAAGTTATCAAGAAAAAGGTTAGCTGGCAGGAAGCTCGCGATGCATTTGAAGCTCGCGGTGAAACGTACAAGATGGAAATCCTAGACGAAAACGTCTCTCGTGATGATCGTCCGGGCCTATACCATCATGAAGAATACCTAGATATGTGTCGTGGTCCACACGTACCGCATATGGGATTCTGTCAGCACTTCACTCTACTAAACGTAGCAGGTGCATACTGGCGTGGTAACAGCGACAACAAGATGCTGCAACGTATCTACGGTACGGCTTTCCATGATAAGAAAGCACTTAAAGCTCACCTAACTCGCCTTGAAGAAGCGGCGAAGCGTGACCACCGTAAGATTGGTAAGCAGCTAGACCTGTTCCACATGCAACAAGAAGCACCAGGTATGGTGTTCTGGCATCATAACGGTTGGTCTATCTTCCGCGATCTAGAAGTCTTTGTTCGTGAAAAACTGACGGAATACAACTACCAAGAAGTTAAAGGTCCTCTAATTATGGACCGCGTGCTTTGGGAACGTTCTGGTCACTGGGATAAATACGCAGATGCGATGTTTACAACCGCGTCTGAAAACCGTGATTACGCTCTGAAGCCAATGAACTGCCCTGGTCACGTTCAGATCTTTAACCAAGGTCTAAAATCGTACCGTGACTTACCGTTACGTATGGCTGAGTTCGGCTCATGTCACCGTAACGAGCCATCAGGTGCACTGCACGGCATCATGCGTGTACGTGGCTTTACTCAAGATGACGCTCATATTTTCTGTACAGAAAGTCAAATCCAAGAGGAAGTGACGGGCTGTATCAAGATGGTATACGATACGTACCAAACATTTGGTTTCGACAACATCGTAGTGAAACTATCGACTCGCCCTGAAAAGCGCGTTGGTTCTGATGAGATCTGGGATCAATCAGAAGAAGCGCTGAAGCACTCACTTGAAGCGATGGACATTCCATACGAGATTCAAGAAGGTGAGGGTGCGTTCTACGGTCCTAAGATTGAGTTCACTCTCTATGACTGTCTCGATCGTGCATGGCAATGTGGTACGGTTCAGCTAGATTTCAACTTGCCTGGTCGCTTAGGCGCATCTTACGTTGATGAAAACAATGAACGCCAAGTTCCTGTTATGATTCACCGTGCGATTCTAGGTTCACTTGAGCGTTTCATCGGTATTCTTATCGAAGAATACTTTGGCTTCTTCCCTACGTGGTTGTCGCCAGAGCAGGCTGTTATCATGAATATCACTGATAAACAGGCTGATTACGCACAAGAAGTTGCTCAAAAACTACAAAAAGTTGGAATTAGAGCAAAAGCGGACTTGAGAAATGAGAAGATAGGCTTTAAAATCCGCGAACATACTTTGAAGCGTGTACCATATATGCTTGTTTGTGGTGACCAAGAAATGGAAGCCGGTGAAATCGCAGTACGTACACGTAAAGGTAAAGACCTCGGTAAGTTTAAAGTGGATGATTTTATTTCTTACATCCAAGACGAGATCTCTACCCGTAAGCTCAATCTGGAGGAATAAACTATTAAAGGCGGAAGACGCGGCCAAATACCGGCCAAACAAAATGCTCATCGTTTAAACGGTGAAATTCGTGGCGTTCGTGAAGTTCGTTTAACTGGCGCTGATGGCGAATCAGTTGGCGTTGTTTCGATTCAAGAAGCAGTAGCCGCAGCTGAAGAAGCTGGTATGGATCTGGTAGAAATCAGTCCAAACGCTGAGCCACCAGTATGTCGTGTAATGGACTACGGTAAATTCCTCTTTGAGAAGAGCAAATCTGCTAAAGAGCAGAAGAAAAAGCAAAAGCAGGTTCAGATTAAGGAAGTAAAATTCCGTCCTGGAACTGATATTGGAGACTATCAGGTAAAACTACGCAACCTGACGCGTTTCCTTGAAGAAGGCAACAAAGTGAAGGTAACAATTCGCTTCCGTGGCCGAGAAATGGCACACCAAGACATCGGTGTTGACGTTCTAAATCGTCTTAAGGAAGACACTGTTGAAATCGCAGTAGTGGAATCTTTCCCTAAGAAGATCGAAGGTCGTCAGATGATCATGGTTCTTGCCCCTAAAAAGAAGTAATTAACGGCTTTGCAAGTAATAAAACTCAGCTGCCGTAAAGTGGCTGAGTTTTGTTCGCCCTAATTACTATTGTTTAATACAACTCAACAATGCGGAGTTATTCATCATGCCTAAGATGAAAACCAACAAAGGTGCTGCTAAGCGTTTCAAGAAAACTGCTGGTGGTATTAAGTTTAAGCACGCTACTAAACGTCACATCCTGACTAAGCGTACTACTAAGAACAAGCGTCAGCTTCGTCCAAATGCAATCCTTCCTAAGTGTGAAGTGGCTGCAGTTGCTCGTATGCTACCATACGCATAATTCTTTTTAGTTTATTAATCGTTTAGTTTAGGAGAAGCATAATGCCTCGCGTAAAACGTGGTGTACAAGCTCGTGCACGTCATAAGAAAGTTCTAAAACAAGCTAAAGGTTACTACGGTGCACGTTCACGTGTTTACCGCGTAGCTTTCCAAGCAGTTACTAAAGCTGGTCAATACGCTTACCGTGACCGTCGCAACAAGAAACGTCAATTCCGTCAACTATGGATTGCACGTATCAACGCTGCATCTCGTCAAAATGGTCTATCTTACAGCCGTTTCATCAACGGTCTTAAGAAAGCATCTATCGAGATCGACCGTAAGATCCTTGCTGACATCGCGGTATTCGACAAAGCTGCATTCGCAGTTCTAGTTGAAAAAGCGAAAGCTGCTCTTTAATTAGAGTCAGTTATTAGGATTAAGGAAAGGAGAGCCTAGGCTCTCCTTTTTTCTTATCTATTCAACTACAAGTTTGATAGTGGGCTTTTAACTCCTCCGCCTCCTCGCTCTATCACGTGAGTGTATATCTGCGTCGTCTTTACATCACTATGACCGAGCTGCTCTTGAACCGTTCTAATATCGGTGCCTGACTCGAGCAAATGTGTCGCAAAGCTATGCCTCAATGTATGGCATGTCACTGCCTTAGTTATTCCTGCTTCTTTGGCGGAACGCTTGACTGCTCTTTGTAGAGATGTTTCATTTATATGGTGCCTCTTAAGCTCTCCAGTATTTGGGTCAACTGATAGCTGGTGGGAGGGAAATAAAAAGTGCCAGTTAAAATCTAACTCTGCTTCAGGGTATTTTCTCTGCAACGACGGCCGTATGTGGACACCAGCATATCCAGGCGAATTGATATCCTTTTTGTAGTATCTTAACGCGATGCCCTGCTGTTCTTTTAGTAGTGAAATAGCTTCACTCGCTAGCGTCACAACGCGATTTTTTCCTCCTTTTCCTTGCCACACACGAAGTGCCTTATAATCATAATCTATGTCTTGAACTCTCAGGCGGACACACTCCATAACACGTAAACCTGAGCCATAAAGCAGCATAATGTGTAACTTATACCTAGGATCTATATGCATCAGAAAACGGCGCATTTCGTCTTTGGTTAGCACAACAAGCAATTTTCTATCCAACTGTGATTTCTGAAATTTCATTTCCACTGAAAGTGGGGTTCGAAAATATTCCCTATAAAGAAAGCTAATAGAGTTGAGTGCCAGAGCTTGTGTTTTGGCAGCTACTTTGCAGTCAACCGCTAAATGAGTTAGAAAAGCTTCCACATGGCTTTCATTCAATTTGGATGGATGAGCTTTGTCGTTAAATAAGATGAACTTTGTGATCCAGAGTAGATATGCTTGAATCGTTTTGGGAGCATAATGTCGAGCAATCATATGCTCTTTTACACTTAGTAAAAACTGGCTTTTCATTGGTAATTTTTTAGTTATTTAAACTGTATTTATATACAGTTATCTTTAATTTGGCAGGAATCAATAATTAGTTGACACTTTGCGGCCTAATTGGGATCTCGGATACGATCCCTACTCCAACAAGTTGATTATTTTCATAGGCTTATGTGATAGTATTTTGTTCTATTTAATTAGTGTCGAAATGCAAGAGTACTGGATTAGTTCGGCTTGTTGTTTGGTAGATAGCGTTATGAGCTTTAGGAAAATTGAAGATGACGGAATTAGAAAAATCTTTAGAAAGTTGGAAGACGATCACCGATGAGAATGCTCACTATGACTCAATAGGAGCATTGGCCGAAGCAACGGTTTCAACAAGTCCAATTATTGATAAGTTATCAACTTGGGCAGCTGCTGGCAGTGCAGCTGTTGCAGGGCTTTCAATAACTAACATCGATAAAATGGCGAATTTTTATGATCATTCCGAGCTAAAGGTTTTATTTTCATGTTTGGCTGCATCTCTCTTATTCGCGCTATTTCAAAAATACTTCGCAATGTTATGTTCGCTCAGTATTTCAAGCTCTACTGAAGTTCGTGCACGTTTAGCACCAGTAATTGATAACTTCGAACAGCACGCTAATAGTATCGAGGAGATGGCAGAAAAAAACGGATTAGCTATCAAACCTGAATTTGATCTAATGAAAAGTATTTCATCTTTTCAAGAGTTATACCCGTGGTACATTAAGTTAGTTTTAAATCGCCCAATGAATAAGGCAAAAGAAAATCGTAATTATCACCATAAACGAATGGTAGTCACTCATTTTTGGCAGGGTATGACTCTATTTGTTCAATATTTGATTTTGGTCGCTTTTGTTGGAATGTCCGCCGTATACATTTAGCACGCTCATAACAAACAATTTAAGAGTGATTCAGCACGCTTGGCATTTTTGGTTTGGGTTGAATTCAGTGATTACAGTGGTCAAATCGAGTGTCGTGGTCGCGTGCTTCACACCTTAATTGGGCGTTATGTATATCGTTTGCGTAAATCATTGACAACAGTGTAAAATTGCATATTATTCACTTCGGCACTATGGTCTAATGCGGAAAGACGGCGGTTACTAAAATTTCTAGTTAAACCCGACGACGTAGGTTCGATTCCTGCTGGTGCCACCATACCTCAAGATACCCCATGTCAATTGAAAGCAATCATTTAAAAGAGTTCTTAGACGATGTAGGTCATAGTGTTCATTGTATGAATACTATCGCAGTTGCGTTGTCGACAATAACAGAAGAAACGACAGCACCTTCAACTTTAAATATTTCTTGGAAACCCGGAAATGCAAAACAGTCATCAATGAACTCTAGGCGTTTTGCTGTAAAGTCTGCAATTGTCTATTCTGTTGAAAGTTTGTTTGAATACTTGTCTAAGGTTAGCAACTCTGAATTGTGGCTTAACGAAGACATGAATTTTAATGTTAAAAAAAATCCTACCGACTCTAAAGCGGACAGGGTCGTTCGATTTCTTGAAGCTACACCAGAAGTGGAGCCTGAATGGATCATTTTAGTTGAGCTTCTATGCCACTGGAGAAACAAAGTTGTTCATGCTAAAGCATCTAATGCGAAATTGTCGAAAGCATCGATACAACACTTAAAAGAGAATGCTCAAGCAATATTCGATAGTTACCATCACTTTGATGTTAATGAAGCTTTATCCAACTACGGCACGGGAAAGTTTACTTTAAAGGATGTATCTACGTTGATCACTATGGTAATCAAGAGCATCCGTGCTGTTGATAAAGTTTATGTTGAACAGGCTTCATCTTTACCAGCTAACGAGTTAATTGCTTATTTGTCTAAGGATGAACAATTCATTCAATTTATGAAGCTTGCTGATGAACATACAAAGGCAAGAAAAATAAAAACTTGGCTGGAGATGCACTTTGCATTTTTGGGAGAAAGCCGAATAAAAGAGATCATTGCAACACTCTGATATACATAACAAAGCATTTAAGAGTGATTCGCAACGCTTGGCGCTTTCGCTTCGCTCAATTATAGCCAAGCGTCGCTCACACCTTAATGCGGCGTTAGGCAACGGGCAGAAAAGTTCTTTGTTCTCATCTTCTTAGTTCTCTTTGAGCATTTGTTTTTCTAAGTCGGCAATTAAGCGTTATCGGCTCAAATTCTTGAATATCTCTAACCATAAAACATGCCAAAGTTCGTGGGTTGCCTCATTGGTTTTTAGTGCAGGTTGGCGGTGAGTTCCACTGGCTTAAAGTGTGGCAAAGGCAAGTCAATCGAGGCTTTCGCTCTTCCTTTACGTTTGCAGCTTTATGCTTCGTCTTCTCAAAAGCAACTTGATCGCTGAAAGTCTGTATCTCGTGGTTGTCGAAATATAGGCTGAAACATAGTGGCTTTTATGGTTCTTGAATCACAAAAAGTCAGTGGGTGCTTGGTTGCATATTTCGTTTCGGGTAATCTGCTTTCAAGACAACTTAAACACTGGTGGAAAACTTCGCCTAACAAGGCGTTTAAGGCGGATTCACAACGCTTGGCGATTTCAGTCCAAGTCAGTTTAAGTGTTTAAGGTACAATGGTTTAGGTTTGGTGGTTGGCGTTGTTCACCACTTAACGCGGCGTTAGCTATTTCTAGTATATAAAGGAGTTCCAGTGGTAAAAGTTCTCGTTAGTTCATGTCTGGTTGGAAACAACGTTAGATACAATGCGAGCTGTTTATCAGTCAAAGAGCCTGAGCTGCTATGGCTCAAGTCAAACGCAGAACTAGTGACCTTTTGCCCCGAAGTCTCAGCAGGTTTACCTATTCCTAGAGCACCTGCCGAAATCATTACTGGTAAAGGTGTTGATGTGCTTGATGGTTTGGCAAACGTTGTTGGAAATGATGGTATTGATGTTACTGAACAATTTGTAAGTGGGGCAGAGAACGCTTTGGAGCTTTGCAAAAAACAGCAAATAAAGTACGCGATACTCGCTGAAGGCAGCCCTTCCTGTGGCAGTTCAAAAATTTATGACGGTACATTCAACGGGATCAAAATCGATGGCTCAGGGGTAGCTACTGCATTGTTAGAGCGCAATGGAATTAAAGTCTTCAGTCAACATACGATAGCTAAGCTCCGAGAGGCGTTGGAAAAAAATAGCTAACAAACTGTTCAAGAGGGATTCGCAACGCGTGGCATTTTTACTATGCGTTGATTTTAGTGATTAAGGTGGTATGCAGCGGCTTCGGTATTGCGTTGCTCACCCCTTAACAGGGCGTTATGTTAACGAACGAAAGGAGTTCCAGTGGAAAAGAAACTTGAAGAAGCATTGAGAAATATCTGGCATGTAACGTCATTGGAAATGGGACAGAGTATTCTCAAGTATCAATCTATTTGGGGTACAGATCCAGATGGAGCGGCAAATTTTCATCCAAATCAGGTTTCATCAAATATTCCTGCTCAAGATAGTGAAATATCTATTGGTTTCAGGTGGGAGGGGGAGATAAAGCTTTTGGATCTTAATGATTGTGAGCTGACGGGATTAAAGTCAGGTGTAATGTATGTAGTTTTAACCGAGGGCTTTCACAATCCGACCTTCGATACAGTTAAAGTTTGGACATGCAAGATTCCAAGAGGTACGGAAAGCCATCTTAGCTGTATTGACGTGGTACCTTTTACTGATATGTTGAAAAATAGAAATTTTAAAAAGCAGTTTAGTAAGTTTCAAACTGAGTGCTTAAAAACATTCCCAGTGAAAGTACCAAGTAGCCAAGAAATTTCACAAATAGTTAAGACCATAAAGGAAACTCCGAAAAAATCGTTGTTACAGCGTCTGTTTGGTTAAATTAACATAACAAAGCATTTAAGAGTGATTCCCAACGCTTGGCATTTTTCATTCAATCGTTGGGTTTTGTGTTTACGGTGGTCTGGTTAAGTTTTGTTGCAGCGTTGCTCACACCTTAATGCGGCGTTATGTGTTCGGAGGAAATCATGGGAAGACGCTACAGGCGAAGATCAAACGGTTCTGCGATAGTAAGTGATTCAGTTTATATAGCGGCTAGGTTACCTTGGTGGGCTGCGATTTGTTTCGGGTTTATATCCTTCTTAACTTTCTACTTCGGCTTTCCTGCATTTCTTGAAAGTAAGGCATCAGAATTGAGTGGTAGTGCTGTTTCACAAGCTTTTGAGTCAATCTTCATGCGTCGAATTCACTGGTTTAAATGGCTTGGAATAGCTTGTGGTTTAGTCGGCGTGTTTTTTGGTATTCGTAACTATTCAGTATCGTCTTATGCAGGGTATGAAGAGCGTGGGTTAGTTGCGTTTATAGCTAAAATTGTCAGTAGAAACATCAACTAACACACATAACAAAGCATTTAAGACGGATTCCCAACGCTCGGCATTTTTGGTTTGCTTCAACTTCAGTGTTTACGGCACAATGCTTTAAGTTCAGTGGTCTGCGTTGCTCACCACTTAATGCGGCGTTAGGATTAATTAGAGGGTATTTTAGTGGAAAACTTGTTTATTGATACGAATGTTTATCTGTCTTTCTATCATCTTAGCAATGATGATCTTGAGGAAATTCATAAGCTTGCTGTTCTGATAAAAACGAAAAAGATTAAGTTATGGGTGACTCAGCAAGTAAAAGATGAATTCTACCGCAACAGAGAAGTTAAAATTCAAGATGCAATCAAGAAACTTAAAGATCATAAAATTAAAGGAGCATTTCCTCAGTTTTGTAAGGAATACGATGAGTATGAGCAGCTAAAGGAATTACAGAATACCTATGGAAAATTACACTCTAAACTGCTGAAATCTATAACCGAGGATGCTTTGGAACGTAAATTCAATGCTGACGAAAAAATCAAGGAACTATTCAAATTGTCAAAGTTTGTTGAGACTTCTGATGACATCCTATCCGATGCAAAGTTAAGGCTTTCGGTTGGGAATCCTCCGGGTAAAAATGGTTCACTAGGTGATGCTATAAATTGGGAAGCTATTTTATACGAAATACCCAAAGATGAAGACTTACACTTTGTAGCTGATGACAAAGATTATTATTCCGTATTAGATGAGAACCGTCCAAAAGACTTCTTGTTGTCTGAATGGAATGATTACAAGCGTTCAGATATTTTCTTTTATCGACGCTTATCTCAATTCTTCAAAGAACATTACCCTGAAATTAAATTGGCTAGTGAACTAGAGAAAGAAATAGAAATCAAAAACCTATCTCAAAGTGGCAACTTCTCACGAACTCATACTGTTATTAGTAAGTTAACTAAATTTGAGGGCTTTTCACAGACTCAAGTAAATCAGCTAATTGAAATTGCAATTGAAAATGATCAGGTCCGATGGATATTTGGTGATGATGACGTTTATGAGTTTTATACAGAGCTTGTCGATCGAAACATAGAATCAATTGACGAAGATTCTTTGGAAAAAATCCAAGAATTGATAGCACGCTACGCAGATTAATCCTAACAATCTGTTTAAGAGTGATTCGCAACGCTTGGCATTCTTACTATGCGTTGTCTTTAGTGTTTAAGGTGGTATGCGGTGGATTCAGTACTGTGTTGCTCACACCTTAACAGGGCGTTATGTATATCGTTTGCGTAAATCATTGACAACAGTGTAAAATTGCATATTATTCACTTCGGCACTATGGTCTAATGCGGAAAGACGGCGGTTACTAAAATTTCTAGTTAAACCCGACGACGTAGGTTCGATTCCTGCTGGTGCCACCATACCTCAAGATACCCCATGTCAATTGAAAGCAATCATTTAAAAGAGTTCTTAGACGATGTAGGTCATAGTGTTCATTGTATGAATACTATCGCAGTTGCGTTGTCGACAATAACAGAAGAAACGACAGCACCTTCAACTTTAAATATTTCTTGGAAACCCGGAAATGCAAAACAGTCATCAATGAACTCTAGGCGTTTTGCTGTAAAGTCTGCAATTGTCTATTCTGTTGAAAGTTTGTTTGAATACTTGTCTAAGGTTAGCAACTCTGAATTGTGGCTTAACGAAGACATGAATTTTAATGTTAAAAAAAATCCTACCGACTCTAAAGCGGACAGGGTCGTTCGATTTCTTGAAGCTACACCAGAAGTGGAGCCTGAATGGATCATTTTAGTTGAGCTTCTATGCCACTGGAGAAACAAAGTTGTTCATGCTAAAGCATCTAATGCGAAATTGTCGAAAGCATCGATACAACACTTAAAAGAGAATGCTCAAGCAATATTCGATAGTTACCATCACTTTGATGTTAATGAAGCTTTATCCAACTACGGCACGGGAAAGTTTACTTTAAAGGATGTATCTACGTTGATCACTATGGTAATCAAGAGCATCCGTGCTGTTGATAAAGTTTATGTTGAACAGGCTTCATCTTTACCAGCTAACGAGTTAATTGCTTATTTGTCTAAGGATGAACAATTCATTCAATTTATGAAGCTTGCTGATGAACATACAAAGGCAAGAAAAATAAAAACTTGGCTGGAGATGCACTTTGCATTTTTGGGAGAAAGCCGAATAAAAGAGATCATTGCAACACTCTGATATACATAACAAAGCATTTAAGAGTGATTCGCAACGCTTGGCGCTTTCGCTTCGCTCAATTATAGCCAAGCGTCGCTCACACCTTAATGCGGCGTTAGGCTTTTGGAGAAATAATCAACATGGTTAAAAAGGGTATGCTTCTTCAGCTATTGGATGAACTCCGAAAGCTTGAGGAAAAAGGTAGTGAGTTTACAGCTAAAGAAGTGGCGGAATCAGTCGGTTACAGTGTTAGCTCTGTAAACAAGTACTTCAACGAAAAGCTCAAGGGCGAGTACATCGTTAAAGTGAGTCGTTCTCTATGGAAATGCAGCGGTATTAATAAACTCTCTAATGACGAGTTTTTCAGGCTCATGTCCCAGAGTTTGAATACACAGTCCAAATCACCTGATGAAATTCTCTCGGATCAACTGATAAAAAGAAGTCATGATGCTTTTACGTTAGCGCTTGAAGTTTATAACCGTCCGACACTGGGGAACCGGGTTGAAGCATTTACCATTATGATGGTAAATGCATGGGAACTCATGCTTAAGTCGGAACTAGCTAAAAAAGACGGTGCGTCAAGTATTTTTAAAGAGGGTGATTTCAGCATTAGCATTCGTGAAGCTATGTGTAAGCTGATCGAGTCATCCGACAATGTGGCTAAAAACTTGGAAACGCTGATTGATCTTAGAGACCATGCGATTCATCTGCTAATTCCAGAGTTACAACCTCAATTATCTCGTTTGTTCCAAGCAACAGTACTGAATTATCAAAAACGCTATAAAGCGCTAATGGGCAATAGCCCATTAGCGGGTCAAAGCGTTGGTTTACTGAGTCTTATTGTCGATGGCTGTGAACCTGAAGTCGCAGTAATCAAAGAAACTTATGGTGAGTTAACTGCAACTCAAGTGAAAAGCTTTCTGGGCAAATTTACGGAAATGGCACGAGAATGTGACTCGGATGAATTTTCGATTTCCGTAGACTACAAGTTAGCGTTAACCAAAAAGTCTTCAGAGAGTGACTTATCTTTATCACTGAGTGATGGTGGCGAGAAAGCCATCATCATCCGCGAAACTAAAGATCCAGATGTTACCCACCCATACCATCAGAACACAGCAATCGCAGAAATTAATCTTCGACAGACACTCGTTAAAATTACAAGTTACTCTTTTCAAGCTGTTGTAAAGAAAAACAAAACTCAGAAAGCCAAGCGTTCTAACTATCATTATGAGCTAGATGGGCGTCACAGATACTCTGAGGCTTTCATTGAATGGTTTGTGAATAATCTTAACCAGAAAAATTGGCTGGACGGTGCATTAAAAAGTCACCGAAACCGTCGGAAAAAAGCCTAACAAACTGTTCAAGAGTGATTCGCAACGCATGGCATTTTTGCTATGCGTTGGTTTAAGTGATTAAGGTGGTATGCCGCGGCATCGGTATTGCGTTGCTCACACCTTAACAGGGCGTTATATTTTTAGGAGATATTGGTGTTTAAAAAAGAGTTTTGGTCTAAATTATCTGAGCTTCAACCGCTGGGTAATTACCCTGCATTACCTTGCCCATACTGTAACAGTTTAAACTTAGAGCCAGATGTAGAGAGTTTTAGTGCTAGGGGCTTGTCTGGACGTGCAGGGAAGGCATATGTCGAGAAATTCAGAGATAATGACTTACTAGATCTCGTGAAAGATGAAGATAATAATTTTTTAAAATTAGCGGCTACTTTCATCACGATTGCAAATGAGGCAGGTTATAGCCCTTACCAGTTCATTGCTTTCTTTAAGTGCAAAATGTGTAATGAAAGTGTGTCCGCCACTGGATTTGCTAAAATCCCAAACGATAAAACTAATCGAATACGCCAAATCAAGGTAGAAAGCTTTAATCCTCCAGTTTCTCTATTCCCACTGAACAGTACTACCCCTAATTCTGTAAACGAAGAATTGTTAAGCTCTTTTAACCACTATTTCTCGGACACTTGTTCGGCTGGAAGTAGGTTAAGAAGAGCCATTGAAAAATTATGCGCTGAACTAGGCTTTTCTCAAGGGAATCTACATAGAAGAATTCAAAGTATGGCTAAAGAGTTTCCTCAAGAAGCTCGTTGGTTAGAATCACTTAAACTTGTTGGTAATGAGGCAACTCATGCCGACCGTGTGTCAGAAGACGACTTGTTAGACTCATACAAAGTATTTGAAGTCGTATTAGATATTTTTAGACGCAAGCAGTTAGACCCAGAAATTGATAGCACAGTACTCAAGCTGGAAAACAAGTACAAAAAAATATAACAAAGCATTTAAGAGTGATTCGCAACGCTTGGCAGTTTCGCTTCGCTCAAGTATAGCCAAGCGTCGCTCACACCTTAATGCCGCGTTATGTTTACTTGTATTTCAAAGGCTTAAATACCTTAGGCTCTAGTTCTTTGTCCCTTTGGCAATCGTCCCTAGTAGACTCAGCAAATCCGCATTGTCGGTCTAAGTTCTTGAATCTCTCAGCCCGTAAAACATGCCAATGTTCGCGGGTTGCTTCATTGTCAGGTCGTGGCGGTCGGCTTCTTGTTTAACTGGCTCTAAGTCGCTTTCAGGTTCATTATCAAGCAGCATTTCAGCTTGGCAGTTGCCTCGGCAATTCAACATTGTTTTGCGCTTTGGTCGGAAATACAGGGCGTTTGTGGGTGCTTAGTCGGGTTGCCTCATTGGGCAGGGAAGTGGAATTACTCGTTTCTGGTTGGTCGCCTTTGGTGGCCAAGTCGGTTCTTGTCTTGTGGTTCGGTTCAGAAAACTAGTTAGAAATAGCAGTTCTTTCTCAATTAAGTCAGTAACTTGTGGTAAAACATAACAAACTGTTCAAGAGGGATTCGCAACGCGTGGCATTTTCACTATGCGTTGGTTTTAGTGTTTAAGGTGGTATGCGGCGGCTTTGGTATTGCGTTGCTCACCCCTTAACAGAGCGTTATGTACTTTGGAGGAAAAAGTGGAAATTTGCTCAAACGAGAAATGTGGGAAAGCATTTAAAGTTTTTGTCTCTGGCGCAGGCTTTGTTGGTGGTGAAGAGCTAGAAGATATCGACTGTCCTTACTGCAAACAAACAGTTCGTCGCGAAAGAACAAGCGGAACTTATCTTGAATCTAAGCTGGATGTGCATAAAGCTCTCAACGATTCGAGCTCAATCCAAGATTTTGCGGAGGTTTTGCGTGCAATGTATCAGGATGCTCCCCGCGGTGAGCAGGTGTTAATGATTCATCTGTTTGGTATTAAATTTGGTGAAATAATCCGAACAAAAAACATAAGTATCAGTACATTAGTCAACGAAGCTAGAATGAGCACAAACTATGTAACTGAGCTAAATAAAGGCATTGGTTTGGCTAAATATGTGCAACTAAAAGAACGTACATAACAAACTGTTCAAGAGGGATTCGCAACGCGTGGCATTTTTACTATGCGTTGGTTTTAGTGTTTAAGATGGTATGCGGCAACATCGGTATTGCGTTGCTCACCCCTTAACAGGGCGTTATAACTCAAGGGGAAATTGTGAAACTGAAGAATATCAAAGGTGTGGCTAAGAACTTCACCTTATCATTTTTTAGTGGCGAAAATTACATCGATGGTGGGTTTGTCCGTGATGATATCTTCAAATTAGCTAATCTTAAAGCGGGTGATTTAGTGAGAATTAGTTGGATTCCAACTAAAGATGAAGAGCTGTTTAAGCTAACGCCTAGAGTACGTAAGACGGTTCTCGCTTATCGCAAATGGCTACCTAAGTTGTGCGAATCTCACAGTTTACCTATCGAATGCTTCGAAGAATTTTATATATCGGCTTATCGTGCTGATAACCATCAGGTGTACGTCGAAGCGGTAGTTGTGGATCTAAATGGAAAAATCTATCAACTGCCAATTTGGGTTTGAGTTATAACAAACTGTTCAAGAGTGATTCGCAACGCGTGGCATTTTTACTATGCGTTGGTTTTAGTGTTTAAGGCGGTATGCGGCGGCTTCGGTATTGCGTTGCTCACACCTTAACAGGGCGTTATAACACAGAATCAACTTCTTGCTCAAAAGGATTAGTTGAACTATTATTTGTACGTTATTCTGTACTAGTGGGAGTTCAATATGAGTCGTATTCATTTCGATCAAGATATTCAGCCTTTATCTGAGTTTCGTGCCGGTGTAGCTTCATACATCAAACAAATCAATGAGACTCGTCGTCCATTGGTTATTACGCAACGTGGCAAAGGTGTTGCTGTTGTTCTCGATGTTGCTGAGTATGAAGCAATGCAAGAGAAAATCGAATTACTGGAAGAAATGCGCACAGCAGAAGCTCAGTTAGCTTCTGGTCTCGGTGTTTCCAATGATGATGCGCGTGCTCAAGTACTTGGGCGCATTAAGAAATGAAAGTAGTCTGGTCTCCATTAGCACTTCAGAAACTAGGTGATGCAGCGGAGTTTATTTCTTTGGATAATCCACCTGCGGCAGAGAAGTGGGTAAACGAAGTTTTTGATAAAACTGAACTCCTTGGAAGTATGCCTGAAATGGGGCGGTTTGTTCCTGAAATGCCCCATACGAATTATCGTGAAATCATCTTTGGTCACTATCGTATTATCTACAGTTTAAGTCACGAAATTCGCGTACTAACAGTTCGTAATTGTCGTCAAATTTTATCGGAAGATGACGTGTAAAACTGTGTTATAACAAACTGTTTAAGAGTGATTCGCAACGCGTGGCATTTTTGCTATGCGTTGCTTTTAGTGTTTAAGGTGGCATGCGGAAGCATCGGCATTGCGTTGCTCACACCTTAACAGGGCGTTATACCGCAAAGGAGAAATCAATGATAAAGCAAATAAGCGGCACAGATCAGTCGCTCTTATCTCTATCAAAAACAAGCTTCTCCGAGCTGCGAAAAATCTATCGCCCAACTTCCGAAGCTCAAAGAAACCAAGCTAGTTCAACAGATGAGTGGACTTGTTTGGGATACTATTTGGATCACCAGTTAGTGGGTCTTATAAAGGCAAAGTTGTCCGGCAACAAGCTTAATTTAAGTACACTTGCTGTCATGCCTGAATGTCGTAAAAGAGGAGTAGCTCGAAGCTTAATTTTAGAAGCAGAGCGTATGTTCTCAAATGCAGACTTGCTCTCAGTTTGGTGTGTTGAGCAAACTGGTAATGTAGAGATCTTTGAGGCTCTAGGTTTCAAGGTGGCGGAGCGTGTTGAGTCAGATATTTTTGAGTTAGCTGACAGCTCAAACGTTAAAGCAATAGAAGTTCGTCTGGAGCGGCAGGCAGCGGTATAACAAAGCGTTTAAGAGTGATTCTCAACGCTTGGCATTTTTAGTTTGAATCAACTTTAGTGTTTACGGCACAATGGTTTAGGTTAGGTGGTAGCGTTGTTCACACCTTAACGCGGCGTTATGTGTAATAAAGAGGTTTTATGAAAAAGTTTTTTAAAGTTTTTGCGATACTAGTTGCTCTAACTGTTGTTTTAATTGGGGGGCTACTGTTTTGGGCTGCCTCTCAAACAAGTGAGGTCACTGCTGAAGCGACTCCATTTATTGAAGAAAGCGTGCCTTTAATTTCAACATGGGAAATATCGCAGTTTGAACATCTATTTAGTATTGAAGGGCGTTCAGCGTTAAATAGTGATGAAGGTCAAAAAGTAATAGAGTATCTATCTAAAATAGGTGGTTTAAAATCCTTCGACTCCCCAACTTTTGTCAAATCTAAATCTTCTGTTGCTACTAGTGGTGAAAGTAAAGAAATAGCGATATTTACAGTTGAAGCAAAATTTGAAAATGGTGCGGGTTTGTTTACGTTCGTTCTTTCTAAAGTAGACTCAGAATACAAAATTGACCGCATAAATCTGAATTCGAATGCATTTTTGGATTTATAGTCAAAATTACACATAACAAGGCGTTTAAGGCAGATTCCCAACGCTTGGCATTTTGCATTCTAAATTGGGTTAAGTGTTTAAGGTGCAATAGTTTAGGTTGGGTAGATGGCGTTGCTCACTACTTAACGCGGCGTTAGTGTTTACATGAAAATTTACACAAAAATAGGGTAGTTGTATGAGCAAGTCTGTCTATATTGCTGGTAGTTTCAAAAATCTAGAAAAGATGCTGGCTATACGAGAAACTTTGGTCAATGCAGGTATTGAAACTACTATCTCTGAGCCTCTTCAAGCTAATGGCATTGATGGTTGCTTGCAGCGCATTCGAGAAGCCGAAATTACCTACATTCTAAACTTTGGTGGATATGTCGGAAAAAGTGTAGCAATGGATATTGGTTATGCTTTAGGTCTCGGCAAACCAGTTTATGCTCTCGAACCTATTGAAGATCCAGGCATCACTCACTTGTTAACACGTGTTGTCACACCAGATGACGTCATTGCTGAGCTCAGTGGAAATAGTAAAAACTAACAAACTGTTTAAGAGTGATTCACAACGCGTGGCATTTTTACTATGCGTTAGTTTTAGTGTTTAAGGTGGTATGCGGGAGCTTCGGAATTGCGTTGCTCACACCTTAACAGGGCGTTATAAGGCTTGGAGAAATATGGAACTAAATTGTCTAATTGATTCGGAGTTACTCTCGCTTAATCAAAGTTTTGATGATACCTATATCGAAATGTTATTCCTTCTAGAGTCTGATCAGAAGGTCAAATTATTTGTCAGTAATAAGCAAGGTAAAGCGATAACTGTTCGTTTTAAGGGAATGCAGCTATCTGCTAAAAAGACGACTATAAATGACATTCCAACATTAGGTGAAGTTGAAGGAGCATCTTATTTGCAAGGCTCCCTTTCTTTAGAAGGTGACTTTGGATTAATTGAAGTTGATGGTCACGATATTGTCCTTGAGCCCGCCTTATAACAAAGCGTTTAAGACGGATTCACAACGCTCGGCATTTTCAGTTTGATTTAGCTTTAGTGTTTACGTCACAATGGTTTAGGTTTGGTGGATGGCGTTGTTCACCACTTAACGCGGCGTTAAGTGGCTAAGTGCAAACTATGGAGATTTTCGTGTTTGATTTAATAAATAAATTTTTACAGCAATCAGATTTGCTAATTGAATTGGGTAAGGACCAAATACAAATCAAATCATTTTCTTCAGATATCGTATTTCAAGATTCTCCCTATATTGCTGTAGAGACGACGGGTGAAGGTCAGACTATTAAGGCTATTGGCTCAAAAGCCAAACTCTTGTCCTCGAACAGTGTTGAAGTATCCAATCCATTTGAATCGATTGCATTGGAGCGAATTGATACTTATCGCGGGAAGCGAGTTATGGAGCTTTTCATTTTTGAAATGCATAAGTTGGCCAAATTTCGTCTTTCGCCACGTATAGTTGTACATCCTCAAGAACTATCAGGATGCATGTCTCAAGAGTTCGTAAAAACCCTTCTACAGTTGGTAACAGAAGTTGGTGCCAGAGATGTAGTTGTGTATGAAGGAAGTCGAATAGATCACCTTACTGAAAGTTTTAAGTCTGTCAAAAATAGGTGTAGCGCCACTTAACAAGGCGTTTAAGGCAGATTCCCAACGCTTGGCGTTTGGCATTCAAGGTTGGTTTTAGTGTTTACGGTGTAAGGTTTTAGGTAAGGTGGCTGGCGTTGCTCACTACTTAACGCGGCGTTAGGGCTCATAGGATGATTCGGTGTAAATGAATGAAATGATAGAAAAGTTGGGCTTCGTTTTACTAGGAGCTCTCATGACGGGCATTGGTTATCTTATAAAGCGAAAAATCGAATCAAAGCCTGAATTAGAAATTTTGGATAAGCATCAAAAAGTTCTAGATATACATAAAAAAATGAGTGAGCAAGGTTTAGATATCTCAGGCTTAAATCAGTTTGCTTCTATGCTCACAGAAAAAAGTAGTGCGGTGCAGAGTCATGTTTTAGATTTAAACACTAAATCGGTTTCTCATATGCAGACGAGTAGCACTGAGCATATTACTCAAACTGAAATGAACCAAATGGCTTCGGATAGTTATAATCGTTCATTAGTTAAAATGAACGAGGTTTACGCTCAATTAATGAGTAAGCTAGATAGTGACCGCACCGAAGCATACGGGTCTGCACAGGTAAAGTGGAACGAGTATATCGAAGCCCATGCGAGATCAGTAGCTGATATGTACAAAGGGGGCTCTATATACCCATTGATATATTACTCGGAACTCGAAACTTTAGTTTTTGAACGAACTGCTCGCTTGCAGAGTGAGCTAG
Source organism: Vibrio sp. NH-7 (assembly GCF_053643215.1). Classification (NCBI taxonomy): domain Bacteria; kingdom Pseudomonadati; phylum Pseudomonadota; class Gammaproteobacteria; order Vibrionales; family Vibrionaceae; genus Vibrio; species Vibrio sp. NH-7. The sequence continues at coordinate 1,147,699 of NZ_CM132188.1, read as the reverse complement.
ACGAACTAGTATCGCTGGGTAACTGAGCCCTAACAAACTGTTTAAGAGTGATTCGCAACGCGTGGCATTTTTACTATGCGTTGCGTTTGGTGTTTAAGGTGGTATGCGGCGGCATCGGTATTGCGTTGCTCACACCTTAACAGGGCGTTATGCATCTTCATGAGATCAGGAGAAAGAGTTGATAGAAATCGAATTCAACATCTATTTGGCGAGCAAAAAGGAGCGGGCTCACTTACTAAAAAACATTCGCCTCGCCGCCGTTCCAAGAGTTGGCGAATCTGTTAAATTCAGTAATCGTGTTGTAGGCGATTACTTCTCATGGACAGTAAATCAGGTGACTTATCGTGAAAATGGTGTAATCGAAGTCACAACAGATTTACTCGACAATATAAATTGTCGAATGTATTCATTTGAAGAGCACGATGAATTTTTAGAATATTATCACTCTTACCTGAACGAGGGTTGGATTTCACCTAATGGCGTTAAAGTTAATAGCCAATACCTAAATCGTAAAAAAGAAGCATAACAAGGCGTTTAAGGCAGATTCCCAACGCTTGGCGTTTTGCATTCAAAGTTGGGTTAAGTGTTTACGGTGCAAAGGTTTAGGTTAGGTGGTTGGCGTTGCTCACTACTTAACGCGGCGTTATAGCTCAGGTCAGATTTACAGTTCCAATAATTATGGCTACGTTAATCACGTATAGTTTTGCCATCTGTACGTTACTTGCGTATACTCTGCGTATGAAAAGTGTATTTGTCGAATCAACCATATTTGAAAGTACCGTAATGAATATCTCAGCGATGATGAGTTTAGGCTTTTTCAAGCAGAGTTAATGTCTAACCCGAAGCAGGGTGACGTGATTCAAGGTACAGGTGGTTTGCGAAAGATTCGAGTTGCAAGTAAAGGTAAGGGCAAGCGTGGTGGCTCTCGCGTTATCTATTACTTCCTCGATGAAAAGCGTCGTTTCTACTTGCTGACGATTTACGGCAAGAATGAAATGTCCGACTTAACCGCAGACCAAAAGAAACAACTAAAGGCTTTTATGGAGGCGTGGCGTAATGAGCAATCGTGATTTGTTTGCAGAGTTAAGTTCAGCACTTGTTGAGGCTAAAGAGCATTCAGAGGGCAAGCTTACCCTTAAAACTCATCAAGTTGACGACATCAGTGAGTTAAATATCTCACCTGATGAAATCGTGAGTATTCGAGAGCAATTTAATATGTCTCGTGGTGTGTTTGCTCGTTTGTTGCACACATCATCTCGTACGTTAGAAAACTGGGAGCAAGGGCGTAGCGCACCAAATGGACAAGCAGTAACCCTTCTAAAGTTGGTTCAGCGTCATCCAGAAACCCTGTCGCACATCGCTGAGCTATAACAAAGCATTTAAGAGTGATTCGCAACGCTTGGCAGTTTCGCTTCGCTCAAGTATAGCCAAGCGCCGCTCACACCTTAATGCAGCGTTAGGCGACGGGCAGGAAAGTTCTTTATTCTCATCTTCTTAGTTCCCTTTGGTAATTCGTTTTTCCTAGTCGGCAATTCTGCATTGCCTGCTAAAATTCTTGAATCTCTCTGGCCGTAAAACATGCCAAGGTTCGCGGGTTGCCTCATTGGTTTTCACAGTCGGTTGGTTGTGAATCTTGCGGGCTTAAAGTATGGAAAGGACAAGTTAATCGAGGCTTTCGTTCTCGCTTTAAGTTTGCAGCTTTACGTCTCGCTTCCTCAAAAGCGACTTGAGCGCTGAAAGTTTGTATTTCGTGGTTGTCGAAATTTCGGCTGAAACATAGTGGCTTTTATCGTTCTTGAATCACAAAAAGTCAGTGGGTGTTTGGTTGCTTATTTTGTTTCGAGTAACCTGCTTTCAAAACAACTTAAACAGTGGTAGAAAACTTCGCCTAACAAGGCGTTTAAGGCGGATTCACAACGCTTAGCGATTTCAGTTCAGGTTAGGTTAAGTGTTTAAGGTACAATGGTTTAGGTTTGGTGGTGTGCGTTGTTCACCACTTAACGCGGCGTTATGTTGCCACTAGTTATCTTTCACCCAGTCACACTGAGCGAGTATATCTTCTAGCTTTACGGTTATATTCTGTTCTGTAGCTTTTGACCATTCACGGTGATCCGCATAGCTTAAGGCTTTCATTCTCGCTGAGTAATAAAGCTTTTGGTCATATTGATCTATTGCCCAAGCGGCGTCCCACCAAATTCTAGAAAGTTCACGCTCTTTATCGCGGTCGTTCTCCTTACCTAAGACCTGTAAATCGTAAAGGTATGCTTTGGTTGCAAGGGCTGCCTTGTACACGTTTTCTATTGCGACCTTTTTATTTTGAAGCTGCTCAATTGATTCTTTCTTCGAGTCCTTCCAAAACTTGATTCCAGACAATATTGCGTTTAGTGAAGCGGGAATAAAAGATGACATGACTAACCTTATGAAATTATTGGATAATAATCTAGCATACATTTTTTGTTCAGAGTATATTTAAATTGCTTTTACGGGCAAAATGAGGTGAATCGAGATTGCAACATAACAAACTGTTTAAGAGTGATTCGCAACGCGTGGCATTTTTACTATGCGTTGAATTTAGTGATTAAGGTGGTATGCGGCGGCATAGGTATAGCGTTGCTCACACCTTAACAGGGCGTTAGCTATAAATGGAAACAACTGAGGTTTATTAAATGTATAAAGATATCAATAAAGTATTAGAGAATATTCATGCCCATTTTGAGATGTCGTTTTCAGAGAAATTTGAAGTTGTTCGTCAGTTTCGTTATGTAGATTTTATCTCAGAAAATTACAATTTTCGTGTTTGTGCTGCGTTTATTCAAGCTCGTATTGCCGAAGACTTCGAAGTTCCGATTCAACAACGGATCGATGAGGTTTTGAAAACTGTTAGTATCGAAAAGGGTGCAGTTTATAACTTTTCAACGAAGTTCGTTGATGAGCCCTTGCCGACGAAATATTGCGTAGAGTTAGTAGAATAAGTGCACATTGTGGGTATATAGCTAACAAACTGTTCAAGAGGGATTCGCAACGCGTGGCATTTTCACTATGCGTTGGTTTTAGTGTTTAAGGCGGTATGCGGCGGCTCTTGTATTGCGTTGCTCACCCCTTAACAGGGCGTTATGTTTTATCATTAATATTCAGGATTACAAAGTAGGCAGGTATGTTGAGAATTGTATTGTTGTTTGTTTTTTCAGCAGTTGTTGGAGCGTCAGAGCCTACACAGTTGTTGCATGAGAATAGTATTGAAAATTTTCAGAAAGAGCTTCACGGATTAAAAAATAATTTAGACAATTTAAGTTTAAAAGTGGAACAAACTGCAATCAACAATGACTCTTCTATCAAAGAGAGTCAATTGGCAATAGAGAAGCTTGGCAGTACTATTATAGCTCAACGTGAAAGTCAGCAAGAACTGGTATCAGTACTTAATGAAATTAAGAAGATAAATAAGTCAAAAACCGATTTACAGTTTGCAATTGAAACTGACGTTCCGTATGTAATTACTGTTTCCATATCGATATTCGCCTCGGTGCTTATAACTTGGCTACTTCTCAGAAGAGACCTGAATGCAAACCATAATAGGCTCATCAAAGAATTTAGACAAAAGTGGGTCAATGATTTTCGAGATACTGTTTCTGCGTATGTAGACATCGCTAGTCAAATTGAAACGTTCCAAAAAAATAACATCTCTTTTTATCTAAGCAGGCATCGCCTTATTGAATTGAAAAATGACTTTGACGAAGAGTTGCAAAAACTGGAAGCACAAGAACTGTCAAAACACGAAAAGGTACGCGTCAAGTTAGCATTGCAACAGGACTTCAAACAGCATACTAGTGATGAAAGAACGGATTACTATCAAGACAAAAATACTGAATATTTAAAGCTAATCTCAAGTGCAAAAATATTAGAGTCAAAGCTTTTACTTCTTCTTAAGCCTGACCTTAGAGAGGACGATAAGTTGGACAAAGATGTATTTGATGCGATTGATGAGCTCAAAGGTATCTTGCATAGTCCTCAAGGAAGACACGGTATTGTCGATTATCATGCTCTAGGTCACTACAGTGAAAAGCTATTAACTGCTACACAGTATTTACTCAAAACTGAGTGGGATCGGATAAAAGAACTGGATGAAAAATCTTGGTTGAACATCCCAAAACGAAACTAAAACATAACAAAGCATTTAAGAGTGATTCGCAACGCTTGGCAGTTTCGCTTCGCTCAAGTATAGCCAAGCGTCGCTCACACCTTAATGCGGCGTTAAATTGATATTGGAGTAGAGATGAATTGGCGAGTTTTTCGTATAGCTATTATTTTAGGAGTAGGTCTGTTTTCGGCTACAAATTATAGCCCGGTAGTCACAAGCCTTACACAAGGTGAGCTAGTGAAATCTTTACTTCTGATCGTTCCTGCTTCTTTGCTAGCGTTGCTGTCAGTTATAGGTTTTCAAGCTGTAAATCCTTTCTCTAAGAAAGTATGGCTGGAACCATCTTGGGACATAAATCCCTTTACCTTAAGTCAGCCCTTAGTCGTTTTTCATTTTTTAGCATGTATCGTAACAGTGCAGGCGTTGGTGAATTTAGTCGTTAGCATTATTAAAGGAGATTTGTATGAGTTTTCTTTGATTGGCTGCGTCGCTGGGTTGTCTATATTGGCAGGCGTTAGGCTAGTTCGAATTGTTTTCCGTCGTAAGTTTCAGTGAAAAATCAATTTAACAAGGCGTTTAAGGCGGATTCACAACGCTTGGCGATTTCAGTTCAAGTTAGCTTTAGTGTTTAAGGTACAATGGTTTAGGTTTGGTGGTAGGCGTTGTTCACCACTTAACGCTGCGTTATGTGTAGGAGGCAGTATGGAACTAGCAACATATAAGAAAGATGGTTACTTTCTTGAGGATGGAGAGTTACTTAGCAAAGAATATCCAGACACGTTTTGGGTTCCTAGTTCTGACGCCCGATCTTCAATTAAGTTAGGGTCTATTGTTAAGCTTATCTTCAATATGCTTGACCCAGACTCCGAAGAAGGGGTTTCTGTTGAACGAATGTGGGTGGAAGTCAAAGAGCTAGAGAAAGGCTTATATGTAGGTACATTGGACAACGATCCATATGGGAACGTATTACTAAAATGCGGTGATAATGTCGTATTTGGTCCTGAGCATATTATTGATATCTACCAAGAATAAACACATAACAAGGCGTTTAAGACGGATTCACAACGCTTGGCGATTTCAGTTCCAGTCAGGTTAAGTGTTTAAGGTGCAATGGGTTAGGTTTGGTGGTTGGCGTTGTTCACCACTTAACGCGGCGTTATGTACTTGGAGAGAAATATGGATTTTCTCGTAGGCGTAGACCTTCAAGATTCATTTGTTTTGGGGTGGAACTACTGCGATCAAACTTTGGAAATTGAACTAGAGTTCAGCATCTGGCCTGAGTCTGAATACTATAAAACTCCAAAGGTAGGTGAGTATACTTGCTATCGCTTGGGCTCTCTTCTGTTTAACGATGTTTCGAGTATTACTGGGCTCTTGAATCAAAGTGATATACAACCGACCCTAGATCCTGATGGCTCAAAAGACTATGGAAACATAGAATACTTCGAAAAGAACCAATCATGTTTCAAGGTTGTTGGTAGCTTTGGGACCATAGAGTTTGAGAGCTCAGGTATTCATTTTGAGCTACGTACATAACAAACTGTTCAAGAGGGATTCGCAACGCGTGGCATTTTTACTATGCGTTGATTTTTTTGATTAAGGTGGTTTGCGGCGGCATCGGTATTGCGTTGCTCACCCCTTAACAGGGCGTTATGCGGCAGAGGGTGATAAGGGGCTAGAGCTTGAGTCCTAGCCCAATTAAACAACTACTACTTAGTTCTTACAGCCGTTTTTGTCACATGTAATTTTACTGTGTGAGTCGCTCCAATGAGATGCTTCTTTCTTGGTGTCAAAGCCACAACCAGTAGTACCTCCTTTTTTGCCTTTATTAACGACTCCAGTGGGTGTGTGTTTTACTGCCATAAACGTACTTCATATCTATCACCAGTATTGGTGCCCGTATTTTACTTCTGAGAACAGTTTTAAAGTGTGTGCTTGGTTGCTTATTTCATCTCAAAGTAAGGTAAAATTAAACTTTGCGAGCAACCGCATAACAAACTGTTTAAGAGTGATTCGCAACGCGTGGCATTTTTACTATGCGTTGCGCTCAGTGTTTAAGGTGGTATGCGGGAGCTTAGGTATTGCGTTGCTCACACCTTAACAGGGCGTTATATTTTTGAGAGGAAGTACAGTTGAAATATGAACATAGAATAGTAGCTTTTATTGATATTTTGGGTTTCAAAGCTCTGCTAAATGATACGGTAGACAACAAAGGTAACGATGATGAAGCTGCTATAGAAGCAGTTGTATCTGCATATGAAGCAATTCGTGATATCTGGGATCTAGATACTCAATCAAAACTCGAAGATTTTGGCGTATCTCATGCATCTGATTCTCGAGAGGTTTCTATCTTTTCTGATTGTTTAGTAGTTTCTTTCTTAGTTGATCAGCCCAAAGAAGTTTTCTTCACTCTTATCGATATTCAACTGCTAATAATGAACCTGTTATCAAGAAATATACTCTGTCGCGGAGCTATTTCTATTGGCAAGTTTATTCACACTAGTAAATACCTTTTTGGTCCCGCTTTGGTTGAGGCTTATACATTGGAGTCTAAAGCGGCTTTGTATCCAAGGGTGATTTTGGATAGAGCTGTTATCGAGGCTGGCATTGAGCATAGCTCTATGAGTAATAACTCCAGTTTTGATACTGATTTGATTAACTCATTGTTAAAGCAAGATTCCGATGGTATGTACTACATCGATTATTTCTATGGTGCACAATCAGAATTGAATGATCCAGAGTATGATTTTCCTAATTATATTTCTAATTTAGGTCAAATAATTCGTAAGGGATTAATGAGTGCATCTCATCACAGTAAAGCTGATATAAGGGTTAAGTACCTTTGGATGCGGGAAAGGTATAACGATATGATCGATATAGTGACATCTAAAGATGCAATTGAAAATTTGGAAAGTCGAGGTCAGTTTGATCTCGTAAATTTCTATAAAAGTTTGAAGAAAATCAGCCCTAACCGTTACGCTAAGCAACTTGGTGTTAGTGCAAAAAAATATAACAAAGCGTTTAAGAGTGATTCGTAACGCAGGGCATTTTCATTATGCGTCGTATTCTGTGTTTAAAGTGTAATGCAGTGGCTTTGGCATTGCGTTACTCACACCTTAACGCGGCATTATAGCGATTCGGAGAATATCTTGAAATTTTTGTTAAACGTAGTTCAACTTCATTGGTTGCTATTGACCGCTTTAATAGTTACGGCAATTACTGTTTTGTCTCTATATCCGCTGGATAATCTTCCTTCCGTTCCAGGGACAGATAAAACTCACCATTTTATTGCTTATGGGGCTTTGGCATTTCCAGTAGCGTTAGCGAGACCTGAAAAGTGGTTGTTATTTATCCTAGGTTTCTTAGTTTATAGTGGAGTTATTGAATTAGTTCAGCCATATGTAAATCGTTATGGTGAGTGGCTCGACTTAGGTGCAAATGGTTTAGGGCTATTTGTAGGTATTTTAATTGCTTCTTTTGTTCGGTCGATTTTCCTGAAAGAAAAATCGCTATAACAAGGCGTTTAAGGCAGATTCCCAACGCTTGACGTTTTGTATTCTAAGTTGGGTTAAGTGTTTACAGTGTAATGGTCTAGGTTAGGTGGTAAGCGTTGCTCACTACTTAACGCGGCGTTAGGCTTCGTAATTGTACAAGCCCTTACTTGTGGTGTGGTATTCTAAAGGTTGTTGTAAATTTGGATAAAAATTATGTGTAATAAACTTCTAACGTCAGTGCTAGCGAGCTTCCTACTATCAGGATGTGTGTACTCTGTCCATACTTCCAAACTTGATACACCAATTAAGAAGCAAGTTTTAGAAGAGCAGGAGGCAACTAACTTTTACTCTGAAATGTCGATTGATAATGTAGAAAAAACGGCATCAATTGGCGATGAGTTGTTTAATGTAGCTCGTTATTACGAAACTGTTGATTTCTATGAAATCATTCCGTTTTCTAGCCCAACTAGTGTTCGTTTCCCTCAGAATCAAGAATGGACAGCAACTCACGAATACAATGACGGTGTATCTGGTGATTTACTCGTATATACAACTCCCGCATACCACCGCAGCCAAATCGGTGTAATTTTGGATGAACAGTATGTTGTTTCCACTTCAGAGCCGCTGGTTCAACTTAGTGGTGCAAAAGAAGGGCGTCGTTGGAAGCTGGCTGGAGAGGGTAAATTTTTCTCTTTAAGAGAAAAAAGCAGCCGTGTTACAGACGACCCACGTTGGGGATTGAGATTTGGTGGTGTTCAATCAGGAATGTATGTTTTTGAAATTATTAATCGCTCTGAGTCAACAGTTACCGAAGTTTTACAAACTTTGAAAGTTACTGAACAAGATTTTATGTCGGGTTTTGTAGTAAGAAATGTATTTGTAAAAGGGACTCGTAGCTATAAGGCTGGTGTTATTGGGTTTAAAGCTAAAGACTTGAAAGCAACCAAAGCCTAACAAGGCGTTTAAGACGGATTCCCAACGCTTGGCGACTTGAGTTCAAATCAGTTTTAGTGTTTCAGGTGCAATGGTTTAAGTTAAGTGGTTGGCGTTGCTCACCACTTAACGCGGCGTTAGAGCGCAGGAGAAAAATAATGAATATGACGGAGATAATTGAATACGTTTCATATCTTATCGCTGGCATTATTATCGCTCCCTTCGGCTTTATGTTGTTTAAAGAATTCATCGGTAAAGATCGCAAGACGGTCACAGATGAAGTCAAATCTACGGTAGGAGACGAATCGAGAAAGTTTCTGGGCGGTAGATATGGTGATGCAGTTGTAGGTCAGTTTGTCGAGTTTAAACTGATAATAACGATAGGTTTGCCAGTAGTTCTATTTCTAGGGATCTCTTCCTTGGTAAATTCTCTTTTGAAAGTTCTGTTCAACCTGTGAGTTGCGCTCTAACAATCTGTTCAAGAGGGATTCGCAACGCGTGGCATTTTCACTATGCGTTGATTTTAGTGATTAAGGTGGTGTGCGGTGGCTTCGGTATTGCGTTGCTCACCCCTTAACAGGGCGTTATGTTTACTTGTATTTCAAAGGCTTAAATACCTTAGGCTCTAGTTCTTTGTCCCTTTGGCAATCGTCCCTAGTAGACTCAGCAAATCCGCATTGTCGGTCTAAGTTCTTGAATCTCTCAGCCCGTAAAACATGCCAATGTTCGCGGGTTGCTTCATTGTCAGGTCGTGGCGGTCGGCTTCTTGTTTAACTGGCTCTAAGTCGCTTTCAGGTTCATTATCAAGCAGCATTTCAGCTTGGCAGTTGCCTCGGCAATTCAACATTGTTTTGCGCTTTGGTCGGAAATACAGGGCGTTTGTGGGTGCTTAGTCGGGTTGCCTCATTGGGCAGGGAAGTGGAATTACTCGTTTCTGGTTGGTCGCCTTTGGTGGCCAAGTCGGTTCTTGTCTTGTGGTTCGGTTCAGAAAACTAGTTAGAAATAGCAGTTCTTTCTCAATTAAGTCAGTAACTTGTGGTAAAACATAACAAACTGTTCAAGAGGGATTCGCAACGCGTGGCATTTTCACTATGCGTTGGTTTTAGTGTTTAAGGTGGTATGCGGCGGCTTTGGTATTGCGTTGCTCACCCCTTAACAGAGCGTTATATGAAAGGATGCACATGGAAACAGAACATATAATATCGATGTCAGCGGCTGTTATAGCTCTTTCTGCATTGGGCGTCTCAGTGTGGCAAAGTGTGCTGAATCGAGAATATTTCCGCAAATCTACAAAGCCACATTTATGTATCGATCAGACTTTAACAGATGAAAAACTCTTGGGGTTTACGTTGCAGAACAATGGGTTGGGTCCAGCTATTATTACTGATTTCTGTGTTCTAGTTGATGGTTATCGATTATGTAGTCTACATCCCGATGACCAGATGGAGAAGGCATTTTCGATACTTGGTATCGACCAAATAGGATATGGTTGCTATATACCGTCAAAGCAACAATCCATCTCGACAGGTTGTACACTACAGCTACTTGAAATCGATGATGCATCCTATTCATCAGATATACAGGTTGGAATTGAGCAAATAGCTACATCAATTACTTTCGAAATTGAATACGAGTCAATATACGGAGAAAAATTTAGGTATGCGGGTAACGAATAAATTCATATAACAAAGAATTTAAGAGTGATTCGCAACGCTTGGCAGTTTCGCTTCGCTCAAGTATAGCCAAGCGTCGCTCACACCTTAATGCGGCGTTATATTGTTTTTGGAGTTCAGCGTTTGGAAATTGATGAAATAATAGCTTTAACTCGGGAAATTATCTCGGATCATTCTTGTAATGTTGACAATGATGAAGAGCTTTTTCCTATCGTATCTGTTGCTACAAGCGATGCGTATAACTCGGTTATCGACAGCTTTTACCTCTTAGAGGATACACAACTAGCTAAACATTCGTTTCTAGAGCGAAATCCATCATTGCCATTTGGTGATCTCTATTTGTACTTCTATGGTGTCCTCAATGCTGTTTATATGCAGCAGCAAGCGCTGTTAGTTTTGCTAAGAAAAATGGGTATGGAGTTTGAACTAAGCGAAATTCAAGGTTGTAAGATCTTCGATATTAGAAACAGCTTTGCTGCCCATGGTGCAAATAGAGGTGTCAGAAAGATCAAGGAACATAGCTTTATTCTAGACCGTCATGCTCTTCGACAAGGCAAGTTAAAAGGATACTCTGCCAATCATGATAGCGGCTTTCTATCTCATGACACTGATGCTTCAACTTTGATTTCAGAGTGGGACAAAGTGTTTTCTAAGTATCTGGAACGTATCTTAGGCATAATAAAAAAGAACTACGAAACCACAATATAACAAAGCATTTAAGAGTGATTCGCAACGCTCGGCATTTTCGCTTCGCTCAAGTATAGCCGAGCGCAGCTCACTCCTTAATGCGGCGTTATATTTTTAGGAGATATTGGTGTTTAAAAAAGAGTTTTGGTCTAAATTATCTGAGCTTCAACCGCTGGGTAATTACCCTGCATTACCTTGCCCATACTGTAACAGTTTAAACTTAGAGCCAGATGTAGAGAGTTTTAGTGCTAGGGGCTTGTCTGGACGTGCAGGGAAGGCATATGTCGAGAAATTCAGAGATAATGACTTACTAGATCTCGTGAAAGATGAAGATAATAATTTTTTAAAATTAGCGGCTACTTTCATCACGATTGCAAATGAGGCAGGTTATAGCCCTTACCAGTTCATTGCTTTCTTTAAGTGCAAAATGTGTAATGAAAGTGTGTCCGCCACTGGATTTGCTAAAATCCCAAACGATAAAACTAATCGAATACGCCAAATCAAGGTAGAAAGCTTTAATCCTCCAGTTTCTCTATTCCCACTGAACAGTACTACCCCTAATTCTGTAAACGAAGAATTGTTAAGCTCTTTTAACCACTATTTCTCGGACACTTGTTCGGCTGGAAGTAGGTTAAGAAGAGCCATTGAAAAATTATGCGCTGAACTAGGCTTTTCTCAAGGGAATCTACATAGAAGAATTCAAAGTATGGCTAAAGAGTTTCCTCAAGAAGCTCGTTGGTTAGAATCACTTAAACTTGTTGGTAATGAGGCAACTCATGCCGACCGTGTGTCAGAAGACGACTTGTTAGACTCATACAAAGTATTTGAAGTCGTATTAGATATTTTTAGACGCAAGCAGTTAGACCCAGAAATTGATAGCACAGTACTCAAGCTGGAAAACAAGTACAAAAAAATATAACAAAGCATTTAAGAGTGATTCGCAACGCTTGGCAGTTTCGCTTCGCTCAAGTATAGCCAAGCGTCGCTCACACCTTAATGCCGCGTTAGGCAAATGGAGGAAAAATGGAGTTTACTCTCAAATGTGAAAACATGAACCCTTTCAGAGGTTGATCTACGAATGGAAGGTTACTAAAGGTACAGATGAAATTATCGGCGTTTATGTAGGCAAAGCTTCAAATGGAATTAGTCGTCCTTTAAAAGACTATAAAAGGAATGTCGCCAAAATTATCGCAAAGAAGCCATATCGGAAATCTAACCCTGAGGGCTTTAGAAAAGTTCATCTTGCTCTGCATACGGCAGTAGTAAACAAACATTCTATCGAATTAACAATTCTTGAAAATGTTACTGAAGGGCAATGTATTAACTTACTTGAGCAGCAATACATATCTAAGGCTAGGGAAAAGCACGGGAAGTTCTGCTTAAACGGTTAGATTTGCCTAACAAACTGTTCAAGAGGGATTCGCAACACGTGGCATTTTTACTATGCGTTGGTTTTAGTGTTTAAGGCGGTATGCGGCGACTTCGGTATTGCGTTGCTCACCCCTTAACAGGGCGTTATGCGTAATTGATGGAGTACCGAGAATTAGATGGAAGTAGTAGAAGCGGAAAAATCGGATTTAGATTCATTCTTTGTGTATCTAGAAAATCAGCTGTCTGAAAATGGTAATGGAGAAGTTCCTCTTTTCCAGCCAATGTCCAGAGAGCAAAGTGAAATTCCAGAAACAACAAAAGATAAGTTTATCCAAGGCTTTTCTCATCAGTTTGGCGACTTAGGTTGGAGAAAGCTTTGGGTTGTAAAAGACACCTCTGGAAATATCAAAGGTCATATCGATCTTCGCCACCACAGTGATGAAAGCTGTTCTCACAGAGTTCTATTAGGTATGGGCGTAGATGTTTCTTGTCGGAAGCAAGGTCTTGGTCAAAGACTCATTGATGCTGTTATAAATTTCTGCCAAGAAAAAGCTGAAATTGACTGGCTTGATCTTTGTGTATTATCAGAGAATTTCCCAGCAAAGAACCTCTACCTAAAGGCAGGGTTTAATGTTGTTGGAGAGTTCCAAGATCAATATAGAATCGACGGTTTGTCAGTCTCGGAAACAGCAATGACAAAGTACGTCAAAAATTACGCATAACAAACTGTTTAAGAGGGATTCGCAACGCGTGGCATTTTCACTATGCGTTGGTTTTAGTGTTTAAGGTGGTATGCGGCGGCTTCGGTAATGCGTTGCTCACCCCTTAACAGGGCGTTAGGCTATTGAGGAGAATTTGAGCTTGAAAACAGTTTGCGTAGCTCTAAGTATGTTGCTTATTTCATCGCTTGCATATGCAGCAGTCGTTCCTGGTTTTCAGGGGCATTATGAGCGGTATAACAATGATCAATTGGATACTGACACTGCCTTTATTGACTTAACTAAGGTGGGTTCGAACACATACGAACTATCTGGCACATCAGTTTGGGTAGGTGACTCTTCTTCTGGCCTTGTGAATTTTGGAGAAATCGACGGAGTTGTAACGTTAAAAGGTAATCAAATAGACTATGACGTTGACGGCTGTACTCTCCAAGTTTTGTTAGATCAAGATACCCTCGTAGTTAGCAAAGACAACGGTTGTGGCGGGTTAAATGTCACCTTCAATGGGACGTATGTGAGAATCTCAGAGGGTCAATAGCCTAACAAACTGTTCAAGAGGGATTCGCAACGCGTGGCATTTTCACTATGCGTTGGTTTAAGTGATTAGGGTGGTATGCGGCGGTTTCGGTATTGCGTTGCTCACCCCTTAACAGGGCGTTATGCGACTGTAAGAAAAATTATCTCATCTCTCGTTTTCGTTCTCTTTGGCCATCCATTTTCGGTGTCGGCAACTTAGCATTATCGACTCAATTTCATGAATCTCTTAGGCCGTAAAATATGCCAACATTCGCGGGTTGCCTCATTGGTTTTCAGAGCCGGTGCGTGGAAGTTTTGCTGGGTTCAAAGTGTGGAAAGGGCAAGTCAATCGATGCTCAGTATTTGTTAAACGTTCGGCGCCGCTAGGTTAGGTGGTTTAAAAGCAACATTGTTGCTGAAAGGCCGCATTCGTGGTTGTCGGGACTTTGGCTGTAACATAGTGACTCTGCTGTTTCTTGAATCACAAAAAGTGTTTGGTTTGTTTGTTGTTTTTCGTGCTTAAGGTAGTCTGCATTGGGCTAAGTTGGCTTATGCGTGCAAATTCGCATAACAAGGCGTTTAAGGCAGATTCCCAACGCTTGGCATTTTTGCTTCTACTTCAAATTTAGTGGTTATGGCACAATGCGTTATGTAAGGTAGTGGCGTTGTTCACCCCTTAATTGGGCGTTAGGTTAATAATATGATTTCATTAAGAAACGTGGATTTATCTGATTTTGATAGCTTGCGAGTATATGCCCAAAGTATCGACAGCGATCAGTATATGTCTCGTTATTTACCTCGCGGTCAAACTTTTGAACAGATGCAGGCAAATACGTTTGTTTGGAAAGTAATTGTAGTAGACAAGGAATCATCAGGTGTTATTTGGCTTGAGCGAACCGTTAATGCCGAGTGTGCGGTCTTAGGGATTATGCTTTTTGACTCCATACACTTTGGTAAAGGCATTGGAACTCATGCTATAAAATTATTGCTTTCTTATCTTGAAAAGCAAAAATTGGTTAGAACAATCAGTTTGAATGTTCGAGAGTCGAATCAAAGGGCTATTTCATGTTACAAACAGGTTGGTTTTGAAGCTGTAGGTTCAGGCTTAAAGATACAAAACCATATAGAAATACCGTATATCAAAATGCAACTTAGTTTAACCTTTTGAGTCATTAACCTAACAAAGCATTTAAGAGTGATTCCTAACGCTTGGCATTTTTTCATTCCATCGTTAAGTTCAGTGTTTACGGTGGTATGGTTGAGTTTCGTGGTTGCGTTACTCACACCTTAATGCGGCGTTATATGCACGGGAGAGTTCAGTGGAAGAAAGAATCCGAAAAAGGGAAGTAAAAGTCTGCCCTGTAGTGCTCAGAAAATCAGGAAACTATCGTGAGTTACTGTTGTTTGAACATCCATTAGCTGAGGTTCAACTTGTTAAAGGAACACTAGAACCGTCGGATATTTCTATTGAAAGTGCTGCTTTGAGAGAGCTAGAAGAAGAATCTGGGTTATCTAGTGTATCAAGTGCTCATTATCTCGACTGCTGGGAAAGCGACTTTCAAAATCAACTGTGGCATTTTGTGCTTTGCGAAATAGACCAAGAACTACCGAATAGCTGGAGTTTCTTTACTCAAGATGACGGTGGGCATGAGTTTAATTTCTTCTGGCATAAAGTAGGAAGTAAGCCCGATTTTAAGTGTCATAAAGTATTCTTTGACGCCATTAAGCAAGTCGAAATTCTGTGCATATAACAAACAATTTAAGAGGGATTCCCAACGCTTGGCATTTTTGGTTCTACTTCCAATTTAGTGTTTATGGCACAATGCTTTAGGTTGGGTGGTAGCGTTGCTCACCCCTTAATTGGGCGTTAGGCTACAAACAGTCGCTATAAAATGGAGATGGAAAACCTGAATGCCGTAGAAATAAAGTCATTCGTTCCCGCTAAAGACTTTGAATGCTCTAAGCGCTTTTATCAGACAATGGGTTTTGAAATGGCATCTGAGTTTGACGGAATCGCATACTTCAAATCAGGCTCTTATTCTTTCTTGCTTCAAGACTTTTACGAACCTGCTCACAGCAACAACTTTATGATGCACCTCTTAGTTGAAGATGCGCAAAGTTGGTATGCACATGTTTTAAAACTCAATCTAGACAAAGAGTTTGGTGTAAAGGTTACAGAGCTTATTGAGCAGCCGTGGGGAATGCTCGAGTTTTGTCTAACAGATCCGAGTGGTGTGTTGTGGCGCATAGGCGAAAATCAGTAGCCTAACAAGGCGTTTAAGGCAGATTCCCAACGCTTGGCGGTTTGTATTCTAAGTTGGGTTTAGCGTTTAAGGTGTAATGGTTTAGGTTGGGTGGTAGGCGTTGCTCACTACTTAACGCGGCGTTATGTTTATCTTCGGCACTTTCACTAAGTTATTGAGGTCTTTGTCCTGAGTTTGCTGTAAAGTATCAGGTAGTTAAAATGTGTAAGTGAAACTTTATGAATAAGAATGATTTCGAGAGTCTAGTTGAGATAAGACTCAAGGAAGCGAAGCTCTTATTGGATGGTGGCAGCCCACAAGGGGCGTACTATCTTGCAGGGTACGCTTTAGAAGCAGCACTAAAAGCTTCAATTTGCATGCAAGTGAAAGAAAATGACTTTCCTGATAAAAAGTTAGCAGTTGCGTGCCATACTCATAATTTAAAAGACTTGATTGGTGTCGCAGGTTTGAAGCAGAAGTTAACCGAAAAAGAAAACCAAGACGAGGAATTTAAAGTTAACTGGGCGGTGGCTAAAGACTGGGCAGAAACCACAAGGTATGAAACGGACATCGATGAGATTAAAGCAAACGACCTCTACGATGCGATAACAGATGAAGATTCAGGTGTATTGGTATGGTTAAAGAATTATTGGTAAGCGAAACACTTTCTGACGCCATGATCAAATCTGGTGTTCAGCTAGTTCAGCAGTTAGACCTTGCAGAGGCTGACGTTCAGTCAGCTTTCTGGTTTTTTATTTCTGAGGAGCATACTTGGAAATTAATTTTTGCTTCTCCAAGAGTAAGTAAAGAGGGACCTAGAAAATACTATAAGAGAATTATCGAAGCTAATAAGGCTATTTCAGATGAATCTCAGAAAATCTCTTTAAGTGACATCGGAGTTTCAACAACTGACAACTCTATGGTTCAATTGTTGTCTACGATGATTAAGACGGACTCATCCATAAACCACATTAGATTTTCAAAAAACACGATAAATGGGCATTTCATTGATGACGTTTACATTTATAGGATGCAATAAACATAACAAAGCATTTAAGAGTGATTCCCAACGCTTGGCATTTTTTGTTTAAGTTAACTTAAGTGTTTACGTCGCAATAATTAAGGTGTGGTGGTAGCGTTGCTCACACCTTAACGCGGCGTTATACGCTTTTGAGGAAATAGCCCAATATGAACAAGGTAGTATTCAGAAATTGCGATGAAAATACCCAGTGTTGGGTTGCTCTAGAGAAGCTGTTTCAAACGGAATGGTCTGATTTTCGATTCGTAGATACCTATCAACCCGAAGCTAACCTTCCACCGGTGATTGTTGCCCTCAGAGACAATCAAGTTATTGGTGGTCTCGCATACTCGCGCTTCAAAGAACCTTATGGTGACTTAGAAGTTATTTGGTTTAACGCTGTTTATGTTTCACCAGAGTGGCGTGGTCAAGGTATTGCCAGTGAACTGATTAACCGAGGTGTTAGTCAGGTATCGGCAACAACTCAAAGTAACCTGTATGCTTACACAAATGTACCATCGCTGTATGAGTCTTTAGGTTGGTTAGCGGTTGACATTGAAAGTAAACCAAATCATCAAGTTATGAAAGTTTCGTTGTAGTGTCAGCACGCGTATAACAAAGCGTTTAAGACGGATTCCCAACGCTCGGCATTTTCGGTTTGCTTCAGCTTAAGTGTTTACGGCACAATGGTTTAGGTAGGGTGGTCTGCGTTGCTCACCACTTAACGCGGCGTTATGCGTAGCCCACAAAATCAAGCAATTAGAAGGAATTAATGCTCATGATTACTTGCTATGTCAGGTATGTAATAGACCCTAAAAAGGTTAAAGAGTTCGAAGAATACGCGAAAACGTGGATTCCATTGGTTGAAAGGTTTGGTGGTCAGCACAATGGCTATTTTCTTCCATCTGAAGGTGCGAACAATATTGCTCTCGCTCTATTCACGTTTGAAAGTTTATCGGCTTATGAAGAGTACCGAGTTAAATCTCTAAAAGATCCAGAATGTATTAAAGCATTCGAATTTGCAGACAAGGTGGATTGTATCATCAGTTATGAACGTAGCTTTTTTAGACCAGTGCTAAGCTGAGAAACTACACATAACAAAGCGTTTAAGGCAGATTCGCAACGCTCGGCATTTTCGGTTTGCTTTGAATTTAGTGTTTACGGCACAATGGTTTAGGTAGGGCGGTTTGCGTTTCTCACTACTTAACGCAGCGTTATGTTGTAGGAGGAAAAATGGACTTAAGTATCTACAAAATGGAGCTTTTAGCTTCGGAGCACATCAAGGAAGTTACGTCACTTTGGCGTGAATCAATGATGGAAGCTTTAGGCATACAGCCGGTCCACTCTTTTGAATCTCAAGCGTACTTTCTCGAACATATCCTACCTAGTAGTTACCAAGTGTTAGTTGTTGTCCGTATCGATAACTCCGATCCGGTTGCCTTTATGGCCAGTTCGGAAACAGAAATAAGCCAACTGTACGTTTCACCTAAATTCCAAGGAAAAGGTATCGGCTCGTACTTACTGAGCCAAGCCAAAGAACAATCGAATGGTTCTCTTACTTTACGGACGTTTGAAGTAAATGAGAAAGCTCAGAGGTTCTACCGTGCACATGGTTTTGTTGTTCGGCCTGGAAACAGTGAAAATAAAGAAGGGCTTCCAGACTTAGAGTGTCAGTGGAAAGGGAAAGGTTAGGTTTACAACATAACAAGCAATTTAAGAGGGATTCACAACGCTTGGCACTTTTGCTTCTACTTCAAATTTAGTGTTTATGGCACAATGCGTTAGGTTGGGTGGAGGCGTTGTTCACCCCTTAATTGGGCGTTATAGCGCTCGATAAAATTGAATATGGATGGTCATGGATAATATCGAAAAAGAGCTCTATCAAGCAGCAATAGAACTGGTAAATGTCGATATCCTTCTGGTTGGGGTGGAGCTGCGGCTGTTAGAACAGAGTCAGGAAGAATATTGACAAGCATTGCTCCTGATACGAAAAACGATGCTCTTTCACTATGCATGGAAGTGGGAGCGTATTTAGAGGCTCACAAACTCAATGAGCGAGTGACCCACTCATTATGCCTGTGTCGTGAGAGCGAGAACGATGAATTTCTAATCTTGTCACCATGCGGAGTTTGCCAAGAGCGCCTTGTCCATTGGGGTGGGGATGTCAAAGCAGCAATTACGACTCCAGAGAATGCATTGGTTTTCAAAACTATACGAGAATTAATGCCTCATCATTGGTCACTTGTAAACGGCAAAGCACTATAACAAGGCGTTTAAGGCAGATTCCCAACGCTTGGCGCTCAGCATTTAAAGTTTAGTTTTGTGTTTACGGTGCAAAGGTTTAGGTTAGGTGGTTAGCGTTGCTCACTACTTAACGCGGCGTTAGGCGACGGGCAAAAAAGTTCTTTGTTCTCATCTCTTAGTTCTCTTTGACCATTCGCTTTTCTAAGTCGGCAATTCTACATTGTCGGCTCAAATTCTTGAACCTCTCCAGCCGTAAAACATGCCAATGTTCATGGGTTGCCTCATTGGTTTTTGGAGACGGTTAGTGGCGATTTTCACTGGCTCAAAGTATGGCAAGGCAAGTTAATCGAGGCTTTCGCTCTTGCTTTACGTTTGCAGCTTTATGCTTAGTCTTTTCAAAAGCAACTTGATCGCTGAAAGTCTGTATTTCGTGGTTGTCGAAATTTCGGCTGAAACATAGTGGCTTTTATGGTTCTTGAATCACAAAAAGTCAGTGGGTGTTTGGTTGCTTATTTGGTTTCGGGTAATCTGCTTTCAAACATCCTTGAACACTGGTGGGAAATTTCGCCTAACAAGGCGTTTAAGACGGATTCACAACGCTTGGCGATTTCACTTCCAGTTTAAGTAAGTGTTTAAGGTACAATGGCTTAGGCTTGGTGGTTAGCGTTGTTCACCACTTAACGTGGCGTTATGTGCCAGAAGGAGTACAAATGAAATTTGAGTTTTTCTCTGATACGGAAAACTTTGCATTCAAGGTTGATGAACCAACACAGTGCTCAGTTTGTTTTAAAGTAGGCATATGGTTCGACGCTGGAATGTACCCAGGGCAAAATGACATCGATTGTATATGTGATTCTTGTTTGTCTTCTGGCGCTTTGATAGAACTAGATATTGAACCTAACGATTGCGCTGAGAGTGATACAGAAGACTCAAAGACGGTCACCTATAAAACTCCATCCTTACCATGTTGGCAAGAGCATGAGTGGCCATTTATTAGTGGCCAGTATCCAGTTTTTGAGCGAATAGCTTCAAAAGAGGACTTCACAGATAAACAAGAATTCATTGAAGCTTATATTCCGGAAGATACCGATGCAGACTTTGATTGGTTATGGGCAACGTTACCGAATGAAAGGCTTAAGAATTACAAAGAGGCTGGTAATGTCTCAGTATATTTGTTTAGTCTTGGTAAACGGAAATATTGGTTTTTCGATTGTAACTAGCACATAACAAAGCGTTTAAGACAGATTCCCAACGCTTGGTATTTTTCATTCCATCGTTGGTTTTTGTGTTTACGGTGGTATGGTCAGATTTCGTGGTGGCGTTGCTCACTACTTAACGCGGCGTTAGGCGACGGGCAGGAAAGTTCTCTGTTCTCATTTTCTTAGTTCTCTTTGAGCATTCGTTTTTCTAAGTCGGCAATTCACCATTGCCGGCTCAAATTCTTGAACCTCTCTAACCGTAAAACATGCCAATGCTCATGGGTTGCCTCATTGGTTTTCAGCGTTGGTTGGTGGCAAGTTTCGATGGCTCGAAGTGTGGCAAGGGCAAGTCAATTGAGGCTTTCGTTCTCGCTTTAAGTTTGCAGCTTTACGTTTCGCTTCCTCAAAAGCAACTTGAACGCTGAAAGTCAGCATTTCGTGGTTGTTGAAACCTTGGCTGAAACATAGTGATATTTGTGGTTCTTGAATCACAAAAAGTCAGTGGGTGTTTGGTTGCTTATTCGGTTTCGGGTAATCTGCTTTCAAACAACCTTAAACCCCGGTGGGAAACTTCGCCTAACAAGGCGTTTAAGGCGGATTCACAACGCTTGGCGATCTCAGTTTAAATTGAATTTAGTGTTTAAGGTACAAAGGGTTAGGTATAGTGGTTTGCGTTGTTCACCACTTAACGCAGCGTTATGCATTTTCTTAGTTGGTCGTTACGGAGGTAAAATGGCACAAGGTATAATTTCAGACAATTGGTCTCTTCAAGATATATCCAGCTTATTTGTTTATGGCATGGAAAATACCTCGGCACACGAAATAACGGTAGAAAATGGTGAGCACCATTTTAAAGATGTTAGTTACCCTTCAATTCAGACTGAGGCTCTATTTGATTTCTTAACGGATTTAGTTTTAAGGGATGAGATCTTAGTTGAAGAGAAATTTGAACATGCTTGGGTAGAGGCTAATAGTCCCATACTAGCAGCGAAAGAGTTAGGAGTCGTGAGGAGTTATCCATTCCTAGAAGAGCCTTATAAGTTAGTCGAGCCGCGTAATCGTATCATTGAGCATATGAGTTCAACTGAATCCCTAAAACTGGCTCATCAAGAGAATGTATTGAGTTGGAAAGAAACGAAAAGGGTTCAGAGTCCACTTCTTTCAGCAACCATGTGGGGTGGTGCAGGTATGTGCGCTCGTAGTTTTGTTTACGAGCGTAGTTACACACCTCATCCTCTTAGAAAGCGGTTTTTTGTCAATTCTGGTTTTATGCTGCCAGCAGGTGATGCTTTGCATCAACTTACCTCATTTCTGAATGACGAGCAGATGAGGGTATCAAAAAAAGTCTATGGAACAGACGCTTTGTATTCTCTATTTGTAAATATGCCTGCAATCCCAGTCAGAGTTATTCAGGAGGCTTCTTCACCTAGCGAGCTTATCCATGTCGCTCTCCAAATGAGAGAGGACTTTTCACAGTTGAGGGATTGGCTAAAGTTATTTCAAAATGCACTTTCTGAAGACAATGTTAAGGAAATTGCTAATTATCGTAGACAATTAGATTCAATATCTGAATATGTGAATTCTAAAATAGGAATGGGGTCCATTCATAAGCCTGTAACCATGGAAGCTGGCGTGGGTATTTTTAAAATGGTCACACAAGCTAACCCGGTTAATACTCTTAAAAATCAATTTGGTATAAGAGCAACGTTGAACAGTTTGATTTTTGGGTCCAACGGCAAGCAAGAAATTAAAAAGTTTATCAATATGTTTGAACAGAGAGGCACCGTGGTTGGGTACGATATAGAACAGCACTTCACAAAAAATGCATAACAAAGCATTTAAGAGTGATTCGCAACGCTTGGCAGTTTCGCTTCGCTCAAGTATAGCCAAGCGCCGCTCACACCTTAATGCGGCGTTAGCAGCCAGAAGTAATAAGGAGCCATAAATGGAATTAAAGTATCGTTCAGCTGATTTTGAAGATTTGGAAAGTCTTGTAGCTTTGCTTTCAAATGACCCACTTGGTAGTAAAAGAGAAGATGCGTCTGTTCCGCTGAATAGTGGGTATCTTGAAGCGTTCGAAGCAATTGTAAGAGACCCAAATAACGAATTACTTGTTGTTGAGCTGGAAAACTCTCTAGTCGGGATGCTTCAAATTACTTTTATTCCTTACCTAACGCATATTGGTAGTTGGCGTTGCCTTATCGAAGGTGTTCGAATCCATAGTGACTATCGTGGACAAGGCTTCGGTGAGCAAATGTTCGCACATGCCATCGAACTGGCAAAAAATAAAGGCTGTACAATCGTTCAGCTAACAAGTGACAAGCAGCGTCCTGATGCAATCAGGTTCTATGAGAAACTTGGATTTAAAGCAACACATGAAGGGTTTAAACTCGCGTTGTAAGTTGCTGCTAACAAAGCATTTAAGAGTGATTCGCAACGCTTGGCATTTTCGCTTCGCTCAAGTATAGCCAATCGTCGCTCACACCTTAATGCGGCGTTAGTTGTACTAGTTAGCGTCATGAAAACGGATAGATTTATGGTTAAAACAATTACAGATGCCGAATTAGATGAAGTTCAAAGAATATTGGGTTTTGAATTTCCGCTTGAATATATAGAGTTCGTTAAATCTGGTTATGACCTAGGCGACGCTCCTATTGAAGCTTTAGAAATATTGAACCCTCCCAGTTATGCAAATATCTTCGAGACACTGAAAAATGCTCGAGAGTATTACGATTTACCCGTGGAACTGTTACCTATATGCGAAGATAACTCTGATTATTACTGTTTAAACGCTACTGGTGAAGTAGTGTTTTGGTCACACAACGGTGTAACAGATGAGAAATGGGCAAATATAGCCGAGTGGCGAGCACAAATGATCGCGGAATCTGAGTAGTAAACGTAAAACTAACAAGGCGTTTAAGGCGGATTCACAACGCTTGGCGGTTTCAGTTCCAGTCAGGTTTAGTGTTTAAGGTACAGGGGTCAGGTTTGGTGGTTGGCGTTGTTCACCACTTAACGCGGCGTTATGCGCTATATCGTTCAAAAAGGATATCGAATGAATAAGTTATTAGAAGAGTTGCTAAAACGAGGGTTCAAAGCAAAAATACGCAATAAGAGTATATTTGTTCGTCTGTCTTTGTTGTCATATCCAGTATCAATATCTCACAACACTGAACGGAATACCTACGAGTTAAATATTGAATACTGGCGCTATGCTGTCGTAATGATAGGACTGTTGATCAATGTAATAGTCGGTTTTGTTTACGGATATGTCATTCTAAGTTCCTTCATATTGGCCATTGTCTTGTTGCAACCAGTAGGGTTGTTAATATCAAAATCTAGATCCAAGAAGCTAAAAGAATATCTTGAATCAGTTAATGGTGAAGTACGCGCATAACAAGGCGTTTAAGGCAGATTCCCAACGCTTGGCATTTTTGCTTCTACTGCAAGTTTAGTGTTTATGTACAATGCTTTTAGGTTGGGCGGTAGCGTTGCTCACCCCTTAATTGGGCGTTATGTTTACTTGTATTTCAAGGGCTTAAGTTTCTTAGGCTGAAGTTCTTTGTCCCTCTGGCAATCCGTCCCTAGTAGACTCAGCAAATCCGCATTGTCGGTCTAAGTTCTTGACTCTCTCAGCCCGTAAAACATGCCAATGTTCGCGGGTTGCTTCATTGTCAGGCCGTGGCGGTTGGCTTCTGATTTAACTGGCTCAAAGTCGCTTCTAGGTTCTTCGCCAATTAGCATTTCGGCTTGGCAGTTGCCTCGGCAATTTGCCATTGTTTTGTGCTTTGGTTGGAAAGACAGGGCGCTTGTTGGATCTTAGTCGGGTTGCCTCATTGGGAAGGGAAGTGGACTTGCTTGTTTTAGGTTGGTCGCTTTTGACAGCCAAGTTGGTTCTAGCCTTGCGGTTTGCTTCAGAAAACTAGTTAGAAATTGCAGTTTTTTCTCAATTAAATCATGTGTTTGTGGTAAAGCATAACAAACAATTCAACAGTGATTCGCAACGCTTGGCGCTCTCACTTCGGGTGAATTTAGTGTTTACGGCGCAATATTCAAGTTCAGTGTATGCGCTGCTCACACGTTAATTGGGCGTTATGCTAACCTCTTACTCCATTATCTCATTGTTTTTTAGCCTAAAATTTGCTTAGATCTGTGGAATTAGGTGACTATTCCTTATTGTAGGTTAAGCAAGTATGACAAAAGTGAATGCTGGTGCGGCATTAAAGAGAAAAGAACTAGTTACAAAAAAAACTGAGGCCGCACTTGTTGAGTATGAAAAGAGATATGGGGAAACCATTGTTCCTTCTGAATTTTATGCTTTCACGAAAGAGCACGGAGGTTTTGCTGAGGTAAATAGTGGAGCACTTGAGCGCTCAAAAGTTAAGTTAAAAGAACTTGTGCAAAAGAAAGGTTTAACCTATTTAAGAAAGAGGAATGTTAGTAAAACACCGAAGCAGTTGTTAACTTTTTTGCAAGATGCGAATGTTGTTTATGTTGCAGATATGGGTGTAAATGACTTAATTGATGCTATAGCGAAGCATCAGAAAGTAGGCTTTGGAGATGTGCAGTCTTATGTAAATCGAGTTTTTGGGCCCGCCGAGATATTCTTTGATCTATTTGTAAGTGGCATTGAAGTAACAGAAGAAAGCATTCAAGATTTATCACAAGCTGAACTTAAAAAATTGTTCTCAAAAAAACATTTGAAGCTAAAGGAACAAAAATCTATAAGTATCCCTGATAAGACAATTGACTCCGAATATCTCTACTCATTTAGAGCTAAACCGGGTGTGTGGGTATTTGGTAGGACCGCAACTATTGAGCATGCTCTCGCCGACCAGAAATCTAAAGGAGTACTTGGAGAATTAATTGAAGTTAGAGTGTTTGAGTCGAGTAATGCAGACTTTGTAGAAAAGTTGGTTTCTGTCGAGCTTGAGCGGGTTGGTGCTGTTAAAGTAGAAAACAGTACGCAACAGTATTACATAAAGAGTGCTGCGGCGATTGCTCTTTGGAATTATGTTCTTCAACTGGCTAAATCTTAAACCACATTAGCATAACAATCTGTTTAAGAGTGATTCGCAACGCTTGGCATTTTTGCTATGCGTTGCGTTTTGTGTTTAAAGTGCTTTGCAGTAGCATCGGTATTGCGTTGCTCACACCTTAACAGGGCGTTAGGCATCAAAGGTTACAAATGTACAGCTCGATATTGATAATATTGTTTGGTCTTTTGGTTTCGCTTGGTGCAGTTTCGGGTACTTGCACACAGGGAGATGATGGGCGTTTTTATGCTTCGATAATGTATGGCTCAGTACTGTTCATTTTCATCATAGTCAGGCTTCTTCGAGAAAATAGAGGTTCAAAATTTACATGGATTACGCCCTTAATTGCTTTGTTGGCTGCTATGTTGGTAACTTATTTCTGGGCTCCTTTTGTAATTGAAACGACCATTGAAGGTCATCATTTGTGTGGCAAAGAATTTGATTATCATTTGGTAGAGTCTGATGTTTGGTCTAGAGGCATACCGACGCTTCATATTGTTCTCTCGTTGGTTATTTTCATGCTTTCATTTTGGAAGTTAATTAGGTGCAAAACGGGTAAGTAGTTTGTGGTGACAAGATGCCTAACAAACTGTTCAAGAGGGATTCGCAACGCGCGGCATTTTTACTATGCGTTGGTTTAAGTGGTTAAGGTGGTATGCGGCAGCTTCGGTATTGCGTTGCTCACCCCTTAACAGGGCGTTAGCTGCTTGGAGAAGATTTATGGTTCGTGTAGCCCAAATCAAAGATTTAGATGTGTTGGTTAGCCTTTTCATTGCTGAGAATGAGCACAACTCAGACTTAGTCCCAGATGTTGTTCGCAAAACTGAAGATGTACTAAATGAGACTGAGCTTCAAGACATTCTATCTGATGAAAATCAGTTGCTTATTGTTAGCGAGCACGATGGAAAGGTAGTCGGAGCTTTATTGGGGAATCTCACTGACGTTAAAGAGCGTCGTTGGACGCAATCACGAACGTATGGATATATTGAAGAGTTAATCGTTTCTAGCGAAGCTCGAAAGCTGGGTGTAGCTACAGGGCTAGTTTCTTACTTTTCTAAGTGGGCTAGTGCTCTTGGCGCTAGTTCAGTTGACCTGCATGTTTGGTCAAATAACACAGGAGCTATCGGTTTTTATACTAGCGCCGGATTCGAATCAAAACAGAACCTGCTCTCCAAAAAGCTACGCAGCTAACAAAGCGTTTAAGGCGGATTCTCAACGCTTGGCATTTTTCATTCCATTGTTGAGTTCAGTGTTTACGGTGGTATGGTTGAGTTTTGTGGTCGCGTTGCTCACACCTTAATGCGGCGTTAGTTGCCCTCTCAATATCGCATGTTCAATTTACTGTACAAATAAAGTGATGAAGGCTATACTTGTGCTATTAAATGTACATGTGGAGGTTCTTATGAGAATCGTATCTTTTACTGAAGCTAGAAATGGTCTTAAAGCTGTTTTGGACGGTGTAGTTAATGACGCTGATACAACAGTTATTACACGTCGTGATTCTGAAGATGCTGTGGTTATGTCTTTAGACTACTACAATAGCCTTATGGAGACCGTTCACTTACTACGCTCTCCTCAAAACGCTGAACACCTAAACCGTTCGATAGCACAGTACCGCGCTGGTAAAACAACAGCACGAGAGTTAATCGATGAGTAGTAGTCAACGTTTACTGTCGTGGACTGATGACGCTTGGGATGACTATCTGTATTGGCAAACTCAAGACAAGAAAACACTCAAGCGCATCAACAAACTCATCAATGATGTTAAGCGCTCCCCATTTGAGGGTATAGGTAAACCAGAGCCGTTAAAAGAGAACTTATCTGGTTTTTGGTCTCGTCGTATTGATGACACTAACAGGCTTGTTTACGCAGTCGATGATCAAGCGATAACGATCATTTCGTGTCGTTACCACTACTAAATCAGGCTCAGCGTTCTGGCATCTAACAAAGCATTTAAGAGTGATTCCCAACGCTTGGCATTTTTCATTCCATCGTTGGGTTTTGTGTTTACGGTGGTGTGGTTGGAGTTCGTGGTGGCGTTGCTCACACCTTAATGCGGCGTTAGTTCCCCAGAGGAAGCAATCAATCCGTAGGGAATTTTTGTTTCTGGTGGAGTACACGCATAACTCGGATGATATCGCCCTCGACCCAGTAAGAGACAATCATCGAAATCTCAGGAATAATGAGTAATCGTCCGCGGATGCCATCTCGTTGTACACCCATTAAAGGTTGTTCAAGCAAGTTTTCTACTTTTGCTTCAATGAGGTTGTCAGTTTTTTCTGCCGCATCAGGGTTGAAGTCATAGAGAAACTCGAAGATCTTTTCACGATCATTAAGTGACTCTTCTTCCCATAAAATCATTGCTTACCTCGATTACGGATTCTGGCTTTGCGCTCTTCCATTCGAGACTTAGCAGTTTGGTGCTCAACGAAAACAGATTTTCCTGAGTCAAACTTCTCAAATGCTAGATTTACTTGTTCAGTTAGCCATGCATCGTGAGATAATGTTTTTCTTTGTTGTTCAGCGAGTTGCTCAGTAAGTTCACGGCAAGCATCACTTAAAGTTCGACCTTGGCTCTCAGCCATTTGTTGAGCAAGGCGTTTTGTTTCTTCATCAACACGAAATTGAATTCTAGTGTCCATGATATATTCCTTTGTTGGTGTGTGTACAAATGTTAGCACTAGGCTTTGAGATGGGCAACTAACAAACAATTTAAGAGTGATTCGGCACGCGTGGCATTTTTACTATGCTTTGGTTTTAGTGATTAAGGTGGTATGCGAGAGCATCGTATTGCGTGCCTCACACCTTAATTGGGCGTTATATTGTTTTTCAAGTTCAGGGATTAAAATGGGTGAGTTATTTAACACTCTGATGGTTTGTGCGGTGTTGGTTTCAATGTTTCCGCTCATAAAATCCAGCAAGAGTTTTTATGATGAATGGAATGAAATGGAGCATGAGCATTGGCGTTCTAGAGGGGCTCCACCGTTCGTAGTGTTCCATTTTGGTATGTTCTTATTTGTCCCGATGCTTTTCGGTAAAGATCTGGATCAACTGAATAATAAGAGGTTGATAAAACTAAGAAATGATCTCAGGTACAGCTTTGCTATTTTTTCGCTACTGTTGTTCGCATCCCAGTTAAATCAATAAATTGGTTTTGGCGGCATCAATATAACAAAGCGTTTAAGGCGGATTCACAACGCTTGGCGATTTTACTTCCAGTTGAATTAAGTGTTTAAGGTACAATGGCTTAGGTTTAGTGGTTGCGTTGTTCACCACTTAACGCGGCGTTAGGCGACGGGCAGGAAGTTCTTTGTTCTCATCTTCTTAGTTCTCTTTGAGCTTTCGTTTTTCTATGTCGGCAATTCAACATTGTCGGCTCAAACCCTTGAATCTCTCTGGCCGTAAAACATGCCAAGGTTTGCGGGTTGCCTCATTGGTTTTCATAGTCGGTTGGTTGTGAATTTCACTGGCTCAAAGTGTGGAAAGGTCAAGTTAATCGAGGTTTTCGTTCTCGCTTTAAATTTGTAGCTTTCCGTTTCGCCTCCTCAAAAGCAACTTTATTGCTGAAAGTCTGTATTTTGTGGTTGTCGAAACTTCGGCTGAAACATAGGGGGCTTTTATGGTTCTTGAATCACAAAAAGACAGTGGGTGTTTGGTTGCTTATTGGGTTTCGGGTAATCTGCTTTCAAAACAACTTAAACACTGGTAGAAAACTTCGCCTAACAAGGCGTTTAAGGCGGATTCACAATTCAGTTCAGGTTAGGTTAAGTGTTTAAGGTACAATGGGTTAGGTTTGGTGGTTAGCGTTGTTCACCACTTAACGCGGCGTTATAAGCCTTAATTGGATACAGGTAAATATGGAAACAGATAGACTTAAACTACTGCCCCCTTCAATGGAATATCAACCTCTGATGCTCGAAGCGATACTGGAAAGCCAAGATGAACTTGGTGCCTATCTTCCTTGGGTTCCATATGCGTTAACAGAAGCTGAATCAATTGAAAACACGCAACAAGCCATCAATAACTTTGAGAATTTTGAAGGTGAGTTACGTTATTCAATCATAGAAAAAAGTACAGGGCGCTTTCTTGGTGCAATAGGGTTAATTATTCGCGATAAATCAGTACCGTTTTTTGAAATTGGTTATTGGATGCGTAGTTCAAGTGTTGGCAATGGTTTCATTTCTGAAGCAGTGAAAGCAATAGAGTCATACGCGTTTAATGAGCTAAACGCTAACCGAGTTGAAATCAAAGCTGCAGAACAGAATTTGAAAAGTCGAATGGTAGCAGAGCGAGGCGGGTATGCTTTTGAAGGAATTTTACGTAACGACCGAAGATTGCCGTCTGGTGAACTGAGTGGTACGGCCGTTTATTCGAAAACAGGCATATAACAAAGCATTTAAGAGTGATTCGCAACGCTTGGCAGTTTCGCTTCGCTCAAGTATAGCCAAGTGCTGCTCACACCTTAATGCGGCGTTAGCATTTACATTAGTTGGAGATGGAAGTTGAGCTTTGAAATAAATAGTTTTTTGTCTGCTTTAATTGGCGGTGGTGCTACTTTAAGTGGTGTTTGGATTGCTAATTGGTTTCAAGAAAAAGCTCGAAATAAGCAGCAGGCTGAATATGTCCAAGGGGTTTTAAATGGTTTGCATGCCGAACTGGAATCGTTGTGGTTAAAATATGACGAACGAATGGGAAGTGAAATTGAACAGCTCAAGGAAGATACTCCTTTGGCTGTCTATTGGCCCATAACTCAAGACTATTTTACGTTTTATTCAGCCAATGCGAATGCTTTAGGGCATGTGCCAGATAAAGAGCTTCGACATAGTATTGTAAATGTTTACGGTGAGCTAAAAAGTCTTGTAGATAGTTACCGCATGAATAATGCACTAGTTGAAAAGTTCGATTTTGCATATGCTCGTTATCAATCAGAGCCAAGTAATGTAAATGAACATGCTCTTGTCAGCGCTCAAAATACGCTCACAGACTACGCCAAATCACTTAAATCATCACATGAATCATGCAAGAAGCAAATAAAACCATTATTAACAGCGCTGCGAAGAAAATGCTAACAAGGCGTTCAAGGCGGATTCACAACGCTTGGCGGCTTTAGTCTAAGTCAGCTTCAGTGTTTAAGGTACAATGGTTTAGGTCGGGTGGTAGCGTTGCTCACCACTTAACGCGGCGTTAGTTTATTGAGGCAAGTATGAAGTTCATCCCGTATCATGACTTTCAATTTGATAGTGCATTATCCAAAGACGAAGTATTAAACAAAATTCAGGATCGTACAGACAAGCCCACAATGCTTCGTAGACGGAAGAGAAAAGAGTTTACTGGCAGTGTATTTAGTAATTCATTTGATATTAGTAAAAATTTGCGCCGTAGGAACTCTTATTCACCAATAATTAAGGGCTGCGTCGAAGATATAGATGCAGGGGCGAGAATAACTATTTTAATGAGAATGCACCCGCTTATCATAGTCCTCACGCTCTTCTGGTTAGTTTTTATTGGCGCCTCGAGTGTTGTTATGCTCTATCGTGCTGAGAATATTGAATTACCATTATTTATACCAATTATAATGTTTTTCTGTGGTCTAGTTTTTCCCCCTGTAAGTTTTTGGAGTGAAGTCAGAAGGCAAGAAACGAGAATTAGGGAGTTATTATCAACAAACTAACAAGGCGTTTAAGGCGGATTCACAACGCTTGGCGATTTTAGTTCAAGTTAGGTTAAGTGTATAAGGTACAATGGTTTAGGTTCGGTGGTAGGCGTTGTTCACCACTTAACACGGCGTTATGCTTTTTCTTAAACTTGTAAGTATAAACACTTTACGTATTTAACAAATATCACCGGTATCTGCCCTAGCATCTATTCCAGAAAAATTAGGTTCTTATCTCTTAATAGACTCTAACTTCTCTGAAAACCATTGCAGCTCACCAAAAAATTGCGTTCTGTCTTATCTAACTTGTCAGTGTTTTGATAGAGTTATGATTCGATATGCAAGGAGGGATTTAGATGGGAACTATAATAAGCTTGGTCATTTTAGCTGCGTTAGATTGGTATCTTGTTCGTAAAACAGGACTTCATATCCATCAACTCATTTCCAAAAAGTATGCCGAGCATTCAAGTGGCAAAGAACATAATAAATAAGACCTCTTTATAGGCATAGTCTAACTGGATGAAGCGTTGGAACGTCACTGTGCCTACTGATAGAACAAGCATAACAAACTGTTCAAGAGGGATTCGCAACGCGTGGCATTTTCACTATGTGTTGGTTTTGGTGTTTAAGGTGGTATGCGGCAGCTTCAGTATTGCGTTGCTCACCCCTTAACAGGGCGTTATACACATTAATTGAGGTTAAGTATGCAGTGGATAGTAGATAACAAAGAATGGTTCTTTAGTGGAGCTGGTATCTTCATTTTGACTGTTATTTTTGGTTTGTTTTCGAAGTCTACCGTAATGACTCAAAAATCAGGTAGTAAATCGAAAAACATACAAGCAAAAAGAGATATACATATAGGTAAACTTGATGATTAATGATAAACATCTTGAGCAAATATCCGGTAATAACTCAGAAAATTATCAGGCTGAAAAAATCGTTGTACACAAGCAAGGGTTAAGTTACTCAGACTGTAAAGAGGTGGCACTTGATGTATATAAATCAAACTATCTCCAGCTATCAAGTGACGCTGCCGCATTGGCATATCAGCGAGCCGAGCATTTGCTAGATCAACTTTTAATCAAGTTAAAAGAAAATCAGCAAGAAAGCCTAGCGGCTTTCCAAGACCCAGGAATGCAAACGGCAATATATGATGCTCAAAAAGCAATCGTTAGATCTGGTGATGAAGATCTTGAAGCTGTTTTAGTAGACCTATTACAAGAAAGGTTTAACTCTGAAGAGAGAGATCTCAAACAGATCATTTTGGATCAGGCTTTAAATGTAGCTTCTATGCTT
Source organism: Vibrio sp. NH-7 (assembly GCF_053643215.1). NCBI lineage: Bacteria > Pseudomonadati > Pseudomonadota > Gammaproteobacteria > Vibrionales > Vibrionaceae > Vibrio > Vibrio sp. NH-7. The sequence goes on along the minus strand of NZ_CM132188.1, from coordinate 1,115,482 downwards.
ACATCTCAACAAATGGATATTCTGTCTTTAGTCTTCATTTTTACACAAACTAAACGAAATGGTTTGGGGACTCTGGAGGAATTTTATCAATATCTGGAATCTACTATCGCTCCACTTACTACTGACCTAACAGGCAGCGAATTATGTTACCAGCACTTAAAGTTTTCTGGGTGCTGTTCACTATATGAAACAAGTACAATTAAACCAATTGAGGAGTTAATTCGAAGTTCATATCCTGCATTTTTTTCTAAGGGCTTTGAGTTGAGTGATATCAGCCTAGAAGAAGCCAGAGTGGAAAAGGTTAAACCTTTATTTTTACAATGCTTTCATTATCCAAACTTGCTTCAGTTCAATGCTCTTAACGCGGATGAATTGAAAACAAAGTGTACGGAGGTTGGGTTAAACGAAGATGAAATACGCATTATAGTGCAATTGTTCAATTCAACTACTATGAGTACGCAAGAGATCAAACAGCATCTATCTGATAAGTTTGACTATATGGAAGAGTTGCTGTCTAAATGGGGTGCAACAAGCCTAAACAAAGTATCAATGAGTACAGTAGGTATTGCTATAGCACAAATTAACTATCGAATTAAGACTGGAAACTCTCTTGATATAGGTGTTTGGCTCGAACCGTAATGTGTATAACAAAGCATTTAAGAGTGATTCGCAACGCTTGGCAGTTTCGCTTCGCTCAAGTATAGCCAAGCGCTGCTCACACCTTAATGCGGCGTTATGCGTAGCCCACAAAATCAAGCAATTAGAAGGAATTAATGCTCATGATTACTTGCTATGTCAGGTATGTAATAGACCCTAAAAAGGTTAAAGAGTTCGAAGAATACGCGAAAACGTGGATTCCATTGGTTGAAAGGTTTGGTGGTCAGCACAATGGCTATTTTCTTCCATCTGAAGGTGCGAACAATATTGCTCTCGCTCTATTCACGTTTGAAAGTTTATCGGCTTATGAAGAGTACCGAGTTAAATCTCTAAAAGATCCAGAATGTATTAAAGCATTCGAATTTGCAGACAAGGTGGATTGTATCATCAGTTATGAACGTAGCTTTTTTAGACCAGTGCTAAGCTGAGAAACTACACATAACAAAGCGTTTAAGGCAGATTCGCAACGCTCGGCATTTTCGGTTTGCTTTGAATTTAGTGTTTACGGCACAATGGTTTAGGTAGGGCGGTTTGCGTTTCTCACTACTTAACGCAGCGTTAGGCGACGGGCAGGAAAGTTCTTTGTTCTCATCTTCTTAGTTCCATTTAGCAGTTCGTCTTTCTATTTCGGCAACTTAGCATTGTCGGCTCAAATTCTTGAATATCTCCAACCGTAACACATGCCAAAATTCGTGGGCTGCCTCATTGGTTTTTAGTGTCGGTTGGTGGCAAGTTTCACTGGCTTAAAGTGCGGCAAAGGCAAGTCAATCGTAGCTTTCGTTTTTGCTATTAGCTCGTAGCTATTAGTTTCTCAGGTTCAAAAGCTACTTAGTCGCTGCAAATTCGCATTTCGTGGTTGTTGAAACCTTGGCTGAAACATAGTGGCTCTTATGGTTCTTGAATCACAAAAAGTGAGTGGGTGTTTGGTTGGTTATAGGGTTTCGGGTAATCTGCTTTCAAAACAACTTAAACACTGGAGGAAAACTTCGCCTAACAAGGCGTTTAAGGCGGATTCACAACGCTTGGCGTTCTTAGTTTAAATTGAATTTAGTGTTTAAGGTACAATGGCTTAGGTTTGGTGGTTTGCGTTGTTCACCACTTAACGCGGCGTTAGGCTTCAAAATTTCGATTGTGCATCTATTGTCTTTTTACATTCAATTCCCATATAAATATTGTTGTTATTAATAATGTTGCATTTGAGGTAAATATGAACGAAGACAATATGTACGAAGTCGGCAAAATTGTAACTTTGAAATCCGGTGGTCCAACAATGACTATTAAATCAGAAGAGCGTGATTACCATGAGAGCTGGAAAGGCACATATGAGTGTCAATGGTTTGCAGGTAAGAAGCTTGAGCGTGGGGTTTTCCCTCATGACTCTTTAGTTGTTGTAGAAGACTAATGGATATCCAATCTGTTGCCCTTTGGATGCAAAGCATACTGGATATAGATGGTTGTTTATATCAGGATGATGTAGTTGATTTTTTGGTGAAAAACCAGAAAGAAGAACTACTTAGAGAAAATGCTGACGGCAACTTAGTTGTTGGGCGTCCAGTACTAAACGCATTCAAAAAATTAAATGAAAGCTCTGTTGTTTGGGTAAAGCCAGATAAATATTGGCGCTTTAGAGTACCTGAAGACGAAGATGGGCGTGATGCAAGGGGCTAAAGCCTAACAATCTGTTTAAGAGTGATTCGCAACGCTTGGCATTTTTGCTATGCGTTGCGTTTAGTGTTTAAGGTGGTATGCGGTGGCTTTGGTATTGCGTTGCTCACACCTTAACAGGGCGTTATAAGCCATGGAGGGAAAATGGAATTTTACAATTGGATTATAGTTCTTTTAGGATTTAGCTTTATTAACTTATGCGGTTCTGTCTATGTCGCAACGAGGAGTGAATTAAACTCATTTCAAAAAGTAGCGCAAATCACAATTATTTGGCTAATCCCTGTTATCGCAGCAATTGGGCTATATGTATTTCATCGTTCGCAAAGCGTATCGCATGGTCCATCGAAAGAATTCGGTGGTGGGGTAAATCCAAATATAAAAATCAAAACAACTGGTGAACGAGACGAGCCTTAAGTCATTGGGAAAAGGCATATAACAAGGCGTTTAAGGCGGATTCTCAACGCTTGGCGGTTTTCGTTTGAATCAGCTTTAGTGTTTACAGCACAATGCTTTAGGTACGGAGGCATGCGTTGCTCACCACTTAACGCGGCGTTAGCGTAATTAGTCAGAAATTAAATAAATTATAGGAATGAGCTTTTGGAAAACTTAGGTCAAGAGTTGTATGAAGAGTATGCGTTGATTAGTAAGAAGTATCTTAAAAAATGGTGGCATCAGATGCCGAGTTTTTTAAAGAGAACTTTCGGCAACGGAGAGCATTATTCTCAGTTACTTAAAAAGGAACAAGTGATAGTCCATGATGCAAAGTTATTTGCTGCCTCAAAGCTTGAAGCTGGGGGAGGGCTAAACAAAGAGTATATTAGCGAAATCATAGTTGCTTATAAAAACACTAGGGAGAGATTAGTTAGTCGGTCAAACTATTTAACGTTGTTAGCAGCTAGTTTTGGTTTGATTTCAGCCGTTACAGGAATGTCGCTAAAGTTGGAGGTTGTTTCAGGCATCTTTTCTAGTTTGGTTACTTTGGCATTGTTCATTCCGCTATTTTTACTTTTAGTTGAACGGAGTAAATTGAATGAACATGCAGCACAGACTCAAGAGTTAGCCAATATACTTGAACTGGTTAAAAACGATCTTGATTCAGACCCAAATAAAGAGGCTGAACAACGCGAAGAGGTAGAGTTACACGAAGAGGTGCTCGTTTATAATTAAGCTAACAAACAATTTAAGAGTGATTCAGCACGCTTGGCATTTTTAGCTTAGGTGTAGCCCTGTGTTTACGGTGTTCTAGTTGAGTATCATGGTAGCGTGCTTCACACCTTAATTGGGCGTTATACGAATGCGAGCGGACGCAAGTGTCAGGCAGAGCTCCAAGTATGCTCATTCAAATAAGTATCTGATCCTCAATCCAAGATAAATATTTTTAGGTTCTGGAGCATTTGGTGCTAAAAGATAGGTGACAATAATTATGTGGTATCTGTTTAAAGATTATGTGGACACGCCAAATCATATAGAGTGTTTGATCTTTGGAGTGTCAATGATAGCTTCCTACATTGTGGCTTGTGTGTCCTGTAAATCTCGCAATATGTTAGGGTATGAAGTGCGGGTTATTGCTACAGCAGCAGGTCTTATGGTGGCAGCGCTAGTTGGGGGAGTTAAATTTACTTTCGTGTCAACTTTACTGGTATCGATGCTTTTCACATGGTTGATGGTGAGAAAAGGACATGCATTGGGTTAGGGGTAGTCATTGCCTTCAAGGGAAATAGCCAGATTCCTAAACTTTAATTTAATCCAATGATTCAATCGGGAAAATTCGTATAACAAAGCGTTTAAGACGGATTCCCAACGCTTAGTATTTTCGGTTTGATTCAGCTTTAGTGTTTACGGCACAATGATTTAGGTTTAGTGGTCTACGTTGCTCACCACTTAACGCGGCGTTATACGTTTGGAGATTTTGATATGCCAGCAAGAATGGATGAATACCTAGATAAGGTTATTAAAAATCGATTTTCAGTGTCACTAATGTCAAATGCTAAATGGCGTAAAGTGTTTACGGTATTGGATGTGCCAGAATTGATGTTGAACCAGTGTTACTGGAAGTTTGTTGATAACGATTATGAGTTTTTAGGTTGGTTTACCAAATCAGATGAGTTAATGGAAAAGTATGTGGGTGACTATGGCTCAGGTCCTTTCGCCTACAAGCGAATTGAGTGGTTAGAAATCCCCAAAGTAGGTAAGCCTAGTGGGTATGAAAATGTGCCCTTTAAACATTGGCACCAAGATATAGATGGAGCATTGAGTATCTTAAACTCGGTTGGGCACTTCGATATTGAGCTCACAGATAGAGGGTTGCGTATCTACGGTTTCAGAGAGTAAACGTATAACAATCTGTTTAAGAGTGATTCGCAACGCGTGGCATTTTTACTATGCGTTGCGTTTGGTGTTTAAGGTGGTATGCGGAAGCATCGTTATTGCGTTGCTCACACCTTAACAGGGCGTTATAGCGATTCGGAGAATATCTTGAAATTTTTGTTAAACGTAGTTCAACTTCATTGGTTGCTATTGACCGCTTTAATAGTTACGGCAATTACTGTTTTGTCTCTATATCCGCTGGATAATCTTCCTTCCGTTCCAGGGACAGATAAAACTCACCATTTTATTGCTTATGGGGCTTTGGCATTTCCAGTAGCGTTAGCGAGACCTGAAAAGTGGTTGTTATTTATCCTAGGTTTCTTAGTTTATAGTGGAGTTATTGAATTAGTTCAGCCATATGTAAATCGTTATGGTGAGTGGCTCGACTTAGGTGCAAATGGTTTAGGGCTATTTGTAGGTATTTTAATTGCTTCTTTTGTTCGGTCGATTTTCCTGAAAGAAAAATCGCTATAACAAGGCGTTTAAGGCAGATTCCCAACGCTTGACGTTTTGTATTCTAAGTTGGGTTAAGTGTTTACAGTGTAATGGTCTAGGTTAGGTGGTAAGCGTTGCTCACTACTTAACGCGGCGTTATACACTAGGCACTAGGGCGATTTGCTACTTCAAATCGCCCTGAATTATTTGCTACAGTATTTGTAGTGCTTTGAATAACCCTCGATGAACTACAATATTCTCTCTAAAATTCAGTCTAGCCTCTTTGTTCTTGTACCTGAAGAAATCAACTTCAGGCCTTGGTTGGTTACCAATAACTGAGAAATGAAACAACAAGCGCAATACAGTATCGGGATCGTTTCTAGTAACTCTTCCACTCTTATGGTATTCCATGTATATGGATTTGAACTCCTCAATAGTAAAAACTTGCTTCCGTATTTCAGAGATGATTCCAAAAATTTCTGCTATATCTGGTAGTATCCCATGAATTTCATCTTCTAGTTCATTTTTTAAATAATTTGAGAAGGCTTTGTCAACCTTCTTTATATATTGCGGGTGAATTATTTTATCATCGTTTTCAAGCACTTCATTTGCTAATTCTTGAAGATAATGAACGTAGTCTCTAGGCCTAAGATGGGTGCTTCTTGTGATAAAGTCAAAGCTATCTATCTGCTTTTTCTGTTGCGAACCTACTCGTATTTTTTGAGTAGAGAATATAGCATTCCATGCTTGGCCAAAATTTAACTCCAAATCAGAAGAAAAACATTTACTAATCCTAAAGGCCAGTAATTTTTTGATTTTATCTCTACTCCAGTCGATATCTATTCGAAAATCATTCCACTTATTTTTATCTGGATCATCTATTAGGTCGTATATGTCATCTCGAAGGAATATAACTGGTTTTATCTTTTTGTTTGTTCCTTGGAAAATATACTTAATATCCTGAACCGCCTTAAATAGGCTAGTTAGAAGCGAGATGTAGTTTTGATCCTGTCCTTTATTTACGACATCTTTGTAGTCTTCATCAAGTTCATCAAAAACCACTATATAATCAGAATCATCAGCGTAATCGATCACTATATCTTCTAGTATAGATAGCCTTTCAAGCCAATGTTGCTCTTTTTTCTCCTGCAACCCAATTTTTCCCCCAGTTCCAAGAACTTGCAAAGAAAAATCCCTTGTTGTCCATTTCTTAATGTTTTCTTCTAGTCGATCTTTCACTGGTTTGATATTAAACAACTTTGATAACGATTTTCGTATGGAAGCATCAACTTCTTCATTCTTAATCATCATCTTGCATATTGAGCAATATATTAGATATTTCCAAATTGATATATACTGATTTGGAAGTGTGTAGTCTTGATTGTCCAACGAATATAGGTAGTTGAATGGTACGTTTTTAAAGGTTAGTTTCTGTGTGTAAATATTGTCGTTTTCTTGAGAACAAATATACTCAGAAATTGCTGTCTTTCCTGACCCTTTTCTACCAATAACAAAAGATTTTTCGCCAGACATTATGTCGCTGACTTCATTGGAATAGTAAAAATACCGATTGGAGGAATCTAGTTTGGCTTCTAGTTTCCATCCCTTAATATTTTTCAAGGCAGTCCGCTTACTTTCATCACTAAGAGAATTGTCAAGCTTTGGGAAGTTGATTTTTTTTGCTTGCAAACCTTTCGGACTGCTAGTTGTTTCAAAGTATAAATCAGTCCCAACAGTTACTTTATCAACATTTTTCTCTTCGATGTCGGATATATGAAAAAAAATATCTTGCCCATTGTCATCTTTTACAAAACCAAACCCTTTTGCATGATCGAACATTTTTACTTTTCCAGAATTCATTCCTTGCCCCTCTGTTTGTCATCAACAAAAGGTATACAATGCAATGGACTTATTTTTCTTGCGGTGCATCTTGTTGCTCTAGATTACTTGGATTTGTAACAAATAATGTGATTAGAGACGCACTGTGTGCCAATGTATAACAAGCAATTTAAGAGTGATTCAGCACGCTTGGGATCTTCAGTTTAGGTTGAGCTCAGTATTTACGGATGTCAAATTGAGTATTGTGGTAGCGTGCTTCACACCTTAATTGGGCGTTAGGCATATGGGGCAGCAAATGTTACCCCTAAGTATGCTTTTCTCAGTTTATTCGCAAAATAAAGCCGAGTATCAATATATCAATGATAATTGTTGCAGTAGCAAAAATTACGTTTTGGTCGTTTTTTAGTTCTTTGAAGGTTACAACTACTTGAAAAACTGCGAGTCCAACAGAAAGAGTTGCAATAAGTTTAGCTATATACCCAGAATATTCCTTTAGTCCGTATACAACTAAAATGAAGCCTACAGCTAATAAGAAAAGAGTAAATTTTTGTTTTCCGCTTAACGACTTTTCATCCCCTCCTTTGGTGCTGTATGCAATCCATAGAATAGAAGTTAAAAGAGCTACTACAGATAGCAGGGCATTTTGGAGAGAAGTATACTCATTAATATGTTGCGTATAACCTTTGGCTTCAATCGGGTAAGAGAAAGCAATCAACACTATCAGTGAAGTAGCGAGGCAAGCAGCAACGACATTGTTCCGTTTTTCTATAAGGCTCTGATAGCTTGATAATGCAATTATAGCTAATAGTGCTACGCCTCCTACATAGTCGCGCACAGATATATCTTGACTATCGATTTTAAAAAGCTGAAAAACTCCAAATGCGAGAACACACATAGCAGAGAAAAGTACTAAAAACTTTATTGTTTCGTTTTTTATGTCCATTTTTTCTGACATTGTAACATACTGTTAAGTTTATGATTTTTATCATTCTACTTATTTAGTGGTAAGTTGTATATGCCTAACAAACTGTTCAAGAAGGATTCGCAACGCGTGGCATTTTCACTATGCGTTGGTTTTAGTGTTTAAGGTGGTATGCGGCGACTTCGGTATTGCGTTGCTCACCCCTTAACAGGGCGTTATGCGCCAAAATAGAAATGGAGACAACAATTATGGATGATTTAGTAAGCTCATTACAAAGTGATGGTTTTAATGCCAAGGTTAAAAATGGGAAAATTGTAGTTAGGCTCGAAGGACTTTCAAATGTTGTATCAGTAAGCAAGGATATAGCTGCCGATGAGTACAAAATTAAAACAAATGATACGGCTTTATCGATATTGGCCAGTTTATGTCTACTGTTTGGCTTGTATGGCATCAATCAAGCTGATGGTGGTAGTTTTTTAGACTTTTCCCTAGTAACAATTTCTGTGCTGAGTTTCGTCATAGTTATACTCACAGAGCTTAAAGTGACCGAATTACGCACTGTTATAGATAGGCTAACCCGCGGAGCAAGCGCATAACAAACAATTTAAGAGGGATTCCCCACGCTTGGCATTTTTGGTTCGGGTCAAGTTTAGTGATTACTGCGTCCAAATTTAGTATCGTGGTAGCGTGGCTCACCCCTTAATTGGGCGTTAGAGCGCAGGAGAAAAATAATGAATATGACGGAGATAATTGAATACGTTTCATATCTTATCGCTGGCATTATTATCGCTCCCTTCGGCTTTATGTTGTTTAAAGAATTCATCGGTAAAGATCGCAAGACGGTCACAGATGAAGTCAAATCTACGGTAGGAGACGAATCGAGAAAGTTTCTGGGCGGTAGATATGGTGATGCAGTTGTAGGTCAGTTTGTCGAGTTTAAACTGATAATAACGATAGGTTTGCCAGTAGTTCTATTTCTAGGGATCTCTTCCTTGGTAAATTCTCTTTTGAAAGTTCTGTTCAACCTGTGAGTTGCGCTCTAACAATCTGTTCAAGAGGGATTCGCAACGCGTGGCATTTTCACTATGCGTTGATTTTAGTGATTAAGGTGGTGTGCGGTGGCTTCGGTATTGCGTTGCTCACCCCTTAACAGGGCGTTATACGCTTTTGAGGAAATAATCCAATATGAACAAGGTAGTATTCAGAAATTGCGATGAAAATAGTGAGTATTGGGTTGCTCTAGAGAAGCTGTTTCAAACGGAATGGCCTGACTTTCTATTCGTAGATACCTATAAACCAGAAGCTAACCTTCCACCTGTGATTGTTGCTCTCAGAGAGAACCAAATTATTGGTGGTCTCGCTTATTCGCGCTTTAAAGAACCTCATGGTGACTTAGAAGTTATTTGGTTTAATGCTGTTTATGTTTCACCAGAGTGGCGCGGTCAAGGTATTGCTAGTGAACTGATTAACCGAGGTGTTAGCCAAGTATCAGCAGCAACTCAAAGTAACCTGTATGCTTACACAAATGTACCATCGTTGTACGAGTCATTAGGTGGGTTGGCGGTTGATATTGAAAGTGAGCCAAATCATAAGGTGATGACAGTTCCGTTGTAGTGTCAGCGCGCGTATAACAAGCAATTTAAGAGGGATTCACAACGCTTGGCATTTTTGCTTCTACTTCAAATATAGTGTTTTTGGCACAATGCTTTAGGTTGGGTGGAGGCGTTGTTCACCCCTTAATTGGGCGTTATGCCTCCGAGTACCCCCACGTTTAGTAGACACTTTACTGAGTTAGATCTAGGGTCTAATTGAGAGGTGATTTATGGCTAAACATCGTAATCCAGCGTACACCGAAGAGTTCCGAAAAGAAGCAGTCCGCTTGGCCAGTCTTCTTGGCCGAACAGCCGTCTCCGTTGCCAAGGAGCTGGGCATCAGTGCCCAGCAGATCCGGAACTGGAAGCGCCAGTTCACACGCCTATCTGATAAACAGTTTAACACCTTAGATGGTGTCGATTATTCGAAGAAAGAGTCCGAAGAGCTTCGAGTGCTAAGGCGCGAGAACAAGCGACTCAAAGATGAAATGGAATTCCTAAAAAAGGTCTCGGCGTACTTCGCGAAGCAGCAAGAGTGAAGTACGAGTTCATTGAAAGCTATGTCGGCGAGTACTCCATCAGCTTAATGTGCCGTACGTTAGAGGTGAGTCGAGGCGGTTACCATAAGTGGTGTCATCATACGCCGACTGAGCGTTCAAAGCGGCGGGAGCGCTTTGAACGGCTTGTCATGTGTACCTTTGCTCAATACCGGGCACGTTACGGCTCAGTGCGAATAGCCGAAGAGCTTAACGAAGCAGGCTATGCCTGCTGCGTGAATTATGTGGCTGATATCATGAAGGAAAAAGGTATTAGGGCACGTAATGGTAAAGGGTTTAAATACAACAAGGATGTGGCTGCGATGACGAATGTTGCTGACAACTTACTGCGAAGAGACTTTGAGTCTGAGACGCCAAATCAGAAGTGGGTCACGGACATCACGTATATCTGGGTGAAAAGTCGTTGGCTCTTCTTGGCGACAGTGATGGACTTGCACTCGAGACGCATCGTGGGTTGGTCGCTAGGGGCAACAATGACCGTCGAGCTCATCACCAATGCTCTAAAAAAGGCGTTTGAGTCACGCAAGCCGCCTAAGGGCGTCATTATCCACTCAGACCGTGGTGTACAATACAGAGCATATAAATATCAAGACTTCATGCGCAAGCATGGAGGTGTACCGAGCATGAGTCGACAGGGTAACTGTTAGGATAATGCGGTGATGGAGTCGTTCTACAGTCGACTGAAAGTCGAACTGATATATGCAGAAGACTATCAAACTGTCGAAGAAGCCCGAATGGGCATCTTCGAATACATCGAGGTATTTTACAATCGCAGAAGAAGACACTCAGCGTTGGGGCACGTCAGCCCAGTTGAGTACGAGAGTATGTAGTTATGTACTGTCTACTTTTTGTGGGGTACACCAGCGACGGGCAGGAAAGTTCTTTGTACTCATCTTCTTAGTTCTCTTTGAGCATTCGTTTTTCTATGTCGGCAACTTAACATTGTCGGCTCAAATTCTTGAGTCTCGCCAGCCGTAAAACATTCCAGTATTCGTTGGTTACCTCATTGGTTTTCACAGTTGGTTGTGAATTTCACTGGCTCAAAGTGTGGAAAGGGCAAGTTAATCGTAGCTTTCGTTTTTGCTATTAGCTCGTAGCTGTTAGTTTCTCAGGTTCAAATACTACTTAGTCGCTGCAAATTCGCATTTCGTGCCCGTTAGAACCTTGGCTCAAACATAGCGGCTTTTATGGTTCTTGTATCACAAAAAGCCAGTGGGTGTTTGGTTGCTTATTTGGTTTCGGGTAATCTGCTTTCAAAACAACTTAAACACTGGCGGGAAACTTCAAATACATCGAGGTATTTTACAATCGTAGAATTGTAGGACGAATTTGTGAACGTTAAAGATTCCTTTCGGCATGTAATACTGGATGAATTTATCGTTTTAAGTGTTTATCGTGAAGTGAGGCTGAAAGGAGAGGGTAATGACAGCGAGTAAGATAAAAAATATTGTGTTTGATATCGGCAACGTTGTGGTGCGGTGGTCTCCGCTAGAAATAGTTAGGCTCACCTGTGGAAATATTGATTCGTTGGAAGAGAAAGCGAGGCTGATATTTCAATCGCCGACGTGGTTAGACTTAAATAAAGGCGTATTAACTGAGAGTGAGGCAAAGGCGCAGTATCAAGCATTATTGGGTTTTACAGACTTAGAGTGTGAGAGATTGTTCTATTATGTGAAGCGAACGCAAATACTGATTCATGGTTCTGTTGAGCTGATTCAATGTTGTAAATCCGCAGGTTACCGTGTGTTTGCTTTGACTGATAATGTCCACGAAATTGTTGCTCACCTCAAAGAAACGTACGATTTTTGGCCACTGTTTGATGGCGCTATCGTTTCAGCGGATTTTGGCTTATTAAAGCCTCAGCCTGAGATTTATCGGTCGCTGCTCTCTCACTATGATTTAGAAGCTTCTGAAACGGTGTTTATTGACGATATGGCACACAACGTTGAAGGAGCAGAGTCCGTTGGCATTCAGGGAATTCAGTTCGAAAATGCGCATCAATGTGAGCTGGCACTAATTTCAAAAGGTGTTGAATTGTCACTGTAATTAGCATGTCATTTATACAGAGATTTGGGATTCGACGCGTAATCTTGTATTAACAATCATCTATACAGGCGGTAAGCCATGGAAGAGGCAAATAGAACCAAGAGCGTACTCATCGCTGGGGCAACGGGCTATATTGGTCGTCACGTCTGCAAGAACTTTCTTGACAGCGGCTACAATGTGTTCATTTACACTCGAAGCGGTCAGATCGCTTGTAACGTAAGTGGTAGGGAAGTAAATGCGTCTGAGCTTGTCAGTTATTTTGATGTCGTAGTCAATTGCGCACGTCCACATTGGTTAGAGTTTTCGCCAGAAGACATTGCACAGATAGAGTTCAAACTATTACAAACGTTGGACACGTTTGCTGCGAATAACGCGACAAAAATTCATACCTCAGGCGTCTGGCTGTTTGGCCACGCAACAAGCGATGACCTACTGCACTTTCGGTTACAGCCACTCAAGGTAGTGGAACCGGACGTCCGAACGATAAACGATGCCATCCAAAAACAATGGCACATCGTTTACTGCCCGAGCCTAGTTTATGGTGGTGAAAACTGTCAACTGCAACGTATTGTGCAATCATGGGCTAACCAATCCATACAGGTTGCAATTCCCTCAGAGGGCCACAATCAATATATCCACGTCGACGACGTTGCACGATTCTATTTGTTGCTTGCTCAACAACAGACGACTGCAAGACAACATTTTATTGCTGAGCCGAAAGGTTACTCTCCAAAAGAGTTCGCCAATCTTCTATTGAGATTTCAAGCAATACGAAGTGTTGAAGAGGTCAGTTGGGCGAAGTTTGAAATCAACAATGGATCCTCGGCGTTAGAAATCGAAAAACTTAACCTTAATGTGCCCATCAGCTCATTGTTTCAAGCTCAACAGTCGATTGGTCACTATCTTGAAAGGCGAATCATATAAAAGCTACTTGCCAAGTATTTTGCAAAACTGACCCGTGTGATATAGGGCGCTAACTGATATACACGGCATCGTAAGGTTGGGCTATGGTTATATTTCATAATCTAGGAGAAATTAATCATGTCTTATGTCGATGGATTTATTGCGGCGGTGCCGAAGGGAAACAAGCAAAAATACATAGCGCATGCCGAGATCGCTGCACAAATGTTCAAGGAGTACGGAGCGCTGCAAGTGGTTGAAGCGTGGGAAGATGACGTGCCTGAGGGTGAAGTAACGTCTTTTCCTATGGCGGTTGACCGAAAACCCGATGAAGTCGTTGTCTTCTCATGGGTTATCTGGCCATCACGAAGTCGACGAGACGAAGCATGGGAGAGGATCACCAAAGACCCAAGAATAAGTCCAGAACACAACCCCATGCCTTTTGATGGAAAACGTATTATCTATGGCGGTTTTACAATCATCGTTGAAAGCTGAACATGCGTCATCTTGGAGTTTAAATGAGCGAAGTTTTGATAGTGGGAGTAATACTCCCACGTTTGAGTGGTCTGCAAAACTCGATTTCAGGTCACAAACTAGGGTTAAAGCAGGCACATGAATGAAACAATTAGCTGAGAACATTTGGATATATGACGGCACGACCGTGTCTTTTTTGGGTTTTCCTTTCAAAACAAGGATGACCGTTATTCGTTTGGCAACTGGCGAGCTCTGGATCCATAGTCCGATCAAAATGTCACCAGCGTTAAGCGAGCAAATAGGGCAACTTGGAGAAGTAAAGTATCTGATTGCGCCCAACCATTTACATCATCTCTTTATCTCTGACTGGTTGAGTGCTTACCCTCAAGCGTTGTTATTTGGAACCGATGAGGTCATAAAAAAGCGCTCAGATCTTACCTTCGAAGGATCGCTGAACTCTTCGACAGAAGCGCTTTGGGCAGGGGAAATTGAACAAGAGTTGTTTTCTGGATCGCCTGTTATGGAAGAGTGCGTGTTTTTCCATGTCACTTCGAGAACCTTGATTGTCACGGACTTGGTTGAAAATTTCTCAGGAGAGGATTTTAACTATTGGCAGAGACTGGTTGCGCGAGGTGTCGGCATATTGGCTCCAAACGGAAAAACGCCCTTAGACTGGCGTTTGAGTTTTATGTTTGGGAAAGAAGGCGCTCGCCTCCATCTTGAACGCCTGCTTGCGTGGAAGCCCCAAACTCTAGTCATGTCACATGGTGAAATAGTAAAACAAAACGTTGGGCAGTTTTTAAATCGATCATTTGACTGGCTTATCTAAATCATCACAAAAGGTTAAAACGTAAGCGCCTGTAAGCCTATCCCACCTCCGTGGCTGTTCGATTATATAATCCCGGCATCAGTTAAATCGGGTGCACAACGATGCATGAAACTCACTTTTTGAATATTGACCTAGATATCGAGTCTTCTCGAGATATTCGACCTCTCGTGGAACATTGGGGAGATCAAGTGATGGTGTTTCGTGTGGAGAAGGTTGCCGATATGTGGTTTGGCAGTTTCGAAACCTGTGAAACCTCTGAGGACGCGATAGTCAATCAATACTACCAGCTCGTTAATCGCTTACCTCAGCACTTAAGAAAGCTATGGGATAGTGCGAGCAAACGTGTGTTTGATGTTGGTTTTGAAGCTGCAGGTAGCACGAAGGCTTTTCAATCGAGTCTTACGCAAGAGTCTGTAACAAAGCTTGCTGAAATCGGCGGTGCGATAACCATATCAATTTACTCCAATGACGATGTGTAAACGATCTATTCAACGAGGAGCGCTATGTTAAAGCGATTGCTATTCTTAGTTTTATTATGTTCATCAACGTTATATGCGGCTGAGTTTGAAGGCTGCTACCTCGTCAAAGATGATATTGCCAGTGCAGTCACTGGTGAAACTGAAGAAAGAACCTCATACATGCACGTTACTCGAGTGGCAGAAGATTACTTCGTTGAAGGGACACTTTTTGGTGCCAACTTCCATGTGTGCTCGGTAGGCTCAACATCGGAAGACGTTGCTGGCCCGCTCAAAATGACACGTGAGGGGGACGTGCTTGTCTACCGAGAAAGTGATGAAGAATATGATTTCTCTTGTGAGCTGAGCGTCTCGCGTAAAGGGAACATGCTCGTCTTCAAAGACGAGGGAGGACAGTGCTCTGGTGGCGTATTTTTCTGTGGCGCTCGAATCGGCTTGAATGGCATTGAGATCCCGAAGGTTGACGGCGAGTGCCCAACCGAAAACCAATGAGTATTTGATTGTCTACTGCAATTGAACGCTTCGTGGCCTCCTTCATTACGTAATTTTTATTTTTCCCATAAAGGCATTGTGGCGCCTAAGCAAGTGCGCAATTAGGGCGGCAATGAACGTTAGTTATTAGGTAAATGATGAACTTTTTTAAAACTATTTCCGTTACACTTTCTGCAGTACTTCTTTTTGGTTGTGCGTTACCGGCACAGGTAAAAAACATGAAAGTAGATGGTGCGGTGAATCACCAATATGATGAGAACCTAACGAAATCTGTTTCGATAGATAAGGTTTCAGGGGGGAAATGGACCAATCCGTTGCTGCAATCAGAAATTGGTAACGATGATTTTTCTACCGCATTAAAATCCTCGCTACAGTCTCAGCAGCTATTGGCTGAGACAGAAAACTCAGTCTACGCGCTGTCTGCTGACATGGTTGAAGTCGATCAGCCACTCGCTGGGCTAGACATGACAGTTACGTCATCCATTCAATACCGCTTGATTGAAAAGAGCACCGGCAAAATCCTATTTAATGAGCTCATTACCGCTGCATTTACAGCATCAACTGACGATGCCTTTGACGGTATGCAGCGTTTAAAAATTGCCAATGAAGGTTCAGCGAAGGCCAATATTGCTCAGTTTTTGTCGCAGCTTTCTCGGCTTGATGTCGCCAATGCGTCTATCGAACTTCCCCAATAAAAATCTGACACTTTGTTGATTATTACTTAGGTGAGACGTTGCTGTTCTCATCTAAGTGACCGATTTACTACATTCCACATACCAATTATTTGCACTGACTCGCATTAGCTCTCCGTTTCAGGAAAGATAGTAAAGATAACCTCCCTTCAACTGCCTTCACGTTTATTCTTCCATTATGATTGGTGAATTGTTAGTCACCGAATAACTTCTATTGTCATGGCATCACTGAAAAGACTGATTATTGAGTTCCTAAAATATTACCTCGCTGCGGTAGTAGTGATCGGCATTAAAGGGGAGCTGTTTAATATTGCACTTAGGGTTTGGTCTAATAACCAGATGACGTTTTATCAAGATGGGTTATGGCAGATAACATTGTTCTTGGCCTTGGTTTTTTCGCTGCATACGATGGTGATGAAATATTGCCCAGAGTAGTCAGTCTTCCCACTCCGTTAAATAACCAGTTCGAACAACAATATTTACTTATGTTTGAGAATAAGTGATTCTACACGGAAATATTACAACACTGTTGGAGAAGAACTGGTGCAGTTCGAACTAGGATCCGTATTTCGCTTTTTGTCTTGGCTCTTTTTTACCCTCATCATCGATGGAACAATTAAAACCACAGGCCGTATAGTCTGTGCTGTATTTACAAAAAATAAAGGACTAAGTGATAACTTGCTGATTGTCATAGGGGGCCTTTTCTGTATGTTAGTATTGGTTTTAATCGTGCAAGCGAACCAGTTTATCGCTGTCGATGTGTGCTTAGATGCGGGTGGTTCTTACGATTATGATGCAAAGGTTTGTATCAAGTAGACTTAAAAAATTAAAAGGGCAGAGAATATGGAAATTCGAATTGATGACTTGAGTGGTGGTGAAGTGTTACAACTTTTGCAGGAGCACCTACAAGATATGTACGCAACGTCACCACCAGAAAGTGTTCATGCATTGGATGTAGATGCGCTTAAAGCGCCTGAAATTACCTTTTATAGTGGGTGGTCCGGTGAAAAACTGCTCGGTTGTGTTGCGATAAAATCACTCAGCGACCAACACGTTGAACTTAAATCGATGAGAACATCGAGCAACGCCCGAAATCAAGGCGTTGCCTCTGGCTTACTGGAACATGTGATACAGCAAGCGGGCGCGAAGGGATACAAGACCATCAGTTTAGAAACGGGTTCGCAGGCATTCTTTCAACCGGCTCGATCTCTGTATGAGAAATATGGATTTGAGTATTGCGGACCGTTTGGGGGGTATAAGGAAGATCCTCACAGTCGATTTATGACTCGCCCTCTATGATGCTTAAAGCGTCAATTATTGATGGTGCCATCTATGTTTGCGGCTTAGTGAGTCACTAAGCCGCTATTTCGTTTTACTCTGGTTTTAGGGCAAGTACTTTGTCAATGTCGGCAGCGCTGTTGCGTTGCGGTACTTGTTCCCATGCTTCACCCCACGAACGGTTGACTACTCGGCCTCGCTGGACGGCTTCACGCTGTTCGATCTCTTTTGCCCAGCGTAAAACGTTGGTGTAGCCCTCAGCTTGCAAGAACTCTACAGCATCGTAGGCATGACCAAGTACAACGTTTCCGTACCACGGCCATGTTGCAATATCCGCAATGGTGTATTCGTCACCCGCAAGGTAGCGCGTTTTAGCGAGCTGTTTGTCAAGCACATCCAGTTGACGCTTTGCTTCCATGGTGAAGCGGTTGATTGGGTATTCAAACTTTTCTGGGGCGTAGACATAGAAGTGACCGAAACCGCCACCAAGATAAGGCGCAGAGCCTTGTAACCAAAATAGCCAGTTTAGCGCTCGGGTTCTTGCAGCGATCTCTTTTGGTAAAAAGTGACCAAATTTCTCTGCCAAGTAGAGCAAGATGTTACCCGATTCAAAGACGTTAATTGGCTCGTCACCTGAACGGTCCACCATAGCTGGGATCTTTGAGTTGGGGTTAATCGAAACAAAATCGGAACCAAACTGATCGCCATCGCCAATCTTGATTATATAAGCGTCGTACTCAGCTTGTGTCACGCCAAGTGCCAGCAGTTCCTCAAGCATGATCGTTACTTTCTGACCATTAGGAGTCGCGAGCGAGTAGAGTTGAATCGGGTTATCGCCCACAGGCAATGTCTGTTTGTGACGGGCTCCAGAGTCTGGACGGTTAATACTGGCCCATTGGCCGCCGCTTTCGTCGTCCATAGTCCAAACTTTTGGTGGTTGATACTGAGTTGTCATTGTTATTCCTTATCCAAAATTGATATCCGGCAATTACTATCATTGGGCTAAAAATAACAAATAAAAAGAGTGACACAGAGAAACTGATAGATCGGAAAGTTATTGAAAAGCGTTTGGAAGAATAATGAGGCGCTCTCAAGTTTGTTGGAGCGCCTTTGGGGTTACTTTTTCAGTTCGGTTAATGCATCGTGCAGGCTATTTACAATTTGGTGCCCGAGCGCTCGAACTTCGTCACATGGTTCAACTAAATCTGGAATCTGAAACGTAGTCATATTGGCAGACACCGCGCTGCGAACGCCATTGTTTGAATCTTCAAACGCCACACACTGATTTGCCTCAATGCCTAAACGCTTGGCGGCAAGAAGATAGATCTCAGGATCGGGTTTGCCGTGAGTCACTTCACAGCCACAGGTGAGGCTTTTAAAGTACTTGTCCAATCCTGCAAGGCGCAGTTTGGCTTCGGCGACCTCTTTGTGAGTTGAGGTTGCGACTGCGGTGGGAATATTGTTTGCTTTTAACCATTCGAGTAGCTCGATCACGCCATCTTTAACTGGAATGGCCTGATGTTTAACAATGGCATCGTAGTTTACTCGCCATTCTGCGTGGAGAGCATCGTAATCTTCGCCATACGCATCGCGGAATATCTTCTCGATACCGGCAGAGTTGCGGCCAATAATGGACAGGTAGACGGCTTCGTGAAACGGCAGTTGTAAAGTCTCGCATGCTTGTTTGAATACACGCATACAGACACGCTCTGTATCGAGCAGGAGACCATCCATATCGAAGATAGCGGCTTGAAATTTCATGGGATTACTTACTACAAACTAACAAATTGATGGTCGAGTGTGGCATATTTTGTTTTGCTGGAAAAGCCGATTTATTGCGTTCAATCATTATGAAAGAGGATTGAATGATAAGAGGTTCCTATAGAGTATCAGGGACTTAACGATAAGTAGTTAATTTGATAGACGTTGTTTAGTACACTGGCGTAACAAAAAACGAATAACTAGGAGAGGAAGTCATGGAGAAAGCAGTCGCTTTTATTGGGTTGGGCGTGATGGGATACCCAATGGCGGGTTATTTAAGTAAGGCTGGGTATTCAACAAAGGTATACAACCGTACGTTTGCCAAAGCTGAAAAGTGGGCAGGCGAATATGATGGCCAAGCGTGTGAGACGCCAAAACAAGCCGCTGAAGGTAGCGACATCGTCTTTGTTTGTGTCGGTAATGATGATGACGTTCGCAGCGTCGTTTACGGTGATGACGGCATTATTGCAGGTCTTAAGCCGGGTGCAGTGCTGGTGGATCACACCACGACCTCGGCAGAACTGGCCGTAGAACTTGCAAAAGCGGCGCAGGATAGCGGTCATCAATTTATCGACGCTCCAGTGTCTGGTGGTCAAGCAGGGGCTGAAAACGGTGTGCTAACCATTATGTGTGGCGGCGATCAGCAGGTGTTTGATCGTGTCTCACCGGTGATGGACGTTTACGCAAAGCAAATCAGCCTACTTGGGGAAAACGGACAGGGGCAACGCTGTAAAATGGTCAACCAAATCTGTATTGGCGGTATTTTACAAGGGTTGAGTGAAGCGTTGCTGTTGGCACAAAAATCAGGCTTAGATATTGAACAAGTGGTCGAAACGCTTAAACATGGTGCAGCAGGATCATGGCAGATGGAAAATCGCGCCGTGACAATGTCACAAGATAAGTTTGATTTTGGCTTCGCGATCGACTGGATGCGCAAAGATTTAGGATTCTGCCTAAAAGAAGCAGAGCGCGTTGGGTTGGATTTACCACTGACGCGCAAAGTTGACCAACAGTATGCAGCCCTACAAGAAGAGGGCTTGGGTCGAATGGATACGTCTGTTTTGATGAAAGCTGTCGCGAAAGGACAGTCTTCAAACTAGTAGAATATAAACAGTTCTTTGGTATCAAATAGTTTAAAGAAATCAAAAGTATTCATAGCCAACTCTCCTCAGTGTGGAGGTGCAATGCACCTCCTTTCTCATTGTTGCTATAGATTAACCCTAGAGCAAAAAGCGACAGTCTGCCAAATTAAAGGCGCTTGCTTGACTCAAACAAGCGCCTATTGTCGTTACTTCACATCGAATCGGTCGGCGTTCATCACTTTTGCCCACGCCGAGACAAAATCGCGAACAAACTTCTCTTTGTTGTCGTCTTGAGCGTAGACTTCCGCATAGGCGCGCAAGATAGAGTTCGAACCAAACACTAGATCAACGCGTGTTGCTGTCCAGGTTTCCTCATTTGTCGCGCGATCAACCAAGGCGTAAGAGTTACGTCCAGTTGGCTGCCAGCGGTAACGCATGTCGGTTAACGTCACGAAGAAATCGTTAGTTAGCGCGCCGACGTTATGGGTAAACACACCGTGCTGTGATCCACTATGGTTAGCGCCTAGTACGCGAAGGCCGCCGATCAGCACCGTCATCTCAGGCGCCGTTAATCCTAGAAGTTGCGCTTTATCGAGCATCAGCTCTTCTGGCGCGACGGCAAAGTGCTGCTTCTGCCAGTTTCTAAAGCCGTCAGCAACAGGCTCAAGTACCGCGAAAGAATCGACGTCAGTTTGCTCTGCAGAGGCGTCTCCTCGACCTGGTGAAAATGGCACTTCCACTTCAACGCCAGCAGCAAGAGCGGCTTGCTCAATGGCAAGGTTACCCGCCAGAACTAGGGTGTCAGCGACACTTATTTGCGCGTCTTGGGCGATCTTCTCGAGTACGGCCAACACTTTCGCTAAACGTTCTGGTTCGTTGGCTGCCCATTGATTCTGTGGCGCGAGTCGAATACGCGCACCGTTGGCACCACCACGCTTATCGGAGTTGCGGTAAGTACGTGCGCTATCCCAAGCCGTTGCGACCAAATCTTGAACACTAAGTCCGCTTGCTGCGATTTTCATCTTAACTGCGTTCACGTCGTAATCGTCTCGACCAGCAGGAATCGGGTCTTGCCAAATTAGTTCCTCAGCTGGGACATCTGGGCCAAAGTAACGGCTTTTTGGCCCCATATCGCGGTGAGTCAGCTTGAACCAAGCGCGAGCAAACGTCTCTGAGAAGTATTCTGGATCCTTGTAGAAACGCTCAGAAATCTTGCGATACTCAGGATCCATTTTGAGCGCCATATCAGCATCGGTCATCATAGGATTATGACGAATCGATGGATCCTCAACATCTACAGGTTTATCTTCTTCTTTGATATTGTCCGGTTCCCACTGCCATGCACCAGCAGGACTTTTAGTTAGTGACCAATCATAGCTAAACAGCAGGTGGAAGAAACCGTTGTCCCATTGAGTTGGATGCGTTGTCCAAGCACCTTCAATACCACTTGTCACTGTGTCACGGCCCACGCCTCTTGACTCGTGGTTGTTCCAGCCTAAACCTTGCTCATGAATGTCTGCGCTCTCAGGATCGTCTCCCAGTTTGCTCGCATCGCCATTGCCGTGCGCTTTGCCCACCGTGTGACCGCCTGCGGTTAAGGCGACGGTTTCTTCATCGTTCATACCCATACGTGCGAAGGTGGTTCGCATGTCTGCCGCCGTTTTAAGTGGATCTGGGTTGCCATCGACACCTTCAGGGTTAACATAGATTAGGCCCATCATGACCGCGGCCAATGGGTTTTCTAGATCTCTATCACCGGAGTAGCGGCTGTTTTTAGCTTGACTGTCTGCTAGCCACTCTTGCTCTGAGCCCCAGTAAATGTCTTTTTCTGGATGCCAAATATCTTCGCGGCCGAAAGCAAACCCGTAGGTTTTGAGTCCCATTGATTCATAGGCCATGTTGCCCGCAAGGATCATAAGGTCTGCCCAACTGATTTTGTTGCCGTATTTCTGCTTGATAGGCCAAAGTAAGCGTCGAGCTTTGTCAAGGTTGGCATTGTCTGGCCATGAATTAAGAGGAGCAAAACGTTGGTTACCGGTTTCAGCACCGCCGCGCCCATCGCCAATACGATAAGAACCCGCAGAGTGCCACGCCATGCGAATCATAAGGCCGCCATAGTGACCCCAATCCGCTGGCCACCAATCTTGGCTGTCGGTCATTAGTGCTTTAAGGTCGTGCTTTAATGCGTCGACATCGAGTTGTTTTAACGCTTCGCGGTAGCTAAAGTCAGCGTCCATTGGGTTCGACTTGTGATCGTGTTGGTGCAAAATATCTAGGTTGAGTGCGTTTGGCCACCAAGCGACATTGGAAGAGTTGGCTGACGTTGCAGCGCCATGCATGACAGGGCATTGGCCGCCGGATTGAGTATTTTTATGGTCCATGATTTGCTCCTAGTGTGTTGCACTGCTCTAGTCGCTGACACTATCGGTCTCACAACGGAACAATGCTGAATAACAACCACGAATACACTGTGGTTTTGCTTTACTCAGAATAGGCGCAGAATCGGGATTGATAAATCTGGTTGTGTCTATGTTATTGATAGGTGGTTTCTATGCGTTTGCAGTTCACGCATGACGAACCGATTGGGAGAGGGGTTAAGCACTTGATTGGTGCCGCCAACGCCGGCGGCACCTTGCTACTATTTAGCCATGTTGAGCTTCTAATGCTTGTGCAGCGTGCCATGAGTCATGGCTTTCGAGTTGCTGAGCGTATCGAGCGATGTTGGGGTAGCGATCAACTAATCCAAACTTACTCAAGATCTCTACAATGAATGACATCATAAAATCAGCCCCCGTAAGCTTGTCTGCCACTAGGTATCGTTTGCCATCAAGCGATTGGTCCACGTAGCTCATTACCTTGTGCAATTCGACTTCCGCGTAATCTGCGAGGAAGTTTGTTGGCGCTCCATCTTTAGCGACAAAGGTCTTTAGTAGCAAGGGAAGCGCGGCAGAGCTTTCGGCAAAGTGTAACCATTGAAGGTATTCCACGTACTCGTCGCTGTCTTGACTTGGCGCGAATTTCTCAGGCGCGTATTTGCTGATTAAGTACTCGGTAATCGCGCCAGACTCTGTAATCACTCGACCTTGCTCTTCAATCACTGGCGATTTACCAAGCGGATGAATCAATTTAAGCTCCGGTGGGGCAAGAAAAGTCACGCTGTCTCGGCGGTACGGGACGATTTTGTACTCTACGCCCAGCTCTTCCAACAACCAGATAATGCGTTTAGAACGTGATTGATTGAGGTGATGTAAAATGATCATGGTTGCTCCTAAACGGGTTCGTTTGTTTTGACGACAAGTTTGCCGAAGTTTTTCCCTTCAAGCAGGCCAATGAAGGCTTCTGGTGCATTTTCTAGCCCTTCAACCAAGTGCTCGCGGTAGTGAATTTTGCCCTCTGATAACCACTGAGTCATTTGAGAGGCAAATTCACCATAACGATGACCATAATCATCAAAGATGATGAAACCTTGCATCTTGATGCGCTTAATCAGCAATTGCGCCATCAGCATTGACATGCGATCTGGTCCTTCAGGAAGCGAAGTTGCATTGTATTGAGAGATAAGACCGCACAGTGGAACGCGAGCACCAGTATTGAGTAGCGGAAGCACCGCATCAAACACTTTGCCACCGACATTTTCGAAGTAGACATCAATACCTTGGTCACAGGCTGCCGCAAGTTGTTCTGCGAAGTCTTCCGCTTTGTGGTCAATACACGCATCAAAACCAAGTTGCTCGGTCGCATAGCGGCACTTCTCTTCGCCACCTGCAACACCAATGACTCGACAACCTTTCAACTTACCAATCTGGCCCACCATAGAGCCAACAGCACCAGTCGCTGCTGCAACTACCAGAGTATCACCTTCTTTTGGTTGGCCGATATCAAGCAGTCCCATGTAGGCGGTAAAGCCAGGCATTCCCATTACTCCCAGCGCGTAGGAAGGGTGGCTTGGGTTCATCCCCATTTTAATGAGACCTTCGCCATCTGAAATGCCGTAATCTTGCCAGCCAGTGAATCCTAAAACCCATTCTCCTTTGTCAAAGTTTGGGTGGTTGGATTCTACAACTTGACACACGGTGCCGCCGACCATGGTCTCGCCAATTGCAACAGGATCGGCGTAAGACTTCGCATCGCTCATTCGGCCGCGCATGTAAGGGTCAAGAGAGAGGTAGACACTGCGCAGCAAGACTTCGCCATCTTTTACGGTAGGAATCGAATTGTTTTCTAGTCGGAAGTTGTCTGGAGTTGGTGCACCTGTCGGGCGAGATGCAAGTACGATTTGTCGATTAGTAGGTTGAGACATAGCTGTTTTCCTTATTAGACCGGTCGTCTAGTTGTTATTTCAAAAAATCCCGTCATTCAGTTTGACGGGAGATTTCTATGAGTTAGAGCGTAAACGTTGCTGAGTTGTAAGCAAGCACAGTTCAAGATTGGTTTGATCTTGCATGAGCTTGTTGAGCAAACTTGCCCCTAGCCACTGCTGATAAAGCTGTCTAGCCACCAAAGAACTGTTCATTTCATCAATTGAACCATCTTCGATACCACGCTGGATGGTCGACGCTAACGCTCCAATAATTAACTCAGCGCCTTTTGCTAACGATACGCGCATTGAATCAGAAAGATCAGATACTTCAGCGCTCAGTTTTACGATAAGGCACTTATTTGCGTTGCACACGCCATTTTCGACGTTGAGCCAACGTGAAAAGTAGTCGAGCATGCAGTCGTAGCCACTCACGTCATTTTGATTAAGCACGGGATGAATACGTGACATATAGGTGTGCACATACTCTTCGATCAACGCTTCCCCAAACTGCTCTTTGGATTTGAAGTAATGATAAAACGAGCCTTTAGGCACATCTGCCGACTTCAAAAGCTGGGAGAGACCCACAGCGGTAAAGCCTTTGTTGACGATAAGCTCATAACCAACGTGCAAAATGTGTTGGCGAGTGTCTTGTGTTTTCGAGTTCATGGCGAGAGGATAATAGCAATTAGACCAGTCGTCTAGTGTTTTTTTGATCGTCAACGATCCCCTCGCCAATATTTGCACCTATCTTGCTATTTTTGCTTGAGGGGATAAACGCGATTGTGCCTAGCATCTGCCTATGTTTGTCAAACCAGTTCGAAGTGAATAACGAACAAGTGGTTGTTGTTTGGATAGATCTCGCGGATAAGCTGCTTCAGTTTCGGTAGTTCAATGTACTCTTGCTCGGCGTGAAACTCGTTGATGTCGTCGAAGTGTAAAGGCTCTACCGAGAGGATTTTTACGTCACACACTTTGGTATCGGTTTCGAGTGTGTACACCTCGACAGTGGTGCCAGGGACATAATCGGCTTCCGATTCATCTCTGATGGTAATCGTCTTCTTACCTGCCGCGACTAGTGGAGTCAAAAACTCGAAAAACGTTATTTTAGTTGGGTAAGTCATGGGTGGTCCTACAAATACTCATATTTTTCGTGGCAGAGAATACTACGAACGAACCGAGAAAAGATACGTCGCAAGTGCACCGTGTGATAAAGGGATAGAATTTATCCCGATATAGAGAATAGATATATTCAACTGATTTACTATCCTTAAGGGTAATGAGTTCGAAGGGAGCGTCGAATGAAGATTGTGTCAGTTGTTGCCTTTTTGGTGGTATTGTTGGCGAGTAGTTGGTGGTTGATTGAGGAGCAACCATCGCCTCATGGGTTAGCAGAAACTTCGGTGAAAGTTGCTGTGTCACTTACGCCTCTCAGTACGCCGTTCTTTATTGCACAAGAGCAGGGCTTTTTTGCCAAACACGGGCTGGATGTTGAAATCATGCCTTGTAAAGGCGGAGTGAAGTGCGCTCATTTGCTGCAAGAAGATAAGGTAGATTACGCGACCGCTTCAGAAACTGTGGCACTGTTTAATCGCTATCATCATAGCAATGTCTCGATTTTGTCCAGTTTTGTGCGTTCAAGTAATGACCTCAAACTTTTATCGCTCGACGCGAATAACATTAGCAAACTGTCGGATCTTGCGGGCAAAAAAGTGGGCATTGTTAAGTCCAGTTCGAGTGAATTCTACTTTGATCTCTTGTTAATCACCCATGCTCTACAAGATTTGCAGGTAGAGCGCGTTTACCTCCAGCCAGATGAGTTGGTTGCGGCTTTGCTCTCGTATCAGGTTGATGCGATTTCAATTTGGGAGCCGTATGGCTATAGAGCGACGCTCGTGTCTGCTTCTCCGTTGGTCAACTTGGGCACAGAGGGGGTCTATCAGTTGTCCTTTAATCTGTTATCCAAATCGGTAAGAGGAGAGGGTACGAAGGAGCAAGACCGATTGCTCTTGCGAGCACTGTCTGATGCCATTGAATGGATAGAAGCGAATCCAGATGACAGCATCGATCTTATCAGCCAAGAGCTCGGCATATTACCTCAGCAAGTGAACTGGGCTTGGAATGACTACGTTTTTGAGCTCACCAACGACTACAGCCTGTTATCCAATTTACAACTGCAAGCAAGGTGGGCGTCAGAGCGCAATATTCTTGAAGGCGCTCCTGTCGATGTCAGAGCTTTGGTTGACTATCAACTTCTAGAAACAGTGGATTAGGAGTGACAATGAAAGGTTCAATCACTTCTAAAATGTATACGCTGCTTGGGATTGGTATTCTGATGACAGTGATCTCCGCATGGTCAATGTACAGTTTGTACAACCAACACGTTGACGCAACACGTAACCAGATGAAACTGCTTGAGATCCAGACGGAAGTCAGTGCTCTTCAAG
The DNA here is from genome assembly GCF_053643215.1 of Vibrio sp. NH-7. Classification (NCBI taxonomy): domain Bacteria; kingdom Pseudomonadati; phylum Pseudomonadota; class Gammaproteobacteria; order Vibrionales; family Vibrionaceae; genus Vibrio; species Vibrio sp. NH-7. The sequence continues at coordinate 1,088,674 of NZ_CM132188.1, read as the reverse complement.
GTGAGCTATGGCTCTACTTAGAATATAAAGACGACAAAAGCTTTTCTAATCTCGTCGAGCAGCAAAAACGCTTGTCTGAACGATTGGCCATGTCCAACGTCAATGTGACTAAAGTCACTAAGCTCAACCGATTAAACAATCAACTTACCGCTCTTCTATCGGAAGACAAGCGGTTTCAAGCCGAGCTCAAGCAGTTGACTGCAAGACGCGATTTCATCGTGCAGCGACAAGCAGTATTGACGGGACGGTACAATATGTTGATTCAAAACATGTACGAATACATTTCAAGCGAACACGAAACCGAACTTTCCCAGACTAACCTCAAAATCGAGGAGACCATGGTCTATCTTGCGGTTGTGCTGGTGATGTTCTCTGTTGGCATGAGCTTCGCTGCGTTTATGTTGCTTAAAAGTTTCCGTATTGGCGCGCGCGCGATTTCAACGGCCATTAACAGTGTTAAAAAACGTCGTTTTTCCCATCGAATTCACTGCGAACACTTAGACAATGAGTTCAGTACATTGGGAAAAACGTTTAACGCAATGAATGAAGAGTTAGAGCACAGTATGTTTACTAAGTCTCAGTTGGAGAACGAGGTGAGTAAACAAACCCTTGAACTCGAAAAGAAAACGCATGCGCTCGAATATTTGTCAGAGCATGACTCTCTGACGGCATTGCTCAATCGACGCTCGATGGAAAAACGCTTGCAAACCGCGCTAGAGAAAGCAGAAAGAACGGGGCTATTGGTTGCGTTGCTTTTTCTCGACTTGGATAAGTTTAAAGAGATCAATGACACCTACGGCCATGATATTGGTGATGAAGTTTTGATACGTCTTTCTGAGCGCCTTTTAACCGTCACGAGGAAGACGGATATCGTGAGCCGTTTCGGCGGGGATGAGTTTGTTGTCTGCTTGGATTTACTGACGGACAAGTCTTTTATTTCCGCTAAAGCGACTCAAATCATTCATGAAGTTGAGCGGCCGATTGTCATCGGTAATAAAGGTTATCATGTTGGCGTCAGTATCGGTATTGCCGTGTATCCGAATTGTACGGACAATCATCGTGACTTAGTGAAATTGGCCGATCAGGCAATGTATATCGCTAAAGAGCGCCAAGGCAGCCACTTCGTATTCGCCAAGGAGAAACCCTCTAATGTACTTAAAGTGGTCGATGATTAAAGAAAAGAGGCCAACTTGGCCTCTTTACTCGATTGGGACTATTGATTGAGTCTTTTGTTCATCGGCACGACTTTGCGTGGTTCAAACCCTTCGATCACTCGGCGCTCAATCAAGTGACCTAGACGTGCTTCTATCATGCACAGATTTTTAAAGTTGTCCTTTGACACGAACGAAATTGCTTCGCCTTGCGCATCCGCACGACCAGTTCGGCCAATGCGGTGAACGTATTCATCGGCAGGGAAAGGCAGGTCATAGTTGATTACACGAGTGAGCCCTTCGATATCGATACCACGTGCGCCGACACCGGTTGCAATCATGTACTTGATTTTGCCTGCTTTGAAGTCAGCCAGCAGTTTAGAGCGCACCGCTTGGCTGCGTCCACTGTGGAAGGCTTCTGCCTCGATCCCACGCTTTTCTAACTGCGATGCCAGTTTTGCTGCGCCGTGCTTCGTTTCGATAAAGATCAGGGCTTGGTCCCAATTATTCTCTTTGATCATGTGGCTAAGTAGCGCCGATTTTTTGTCTTTATCAACAGTGATAAGCCATTGTTCGATGTTCTTTTTTGATGCTTGATTGGCGGCGATCGAAATCTCAAACGGGTCATGCACGGCGGTTTTCGCCAAGTCTCGTACTTTGTTAGAAAGCGTCGCGGAGAACAACAGGTGCTGAATATCGGTTGGCAGACGATCTAGAATCTTATTGATGTCATCGATGAAGCCCATGTCGAGCATGCGATCTGCTTCATCCATTACCAACACTTCGATTTCCTCAAAGTGAACCGCGCGCTTACCGTACATATCGAGCAATCGACCCGGTGTTGCGATAAGAATATCGACACCCTCGATAAGGGCTTGCTTTTGTGGCTTTTCATCCACGCCACCATACATAGCGAGAGACGTAAGTGATAAATTCTGACCGTAGTCGCGCACTTTCTGTTCAATTTGTTGAGCCAGTTCGCGAGTCGGCGTAAGAATTAGCGCACGTACTCGTTTTTTTCGCTGAGTTTCACCCTTCGCCAATTTTTCCAGAATAGGCAAGACAAAACTCGCGGTTTTCCCCGTGCCGGTTTGAGCGGCCGCAATAAGGTCATCCCCTTGTAAAATAGCTGGGATCGCTTTGGTTTGGATGGTTGTGGGTTTGCTGTAACCGAGAGATTGAATGGCTTGAGTTAACGGTTGGCTTAGGCCTAGTTTTGCGAACGGCATGGGTGACACTCTGTGTTAATAGTCTTGAGGAATCAAATCCCCTGAATTGACGCAGAGTGTACCATGAACTGGTGAGTGTGATTAGACTTGTTTTTCGAGATACCAGGTTCCTTTACATGGACCATTAGTCAGGAACCACTTGCCTTGAATTTTGTCTTTCCCAACACTTCCACTGAAGCGGTAATCCCATTGACGGTTAGAAGCGTAGAGAGTGAGCTCGCCTTCGTCCGCGTTTATCCATCCTTTTAGAGAGGTTCCATTGTATGTTAGGTTCAGCGTTGCAAATCCATCGACAACCTTGCCTGTGATGGTGGTGCGCTCACACATATTGTTGCCTGTCACATCGACACGGCGCCCTAGCCAGATGCCATCGTGCTGGGTTGAAACCGCAAAATGGGGAGAGTCCGGCAATTTAGGGAAAGATTCCGGTTTGTTTGAGCCGAACAAGTTGGCTTGCTGGCCGACTAAAATGAACACGCCGAAAGCGATGAAAGTGGCTAATAACGCTTTGTTTTTCATGACTCTGCCTCGTGGGTGAGATTTAATCGAATGTCGGTTTTGACTGAGTTGGCGATAAAGCAGTGTCGGTGCGCTAAATGGTGCATTTTCTCAATTTGCTGAAAGGATGGTTTCTTGTCGCCGGAAAAACAAATCGTAGGAGAGAGTGTCACCTCGGTAACAGAGGTATAGCCGTTTTCATCTTCGGCCATGACACCTATCGCGTTATCAACGTAGGAATCCACAACATACCGCTGTTTTGCGGCGATGCCGAGAAATGTCAGCATATGGCAACTGGAAATAGCGGCAATGAAGGCTTCTTCTGGGTCAACGTTTTCTGCGACCGAGTAGGGGAGCGGAACCACATGAGGCGATGACGAGGCTGGGACACTGACACCGCCGTCGAACTCCCACAGATGCCCTCGGCTGTACTGATTGTCGCTAAAAGGTTCATTTTGCTGACGCTGCCAGCGAATCGTGGCTGAATAATCGGACACAGCTACCATACTCCAAACTTATGTGGTGGCTGTTGATGGTAACGCGTCATTGCTAGGACTTCGATAGAAGTTTTGTCTATCGGTCAGAAAGGCAGAGCTGGCTCACAGCCGGGATAGGAACTCACACAATGTTGCACCTAACCCTTTGTTAACTATCATCACTTCTCAATTGGAACTGATTTCTTCCTTGCTCTTTTGCTGTGTAGAGTGCGCTATCCGCAACATTGAACAGGTCGTTGAAATCTAATGGTTGCTCTTTGTAAAGACGATGATTAGACACGCCGATCGAGAGCGTGAGGTAATCACTGGCATAAGAACGTGGATGCGCAATTTTTAATGACAAAATAGCGCTTTGCAACTGATGGATTTTGCGGATGACCTGCTCGTCGGTTTGACCATCGCACAGCACCAGAAACTCGTCTCCGCCATAGCGAAAGATATGGTCGATGGATGTATCTGAAAACGCGTTGCTGATGTTGGCGGCGACGATCTTCAGCGCCTCATCACCGGCTTGATGACCAAACTGATCGTTGTAGCCTTTATAGAAGTCGATATCGATGATCACGATGGCGATTTGCGTGCCTTGATTGATTGCTTTTTGAATCAACGTCGGGGCAATCGTATCCAGTTGATAGCGATTGTAGAGCTTGGTCAATGGATCGGTTTTCGATAAGTTGTCTAACAAGTTGTTGGCTTGTTGCAGCTTATGACGCTGGACATGATTTTCGAGTGCGATGGCAATAAAACTGGCGAGTTGTTCAAACAGCTGGCAGTGGTGGGGTTGATACTGCCCAGATTCCGTATGTTGCGTAGACATAATACCCAGCACTTTGTTCCCCAACAGGATGGGGGTAAACATCAGTGATTGACTCGAAGGAGTGTCCGCTTTTCGATGAATGGCCGCATTGTCACTATCGACGCTTAAGCCAATCGCTGCCCTGACGCTGGTGGCATCCGCGTTGTTTAGGTGGACCATGGATTTAGTTTTGACCACATAAGAACCAATGCTGGTTTGTTTGTTGCAGTCGACATAGAAGCGCTCAATCGGACCTTTAGTGTTGTAAAAGTAGCGATAATCGAGAATGCCTTGTTGTTCATCATAAAGTGCAATACCGAACTCTTCGCTCGGAATGATGTTGGTGATCTTGCTAAAAATAGAGGGTAAATGAACCGAGATGTCTTGGCAGGTCGCTAACTCTTGGCCAATTTCTGTAATGGCTTCAATGTGCTCTTTGATTTTTTGCTGTAGACGGCGCTCTTGGTCATCCGCGGTTTGCTTCACTTTACTGATGATGGAAGCGTATTCCTTTTGGCGGGTATCTGCGAGCGCTCGGTTGGCGGCTTCTATATATGTCGCTTGTAGGGAAACCAGTTCAGCTTGATTGTGTTTTTTCGCCAGATTAATCGCCACTTGGCAGTAGAGCAGATGAAACTTGATGTTGCAGGTCGGGTCGATGAGCTTTTCTAGTTGTCGACACAACTGGATCGCTTCCGAGTCGATGTCATGCTTTTCCAGAAATTGCGCGTAATAGGTGTCGTTCTCCATTTGGATGTACTTATCTTTGAGAACAACACTGTACTTATTGGCGAGTTGAAAATGTCTTTTTACCTCGTTTATCGAGTAATCATCAGACATCGACTGGATACGCGCAAGGTAGCCGTACGCATAGGCGATGGTGCGCGGGTTATCAATCTGCAAAGCGATCATCAAAGCGTGATTGGCACACTCGATCGCCCGATGGATTTGCTTTGCAAGCGCAAGGGCCAATGCTTTGTTTAGGTAGCTAATGGACTCAATCGACTTGTTCGCCACTTTTCGCGCGCTAGCGACCGCTTTACTCGCGAAATCCACAGTCATGTCATATTGCTGCAATTGAAGTAATAAGTTGCTGACATTGCAATAAGCGAGTGACATGTAGTTGTCATCGAGCTTTTCGCTGTTGTCGATCACGCGCTTATACATCAAATAGGCGGAGTAGTAATTCTCTTGCTCAGTATAGAGGGTCGCCAGCAATATGTTGGCGTGAAGGGCTAGAATTTCATCCTCCCCAGTGACAAGCTCAAGGCACTTCAGGTAGTGATCAATCGCTTCTGCAATACGATCTGTTCGGTTACATTTTAATCCTTCAATAAAATGAAACTGAGCGAGAGGCAACTCAATGTCATATTTCGCACAGATCGCGTACACCTGTTGTTCCATGACGATTGCGCCATCAATACCGGGATAGCGTTGAAATTGAGAATAGATGGTTTGTATTTCATCCCGAGCTTGATTGTTCATTGAGCCTCCCTTGAGTAGCGCTATAGTATATACCGTGCTGTATGAGTTTTTAAACAAAGGTTGCGTCAAATGAGTGCTTGTAACAAAAATATCAACTCAACCACAGGATGAATCAGGGTTATTTATAAAACCATTACTAATCATTAAGCAACAAGTTGTTATCATCAAAACTCACACTTTGCACTGAAAGTCATTGGCTCATGGTTGTACGGATGGTGTAGTTCAAGGCGTTGAGCATGTAGATGTAAGCGATCACTTTTTGTTCCGTATAGCGCATCACCAACGATGGGCATATTGAGACCAAGGTGATGAGCACAATGGACACGGAGTTGATGCGTTCTACCTGTCTTGGGATGCATATAGAGCTTTGATTGCCCGTTGGATGTCTCGATCAATTCCCAGTAGGTCTCAGCGGGTTTTCCGTGCTCGTAACAGACAAGCTGACGCGGTCGGTCATCTGGATCGCCTCGCATAGGTAAGTTAATGGTGCCATTTTGCGCTTCGACTTCGCCTTCAATCTGTGCGATGTAGCGTTTTTGCACAGAGCGGGAGATAAACTGTTTCTGCAGGCTTTTGTTGGCGCGTCGGGTTAGAGCGAATACCAAGATTCCTGATGTGGCCATATCGAGTCGATGAATAACAAATGGCCCCTCAGCATCTGGGTAGCGCTTTTGCAATCTCGTGTAGGCGGAGTCGGTGATGGTTTTACCCGGGACAGAGAGCAGACCGGACGGCTTGTTGACGATCACCATAGCGTCATCTTCATATACGATCTCTAGCTCTTTGTCTTCTGCCCAACTTTTCTCTAGCGGATTGTCGTCAACACGCATACCTTCTAGCATATGGCCCAAAATCGGTTGGCATTTACTGTTGCAAGACGGGTAGTAGCTTTTGTGTTTGCGAATCTCCGACTTTGGCGACACGCCCCACCAAAATTCGGCCAGAGCGAGCGGTGTGTAGCCGTGTTTAAACGCAAAATGAAGCAGCTTGGGTGCTGCGCATTCTCCCGCGCCCGCTGGTGGGGTTGGGCTTGTCGTTGGGGCAAATATCGCTTTAAGAGACTTTTCATCTTTACGGATGTTGTAAAAGCGATACTGCTCGAACAACTTGTTTTGCAGTTGATTGGAGCGTTGTTTGCGCTGCTGTTTGATCGCATCGATTTGCTCGGTTAGCTCATTCAACTGAATGGAAACTTGATTGATTTTCTCTTCCCATTCCAGTTTGAGGTACTTAAGCACATTCTTTTCTGCCACGCTTTGCCTAGCCAGATCATCGAGCGCCAGTGTTAACGCATCGCCAGCCAGCGTTTGCTCTGCGAGTTTTCGCTGCTTCTTGCGCGCCGCACGGCCTTGAATCATCAGTTCGCGCTGGGTTTGCTCCGCTTGCTGATAGTCATCCTGATACTGCGCTAACTGTTGTTGAAGCGCATGAAGCTCTGGATTGGCTTGCTGCTGTTTTACTTGTTCGTTAAGTTCCGTGATCTTAGCTAAATCTGATCGGAAAAAGCTCTCTTCTGCCAACATATCGAACACTGGCGGCACAAAGCCGGGTAGCAGGTTTTGATCGGCGATTTTTCCAGAGAATGCTGAAAAGTAGCCAAGTTCTCCGTCTGGGGAGTGCACCAAAAGCACGCCAAACATCTTACCAATGCCATCTTGATTCCCCGTCAGGCCAAAATCGTGCTGCCAGTCAGTTTGGTGAGTCAAATGCGTTTGCAATTGCTCGGCCGCGAGAACACACAGCGGATGAGGCTGGTAGTAGAACGGGAAGGTAAACTTTTCTGGAAGCGTTATTCCGTCGATTGGGGTGTTAAAACGGGTAAAGAGTTGTTCCGGTTGGTGCATGGACGGGTTCACTACAGGCAAAATCACAGGGACGTGATTTTACCTGTTTGTGGTCGGATTGCTAGTCTAGCGCACGTAGTTGATGTTGGCGCTGATGTACCAGTGTTCAACCTTGCCATCGCCTTTTTCGACCCAGAGGTCATTATCAAAGTGTTTTACGCGACCTTTAATACTCAAGCTCAGTTTGTTATCGACGACGCTATCGACGGTTAAGAATGGATCAGAGCTGATTAAGAAAGGTTCGGCATCTTCAATTGTGGCGTCTTTCGCGATCAGGAAGTAATGGTTCAGCTTACCGTCTTGCGGTTTGGTTGAGATTGCCTTGTAACCGACTAGACGATAGTTTTCGCCCACTTCTTGATTCGTTATTTCGCTACCCAAGCGCACATGCGTTGGGATAAACACGTAAGCAAGTAGCGCCGCTATGGCCACTAGAGCGCCGAGCAAAGACAGTTTCAATTTAGACATGGATTTAATTCAATAACCAATAAAGGGAAAAGTTTACCACAAGCGCGCCATTTTACAGCGATAAGCGTGTTGCGTTTATTATTACCTCAGTGCAACAATAAGACGTAGTTAAGCATGTATTTGATGGATAAATGTAATGGCAAATTGGGAAGGTGTCAGCGAGTTTGTTGGCGTGGCAGAGACGCAATCTTTCACCGCAGCAGCGAAAAAGCTCGATACTTCTGTCGCTCAGGTTAGCCGCAGAGTCTCGTCGTTGGAAGAGCGCTTGGCGGTGAAGTTGTTCAATCGAACCACGCGGCGAGTCTCGCTTACCGAAGCGGGGCAACTTTATTATCAGCAGTGTAAGCAGTTAGTCGAAGGGTTAGAGCTTGCGGAGTTAGCCGTTACTCAAATGCAATCAACGCCAAAAGGGTTATTAAAAGTGACGGCCCCGGTCACCTATGGAGAACAGCAGCTCGCTCCTTTGCTGCATCAGTTTTTGGAAAAGTACCCACAAGTAGATTTGGATTTGAATCTGACGAATCAAAAGCTCGATTTAATTGAGATGGGCGTTGATGTCGCGATTCGACTAGGAAGATTGCAAGATTCGAGTTTGGTCGCAAAGCGTTTGTCGAGTCGTCAACTTTATGTATGCGCAAGTAAAGAGTATCTCGACCGTTTTGGTGAGCCTCATACATTGTCTGAACTCTCGAATCACCAATGTTTGGTGGGGTCGGTTGATTACTGGCGTTTTAAAGATAGCAAGGGTGAAAAGTCAATCCGCGTTTCTGGGCGCATTCACTGCAACTCGGGTTATTCGCTGCTTGACGCTGCGATACGCGGTTTAGGCTTGGTTCAATTGCCTGATTATTATGTCCAATCGGCGTTGGATACAGGCAGCTTGATTGAAGTCTTGAGCGATTATCGGGATGAGCGAGAAGGGATATGGGCTCTTTATCCGCAAAACCGAAACTTATCTCCTAAAGTACGCTTACTGATTGATTTTTTAGCCGAAAAGTTGAAAGACTGAGCCTGAAGTTGTTCACTTCAAGCTCGTCTGGTGGAGTTTTCAAACCTCAATTAGGTTGGCGTTCGGCATCTTCGCGTTTGAGTACTTTGTGGCCATCTTCAGATACCCCTTGTTTCCAGTAGCTGCTGATGTATATGTATTCACGATCTACGTTGTGTTCATTACGGAAGTACTGACGCAGCGCACGCATCGAGTCAAACTCACAAGCACACCAGACCGAGACTTGACCGTTGAGCCAAGGCTTGCGTTTAGCGGCATCTTCTAACGAGTCTTGGGTCACCCATTCGATCTGCATACCTGCTGGTGCTTCTAGCGTTTGTATATCATCTTCGGTCTGAACCTTGATCACGGCATACCCTTGCGCATCTTGCGGTAAGCGTTGAATCTTCGCTGATAGCGCGGGTAAAGAGGTCATGTCGGCGGTCATAAAGTACCAGTCGGCATCAAGGTTCATGTTTTGAATGATCCCAGGGCCCGCGATATGAATCGTATCCCCCTGCTTTGCTGCCATGGCCCAACGCGCGGCAAAACCACACTGTTGATCTTCGGTGACGTGTTTTACGAAATCGACTTCGATTTGCGACTTATTCGGATCAAAGCGCCGAATCGTATAAGTACGCATGACAGGGCGGCTATCTTCTGTTTGCTGGGACAGATCGGTTCCACCCACTTGATTGAACAGCAGCTTGATGTAGCCTCCTTCGCAGTCGAGAGGAAAATCAGCCAGCGCTTCACCTTGTAGAGTGATGCGCTGCATATTTGGGGTGACGGAAAAAGTATCGGTAACGGTGACAAGCTTAGCTGAAGGTTTTTTCATTTTTCTACTCAATAGTTATTCTTATTCTCATTTAGATTAACAGGTAAAAAAACAGTTCCGAAGCCTCTTTAATTAAATTTACATTTGCGCAGACGGTCACAACATAGGCACTGTCGAACCAATCAGCAGTGCCGCCATGGTGAGATTAAACACTCGCACTCGTTTGGCGGAGGTCAACCATCGCTGTAACTCGCGCCCTGCAAGTACCCAAAAGCTGCATGACGGCATATTCACCAGCATAAACATGGCGGAAATGATCAACAGTTCATGCCAATTCCCAGAGCTGCTGTAGATCGCTACAGAACTAAGTGCCATCGACCAGCCTTTCGGGTTAACCCATTGGAAAGACGCAGCGCCAAGGAAGGTCATGGGTTTGTAGTCGTCACGGGTTTCCGCTTTCCCAGAACGGACGATTTTGAGCGCGAGGTAAGCTAAGTAGGCAAGACTCAGCCACTTTAAAACGGTATGAGAGACAGGGTAGGCATTGAAGACGCCGATTAACCCCAATCCTACCAGCAGCACCATAAACCCGAACCCTAAGGTAATTCCCAGCATATGCGGCAAGGTTCTCTGGTAGCCAACATTGGCGCCAGAAGTCATCAACATGAGGTTGTTTGGCCCAGGGGTAAAAGTAGAAACAAAGGCAAACATCGCCAACGCACTGAGTTGTTGTAATTCCATAGTGTCTCCTCAACGTTTACAACAGATGAATGGATGTGTTTGACCGGTCAAGAAACAGTTTAAGTAGATTGAAGCGCAATTATGTGTTTTTATTCGAATGATTAGGGGTATGTTTGCAATAAAGGTGCGTGATGGATAGGTATGAAGAAATAATATTGCGTGAGCTAAAGCGGGATGGACGATTGTCAAATGTCGATCTCGCTCATCGGATTGGTTTGTCTCCATCGGCGACGCTGCGTCGCGTTCAAGATTTGGAAAAGCGCGGTGTAATCAAAGGTTATCGAGCGGTTCTCGACAGAGCTCAACGAGGGGTTGGCTTTGTTGCCTATGTGTCGATTGGATTGGCAAGCCACCGCAAGCAAGCGCAATTAGAGTTTGAGGAGCACGTTCGGTTTGTTGACGAAGTGGTTGAATGCCACAACATTACTGGTGCTAACGAGTATTTGCTACGAGTAGAGACGCAGGATCTAACCAGTTATAAAAAATTTCATGCGGATGTACTTGGTGAGTGTGCACAAGTTCAATCTATTACGACTATGGTGGTGATGGACTCGCCGAAAGATGAGCGATAGCCCCGAGAGCGAGTCATCTCTTATCATTACCATTATCAATTTGTTTTCTATCAATGCTATAGCTCAGGTTTGCGTTTATAACCCTGTTGCATGTGTTTGTTAATGCATATTTACAAAAGTCTCCAACTAACTGATGAATTATCCAACAATGTTTTGTGGCATTGATCACATATTATGATAGACTTCGCCCCACAAATCGTATGGGAATATTCCCAGTTCACGGACGACTCAACCGAGCTGATTGAGAACAATAATGCAATTATCCTTAAAAAATTTGTCTATTCGTACACAGGTGTTGTTACCTGTGCTATTCACAACCGTTGCCTTGTTTATCGCCCTTTGGGTGACCAAAAACAATTTGGAAGCTGAGCAAGAGTTGATGGACGCGAATACCGACGCTCTAGTGTTCTACAAAGACACACTGGCTAAGATTGACGACCAAGTTTACCCGCTTCGTATTAGTGCGGTGTATGCTATTTATGATGCGTCACGTCGTGACACGTTCCTTAACGAACTGAAAAATGCAATGCGAGAAATCGACCAAGATCTTGACCTAATACGTGAGCGTAAAACGTTCCGTGATGACATCGTTACCGTGCGCGCTTCAATCGAAAACTATGTTCAATTCTCGACCCAAGGCGTGACTTTGTTCAACCGAAAAGACCAAGGGCTAGCGACTGAACTCGAGTACAGCAACTTTATTAGCCAATATCGTATTGCTGGCAATGAAATGGTGCAATCAATCAATACGCTATCTAAAAAGGTCAATGAGGCTGCGACGCTAGCTATGGACCAAAGTGTTGAACAAAACACCAAAGTGAAGAACTTGGCGATGTTCCTTGTACTTAGTGTGCTAGCCATCTCATTGTTGGTGGCGTGGGTCCTATCTGGAATGATTGTTACGCCAGTTCAAAAACTGCAAGAAGTGATGCGAGAGCTTGCACAGGGTAACCTATCGATTCGCGCCAATGCCGATGGTGAAAACGAAATCTCTCAGCTTAGTAAAGACGTCAATACGACAGCAGAGCAGCTCCATACAACCGTTGATCAACTGATGCGTATTAGCGAAGAGGTGGCTTCAGCATCAACAGAGCTTGCTGCTGTAATGACACAATCTCAAGCGAATGCCCAGCAAGAGTTGGCGGAAATTGAGCAAGTTGCTTCTGCCGTAAATGAGCTTTCAAGTACCGCCGATAATGTGAGTGACAACGCGCAAGTGGCTGATTCTACAGCGCGTGAAGCAAATCAACTGGCTGCATCAGGCATGGAAATCTTCGAAGAGAGCAATCAGGCAAGTGCTCAAATGGGCGATGCGCTTAACGATGCGGCTCAAGTGGTTCTGTCGCTAAAAGAGCAGTCGGAGCAAATCAGCGATGTGATTGAAGTGATTCGCGGTGTATCTGAGCAAACGAACCTATTGGCGTTGAATGCGGCTATTGAAGCGGCACGTGCGGGCGAATCTGGTCGTGGCTTCGCGGTTGTGGCAGACGAGGTACGTATGCTTGCGGCGCGCACTCAAGAGTCAACTGGTGAAATCCAAACCATCATCGAAGAGCTACAAAAGCAATCGGGTATGGCGAATGACAGCATGCAGCTTAGTTTGGAAATGTTGGCCAAGAACAATGAACTGGCGCAACAAGCAAACAGTGCGCTGCAAGGAATCACTGAGTCCGTGACCAACATTAACGACGCTAATACACAGGTTGCAACCGCAGCAGAGCAGCAGTCACAAGTAACCCAAGACATTAACCGCAACGTGGTCAACATGTCTGAGCTGGTGAATCAAAATGTGTCTGGTATTTGCCAGAGTGCGAGTGCAAGCGAAGAATTATCTTCACTGGCAGAGAAGCAAAAAGCGCAACTGGCGTTCTTTAAGCTCTAATTAATTCAGCCATCGTTCAAAATGAAAGCAGAAGGCGCTTCGGCGTTTTCTGCTTTTTTGCGTTTTGTGAGTGTTAAATCATCAGTTAGCACTCAAAAGTAGAGGTTGTTTAATCGGCTAAAAACACTGGTTTGTGAACTGAACATAATGATCCTGCAACCGAATGCTTGAATAGTACTCACCGATGGTAAGAAAAGGATTGCGCAAACGTTTAGTTGATGGCTCTTTAAGTGTTTGTTTTTGTGATGTTTTTGAAGCTTTGGAGAGGAGGGGAGTGTGCTTAGGTATGCAACTTAACCGAACTGTAGCATAAAAAAATTAGAAATATCAGTCTTGCGGGAAATAAATCGCGGCCTATAATGCTGAAAACCGGAGCGTCTGCCAACGCTCCGGTTTTTTTGTGTCCGAAACTCAGTAAAACGTCTGCCAACGTTTACCGAAAACGCACGACACGTAAATTTACTTACAGGAAAATTTATCATGCGTATCGAACAAGAACTTAAGTTAGGCTTTAAAGATGTATTATTTCGCCCGAAGCGTTCTACTCTTAAAAGTCGTTCTCAAGTTGAGTTAACCCGCGAGTTTACATTCAAGCATAGCGGTCGTCAATGGTCTGGTACTCCAGTTATTGCTGCCAATATGGACTCTGTAGGTAGCTTTGCGATGGCAAAAGCACTGGCTGAGCACGGTGTTATGACAGCTGTTCATAAGCACTACAGCGTTGAACAGTGGGCCGACTTCGTTAAATCAGCAGACAAAGCAACGCTTAACAACGTCTTTGTTTCTACCGGCACTTCAGACGCTGACTTTCAAAAAACCAAAGACATCATGGCGCTATCTGAAGAACTTATCTTCATCTGTATTGATATTGCCAACGGCTACTCAGAGCATTTGGTTGAGTACGTAGAGCGCGTTCGAGCGGCCTTCCCAGATAAAGTGATTTCTGCGGGTAATGTGGTAACGGGCGACATGTGTGAAGAGCTCATCCTAGCGGGTGCTGACATTGTTAAAGTGGGCATTGGCCCAGGATCGGTATGTACTACACGTGTAAAAACTGGTGTGGGTTACCCTCAGCTTTCAGCAATCATCGAATGTGGTGATGCAGCACACGGCCTTGGCGGCATGATCATCGGTGACGGTGGCTGTTCATGTGCAGGTGACGTGGCTAAAGCCTTCGGTGGCGGCGCGGATTTTGTCATGCTAGGCGGTATGCTTGCAGGTCACGAAGAGTCAGGCGGTGAAATCATTCAAAAAGATGGTGAAACTTTCATGAAGTTCTATGGCATGTCTTCGCAGTCAGCAATGGACAAGCACTCAGGTGGTGTTGCTAAGTACCGCGCAGCTGAAGGTAAAACCGTACTTCTACAATTTCGTGGCTCTGTTCACGGCACTATCTCTGACATCCTTGGTGGTGTACGTTCAACGTGTACCTACGTAGGCGCAGCAAAGCTTAAAGAGCTAACTAAGCGTACGACTTTCATCCGCGTACAAGAGCAAGAGAACAACGTATTCGGTAAAGAGAAGTAATTTAATACTTCGGAAAATTCAGTTTAATAAGAGCCGCATTTTGCGGCTCTTTTTTTGTCTAAAAATCAACAAGTGACGACAAACTACAGACTAGTGATTGGCTTCTGAGAGATGATCAGGTGCCAAGTGTGCGTAATGCATGATCATGCTGATATCGGCATGGCCTAGAATGTCTTTCAGCACAAGGTCGGTGTGAAGCATTCTGCAAAGATTTCATGATAAAGCTCTCAAGATATGGGCACAGAGCAATGTTTCTTCAAATCGCTGAACTTGTATCACTTATCGGTTGGCCTGTTGATGCCTAGCTTGTCGACCAGTTCAGCGAAAGACTCTTCTATTGTTTGGCCTGCCGTGTCGATTGTAATCACTCTATCATTCCACGGTTCGTAGTATCGACTTTGAACTTGTTTCCAGTTGGGTAGGTTAAGGTTTTCCACTTCACTTTTTCGAGAGTTTACTCGACGCTCATGCTCTTTGGCATCTGAACACCGAATTTCAATATTGACGAACCTAGCCCCCACACTTTCTGCGACTTCTTGCCATTCATTTCGTGTCAGTTCGATTGGGTTGCATGAGTCAGACACTGCACTTAGGCCAATTGCTAGGTTGTCTCTGATAATTCTATAGCTAAGCCTGTAACCCTCGCCTTCAACTTGGAAATTACACAGGTCTCGAATTCCTTGCTCTACCGTATCGATACGAATGTACGTTGCTCCAATCCGATGTGAAAGCAATTTAGCCAGTGTTGATTTCCCAGAAGCCGGAAGCCCTGAAAATATGTATAAAGTCGAGGATTCCAATGTATCTCCTTAAATGAACCCAAAGTCGTCAAACGTTACATACCCGCTTTAAATGCTGGTTATGTCGATACTAAAGCGGTAAGTACAATCTCAGCATGTCTTTGTGTTGAATTCCATTTTCATAGATTGGCTCTGGATAATTCAGCAAGAAGTGATCTTTGAGGATTGAATCAACCCGAAAGCCGAGGCGTTGATAATAAGTTAGCTGATAGCCAAAGGTCCCCGTACCCAACTCAACTCGTTTGATTCCTTTACTTGATAATTGCGATAGAACGGACTTAAGCAACGCCGAACCAATACCTTGACCTTGTGAGTTTGGATATACAGAAATATTGAATATCTCAGCAATGCTATCAGTTTGTGGCTTTACTATGCAGGCGGCTAAAACACGCCCATTGTCTAGTGCAGCAAAGCACCAAGAATCGGATAAGTATGAAGAAATACTCGTTTCAGAAGGATCAGCTTCAAGCAGTAAATCAATAGGAATCTGGCTACTTTCTACTTCGATATATTGCATTTTTGCTCCAAGCACAGTGAATCCGTCATGAACGCTTTGCTAGTCATTTTTCATCAAGGCCAATTTTGTACCGAAAGCTATAAATACCAAACCGGTTATTGAGTTTAACCACGTTTTAAACCTCGCACTATTGGTCACCGTCTTAACTCTTGCAAGGATCATAACCATGATGGCGAACCATACAAAATTGACCATAGAATGTGCCGTTACTAGAACGTATGCACTCATTGGGCTTTCGGTATTGGGAATAAACTGAGGAAAGGCTGCCAAATAGAACATAGACACTTTCGGGTTCAATACGTTTGTCATGAGTCCTTCCAAGAAGGATACACGTAGGGAAGATGCTTTAATACTCTTCGGTTTAACATCGGGTTCTATTGAACTTCCTTGAAAAGCACTTGCTATCGCTTTCAAACCAATCCAAACCAAATAAGTGGCGCCTAACATTTTAAAAATGAAAAACGCCTGAGATGATTTAGACAGGATCACCGAGATACCCAAAATTGATAAGGTACCATGCACATAAAATGCAACGACAAATCCCCAGATGTTAGCAAATCCTGCTTTTCGTCCTGAAATGGGTACCGTTTTCGCTATTAGGAATCCATTAGGTCCCGGAGAGATAACGAGCAATGTAGCAACCGCCATAAAAGTTAAGAGATTATTCAAGTCCATTTTGTCCGTTCCTGGTATTGTGAACCTACCAAAACGCAACTACCGTGCGTGAGGAGTTTCCCCCTAAACGCGTTCCTCTATGCGTTTTGTAAGCTTGCCTTTGATGAATGCGATAACCAAAAGCAACGTTATATAAAATGCATTCAGACAAAGCTGTTCATGTATGTATGCAATCGATACTTGCTGCGTCTCAAAAGTTAGCTGCCTTGTATTTCGATCCTCTTCGGTTGGCTCAAACATCTTTTCATTGCCAGAGCTATCGACATAATAGGTGCGCTCATGTCCCAAAATAAAAAGTTCTTTAGCTAGAAGCTTGGTTACTGCAGTTCGGTCTTTAGCTGAAATCTGTTCGCTATGCCTTGCCTCAATGTAATAATGAATACCATTCTGCCTATTACTATTTTGCAGATCTAAATAACGTGATAACTGGAAGATCGAAAATGTTGAAATAAAAAGGTTTAGGGTTAGAGCTGTTATTAAAAGAAATCCAACTATTTTAAATAGTTTCACATCACACCTAACCTATGAATTCTTGAAGTATACAAAGCAAATTAGGCGACTAACACTCGCCAATCGTGTGTATATGATGCCGCCTTTCAAGCGCCTGTTCAATTTCCAATCAATAGGTTGTTGCGGATTTGAGAACACTAGCGGAGCTTGCGATTGACGTCTCATTCTTGGTTCAGATGGCCGAGTGCAAAAGTGTTACGTATTTTAGCGCTAGAGAAAGCCATCCTGGGTTGGGAAGGGCAAAGCCCGAGTTGGACTCGGGGCTATTTGTATTCATTAGGAAACTAGGCGTTCGTCGAATGGGAAGTGTATTACGTCGATGATTTTTGCGTGTTTCGCGTTGGGGTGACTGGCGTTAAACAAGTAATTCGTCGATTCGGGAAGAATGGCACTAGGCACTTTGGCAAGTAAGGTTTGGTTGGCTTTTAGCCAGTTATTGCCTTCACTCTGTGTGCCTCTCTCATGCTTCACCCAGTCATTGTGTAAGGTTGGAACATGACATTGGCTGAGTTCTGCGTCATCGACTTCAACTTTAAGCAGTTTAAATCGGTCGGGTAGGTCTTCGAGATCGATATCTAATCCAGCCATAACTTCAAGAAGCGCGAGGGCAGGGTGCTCTGCCAAATAGACGATTAAGTGCCCTTGTGAGTGCCAACGCCCGCTTGCTTTTAGCCCTCCGATGCCGTGAAGGTCTTCGAAGTCAGATATACGCCAAAGGATTGCCATTAAAAATACCCAGATTCGATTCTTAGCAGCAGTTGCTCGACAATGCTTGCACCAAACTCATCTTGCATTGCCTCTTTGGGCGTACGACCTTCGAGCTTTTTCTTTGGCTTGCTGAGCCAGTTGTTGGCTTTTTGCTCATTGCCAAAAACCGCGACCGCTTGCGCTGTTAAGCGTGCTGCTCGGATGATTTTGGCACTTTCATCACGGGTCAGTTTCTCGGCTTTACTAACACGATGAGATAGCGTTCGGCTCGGTATCACCCAATTGAGTTCTTGTTTATTGAACCCATGTTCCATCAAGGTATTGATTACCGACGGATCCACACCATCACGAACTAGGTTTGACAGATCTAACTCATTGTCAATCGACCAACCAAACCAAGCATTGAGGTTGGCATTTGCTGCCATTTCCATTGCTGTAGACATAAATTTGTACCTCTTGGCAATATGCCTAAATATTAGCGCATATTGCTCATTTTTCAACTGGTTCTGTTTGCTAAAGCAAAGTAGCAATGAAATGTTTCCAAGAAGGTTGACGCGTAATCAATCCTGTAGCACAGATAAATCCGTTGATAATCAAATTAATTTCAGCGAGTTAGCATCTGGCTCCAAAGTAAACTGCAAACATAGATTACTGACTACTTTTCTGGCCTCTGCCCGTTTTATGATGCGTGACTCACTGTTGGCAAATAAAAGGAACAAGTATGAAAAGGACACTACTCGCACTAGGGCTTTGCACCGCATTTATGAGCAACGCAAACGCAGCGCAATGGGGTTACGAAGGGCAACATGGTCCATCACACTGGGGAGAATTTGCGTCCGAGTGTTCGAACGGGGTAAACCAAAGCCCGATTAATATAGCGTCAGCAACAGAGGCCAAACTGGAAAAACTGTCGTTTGACTATCAGGGGCAGGTTGTATCGCTACTCAATAATGGTCATACGTTGCAAACCCAACTTGAAGGGAGTAACACACTAGCGATAGATGGAAAGTCGTTTACGCTTAAGCAGTTTCATTTTCACACCCCATCTGAAAATCACGTAGACGGCAAAGAGTACCCATTGGAAGCCCATTTTGTGCATGCCGATAAAGCCGGTCATTTGGCGGTCGTTGCCGTCTTTTTCGAACTGGGGGACGACAATAGTGAGCTCGCGAAGTTGCTTGATAATATCCCAGAGCAAGGCGCTGACTCACCGATAGATGTTCCCTTTAATGCGAGCGCTTTGTTAAGCGATACCAATGATTACTATCGCTTTAGTGGTTCGTTGACCACTCCGCCGTGTTCCGAGGGCGTAAGATGGCTAGTGTTGAAAACACCTCAGACGGTCTCTGCTAAGCAAGCTGCGTTGTTCAATAAGATTATGGGTAACAACAATCGCCCGCTACAAAAGCTCAATGCCCGACTCATCACTCAAACCCAATAAAACGAACGCCAGCGCAATGCTGGCGTTTTACTTATTTCTGAGCAATTTGCGCGTATTGGCGCAGTAAGTCTGTAAGAGTCGTGACCCACTCAAGGGCGCTGTTCGGGCTCTGTTTAAGAATCACCTCAGCGTGGTTGCAATGTGTTTCTAAAGGAATGGCGCGATCTAACTGGAACGAAGAGGCATAAAAGTGCCAAAGGAGCAGTCTTTGCATACGAAGCGTGTTTTGCTCTTTGTTTTCTGATTCACTGAACAGTTCAGGCAGTTGACTCAGTGCGATGGCGCTCATTCGTAACATGGCATCAAAGCGCGCTTCCATCAGTTTATCTTCTGACTCCGTTTCTTCTGCATCAAACGTAAATAGCTCCGTCATTGAGTCTTCAGGAATCAAGCGCTGTATCAAGCGCATACTCAGTTCTTCGAGCTCTTCTCGCGGTAATTGCGAGAGCGAGGCGTATGTGTAATCTCGTTCCATAATGGCTCACTATTGTGTTTTTCCCGCATTGTAATGAGCATGCAGCACAGTGCAAGTATCGATATAAAAAAGCCCCACGTTGAAGTGGGGCAAAATTTGTTGTGTTTGTCTAAGCCGCTGACGTTGTTAGGAAATAGATTATGTTCACTAGTACGTTAGTTGACACATCTATAAAACTAGATGGCGAAATGATATTTGCCCAAATTTATTTTGAAATGATAACGATTACATAGTAAGCGTTGTGATCTTGCTCCAGAAAATAAATGCAATTAAGTGCGTATTTCCTTTGTCTTCCCTTGCTGGAATTTTCTCAAATCTTCGAAATAGTTGGTGTAATCGTTTACAGAATGAACGCTTGAACGTTTGCGTTAAAAAATGTGATGAATATCTCATATCCTTCGCTATACTTTCCGCCCGGTTAAGAGCGAGTGCTCTGCCAATACAAGCCGTCACACGGAAAGGTGAATGACCCCACGGACCGGACCAGCTACCTATTGAATGCTTGTAGAGGTGATCTTTAATGAATGTTTTATTCGGTTTAATCGGTGTTGTCGTTCTATTGTTGTGCGCAGTACTGCTGTCTGAGAGTCGTAAATCGATCAATTGGAAAACAGTGTCTCGTGCACTTATGCTCCAAGTTGGATTTGCTGCTCTTGTTTTGTATTTCCCATGGGGACAAGCGGCACTCACCAGTTTGAGTAGTGGTGTTTCTAGTCTTTTGGGGTTTGCTGATGAAGGTATCGGCTTCCTATTTGGTGATTTGGCCAATACTGGATTTATCTTCGCTGTTCGTGTCCTTCCTATTATTATCTTCTTCAGTGCTCTAATCTCCGCTCTCTACTATCTTGGCATTATGCAAAAAGTCATCGAATTTATTGGTGGCGGTATCCAAAAGTTTTTGGGTACAAGTAAAGCTGAATCACTAGTTGCAACCGGCAACATTTTCCTTTCTCAAGGCGAGTCGCCACTTCTTGTTCGTCCATTCCTATCTCGTATGACTCGTTCTGAACTGTTTGCTGTTATGGCTGGTGGCATGGCTTCGGTAGCGGGCTCTGTTTTGGGGGGGTATGCCGGTCTTGGCGTTGAGCTCAAATACCTTATCGCCGCGAGTTTCATGGCTGCTCCGGGTAGTTTGATGATGGCGAAAATCATCGTTCCTGAGCGCGATACACCAATCAATCAATCTGATATTGAGATGGATAAAGCGCAAGAGAGCAATGTCATTGATGCACTTGCAAGCGGCGCAATGAACGGTATGAAAGTAGCGGTTGCGGTGGGTACCATGCTAATCGCATTCGTGAGTGTAATCGCGATGGTCAACACTGGCTTAGAAAGCCTTGGTGAAGTTGCTGGATTTAGCGGTATTACCCTACAAGCGTTATTTGGTTACTTGTTCTCGCCATTAGCATGGGTGATCGGTGTTCCTTCAAATGAAGTGCTGATGGCAGGCTCTTACATTGGTCAAAAGATTGTGATGAACGAGTTTGTGGCATTCATTGACTTTGTCCAGCATAAAGCAACCTTGTCTGAGCATACTCAAGTCATCATTACTTTTGCTCTGTGTGGATTTGCAAACATCGGCTCAATTGCAATCCAACTTGGCTCGATTGGCGTGATTGCTCCTGAGCGTCGTGCTGAAGTTGCAAACCTCGGTATCAAAGCTGTGCTTGCGGGTACGTTAGCCAACCTAATGAGTGCGTGTTTAGCGGGTATTTTTATTCTTCTTTGAGTATCAGTTAGATTACTGAAATGAGGAGCGGCTAGCACGACCCACCCTAGATGTTGAGAAGTAAATCAAGGTGAGATCAATTTTCGTTTAAGCAATTGAAAGTATGTAGCAACTATAGCGAATTAAGAGCTGCTTATAGGTTTGCGCGCTTTAAAATTGCAGTGGGAAAAGCACATAAAATTGGCCATCGCTAAAGTCGCGATGGCCAATCGGTAACGCCATTGATTCCATTAATTTCTAGAAGGGTACAGGCCATTTACAGCGATGCAGTAAGTGAGCGCTAGCGATGGACTGCGAGTGCTAAATGATTGGTTGGAACCAGTAGGCATGACGGAGATGGAAGGCTGAACATAACTTGTAAACACTCCCTCCAAGGGGATTGGGTTTCCTTTGCCCTCGCCGTACAACATCGCTTCCGAGTTGTAGCTTAAGCCATTTTGTGCCACACCTTGCAGAAAGCTCTCTGTATATGTTGGTTCGGGGCTTGTTCCCTTACCAGAATAGGCTGTCAACTGAACAGCAATACCGCCATTCGAAGCGTAAGCTGCATGCGTGTGCGCAGGTAAATTCGCAAGCGTAAGTGTTTGTGTCTCTGAACCATACTGACCTCCCAATATGGCTTCATTCAGGCCAGGGCTATTTCCACTACCGATAGCAGACCTACCTCTTAGATCTGGTAGTTGAAAATTAGTTGTGCCGTTGCCACCGTAGCGGGTTCCTAGTAAGGAATAGAGAGCGTTGTAGTTTGATATTGCCAACAGACTTCCGTTAGCCTGGAGATAACCTCTTGGACAGAAATTAGCCGCAGTGGTGCAGGTTGACCCTATATAAGGTTCTGGCACGCATGAGGCATATACATTATTGGATACCGAGAGCATGACCCCGGCGAGCAGGAGTTGTTTTTTTGAAACCAACTGATTAGTACTGAACATAGTAAAGTCCTCTTTAATGAGTTCAATTTTTATTATGGGTGGTGCGAATGGTTAAATATTATGGCATTTAAATGGTAAATGTGGCTGTGGATAGCGCCACATTTACTATAGACATAAAGTTCAAAAAACTCTGGAACACTACTTGACGATACCTTGCGATGAATCTGTATAGGCCTCTAAGGAAATCACTGATTTGACGTTGAAATGAAGTTGATGATGAACGAAGCGTTGAGTCTAGCTGGATCAAATTAAACGAAAAGTATGAGGGGTTGACTTTGCACTTTTGGCATTTTAGTTCATAAAAATGGAAAGAAGATCACGTCATCATTGACGGTGAGAATATAAAATTGCCCAGAATATAATGCATCATAATGAATATATGAATGTATCAGGATGAGGCGGACCAATTGCAACTCGTACTCTTCCTTCATGAATTTCAACCCCATCACATTACAGTCGATGGAATTTTCCCAACTTGAATATAAATGGACTTAACAGTATCTAGCATCACTAGGGCTAAAAAACGAGCATAGTGCATGTTTGAGTCAATCGATTATGGATAAATCAAATATATTTCTAGCGCAGCTATCAATGGTCATGTTGAGTATGGTCAGTTTTTCCGCTCTCTCAGCGACCGACACCATGGACTCAGCATCTGTTACTGGTTCGACAGTCAACAGCTCTGTCGATTCCATCTCTTACACTATAACGGGACCGTCAAATTGGTATGGTAACTCAACGTTTGACTATGGTACTGACTCACCATCAGGAAACCTAAATGGACAGCTCGTTTTTACTCAAGATAATACCTCTACTTATACCTTTACTTTTAACTCGGCATTAGATCTCACCAGTATTGCGGTTCTTGAGTTACAAAAGAGAACGGGTAGTTCATATATATTTACAGATACGACACCTAGCAGTTCAAATAGTAGTGTCAGTGTAACGAGTGCTTCGTTTGATTCATCCAGCTCGTCAACCATAGGCCCAGGGTTCTATTCAAAAACGGTTAACTTAAACTGGTCGGGAGTAACAAGCTTTACTGTAACGACCTCTGGGATGCATTTTAACGCGCAGCTTGGATTTGATAACTTGGTTGCCTCAGCGCCAAGCGCTGACTCAGATGGAGCTTTGACTGCAGCTAATGGTGTTTCTGAACCGGTCAGCCTTGCAACGACGGTGGATAGTAGCGGTGAAGCCATTAATTTGTTTGATTTTACCTTAACTGATGGCGGCTCTGGCGATGGGCTGCCGCTAGATGTTTCACAGATTGTCGTCAATGTGGCAGGGACGGCTTCGGATGCGCAGCGAGCGAAGATCACTTACCGCTTAAGTGGTCCGGACGCGACCAACGTGACGGGCGTGTATAACGCCAGCGCCGATACGCTCACCTTCTCAGGCTTGTCGATTTCGGTGGCCGATGGGGCGTCGGAGGTGTACACCTTAAACGCTTACTACCATGACAACACCGGCATCACCGAGGGCAACACGCTTCTGCTCAGCCTGGATGGTGACACCGATGTGACGGTCAGCGGCAGCAACACCCAATTTGGGGCGACAACCGCCGTCAACAACGGCAGTGGCACCACGCTGGAGGTGACGGCGACAGCGCTGGCCTTTACAACGCAACCGGCTGGCTCGGTCTCGGGCTCAGCGTTAACCACTCAGCCGATCGTGCGGGCGCAAGATGCGTTCGGCAACACTGACGTGGACTTTACGGAGACCGTCACTCTTACCGAAGCCAGCGACGGCACGCTGTCGGGCGACTCGGTGGCCGCGGTCAATGGGGTGGCCACGTTCACGGCGCTGACCTACAGCGCAACGGCTGATCAGCAAAGCTTTACGGTCACGGCCAACGATCAAGATGGCGTCGGCAGTGATTTGGCTTCGGTGGCGGCGAATGCCGTGATCGCGGATGTGGTGGCGACTCAGTTGGTCTTTGAGACACAACCGGCACCGCTTTCAGTAAACTCGGCCGAAGCGACCAGTTTTACCACCGTGCCCGTCGTATCTGCGCAAGATAGCGTCGGCGTTGTAGACACGGGCTATACAACGGATATTACGCTTTCAGAAGTGAATGGAGCGGGCACTATCGTGATGACGGGGACCGGAGATACGGATGGCAGCGCCGCCACAGTATCGATTACGCCGGCCTTTGGGGTGGCCACCTATACGGGGTTACAGGCCACCTATACCGCTTCAGGTGGAAGCAGTGAATCCTTCAACATACGGGCCAGCTCAGGCGGCTTAACCTCGGTGGACAGTAGCCCACTCACGGCGATCGTTGCCGACAACGACGCCAGCTTAACCGCCGCATCGGGCGTCAGTGAGCCTGTGGGGCTGCCAACCACCGCCGATACAACCGGTGAAGCGGTTGACCTGTTTGATTTCACGTTAACCGATGGGGGCACCGCGGACGGCTTCCCTCTTGAAGTGTCACAGATTGTCGTCAATGTGGCAGGGACGGCTTCGGATGCGCAGCGAGCGAAGATCTCTTACCGCTTAAGTGGTCCGGACGCGACCAACGTGACGGGCGTGTATAACGCCAGCGCCGATACGCTTACCTTCTCAGGCTTGTCGATTTCGGTGGCCGATGGGGCGTCGGAGGTGTACACCTTAAACGCTTACTACCATGACAACACCGGCATCACCGAGGGCAACACGCTTCTGCTCAGCCTGGATGGTGACACCGATGTGACGGTCAGCGGCAGCAACACCCAATTTGGGGCGACAACCGCCGTCAACAACGGCAGTGGCACCACGCTGGAGGTGACGGCGACAGCGCTGGCCTTTACAACGCAACCGGCTGGCTCGGTCTCGGGCTCAGCGTTAACCACTCAGCCGATTGTGCGGGCGCAAGATGCGTTCGGTAACACTGACGTGGACTTTACGGAGACCGTCACTCTTACCGAAGCCAGCGACGGCACGCTGTCGGGCGACTCGGTGGCCGCGGTCAATGGGGTGGCCACGTTCACGGCGCTGACCTACAGCGCAACGGCCGATCAGCAAAGCTTTACGGTCACGGCCAACGATCAAGATGGCGTCGGCAGTGATTTGGCCTCGGTGGCGGCGAATGCCGTGATCGCGGATGTGGTGGCGACTCAGTTGGTCTTTGAGACACAACCGGCGCCGCTTTCCGTGAAAACGGCCGAAGCGACCAGTTTGACCACGGTCCCAGTGATCTCGGCGAGAGATGCCCTCAATGTGGTGGACAGTGACTATGTGACAGGCATTACGCTTTCAGAAGTGAATGGGGCAGGGTCTGCGATCATGACGGTCACAGGAGACACCGATGCGAGTAATGCGACGGTCACGGTTACTCCTGACAATGGTGTCGCGACGTTTACTGCCCTGCAACTGACCTATACCGCTTCAGGTGGAAGCAGTGAATCTTTCAACATACGGGCCAGCTCAGGCGGCTTAACCTCAGTGGACAGTAGCCCACTCACGGCGATCGTTGCCGACAACGACGCCAGCTTAACCGCCGCATCGGGCGTCAGTGAGCCTGTGGGGCTGCCAACCACCGTCGATACAACCGGTGAAGCGGTTGACCTGTTTGATTTCACGTTAACCGATAGGGGCACCGCGGACGGCTTCCCTCTTGAAGTGTCACAGATTGTCGTCAATGTGGCAGGGACGGCTTCGGATGCGCAGCGAGCGAAGATCTCTTACCGCTTAAGTGGTCCGGACGCGACCAACGTGACGGGTGTGTATAACGCCAGCACCGATACGCTTACCTTCTCAGGCTTGTCGATTTCGGTGGCCGATGGGGCGTCGGAGGTGTACACCTTAAACGCTTACTACCATGACAACACCGGCATCACCGAGGGCAATACGCTTCTGCTCAGCCTGGATGGTGACACTGATGTGACGGTCAACGGCAGCAACACCCAATTTGGGGCGACAACCGCCGTCAACAACGGCAGTGGCACCACGCTGGAGGTGACGGCGACAGCGCTGGCCTTTACCACGCAACCGGCTGGCTCGGTCTCGGGCTCAGCGTTAACCACTCAGCCGATTGTGCGGGCGCAAGATGCGTTCGGCAACACTGACGTGGACTTTACGGAGACCGTCACTCTTACCGAAGCCAGCGACGGCACGCTGTCGGGCGACTCGGTGGCCGCGGTCAATGGGGTGGCCACGTTTACGGCGCTGACCTACAGCGCAACGGCCGATCAGCAAAGCTTTACGGTCACGGCCAACGATCAAGATGGCGTCGGCAGTGATTTGGCCTCGGTGGCGGCGAATGCCGTGATCGCGGATGTGGTGGCGACTCAGTTGGTCTTTGATGTCCAACCGGCACCGCTTTCAGTAAACTCGGCCGAAGCGACCAGTTTTACCACCGTGCCCGTCGTATCTGCGCAAGATAGCGTCGGCGTTGTAGACACGGGCTATACAACGGATATTACGCTTTCAGAAGTGAATGGAGCGGGCACTATCGTGATGACGGGGACCGGAGATACGGATGGCAGCGCCGCCACAGTATCGATTACGCCGGCCTTTGGGGTGGCCACCTATACGGGGTTACAGGCCACCTATACCGCTTCAGGTGGAAGCAGTGAATCTTTCAACATACGGGCCAGCTCAGGCGGCTTAACCTCAGTGGACAGTAGCCCACTCACGGCGATCGTTGCCGACAACGACGCCAGCTTAACCGCCGCATCGGGCGTCAGTGAGCCTGTGGGGCTGCCAACCACCGCCGATACAACCGGTGAAGCGGTTGACCTGATTGATTTCACGTTAACCGATGGGGGCACCGCGGACGGCTTCCCTCTTGAAGTGTCACAGATTGTCGTCAATGTGGCAGGGACGGCTTCGGATGCGCAGCGAGCGAAGATCTCTTACCGCTTAAGTGGTCCGGACGCGACCAACGTGACGGGTGTGTATAACGCCAGCGCCGATACGCTTACCTTCTCAGGCTTGTCGATTTCGGTGGCCGATGGGGCGTCGGAGGTGTACACCTTAAACGCTTACTACCATGACAACACCGGCATCACCGAGGGCAACACGCTTCTGCTCAGCCTGGATGGTGACACCGATGTGACGGTCAGCGGCAGCAACACCCAATTTGGGGGGACAACCGCCGTCAACAACGGCAGTGGCACCACGCTGGAGGTGACGGCGACAGCGCTGGCCTTTACCACGCAACCGGCTGGCTCGGTCTCGGGCTCAGCGTTAACCACTCAGCCGATCGTGCGGGCGCAAGATGCGTTCGGCAACACTGACGTGGACTTTACGGAGACCGTCACTCTTACCGAAGCCAGCGACGGCACGCTGTCGGGCGACTCGGTGGCCGCGGTCAATGGGGTGGCCACGTTCACGGCGCTGACCTACAGCGCAACGGCCGATCAGCAAAGCTTTACGGTCACGGCCAACGATCAAGATGGCGTCGGCAGTGATTTGGCCTCGGTGGCGGCGAATGCCGTGATCGCGGATGTGGTGGCGACTCAGTTGGTCTTTGAGACACAACCGGCGCCGCTTTCCGTGAAAACGGCCGAAGCGACCAGTTTGACCACGGTCCCAGTGATCTCGGCGAGAGATGCCCTCAATGTGGTGGACAGTGACTATGTGACAGGCATTACGCTTTCAGAAGTGAATGGGGTAGGGTCTGCGATCATGACGGTCACAGGAGACACCGATGCGAGTAACGCGACGGTCACGGTTACTCCTGACAATGGTGTCGCGACGTTTACTGCCCTGCAACTGACCTATACCGCTTCGGGTGGAAGCAGTGAATCTTTCAACATACGGGCCAGCTCAGGCGGCTTAACCTCGGTGGACAGTAGCCCACTCACGGCGATCGTTGCCGACAACGACGCCAGCTTAACCGCCGCATCGGGCGTCAGTGAGCCTGTGGGGCTGCCAACCACCGTCGATACAACCGGTGAGGCGGTTGACCTGTTTGATTTCACGTTAACCGATGGGGGCACCGCGGACGGCTTCCCTCTTGAAGTATCACAGATTGTCGTCAATGTGGCAGGGACGGCTTCGGATGCGCAGCGAGCGAAGATCACTTACCGCTTAAGTGGTCCGGACGCGACCAACGTGACGGGCGTGTATAACGCCAGCGCCGATACGCTTACCTTCTCAGGCTTGTCGATTTCGGTGGCCGATGGGGCGTCGGAGGTGTACACCTTAAACGCTTACTACCATGACAACACCGGCATCACCGAGGGCAACACGCTTCTGCTCAGCCTGGATGGTGACACCGATGTGACGGTCAGCGGCAGCAACACCCAATTTGGGGCGACAACCGCCGTCAACAACGGCAGTGGCACCACGCTGGAGGTGACGGCGACAGCGCTGGCCTTTACCACGCAACCGGCTGGCTCGGTCTCGGGCTCAGCGTTAACCACTCAGCCGATCGTGCGGGCGCAAGATGCGTTCGGCAACACTGACGTGGACTTTACGGAGACCGTCACTCTTACCGAAGCCAGCGACGGCACGCTGTCGGGCGACTCGGTGGCCGCGGTCAATGGGGTGGCCACGTTCACGGCGCTGACCTACAGCGCAACGGCTGATCAGCAAAGCTTTACGGTCACGGCCAACGATCAAGATGGCGTTGGTAGTGATTTGGCCTCGGTGGCGGCGAATGCCGTGATCGCGGATGTGGTGGCGACTCAGTTGGTCTTTGAGACACAACCGGCGCCGCTTTCCGTGAAAACGGCCGAAGCGACCAGTTTGACCACGGTCCCAGTGATCTCGGCGAGAGATGCCCTCAATGTGGTGGACAGTGACTATGTGACAGGCATTACGCTTTCAGAAGTGAATGGGGCAGGGTCTGCGATCATGACGGTCACAGGAGACACCGATGCGAGTAACGCGACGGTCACGGTTACTCCTGACAATGGTGTCGCGACGTTTACTGCCCTGCAACTGACCTATACCGCTTCGGGTGGAAGCAGTGAATCTTTCAACATACGGGCCAGCTCAGGCGGCTTAACCTCAGTGGACAGTAGCCCACTCACGGCGATCGTTGCCGACAACGACGCCAGCTTAACCGCCGCATCGGGCGTCAGTGAGCCTGTGGGGCTGCCAACCACCGCCGATACAACCGGTGAAGCGGTTGACCTGATTGATTTCACGTTAACCGATGGGGGCACCGCGGACGGCTTCCCTCTTGAAGTGTCACAGATTGTCGTCAATGTGGCAGGGACGGCTTCGGATGCGCAGCGAGCGAAGATCTCTTACCGCTTAAGTGGTCCGGACGCGACCAACGTGACGGGTGTGTATAACGCCAGCGCCGATACGCTTACCTTCTCAGGCTTGTCGATTTCGGTGGCCGATGGGGCGTCGGAGGTGTACACCTTAAACGCTTACTACCATGACAACACCGGCATCACCGAGGGCAACACGCTTCTGCTCAGCCTGGATGGTGACACCGATGTGACGGTCAGCGGCAGCAACACCCAATTTGGGGCGACAACCGCCGTCAACAACGGCAGTGGCACCACGCTGGAGGTGACGGCGACAGCGCTGGCCTTTACCACGCAACCGGCTGGCTCGGTCTCGGGCTCAGCGTTAACCACTCAGCCGATTGTGCGGGCGCAAGATGCGTTCGGTAACACTGACGTGGACTTTACGGAGACCGTCACTCTTACCGAAGCCAGCGACGGCACGCTGTCGGGCGACTCGGTGGCCGCGGTCAATGGGGTGGCCACGTTCACGGCGCTGACCTACAGCGCAACGGCTGATCAGCAAAGCTTTACGGTCACGGCCAACGATCAAGATGGCGTCGGCAGTGATTTGGCCTCGGTGGCGGCGAATGCCGTGATCGCGGATGTGGTGGCGACTCAGTTGGTCTTTGAGACACAACCGGCGCCGCTTTCCGTGAAAACGGCCGAATCGACCAGTTTGACCACGGTCCC
Source organism: Vibrio sp. NH-7 (assembly GCF_053643215.1). Classification (NCBI taxonomy): domain Bacteria; kingdom Pseudomonadati; phylum Pseudomonadota; class Gammaproteobacteria; order Vibrionales; family Vibrionaceae; genus Vibrio; species Vibrio sp. NH-7. The sequence continues at coordinate 1,058,563 of NZ_CM132188.1, read as the reverse complement.
AGTGATCTCGGCGAGAGATGCCCTCAATGTGGTGGACAGTGACTATGTGACAGGCATTACGCTTTCAGAAGTGAATGGGGCAGGGTCTGCGATCATGACGGTCACAGGAGACACCGATGCGAGTAATGCGACGGTCACGGTTACTCCTGACAATGGTGTCGCGACGTTTACTGCTCTGCAACTGACCTATACCGCTTCGGGCTTAATTAGTGAGGTCTTTAATTTAAAAGCCACCTCTGGCGAGCTAACGTTGGCTATTAGCGAAGACATGACAGGTAAAGTGAATACACCGCCTGTTTTCTCGAACCTAGATGCGACACCGGAGTTTACTGAAGACGGTTCACCAGTCGTGATTGACAGTGATGCCTCCGTCAGTGATGCAGAGTTGGATTCTCTTAGCGGTGGTGCTGGCAATTACGACGGTGCGACATTGACCATTGAACGTAAAGGTGGCGCTAATGCTAACGACCTATTTGCGAATCATGGCAATTTAGGAGTGCTAACTGAAGGAGGAGCGCTAACCTACAATGGAACTATTGTGGGAACAGTCACTCGTAACTCTAGTGGGACACTAGTTCTGACCTTCAACAGCAATGCGACCACCGCAATGGTTAATGGCGTACTTCAAAATATCACGTACCAGAATGAGGCGAATGAGCCCGCAAGTTCGATTGTACTCAGCTTTACCTTTAACGATGGGGAAGACAACAGTACCGGCACGAATGAGGTGACCACTACCGTAACAGGTCGCAATGATGCACCAACCCTTACCGTGACCGTCACAAACCCAACCTTTATCGAAGGTGGTGAAGCGGTAGCTCTGTATCAAGGGAGTGACGTCAGCACCGTGGAAAGTGATCAGTCTTTAGTTGGATTCGTTCTGACTGTTAGCAATGTCAGCGATACAAGTGAAGAAGCCTTAATGGTATCTGGTCACTCTGTTGCATTGAACCATGGGCAAACGGGCTCTGTGGGTGAGTTTGATTTTGTAGTATCACTAGTCGATAACATAGCGACAGTCTCCTTTAACGGAGCCACTTTAACTGAAGAAGCATTCCAGGACTTAGTCAATGGTATTCGCTACCTAAACGGCAGTGAGGATCCTAGCGTTGATATTCGTCGCGTGGTCACTATTGCAGCGGTCACAGACAGTGGTAGTGAAAATGCAACAGCGACCTTGGCCCTAGCGTCGAACGTAACTTTGGTGGCTATCAATGATGCACCAACCCTCAAGGCATCAGCGCTCAACTCAACTTACACAGAAAACGCAGAGGCAGTGTTACTGTTCAACCAGGCGGCAGCTAGCACAATAGAAAATGGGCAGACTTTTACAGGACTGGTATTGACTGTCAGCAATGTAATTGATGCTAGTGAAGAGGTGTTGACTATTGATGGTACGTTACTGGAGTTAGGCAGTAACGCTAACGGTATGACCTCTACCCGTAATTTGGCATATAGCGTGGTGAATACGGAGCAAACATCGACCATCACGTTATCGGGTATGAGTTTGACTCAAGTGCAACTGCAGGCTCTGGTTAATGGGATCACTTATTTCCATAGCAGCGATCACCCAAGTGTGGACAAGCCCAGAGTAGTAACATTGGTGGCGTTGACCGACAGTGGTGAGAGTAGCGGTGACAACATCAATACGGCAGCGCTATCGGTGTCATCTACAGTGGCGGTGGCCGAGATAAATGATGTACCAGTGATCACTGGGTTGGTGCCTAGCTTTGCTGCAATAGAAGATGAGATCAGCAACATTGATTTAAGTGCTATTGTCGTTAGCGATGCCGAAGGTGACGAGGTCACATTGGTATTCCAGGTATCCAGTGGTCGCTTGACTGTTGCCGGTGGTAACGGAGTCACTAATGGTGTCACCGTGAGTGGTTCAGGTACAGCCAGTGTCATGCTAACTGGCGCAGCAGAGGATATTAACCTTTGGTTAGATGGAACAAATCAGATTCATTATACCTCGGCAGCTAACAGTAACGGGAATGTGGTTCTGACGGTAACCCCAAGCGATACAGACGATGGTAGCACTGCGACTTCTGTGGTGGTAGTGGGTAGCGTTAATGACGCTCCAACGATAAGTGGTACACCAACTACAACAGTCGAGGAAGACAGTGCGTATCGATTTACGCCATTAGCGAATGATATTGAAAACGATACACTGTCATTCAGCATCACCAATAAACCATCTTGGGCAAGCTTTGATACAGTGACGGGTGAGTTAAGCGGTACACCAAAGAATGCGCATGTGGGCACGACGGCAGGTATTGTTATCAGCGTGTCGGATGGCCAGATAACCTCGAGCTTACCTGCGTTTAGTCTGGTCGTGACGAACGTGAATGATGGGCCTGTGGCCGAAAATGATCGCTTTACTTTCCCTGTTACGGAGAATGGGATTTACACCTTAGATGTATTGCAGAACGACATCGACGTGGATGATGGGGATGTCATGGCACTGAGCTGGGTATCCACTGATCAAGGAAGCACAAGTATCAGTGAAGGTGCAATCACGCTGACGACGACACATATCGGTTTGGTAAACCTACGTTATGGCATCGTTGATGGAAATGGTGGCAGTGCAACAGGTGAAGCGATAGTCATCATTGAACCATCGAGTACTAAAGCGCCTGTGGTAACAGCGGCTGCGGATATCACGGTGAACGCGACGGGGCTATTTACCAAAGTCAACCTAGGTGTTGCCACTGCTATTGACAGCCAGGGTAATGCGCTACCTGTATCTTTGATTGACAGCGACAGCTTTTTTGAACCAGGGTTGCATACTGTTTACTGGCGTGCGACTGATGCTGAGGGTAACGAAGGGCGAGACAGTCAACTGGTAACGGTGAATCCATTAATCACAATAGGTAAAGATGACATTACTACAGAAGGCTCGACTCATCGTGTAGGTGTCTATCTTAATGGTGAAGCGCCGAGCTATCCGGTGAGCGTCGACTATACCGTCAGTGGTAGTGCAGACGCTTCAGACCATAGCCTCACTAATGGACAGGTAGTGATAAGCCATGGAACAGAAGGCTATATAGAGTTTGCGGTGAATGATGACAGTGTGAACGAAGGGATTGAAACCTTGGTGATCAGTTTAGTTGACAGTATGAACCTTGGTAGTAAGTCGAGCTACACACTGACCATATCTGAGAGTAATATTGCTCCAGAGGTGAGCGTATCGGTCAGCCAAAATGATCAGACTCGTTCAATCATCGAGAACAGTGACCAAGTGGTAACTGTTACGACAACAGTCACAGACGCAAACCAGGGAGACAGTCACAGCTACCGCTGGATCAACGATAATGCGCAGCTCGCAAACATCAGTAATGATGCAACGCAGTTCGTGTTTAGCCCTGAATCACTAGAAGCCGGTATCTATCGAATTCAAGTTGAAGTGACCGACAGTGCATCGGCAGTTGTTACCCGTGATGTGTATATCGAAGTCGTGGAACAGCTTGAAACTTTAGTCAGCGGTCAAGACAGTGACGGTGACCTTATTCCTGATGTCGAAGAGGGGTTAGGTGACAGCGATAATGATGGTATTCCTGATTACCAAGATGCCATTAGCGAGTGTAACGTAGTACAAGAGCAGGCGTTGGAATCTCACCACTACTTGGTGGAAGGAGAACCGGGCGTTTGTTTGCGCAAAGGTATTACTCTTGCGAGCAACGAAACGGGGGGACTACTACTTCTGAATAACGAGCTGAGTGATGACTTAGAAGCTCGTAATATTGGCGGTATCTTCGATTTCGTTTCGTACGGGTTACCGACTCCGGGACAGACATATCAAATCGTCTTCCCACAACGCCTACCTATTCCTGCGAGTGCAAAATATCGCAAGTATCGAGACAACCTTGGTTGGATTGACTTTGTTACGAACAGTGAAAACTTTGTTTCATCGACACAAGGGGAAGCGGGTTACTGCCCTCCTCCAGGAGATGAAAGTTGGAGCAGAGGACTCACAGAGGGTCATTGGTGCGTACAGTTAACGGTGCAAGATGGGGGCCCGAACGATGATGATGGAATTGAAAATGGGACGATTGTTGATCCAGGCGGTGTGGCAACAACATCGAGCAATACACTCCCTACTGCAGTGAATGACAATGTGTATGTAGCGTTGAATAGTTCAGTAACCGTTGATGTACTAAGTAATGATGGCGACGCAGATAACGACACTTTATCGGTAGTAAGTGCTACGGCGACCTTCGGCAGCGTGTCAATTGAACAAAACCAAGTTGTTTATCGTGCTGCGCAAGGCTTTTATGGTACCGATACAATTCGCTATGGCGTGAGCGATGGGAATGGCGGTACCGCGTATGCAGATGTAACAGTGAACGTTACCCCAACAGCGGGTAGTAAAGTCAGTAACAGTGCCGGTGGCGGTAGTTTAGGAGTTACAGTCGTGTTGTTGTTAGGCATGTTGAGTATGATGCGACATTGTGGTCGAGTGTTTTTAGGGGGCTTTCTCTCTTTGATCTGTTTCACTAGTCAGGCTAGCTGGTTTGTCAATGGTGATGTAGGTATGAGTCTGGCGGACGGTCGATCATCGGCGTACGATGAATTTCTGCAGAGTCAGGACAGTACCGATATAATGTGGTCTTTTGGTTTGGGTTACCAGTTTGCCGATCGCTGGGCTATATCGGGTCGTTACCTTGACCTTGGCGAAGGCAGTGCAACTCTGGATCACGATGTGAGTCTTCCTCCATCAGAATATCATGCTCGTGTCGCGAAAGTGACACCAGTACTGGCAAAAGGGTTTGCATTAGATATCCAATACAAACTTTTTCATGAAAACAATGCTAGCGTTAATGCGATTGTGGGTGGCTTTGCTTGGGAGGTTGACTACAAGAGCGAGTATCAGGGAGAAACGATTAAGAGCAGTGACGATGGCATTGACCCTTATGTTGGTTTGGGGCTGGATTATCAGTTTGCTGAAAGCTGGAGTGCTGGTTGGCAGATCACAAGATACTTTATCGATGTGAATGACGTAACAACGTTTAGTGCAAACCTTCGTTATCACTTTGGTGACTAAGTTCATCGCTTTAATCGTTTATCAAACCTCGTGGGTTAAGTTGCTAACCTCGGTATCAGCGGGTACATTAGCCAACCTAATGAGTGCGTGTTTAGCGGGTATTTTTATCCTTCTCTAAGTACTAACTAAATGATGCATTGAAAGCCCAAGTAGGAAACTTCTTGGGCTTTTTTACGTATAAAAGGCGACGAATAAGGAGATTGATATGAATGTGAAAAGCACGCAACAACCACGCTCAACGATGCTGAGTTTGGGTTACCTTGGCTTAGTTCCTTTTGCCGTAGGGTTGGTTTTGCAACTTAACAGCATTAGTGTGTTCGGCGTAGGCGGACTGGAAATGTTTGTGTTTTACAGTGTTGTAATTCTGAGTTTCCTCTCTGGCGTTTTATGGGGGAACGCTATTGATCATTCGAAACATCGAATGAGCCGCAACGCTTTGCTGCTCAGTAACTTGTTTGCCATTCTTTCGTGGGGCGTCTTACTTTTAGCGCGGAGCAATGTGGGGTTAGCGCTCATATTGCTCGCGGTCAGTTATGGGCTAGTGTTGCTCGCAGAGCTTGCCTTAAGGAACTCAGAACAAGAGCGTGGACCAAATGGCTATGAAACGCTTCGAATCCGTTTAACATCGGGCGTTGTGGTTATGCACGGTATTGCGCTGATCGCTTAAAACCTGATTTATAGCAAAATTTTCTAAAACATTAGGCGTAGGATGGGGGCCAGATTACGAACTAAAACCATAAAAGTTAGAGATATTGCTATGAATGAACTTGTTCAACGCTTTTTACGCTACGTCACGTTTAACACTCAATCGAACCCGAACAATCTAGAATGCCCAAGCAGCCCAGGCCAATACACGTTTGCAGAGTTCTTAAAGCAGGAGCTCATTGAGTTAGGTCTGGCGGATGTTTCGCTCGACTCAAACGGCTACCTAATGGCAAAACTACCTAGTAATGTAGCTTACGAGGTGCCTGCAATTGGCTTTGTCGCTCATATGGATACCGCCCCTGACGCTTCGGGTGAGAATGTGAACCCTCAGTTTATCGAAGATTATCAAGGGGGCGATATCGCGCTAGGAAAGGGCGATGAGGTGCTCTCACCGATTCAGTATCCAGAACTGCACAAGTTACATGGGCACAATTTGATCACGACAGATGGTTCGACGCTACTGGGCGCAGACAACAAAGCGGGTATCGCGGAAATTATCTCTGCGATCGCAGAGTTGATCGCTCATCCGGATATTCCTCACGGTGACATTTGCATCGGTTTCACTCCAGATGAAGAAATTGGCCGCGGTGCTAACTTGTTTGATGTTGAAAAGTTTGGTGCGCAGTGGGCTTATACCATTGATGGTGGACCTGTTGGTGAGTTGGAGTTTGAAAACTTCAATGCGACCAGCGCGGATGTGATCTGCTACGGCACCAATGTTCACCCTGGAACCGCGAAAGATAAAATGGTCAACGCTATGAATATCGCGGCCCAGTTTCAACTTATGATGCCCGCCGATGAAACTCCAGAAACAACCCAAGGGTACGAGGGCTTTTATCACCTAAAATCTGCAGAAATGTCCGTTGCTCGCAGTGAACTGGGTTACATCATTCGTGATTTTGAACGAGATGGCTTAGAAAAGCGCAAGGCGTTCATGGAGCAAAAGGTCGCAGAACTTAACGAAAAGCTAGACAAAGGACGTGTGGAACTTCGGCTTACTGACAGTTATTTCAACATGAAGGAGATGGTTGAGCCTCACCCGCACATTATTGAGCTCGCTAAAGAGGCGATGATTGCCTGTGATATTCAGCCTCAAATTAAGCCTATTCGTGGCGGCACCGATGGCGCTCGACTTTCATTTATGGGGCTACCATGCCCGAACATTTTCACTGGCGGGTACAACTTCCACGGCATTCATGAATTCATCAGTATTGAAGGGATGGAGCAAGCGGTGCAAGTGATCGTCACATTGGCAGAGAAAACCGCGTTGCGCTATCAATAATTACTTGGTGCAACACTGATATCTTGTTGATTATCGTGTACATTAAATTTAGGCCCATTGGAAATGAACACGATAATGATGAAACGGATCTTACTTGTTGCCAGCCACCTACTTGTTGGTGGGATAGGCTTTGCTCTTGGTATTTACGCGCTGCCTATCCTTACCCAACCTCAGTCCCCCGCGATGCATGAAGTACAAAGCGTAACGAACAACGCGTTGTACACTGGAACGTTTCAACGCGACAGACAAGACAGCGATTTTTTGCATTGGGGAGAAGGATCCGTCTCCATCAGTGATGACCATATTGGCTTTGTGGGCAAACTTGCCCCTGGCCCTGATTACAAGCTCTACCTCTCACCACTGTTCATTGAAACGGAACAGGCTTTCTTGCAAAACAAATCCACCATGGTGCAAATTGGCGATGTTAAAACCTTCGATCGTTTTTCGTTACCGATCCCTGAAAGTGTAGAAACGGCCAACTACAACACGGTCATTGTATGGTGTGAAACGTTTGGTCAGTTTATTACCTCTGCCCGCTATAAATGATTAAGCCGCTATTCCGTTTGGCTTGTTAGACACTACCTAGTACATCATTGGGAGTGAAAGTGCGCTAACCACTCGACAATATTGGCATATTGCACTAGACCCGAGTGGGGATGTGTGGGAAGTTACCTTTCTGAAATACGAATAATTTAAAGGGGCTATGTGCCCCTTTAATCATAATTAGAGAGGGAGCGAGTATGGAGAAAGTACAGGTCGTTATTGATTTTCTTCTCACTCATAAATTGGTCTTTACCGCACTGATTGTGGTGTTGGTAGTATTGGTTCGCCGAACCATATTATGGAAAATCAGAGGCGATGTCGCTTTTGTTTCTGAAAAGCAGCGTCATTGGATGTCGAGAACGAAGAATGGTTCGTTTGTCCTCACCGTTTTACTGTTATTTGTCCTTTGGCAATCTGAGATTAATGAATTTGCCTTATCGGTGACGGCCATTGCCGTTGCTATTGTTGTCGCATCGAAAGAGATCATTCTCTGTTTTACGGGCTCGATTCAAAGAGCCAGCTCTCGTTCATTCCGAATTGGCGACTGGATTGAAGTGGGGAAAATATGTGGTGAAGTGATTGAACATAATATGATGGCGACGGTGATCCAAGAAATCGACTTATACCACGGTCATTACCATTACACCGGAAAAACGGCAACGCTGCCAAACAGCATGTTCTTCACCTACCCAGTCAAAAATCTCAATTTCATGAAGCGTTATGTCTACCATGATTTTTCGATTATTGTGCCGTCTTTTGTCAATCTATACCCAATGATTCCTGACATCATGGAGAAAATCGACGGGCACATCAGCTATTTCAGCGACGTAGCGAAAAGGTACAACACGGTGATCGAAAAGCATGCAGGCGTTGACTTGCCAGGCTCAGAGCCACATATCCACATTACTAGTGGTGCAACGGGTGAGCAGATTGTGCATTTCATGCTGTTTTGTCCAACCGACAAAGCGACCCATCTAGAGCAGGACATTCGTGCTGATTTTATGGCGCTTTATGAAGAAAGGTTTCCCAAAGAAACCGACGAATAATAAGACTGGCTAAGGAGAACAAGGATGTTCAAGAAAATTGGTCCAACGGAAATCAAAGAGAAGCATTTGCTCACATGTCATTGTGGCAGTGTGGAGCTTGAGCTGACATTGCCTAATGGTGTCGAGAAACCAAGGCGTTGTGATTGCTCTATGTGCCGACGTCGAGGGGCTATTGTTGCGTCGGTTAAGCTTGACGGGATCAAAATCCTCAAAGGAGAAGAGGCGCTTCAGCTTTATCAATTCAATACTCATACTGCTAAGCATTACTTCTGCAAATACTGCGGTATTTATACCCATCATCAAAGACGTTCGGTACCCGATGAGTTCGGTTATAACCTAGGGTGCCTTGAGGGTGTTAACCCGTTCGATATTGGTGACGTCGTCACTCACGATGGGGTTAATCATCCCGCTGACCGCTAGCTATATCGATTCAGCAAAGGTGAGTTTTGTTGTTACGATAGAAACTGTGATTCGATCTGATGATTGAAAGCGAGTATGGTGCGCCTGGTTGCTTATATCTGATATTTGCGCAGCGCTCACTTCGTGCAGTGCTCAGGAATAATTACAATTAAGGACTCGCTACTTATATAAGCCTTGCTCTTGATTAGAGGGCAGAAACGCACCCGTGGGTGAGCTATCAAAATGGGCAGTTAAGACCGATTTGGTAGGGCAACTCATAGACGGGAGCATGTCGTAAACTGTGATTTGACCTTAGGCTTAGTCAATGAAGTTCCTGTTTGATAACAAGCCCATGTATGCGTTTTTCGTGCGAGTATCAGAAAACGCGTACTTAAATGGCTTGTGTAATGTATTTGTAATGTTGCTGCCAGTCTCCTTGCTTTCTGCATTCAGTATGTTGATTGGCAATGGGTTAAACGTCATTGGGTTTGAAAAAATCGGCGGCCATGTTCTGTTCGTGAGCACCTTAGTTTGGAAAATGTTTCCGATCTTGCTGCTTGTCTATTTTTCAGACTTTTTGGCGCGTCTTCATCGTCTGTCCCGCACCACCGTCATTACTCCGTCTTTGCTTATTTACATCATCTTGTGTAACGAGTGGGGATTGCTACATGCGGGCTCTGTGCTGCCATCCAACTATCCTTTGGCGATCATCACTCCCGCATTAATAGCGTTTAGCGTGAGGGGATTAATCTCTAAGAATTGGATCATCCGTTCGGAGTTGCCAAATGTTGTCGATCAGTCACTCAACCTGGTATTAGGTACATTGTTGCTGGTCACCTTGTATGTTTGCGCGGGCTATGCGGTTGGCTACTGGCTAGAAACCAACTCGTATATACAAAGCTTGTTGCCATCTCTTGATACTCACTCGTTGTTTGACGCGATTTGGTATGAGTTCCTAAGGAATCTGTTCTGGTCGATTGGCATCAATGGGCACATTATTTTCTCGCCATACAAATCTGAGCTGTATGCACTGACTCAATCAAGTTTTGAGATGAATGCGCAGTTTGGTACGCCGTTGCCCATTCTCACCAGTAACTTTTACGACATTTACGCGGGTATCGGCGGGGCAGGTAATACGCTCAGTTTGGTATTTTGTATGCTGTTCTTTGCCAAAAACAGAGGGTATCGCGCACTGGCTTTGGCAGCACTGGTTTTGAGTGTGTTTAACATTAATGAACCTGTGCTGTTCGGCTTGCCCGTCATCTTTAACCCGGTGCTGCTTGTTCCATTTATGCTCGCGCCGATCACGGGAATCTTACTCGCGTATTTTGCGATTTCAATGGGTTGGGTGGCACCGGTTTCTGAATTTATCAGTTGGATGACGCCTCCATTGCTGAGTGGGTATCTCGCGACAAGTGGCGATATTGCCGCGAGCATTCTTCAAGTCGTGATCATAGTGATTGGTATGGCAATCTACTTGCCGTTCTTTAAGCAGATGGATCAAGTAGCTGGGTCAAACAAGTTGTTTTCGAAAGAGACTTGTGATGACTTTTTCAACTACGAGGAGGTCGGAAGTGGGCGCAGTGTGAATGGGCTGTTCCCGCACGTCAGCAGTAATCTTGTGGCTCAAAAGGCAATCAGAGATTTGCAGCAAAATGGCGATTTTGTTCTCTACTATCAGCCTCAGTACGATATTAACAAATCGTGCGTTTGCTCGATGGAAGTCTTGGTAAGGCACCGTAGTCACGATGGGGTGATCACTCCGCCGACCTTTTTGTCTTACTTTAACAAGTTGGGGCTGACGTCTGAACTGGATTTGTGGGTGATCAAGCAAGCGCTCTATGAAGTGCGAGATCTTGCGAGTAACCCTAACTTTAAAGTATCCATTAACGTTTCTCCTGAAACGTTTTTAGTCAACGGATTTGCTGCGAGTGTGAGTAAACTTATCGAACAGAGCGATGTTGATTTTACTCAGGTTGAGTTTGAAATCACCGAAGAGCTACTGATTCAAGATGAGTTAGCGACGAGTAGTGTGTTGAAATCACTTCGTGAGCTTGGTATTCAAATCGCGCTGGACGATTTTGGCTCGGGGTATTCGTCGATCGGTTATCTGTGCAAGTACGAGTTTGATAAGGTTAAGATTGACCGATCTTTGGTTGTGAACTTGACGCAGGAGAAAGGCCGAGAGCTGTTTCGCTTAACCACAGAGTTGGTTCGAGCAACGGGGGCAAAAACGGTTGTTGAAGGCGTCGAAACAGAGCAAGAGTTAGACTTCGTGACTCAGCAAGGTATTTCTTTGATTCAAGGTTACTACTTTTACAAACCGATGCCGTTAGAAGAGGTGTGCGAACTGATGGATTCGTGTGACGGCCATCAATGCTAATGTATCATCAAGTTGTTAAAGAGGAGCACTGAGCTCCTCTTCTTACATTCGCTTTTTATTGGTGGTACTTGGCTTTTAATCTTAAGGCGATATTTACCAGCGCAATCAACACAGGCACTTCAATTAGTGGACCAATCACCCCTGCGAACGCTTGGTCGGAATTGATGCCAAATACCGCAATCGACACGGCGATGGCCAGTTCAAAATTGTTTCCTGTTGCGGTGAACGCAATAGAGACGTTCTTATCGTAGTCGATACCCAGTTTCTTACCGATGTAGAAGCTGGCGAAGAACATCACAACAAAGTAGATGGCCAGCGGTAAAGCAACACGCAGGACGTCCATCGGGAGTTCAACGATCATATCGCCTTTTAAACTGAACATCAGAACGATAGTCGCAAGAAGGGCGATAAGAGTGATTGGTGAAATTCGCGGAATAAACACCTCGTTGTACCACTGTTCGCCTTTTCGACTAACCAGAATCTTACGGCTCAAAAAACCAGCGATAAAAGGGATACCAAGATAAATCAACACACTTTGCGCGATGTCGACCATAGAAATGTCGACAGCGAACCCTTGGTACTCCAAAAGAGGAGGCAATACCGTGATGAATAGCCATGCCATAAAACTGTAAGTCACAATTTGGAATGCGCTGTTAATCGCGACCAGTGCGGCGCCATACTCTTTGTTACCACCTCCGATATCATTCCAAACCAAAACCATGGCGATGCAGCGCGCCAAACCAATCAAAATAATCCCGACCATGTAACCTGGGTGATCACCCAAAAATGTAATCGCCAGAATAAACATCAAGATAGGGCCGACAATCCAGTTCATGATAAGAGAAAGCGCGATGGCTTGCTTATCTTGCTTAACTTTCCCTAGCAATGAGTAATCCACTTTTGCAAGTGGCGGGTACATCATCAGGATGAGTCCAATCGCCAGCGGTATATTGGTACTGCCTACTGATAGCGTTTCATTTAGCTGCGCCACTGCAGGGAAAAAGACGCCAATCGCAACGCCTAACGCCATGGCTACGAAAATCCAGACGGTTAGGTAACGATCCAAAAAACTCATATTGTTTGCGGCATTCTCGGTTAATGCTTGTGTGGTCATAATCTTGCCTTATTTCGTTTATCGTCGAATGGCGATATTTTCATTGTGCTTTGATGAAAACCGTTATACGCCAAGGAGATGTCAGATTAATTAAAAATAGCGTCGAACAAGTGGTTGAACTGGCTGATCGTTTCTCGATTCACGCGATAGCACACCTTGGGTGGGTTGGGCTGTGCATGAATAAAGTTGGCTTGCTTGAGAATTCGAAGGTGTTCGGAGACCGTTGATTGAGCTAAGCCAAGTTCAGAGACCAAATCGCTATTGAGGCAACCACCGAGTTTATCGAGTGTGCACAGTATTTTTAGGATTCGAACGCGAGCAGGGTGCGACAACGCCTTTGCTTGCATAGCGAACTGTGCTTCTTGTTCGAGTTGCGCTTGTGTTGATGCGAGCGCCTGTTGATTGGTGAGATTACATTGTCGGGACATAATATAGATAGTCTATCGTCGAATTGCGATTGATATTATCACCAAACATCATTTGCTGCAATTACGGGTAATGTTCTATAAATGATCTGAATTTTATAAACAAAAACAGTTGTTTGGGTTATATTTCAAGGCAAATTACCAACAGAAGTATGGCTATGCGAATTATTCTATTGTTCTTTTCATTGATCTTGGTCGGTTGCTCTCAACCCGAAATGACGACACCGATCCAACCTGACACCAATTGGACGAAAGGAGAGCTTGGCAACGGGCTAAAGTTCCACATTTATCCAACCACCAGTGAACCTGTTTCTTTGCGAATGTACGTTCATGTCGGTTCGGCACATGAAACTGCAGAGCAACGCGGATACGCCCACTTTCTAGAGCACATGGCGTTTAACGGCAGTAAGAACTTCAGCTCCAACGACGTGATTAACTTGTTTGAAAAAGCGGGCTTAACTTTTGGTGCTGACATCAATGCGTACACCAGTTATTACGAAACCGTCTATAAGCTTGATTTGCCGAACAAGAATCAGCTTGATGAAGGCGTGTTGTGGCTTCGCGACATTGCCGATGGGTTAACCTTGTCAGCAACGGAAATCGACAAAGAGAAGGGTGTGATTCAAGGAGAAATTCGTCGGACCCGCCCTGAACACAAAAGTTTAGCGGAAAAGTACTACGATCATTTGATTGCAGGGACGAGCCTAGAAAGCCTTGACCCTGTCGGTAATCAGTCGTCAGTGGATGAAGCGACGGCTGAGTCAATCCGCGCTTTCTACAGCAAATGGTATCAGCCTCAGTTTACTGAAGTTGTTATTACAGGCGATGTAACGGTCGAGCAGGCTAAGCAGTTACTTGATAAACATTTTTCTACGTGGGAAAAGAAAGCATCGGTAAGTGACAACCACATAGAGGCAACAACACTCGCATTTACTGACTATACCGACACGGTAGGCGAGTTTGAGGCACCGAGTTTGAGCTTGGTTATGAATCGAGCGCTAGCCAAAGTAGAAACGCGAGAAGAGTTGCTTGCGTCATGGCTGGATGAGATTGCCCTGCAAATCATGCAACAACGCATGACCTCGGTATATCAAGAAGCGGCCATCCCACTTCAGAGTATGGCGATCACTCCCTACTACATGAACTATCAACGCAATGCGTTATTTTCTGTCGCCTTTAATATGGAGCTTCGTCAGCAGGTGCAAGACAAGTTCGTTGCAACGCTTGCCTCACTGCGGGACTTCGGCGTGACTCAGGAAGAGCTAGATACCTCTTTGGCTTACTATCAGCAATTGGTCGATGATCTCGATTACAACTGGAGTAAGCGGGATGCAATTACGTTTGCTGAAGATCGCGTATGGGGAATTTCTACCCAGCAAAGCAGTCAGTCTAAGCAAGATTACCAAGAAAGTTTACAAGCGCTTATTGCTCTGGCTAGCTTAGAGCGAGTCAATGAACAGGTTCAGTCACTGTTAACAAGTGACTACTCTGTGATTTTTGGTGCGGATGAAGCAGAGTCTGTGGATCAACTTGCAGAGCAAATTCCCTTACTTCGTAAAGCGCTTAAACAGCCAGGCACTGCACCTGTTACGCTCCTGCCAACGGCAAAAGAACTGGCGGAACCATCGCAAACGGGGGCGATTTTATCTCAAGGAGTAGATGAGTTTGGCGATCACCTTTGGACGCTCTCTAACGGCATTCAAGTTAGGCTCCAGAATGATCCTACGACGCTAGAAACCGTTAACATTGTCTATGCGAGTCAAGGGGGGAAAGCCGCGCTAAACCCGGATTTATTTGCTGCTTCTCAACTTGCAATCCCCGTTGTGGTGAGAAGTGGTGTTGGGGAGTTTACCGGCACTCAGTTTGATGCATTTCTAACCAAGAACAACTTAGAGGTTTATCCATTTATTAATTTCACCCATCACGGTATCGAGATGGGAGCGGCGAAAGATAAACTCGCTGATGCGCTGAAAGTGATTTATAACATCTCGACCAACATCAATGTGGACCCAAGGCAAATTCGTGTTCTTCAGCAGGAGACGTATGACAATCAGGAGCGTTATCTAGCGACGCCATATGGTCAATGGGAGCGAGCCATTAACCGCAACAGCTACCGACCGACAAGTAGCCACTACTTCCTGACGGCACCTGCTTATGCTGCGATTGATGAAGCGCAAATTCGCCAAGTTCACCATGAGCTGTTTGCGAAAGATCGCGGTTTTCAGCTTGTGATCGTGGCAAACATGAAGCCAGAAGAGGTGACACCGCTGCTGAAGCATTTTATCGCTTCTATCCCATTGGAAAAGGTGTCGGCGCCTAGCTATCAGGCACACTACAATCAGGATTGGTCGCCCCGTGTCGACTTGGCTATCCACAATGAACAGAACGGCATTTACTTGCTTCGTGTGGTCAACCCTAACGCTCAGGCAAGCAGCGCCAAAACCGCGTTTATGGATGATATGATTCAGCGCTTATTGTCTAAACGACTTACGAACTACGTTCGTGAAGAACTAGGATTAGACTACGCGCCTGACGCTTATTCGGTTGCAGCAGACCAAGAGCCAAGCACGGACTGGTTTATTGAGGCGCAAGTGGCCCCTAATGATATCGGTAAAATTGAAGTCGCCGTCGATAAAGTGGTTAGCGAGCTTGTAACCAACGTGAGTGAGCAAGACTTTCAACTGGTCGCCAAGCAACTTTCAACCGCTCTTCATCCTTTGAAAAATGAGCCAGTTGATCGTACTTGGTTTTACGCTCGCTACTCAATTCACGGTTATGGGGTTAAAGCGATAAAAGACGTGGATGCCATGATTGATTCGATCTCACTGGCGGACCTTAAGCATCGAATCGCCGAAGCGTTTGGCCGCGATAGTGTAAAGACCAAATACACGCTAACGCCAGAACCAAAGTAGTTTAAATCAAAAACAGCCGCGCAAAGCGGCTGTTTTTATTTATAGTTTTC
Source organism: Vibrio sp. NH-7 (assembly GCF_053643215.1). Taxonomy (NCBI): domain Bacteria; kingdom Pseudomonadati; phylum Pseudomonadota; class Gammaproteobacteria; order Vibrionales; family Vibrionaceae; genus Vibrio; species Vibrio sp. NH-7. The sequence continues at coordinate 1,042,660 of NZ_CM132188.1, read as the reverse complement.
TTGAAAGCTGACGCCCAACCACAAAGGCGATAAAGGCAAACAGGTTTATAAGCATGAGGCTCAACACTATAGCATTGAGGTCAGACAGACCTAGCCCCCAAGCGAGAGAAAATACCAGCCCTTCAAATGCTTCTAGTGGCCAGTGCGAGACAGGAGTTTGTGAATCACCTGCGAGCACGAAAATGACACCAAGCAAACTCATCGCCATAAACAACAACCCGATGACAACGTCTTTACGCATAAATAATTTTACCATTTTTAATACTGTTGAACTTCAATCATGTCGACAGTCGACATCTAATCTGAAGCGATTTCAACGCGTTAGTGCTGAAATACGTCGTTTTCAATAAAGTGGTGAATTTGGTCTGGTACGAAAGTACTGTAAATCAAGCTAGTGTGGCTTTTTGGCGTCTCTATGTGATCCGTCATTCCGCGGATCTTGGTTTCTTCGACCGTGACCGTACCGTCTGAAGGAAGCCGTCTGTCCATCAACAGTAGGGCTCGAGCACCAATAGGCAAGGTTCCAGCAATGCTGCCGAGCTTTTGCGGATAAGACCATTCGTCATGATGTTCGCTGAGTCCAAAGTGAGGGGAATTGCCTAGCAATGTGCCCATGCCAAGTTCTTGTAAGCGAGTCACAATCGAGGCGCCTCTAAGCGGTGAACCTATGGTCACTACGTGTGAAATCTTGGTGGTGCTTGGATGGCGAGATTGCAGGTATTGTTTGATCACCAAACCGCCCAGACTGTGTCCGACAAGTATATTTGGCATTGTTGGACTGAGCGCATTGTCGATCATACTAAACAAACGGTGTTGATTGATCGCAACGCTATTGTAGGTCAGGACTTTTGTTCTATAGCCATAACTGCGTAGCTTTCGACTCAGAGGCTGCATGACCATTCCATGCATATAGAGTCCATGCAATATGATGATTTTCATAGGGTGTCCTCGCAAACGTTGTTCTAATAATACAGTGTTTTATTGCAAGGAATCCAGTGAAATTTGAATGTTTGTATGCTATTCCAAATAACGAAACAGCACTAACGATGGCGGTGTTTGCACGCTAAATAGGCTGGGTGTGAGCGATAGATAGTGGGAATAGTAAGAAAGCAATGCGCTGGTGGTTGAGATGAAGGTCACTACTGAGTGTTAGACGGCTTTCTTAAAAATATCGAACTATATTGTATTTGACATAAATGTGTTGCTGAATAAGTAAGAGCCATCGTCGCCTAACTGGTTTGAAGCAGTAGGTTGATACGATGGCTTTTTAGTTTTTACTCAAGAGCTGCGGAGAATCTTATCCGTTAGGCTGCGGTGAGATCATCTAGGATACTGTGTGATTCGTGATGAACCTCATCAGTAATCGAGATGGTCTCTATCGATGCAGAGCGATCAAAGTGGCAGTGCACTTGAACGCTGGCTCTTTCGAAAATGACATCATCAAAATCTGTCATAGCAATCTTATAACCTTCACTTGCAAACAAGCTTGTCACTTCCGTGCGACGTTTTGCATGAAATGCAGATGTGAGTAACTTATCCAAAAGGAGTCCCTCCAACTTTGGTAAACATTGAGGTAAAGGTTAGACAGTGATAGCCAGTTTATCTATGTGCAAAAAAACCACCTAAACTTTCGTTTATTCCATTGGACTGCACACTCAGTTGGATAACTCTCTAATCTTCAAACGATAAACCCAGCTTCTCTCGAAATGACGCGCTCTATTGATGTGATCAATAATTGACTTTCTGTTGATCTAAATCAATTTGAAGATGGGTAAAGACCTCTTGTTGTAAGGCGACAAGAGGTCTGTGTTGTCACTTAGCGGAAAGAACGTCCTTTGAGAGGTAAACGCACCTGACGAAGTGAATTCTTAACACGCGCTTTGTGCAACTTCTGACTGGTTACCTTAGGGAATAGGTCGGGGTTGAACGCATCATCTTGCATCAAATCCTGACAAAGATTATCAATCAGTTGCTCATCAACATCCCACATCGTAAAGAGGTGGACGTAATGACGCACTTCATCTTCGAGCTTGCCATCTCTCTCCACTTTTACCGTGGTGCTTTCTTTCGCCAGCGAGTATCTGAAGATGATCTCTTCGTTGGGTTGACAGAAAATCAGCGACAATGACAGCGGTGTTCTTTGTAACCAAAGTTTCTTCGGAAAAGAGACGTTTTCATCACCCTTGAACTTTTCGTCCCAGTACTTGGCAACTTCAGTGAGCTTACTATGGGCATAAAGCGCCATCTCTTGGGCTCGCATCGTCATTTTCATTTGGTCGGTAAAGCTGTTTCTAGCGAAGTATTCCCATAGAACCAGCGGCGAAAGCCCATTTCGTGACCCAGCAAATGTTGTATCTGGAGAGCCAATGTACTCTGGATCATCCGGCGGTGAGACCATGTATTTTTGCTTGGTCATATAGACACCGGTTGGCCAAGGCGCGCCTGGCCATTTGTGCCCGCTGGTAACAATTGAGTGCACCATAGGGTTAGAAAAGTCGAAGTTTGGACCTGTGTAGCCGTTATTTCCACCAAAGAAGGTTCGGTAACGGCCACTCTCTTTTGCCATTTTAATAAAGGGTACGTAGCTTCCGCCTAGTGCGCCATCGATGTGCAGCCAGTAACCTGTTCGTTTTTCATATCCGCTGGTTGGATCGTCAGGGTCAACAAGCACCTCGCGCTCCCACAGGTCGTGGTCTTTCAAGATGGGCTCTAGCCGTTGGGTAATGGTGTCGACATCATCGTAAGCGCCCTTAAATGTGGTTCCGCAGTTAAGAACAATCAAAATAGGATAGCCTTTGGAAGCGAAAAATGAGACGTACGCGATGAGTTTATCCACATCGATTGCACCAGAGCCCGCAGGTAGTGTCTCGGTTGGTCCTTCAGATTCCACTTCCATGGGCCAAGGTTGACCAGGGTTAACAGGGTTGTCATCGGGGTAGAGTCGATTGCCAAGATCGCCAAATGTTTCGATCTTCTCAACCGCCATCGCTTTTACGATTGAGTAGTGGGTATCCTCTGAGAAAAACGCCACGGGTGTATAGGCGTTGGGTTTGTGTTGTGGGGTTTTAGGGTAGTGAGCGTAGACCTGATTGTTGCAGATGGTTTCGCCTTTGTCTGTCTCTGCGCGGATTTCTTCTTCAAGTAACATCACGCCGCTTAGATAGTCTCGAGCGTTGAGCATTCCATACAGGTTTCCTTCGGTGCTCCCCATTGTGAGCACATAACCCCAATAGCTGTCGCCAACCCCTTTTTGAAAGTCTCCATTTTCGTCGATGTAAGGACCTTGTGAGGGCCAAGTGGCATTCCAAAGTGACGCGTAATAGTCGAGCACTGAGCGTTCGACGCACTTAGAGTTGATGGTGTAGTTACCATTAACAAAGGGGTCGCCAACGTTGTTTAGGCTAACGTTAAGAAAAGGGGCAAGGCGAGTTTTATAGCTGATATTCTCTTCGGTTTGATAGCCTAAAAAGCGCTCTTTTTGTGAGTCAACGTAAGCAAGGATTTGTTCGTAAACACTGTTTTGTTCTTGGCAGCTTTGGCCAGAGGGGGGGAGCTCGACATCAAATCCATTGATGGCTTGCTCGGTGTAGTGAAAATCGTAGTTTCGCTCTGCGTAAACTTGAATGGGATCCGCCGATGGAGGCGAGATCCTCTCTTTGGCGAAGTCAGGGACTTGATGCTCCCAAGGGATTCGCTTAGGTCCGTACTCTATTTCTTTGTTGTCACTCATATTTTTGCTCCAAGATTGATTCTATTTTTGTCTCAGGAACAAGTGGCGAGAGCCATTTTTCGCCACCTAGCCAACACGATCTGTCGTGTATAGGTGACTATAGACAGTGATCTGGATTCCAAATTGGTAAGATGTTAAATCGTGTCGCTGCGCGCAATTATTCGCTATTTAAATGAGTTTAAAGTTAGTAGTGAGAATTATTTCGCCAAATTATCGATTGAATGTTGAATATTTGCCAGATGGACACTAAACGTAGTTATAGGCATTGGGTTGCGTAATTTGTTTGGTGGCTCAGTGTTGGCTAGGGAAGGTTGACCGGTAAACACCGTGTACTGCGCGGTACTAATTAAAATGACTGGCAATCGTACCTAACTCTGAAACGGCTCATGAGGTGAGTGGAGTTGGCTATGAATTTAGGCTTTAAATCAAGAATATACCTAGGTGTAGGTAGTTTGCTGGCTGTGTCATTGATTGTTCTTGGAACGCTCAATATTTTAGCAATGCGCGACAAAATGGTCACAGGCTTGGTAGCTAAAACGTCGGACAAACTGAGTTTTCATGTCGCAGAACTTGAGCAAATGATGAAGCAAAAGATCACGGCGATAGAAAATGGAGCAGACAGTTTTAATTCGCAGTTGAGTGATGAAGCCAATCAAAGGTTGGTGACTATCTTGGCGCGAAGTAGTCAATTGTCGAATGTGATCATGACGTACGAAGATGGCCGAGCTTACATGTACATCGACGGCACTAAGTACGATTTCAGGACGCGAGATTGGTACAAAGCGGCTCGTGCCAAAGGTGGAGTGACGCTAACTGATATTTATCAAGATCAGGTGACCAATCAGAAAGTGATCAGCGTTACGATGCCAGTCATGGATGGCGGTCAGTTTGTCGGGGTATTGCTTGGCGACATCCAACTGGGAGAGATCATTACCGCGGTGAGCAATCTGCGTTTTGCTGGTGGGGCGGCGACCCTCACGGATAGAAATGCGGTCTTTTTTGCCAGTGACGACCCATCGGATATAGGCAGAACACCGTCGCAAATCAGCCCTAACTTTCAAGAAATGGAACGTATGTTCTTTTCACAAGAATCCGGTCATATGACGTTCCCTTATCTGGGTATTCAATTTGATGGTTACTTCGAGCGGGTCAACTTAGCGCCGGGCATGTATTGGACGTTGATGGTGTTTGTGGATCAGGCCACAGCACTGACCCCAGTTTACAGCGCGATGTACGAGTCATTGACGACAGGATTTATACTGCTACTCGCGAGTTGCGGCGCTATCTTCTTTATTTTGCGTTACGCTTATCGTCCTTTACTCAAGCTGAAACGCGCTGTATTGGACCTTTCTCAGGGTAATGGCGACCTAACCCAACGACTCGCGGTTGAAGGGGATGATGATTTGGCGCAAATGAGTGCAGGGTTTAACCAGTTTGTTGCCAACCTGCAAGAGATGATGCTGCACATCTCCGATGCCAGCCAAAATATTTCGGTGAGTGTGAGTCAACTTGGTTCAACGGCACGCGACAACGAAGCGAAGCTGCTATCTCATTCGCAGGAAACAGAGCAAGTGGTCACCGCAATTACTGAAATGAGCGAAAGTGCGCGCAACGTTGCTGAAAACGTGACTCAATCTAACCGTATTACCGAGGAAGCGAGCAAAGAGGCACAATCATCGTTGGCTATCGTCAACAATGCGGTAGATACGGTGAGTGCGCTAGTGACTGAAGTTGAAGAGATGTCCAACAGCATTATGACCATGAATCAAGATGCGAATAAGATCAGTAACGTTCTTAGTGTGATTGGCGAAATTTCTGAGCAAACAAACTTGCTTGCGCTCAATGCGGCGATTGAAGCAGCGCGAGCGGGTGAGCAGGGACGCGGCTTTGCCGTCGTTGCGGATGAAGTGCGAGCACTGGCAGGAAGAACACAAAACAGCACCATGGAAATCTCCGATATGCTGAGCCAACTATTGAGCGGGACAGAAACGGTGGTGACGGCGATGACGGCGACCAAGAATCAATGCCAAGAGACGGCGGATAAAACCTCTGAAGTCTCTCAAAGCCTGAAAGTGATGAGTAACTCGGTCAATGAGATCGATGATGTCAGCACTCAAATAGCGGCAGCAACCGAAGAGCAAAGTACGGTGGCAGAAGAGCTAAGCCGTAACATGCTGTCGATTCGAGATATCGTTGAAGCATTAGTCAGCAGTGGTCAGCAAACGGTTCAAGCGGCTGAGCGGCTCAATGACACCAATGATGATTTGAAGCGTCAAGTTGCCAATTTTAAATTAAGGTAACCTAGAGTCTTAATCTTCCTAAACCAGCCCCTGCTCTAGGGGCTGGCAAAGTATTCCTGATGCCAACATACTGTTCTCTTCTTTTCTCTCGTTGTATTCTTTCAAACACACGTCTAATCGATTGAGAAAACAACACGTTACACAGAGTCATTAAAAGACAAGGAACACTATGATCACCTACCGAGAAATGGATATTTCCGATTACGCCCAAGTCGCAGCGCTATGGCGTGAAACCGAGCACATGCTACTCCGAGACGCTGACTCCAAGCAGAGTATTTCACAGTACCTAGTTCGAAACCCGGGGCTAAGTTATATCGCCCAAAAAGACAAAGTTATCGTTGGCTGCGTACTTGTGGGTACCGATGGTCGACGAGGTTACTTGCAACACCTCGCGGTGAGCAATGAAGAAAGGGGCAGCGGTATCGGTAAACATCTGGTTTCGTTATCCATTAACGCGCTTGCACAGATAGGGATTGCGAAAACCCATTTATTTGTCGCCAATGACAACCCAAAGGCGCAGGCATTTTATCAATCCCAAGGGTGGCAGCCCCGTGATGAAGTTAGGATGTTCTCTTTTAATTCATCGTCAAATTCAGAGGTTTAAACTACATTAACAAACCTTAATCTTCCCTCAACCGAGGCTTAATCCTCACTTGGTTATTTTAGAGTTATAACAATTAACCAAGAGGACAAAAGGTGAATATACTCGGTTACTTACAAAAAATCGGCAAGGCGTTGATGGTGCCAATTGCCGTGCTACCAGCAGGTGGCTTAATGCTGGGTTTAGGCTACGCGATAGACCCAGCGGGCTGGGGGGCGAACAGTGCGCTCGCAACAATACTCGTATACGGCGGTAAGGGCATTATGGACAACCAAGCTTGGTTGTTTGCGGTTGGTGTCGCATACGGGCTTGCCAAGGATAACAATGGCGCGGCTGCTTTGTCGGGATTGCTTGGGTTACTGATTATCGAGATGATTGTAGGCAATGTTGCCGTGATATCACAGATAACGGGTGTTCCTGTCGATCAGATGTCTTCATCCGAGGTCATTGCATCGAAAGCGGCGGTGAGTGCCTTTACTGGGATCATGATGGGTATCGTGGCTGCGACGCTGTATAACCGTTTTCATACAATCAAGCTTCCAGCTGCACTTGGCTTCTTTGGTGGTCGACGATTCGTCCCTATTGTTACCTCTCTTACTGCGATCACCATAAGTCTTGTCATGGTTTATGTATGGCCTGTTGTCTACGGCGCACTGGTGGACTTCGGTATCGCGATTTCCGAGCTTGGCGCGACAGGGGCTGGTTTGTATGGTTTCTTTAACCGACTCTTGATTCCGATTGGCTTGCATCATGCCCTTAACCAAGTCTTCATTTTTGACTTAGTGGGGATCAATGACATCAGTAAATTCTGGTCGGGTACCGGTGAACTCGGTGTTACGGGCATCTACCAAGGTGGCTTCTTCCCTGTGATGGGCTACGGTCTGCCAGCCGCGTGTTTGGCGATGTATCACTGCGCGAAGCCTGAAAACAAAAAGAAAGTTGGCGGCATTTTGGGCGCATCTGCACTAACTGCGATTCTGACCGGAGTCACAGAGCCGATTGAGTTTGCGTTTATGTTCGTTGCGCCTGTTTTGTACGTCATCCACGCTCTTCTAGCGGCGCTATCACTCTACATTGCTGCAAGTATGCAGTGGATTGCGGGCTTCACATTCAGCGGCGGATTAATTGACTTTGTGTTGTCGTTCAACTTGCCGTTGGCCAACAAACCTTACATGCTGATTCTGCAAGGTCTTTGCTTCGGTGCGATGTATTACTTTGTGTTCCGTTTTGCCATCTTAAAATTTGACCTCAAAACACCGGGTCGTGAAGATGTGCAGGTCGAGCAAGGCAATGAAGCAACCAGCAATGAAAAAGCGCTGCAATACGTCAAAGCGCTGGGCGGACGAGCGAATCTGGCAACGATCGATTCTTGTATCACTCGTTTACGATTAACACTCAATGACATGTCAGTCGTGAACGAAGAGACGTTGAAATCGATTGGTGCGCTTGGTGTGGTGAAAATGGGCAACAATAATCTTCAGGTGATTGTAGGCACCGAAGCGGAAGACATCGCTCACGCAATGAGGCAAGTTTCAGAGTCGCAATCCCTTACGCCTTCTATGAGCACATAGTAAAGCGGGAGTATGACGAAAAGACCGAGTCACTGTGACTCGGTCTTTCTCTATTTGATGGGAGAGCGAAACTGCTTGGATTTAAGGGCAACCAAAGAACAGTTGACGCTCTGAACGATGTTCTCAGCAGTGTTGCCGATCACCACGCCAGGGATGCCAGTTCGAGCGAGTGTCCCCATCACCAACACATCAATGTCGGTTTCCTCTACACAGTGAGGGATTTCTGCGTCGGGCGTGCCATGTAAGCGATGCATCACTAAATCGCCCCCTATCTCAGAGGCTTCGACCAACGTTTGAAGGGCTTCGTAGTGTTGCTGTTTCGCCAGTTCAATCTGTTGCTGGAGCTCGTCTTGCGACACTTTTATCCAAATATGATCGTCTAGATAATGTTCGAGCACATATTCCCAACAAGAGATGATGTGAAGGCGGCTATCACAGCTATCGGCTATAGAACGACCGAGCTGAAGGAGTTGGATAGAGAGCGTTTTCTCTTCGTCTGTGGTGGCATTTGGATTAACCGCTACCGCAACACGTTGTTTGCTTCGTGGCTTTTCTGACGGACGATTTAGCCAAACAGGGCAGGGGCATTTTCTTAGCAGGCTCATATCAATAGCACGTAGACCGCGACTGCGAGACTTATTTGGCTCCGCATCTTTAATCACCAAGTCGATCCCGTGTTCTTGAACGTACCGAATGGCTTGAACCGTCGGCTTATCTGCGACAGTAAGTTCAACAGGAAACTGCAGGTCTTCGCGTGACATGTCTTGTTCGACGAGGCTTTCTTGTACAAGACTTTGCATTGACTCCATTAGCCAAGTCTCGTACTGATCCTCATAGTCATTCATGTCGTTGGGTAGGTGAGGGCAAACAACAAGCCCTTTTAGTTTGGCTTTATTCCGCCATGCTAAACGAATTGATTGTGCAAGGGACTCTCGATTGTCCATCACTCCTTGACTGAGAAAGAGTATGTTGTTGAATTGTTGCATAGTCACCTCCTTTTACTTCAAGTCTTGACGCTAGGAGGTGAAATTTCCACTAATTTAGTAAGGTTTAATTGAATAAAATGCGTGCGCGCAAGCCAGGGTGATTATCTTTGAATATTAGCTCGGCACCGTGCTGATGAACCACCGCATCAACCAATGATAGCCCTAAGCCATTGCCATGCTCGCTGCGACTTTTGTCAGCGCGATACATCGGTCGGCACACGTTGGGTTTGTCTTTATCAGCAATGCCGATTCCACTGTCGGCAACCACAACACCTAACCTATCAACAACCACATTGATTTGACCATTTTCTGGGGTGTACTTAACGGCGTTTTCAACCAGATTAAAAATCGCTCGGAACAGAAGCGACGGATCCCCTTTGACTTGGCAGATTTGGTCTTGCCGAAAGGTGAGCGAAAGCTGTTTTTGCTCGGCAATAGGCGAGATAAATTCGATCGCATCTTGGCTGATTTTGGCTAAATCAACGGGCTCGGCTTGTAAGGTAACTTGACCACTGTTGATTTTCGCAATTTCTAGCATGCTATTAAACAACGATAAGATGAGCTCCAACTCGTCATGACACGCAGAAATTTGAGCTTGCTGAGCTGGGCTCAACTGCTGATGTGACAGAACATCTTCTAGCCTCAGCTTAAGGCGCGCCATCGGTGTTCGCATATCATGAGCCATGCCGACCGTGAGAGATTTCAATGTTTGCTCTTTTTTCGCCATTTGTTCAATCATGTAATTGAGGTGAATGGCGAGAATGTCGAACTCATCGTCTTGTTGTGATACCTCTAACTTCACATCGCGCTCGCCGCACAGGACTCGGTTCATCGCTTTGTTGACGTTTTCGAGTCGGCGCAAGATCAAAATGGTGAAAAACAGAGCCGCGACCAACATAACCGCAATGGGTAACACAATACTAGAAAGGACGATGGGCACCAGCGCGTTTCGATACGCTTCAACTACTTGGGGATTGACGCCTATTTCGAGTTTAACGTTATCTCCAATCGCGATATTGGTCGTGTCATTGGGCAGTGAGCTAATCGGATAGAACTGAGTAGTGTAAGTCGGCTCTATGTGTTCAATTAAGCGATAATAGAAAGGGGTATTGGACGCTTTTTTCGCTTGGAGTAGTTTTTCAACCTCTTCCCGACTCTGTTCGGCAAGGTAACTGAATTCCATGATTTCGTCATTCAGTTGTTTGGTGAGCTGCTCGCGATGAAAGCTGTCAGAGTCGATGTAGACTTGCCGCACGACCATAATGTTAATGATAGCGATAACCAAAAAAAGCCCGATTAAGGTTTTAAAAACAGATGATCGCGTGAGGGTATAATCATCGACGAAGGACATAACCCGCTCCCCGAACCGTGTGCAGTAGATCACGACATCCCGCTTCTTCAAGTTTGCGGCGCAGGTTGGCTACGTGAACATCAATGACATTGGTTTTTGGATCAAAGTGATAGCTCCAGATACTCTCAAATAAACGCATTCGTGAGACAACCTGTTCACTGTGCTCAATAAAGTGCTGAATCAACTGGAACTCTTTGGGCTGAAGTTGCAACTCGGTATTGTTGCAGGTAACGCGATGCGCACGGAGATCGACCGTTAAGCAGTCGTAGCTGAGCGTCGAGTGCGGCTTAGTTTGACGTTGGTTACGGTGAATGATGATATCAACACGGGCAATAAGTTCTGCCAACGCGAAGGGTTTGATGAGGTAATCGTCACTGCCTGCTTGAAGCCCATCGACGCGGTCTTCGACGCTGTCCATGGCACTCAGAATAAGGACGGGTAAATGCTCTAAAGTCGCCTTGATTGCAGATAGGACTTTCATGCCGTCCAAATAGGGCAGCATTCTATCTAATACCACCAAGTCATACTCGCCACTTAGCGCCATCATCAGACCACTGTTGCCATCTTCTGCTTGATCAACCGTGTAGCCATGCTCTTGCAGTCCCTTAGCAACAAATTCTCGCGTTGTTTGGTCATCTTCTATAATCAGCAGTTTCACATTCACTCCTTGTTTACGCGCGTCATATCATATCCGATTCACCAGCAATTGGGGGGAATAAAAAGAAGGCTCGCGTGACTAATGCGAGCCATAACGGTCTAGGGGGTAAACCGAAAAACTCTAATAATATTAGAGGCTTTTATTATCTGCTCCTTGCCATTGAGGTAGGATTTATGAAACATTAAGTTTTCTTAATCTTGGGCAGACAAGAAGGAACTTGGATGAAGTTAGAGTTTGTTACGGTCGAAACGAATGAATTTGAGCGACTGTTTGATGTAGTGAAACAAGGGTTGTTTACTCACGTTGATAAGGTCTTCGGCTGGGATGATGATTTTCAGCGCGAACGATTGAAAAACAACTACCAATCATCTTGGTTTCATTGGGTAGTCAAAGACGAAGAACAAGTCGCTTTGGTCTGTTTTAAGCCATACGAAAACGCGGTTCACTTACACTTTTTGATTGTGTTTCCTGATAAGCAACGAAAAGGTATTGGTCAGCAAGTGATGGCACAGATAGAACAAATGGCGAAAGGTGCTGGCTGCGAGAAAGTGACCTTATCGAGCTTTGTTGTTAACAGTGGCGCGACGTCACTGTATCAAAAACTGGGTTATCAAGTGGTGGAGACAGACGAAGCGTTTCTATCGATGGCTCTTAACCTAAAAGAGTAAAGCCGCATAGAGCGGCTTAACTAGCAATGTTCATTGTCAGATTAAGATCCAGAGAGAGCTTAGACAGTTTGTCTTTCAGCACTCGGCGGGTTTTCTCAAGCTCCGCCACGGGTACTTGTGAGCCTTTGGCGTGAACATCAAGATTGACACGAAGCTCTCGTCCTACTTTGGTCACAGCGGCGACTTCCAGATGTTGCTCAACCTGTTGGTCTAATGCTGAGACTTCGGCATCGACAGTGGTAATGATATCGTCACTGGGTTTCATCATCAGCAGCTCACGCATCGCTTCTCTGAGCATATCAAACGGCACCTTAATGAAGTAGAAAGACATCAAAATCATCATCATTGGGTCTGCGTATACGGCGTATTCTGCGTACGATGACAACGAGACGAGCCATGCTGCGATAAAGCCTAATGTAACCGCAACACTTAAGAGCGTATCCATTTGCCACTGGGTTGCTTCTGCTTCAATCAATCCTGAAGAGAAACGTTTTGATTTGTTGGCAATGTAGTACCAACCGTAACCACAGCCGATGACATTGACCAAACCAAAGAGGGTCGCGATTGAGGTGTCGACTTCACGGCCGCCTGTAAACATGGACTGAATAGCCGAGTAAAGTGAGTAACCCACAACCAACAGAATCACGCTGCCTTTAATGGCGATCACCACTGGTTCAAGAATGGCTTTACCAAACGGAAACTGGCTACGTGATGGACGCTCAATGTAGCGAGAAACAGCGAGTGACAATAAAGTTAACAGCAAACTCACTAAGGAATAGACGCCATCAAAAACAATCACTAGCGATCCGACAAGCAAACCAAGCACTAAGCCACCACCCGCGAAGCCAGAGGCCAAAAGGGCTGAAAAGGTCAGTGTTCGTTTTTCGTTTAAGCTTGTCCTAGCACACATAAAATTATCTCAATGGAAAGTACCTCTATAGTTTTCTGAATTTTTGACCATTTAACAAACCCAATCGGTATGAGTGCTCGTTATTGATAGAGGTAGTTTCAACTAAGTGTTTACATTTCAATGAGTTAAACGTTTTATGTGGTGTCAAATATTTTGGCGGTCAGTGATTTTGACCGTCAAAATATTTTAAAAATGAAGAATGACCGTTTAGAAATCGAACAAATACTCGTTCAATTTGTCCGCAAGCCAGCTCATGCCCGGGTGTTCCGTCATGCCTGCCGCGGTAAACATGCAGTAGTCTTCTTGGGTTAAACCGTAAGTGTGTTTGATCACCGCTAACTTTTGTTTTCTCAACAAATGACGAATCAAAGGTTCAGGTAACACGCCCCATGCTTCTTCTTCCAAGATCGTGTTGAGCATATAATCAAAGCTGGAAAAGCCAATGTGTCTGAGAGAAAACGGCTGAAGTTCTGGGTTGTCTTTTTCATTTAGGTAAACCATGACAGCTTGCATGGCGTTACGCAGCTCGTCATCGGACACGCGGCGCATTTTACTTAGGGGATGATCGGCGCGACATACCGACATCATGCGGATTTTCCCTAGTGGCTGATAGGTGATATGGGGATCATCGATTCGCTCATAATCGACTCCGAATGCAAAGTCGACCTGTTGGGTGGCAACAAGGTTGGCAAGGTCGCCACTGGATGCAAGAACAATGTTGAATGCGGTTGCCGGGAAGCGGTTATTAAGTTTATGAGAGAGCTCATGCCACATTTCATCAGGCAGGGAGTCATCACGCGCTATCCATACTTCTGCGTTGAACTCTCCGGACACTTGGGCGCAAGTTTGGCGAATACGGGCCGCGGTAACCAGTAGGTTCTGACAGTCTTTATAGATTGCTTTTCCTGCTTCGGACAGGGCCAAGTGATTACCGCTACGGACGAACAGTTCAATGCTCAAATCTTTCTCTAACGCTTTGATTGCCATACTGAGCTTGGTGCGATTGCACTCAAGTTGACGAGCGGCTTCCGATACGGAGCCTGTGTCCGCGACGCTACAAAATGCTTCGATTTGAGATAAGTTCATTGTTTAGTCGATATGAAAGATCTTTTGCCAGATAGTACAACAATAATCGCAGATTGTCCGTTTTGCGGAACGAAACGCTAGGAATTTCATGCAGTTTTGATACTCTTGGGCGATGCCAAATGAATGAAGTTATAGGGAGATCATGATGGCTACTAGTTGGGATGATATCGCGGCAGATTGGGACAAAGACAAATCGACCGGCGAATACGCAAATAAAGCGTTCGAATCGTTGTCAGGTATCATTAATATTCAAGGCGCTCGCGTTCTGGATTTTGGTTGTGGGACGGGATTGCTTTGCCAAAAGTTATCACCATTGGCGAAAGAGATTGTCGCGCTTGATAGCTCAGAAGCGATGATCGAGCAGCTTGATAGGAAAGAGCTAGAAAACGTCGAGCCAGTAGTGGATATTCTTAGCCGTGGACTGGTTGCAATGCACCCTGCGTTTCGTGATCAGTTTGACCTTGTGGTGGCGTCCTCGGTGTGTAGCTTTCTTCCTAACTATGCAGACGTTGCGGATATCATCTATAGCTTGTTGGACCAAGGAAATCACTTTGTGCATTGGGATTGGTTGTCAGAGCGAGATGAAGTGGGCGGCATGACTTACGAACACGTCGAGCAAGTGCTGACCAGTGTCGGCTTCGAAGAAGTCACTGTAACGACCCCATTTGAGATAGAAACTCCGCAAGGTACACTCAAGGTGTTGATGGCTGTTGCCAAAAAATAAACCAGCATTTACTCACAAAGCCCGGCGTTTTCAGCCGGGCTTTTTGATCAATTGGCGTATTGAATGATTTCCTCCAGAACGGCTGGGTTGGCGATCGCGCCTTTGTTCTTAACCTCTTGACCATGCAGTACTTGCTTGACCGCAAGTTCCACCAGTTTCCCAGATTTCGTTTTAGGGATCTCGCTCAGCGGATAAATCTCACTAGGTACATGTCTTGGCGAGCATTTTTGCTTTAGCGTGGTACATATCTGCTCAACCAAAGCGTCATCAAAAACATGGGATGGCTCCATTTGAACAAATAACACGATCTTTTCATCGCCATCCACATGTCGCGACACGGCAATTGAATCTTTAATTTCGGTGAGTCCATTCACTTGCTGATAGATTTCCGCCGTCCCGATCCGCACTCCGCCGGGGTTTAGGGTGGTGTCACTTCGACCGTAAAAGACCATGCCACCGCTTTGGGTTAGCGCCACGTCATCCCCGTGATGCCATGTGTTGTCGAACTTGTTCCAGTACGCGTCATGGTAACGTTCTCCGGTATCACCCCAAAAACCGAGTGGCTGATTTGGGAAGCTGTTTCTACAGACTAACTCTCCTCGTTTACCCGTAATTTCGATACCGTGTTCATCGTAGACTGCGACGTCCATACCTAAGCCCGGACCTTGGCACTCACCACGGTAGACAGCCGAAATGGGGTTACCCAAAACAAAACATCCGCAGATGTCGGTACCGCCTGATATAGACGCCAAATGTACGTCGACTTTGATGTCGGAGTAGACGAAGTCAAACTGATTTGGGTAAAGCACCGAGCCGGTGGAGCAGAGGGTTTTAAGGCTCGACAGATCATAGCTCTCTGCGGGTCTAAATGCTGTTTTTTCTAGTGCTTCTAAGTATTTGGCAGAAGTTCCAAACAAGCTGACTTTTGCTTCATCCGCCAGTTGCCAAAGCACATCTGGGTTGGGGTACATCGGGCTGCCATCAAAGATCACTAGGGTTGCGCCACTCGCCAACGCAGAGACATGCCAATTCCACATCATCCATCCACAGGTGGTGTAATAGAAAACCCTATCCTTTGGCTGAATATCGCAGTGAAGTTGATGCTCTTTTAAGTGGTTGAGTATGGTGCCGCCTACAGAGTGGACGATACATTTGGGTTTCCCTGTTGTGCCCGAAGAGTAGAGCACAAACAGAGGGTCGTTAAACCCGATGCGCTGATAATGGGTACCTCGAGGGAGAAAGCTTGCCAATATCGCTTCCCAATCAGAAAACGTTTCGTTACTCATGGAATCGGTGAAGCCTTGGCGAAGGTAATCAATTTGGCAGGTATTGGTGATGCTTGGCAATGAGGCGACAATTTCTCGGTTCTTGTGCTCCATATTGAAGGTTTTACCGTTGAACTGATAGCCGTTGCAGCAAAACAGAACCTTGGGTTGCACCTGACCAAAACGTTCTGTCACACTTTCGACGCCAAAATCGGGTGAGGTAGAGGTCCATATCGCCCCAAGGCTGGTGGTTGCCAACATAGCGATAACTGTTTCCGTCATGTGCGGCAGGTAACCCGCAACCACATCGCCTTGGCCAACGCCATTGTGAATAAGCCATTGCTGTAAAATCGACACTTGATCGCACAGTTCTTGCCACGTGGTTTTTTGCGATTCGCCCCGTTCGTTCTTAAACCAGATGGCGATATCGTCAGGCGCTTGGAAGGCCTGAGCAAGTAAATTTTCGGCGTAGTTTAGCTGCGCTTGAGGAAACCAAATGGTATCGCGGCTGGGTTGAAACTCCCCCCAGCGGGCCAATCCTTCGCCATGAATGCAGTCGCCTTTAAAACCAATGACATCGCAAAACTGCCAAATTTCCAACCAAAAATCTTTCTTTTGTTTGACCGACCACTGATGTAAATCTCTGTAATTATTGATGTTGTGGCCTTGAATCTTAACGTGGTTGATGAATTGTTGAAGATTAGAAGACTCAATTCTTTGTGGGCTTGGAGCCCAGATCGGCTCGTTGTTACTGACTTCACACTGCGACATGACATCCTCGTCGATGATTTCCTTGTTGTTGTTTAAGTCTTGTTGGAAATTTATACAAAGTCAAACAAATGGACCATATTCAGAGTGCTGATAAATAAGAGAAAAAATGTCAAATGTAAAATTATTGTTACACGCAATTTGACCCAGATGTAGCGGGTTAAATTGTCACCAATCACTCATCGCGATAGGCTTTATGTAACGAAATTGTTAAAGGAAATAGCAATGACGCAGTACGTATCTAAGCCAGTGAATGAGCAAGGATTTGTTGAATGGACGCAAGAAGAAGATACCATTTGGCATGACCTCGTTACGCGGCAACTGGCGTTAATAGAACAGAGCGCGTGTAAAGCGTATTTGGATGGATTGCAAATGCTTGATTTACCGATCGAGCGTGTTCCTCAGCTGCCAGAAATTAACCAAGTGCTTTTGAGGGAGACAGGTTGGCAAGTCGAACCTGTGCCTGCACTGATCAACTTTGACCGCTTTTTTGCGTTACTCGCGGATCGCAAATTTCCTGTTGCGACGTTTTTGCGAAGCCGAGAAGAGTTCGACTACTTACAAGAGCCGGATTTTTTTCATGAAATCTTCGGTCATTGTGCCATGTTAACCAATCCGCAGTTTGCTGAGTTTACTCAGACTTACGGCATGTTGGGCAAAGAGGCCAGTGCAAAGGAGAGAGTCTATCTCGCTCGCTTGTATTGGTTTACGGTCGAGTTTGGTTTGGTGCGTGAAAATGGACAACTTAAGATTTTTGGCGGGGGCATCCTTTCTTCTCCAGGAGAAACCAATTACGCCCTGAGAGATGCTAAGCCGCTACGAGAATCATTTGATATACATACAGTGTTAAGAACGCCATATCGAATAGATATTATGCAGCCAGAATACTTTGTACTCGACGATATTGAACAGTTATACAAACTCAGCAAAATGGATTTGATGTTCCATGTTAAACAAGCGATGAAGGCAGGGCTTTTGCCGCCATTATTTGAACCAAAGGAAGTGACACATGCTTAATGAATTACGATGCGAAGCGTGCACAAGCAGTGCAGTAGCATTAGGTGAAGAAGAACGACGACTACTCTTAACGGAACTTGATGGCTGGACGATGCTAGAGCGAGACGGCATTCCACAACTCGAAAAAGTCTATACTTTTAAGAACTACAAGTTGGCGTGGGCATTTGCGAATTTAGTGTCTGAGCTGGCAGAAGAGGAGTTCCATCACCCATCCATTTTGCTTGAATGGGGCAAAGTCACGGTAACTTGGTGGAGCCACTCGATTAAAGGCTTACATCAAAATGATTTTATCTGTGCAGCCAAATGTGACCGCTTAGGTTAAGTTACGGATTACCCTTTCCAAAGCCTGCTTCATGCAGGTTTTTTTATGCACTTTGTCGATTTTGTTGATTTAAGCATTGTTCAAGCTTACAGACGGTCACTGGTTTAGATTTTAGGTAGCCCTGCACATAGTGACACTGATATTGAGTCAAGATAGCCAGTTGTTGTGGCGTCTCGACCCCTTCCGCGACCACTTTTAAATCTATGGTGTGGGCGAGGTTGATGATGGCTTGGCAAAGGCTATCTGCGTTGGTTTGGCCAAGTGCGATGCGACTGACAAAGCTGCGGTCAACCTTGATCACATCGACCGGATAGTCATTGATGACTGAAAGTGAAGAATAACCCGTACCGAAATCATCGAGATAGAGGGTGATCCCTAGGTCCTTGATTCGCTGCAGTTGCTGCGCGCTGCAGTCGTCACTCAAAAGCATGGATTCTGTGATCTCAACGCCGATGAAGTGAGCTGGAAAGTCACAATGATTTAATAAGCGTGATAGCGTTTTATAGATGTGTTCTGACTCAAACTGCTTGGCGGAGACATTGATGTTAATCCGTGGCATCACTTTAATCGCTGGGTCGTGCCACAAGCGTTGCAGAGTTTTACAGCATTCCTTCGCTACCCAGTCTCCAATCGAGATGATGAGCCCTGTTTCTTCGGCGATTGGAATAAACTCATTAGGTGAGACGTGGCCAAACTTAGGATGGTTCCAACGAAGCAGCGATTCAAAACCAACAATGTCATCCGATTGTGTTTCATAGATAGGCTGGTAAACCAGCGAGAGCTGCTTCAAAGCCAGTGCGTTGGTGAGCTCTTGCTCGAGCGTGAATCTCTGCTTGGCTTTTTGGAACATGGTCTCGTGAAAGAAAACCACTTTGTCATGACTGGAGCTCTTTGCTTGATACATTGCGGTATCGGCTTCGCGCAGAATCTCCGTCAGGCTTCGATTGTAATCAGTGACGATCGAAATGCCGATACTGGCACCTATGTAACAGCGTTGACCGTCCAATATGTATGGTTGGCTGAGCAGTTGGGCGTAGCGTTTGCAAATCTGACTCACTCTCTGCTTATCGGTTAGCTCAGGTAAACAGATCACAAACTCATCCCCGCCAAATCGAAAACTCACATCGTGGTTGCGACAATTTGCGGTTAAGCGTTGGGCGACAAGTTGAAGCAACCTATCGCCATGCAGGTGGCCCATCGAGTCATTGATGACTTTAAAACGATCTAGGTCGATAAACAGGATAGAAAATCCTTTGGTTTGCCCTAATTTGAGTTGAGCTAGCCGCAGTTCCACCTCTTGTGCGAGGGCACTTCGGTTGGATAAACCGGTCAAGCTATCCTTAACCGCTTGAATGGCAAGTGATTGGGTTTTTTCTGCGATGACGCGATCAGAGACTTTCAGGCGCGTCGCATAAAAGTTGGCGGACAGTGTCGCGCTTACTGTTAGAGCAAGAATCAGTGCAACCAGAGTGGCGCCATACATGGCGGTACTTCCCGTCCTATCGACCATTGACACCGACACTATCCAGTGCTGGTCAAAAAGCGCATTGTAGTAAGGCTTTTCAAGTGTGACGGTACGTTCGGACAGCTTCTTATCACTGAGTGACGTATTGATATGTGATTGGAAAATGACTTTATCTGCGGCTTCTGAATAGACCGAAATGTGGCTGTCGGCTGAATTAATGTCCTCTTTCCAGGTTAGGCCTAAGAGTTCGTGTAGGACGATATTGGCAACCAAACATCCTTTGAGTTGTTGGTTGTCCGTATACAGCGGTAGAAACAGTCGAATGCCTGTCTGGTTGTCGTGCTCATAGTGAGCAACACCAATTCTGTTGTGGTTAAACGATTGTGTGATTGCATAGAGGTTTTCTGTTCGACTTTCGAGTCGCACTCCCAAGTCATCGCTGGCTTCGAATATCGACGAGACGTAGTAGATAGGGAGGGTAGAACCTTGCAAAAACGTCGGCAAGTGGATTTGCGGATCAATAGGTGGCTCGATTCGATAACCAAGAAATCCATGCGTTGCGGCGGCTTTTTCTAACTGAGGAATCTCTTCGATGGCCGTTTTAGGCGCCCAAACAATCGAGTGAACACCGCGATCTGTTCCTGTTTGACCTCTGAGAAATTGTTCAAACTGCCGTTGCGATGCCTGATTACTGTTTTCTAGAAAAGCACGAGTCAGAAACATCAAATGTCGCGTCGAATCGAGTGTTTGGCCAAGAGCATGAATCTTCGTCTCTAAGCGTCGTTCGAGTTGTGCTTCCATCTGTTTGGATTCGTAATAGTAAACGGTCGCGACACTTGTAATGGCAAGCAAGATGCCAGCTAGCCAAATGAAGGCAACGTGTTTAATAGACAGTGATAATTTCAAAGCGATAGATATGGATGGTTGGCGTGCCATAAATGGTAATGATAAATGACATTTATGCAAATGATAATTAATATCATGTGAAATTTTTATAAACTATTGATGAAAATGACAATAAATGAAGATTGTTTGTGAGAAGCGCGGATTTTTATCAAAAGAGACACAGAAAGTTACAAACTTTTCTGCGTATCTAACGGTCAGGTGGTGGATTAGAAACCGCCATCAACGTAGAGAGTTCTAGGCGGTATCGATGTTGGATTGTGGCTAATTTAGACAGTAGTTCGCTTAAACTCGCGAGTAGGGCGTCATTGCTTTTAACGTAGTTATCACTAATAACGCTGTTTGTGGCGTAGCGCGCATCATGGCAGTGGGCACCAAGTTCGCGCCATTGAGTTCGCGTCTCTTTCACGTTTTGCTGAAGTCGAGATATGAGTTGGCTCTCTTCGCTGATGGCCTGAATAAGATGTCGAGAAGACTCCATTTGCAGCTCAAACTTCTGTTTTGCATTTGGCGTTCCTGTGACCCAAAGTGTATTGAGCTCTTGTGAAGAGAATGCTTGGTGCAAAAAGGGCTGATGTTGATGGTATTGGAGAAGGCGGTTAAATCTCTCGGCATGTTGGTTGTAACTGGCATCAATCTTCTGCTGTATTTTGACAAGTTGATCCCACGCCTTTGCATCGCAGTGTGCCGCAGTGCCATGAAAGGGTAAAGTGCAGAGCCAAGCTGCCGTTATAGTAGAAGTAAACGAGAGCCATTTCATCTGAATGTGAGCGTAAGTTCGGATGTAATAAGTATAGGAAAAGAATCGGCATCACTATGAAAAAGATAATTATGATTGTTTTGCTGCTGGTCGGTATTGCGTGTGCGGGAGGGGGATATTACATCTTCTATCTTAAACCCAAACAAGATGCGGAACTGGCAAGTCAGATGGAAAATGCCGAGGAGCCAATAAAGCCGCTCAACATCGTTAAAGAAAAACCTCAACCGCCAAAGCCACCTGTTACCGATTACTACGTCAGCCCCGAAAGATTGGGTGTGCGCGAGTCGCCAGACCATAGCGCGTTTGTTGAGAGTGTCGTTTACCGTGGTGACAAACTGCATGTGCTTGAAAAGAAAGATGGTTGGGGAAGAATCTCGGCGTACTATGTGTACGAGGAGGGTGGGCCGGAAGTGGCTGAGTGGGTTCCAATGGACGCACTACTAGAGGTAGCACCTACCATCACCAAAGATGAGCGTAGAGAAACAGTTAGCAGTTACATTGAAGACTCCGATGATTTCAAAGCGCATTTTGAAATGTTTGTGAAGAAAACCGATCAGTTACTCAAAGACAAAACGTGCACACCGGAAGACTTTGAAGAAACTAAAGGCTGGATGCGCTCACTCACCTTTAACGAGCGTGATGTTTACTTCGTTTATTGCGGAGGTCTAAAACAAGCAAATAAGATTTACTTGGACATACGCAGTGGTGAGATTTTCTACCGCTAGTAGGGTCTACCAAAACTGAAAGCTTAAGTTTTAGATAATTTTAGTTGTCGCGGCGCTTTCGAGGGCCTACTATCCACGTAATTGATTTGATAGGTTACGTGAATGTACCAACGGGTGATAACACTTCTTTGGCTTGCTTTGTTTGCGATGGTTTTACCAGCGCATGCAGTGGCGTATTTAAGCCAAACTGAAAGTGATATCGGCGCCCGACTTGACCCTTCTTCAAGCCAATTTGCACCGCTATCAAAAAATGATGCTCAGGCTCTTTTTGATGCATCTCGAAAAGCACAAGACTCCAGTTCTAGTCCTGTTTCTCAGTCGGAAGGTACGATTGATGTTGTTGCCATCATCAACCTCAACCGATGGGGGATGTCTGGCCGCATTGCTGACGAATCGGACTCAAATCAAGCAGAGTCTAATCTCGCTGACCTCAATCCATCTTCACCTTATAAACCCTATTGTCACCCATTACCAGTCAATGAGTACTGGGTTGATGATGCCTTGACATCCAGCCATCGCATTTCTGGTTGGAAAGAGTCTAACGCCCTCTACGTCGCTCTAAACAGCCAATTCGCTTAATCCATTCTAGCGAGTCGTTAATGCTATTAGCGACATTCCAAGTTTGTCGTTTTTGATGCTTCCGTGACGTTCTCACGCAGAAGTCAGTGGCGACCTATTGCCGATTTTCGCCCTTTACGCAAGTTGAAGGGGCGAGCACATACTATGAAAAATTATGAAGCGAAATATGGCCAATAAGGCGAAAAGTGCGCGAGTGATGAATCGTTACTCGGCGTGGAAATATGTGGTGCTTGTCGTCACGATTGTACTGTTAGCACTGAGTGCTATACCTACGTGGTATGGCGAACAGCCCTCAATTCAGGTGACAACGTCACAAGGTGGTGGCGTGCTCAACAACCCTGCGGAGCTAAACCGCTATTTAGATCAGCACAATATCAAAGCCGATCGCATTGTGCAGCAGGGCAACAGCACGACCTTGGTGTTTGAAGATGAAACTCAGCAAACTCATGCACGTGAAGTGCTAAATACCTTGATTGGAAAAGAAGACTCGATCTCTTTCTCCTACGTTTCGGTGGCACCAGAGTGGTTGGGAGAGCTTGGCTTTAGTCCGATCAAACTGGGTTTGGATTTGCGCGGTGGTGTGCAATTTCTGCTGAATGTTGATATCGACAAAGCGTTCGAAGAACAACGCAACGTTTTGATGGATGAAATGCGAGACATGCTTCGTCAAGAGCGTATTCGCGGGGTGAAATTTGCTCAGGTTGGCGTCGACGGTTTTGATGTCAAGAGTGAAGCTGGAGAGTCACTCTCTCGCGTGGCTACTTATCTCAAGCAGAATTATCCAGGCTGGGATGTTAAACGCCATTCCGACTATCTGGCGGTAAAACCAACTCAACAAAACAAGACAGAGTTCCAAACCATTACTATTACGCAAAACCTAAAAATCATGCGTGATCGTATCGAGGAGTTGGGTATCACAGAAGCTGCGGTGCAGCGTCAAGGTGAACACAGCATCCGAATTGAGCTACCCGGCGTTCAAGACCCGTCTCAAGCGAAGAACGTCATCGGTGCGACCGCGACCTTGGCGTTTCACGAAGCAAAATCGCCATCGGAAGGGGTGAGCTACGGAGATATTGTGCTGCAAGACAATGATGGTCGCGATGTGGTGCTTGCCAAGCGTGCCGTCTTAACGGGTGAACACATTGTGAACGCGCGTGCTGGTATCGATAAGATGGGTTTTTCAGAAGTTAACATCTCATTGGATCATGCTGGCGGCAAGATCATGAGTGATTTCTCTGGCAGCCATATTGGTAAACCGATGGCGACCGTCTACAGCGAGTACACGACCAATGCGAAAGGTGAGACCGAGCGCAGTGAACGTGTTATCAGTGTTGCGACGATTCAATCGCAGCTAGGCAGCCAATTCCGAATTACCGGTGCTGGCTCTATGGAAGAGGCACAGAATCTTGCTCTGCTACTTCGTGCAGGTTCATTGACTGCGCCAGTCACGATTGTTGAGGAAAGAACCATCGGCGCATCACTGGGTGCAGAAAACATTCAAAATGGTTTTGCTGCTCTAGGGCTCGGCCTTGCGATGACTTTAACCTTTATGGCGCTTTGGTATCGCCGTCTAGGCTGGGTGGCAAACGTCGCACTGTTGATCAATATGGTGAGTCTACTGGGGCTTATCGCTTTGCTACCTGGCGCAGTGCTGACCTTGCCTGGTATCGCTGGCTTGGTATTGACAGTCGGTATGGCGGTAGACACCAACGTTTTGATCTTTGAGCGAATCAAAGACAAGCTCGCAGAAGGGCGTACATTTGCCCAATCCATAGACTTAGGATTTGGTAGTGCGTTAAGCACCATCTTAGATGCCAATATCACCACCATGATTACCGCAGTCGTGCTTTATTCAATTGGTAATGGTCCAATTCAAGGCTTTGCGCTGACTTTGGGGCTAGGTCTGTTGACCAGTATGTTTAGCGGTGTGTTCGCATCTCGCGCAATTATCAACTTAGTTTGGGGACGTGACAGTCGTCGCGATGTGAGGGTTTAATCATGGTCGAATTTCTAAAACAAAACATCCGTAAGATTCGTTACGTCACCAGTATTGTGTCTGTCGCCTTGATGATCGTATCGCTTGTCGCATTGGGCGCACGTGGTCTCAATATGGGGTTGGATTTCACAGGCGGCATGGTGACAGAAGTCCAAGTGGACAAGAGCTTAACAAGCAATGATTTGTTGAACACGCTCAAGCCAGAGCTCGGAGAATTTACGTCAGTGACCCACTCTGATGACGCAGGTCGCTGGGTTATCCGCTATCCAATCCCAGAAGCGGGGCAAACTATCCCGGATATCAATCAGGTGCTGAGTAAAGTATCTCATCACGTGTCGGTGGTCAGCAGCAGTATGGTTGGCTCTCAAGTTGGCGATGATCTTGTTGATCAAGGTGGACTTGCGCTGCTTATCTCGATGATGTGTATTTTGGGCTACCTCTGCTTCCGCTTTGAGTGGCGATTAGCGAGTGGTTCACTGTTGGCGTTGATTCATGATGTGGTTTTGGTGTTAGGCTTTTTCGCTGCGACTCAAATGGAGTTCAACTTGACGGTGTTCGCCGCCATACTCGCGATTTTAGGCTACTCACTGAATGACTCGATCATCATCGCTGACCGAATTCGCGAGCTGCTGGTAGCGAAACAGTCAACGCCAACCGAGACCATCAATGACCAAGCGGTTATCGCCACCTTTTCCCGAACTATGGTGACGTCAGGTACGACCTTGATGACGGTCTCTGCATTGTGGTTAATGGGCGGCAATGCGTTGGAAGGGTTCGCTGTGGCGATGTTTATCGGTATTCTTTCGGGTACGTGGTCTTCCATTTCAATTGGTACTGTGCTGCCAGAATGGCTAAAACTGGAGCCAAAACATTATCTTCCGATTGAAGTAGATTCTGCGCCTTAGGTGGGCGTTAAAAAGGGTAAATTGCACTAAGCAAAGGCTAGAGAGCGATCTCTAGCCTTCTTTTTTATTGGGTGTTTTGCTGTAAAAACTCACCAAATCGCTGCCAAGATTTCTTATCCGCATCGGCACGATAGCGATCGCTACCAAACACGGTAAAGGCATGAGGGGCGCCACTGTAAGTGATCATTTCATGGGCGATTTTTTGTGTTTCCAATTCGGTCGCGAGCTGAGCAAATTGCGACATTGGAATCGCTGAGTCCGCAGTACCGTGAAGAACTAAGATAGGGGCGGTAGTTGATTGGTAATTTTGTCCTTCCGGTGTGCTTAAACCGCCATGAAAGGTGACAAAGCCTTTAGCCTTCATCCCCGCGCGAGCAGACTCTAAAACAGCGGCTCCACCGAAGCAGTACCCCATAACAACCACATTATCAGCATTCCCGCCTAAAGACGCCGCATAATCCCAACTGCCTTGCATGAGAGCCCTGAGCTTCTCTCTATCTTTATAGAGTTCGCCAGTGTGTTGTCTTTTGTCTTTTACTTCAGTAGGTCTCACACCTTTACCGAAAAGATCAGCCGCGAATACGTTGTAGCCCATATCGGAAAGCATTTTCGCCCGTTTCATCTCGTAGTCAGTGAGTCCGTCCCAGTCGTGAACAAGCAAAACCAACGGGGCATCATCTCCAGCTTTCATCCAGTAGCCTTCGTAATTGTTGCCATTTACATTGTAAACTTTATTTTCGCCAGCAATGCTTGCCGCGCTGATAAGCGTAAAGAAAAGGAAAATCAGTTGTTTCATCGGTCACCTCCTGTGGTTTCAGAAAGTGTAGTACGGTTTAAAGGAGACGATAGTACAAAAAAACCTCCCCGAAGGGAGGTTGAACTGGAGTAAAGGAAAGAAAGAGTGCGTTACATCGCTGCAGTAAAGATGGCAGAGATTTCTTCGTGAGTCGCTTGTTTAGGGTTAGTAAAGCCACATGCGTCTTTTAGCGCGTTATCTGCAAGTGTTGGGATGTCTTCCGCTTTTGCACCTAGCTCTTTGATACCAGCAGGAATACCCACGTCTTTCGCAAGAGCGACAATTGCATCAATCGCGGCTTCTGCACCTTGCTCAGCGGTCATGCCTTCAACTTCAACACCCATCGCTTTTGCGACATCACGTAGACGTTCTGGGCAAACTTGCGCATTGTAGCGCTGTACGTGAGGCAGAAGAATTGCGTTACAAACGCCGTGTGGAAGGTCGTAGAAGCCACCCAATTGGTGCGCCATTGCGTGAACATAACCCAGTGACGCATTGTTGAATGCCATACCTGCCATGAACTGAGCGTAAGCCATTTGCTCGCGAGCTTCGATGTCATCGCCGTTTTCAACCGCTGTACGTAGGTGGGCTTGAATCAGCTCAATCGCTTTAATCGCAACCGCATCAGTGATTGGTGTCGCAGCAATAGAAACGTACGCTTCCACAGCATGAGTTAGAGCGTCCATACCTGTTGCAGCGGTTAATGACGCTGGTTTTGCAAGCATTAATTCAGGATCGTTTACCGAAATCAATGGTGTTGTGTGTTTGTCTACGATTGCCATCTTAATGTGACGCTCTTCATCTGTGATGATGCAGAAACGCGTCATTTCAGAAGCAGTACCCGCTGTCGTATTGATAGCGATAAGTGGCAGCATTGGTTTTGCTGATTGGTCAACGCCTTCGTAATCTGCGATTTGTCCGCCGTTAGAGGCAACAAGCGCAATGCCTTTCGCACAATCGTGTGGAGAACCACCGCCAAGAGAAATAACAAAATCACATTGATGTTCTTTTAGAAGTGCCAAACCAGCATTAACGTTGCCGATAGTAGGGTTTGGTTGTGTGCCATCAAATACTACAGTCTCAACTGCTCGCTCAGTTAGTAGATCTTGCACCTGTTTTACCACACCGATTTGGTTCAAGATTTTGTCTGTAACGATAAGACCTTTTTTGAAGCCTTGAGATTGAATGCTGTCAGTTGCGTCTTTTAGGCAACCAGCACCCATTAGGTTTACTGTAGGGATGAAAAATGCACTTGTCATTGGATGACTCCATTATTATAGGATTTAAGAGTTGCAGTTAGATTCGCATAAAATTTCACGATGCAGAATTGATCTTGAGCAATTCTCTCACCCAAAAGTGGTAGCTTGAGACTAAAACTGTGATGTAACTCTTGTTGCATATTTATCGTTGATAGTATTGTTAAATTTTTGTGCGTTGACGCAATCGTTTTACCAACAGATTTGCTGTTTTTATCAATAATTACAATTGGTTGTGAATTGAGCGAAAAAACGCCCATTAAGATTGTGACCTTAATGGGCGTTTATAATTTGAAGTGATTTTATGCGATTTCTATTAGTTTACTGACCAGCTTTTCAATCCCAGACGCGGCTTGAGAAATGTTTTCTGCCAACATGTAAGCGGGGGTAGAAAGCACCTTACGCTCTTGGTCATAGACATAGTCATTCACCGCGCATTCAACGTGTTCTCCACCTAATGCGTTGAACGCGACACCCGTTGCTTCATCTGCTCCAATCGTGCCTTTTACTTGGTCTTTATAAATCATCGGTATG
Organism: Vibrio sp. NH-7; assembly: GCF_053643215.1. Classification (NCBI taxonomy): domain Bacteria; kingdom Pseudomonadati; phylum Pseudomonadota; class Gammaproteobacteria; order Vibrionales; family Vibrionaceae; genus Vibrio; species Vibrio sp. NH-7. The sequence continues at coordinate 1,014,784 of NZ_CM132188.1, read as the reverse complement.
ATAACGGGAGCAATACATAAATATCCGGCAGGTTTACCTGCGTTGGCAAAGGCGCGACATGCTGAGGCGACATGGGTATTGATACTACACTCTGCACCTTTAACGGCAAAATCGGTTAGGTTTTTCGCGGCTCCAAATCCGCCGGGCAACAAAAGCGCATCAAAGTCGTCGACGTTGAGTTTTGCGACATCTTCGATTTTACCCCGTGCGATGCGCGCAGATTCAACCAGTACGTTTCGGCTTTCGCTCATTTCTTCGCCTGTTTTGTGGTTGATGACATGAAGCTGTTCGATATTTGGAGCAAAGCAATGCCAGCTTGCCCCTTCTTTTTCAATCGCATAAAGCGCCAACACCGCTTCGTGGATTTCCGCTCCGTCAAAGACACCTGAGCCACTGAGTATGACCGCAACTTTTTTCATGGGATTTTCCTTATCTATTTGTCGTCATTAGGCTAGTTGAATTTAGGCGAGTGCGCTAATAACGAGCTCGCAGTTTCATAGATAAGTCGTAGACAGGGCTTGCTTGGGTTTCATAAATGGCAAGCCCGATGAAATGAAGAGTTTAGATGGGGATGATTGTTTACTCGATAAAAGCGGCTATTCATCGCTTGTGGGCGGTTGCTCGACGTCTTCTACAGGGTCAAGTTCATCGTTGTCTCGTTCGTCGTCTGAATAGTATTTAACGACAAAGGGAGTAAGCATTACACTGGATGGAAAAAAACGTTTCATATCAGACTCCAATGGTTTTCTTTCTTAAGCCAATAGTGCATTTTCTGGTTGCGGATGAAATTGCTTTGCGTCACTTGTTGGCTGACTAATCACGTCAATCTTACGTTCTGGGCTATGCATCACATCGTCTTGTTGGGATATGTGGGTGGAGGTGACAGGATCAACAGACCCTAATCACTGCATCCCCTCGTTTCCAACTGGGTTGAAAAGGATTAAACTGGTTGCTTAACGTTAGGAGAGACAAATGAAGTACGATTGGATTCTGTTCGATGCCGATGAAACCTTATTCCACTTTGATGCGTTTAAGGGAATGCAATTGATGTTTTCTCGCAAAGGGGTTGATTTTACAGAGCAAGACTTTGCGCACTATCAAACGGTTAACAAGCCTCTATGGGTTGACTACCAAGATGGAAAGATTACCGCGGATGAGCTAAAACATACCCGCTTTAACGAGTGGGCAAACAAACTGGGTACGACGACCAGCGAGCTAAACAGCGCATTTCTTGATGCAATGGCCGATATTTGTACCATGCTACCGGGCGCGCAAGAATTGATTGAATCTCTACACGGTAAAGCAAGGCTTGGCATCATCACGAATGGATTTACCGAACTCCAGGCTATTCGTCTTGAGCGTACGGGGATGACGCACTATTTCGATCACGTGATCATCTCTGAAGAGGTCGGAGTCGCTAAACCTGATGTGGGTATCTTCCAGTATGCGCATGAGAAAATAGGCTCACCATGCAAATCAAAAATACTCATGGTGGGTGACAACCCTCACTCAGACATTCTGGGCGGGATCAATTTTGGCATTGAGACGTGCTGGTTAAACCATTCTGGAGCAGCCAATATTCCGGGGATTGGACCAAACTATCAGGTTGAATCGCTGCACGAGTTAAAAAGTATTCTACTTGCGTGATGCCTAGTGATCGTTCTTTTCTTTTGCTCAGTACAAGGGGTAAGAACGAAAAAGGGATTTAACGATGGCGATGGTAGGTAGAGTTGTAAACTGGGACTCAAAACATGGGATTGGCCTCATTAGAGCAGATATGTCAGATGAGACGCTGTTCTTTCATGTTCGTGACATGGATTTAGGGGCTCAACCACCTTACATTTCTGAACGCGTCGCCTTCGACGCTGAGCGCGATATGAACGGGTGCGCAATGGCTTTGCACATCATGCCTGTTCGATAATCTCCCTACTATTTATAGGTCGTCAAGGCGCTATCTACGGCGCCTTTGTTCATTAAGCGAGATAATAGTTTGTCCTCTTCAACCGTCTTTTACACGGCTCTATCTGTCTATTGATTGTTATATAACTATCTCGTTATGAAACTGTGACGGCTACTATGCCTATTGTTTCTTACTTGTCTATATTTAACGCGCATACATATAAATCAATTAAACGTTACGTTAGGCAACAGTGCTGCATGGTGATGCGTGTGGCGCGATAGGGTAAATGACAATGGCTATTCAAGGAACGATCAGTGAGTGGAATCATCACAAGGGATACGGCTATATTTCAGTTGATGATCAAGAGGCACAAGTAAGGTTTGACTTATTTGATTTTGAAGCATTCGGGCACCCGCCTAGGCTAAGAGACAGAGTACAGTTTCGTCTCGCCGAAGATGAGCAAGGAGCCTTAAAAGCGGTTCATGTTGAGCGGCAATTTGTCTTCAGTTTTCCGTTGGCTGTCGCGATTTGGTTTGTTTCGACCATGGTTGCGAGCGTGTTTTTACTTAACTTCCCACCTGTTGTTCTTGTTGGTGCGATTGCCCTCTCAACGGTCACCTACCTAATCTATTCCGTCGATAAACAAGCGCAGCACACCGGTGGCAGCCAAGTACCGGATATGGTCTTCTATTTACTTAACCTGTTTGGTGGCTGGCCTGGTGCTCTGCTTGCTCAGTCGATCTTGCACCACAAATACACCAATGTGGAGTTTCGCTTTCTGTTTTGGGCATCGATAACGCTCAACATCGGCTTTTATTGTTGGACGCTGACCTATGAAGGGAGCATGGCTCTAGCAAGCATAATCAGCCAACTCCAAGTCTATATTGCGTCTTTCTGATCTGAAAGCGGCCTTATGTTAGGGCCGCTTTTTCCCTCGTCTCAATACTTTTCCCTCGTCTCAATAGTAGATGCGTTGCTCTTTCCCTTTACATCTTCCCTAACCTGTAGCAAAACTAGGGGCGAATTAAGGAAGGAGGATGCGTTGGATATACGTCTTATTTCTGCTGAAGAAACCTTGCCAATTCGGCATGCTGTGCTGTGGCCGACCAAAAGTATTAATTTTTGCCGCGTGAGCGATGACGATAAAGGTCTTCACTATGGTGCTTATCGACACGGCGAGTTGGTGTCAGTGGCTTCAATTTTTACGTCGGGTAAGGTGAGTCGGTTACGAAAGTTTGCAACTCGCTCCGAGTTTCAAGGGCAAGGTATCGGTAAAGCGATGTTGACTCGCATAATTTCCGATCTTAAAGCGAGTGGTGTTGAGCACTTTTGGTGCGACGCGCGCATCAGTGCTACTGGCATCTACGCGAAGTTTGGCTTACAACCTGAAGGGGAGTGCTTCTACAAAGGTGATGTCGCCTACACAAAGATGGCCGTCTCTTGGTTAGGTGAGCCACTTAAATCCACTTGCACGTGAAGCAACTTCCTGCCACTCATTGCTCTATTTTGCGTGTATAATTGCTTGCCAAACAAAGTAATGGTTAACCAAAGGGCAGACTGTGCAATACGTAAAAATTAAAGACGCGATTGTTGAGCAAATCGAAACCGGAATGCTCGCAGCAGGCGAGAAGCTACCGTCAGAGAGAAAACTCGCGGAAGCGTTTGATACGACGCGCGTTACTTTGCGTGAAGCCTTGTCATTACTAGAATCAGAAGGGCGCATTTATCGTGAGGATCGTAGAGGTTGGTTTATCTCTCGGCCGACGTTAAAGCTCGAACCTTCAGTATCGATTAGTTTTCGAGAACTTACGAACCAGCAAAACCGTCAAGGTAAAACTCAAGTTCTTGTGTCGAAATCGACGTTAGCGAACAAGTACGCGTCAGCACTAATGGCACTAGCGCCGTTTTCTGATATCTATCAGATTGAACGGGTACGCTACCTAGAAGGGCGACCTGTTTGCTATGTCGTGCATTACGTTCAGCCTACAATTGTCCCAAACCTGCTTGAAGTGGATTTTTCAATGTCGTTGACTCAGGTTTATCGCGAAACCTACGGTCTCTCTTATGGAAAGACGCAGCAACGCATTACGACCACAGGCCTGCAAGGTGACATTGCCCATGCTCTAAACGCGACGGTAGGGACACCAGCACTGATGATTGAGTGTACTAACTACGATGAGCAGGGAAGGATAGTGGATACATCAATTGAGTATTGGCGTCATGATGCGGTCAGTATAGAGAGTACGATTACCCGCTGAGTGGTCGTCGATGAAGGTTGATAAGCCCCTGATTGATTCAGGGGCTTATTGGTTTTAGCGCAGATTACTGCTCTGCTTCAACGAGTTCTGGTTGTTGCTCTGCACGTGCGACGATAAGCATCTTACGAATCACGAATGAACAGATCAGAGCGATCGCGACCATCACAACAGCTAAAACAGTAAGTAGTTGGAAGTAATCGCCATAGACGTTTTGAACGATTTCTTGGGTGATCTCTTGCCCCTTCTCTAGCGCAATAGACGTAGAGAAAACTGCACCGACAATACCACTCAACGCCATTGCTACCGAAAACAGCGACACTGAGAAGCCTTCGATGTGTTTTGGCGCAACAGACAGAATAAACGCAACAACTAAGCTACCTACAATCACCTCTGCAAACGCTTGGAAGAAGTGAATGGCTAGGAACACTTCAGGGCGAATGATCACATCTTCGCCAATGTTCATGACGGCCATCGTTAAAATACCAAACGCGATAGCTGTGAAGATGAACGCAAAACCGATCTTAGTGGCGGTAGAAAAAGTGATGCCTTTTTTCTCAAGGCTTGAGAAGGTCATTGAGATAACCGGACCCGCAACAATACACCACAATGGGTTCATTGCCATCGAGGCTTCTGGAGCAATCGGAATAATATTGAACAGATCACCGCGCATAGTGTTTATCGTTACCATGGTCATTGAGGTCATCATTTGGCCATAGTAAACAAAGAAACAGGTCGTCAGCACCGTCATGATTAGGATTGTGCCCATTTTCAACGCGTCGGATTTGCCAGACTTAAACATCAGCGAGATGAAATACAAAATCGCGGCTGCGCCGATAGCGTAGACAATGTTTTGGCCAACATCCATGTTCGAGAACATGAAGAATACTAAGCCAACCATTGCTGCTGAAAGGCCAAGAAAGGCAATCCAGTTTTTGGTGCTCACCGGTTTTTGGTCGATGTCGGCGGCAACGTTCACTAGCTGCTTATTGAAGATGATGAGTACCGCAAACGCAAATGCAGCCATTACAGCAGATAGGGTGAAACTGCCGTGGAAGCCGATCACCAAGACAAACATTGGGAACAGGTATTGCCCCAGCAGCGCACCAACGTTGTTTACGGAATAGTTGACGGGGTAGCCGTTTTCAAAGTCTTCTTCTGAAGCAAAGGTACGTTTGTAAAGACTTGGGTAAGAAGGAGACATCAAACCTCGAGCGTAGCTTGCCAATGCAATGCCTACCAAGGCCAGCGGAACATTAGTTGCTGACGCACCAAGGACAAGCAAGGTGTATCCGGTCGCAAATGTGCCATAAGCAATCGTCAACGAACGGTATGCGCCAAGGAATTTATCTGCTATAAAACCGCCCGCGATGGCGAACAGTGGACCTATCGACGAAAACGCACCAACTACCATCATTGTATCTGCCTCGCTGTATCCTAAATCCTCTAGGAAAAAGCGAGTTAGAATCACCATGACACCGTAGAATGATAAGCCAAACATAGCTTGGCAGAACATCATTGATTTGTTCAATTTATTCCACATAATATTCTCTTTTGATTGGTATAACACAGAGTTAACAACTGCAATGTTACAATTCCGTGGTATGTTATAAATTGAAACAATTATCGCAGAAAACCCTATTGATGCACGATTTTTTGTCTATTTCGCATAAATTTTTATAATGAAATTGATCCAAATCGTTTGCGTTGGATATTTGTTATTCAATTGGGCTGGTTAACAGCATGGGAATTCGATGTTTTGTTGATGAGCTTTGTGGTAGCCTGCCCGTGTTGACCTCAAATGTAAAAGGAACGTAACTTTATGAAGATCTTCAGCAACTTCGATAGTGGTAGCATCGAAATCGTTAGCCTAGAGAATAAGGAAGACATTCAACTTAAAATTCCTAATGACAACCAGTCTGAGTTTTATCAGTGGTTCCATTTTCGTTTAGAAACGGAAGCTGAGCAAAAACACACCATCAAATTGCTTGACTTAAAAGGCTCGGCTTACCCTGAAGGATGGCAAGGTTACGATGTTGTCGCATCTTATGATCGAGAAGAGTGGTTTAGAGTTCCTGCTGAGTTTGATGGTGATACCCTCACGTTCTCAATCTACCCAGAGCGCGGCTCACTTTATTTTGCTTACTTTGCCCCATACAGCTATGACCGTCACTTAGATTTACTGCATATGGCGCAAAGTGCGCACCATTGCCAGTTGGAAACGCTGGGTCAAACCCTTGATGGCAATGACATGAGCTTGCTTACCTTTGGTGAACCAGAAGAAGGTAAGAAAAAGATTTGGTTGATTGCTCGTCAACATCCAGGCGAGACGATGGCTGAATGGTTTATGGAAGGGCTAGTACAGCGTTTACTGGATGAAGATGACACGACAGCGCGCGCATTGCTTGAAAAAGCCGTTCTTTACGTGGTTCCAAACATGAACCCAGATGGCGCGATTCGAGGCCATCTTCGTTGCAATGCAATTGGCGTGAACTTGAATCGTGAATGGCAAACGCCGTCAATGGAGCGCAGCCCTGAGGTATTCTTAGTGCGCGAGAAGATGCTCGAAACAGGCGTTGATATGTTCCTAGATATTCATGGTGATGAGGCGATCCCTTATAACTTTGTTGCGGGATCTGAAGGCATTCCATCTTACGATGAGCGTCTAGCGGGCTTAGAATCGGCATTTAAACACGCATTGCACGCCGTGACACCCGAGTTTCAAGATGAGCACGGTTACGACAAAGATGAGCCGGGCAAAGCAAACTTGACGGTGGGCTCAAACTGGGTGGGGGAGCAGTTTAAGTGTCTCTCTTACACGGTAGAGATGCCATTTAAAGATAACAACGATTATCCGGACCCACTGTATGGCTGGTCACCAGAGCGAAGCATTAAGTTTGGTCATGATACTTTAGCTGCAGTTTGGGCGGTATCGGATAAAATCTAACGTCGAAATGATAAGGAAAACCCAGCGATGTCGCTGGGTTTTTTAATCATTATTCGCAAGGCGGAGCCATATGGATGACGGCCAGTCCTCCTAATGATGTTTCCCTGTATTTGCGGTTCATGTCTTTGCCGGTTTGATACATGGTAGCGATGACTTTGTCGAGCGAGATAAGACACTTACTGGTGCGCTTGAGCGCCATACGAGAGGCATTGATCGCTTTCATTGCGCCCATGGCGTTACGTTCAATACATGGGACTTGGACTAACCCGCCGATTGGATCGCAGGTCATGCCTAATGAATGCTCCATCGCGATCTCAGCCGCTATACAAATTTGCTCGTTACTTCCTCCGCGCAGTGCAGTAAGCCCTGCTGCTGCCATCGAAGATGAGACGCCAACTTCACCCTGACAGCCTACTTCTGCGCCTGAAATAGACGCATTGGTTTTATACAAAATACCTATAGCACCTGCGACGGCGATAAAGTCCTTAATCTGCTTCAAATCGAGCTCTTTGATAAAGCGGTGGTAATACATCAGCACAGCCGGAATTACCCCAGCCGCACCATTGGTCGGAGAGGTGACAACTTGACCGCCCGCGGCATTTTCCTCACTGACGGCAAACGCGAACAGATTGATCCAATCCATGATTTCCATCGGATCGTTTTCAATCGCGGCATTGGCTTCGAGTTTTTTAAGTAGGTTAGGCGCGCGTCGGGTCACATTCAGTCCGCCTTCTAGAATCCCTTCGGTTTCGAATCCGCGCTGCATACACAAGGACATCACTTTCCAGATCTGCTCTGCTTTGCGGTCAATCTCTTCTTCTGACCAAAAACTTTGCTCATTTCGCAAAATCATCCCTCCTAAGCTGAGACCGTTTTGCTCGGCCTGATTGAGCATTTCATCGGCGCTCGAGAAGGGGTAGCGAACCTCTACGTCGTCTTGCTGCTTTCCATTTTGCATCTCATCGGCGGTGGCGATAAACCCTCCACCAATGGAATAGTAGGTTTCGGTGAACAATTGCGCGCCAAGTGCATCATAGGCAGTGATCGACATACCATTTTCGTGGAGTGGTAAGTTATCACTATGAAACAAAATATCACTTTCATAGCTAAAACTGATGGTATGGGCTGACGCAAGCGACAGCTTACCGCCCTCAATGGCTTGCGAAAGTGCCGTTTTTGCGCTGGTCATTTTGATGGTGTCAGGTTTATTGCCAAGCAATCCCAGAATGACCGCACGGTCGGTGTGGTGTCCTTTGCCTGTGAGAGACAATGAACCAAATAAGTCGACCTGAACACGGTGAGTTTTCGTGATCGAGTGAGCGAGTTGTCTGGTAAAGTGGTAACCTGCGAGCATCGGCCCATTTGTGTGTGAGCTTGAAGGGCCTACACCCACTTTAAAGATATCGAAAATCGACAGCATAAACTTGATTCCTGTATAGAGAATTGCTGACTGAACCTGTTAATCAGGCTTTTTAATAATAGTTAACATAATTTTAACTTGGTAAGTTACCGACAAAATTTAGTTTTGTACAGACACAGTTTAAATAGAGGTTAATAAGTGATAACTCGGCAAAGCAAGAGCATTCATAGTGTGATCATTGTCCTTGGTAAAAGATTGGTATGTAATCAGTTGACTTTAGAAGGACAAAGCCGAGTCGATTATCTCGCCGATTACTTACAGCGCTTCGATTTGGCGCAAACGGCATTGATTTTTTGTGGTGGAGTAACGAGCGGGCAAACGGATGCAGAGGCCAAAGCAATGTACACGCGATTTGAGCAACTCAAGATAGATGCAAAGCCTGCTTTAGTGGTGCTCGAGCCTGATTCAACGAACACGGTAGAAAACGTTGAGAACGCCGCACTGAAGATGATTAATTCGAATAGATTCAACATTGACGAGTGCTTAAACGTCTTTTTCGTGAGCAATGATTATCACCTAGAGCGAATTTTCCAAATCCAAACATTGATGGATGAGCAGGGGCTACTAAAGGTGTTGCGTGAACGCTGTCTAAAGGCAGGGTTATGTTTAAATATTTCGCCAGATCTGTTTAAGCACGGCTTAGTGCCATATCCTCATAAGAATGATGCCGGAACGCGGTTTCTGGCGATTGATGAACTCACGGTTTACAGAGTCTACTTAGAGGGGGTAGTGCAGGGCGCGTTTGAACGTTCGTTAGCAGAAGTAAGAGCCGAGCCTTATTGCATTGCGAAACGTGCACTCGAAAAGCTGACACAATCACTCGAATGCAAGCATGACCTAGCGCTGGTCAACGAACTATCTAAAATTGTGGAGTCGACGACCGAGCAATGCCCAGTGGAAACTGTACGCACTCAACTTGCTCGGTTTCATCAAATATTGATGGGTTTGAATCGAAAGTACGACCCTGAGAGCGCTCAATAGAGACTATGAATCGCTCTCATTAGTGTGGTTGTTGCGATAATACTCCCACTGTTCGACGCGATCCTTGTTTGGAAGTAGACAGTAGGTCACGCGTTGATCATTTTCACTGACGGTTTCTAGCTCTCCGCCTTGTTGAACGCAATACACTGCTGCTGGATTCGCCAACGACGTGTACTCTTTTACTTCATATTCATCAGGTTCACTTGCACAACCAGCCAGCAATAACGAACCTGCGATTGCGCATAAGAGTGGTGTTTTATTCATTCTAATTCTCCAATGGGAACAACAACTCGATTTGGAGTATAGGATAAGCGTGAAAAAACATTGTCTTAAGTTTGTTAAAACAAAGACTAATACTAAAATAATAAGAGACCGATCATACTTACCGATTGTTTTATTGATGAATGATTAGTACTGGTTATGGTAGGGTAATCAGTATAACTAAACGTGTATTAGCATAGGACGTGCAAGATGTCGGAGCAAAAATATCGACTTGTAACCCGCAGTGATTTTGATGGCCTCGTTTGTGCCGTGTTACTCAAACAACTAAACCTTATTGATGACATTAAGTTTGTCCACCCGAAAGACATGCAAGATGGTGTTGTCGAGATTACTTCTAGAGATATTGTCACCAACCTTCCTTATGTGGCGGATGCGCATCTTGTATTTGACCACCACCTTTCAGAGACGATTCGCAATGAGGGCGATCGTGAGAATCATATCATCGATCCGAATGCGCCATCAGCTGCACGCGTAGTTTGGGAGCATTATGGTGGTGAAGCGACGTTCCCATCTCAATGGCTTGATATGATGGAAGCGGTGGATAAGGGGGATTCAGCGCAGTTCACCCGTGATGAAGTATTGGATTCTGACGGTTGGAACTTGCTGAACTTCTTGATGGATGCACGCACTGGGTTGGGGCGTTTCCGTAACTTCCGCATTTCGAACTACAACTTAATGATGGATTTGATTGAGTACTGCAAAAACCACACAATCGATGAAATCCTTCAGCTTGATGACGTCAAAGAACGTATCGATTTATACCGAGAGCATGAAGTGTTGTTCAAAGACCAGATTCAACGTTGTGCAACGGTTCATGGCAATCTGGTACTGCTCGATTTAACTAACGAAGAAACCATTTATGCGGGCAACCGTTTTATGATTTATGCGTTGTTCCCTCAATGCAACATCTCTATTCACAAGATGTGGGGTTTCCAAAAGCAGAACACCGTATTTGCAACCGGAAAATCCATTTTTGACCGTAGTTCTAAAACCAACGTTGGGGAACTGATGCTCAAGTACGGTGGTGGTGGTCACAAAGCTGCGGGAACCTGTCAAATTGATAATGACAAAGCAGAGCAAGTACAGCAGGAGCTTATTGCAACCATTACTGCTGATGGCTAATAAGCGATTGCAATAGATTTAAAAAAAACAAAGCCCTAGCATTTTGTGCTAGGGCTTTTTAGTTGGGTAGCAATTACAATGGCATGACTCTATTTCTGCCGAGTTGTTTGGCCTCATAGAGCAGTTTGTCTGCTCGTTCAATCAATGAGTCTGCGCTTTCGTTTTCCTCAAGCTCAGCCACACCAAATGACGCTGTAATGTTTGCGACCAAACTTCCCGAACGTTTGTCTTTAATCGACAGTTTTTCAATAGAACGACGCAAGCTATCAGCGTACTGGCGAGCAATTCGTAACTGTTTGTTTGGTACGATTAGGGCAAACTCTTCTCCACCAAAACGATAAGCATGAACGCCATCACGTGCGTTGATATGGAGTCGTTTGGCAATTCCTTTGATGACCGCATCACCAAATAGGTGACCATAGTTGTCGTTGTAGCTCTTGAAGTGATCAATATCTGCCAATACTAGGCAGATTTTTTGTCCTGTTTGGCAGAGCGTTTTAATATCGTTGTCGAAAGAACGGCGGTTGTACAAGCTGGTCAGGCTGTCAAACAGCGCGTCTTGTTGAACTTCAGCGAGCTCAGTTTTTAGGCGCTGGATTTCTTCACTCGCTGATTCCAACTGGTTGTTTAAAAACTTGGTGGAGTGGCGAATTTCTTTCGATTCGTCGACAAGCTGGCGCACAACCGTCATCACTTCTTCCAACGACATGTTGTCGTCTTTTACTTTCTCTAAACTAGAGAAGCTCTTGTCTATCATGCTTGAGAATGTGGAAGTGTCGGCGAGTGTATCGGTAACTGATGAAGCAACTTGGCCAACCAACAGTTCGATATTTGCTCGAAGATCGCTGATGTTGGTTTCTGCGCGTGAGGCAACGTAGTTTTTATACAACTGCTCTCCCGAAGCTGGTGGACAGACACCATAGCTTTCCAGCACAGTGTCGAGCTCCCTATTAAGCTGCGGGATCGCGTTATCAACGTAGGTGTACCATAGCGCATAGTTTGCAGGTGTGGCCGCTACGTGATTTTTCATCATTAGAGGGACGGCTTTTTTTAAATTTGCCGTCGATCTTTTGTAATCGTCGTCGGTCATTCGTTATTAGGATCTTAATGTACTTACCAATTAACTTAAGATTAGCGGATTTGCTAACGAGATGCTTGAGTTAATATCAATTAAATACGAATTATTGATGATTATTATGTGCTTAAGCGATTAATTGAACAATTAAGTAGCAATTATTCATACTAAGCCTAAAGTTTAGGCATGTAACCGGTGACTCAGTATCGTTTTGAGTCTGATTTAAGCTAAACATCCACTTCTATTCGCTCTGTAATATTCGTGCCTTCTTCAAGTTTACTTGCTCCCCTCAACATTGCTTTGATTAGGTCACCAGCGTTGAACTTTTCGAGTGCTTCATGGGCACCGACTTGCTGCGCACGGTCTACACATATCTCACTCGATAAGGAGGTATGCAAAATGATGTAGGCGTTGCTCAATCGACTGTCACTTTGAGTTTCAAAAGCGAGCTCATAGCCGTCTAGACCGGGCATCTCGATGTCACTCACTAGTAAGTCAATGGGCGTATTGTTATCGGCTTGCTCTCGCATCGCTTGTAAGGCATCGAGCCCATTATTTCGAATCTGATAGGGGATGTTGATGCTGTCTAATGCATCAGAGAGTTGTTTACGAGCAATGGACGAATCGTCAACCAAGAGAATGTTCAGTGCCTTGAGCTTTTCCCGTTCGATGTCGGTCAGCATTGGGATGTTTGTAGATTCGTATTGCGGATAAATCTTGGATAGCAGCAATTCCACATCAAGCATTTGAACAATTTTGTCTTGGAAGCGAGTAATGCCCGTTACAAACACATTGTTGCCCGCGGAACGAGGCGCCGATTCGATCGCTTTCCAGTCACACTCGATAATTTTCTCTATCGAACGCACCATAAAGGCGACAACCGTTCTTAAGCAGTCTGTCACGATCAAGTAGCAAGAGTCGTACTCTTCTGGCTGGATTGGTCTAAAGCCAATCGCGGCCGGCATGTTGATTACGGGTATGGTCATATTTCGTATCGTCACCGTACCCACGACGTGATGATGCGAATAGGGAATCTGCGTGGTGGGCATGAAGGGTACGATTTCGCGAACTTTTAGGGTTCCGATAGCAAACAGCTGTTGCTTTGCTGTTAACGTAAACATCAACATGCCTTGCGATTGATTAGCTTTGCTTGCGATTTTTGCCATGGTGTATCCAACTGCACATAAACTTAAGGGTTATTTTTATAGTAACGAAATTAGCGTGTTGTTCAATTAGGATAGTCCAAATCTACCGTTAATAGCCTAGATAATCGTCAGTCAATATCGATTAGATCAATTGCTGGGATGAACAATGAGGGTGTTTCGGCTACAATCCGGTCAAATTTAGGTTTCGAGGTTTACACTATGGCAAACACCGCAGCTGCTCTGCACATTTTGGTTAAGCATAAAGAGCAGGCAGAAGACATTATTAAACAGCTCAAGAAAGGGGCGAAATTCCAAACGTTAGCGAAGAAATATTCGACGTGCCCTTCGGGTAAAAAGGGCGGTGATTTAGGTGAATTTCGCCGTGGTCAAATGGTGCCTCAGTTTGAAAAGGTAGTACGTGTTATAACTCCTTTAAAAACGGTAATCAGCTAGATTTTTGCATTTAATGCGTCCTGAGAATGTATTAATATATGAAGTAGATATTGATATAGGAGTTTCGGATGACATTACCATGCTACATATACAGTCGAGTTAGCTTGGAGGTTCAAGTCGAGAAAACAGGTCTTGAACGCCAGAAATCTATGGCTCTTGATTGGCTATCAAAGCGTCCTGAGTATCATTTCAAAGAATCGATTATTGATGATGGTCGTTCTGCATATAAAGGTCATAATCTATCTTCAGGTGCTCTAGGGGAGTTCATTAAGCGATGTGAGTATGGGGAGATACCAGAAAACTCCTTGCTACTGGTTGAAGCAATAGACCGAATTTCAAGACGTTCTGTTGATGAGCAACGTGAACTCTGGCAAAAGCTGAAACATCTTAGGATCAACATTGCTGTAGCTAAATTTGGTGACAAAGTATTCAAGTGGAATGATACATACGAATTAGGGATCGATATACACCTAACGGTGATGATGGATCTGGCTCACCAAGAGTCAAAGCAAAAAGCTGAACGTATCCGTTCAGCACATGCCCGTAATTTTGGTGTCACTAAATCTAAAATGTGCCCTTATTGGCTGAAATTGAATGCCGATAAATCTGAGTACGAAGTGATTGAAGAAAAAGCTGAAGTTGTTCGTAAAGTATTTCAGATGAAACTTGATGGCATGGGGGCAGATTCGATAGTTCGTTCGTTAAGAAAACAGGGAATTAAAACTTCATCTGGTCGCTGGTTTAACGTTGGAACAGTTCGTAAGTATCTCAAAAATGAACGAGTAATGGGGTGGTTAAGGAAATCAACAGTTGTCTATACCGACGATGGTAGGACTGAAAGACACCCAACAAATCAAGTCATTAAGGACTACTATCCTGCAATAATTTCAGAAGAAGATTTTAATGCAGTTCAGATGTCCTTTAAGAAAATGACTTCGGGTAAACGCAGTAAGATAGCAAACCCACTTAGAGGGCTTATGGAATGCCCGAAGTGTGGTCGAGTTATGACACTCAGTAACAAATGGCTGCGTTGCCGTGGTCGAGCGAGTTTCAAAGATTGTGACCACACTTACTTGATAGCAGAACCGATATTTGATGCTTTCAATAAGTATATGAGGAAGATTATCTCAGTTGGTATGAAAGGTGGGGGTGTTAACTTACGTGATATTGACTCGAAAAAGCACGAAATCGAGCAACTTAGTGATGAACGAAACAATATCATAGCATCACTTCGTTATCTTCCTGATGAAGCAAGTCGTCAGGATGCGGGTCGAGAGATTGAGCATGTTAATGATAAAATTGCTAGTGCCAATTTGCAGTTACAAGAACTTCAAAATAAAAAGGTTAGCGATGAAGTAGACCTTAATTTCGATCTCAATAGTGAAGCTGGCAAGTTCAAAGTAAATGCAATTCTATGCTCGGTACTCGATAAGGTGGTACTAGACGATTTGCATTGTCGAATTTTCTTCAAAAACGGCAACAATATCAAAATTAGTTATGTCTTGATGAAAGGCTTGGCGGAGAGTGAAGATCGAATGAAAAACGGAGAGCCTTGGGAGTAATTGATGCCTCTCCGTTTATCTGTAGTGCTTACTCATCAGGGTAGTAATCGTCTTCATCGAAGAGTTTTTCACCACAAGTCTGACAGTTAGGT
The DNA here is from genome assembly GCF_053643215.1 of Vibrio sp. NH-7. Taxonomy (NCBI): domain Bacteria; kingdom Pseudomonadati; phylum Pseudomonadota; class Gammaproteobacteria; order Vibrionales; family Vibrionaceae; genus Vibrio; species Vibrio sp. NH-7. The sequence continues at coordinate 999,550 of NZ_CM132188.1, read as the reverse complement.
TCAATTTCTGGTGGCATGAAGATCAAACAATGGCAATGAGGGCAAGTATCGCCTATTTCTAGATTTTTCATTAGTTGGCCTCCAAACGGGTTAAAATGTTCCTTACACCCGCAGCAGTCCAGTCTTTACCTCGCTGAGTTTTGAACCCTTGAATATTCAACGCATCAGCAATACCTCTTAGCGAGATACCTGCTTCTCGTAGAGGGACGATAATCGCTCGAATCTTTTCAGCAAATTCATCAGCCTTACTTTTCATTACAGCGCCAGCCTTGCGACCCATTTCGACTAACTCTTGAACAGAAGTCGGGCGACCGAGCTTAGTACCTCTTTCTTTCGCTGACTGTAGGGCTGCTTTAGTACGTTGCTTAATGAAGTCTCGTTCTTGTTCAGCTAGAGCAGCATATAGATGAAGTTGGAATTTATCGGCAAATGGTAAGCAAGCCACTTTCAAATCGACGGTCTTAATCAGACGAGCTATTTCTTCAACGTCACGTGATACACGATCAAGCTTTGAAACCAGTAAGATAGCTCTTTCTTTTTCAGCTAATTTCATAGCTTTCTGATAGCTAGGACGGGAAGCGTTAGCTCCTGACTCGACATCAGTAAATTCACCAATTATCGAGTAATTTTCAGCATAGCTATTGAGGAACAAGCCGATATCACGCTGTTGGGCTTCAAGACCTAAACCTGATTCACCTTGCTTTTTGGTAGAGACTCGGTAGTAAACGACATACTTTTGCATTTTTACATTCCTATCGGACGTTTGGTTATTTATACGGATTAGGAGCAAGTATGATGTGACTGGGTTGTGTGTAAATCATTGTTTCTAATGAATAATGCTTAATTTTAGATTGGTGTTTATCTGGCTTGGTGCTAAGTTGGAGGGGCTGTAAGTCTCGAGATCTTTGACATCGCAGATTCATTAAGTGGAGATATAGATACCCTTGTATGATCTTTACATGTGCAGGGTAAGTTGACTGTACTGGATGTTTCCCATGCAAGGGCTTTGACGGTTATGTGAGAGGTCTATTTTTCGAGCGTAGCATGATAGCTTGCACAGTGCTGCTCCTTACAGGAGGTCTATTGTTGTGTGGTTTATCTGTTATGTAGTGAAGCCGATACATGTAACCGCCTTGGACGAGCTATCAGGAGTCTGATTTATCAACGGATCATGCTACCTTGAATTGACACTGCTCCTTACAGGAATACGTTGTGTGCAGAGCCTGTATTGTCAGAGAAAAAGACCAACAGTTTGTTTATGGGTAGTAATCTCTGTGTCAAACAGTATGATTGTAATACGAGGAACGAATATCCAGTGCATGTGACAATCAGTCTGGTACATGGCTGTGATGGATGAGTCTGTCACACTGGGAATCAGGTCTAGAATCTTGGTCTGGCTATTGTTTCTAGCTACACACATAACAGTTCTCTTTACTGTGTCGAGTACTTCACTAGTCCTCAAGTCCGTCTGTAACGGAGTTCTTCCGTCTTTTTCCTCACCAGAAATATTTAGCAGATTATTCAATGTGTTTTGTCTGATTGCAGATACCGCTTATCAGATGTTTATTGAGTGTTAATTACTTCAGTATTTATCTATACAGTGACATTTAATTCAGAGATACCAGAGCTTAGGGTGTAAGGATCTTTAGAGAGGAATTATGCTCTATATGCTTGAATAGGAATATCGACGTTATTTGATTCTCTAGGGGATGCTGGAATGTCTGAGTGGCAGAGAGATGTATGTTAGGAGAAAACTGTGTGATACCGTCTGCTTCAATCACCTACTAACGAGTGTCTAACGGTTGTAGGAGTTGGAGCATAACGGAATCACTTGAAAGCCTAAATCATGTCTGTCAAAAATCGCCAAAATTCTGCACAGCGTAAAAATCTCGCTACTAGGGATATAGATCGATCTGCATGTATTAAATAGGGAGTAGGGGCAAACGATAGCAGATGGAGTGGAGAGTGATAGCCTACTCGAAAGCAGGCTATCAATAGATCATCAAAGCAATGATCTGTATTCGTTCTCAATACTGATTAAAACTTCGACCAGCTCATCAGCAGTACGTTTATCTAAGAAATCGTAATCAGTCAGAGTAATACCTAGATTACTTTTTCCTTTAAGATTTAGATTAGATAATGCTTTGCATAAGATCTGATTTTTAGGTGCGTTCCTAGTGAATGCAATTCGTGGTGAGTTACCAACACGAGCAGCAAACTTACTATCGGCGATTCTGATGCTTACATCAGAGCAAAACTGTTTAGGAAGAGTAAAAACTCGCCCTTCACACTCAAGCCCTAGAGCAACGAGATCATTTCGATAATCAGAAGTAGTTTTAATAGTTTTCAGTTCGATTGTTGACATAAAGTATCCTCCGGTAATAACCACAGCCACGAAATATGACTGCTTGGAGGATTTGTGTATTATATGGAATGGCATTCTATATGTCAAAGTGGATATCTAACCAGTAAATAAAATGCCCCAACCATAATTGGTCAGGGCATTTAGTTTATGTTTGACGTTTGAGTTCTTCTTCAGGATAAACATAGTCTTGCTTAGTGCCTATGTTTGCAATAGCTCTTCGATAGCGACTGACTTTCAAGTTTCGATTCCTCAACGATTTGATATGGTCAGGCTCTTGATTCACTTTGCTTATGCGTTTTATGTGGTCTTCAAGCATAAGAAAACCAACTTACTGTGCCAGAATTGCAAGTATGGATATGCTGATAATTAATGCAGCAAGCATGTATGAGCAGATGTTTTCTTTAAATTTCATATTGATTCAACCTATGTAGATGGTGGGGATGGTTTGATGCAGGAGGATGACACTAGTGTTGCTTGTGAAAACGGTTAGTATTTGACTTGCAGAATGGTACACCCAAGAGAAATGCAAGGGCTCTTGGGTTTATCTATTTATATGGAGTAAGACGGTGAGTAATCTACTGTAATACGACCATTTTCATCGTATTTTATCGGCAGTAGTGCTAAAGCGTTCTTTTTCGATAGTTCAGATGAATGCTCATTGATATCCCAGTAAGCTGATGTTGGGTCACTAGGTACAGGTTGTTTGGCCATAAGCGCTCGAATATTCTGATATCTAATGCTTTTTAGTCCAGAATCAAGTCCATCACGGCACATTAGGTACAGTCTACCAACAGTTACGTTTATCCTTTTTCTGAAAGCTATGTTGATTGAATAAGCAGGATATGAATATCGCTTTCCATCAGATAAGATAAATGGCTGCTTGTACTTGCGGGAACTTGGAGACCAAAGTTGATAGGTTTCCATGTTAAATTTGTATCGTTGGCTACCATGCGACCTTATTTCTACCCAAGGGTATTCGGTTGGGGGTTCAGGAACTCGATCAGCCCTTTTATCTGCGATATTCTTGGCTACCTCTCGATGAATATCTTTAATTAGCTGCATAGCCCCATGCAGGTTGTATTTATAAATGAAGTTCTTAACCTTACTCTCAGAAATATTGTGACCTAGTTCAGTGGTCAATATCCTTGATAGCTTGGATTGGCTTCCACCACTTTCATATAAGCAGTGAGTGATTCTATCGGGATCGATAAATCGGGTGATCTTGCAATAGCCTTTGCTTGGCATAATTTGTTTCTCCATTTCAGAAGTACACACCAAATATTCGCACACACCTAAACACCCAAATTAGAAACAGTTTGGTGTCAGATGATGTGCACTTTTGGAATGTTTTGGGATTTATTGAAGAGCTTGCGATTGCTCGTAGAAATGGAACGATTTGTTCCGTTTGAGTGGAGTATACCTATGGACTCCATATTTGAGTTGTAAGTTATTGATTTATAATGAGTTGAAAATTGCTATTTTCCTGCCAGCATTACTTACAGCTATTTTCGAGTAAGAACTTGCATTTCAACTGAAGAGAAGCGAGTAAGATGAAGAGCTTTCATGAAGTTGAATTTATCCGATAGCTCATGAGCAACTAACATAGCAACTTCAGTGACATGCTTGTTATGGATTCTGATTCGGAATCTACCTTAATACTTGATGAACTCGAACAGAGCATATTTTAATTGTTCAGTATCATTGATAGTCCAGTTGTATAGTGAAGATGCAGAAACAACAGCGAGTCTTTTACGTCGTCGTGAATCAACAACAGTGTTATAGATTGCTTCTAGTAAATTGACTGGATTATTAAAGTCATCTTTGATGCGATAACATTTTTGACGGACATAATCCCATTTTTCGAGTGAGAGTGAATCTGACATAGTGGTTCTCTTTGATGTGGGAGAGAGTGAGACTGATAGGATATTTACGTGAGTCCAGCCCGTTTACGGGTGGACGGAACGTCTTATAGCGTCCCAGTCGGTCGCACGTAGCAATAGCGAAGTGCCGACTGGGTTAACACCTTAGTGTTAAAGCCCAAAATATTCCCCTACAAAGGGGGTACTTTTATATTAAATATTACCTATTAAGTATTTAAGATTCAGAATCACTCGTATAGGTCTTCACGGTAGTCACTAAATATTAGGTCAGGAGCTTTTTGTCCTTTGGCTAACTTTTTAGTTAACAAGCTGTGATCAGCAGTTTCGAAGAAATAGTTTTTACTAAATCTGCCAATACTTACTGTGCATCCTAGTACACAGATATCAGTATCTTTTTCTCTCAGCATTACGATAGTGACAAATGCATTGGTCATTAGTTGGGTATGTAAAGGATTGCCTTTATTACCAGAGCAGGTCGGAATACCTGATTGTTCAGAAACAACCTCGAAAGAGCCAGAGTTTGATTCAATAAAACTTTCGACTTTATTCCGGTGCCATAAGTAATAAGGGATGTCGTTTCTTCGCCCAGTTTTATAAACTTTCTTAAGTTGTCGAGCGAATGCCTTTGCCGTTTCTTTTTGTGCATAGGTAGTGATTGAATCAAGCTGAGGCATAGGCTTTCTATCTTCGTCAATGGTAAGCTGGATTTTAACTTTCGAGTTCAGCCTGTTTTTGTACAGTGCTCCCGATATGTAAGTAAACGAATCTTGCTCTACACGTGAAGTATCAAGCCTTTCCCAATACGGAAATGAACCATCTTTGCGATTAAAATACTTTACGAATTCAATAGGGCGTTGGTCGTCTTGAATGCCTTCAGGTTTGATAAGCATTGATTTACTCCTTTTCAATAAATACAGGACGTTCACCGCTTAAAAGGTACGGTTGCCCTAGTGACAAGTGTTTGAACCTGTATGAGATGATTTGAGGCTAAATACAGGGAGTATTAGCCGTTGGAAGTGGTTCGAGCATTGCGGTAGTTGAGGATAAACTCTCGACGGATAGCGATTAACTTATGCTTGGAGATATTACTGCGTAGGTTCAGTTTCGTGCGTTGCCTACGCCAAGCAGATTTCTCAGCCTCGTTAAGTGTCCCAACAACCATATCCATTGCAGCCATAATGATGCTCCTTGGAAATGTTTAATGTTAGTTGCGGAGGGTCTTCCCTCCCTTATAGGGCGTGTAATCGGCAAGCCTTATGTCACGGGGAACACAGGAAACAGGGGAAATATGGTGAGGCGACCCTTTGGTCGAGCTAAAAAGAAAGCCCCAGATACCATGAGGCGTCTGGGGCTTTCTCTCTCAACCCAATAGGGTTGGCCATTAATCTTCAAATTCCATCTGTTCTACAAGGTCAGGACAAAGAAACTCAACATAGTCAACATTGTATTCTTGCGTATACCACAAAGAATACTCATGAGAGTCGAGCAACCAACTTTGATCTATTAATTCAAAGTCTTCTGTATTGCCAAGAACTAAGTATTCTCGAAAATATTCAGCCTCACCACTGTATTCACGACACTCAGGTGAATCGTATGACAAAACTAAGGTGTTTGTCTGACGATTTGCGTAAATCGTAGATGCACCATCAGCATTGTGATGATCGGTAAAGACCATCTCCCAATTTTCACTATCGAAAGGATAGATTTCCTCGCTAACGATATAAACGTTAGTGATCGGTAACGATGAGCCAGTGATGTTGAACTCTTCAAGTACAGCTAGAAGTTTAGATTTAGTTGATAACATAGTTTACTCCTCAGGTTTTAGATTCCCACCAAGACCAGAATCAGCCTCGATGTTCAGCAGTGTGCTGAGGAGATGTGTGCAATATAACGTCCCGAGAACGCAAAGTCAATAATGGGTTCTTAGGACGTAAAGATTAGGTCTGATAACTGACTTTACAGTAGGTGATGTAAGTGACTAATACATATCTAGAATGCTAAAATGGCTATAGAAGGAGTTTGCTATGGCAAAAATTAGTGCAGAACAACGAGCTGCAAACAAAGCTCAGTTTGATGAAGTAATAGTTGAGATGTTTTGGGAAAGTGGTTGGGATTCGATAACACTTAACAACGTGAGTGACCGACTAGGTATTCGTAAGTCTACTGTTCAGAATTACTACCCAAACAAGAAAGATTTTGGAGAGGCTCTGAAAGGAAAAGTCCTACCTGTGGTACTTGATTGCCTCGATTTAACCAATTCAGAAGAATTTAAGATCTCGTGGGAGATCGCTATGAAAACAGACCAGCGCTTTCGTAGGGTTGTTCATTTATTAGTATCTAACGCTACATCAGAGGCTACATCAGCACTTACTGTTGGTGGAGTGGTTCGTTTGAGGCATTTACTGGCTGATAAATGGGCAAGTGATAAGGTTGCAAACGATACAATTAACTGGGTCTTGGGGTTGTCAGTAGTTAAGCTGGCGGAAAGCTAGTATCATCTCCAACAATTTAGATTTTAGAGAAGCACACTATGGCACAAACAGCCCATGCACTTCACATCTTAGTGAAGCACAAAGAACAAGCTGAAGAGATAATGAAGCAGCTTAAACAAGGTAAGAAGTTCGCTGACCTTGCACGTAAGCACTCTACATGCCCATCAGGCAAAAAGGGTGGAGATTTAGGAGAGTTTCGTAAAGGGCAGATGGTTCCGCAATTTGATCGAGCGGTCTTTCAAGGTGAAACGATTACTCCTCAATTAGTGAAAACCAAGTTCGGTTGGCACATTGTAAAGACTCTTTGGCGCACATAACTGAATAAGTACTCCTTTACCTATGTACCAACCAATCCGAGACGGTTGGTACTTTAAACTTTTTGTGACTCAAATAAGTGCTCTTGCGCTAAAAGTTCTTTTTGGCGTTCTTTCACCTCACTCCAACTTCCACCAGTATTAATCGCATTTAGGCGTTCACTGTATTTTTGTTGAGCACGTTTGAAGACTCGTTCAGCATTGATTTCAATTTCTGACTCTAGGTTTTTCAAAAGACACAGATATACCCAAAGAATATCTCCTAACTCGTCTTCCAAGTAACAATTTCTACCACTATCCATTTCGGTTTTAACTTCTTCAAGCTCGTCAAACATGGCTTGGAAATAGGTAATACTACCTTTTGACCATGTGCCTTTTTTGTCTCTTTCGATTTTCTTTTCGGCGAGTTCAAGTAATTGTTTAAAGGAATTCATTCAGTTTCTCAAATATGTAATGCAAGTGTTGTGATGACACCATTTTACAAGGCATTCTATTAAACTGAAGATCTTGAAACCTTTTCAGACATAAATCTATGGAAAAAATCACAGCCCACTTGAGACAACAGTATCCAGATCTGATCGTATTCTTGGATCAAGCATCTCCAATCAATGAGTTGGATGCGAAAAACACACATATCGTAGAGGCAATGGCAAGGATTATAGTTGGTCAGATGTTATCTAGGCACGTGGCAAATGCTATTTTCAGACGAGTTGAGCATCTGTTCCAATCCCCAGAGCAACTGCTTGAGTGCAACGAATCAGATTTTACCCAACACGGTGTATCGAAGAACAAAGCAAAAGCTATTTTAAATTTTGCGGAGATGTACTTTCATGATCCAGAACGGTTTGAACAATGGTCTAGTCTGGATTTTGAGCAGCTCCGAAGAGAGGCTAAAGATATTTGGGGTGTATCAGATTGGTCATTGTCAATCCTAGCTATATTCCACTTTGGTCATTCTGACGTTTTTCCTGAAAAAGATGGTACGCTCAAGCGTGCTCTTTTCAAATTTCAAGAACAAAAGATAAATATTGATGTGGATGATGCTAAGCCTTACAGGTCTTACTTAGCTTTATACCTCTGGAAGTTCATTGATGAGGATATTATCTAAAAATCATAAAGTTAAGATGTTTCTTCTGGACGATTTTTTGCAAGAATAGTACTCTCGTTCAAAATACTAGAACGAGGCTAGATATGAATACGTGTGAACTATTACAGAAAATTAGTAATGGCCATCGGATTAATTCAAAAGAAGACATTGCACTTAAGAAAGATTTCAAGAAAATTTTTTATGGTGGTGATGGCTATATGGCTTGGCGTAAAAAGGAAGAAACAGGCGCAGGAGGCTCTTTTAACAAGGATCGCTATGCATTGCTTCAAAGCTATGTGAAGGAAAGAGCTGATCAGATCGCGAGTGAATTTGTTGAGGATGCTTTACAGGATGTATATGAGCTAGCATTACAACACTTGAATGCTCGATTGTATGGTGTAGTAGATAACTTTTCAGCTTGGAAGAGCGATAGAGAGTTTTCTCTCAAAGGTTCAGCACTGAAGTTATACGATACAGTTTGCGATATTCTTAAAAATGGCAAAGATGCACAAAAACATCGTATCATATTGATTCTTGGTGTTTATGCAGAGGGGAGCTTAAGCCAAGCTAGGAAATCCATTGCGGGAAGCGGTGGTGAAATGGTGTTAGAAGCATTGTTACAATCTCGAGGATTTACCAAAGATAAAGATTATGGCACTCAATTTACTTCTGAAGGATCTGACACTGATATTGTTATCCCAAATGCGACTAAGCCTGAGGAAGTCAAAGCCTATATCGCTGTTCAGATTAGCTCAAACGACCGAACTCGCTTAACGACAAGCGAGCTAGTTCCGGGACAACGTAATTACTTCGTATCATTCAACGGTTGCAGTGCTTCTACCAAGAATACAGATGATATTGGTGATGAAATAGTTGCGAAGTATGTAAAAGAAGATATTTTGTATGTTGTTACGGAAAAAGAAAGAGAACGTGCAATTGCTACGTCTGTAGAACGATTAGAAAAAGAGAAAAAGAAAAGCAAACCTGACCCTGAAAAAATTAGGTTCGGTGAAAATAGACTCAAATGGCTTGATGAAAAGAGCATAACGTTTGATGAATTTATTGAGCAAGTATCTCGCCTGTAATAAAAAAGCCCTTTCGGGCTTTTTTATTATCGATTTCGATTAAGGAGGTCTTTGATAATATATCCTAGAGTTCTCCCCAATAGTGGAGGAACTGCGTTACCTACTTGGGTGTATTGTGGAACTTCGAATCGTCGACTTAAACCACCAGTAGAAAGTTTAGAGCGAAACACAAATGAATCAGGGAAAGATTGCACCCTTGCCATTTCTCGAACAGTAAGTGTTCTTAGTGGATCATAGTGACAAGCATCATCAGGGATACTTAACGCAGCTGGTGCTGGAGCATCAGGGTTAAGTGCTTTCTGAGTTTGCTTCTTAGTCTTATGAGCAAGAAGCAAAGACAGGATTTCTTCACCATCAATAGCTTTCCGAAGACTTTGTTCATTTTCAAATAGGAAATCAAAACCCATAAGTTCTTGAGCAGCGATGTCTGTTAATTCGACCTCTTTACCTTTAAGCACTTCTTTAACTTCTTTCTCAGTTGTCTTTGATACTTTAGTTAGCACTTGATAAATCCTAAATCTACGTTGTACAGACTCAGAGTTCATCTTAGGAGTAAAGTTATCGATTTCTTCAGTTCGTTCACCCAATAGATCATTGATTAAATTGACGTAGTATGACTTTGCATTATTAGTACACAGGTCATCAATCGCTTGTTTGACACTAAACTCATGACCTTTGAACTGTATTAAGCTTTGCAAGAAAGTGTTCTTGAAGGCGTTTTCTTGCTTTTCTACATCGAAGCACTGGAGAATTCCAAATTCAGGTTCAATGTTATCGTTCATACTGTTTGATAAAGCGATACCAGATTCGAACAATGTTTGTTCTTTTTCACTAAACGTATGAATAATGTTGTTTAAGTAATCTCTACGAACAGAGATCATGATAAAGCGAGGTCGATTTTGAGCTACACCTGCATATTTCGCATTAATGTGTAAGCAAAGTGGAACATAATTTAGACTAGCAAAGACTTTGGCCACTTCAAACCAAGCATGATATTTATTGCCGTCATCGTCTGAAAACGGACGTAGTATGCCAGTCACATTTTCTAGCAACGCAATCTTAGGCTGAACGTGTTCAACGAACTTGGCAAACTCCCATGGTAAGCTGTTTTTATCACAGTCTTTCTTTCGCATTCCAGCCATACTGAAACTTTGACAAGGAGGTCCACCTGAAACCAAGTCAACGCCCAAGTTAGTGCCATTAAAAGCATGAGAGATTGAGTTTTTTAGCTCTTGGTTTTCAGATAGAAGTTGATTTATATGCTTGATATCACCAACTAACATTTTTCCTTTTAACTGGTGTGGAGCATAAGTTTCAAAGTCATTAACACCTTTACCTAGTTCAGGGTACTCGAATGGGTTTTCTCTGAGTCGAGGTTTTAGCTCTTCGAATTGGCTACTGACCCATAGAGCATTTTCTGGCTTTTCTTGGTTATCAGCTTTCTCAAGCAGATTTTCTTTAAAAAAGTTATAGGTGAATGTCTCCGCAGCCATAGGAGAGATTTCATTTGCTAGCAGTAACTCAAAGCCAACGGAATCTAGACCAAGGGACAAGCCACCACAGCCTGCAAATAGTTCGATATGGTTCATAAAACAACTCAGGAAAAAAATTTGCTCTATTGTATATAAAGACAGTGGTTTTGGGTACTGAAAGCTAGGGAAATTTATGAGCAAGTTTTTATCTAGCGTAAGATTGTTGCGTTATATAGCATACCCGCTTTGACAAGGTCTGTTTCTCTGGTGAGACCCTCGTACCACATCTCGTAAAAACCAAGTTTGGTTGGCACGTTGTGAAGGTGCTGTACCGTACTTAATACCATAAGGTGTTCTGTTAATGAGCTTGTGTGTTTTGCTGAGCGTAGTACGCGGCAATATCTTTTAAATCTTGCTCATTGAGTCGAGATAGCTGCGCGGCCATCATTTCAGCAAGTGGACCAGAGCGATTACCACTTTTGTAATCTAGCATCGATTGATACAGATATTGTGCGTTTTGGCCGTTGAGGTTGGGATAGCTCTTATTGACCGCAACGCCGGTTGCACCATGGCAAAACACACAGCTTGGTGACTTGATCTTACCCAGTTCGGCATCGCCAAACTGAGTCGCATGTAAGTGTGAGGCAAAAAGCAGGGCAAATAAGGTAAGTATTGGCTTCATCGCGTGGATTTGAGTTGTTGAAATTAGCCTAAAGAATAAAGCTTCCCCTAAGGGGAAGCTCAATAGTTCAGATCAACAAATCGTGAGGCGTTACAGATACGCGTTGATTTTCTCGATCAAAGTATCGATATCTTGCTTGGTGATATCTTTGTGTGTCACGAAGCGGATCGGATTTCCGGGCGTAATCGTAATGCCGTCTTGAGCGAGTTGCTTGGCAATACCATGAATATCAACGCTCTCATCCAATTTCGCGAATACGATATTGGTCTGTACAAATTCTGTGGCCACAGTAAATCCATCTAACTTATTCAACTTTTCAGCCAGATGCTTCGCGTTTTGGTGGTCGACTTTCAATTGTTCTACTTGCTCTGTTAGTGCCAGTTTGCCAGCAGCAGCAAGAATCCCGGCTTGACGCATACCACCGCCAACCATTTTACGCAGACGACGTGCTCTGTCGATAAAGGCTTGGTCACCAAGGAGTAAAGAGCCAATAGGGGCTGCGAGCCCTTTTGACAAACAAATTGTCATCGAGTCAAAGTATTGAGCGATCTCTTTGACGTCAATCTCAAGTGCGACCGCTGCGTTGTAGACGCGTGCGCCATCAAGGTGAAGCAATAGGTCGTTTTGGTCAACAAACTCACGAGCTTGTTTAAGATACGCCATCGGTAACACTTTGCCATTGATGGTGTTTTCCAAGCTAAGCAGCTTCGTTCTGGCAAAGTGGGAATCATCCGGTTTAATAGCAGCCTTAAGTTTGGCGAAATCGAGTGTACCGTCTGGATTGTTTTCGATAGGCTGAGGTTGAATCGAGCCCAAAACCGCAGCGCCACCGGCTTCATATTTATAGTTGTGGGCTTGCTGACCGCATAAGTACTCATCACCGCGCTGACAATGTGCCATTAGACCTAGCAAATTGGCTTGCGTTCCTGATGTGGTAAACAGTGCCGCCTCAAAACCATGGCGTTGTGCGACCCATTGCTCAAGTTCATTGACGGTCGGGTCATCACCGTAGACGTCATCTCCCACAGGGGCTTCCGCCATCGCTTTTCGCATCGCGGGAGTTGGTTTAGTCACGGTATCTGAACGAAAATCCATTTGATTATCTCCTAAAGGTATCCACATAATTTCGCTTTGCTAAGACACGCTATGGTTTTCGCATCGCTCACTTCGCCACGAATGATCTTTTGTTCTAATTCTTCAATGGTTAGGGTAATGACTTCGATCACTTCATCGTCGTCACATTCGTATCGGCAGGTTTTGTCCAACTCTTTTGCGACAAACAGGTACTGTATTTCATCACAAAATCCAGCTAAAGGCGTCACTTGGCCGAGCGAGATCATTTGTTTTGCGCTGTATCCCGTCTCTTCTTCTAACTCTCTTCTGGCACATTCTTCGATCTCTTCCGCGCTTTCAATGGTGCCTGCTGGAAGCTCTAATAACCACTTCTTTAGCGAAGGACGAAACTGATTGATAAGAATGATATGACCATCTTGAGTTATCGGTAAGATCACCGTCGCTCCGGGGTGAACAATCGTTGTGTGTTGAATATTTTTGCCATTTGGGAGGGTGACAGACTCTTCGACCAAAGAGATTCGTTTCCAGCTATGGAGGGTTTTACTTGTATCGGAAGGTATCATGATTATTTTCTTTACAACTAACGCTGACGTTACCTTATCCGCTTCTTCTCGCGAATGAAAGAATTAACCTGTTATCGTTTGCGTCTCGCTGAAGCATTTTTGCGACTCAAGCTACATTAATGCAAACATTGATTTCAATGGCTTACAGACAACCCTGATTTGATATAAAGATTTGCCCTATCTACAAAATGCACTTGTAACAAAGTGATAACAAATGTATAAACTTATACATAAGTCTGCTCATAATCAGAGGTAAGCATGATAAACCCAACAAGAGCCTCCCACTCACAAAAAGCATTACTCTCTGAAAGGATCAATAAGCTCGCTCAAGCCTTATCTGACGGGGTTTACGAGCGAGAAGAAACCATTAAACTTTGCCTGTTAGCCGCCCTTTCTGGGGAGAGCGTATTCCTACTTGGCCCCCCTGGTATTGCAAAAAGTTTAATCGCCAAGCGCCTGATCCAGGCATTTGACAATTCCTCGTATTTCGAATACCTGATGACTCGCTTCTCAACACCGGAAGAAGTGTTTGGTCCGCTTAGTATCCAAGAATTGAAAGATAACGGCCGCTACGTCCGTCTAACGGAAGGGTATTTGCCAACTGCACAAGTCGTCTTCCTCGATGAGATTTGGAAGGCTGGACCTGCGATACTCAACACGCTTCTCACTGTGGTGAATGAAAAAACCTTTAAGAACGGTAATGAAATTGAGCGCGTCCCGATGCGCTTGTTGGTTTCTGCATCTAACGAGTTGCCAGATGAAGACAGCGGCTTGGAAGCGCTATATGACCGAATGCTGGTGCGTGTGTTCGTCAATCGTATTCAAAACAAGCAGAACTTTAAGTCTATGCTCACGGTGGGAACGCCACAAGAAGCAAAACTCCCTGAGGGTTTAGCCATTACGGATGAAGAGTATCACCAATGGCAATCGGAGCTAGATACGCTAGAGCTGTCTGATTCTGTGTTTGAAAAACTCTACGAACTCAAAACCATGTTGGAAAACGCAGCGCAAGAGTCAACGGGCGTCGACATTGCTGATACCGACATGTATGTCTCTGACCGTCGCTGGAAGAAAGCCGTCCGATTGCTAAAAGCGAGCGCATTTTTCAATGGCCGTGATGAAATCAATCCGCTTGATCTGTTACTGCTACAAGACTGTTTGTGGAACAGTCCAGATTCACGTGAGGTGGTTCGTAAGGTCATCAAAGAGTTTGCCTTGATGCGAGCGTTTGATCAGCAAGACGTTGAGCAGCAAATTACCTTGTGCCGTGAAGAACTTGCAGAGATTCAAGAAGAACTCGAATCTGAGTTTGGCGTGATGCTTTCAATGGAATCAACAACGGGTCTACTCAAGAAGCAGATCCACAGCTACGACATCTCCGATGCGAAAAGCTATCAGGTGGGCAGCGCTTACGACCTCGTTAAATTGGTCTTACTCCAAAGTAACATGTCAGTCACTGAGTCTGAAAAAGGTGACAGTCGCTGGGTTTACGTCCCTAAGAATGAACTAGAGCGAGTGATCAAAGAAGGTCACGGTGACGTTTATGGATACGTGAATACCAATACAAATCTGGTTAGATTGCGTTTTGATGTCGATGGCGCGAACAACTTGGTGATTAAAGACATCGCTAATCGTGCCGTCTTAGTTTCCATCGTGACCAACAAAGGCTTAGATCAAACGCTTTATCAAGAGTGGTTTGCCAAAGCTGAGAAAGCAATGGCGCAGCTAGAACATGCTGAACACCACTTGCTGAGAGTGCGTTCGAATTTCCACGGAGCCTTGCCACATAGCTTTGTCGAACAAGAGATTCCAAGGGCAATGGAAGCGAGCTTACAACACCTTCAACAAGTACTGGAATCGACCAAAACCGAGTGTGAACGTACGGTTTTCCGTTTCAAGACCTTAAATCAATTCTTTGAATAGGAGAAATGAATGTTAGGCGCAGATGGATTAAACCTCGCACTGATGATTGCCGATTCTGGCATCATAGACACGGCTGTGAACGACTTAATGGCTCGCTCTCAGATGATGGCGGTAGCGGAAAACCGCGGCGTTAAGTCCTCGGTAAAAAACCATCTATTGAAATGGCGTGGAAGCGTTAAGAAGCGCATAACTAAGGTGTGTGAGACGGAACGTTTTCAACAAGAACTCGCGCTCTACCAAGAGGTGATCTATTGGGATGAAGCGCAGTTTTTTGAACAGATACCAGAAGTCATCAAAAAGCTAGAATGGCACTCTGCATTTTACTTGCAGGCGCGTCGCCTAATGGAGAAGAACAAAGGGGTGAACAACCCAATGTTCCCGCACTATTTCTGTGATCAATGGTATCAAAGCCTTTCCGATGCCATTCGACAGGCGCAATTGACCGAGCTCGAAGCCAACAAAGAGAAAGTGCTCAAAGATCTTTACCAACGCATGGAAACCATGAAGAACATGGATAAAGTGACGGAAGAGGGTGATGAAGGCAGTGTTGGCCGTCTGTGGGACATGGCGTCGGCTCGATTGAGCAAAACTGATCTTACCGTGATGAAGCGTCATGCAGAGTTTTTGAAAAAGAACCAAGGCCTTCAAGAGATCGCAGAGAAGCTTGGCCGAATGGCGAGTCAAGTTGACGATCCTGATTTGAACAAAGCGCCTTTGGAAGAGCCTCAAATTGTTGAAGAGAAATCTGACAAAGCCACCGATGATATCGTTGGTATTCATGAAGGCGACGATCTTAATAAGCTGTTACCCAACGAAACCATGTTCTTGGCTTATCCTGAGCTAGAAGTAGTGTTCTACAAGCATCTTGTTGATAAGCGTCTCATGAACTACAAAATGCAAGGTAAGTCTCGCACTTTGCGCAAAGTACGCGCGCAAAAACCAGACAATGCCCAAGTTGATGTAGAGAAAGGGCCATTTATCATTTGTGTCGATGCATCTGGCTCAATGAGTGGCTTTCCTGAGCAGTGTGCCAAAGCGATGGCGTATGCGCTGATGCAAATTGCGCTGGCTGAAGATCGTGACTGTTATGTCATTCTCTTTTCTTCAGAGCAAATTACCTATGAGCTGACTAAGCAAGATGGCTTAAGAGAAGCGAGTGATTTTCTTACCTACAGCTTCCACGGTGGCACAGATTTAGAACCCGTGCTTATGAAGTCAATTGACTTAATGACCGGAGACAAATACCGAAACGCGGATATGGTGGTGATCTCGGACTTTATTGCACCTAAGCAGTCAGAAGAGATGATCGCCAAGGTCGATGAACTGAAAGAGCATAAAAACCGCTTTCATGCGATCAGCCTGTCTAAATATGGCAATCCTGAGTTAATGACAATGTTCGATCACTGCTGGTCTTATCATCCCAACCTGATGGGACGAATCATGAAAAAATGGTAGTGGAAAGATAAAGAAAAGGAGCTCAGTGAGCTCCTTTCTTTTAGATAGCCAATGGCATTTGATCATTAGATTGGTCGTGTTTACGGTAAACGCGAATAAGACCAATCAGCGCGAGTAATGACATGATCAACATCAATGCACCTAAAGGCATCTGATTAGTGGTTGGAATCATGGATGCTCCTAAGGTTGCTAAGCCAGCACCGAGGTTTTGCATGCCACCAAGAACCGCACCGCCAGTCCCTGCATGATAGGGAAGTGGAGAGAGCGCACCTGTCGTGGCAGCAGGGAAAAGAATGCCCGCACCCAAGAAATAAATGGTTGCTCCGCCGACTAATGTCAACGCTGTAGTTTGCCCCATTAAACCAGGAATCAATACAATCAAAGAGCCAGCCATAATGGCAAACAAACCGAACATCAGCGCGCTTTTTTCGTTCTTCTTCGCAGCAATAATGCTTGAAAGTGCGGCACCGACTAAGTAACCCGGAATCGGCATTACAAATAGTAAACTGACGGTGGTTGCAGGAAGTTGTAACACCCCACCGAGCAGCACACCTGCCGCCGCTTCAAAAATAGCGACACCAGAAAACGTTGCCACCAAGCAAATTAGGTAGCCTTGGAAGCGTCGGTCCGATAATACGTAGCGATAGCTGTCGGTGACTTTTTCATAGCGACGTTTCTCTTTTGGCAGTGTTTCCATAAAGCTTGTCATCATGGTAATAACGACCGCGATACCAAATAGCGCGAGGAACATGTAGCTAGAACGCCAACCGAACACTTCTGTGAGATAGCCCCCTAGAACAGGTGCGATAAGAGGCGAAAAAATCACACACATGCTGATCAAGCTGTTGACCTTATGGAGCTCTGCGCCCGAGAACACGTCTCTCGTTAAGGTGCGTGACATAGCGCCACCACAGCCTATACCAAGACCTTGAATAAAGCTTCCCGCTAAGAACCATTCATATTGATGGGCAAACAACGCCATGATTGTGCCTAGGATATAAATCACCAATCCAACAATGATGATGGGTTTACGGCCTAAGCGATCGGAAAGAGGTCCATAAATGAATTGAGAAAAACCATACGGGATTAAGTAACAAGCCATGACCGCCTGCAATGCTGCCGGTGAGACTAAGAACTCATTCGCCATGTGACCGATTGACGGTACGTACATGGTTTGAGTCATTTGGCCAACAGCGGTCAAAATCGCAATTAAAAACGTGAGTTTAATAACTTGTGAAGACGCGGACATTTCCTATTTTACCTAAATTCAAAACGCAAGAAACCAATAGCTTTGCCGTAGCTAAGCTAATTTAAATAACGAGAAAGGGAACTTTCAGGCGCGAGATATTAGAGCGAGTTAGAAGAGCGAGCAACGAAAAAGTGTGATCTTAAGCAAGATAAAAATCTATGATTTGGATTAGAAAAACTAATCCAAAATTTAATCCATGAAAACAAGAATTTTTATGCGATGGGTAAGTTTGTTAGGCAAGAACGGCATAGGCAAGAATCGTTACTCTGTAGTGAGCTTGTATCGCGTCTTTCCAAACTAAAACACCAACATGTGGCCTTGCCTTCACTAAGATCGCAGCTTGCTGGTTTACCGCATTGAGGACACTGATGGCTTGATGTTTTGCCACGTAAACGGTCTATAACAGACTCTCTTTGCTCATCGGTCATCATTCGCCACGTTGCGATCTCTTCAACAGTGCGATGACACCCAAGGCAGATTCCACCTTCATTTTTACATGCAGCGATACACGGTGTTTTCACAAACTTATTCCAACAATGATTTAGGGCAGATGACTATAAAGGTTTTAGCAGAGAACCACCATAGTAAAGAAAACACACAAATTTCTTTGTCATTAATTGCAAATGACAATCATTATCATTAATATAATTTGCAGTTGAATAAAAAAATAATGTTTACAATGATTCCTTCTCTTGCTGCCGGAGTCTTTATTGCCGCGTTGGGTAAGAAGATCCATTTACAAAACGTTGAACTGCTGGTCTGGCTTATCTGGTTAGTTGTGCTCGAAACATGGCTTTCACACGGTGCGGTCTCGTTACTTATCGCACTTTTTGTGTTGGCTCCCTTCATCATTAAATGCAAGCCTTATGCAAAACCACTATTCCGCGCTGCGATCGTTGCCAGTTCTCTACTGATTTATTTGAACTTTGGCGGTTGGTAGAGCAAGGAGCTATCTTGCTTCATAAAAATATTGCTCGCGATAAGGCTACCAATACAAATCAGCGACAGAGCCACCCAACCAAGAAGTGAAGGCTGCTCATTGAAGATTGGGATGGCTAAAAATGTCGCAATTGCTGGCGTTGCAGCGCCAAATGCTGCTGTTCTTTCTGCGCCCAGCACGGAAATAGCATGTAGATAAGTAAAGGCGGCAATCACGCCTGCACCAATCCCTTGTAGCATGATGTGACCAATTAGTTCTTTCCATGGCCATTCATTTACCGCTGTGGTGGCTAAGTGGCTAGGCAACCAGCCAAGATGAATCGAAAGTGCGAGTGTGAATGTCGAGAGGAGTGATATAAAGCCCGCCGTTACCAACGGATTTAGGCTCGATACGCGAGCACAGATGGTGAACATTGCCCACATGATGCTTCCGGTTAGGAACAGCAGATGCCCTTGCATACGCTCACCGTTGAGTTCCATCAAGTTGTGCGACATAAAAGCGGCAATACCAATGATGACCAATACCAAACCAGCAATCCGATGCTGGCTTAACGGCTGCTTAAACAGTAAAACAGCAATCCCAGAGACAAACAGGGGCAATGTGCCTGGTATCAAGGCGCTGCCATCAGAGACCGGTGCAAACTGCATCCCTGAGCCTGCAACCAACAAATAAGGCAGACCGCAGCCAATGAACATGCCAAGTAAATAGCGTGGCGGAACCGCTTTAATGCTCAGCCGAGAACGAATCACGAGTGGAAGTAAAATCACACACGGGATTACAAAGCGTGTCAACGCGATATCAGCGGTGGTGAGATCGGAATGCGCACCGCTTCTCAGCGATAGAAAAAAACCAGACCAGAGCAGCAACGTGGCAATCATTGCCAAATATCCTGAAATCATAATGATGTTATCAATTTGTATTTGTTTGCGTTAATTATGAGTCGTAACCGTTGGCGTTATATGGCAAACTTCGCTAAATTTTTCTCATTGCTTGGTGGAAAGCATTAAATCTATCGTAATAATTGATAGAAAAAGTTAAGGATAAGTATGGATAGAATTGATAAGCATATTCTTTCGCTACTGCAGAAGGATGCAAGGTTATCCACTGCGGACATTGCGGATAGGGTTGGACTTTCGGCTTCACCGTGTGCGCGGCGAATCAAAAAATTGGAAGAAGAAGGCGTGATCGCGGGATACCAAGCCAAATTGAGCAAACCTGCGATTGGAGTCGGGATGACGGTTTTTGTTGAAGTGAGTTTAAACAACCACCAAGCGGCGTCTATTGATGCATTTGAACAGGCGATTTTGGAAATGGGCGAGGTGACAAACTGCCACGTTGTGTCAGGTGCCTATGACTACTTGTTGGAGGTTGTTAGCCAAGATCTCACCGGATATGAATCGTTTACTCGAAAGTTACAGAGGTTGGATAATGTCAAAGACATTCATACCCACCTTGCAATCCGCCAAGTGAAAGAGTCGAGTGAGCTGCCTGTTTTCACTTAACGGTTTGTTTGCCAGACTCTTGTTGATAATCAACATCTTCATATTGAGAAAGCGTCGAGTCGCAGTAGACAGAAACCCGATTTCGACCAAGAGCTTTGGCTTGATATAAGGCTAAATCGGCACGCTTGATCCAAGCTTGGCTGGTTTCAAATGGTACCGATTCAGCGACGCCACAACTGAGTGTGACTTTGACATCATGTGGGTAGGCTTGCTCTGAGATATTCCTTCCGATCAGATTCATAATCGTTTCTACCGCATACTTATCGACACCGTGAAACAGCAACAAAAACTCGTCTCCTCCGACTCTAAAGAGCAAGTCATTCGCTCTGGTATTGCTGTTGATGGTTGCAACCGCTTGTTTGAGGACCGTGTCGCCCGTGTCATGCCCATAGTTGTCATTAATGGTCTTAAAATTATCGACATCGATCATCACAATGGTTGAGTAGCCATACTGCTCAATGGCCCTGTCGAGGTAACTATGCAGTTGATGGCGATTCAATGCCCCCGTCATCGCGTCTCTTTCTAGCAGGTGCCTTAGTTCACTTTGCAATTTATGCACTTCCTTGACCACCACATGGACAATCGTAAGGGTTGCAACAAGGGAAAACGTGTATCGAGCGGTCACTTCCGGATCTTGCTGAGGGTAAATCGCAGCCGTCACACCGATAATGATGAGCAGGTTTGACAAAAGAGCCACCCGCTCTGAAAACAAGAAGACAATTGCTATCACGATAGGGAACACCCAGTAGGTTGCAAGTGTACCGAAAATGTCGATCGCCATAATAATCGAGGCGCCGAGCAATGTCAGTGGGATCAAATTGCCGATTACTCGTTGTTCATTGTAAACGATGGCTGCAACTTCAAGCAGTAAGGTGATTTCGAAAGCAAGTAGGACGATGGCGAGGACAGTTTCACCAATGAGGATGTTTTTAACCGCAAGTGGAACGAAAACAACCAGCGTGATGATGGCGATAAGTTTGAGGACGCGCTTCTTTTGATTGACGTCTAGGATGGTATCGTCTGCGTGGAGTTCAAAACTTGTCTTTTTAACCATCCGACACCTTTGCACTGGTTAATCAAAGTAGCTTTTGCGTGACGAAAAGCTACTAAGACGCGTTGTTTCACTTATTACAACTTTAGACCAATGCCCGGATAGTTCAATTCAGATAAGGCTATTCCGGTTTAGTGATGCTGCCCAGTTCAAGCACTGGCGCCACTTCAATATCTTCAGCGTTCATCATCGATGAAATACGTTGCACCGACGATAGCAGCAGAGATTGCTCCCACTCTTCGAGCCTTTGAAACTTATTGATGAAGTTCTGTTGCAGAGGCATAGGGGCTTGGCTCAGTACCTCTAAACCTTTATCAGTGATGTACGCATGAACTTTACGTTTGTCTTGATTACTGCGCACACGCTTAACAAGCTCGTTTCTTTCTAAGCGGTCAAGGATTGTGGTCGCAGTTGCTTGACTCATATTGGTATGATTCGACAACTCGCGTATGGTCACTTCACCTAACTCTTTGATTGAACGCATTAGAATCAGCTGAGGGCCTGTTAAACCAGACTCTTTGCTCAAGCGTTTGGAGTGTAAATCGATCGCGCGAATTATTTGGCGAATTGAAACGAGGACTTCTTCGTGCTTTTCCAATGTTCATCCTTAGTCAGCAAGCGTTTTAAGGCGTGAAAATACATGATATTGACGCCTAATTGAAGAGCAAAAATAAATAACAATCTCATTTAGAGATGCGGGTTGTTTAATTATGTTAGAAGACGGGTGAATAATTGCACATCTAATGTTTAGAATTCAAAGTTAATGGTGGTTTGGGTTGAGCGAGATCACAGTTACTGTTTAAACAAAATGGCCTTTTTGTGGTGGATTTGTGAGCGGTTAAGCGCGTTTGACTGGCAACTTACACTGGAAGGCGTACAATAATGTCGGTTCGATCAAGTCTTGAAATAAGATAAAATTACTTTCATCACTAATGAATTTTAGTTTTAGGCTTTGATTAGGGAAAGATAATTATCGAGAGAGGAAAAATGACGAAAGGTATCGATAAGTACAGTATCGACAGTACCGATTACACCATCGGTCAAGATAACGTGCAAAAGTGGGGGTTCGATGTTCATAACCCTGTCTTTGGCGTCAGTGCAGGATTTATCGCCCTGTTCCTATTTGGCGCTCTAGTTATGGATGCGGAAACGGCTAAATCCGCGTTAGATGGCCTGAAGTGGCAAATCATTGGAAGCTTCGATTGGCTGTTTATCTGGTCTGGCAACATCTTTGTCGTCTTCTGCTTGGCGCTTATCGTATCGCCTTTGGGTAAAATTCGCCTTGGCGGCCAAGATGCTACCGCAGATTACTCATTCATCTCTTGGCTCTCTATGCTTTTTGCTGCCGGTATGGGTATCGGCTTGATGTTCTGGAGTGTGGCTGAACCTGTCGCTTACTTTACTGGTTGGTATGAGACTCCGCTCGGCGTTGAAGCCAATACCGCTGAAGCGGCGAAACTGGCTATGGGTGCGACGATGTTCCACTGGGGTCTTCACCCTTGGGCTATTTACGGTGTTGTGGCGTTATCGCTCGCGTTTTTTGCATACAACAAAGGTTTGCCTTTATCTATCCGTTCCATTTTCTATCCGCTACTAGGCGATCGCGCTTGGGGCTGGGCTGGGCACATCGTTGATATCTTGGCTGTGGTCGCAACCCTGTTTGGTCTTGCGACGTCTCTAGGTTTAGGCGCGCAACAAGCGGCGAGTGGTATTCAACATGTGTTTGGCATCGATGCAGGCTTAGGTTTGCAAGTGGTTGTGATTACTGTCGTAACTTTACTTGCGGTAGTCTCTGTTATTCGTGGTATTGATGGTGGCGTTAAGGTCATCAGTAACATCAACATGGTGGTCGCATTCGTTCTGCTGATCCTGGTTGCGTTGATTGGTTACGCTGTGACTTTTGGCAATATCGGTACTACCTTGATGGCGTATGTTGAAAACATCATTCCTTTGAGTAATCCGCACGGTCGTGAAGATGAAGCATGGTTCCAAGGTTGGACTGTGTTCTACTGGGCATGGTGGATCTCATGGTCACCATTCGTGGGTATGTTTATCGCGCGCGTATCTAAAGGTCGAACAGTCAGAGAGTTCATGACTGCAGTACTGCTAGTCCCAACGGCAGTGACGCTTCTTTGGATGTCGGTGTTTGGCGGTATTGCGATTGATCAGGTCGTTAATAATATTGGTGAGTTGGGTGCAAATGGTCTGACGGACGTTTCTCTGGCGATGTTCCAAATGTTCGATGTTCTGCCGATGGGCACCTTGCTCTCTGTTATTGCTGTTGTATTGGTACTGGTGTTCTTTATTACCTCTTCGGATTCAGGTTCACTGGTTATCGATAGCATTACCGCAGGTGGTAAAGTCGATGCACCTGTCCTACAACGTGTTTTCTGGGCGTTTATGGAAGGGGCGATCGCGGTTGCTCTACTTTGGATTGGTGGTACAGAAGCGATTCAAGCGCTGCAAGCGGGTGCTATCTCTACTGCACTGCCGTTTACCATCGTCTTGTTGCTGATGTGTGTTAGCTTGCTAATGGGTATGCGTACAGAGAAGTACCAAAATTAAGATAAAGTTTGTTGATTAAAAGGGCGCTCGGCGCCCTTTTTTTGTACCTGCTCACGAATAAAGTTGAGTTTTGTGATCTGAGCAAGTCCGGTGGCAAAACTCCACTGTGTATCTACTCAATAAGTTAAAATAACCTTTTTGTTATTAACGAAATTTCATCGAGTTTTTCTCCAAGATTCATAAAGTTCGTCACTATTAGCTGCTACATTTTTACTTATTAAAACTATCAAATTTATACAAGTGCCGAATGCTTCCTTAAGAAGGTCTTGGCACTTGAACAATGTTTAGAGCTAGGGATCGGAATTATGAATATAGAAAGCTTATCGAAGGTGTCCATTGCGACACGGGCTTGGTCAATATTAGCGTTGTTCGCAATAGGCTTGTTGTTGAACACCTATTTGAATATCGACAAATCGCGTGAGCACATGCGTGAAAACTACGAGCGCGGCGTCATGACGATAGTGGAGTCTGCGCACGGTGTCGTGGAGCACTATTACGATCTTTATCGTGCCGGTGAAATGAGCGAGAAAGAGGCGCAAGCGAGCGCCCTAAAAGCGGTTTCCGCTATGCGCTTTGATGGTGATAACTATGTCTTTGTTGGTGACAATGCGGGTATCCAACTCGCGACGGGTGTGAGCTCGTTGTTGGGCAAAAACATCATGGGATTGCAAGACAGTTCTGGAGAGTACTTTGTTCAGAGACTCTATCAAACCGCGCGCAGTGGAGGAGGGTTTGTTGACTATACTTGGCGCAATCCAGACAAAGGGACAACAGACCCTAAAACCAGTTATGCGCTAATGTTTCAGCCTTGGCAATGGATGATAGGTTCAGGAATGAACATGGTTGCGTTGCAAGCTGCGACTGAACGTTCAGAAATGGCGTCACTCGGTTACGCGGTCGCAATTTTGTCGGTTCTCTCTCTCATGATTGCGTTCTTCATCAAAACCATTACGTCCCCCCTCAAACGCTCTGTGCGCGCCATGCAGGCGTTGTCGAAGGGCGAGGGAGATCTTACTCAGCGTTTACCCGAAGAGGGCAGCTCTGAGCTAATTCAACTTGCGCGCTACTTCAACCAGTTCGTCGCTTCTGTGCAGTCGATTATGCTGAACATTAGCGATGCGGGTAGCCAGGTATCGAGCGCGGCAAATCAGTTGTCGACGTCTGTTCACCATATTGACGACAGTTTAAATCAGCAGCAGTCTGATGTGGATATGCTGGCCACCGCGATGACACAAATGCTTGCAACGGTAGAGGAAGTGGCGAGTCGGACGGTTGAGGCGAATGATGCCAGCCGTCTAGCGGCCAATGAAACGAACAGCAGCCATCAGATCATAAGCCAAAATGTCAATGAAGCGAATCAACTAGCGCAGCAAATGGATTCGGCCAGTCATGTGGTTGAGCAGTTGGCGAGTGACGCAAAAAATGTCGACACTGTGCTGGAAGTGATTCGTGGGGTAGCAGAGCAAACTAACTTACTTGCGCTAAACGCTGCCATTGAAGCTGCACGGGCGGGTGAGCAAGGACGTGGATTCGCCGTGGTGGCTGATGAAGTGAGAAGCCTGTCGTTACGCACTCACGAATCGACGCTGGAAATTCAAAATATTGTTGAAAAGCTGCAAAATGGCGCTGGCAATATCGTTACGGTTATGGAGCAGGGCGCTGTCAAAGCCGTCAATGCGTCGAGTTTGTCTTCGCAAGCCGGTGAGGCATTAACCCGCATCAACAAAGAAGTTCACACGATTGAAGAGATGAATCAACACATCGCGACCGCCGCTGAGGAACAAACGGTCACGGTCAACGACATCAATCGAAATGTGGTGAGCTTAAATGACATGGCATCGAGTGTCTCTGAGGAATCAGCACAGATGGCGAGCGCTAGTAAAGAGCTGCGCAATGTGTCGGAAAACCTGATGTCGATGATCAATCGCTTCAAATTGGCGTAACTTGAGGAGACAGGGTGATGTGGTAGAATCGGCGCAAATTTTTTTGCTGAGCTGTAAATGAGACATTTAAACACCACCGTTCACCCTGACATCGACCATCTAGACGATAAAGTCATCTATCAACGAAACGCGGCTCGTGCCATTGTGGTTGATGGAGAAGACATCTTACTGCTCTACACGGAGCGCTATCACGACTACACGATTCCAGGTGGCGGCTTGGATGATGGTGAAGACGTCATCGCAGGTATGGTTAGAGAGCTAGAGGAAGAGACCGGAGCGCAGAACATTCACTCTATCAAGCCTTACGGAATCTATGAAGAGTTTCGTCCTTGGTACAAAGACGATGCAGACGTTGTCCATATGATCTCTTATTGCTACACCTGTAAAATTGACCGCCAATTGGGTGAAACCTCATACGAGGATTATGAGATAAAAAACGGCATGAAAGCTGTGTGGATGAACATCCATGACGCGATTGCTCATAATGAAAAAACAATGGCAGAGAGCCCGAAAAAAGGCATGAGCATAGAGCGAGAAACGTTTTTGCTCCATTTAGTCGCCAAAGAAATGCTCTAACAGTGAGTCCGCAAAATGCGGACTCTTTTTTATCCCAACTCCACTTGTTTTAGGAACACTTTCAGCGGCTCCGCGTACACTTTCCTTCAAGAACGGTTTTGCTTCACAATGCTTCCTAGTCTTAACGAAATCGTTTACATAAACATTGTTCCGCTTCTATACTGATCCAAGTAATTGAATTATTAATATTAATTATTCGTACTGTAGAGCGTATAAACCAGATTATTAAAGGATGAGTATATGGGGAAAGTACGTCATTTCGCGGTGGGTTGCTCACTGCTGTTGTCTGCTCAAATGAGTTTCGCTGATGTGATTGAAACGCAAGTTCTTGTCGGGTTTGGCGAGGCAAAATACGCGTCGGATTTCGCGCACTTTGATTACGTTAATCCAGATGCACCAAAATACGGCTCGGTGACCTTTGGTCAGGTTGGAACCTATGACAGCTTCAACCGATTTGGGTCTCGAGGTGTTTCCGCGGCAGGCATTGGTGAAATCTACGATACCTTAATGTTTTCCCCAAGTGACGAAATAGACGCTTACTATCCCCTTATCGCGGAGCGCGTCCGCTACTCAGACGACTATCAGTGGATTGAAATCGATATCAATCCTAAAGCCAAATTCCATGATGGCAAACCTATCACCGCGCATGATGTCGCGTTCACTTTCGACAAGTTTGTCAAAGAAGGTGTGCCGCAGTACAAAGTCTATTATCAAGATATAAAATCTGTCACGGCTAAAAATGATCGTACGGTTCGCGTAGACATGGTTAAGCCGAACCGAGAGAAAATGTTCCGCTTTGCGCAGAACACTCAAGTTTTACCCAAGCACTATTGGCAAGATAAAAACCTCGCAGAGCCGCTATCGACTCCGCCAGTGGGAAGCGCGGCTTACAAAGTGGTGGATTATAAGTCTGGGCAAAGCGTCACTTATCAACTTGTTGACGATTATTGGGCCAAAGACCTCCCGGTGAATGTAGGGCGCGATAACTTTAAAACCATCACCTACGATTACTATCGAGACGAAACCGTCATGCTTGAAGCGTTCAAAGCGGGCGAGTTTGATTTTCGGATTGAAAACGTAGCCAAGTTTTGGGCCAACTCCTACACAGGCGTCAATTTTGACAAAGGATTCATCGTCAAAGAAGAGATCGCTCACGAGCGTCCAGCCAATGCACAAGCGTTTGTGTTTAACACTCAACAAGCTATTTTTAAAGACCCAAAAGTTCGTCAGGCGCTGAACTACGCGATGGACTTCGAGTGGATGAACAACAACCTGTTCTACAACCAATATACCCGTACTCGGAGCTATTTCCAGAATACGGAATATGAGGCTAAAGGCACGCCACAAGGCGACGAACTTGCCTTGCTGACCAAGTACAAAGATCAGCTGCCTCCACGCTTATTTACTGAAGAGTTCCAGCCGCCAGTTACCGATGGCTCGGGTCGTATTCGTAGCCAGATGAGAAGTGCGTTCAAACTGCTCAAAGAAGCGGGGTGGGAGCTAAAAGATAAAGTGATGACCAACACCGCAACCGGTGAACCGTTTAGCTTTGAGCTGCTGATCTATAGCCCGACCACAGAGCGGATTGCGATACCCGTACAGAAAAACTTAAAGCGAATGGGTATTGAGATGAAGATACGAACGGTGGATACCACTCAATACATCAAACGCCTTCGCGATCGTGATTTTGATATGGTCTCTTCATCCTATGGCGCGAATCCATACCCAGGGCCCAACTTGCTGATCGTTTGGAACTCCAATTACATCGATTCGACCTACAACACGGCAGGAGTGATGGATCCGATTGTCGATGAATTGACTGAGCAAATCGCGAAAAGCCAACAGAATCCAGACAAACTGCTTACGCTTGGTAAAGCGCTTGACCGTGTATTGCAATGGAACTACTACGTGATTCCACAGTGGCACTTAAGCAAATACCGCGTCGCGATGTGGGATAAGTTTGAGCGCCCGGCGATTATGCCGAAGTATGACCTTGGCCAAGACACTTGGTGGGTCTCTAAAGAGAAAGCGCAAAAACTGCCTGAGAAACGTCAATAGTGATTGTCTAGTTCACATGGCTACTATGCTGTAGCGCTATCACAAGATGCGAACCAGAAGGTGACGCGTTACAGCAGTAATCGCTAAGAGACCAGAGCGCATTGATTCGCGGCTCTGAAATACGCAGAGGGAAACATGGCTGCCTATATATTTCGCCGACTACTTTTGGTGATTCCCACCTTGTGGGCGATTATCACCATCAACTTCTTTATCATTCAGATTGCGCCCGGTGGACCGGTAGAGCAAGCGATCGCCCAGATGGAGGGGCACACCTCTGGCATTATGGAGCGTTTTACTGGCGGTGGTGCCGAAGTGGAACTCGCGGACGACCAAAATAATGCCTCTGGCTATAAAGGCTCGAGAGGTTTGGACCCAGAAGTAGTTGAGGCGATAAAAAAGCAGTTTGGTTTTGATAAGCCACTGCTTGAGCGCTATGTGGAGATGCTCAAAAATTACGCTACATTCAATTTTGGTGAAAGCTTATTCAAAGGCGGCAATGTCATTGACTTGATTGTTGAACGCCTCCCTGTCTCCATCTCACTTGGCTTGTGGAGCACATTGATTATCTATTTGATCTCTATTCCTCTTGGCATTTTAAAAGCAATCCATCATGGTTCTCGATTTGATGTCTGGTCGAGTGCGGTCGTGATCGTGGGTTATGCCATACCAGGGTTTCTCTTCGCCATCATTTTGATCATTCTATTCGCTAGTGGTAACTATTTCAGTTGGTTTCCGCTAAGAGGCTTGGTGTCGAGTAACTTTGATCAGTTAGTCTGGTATGAACAGGTGATGGACTACTTTTGGCATTTAACCTTGCCGATATTAGCGATGGTGATTGGCGGGTTTGCGACCTTAAGCATGCTGACCAAAAACTCCTTTCTGGATGAGATCAACAAACAATATGTGGTGACCGCAAGAGCGAAAGGGCTCGATGAGCGCAGCATTCTCTACAAGCATGTGTTTCGCAACGCCATGTTGATTGTAATCGCAGGCTTTCCCGCCGCTTTTATCAGTATCTTCTTTACCGGGTCAATGCTCATTGAAGTGATGTTTTCACTCGAAGGGATTGGGCTACTTGGCTTTGAGTCGACCATCCAGCGTGATTACCCTGTCGTATTCAGTTCGTTGTACATCATGACCTTACTCGGATTGCTGCTCAGTATCATCTCCGACTTGACCTACACCTGGGTGGATCCACGTATTGATTTTGAGGCTCGTTAACTGTGATTGAAAAAAGACGCAACCCACTCAATGAAGCTCGTTGGTTACGATTTAAAGCCAATCGCCGCGGTTTTTGGTCGCTTTGGGTCTTTGCTTTGCTCTTCTTTGTTAGCCTATTTGCAGAGCTGATCGCCAACGACAAACCGTTATGGATAACGTACGACAATCAATGGTATTTCCCGATCGTTTCGCAGTATGCAGAAACTGAGTTTGGCGGAGAGTTTGAAACAGAAGCCGATTACAAAGACCCGTTTGTGGTTGAGCTCATTGAAGAAAAAGGGAGTATTGTTTGGCCGCTCATTCCGTTTAGTTACGACACGATTAACTTTGATATTCAAGGCTCGGTTCCATCGGCGCCTGATGCGGTGAACTGGCTCGGCACAGACGACAAAGGAAGAGACGTCTTGGCGCGAATTATTTACGGCTTTAGAATTTCGGTGTTGTTTGGTTTTGTATTGACCATTATCTCAAGCGTCATTGGCGTGGTTGTGGGGGCGACACAGGGCTACTACGGAGGTTGGCTTGACCTGCTTGGTCAGCGTTTTATCGAAGTGTGGTCTGGCATGCCTACCTTGTTTTTGTTGATTATCCTTTCCAGCTTCGTTGAGCCCAATTTCTGGTGGCTACTGGGTATTATGGTCGCATTTAGCTGGATGAGCCTGGTGGGGGTTGTTCGCGCTGAGTTTCTTCGTTGCCGTAACTTCGATTACGTACGAGCCGCTCTGGCAATGGGCGTCAGTGACAATCGCATTATGTTAAGGCACATGTTGCCCAATGCGATGGTAGCGTCACTTACCATGATGCCGTTTATCTTGTCAGGTTCGGTGACGACCTTAACCTCATTGGACTTTCTTGGCTTTGGTTTACCCGCGGGTTCACCGTCGTTAGGTGAACTCTTGGCACAAGGAAAAGCAAACTTACAGGCGCCGTGGCTAGGGTTTTCGGCATTTATTGTCTTGTCACTTATGCTGACACTGCTCGTGTTTATCGGTGAAGCCGTGCGCGATGCTTTCGACCCGCATCATCAAGGGAGATAGCCATGACTCATCCGATACTAACCATGGAAAATCTGTCTGTTGGCTTTGGCCGACAGGCGAACATAGAACAGGTGACCCATCAGGTCTCGTTGTCGATTTGTAAGGGGGAAACACTAGCGCTTGTCGGCGAGAGTGGCTCTGGAAAGTCGGTGACTGCAAACTCGATTCTAAAGCTATTACCCAAAGGCTCCGCGCACTACTTGGAAGGTAAAATTACATTTGATGATATCGACATACTTCAATGTTCTGAGCGGCAGCTGAGAGGCATCAGAGGGGGAAGAATCGGAATGATCTTCCAAGAGCCCATGGTCTCTCTAAACCCGCTGCATAAAATTGGTAAGCAGCTGGTGGAAACTCTCTCCATTCACCGTGGCGTTAGACAAAGCAAAGCGGAAACCATCGCCATCGAATGGTTGGAAAAAGTAGGTATTCGCCACCCAAGCGTCAAAATCAACGCCTATCCTCACGAGTTGTCAGGAGGTGAGCGGCAGCGTGTAATGATTGCGATGGCGTTAATTAATGAGCCAGAGCTTCTGATTGCTGATGAGCCAACAACAGCGCTAGATGTGTCAGTTCAGGCGCAAATCCTCGACTTGCTAAAACAATTGCAGCAAGAGCTCGGTATGGCGATGCTGTTTATTACCCATGATTTGAGCATTGTCCGCCGTATCGCGGATCGCGTTGCCGTAATGCAAGAGGGGCATCTTGTCGAAGTGGGCGAGTGTCAACAAGTCTTCCAGTCACCTAATCACGCTTATACCCAGTTACTCATTAATTCAGACCCTAGGGGGACGCCGGTTGTTGTCAGTGAACCGAGCGAACCAATACTGGATGTCGAGCAACTTAGGGTTTGGTTTCCAATCACTGGCGGCGTGTTCAAACGGGTGGTTTCGCACATTAAAGCGGTCACCGACATGCAAATCAGTTTGTCTCGTGGTCAATCTATCGGGTTAGTCGGAGAAAGCGGTTCTGGTAAGTCGACAACAGGTATGGCGATTCTTAAGTTGGTCAACTCGGAAGGCTCTATTCGCTACCAAGGGAATGAGCTTCAAGGACTAGATCGCAAGGCGATGCTGCCATATCGGCGCCGAATGCAAGTGGTGTTTCAAGACCCGTTTTCAGCACTTAATCCTAGGATGTCCGTTGCGCAAGTGATAGGCGAGGGATTGCGTGTCCATGAGCAGCTTAGCGATGAAGAGATCGATGAAATGATTGTTAAAGTGATGCGAGAAGTGGACTTGGATCCGGATTCCCGTCATCGCTATCCAAATGAGTTCTCCGGAGGTCAGAGACAACGTATTGCGATTGCACGGGCGCTTATCCTAAAGCCTGAATTTATATTGCTCGATGAGCCAACCTCATCCTTGGATCGAACGGTTCAAGCGCAAGTGCTCGATTTACTTAAATCGCTGCAACAGAAGTACGGGCTAAGTTATCTATTCATTAGCCATGACCTGAATGTCGTTAAGTCTTTGTGTCATTACACCATTGTGCTCAAGCAAGGAGAAATTGTGGAGCAAGGCGAAACGAAAGGGCTGTTTACTGATCCTCGGCACCCCTATACCAAAGAGCTTGTCACACTGTCGAGTTTATAGAAAAAGAAACGCCGTCTAAGTAGACGGCGTTATCGATTCAATCAGTGCCAATTAGCTGTTTGGGATGATGATCAGCTCCATCGGGCTTTTCCACACGCTTTCAAACTCATTGCTGATGTCGTACTCGTTCATATGAGCGACATGGAAGTTCATTAGATCTAAGTCGTAAGAAGGAGAGGTGTAGACTTGGCCTTCATCGATCGCTTTAATCAACTGGTCAGCTTGGTGAGCGGTGTATGCCTCATCATGTGGGCGAGTTTGCCCCTCAAGCTCTTTGCGAAGTTGCGACACCACCATTTCGTACTCTACTTGGCTAAAGCCGCTTGAGCGCGCACGGTTGATCTCTTTTTCGATTATCTGCTGTGCGGCTTTCGCCTGCTCGCTGTCTTCACTCGTGAGTGAAACTTGAGAAACCAAGCTAGATTGCGCCAAAATCTGGTTTGAAACTTCGACTTTAACATCTTGATTGGCAAACGCTTCTTCCAAGCGTTTCTCTAGAATTTTGTTTGCAATGGTCACAGTAAGTAGCTTTTTGCGTTGTTGTTTACTGTTTGCCGTATCGTCAAGTGAGGTATGGGCCGTGTATGCCACAGTTGGCTTTTCCTGTTTAGGAACGTCAGAAACACTTTTCGGCATTAGGCTTAGCTCAGCAGGTGCAGAAAACGCCTCGCTTGATTTCCAGTCAGAAAGATTGTCGCTGATTAACTCTGCCGCAGTACGGTTTTTAAAGTTGCCAGCAATAACCAAATCGGTTTGTGACGGCAAGAAAAGCCCTTTGGCTTCCTCGCTCTTAAATAGCGCTGCGAGCTGCGAGATTGCCTCTGCTAAGATTTCTTCTTTATTGTCAGCGAAGTCGCGTTTGAGCACACTTTTGCCATTAAATTCAACCAACTCCCAACCATTGTCTTGCGTCAACGTCTGTGCGACAGACGCATATTTAATTGGAAGATCAGTCAAACGAACGCGGATAGAAAGCGCTTGCGTATTACGGCTAGTCGGTAACAACACGTAGCGCATGGCATTGCTAAGTTTACCTGCTTTCGTGCCTTTAGGTAACGTGATGTCGCTTTGTTCAAACCAGTTAAATTGATTTTGCTCTGCACTTACCGATAGGGAGAAAAAAGGGGAAAGCAGTAAGCTCGCTGAAAGGGTTGCAGTGACGATTTGACGTAATGGTTTAAACACAAAGTTCTCCTAAAACAAGTTTATTATGACTTTCCTTGTTTCAAGCGCTGTTGATGACGGTGTGTGATCTGACAGGCGGTAACGAATCGAATCCTTGATTGCGTTAATTTGAGAGGTTACACGGAGCTTTTGAATGCGTGTCATGTCTCAAAAATCGTGCAAATTTTCTACAACTTAAGTGACGTAGTCAATCACTAAATATTGATATGTTAAATATGTCTTATTTTTGAGAGGGTTAGATCGCAGTATAGTGGCTAGCACTTGCGAATGAAAGGGGTTTAGAGAACCAATACCCTTGTAAATAGGAGGCTCCGAGGTCGGTGAATGCTTGGGCCATTTGCGCGTTTTCTATGCCTTCTATGACAATATCAACATCGTAGGCTTGGCATAACTTAATCACGAAAGAGAGATACTCAAAGGTTGCAGGGTTGGTGAAAGACCGCCAAGCGATGGATTTGTCGATCTTAATTTGTTGTAGCGGAAAATCAAAAAAGCTGTTTAACGAGCTGTAACCCGCGCCAAAGTCATCCAAAGAAAGTTGAAACCCGAGCGCGCTGAGCTTGTTAAGTTGGTCGGCCGCGTTCTTGTTGCCATCCAAAATCATGGTTTCGGTTAGCTCGAGTACGATGTGTTTTGGATCAATCAGGTACTCGTCAGCGACCTTTTTCACTCGCTCAGGAAAGGAATGATTGAGCAGTTGCAGCACAGACACATTGACGTTAACGCGTACCGAGTTGTTATGCGTGGCTTGATATTGCTGGATAAAATGACATGCTTTGGATAGCACCAGATAACCTAAATCAACGATAAGTCCTTTCTTTTCCGCAACAGAGATAAACTCGTCTGGAAATATTTCCCCCATATCTTTGCACTTCCAGCGTACCAGCGCTTCAAAGCTCGCAATGGCGTTTCGTTTGGTGCAAATAATCGGCTGAAACTTAATCGAGAGTAGGCCTTGTTTAATGGCGTTGCCTAACTCGCGTTCGATATAAAAATGGCGGTCTACGCGTGATTTGGTTTTGCTGGCATAAACGCTGATATGGCAATCTTTTTGTTCGCTGGCAAACTGGCTAGTACGGCTAGCGATTTTGATCGCTTCTTCGGCATCAAGCTCTGCTGGAATCGAAGGGTAGATACCGATACTGATTTCGGTGCCATACAGGTAGCCGAACGTTTTTACCGCTTCGTTATACTTCTCGGAGATGCGCTCACCAAGTTGCGTCAGTTGCTCGTCACTGTAATCCCCTTTTACCAAGATAGCGAAGTCATCTGAGCGAATACGATAGAAGTCAACCAAGTCTTCCGGGAAATGATTAAGCGCTTGAATGATGTGATTAAGCACATCACGCATGATTTGAGGACCATAGAGTGATAAGTAGGAACGAATATTAGCGACTTGGATGTAAAGCAAGCTATGCGGTTCACGAAGTGGGTCTATGTTGTCAATATCCATGACCAATCTGTGCTCGTTGGAAAGCCCAGACGCCCCATCTTTGAAAGAGGTTTGCTGTACAAACGCCTCCATCAGCTTTTTGTCGGAAATATCTTTGTGGCAACCAATCATAAACCGTTTACCGTTAACAGTCTTGGTTATCGCCGTTCCTTCTAGCCAAACGTATTGCCCATTGGTGCAACGTACACGATATTGAGTCGCCATTTTGAAATCGTCTTCGGCGATATGCTCGTCAACTTTGCTTTGCAGCATCAAACGATCCATCGGGTGAACGAGATCAAGCCATGTTTCTAGGCAGGTATGACCGGATTGGATGCCGAATCTTTGATAAAAGCTCGGGTTGTAGAAGCAAACATGCTCAGTATCAGACATATAAAAAATGCCATCGTTAAGCACATCGATCATATGCTTAAAATGGTCATCCATAAGCTCATCTAGCTCTGCGCCAGTCAGAGAGTGAGCAAGGTCTTGTGATACTGATTCGACCGCCACGCCACACTCTGAGACCAAAGTGATTTTAGGGCGAGGGACGATACTTTTAATAGTTTGCGACATAAGATTGGGACATACCTTAACAACGATCGGTAGGTCTATTATTCATCTCAATTATTACGACAATTCGTGCGACTTGTTAATGGGCTGCCAACTACTAAACGAAATTACGTCGGACATTTCAAACGTAATTAATGCTTATTGTGAGGTTTGTCGTTAAACGGTGATCAATAGTTGGAGGGTTATCAAACGTCTGACCCGATTCTTAACCGAAGTTAGGAGGCCTGCGACAATGAAATGCTTACTTTACGGGGTGTTATGCTAACAAAATGAGTATCTACTTGTTAATTTTGCGCGTTCGTTGTTTCGCGTATGTTATTTGTAAGCATCTAAATAGTCGACAACAAGTCTGTCAATCGTGCCATCTTGCTTTAACCGTTTTAAATGGCGGTTGAACTGCGTAATGAAGTCTTGCTTATATGGGTAGAGCTCAGGCTGTTGGTTGGTAAACCCTAAGTAACCTTGCTCACTACTCACCACGGAGCCGAGTTTTAATTGCCAATCTCGGTCTATCTGGCCATCTTTGATCATTTGATTGATGTACCATCGAATAGATATTCGGTCATTGATGTAACAATCTGTGCGCCGTTTGTACAGATTTAGCAAGCTGGATTCATTACCTTTTGACGGCCGCAGTGTCAATTTCCCTTGAGTTACGGCATCCCAGAATGCTTGCCCGCCTAATGCAAAACCTTCGTTAATACCAATCGTTAATCCCAGATAGTCGTCAGGCCAGGTATCAAGTTGACGATCCGCCACCTTGTCAGGGCGACAAAATACGACGACTTGTTCATCGAGAATCGGCTCTGAGTAGGGCGATATATAGAATCTTTGGTTGGCGTAGTAATAGGGTGGATAGAGGGCAAAGCCTTTGCCTAACTCCAACATTTTTAATCCCCGCTTCCAAGGGATCGGTTTGATTTTGACGTCGTAAGCCTCCATTTGGGCGAAAATGATTTGGAGTATTTCGGTGTAGATGCCCTTTGCTTCTCCATTGATCGCGTAGCTGTATGGCGGGTAGGAGTCATCCGCATACACAGTGACAGGTGTAGGTGGCTCGTATGCATTGGCATAGCTTGACCATAGGGCAATAGCGGCGAGTAGCCATCGAAACACATTGATACCTTTGGAGTTAGAACACTTATTAGTAACTTTAGTTTATTTCTATACTTATTGGCATTAGACTCTCCGAATTGACAAAACACACTACAGAGTTCGTTATGACTGAAGAGTACCAAGAAGGCGAAGAGATCGAGATTGAAGCGATTGGTATCGAAGTGTCTTCTCATCCCATTGAGTTATATAAGGTATTCAAAATCGCTAACTTGGTTGGCGGTGGTGGAGAAGCAAAACACCTCATTGCCGAAGGATATGTCGCTGTTAACGGTGAGTTGGAAACACGAAAACGTCGCAAAATGTATGATGGTGACTTTTTTGAGTTCAATCAGGAATATTACGTTGTCGTTTGTGATGCGCCAGTGACAGAGCCAGAAGAGAAAGCGGTAAAATCAAAGGCCAAAGAGCGCTCAAGCGCCAATCAACCTAAGCGCGACAACCGTTCTTCGTCGTATAAAAAGGGCAAGTCGAAGAAGAATAGTGAAGCTAAGGGTAAGGAATCTAAACCATCGCAAGGCAAAAAAAACAACGGCCGATCTTCCATCGATTTCTTCTAACGACAAGCTGGGGCTATGGTCCCAGCGCTCTTTTTCTCTTCTCACTTTTCTTCCTATCCTCTTAATACAAACGCCAACTTCCTCCGATTCAACTGATTACAAGACCATCACTTAGCCACATTTTTATTGTTTGAATAGTGACAATAATACAAATCTAAATGATAATGCGTTGCATTAAAATATTAAGGATGGACAAAATGAAACGTAAAGTTGTGGCACTAGCACTGGCGATGACCGCTCTTAATGCGAATGCAAAAATCATCGAAATTGAACATGCACAAGGGAAAACAGCGTTAGAGAGCAAGCCCGAGCGTGTTGTGGTCATTGGATTGGGGCCTTTGGATACCGTTAAGGCGCTTGGCATTGAGCCGGTTGCAGTCTCGACGGTAAGTATGTTCCCTGACTATCTGTCACAATACCGAAGCGGTGAGTTTGTCTCGGCAGGCAGCTTATTTGAACCAGATTTTGAGACTATCTACAGCCAAAAACCTGATTTGATCATCGTAGGCCCTCGTGGTGCCGAGAAATACAAAGAGCTTTCAGAAATTGCTCCAACCATTGTATATGCGCTAGATAAGAGCAAAGGGTACTGGGAAGCGACTCAGGAGGAGTGGCGCAAGTTAGGCGAAGTATTCGAGAAGCAAGATTTTGTTGAAGAGAAAATCGCGCAGGTAGATAAAGACTTCAAACAAGTTCAAAGCTACAACCAAACAAACAATGTTGATGCGCTGACAGTGATGAGTGCCGGTGGCAACATTACAACGTTTGGTGCCAAGTCACGTTTTGGCTCAATTTACAAAGATTTCGGGTTCTCTGAAACCGTGAAAGGCATCAAAGAGAGTCGACATGGTGATCTAATTTCTTATGAGTTTATTCGCGAACATAACCCATCAACCTTGCTGATCGTCGATAAAGATATCTTGATCAACAAAGGCAAAGGCAGCACGGTTCAGCGCGATTTTGAGAACGATTTGGTGAAGGCGACCAGTGCTTACCAAAACAAAAAAATGGCGTACTTAGACATCAACGCTTGGTACCTGTCTATCGCGGGCATGCGTGCGACTGAACAAATGTTGAGTGACGTTAAGTCGGCTACAGGCCTTAACTAATTATTGAGTAAGTATGAAGAACCTCAAGTTCACGCTTGAGGTTTTTTAGGTTCAAGAGGTTATAGACTTTTGAAGATGTTATCTTGGGTGCTCTTAGTTTTGAGTGTCTTGTCTCTATTTGTTGGTATTGGTCAGCTCAATGTCGCACAACTGTTGGCTGGCGATCCTCAAAGTTGGGATCTGTTATTTACCAGTCGAATTCCCCGTTTAGCGGCCGTGCTCTTAGCTGGCGCAGGCCTTAGTATCGCGGGTCTTATCATGCAGCAAATCAGTCAAAACCGATTTGCTTCTCCATCGACATCGGGAACAATTGAGTGCGCGATGTTAGGCTACGTTTTGAGTTTGGTTTTGTTTGGTAACGGCAACCAACTTTGGCTGATATTTTCAGTTTCTATGCTAGGCACGCTGGCGTTCGTTCAGTTTATCAATCGTATTCAATTTAAAAACGCGGTGTTTGTTCCTCTGGTTGGGATCATTTTTGGCAATGTGGTGCAATCGGTCGCGACGTTCTTCGCTTACAAATACGACGCAATCCAAAACTTATCGAGCTGGGCAGTGGCCAATTTCGCTAACTTGTTGCAAGGCGATTACGAACTGCTCTATGTCGCGATTCCGTTTGCCATTTTCAGCTTGTTGTACGCAACACGTATTTCTGCGGTGGGATTGGGAAAAGATTTTGCGGTCAACTTGGGCTTAAACTACCAGCAAGTGTTGGTTGTTGGGGTGTTGCTGGTTTCGGTCATGTCAGCATCTGTTGTGATGATTGTTGGTAAGCTCCCTTTTTTAGGATTGATTGTTCCTAACCTCGTGAGTCGTTTTTATGGCGACAACTTAAGGCGCAACATCCCGCTTACCGCGCTCCTTGGGGCGCTCATCGTCTTAGTCTGCGACCTGGCAGGACGCTTAATAATCTTCCCGTATGAGCTGCCGATTTCAAACATCATCAGTTTACTGGGTGGTGCAGTGTTCATTTACTTCATTCTACAAGGTGAGAAAAATGCACGATCGTCATAAGTTGGTTTGTTTGGCGTTGGTGTCTGTCGTTTTTGCTGGTCTCTTCATTGGTATTGGGCTTAACGCAGATAACTACGAGTACTTCTTGTCTCGCCGCGTACCAAAAGTTCTTGCGATGATTATAGCGGGCGTCGCGATTGGTTTGTCTTCGCTTTCATTTCAGACCATTACCCATAATCGGATACTAACACCAAGTATCATGGGCTTTGACTCGCTCTACTTGTTCACCAAGGTTCTGATGGTAGTGATGTTTGGTGGGTTAAGCGGTATTGCGATGAACAGCTACTTCAACTTTGCTGTGTCAGTGACGGCAATGTTGGGCTTTTCTGTGCTGCTGTTTGGCTTCTACTTCCGTGGCGCGCGACAAAACTTGCTTGTGCTGTTGTTGCTCGGCGTCATCTTAGGGCAGGTTTTCGATAGTGGTTCATCATTTTTGATTATGCTCATGGACCCCAACGACTTTGCGACTGTTCAGGCAAACATGTTTGCGAGCTTCAACAACATCAATGTTGATTTGGTCTATCTGAGCGCGCCGTTACTGTGTTTCATTTCGTGGCGACTCTACACCCTTCATCGACTGCTGGACGTCTTCTGGCTGGATAAAGACAATGCCATCAGCTTAGGGGTTGATGTGAAAAGCGTGACCTTGCAGATCTTACTGCTGTCTGCGGTTTTGATCTCGATCTCGACGGCATTGATCGGGCCTCTGCTGTTCTTTGGCTTGCTCGTGACGAACTTAACCAGAGAAATGTTTGCCAGTTATCGCCACAAAGTTCTATTTGGCGCGGTGTCGCTGTTATCTATTGCTTCGCTGCTGGCAGGGCAATGGATTGTTGAGAATCTGTTTGGTTTTACGACGACGCTCAGTGTCGTGATTAACTTTGTCGGTGGTATGTACTTCTTGTCGATGCTGCTGCGCAATAAGATTATTTAGGTTGAATATGATTACTTTAAAAAGCCTTAACAAGGTATTTGGCCAATCTGCGGTTGTTGATAATGCGAGCGCAGAGTTCGAGAAAGGCAAAGTGACCGCAATCATTGGGCCAAATGGAGCGGGGAAGAGTACGCTTCTCTCTATGGCAAGCCGCCTAGTTTCTCGTGACTCAGGGGAAGTCTACATTGATTGCAAAGAGCTGTCTGAGTGGGATAACAAAGAACTCGCTAAACGACTTGCAGTGCTTCGCCAAGCTAACACCATCACGATGCGTTTTACCGTGCGTGAAATGGTCTCATTTGGTCGCTTCCCTTATTCACAGGGCAACCTAGATGACAACGACCAATCGGTGATCGATAAGGCGATCCGCTATTTGGACCTCGACTCTATTCAACACAAATATCTGGATGAGTTGAGCGGCGGACAGCGTCAACTTGCCTTTATTGCGATGGTGATGGCACAAGATACCGACTACGTTTTTTTAGACGAGCCGTTGAATAATCTGGACATCAAACACTCGTTACAGATTATGCGAAATGTCGGGAAACTGGCCCATGAAATGAACAAAGCCGTTGTGGTTGTTATCCATGACATCAACTTCGCGGCTTGTTATTCGGATAAGATCATCGCGTTGAAAAAGGGAAAAGTGGTTGCGCAAGGCAGTGTTGAAGCAGTGATTCAAGCGGATATTCTTGAGAGCATCTACGAAACGCCGTTTAACATCGTTGAAGTAGACGGAAAGCGCATGTGTACCTACTACTAGCATCCAGAATTGAGTGAAGCCCCACTGGATGGCTTCACTCACTACAGCGTTTACTTCGTGAGATCCTCGATGATAGGACATTTGCTCCCTTCATCACCTGGGCAAGTTGACACCCATTGCTTCAATTGCTTTTCAATCTCTTTGAGTTCGCGAAGTTTAATTTCAACTTCAAGGAGTTTTTCTTGTGCTTTCGCTTTGACTTCACGGCTCTTTCTGTTTGGGTTTTGCGCGAGTTCGACAAACTCTTTACATTCAAGTAAGGAAAATCCGGCGTTCTTAGCCCGCGAAATTAGATTGAGCTCTTGAACATGCTGATCGCTGTACTCTCGGTATCCTGCATCGCTGCGACAAGGCGGCGTGATTAAGCCTTTTTCCTCGTATAAGCGAATAGATTTGCTAGACAAATTTGTCAGTTTAGCGACCGCACCTATGTTCATGTTTTCCTCACTCCTAACGTCTGAGTGTTATCTCTGTTTGTCGTTAAAGATGTTTTACTACTTTTGCTGGTGGAACGCCAAACTCTTTTTTAAACGCATTGGTAAAGTTCGCAGGGTGGTTGTAGCCCGCCTCGTAGGCGGCTTCTGTCACCGTCAGCACACCGCGTTCTAATCCAGTTTTGGCGACGTGAAGCCGTCTCTGGCGAATGTAGCTCTTTACGGTAACGCCTAACTCATCTTTAAAAACGCGCTGCAGGTTGGATGTACTCATCGAGAAACGGGCAGCCAAGCCATCTAAGCTCATCGGCGCGTCGAGGTGGGTTTCAATAAAATGCAAAATGCGTTTGATGCGTTCAGATTGCGGCGTGTCTTTTGACGCTTTGTGTGTAGAGGTGTTTCGATCAACCAGCGCAAACATTCTCTGAATAAGCTGCAAAGAGAGCGATTCAAGCGCTAGGCGACCCAATAGATCGCTTGGTTGCTCGCAGCTGAGAATGCGTTTAATGACTTCGAGAGTATCGCTATTAATGGGGTGTCTTAGGTAATTGAGATGAGATTGAACAAATTGGTTGGGACATTCGTTTTGATTAAGGCGAGCTTTAAGCCAGTTTGGCGAGATAACAAGGTTCACTTTGGTGAGTTGATTGTCTTTTTCAATACTGCGATGAAAACTCACAGGATGCGTTAGATTGACCATAAGAACTTCAGCGCACCGCGAGCCATCCAACTGAAACTCTAGATCGTCATAGCCAAAAGTGAGCGTGCCTT
This sequence comes from Vibrio sp. NH-7, assembly GCF_053643215.1. Lineage (NCBI taxonomy): Bacteria > Pseudomonadati > Pseudomonadota > Gammaproteobacteria > Vibrionales > Vibrionaceae > Vibrio > Vibrio sp. NH-7. The sequence goes on along the minus strand of NZ_CM132188.1, from coordinate 957,533 downwards.
CCAAAACGATAGTCAAAACAATGCAGGGTTTGATTGACGAAACCACGTGTGTATTGACTAACTCATGGCTCGTCCCAGCATACAGAGTGTAGGCATCAGACGCCTCGTAATGGAGGAGTTTACCCTCAAGGATTGGGGAGTTTGCAAACCGGTTTTGGCTAAAGATAACCCTTCGATTTTCTTCTATCACAGTTTTTGTGAGTACTACCTTAGGGATAGAGGTAGGAGTGCGTGAACCCGGTTCCATGGCAGCGATTCCTCATAACCGTTATGCGATTTGGCATAACCGTAAATTCTTCTCGTTAATAAAATTGACACTTATCATACATGCGAATTGTTTTCATTACCAACTAGAGCAGTCTCCAAGACCAGGCGGCTTGAACCACCACGATTTTAATAAACTGCGCCATTTGCTGAGAATAACAATGGAAAAAAAGACCACGATTTACTCCGAACACGCGAGCAAGTATATAACAGTATTGTGTCGCCACTTTGCACGAAAAGTAGACGCCTAGTGGGATGAAGTGAGCGGCAATGTAGCCTTTCCTATTGGGGAGGTCGAAATGCGAGCTGACCCATCACGCTCAGCACTTACCATTTACTGTCGTGCTGATGGGAAGGACAAGCTCAACACCGTCATGGCTATTTTTTTGCTCGCCGTGAGCCTATTGAGCTAGTGTGGGGGCCCTAATTCGCTAGTTCGTCAATCAGCGGTGGGTTGTGGTTTAGCGTCCACAAAATCGCGTCTTCTAGCGGGATTGCCGGACTGTAATAAAACCCCTGAATATAATCGCAGCCATATTTATTTAAAATGTGCAAAATTTCTTGTTGCTCTACACCTTCTGCAACGACGCTATAGCCCAGCCCATGTGCTAGTGAGATAGCGTTAGACACAATCGAGCGATTGCGTTCATTTCGCTCTAACTGATACAAGAAAGAGCGATCGATTTTGATTTGATCAACAGGAAGATCGCGCAGGAGTGACAGTGAAGAGTAGCCCGTACCAAAATCGTCCAAGCTTATTTTAAATCCGAGCGATTTTAAGGACTCAAGACACTTTTCTGGGCTACGTAAGCGGTTAATTGCAGTACTCTCTGTTATTTCCAACACAATAGATTTGGTTAGTGATGGTGAGCGTGCCGTTAAGGCGATAAGCTGTTTCTCTAGGTTTTTGCCTATGAGATCTTTCGCTGACAAGTTGACATGTACGGGGTTGTGGATGCCATGCTGATGAAAAATTTCAATATCTTCAGCGACATGGTCGAGCAACCATTCGGTGATAGAGGTAATTTTGTTGCTTTGCTCTGCAACGGGGATAAACTCAACTGGGCTGATGGTCGTCCCGTCGGGTTTAACCCAACGCATCAGCGCTTCATACCCGCAAACTAGATTAAGCTTACTGCTCACAATGGGTTGATAGTATATTCTGAACTGTTGCTTCTCTAGCGCTTCGTCAATGGCGTGTGAGATGGCCAGTTTCTGCCTTGCGCCTTGGTTCATGGAGGGATCGAACTTAGCGCTTTCTCTGCCGCTGCGCTTCGCCCAATACATGGCCACATCGGCCGCGTTGATAACTTGCTCTGCGTCTTTACCTTGCTCTGGGTATCGGCTAATGCCAACGATAGCACTGCTGGTGAGCTCGAAGCCATCAATAGAGAATGTCTTCTTAAGTTCACTGTTGATGGTGTTTGCAAGGGATTGAATCGCGAGATCATTTTGGTTGGGGCAAATGACAATAAACTCGTCACCCCCAATTCTGGCGACAAAATCGCCGCGGCTTAGGTTGGAGGCGATGCGTTGACCGATTTGAACCAGCAACTGATCACCACAAAAATGTCCCATGCCATCATTGATCTGCTTAAAATTGACCACGTCGACCATTAAAAGGTGAAAGGGTATTTGGTTTTCTGTTAAAGCGTTAATCGTTTCAATGCAGTGTTTCCGGTTTGGTAGAGAGGTTAGGGGGTCATGAAGGGCGTTGTACTTTTCTTCTTCCGCCAAGTGGTGAAGTTTTTTGATGGTGTTGAGGCTGAAGGTGGTCACCATGTAAACAAACACACTGCCTGAAAAGAGAATAATGGATAAACCGAACACCACATTGTTGATTTGCTGTGTCACCAGAAGAGACACCAAAACTGACGTATAACCAATCACAAACAAAGCAATTAACAAGCTGAGTGCTTGCCAACTTTTATGTTTGGTTTTGGCGCAAATTTGGCGAGCAGGAACCAAGCCAAATAATAGCAACAAGATGCCAGCAATGATGAGAAGAATGGCTAATGTATACAAGTTGACACCGTTGATCGTCTATAAACCCTTCAGGCTACTTTCAAAAGCAGATGCGCAAATGAAATCGTTTGCACTACGTATAGTGTAGAGCTTTCGAGACTGTTTATAAAACTCACATTAATTTTTACAGTCGAATTAAATTGACAGTTGCTTTAGATCAACAAAAGTTATTTGTTTTGTTTAATTTAGCTAAAGAAAGTTGAAAGATTCAAAAAAAATTGAATAATGGTATCCATAACGATACAAGCATAGTGCTTTCAATACACGGTCTGAAACAGGATACATCCCTCATGTCAAATTCGTATGTGCTGGTTATTAACTCAGGTAGCTCATCACTTAAGTTTGCTGTTATCGATTCTAAGTCGGGTGACGCGATTGTCTCTGGTCTTGGTGAGTGCTTCGGTCTTCCAGAAGCCGTCATCAGCTGGAAATACAATGGTGAGAAAACGGAAGAAGCGATCACTGCCCCAGATAACCACCATCAACATGCCATCAACCGTATTGTTGCTTTGATGGAAACACTAGGCTTCACACAAGATTTAGTTGCTGTGGGACACCGTATCGTTCACGGTGGTGAGAAGTTCACTTCAACGGTTCGTATTAATGATGAAGTGCTCGCAGAAATTGAAAACCTGTCTGACTTGGCTCCGCTCCACAACCCAGCAGGCGCAAAAGGTATTCAAGCTGCAATGCAAGCATTCCCGAGCCTTCCTCAATTTGCTGTCTTTGATACTGCGTTCCACCAAACGATGCCGCAAAAGGCATTTACAGGTGCTATCTCGAACGAACTGTACAAAGAATACGGCATCCGTCGATACGGTTTCCACGGCACTAGCCATTACTTTGTTAGCCGCGAAGCAGCGAAAATGCTTAACAAACCTGTTGAAGAGGCGAGCTTTATCTCTGTTCACTTGGGCAATGGCGCATCAGTATGTGCGATCGAAAATGGTGAGTCAGTAGATACGTCTATGGGCTTCACACCGTTAGCAGGCTTAATGATGGGCACACGCTCTGGTGACCTAGATCCTGGTGTGATTGAGTTCCTAATCAAGAAAGGTTGGACGACAGAGCAAGTCTTCGAAACGCTGAACAAGAAATCAGGTTTCTTAGGTGTTTCCGGTCTAACGTCAGACGCTCGTGGCATCTTAGAAGCGATGGAAGAAGGTCACGAAGGCGCAAAACTGGCGTTCGAAGTCTTTACCTACCGCGTGGCGAAGTACATTGGTTCTTACCTAATCCCACTTAGCAACCTAGACGCGATTATTTTTACCGGTGGTATCGGTGAAAACTCACTGCCGATTCGCCGCGAAATCTTAAACAACCTTAAGTTACTGGGCTTCGTTGAAGATGAAAAAGGCAACGAAGATGCACGTTTTGGTAACGCAGGTATCATCGCGAAGTCATCAATTCTTGATGCTGTCGCTATGGTTATCCCAACCAACGAAGAATTTGTTATTGCGCAGCAGTCAGTAGAACTACTGTAAAAAAACTCATAGCGTTATTAGAAATATCTCACTGTCAGGCGAACCTTTTTGGTTCGCCTTTCTTGTTTTCAATAAACTTAAACCGGAATTAATATCCAGTCAGGAAGCAAAGAACAAAGAAAGATGGCATTTAGGCACATCGTTTACCTGACAAATAGATGGAACTTAGCTGATCGTCTCACTGAGTTGCTGCGTACAGATAGGCCAAAAAAGGAATAAAATACTATGGCCTTCGTTTATGTCAGTATCGGCAGCAACATTAACCGCGAATATCACGTTACAGAATCTCTCAAAGCATTAAATCGACATTTTGCCCCCCTAGCTGTATCACATTGCTACGACTGCGAGCCCGTTGGTTTTGAGGGAGATAATTTTCTGAACCTAGTAGTTGGTTTCGATTGTGACCTTCCTGTTGCAAAGTTGGCTGAAGTTCTAAATCAAATCGAATTTGATAATGGTCGTCAGCGTGAGACTAAAGAATACGCTTCACGCACGCTAGACATCGATATCCTTCTTTACGGCGATAAAGTAGGAATCATTGACGGAGTAGAGCTGCCACGAGGTGAGATCACCGAGTACGCGTTTGTTCTTCGCCCGCTAGTCGACTTAGCGCCTCAAGAGCGCCATCCAATCTTAGGCGCTCCCTTTCAGCAGTTATGGGATAGCTTCGATCAGCAGAGCCAAAAGACTGACGTTATACCGTTCAAGGTTAGCTTACCTTCGGCCATTACAGTGCCTTCAAAATAACGAATGGCGTCTTAATCGCACGCACTTTATTGATCTTTTGTTGCAACAAGCACGTACGTGACTTCACCTTCTAGGGAGAGAAACTGTCATGAATAACAACGCCATTATTACGATCACTAATCTCAGACTAAGAACCTTCATAGGTTTCAACGAAGAAGAGAAAACAAAGCAGCAAGATATTGTTATAAACGCAGAAATCCATTACCCCGCCAACAATCTCTGCCTCGCCGATGATGTAGATAACGCTCTCAACTACAAAAACATCTGCAAGACAATTATTCACCATGTCGAATCTGGCCGATTTCTGTTGTTGGAAAAACTGACCAGTGACGTACTCGGAATCTGCATTGACCACCCATGGGTGCAGTATGCGCAAGTAAGAATCGACAAACCTCATGCGTTACGTTTCGCTGACTCCGTATCGCTAACCTTGAGCTATCAAGCAGACCAAGATAATAATTCATAAGGATTGAGCCAATGTTGACCAAAGAAGCTGAAAAAGTACGAAATGCTCTACTCTCCAGAGGGCTTGAAACACCGATGACAACAAGCGAAATGAGCAGTGATCAAAAGTACAATCGCATTAAAGGACTATTAACGGAAGTTGTGAGTACGCTTGGGTTGGACTTAACCGATGACAGTCTCGCTGAAACGCCTCACCGGATCGCGAAAATGTATGTCCATGAGATTTTTTCAGGGCTTGATTACGACAACTTCCCTAAAATCAGTGTCATCGATAACAAGATGTCCGTAGACGAAATGGTCAAGGTTTCGGACATAGATTTAACCTCAACTTGCGAGCACCACTTCATCACGATCGACGGTCTAGCACAAGTCGCCTATATACCGGAATCTAAGATACTTGGGCTATCGAAAATTAACCGAATCGTTCGATTTTTTGCCCAGCGACCTCAGGTCCAAGAGCGTTTAACTCAACAAATATTGGTGGCGATACAGACGCTGGTCGAGACTGAAAACGTCGCAGTGACCATTAAAGCGACCCATTACTGCGTCAAATCAAGAGGAGTCATGGATGCAAACTCTGAAACCTCAACAACGGCACTCGGGGGCATTTTCAAGACCAACCCTCAAACCAGAGCAGAGTTTTTAAGATGAGTAAGACAATTCTAATAACCGGAGTGGGAAAACGTCTTGGCTTTGCGTTGGCGCAGAAGTTGTTGTCTGATGGATACCGCGTGATCGGTACTTACCGAAGCGATTATCCTCAGCTGCAACGATTGCGTGACGATGGGGCAGACCTGCAGCAGGTAGACTTTTATCAACATAGCAGCGTTGAGCGTTTTCTTGATTATGTCGGTCAGGAGTATAAGTCGCTAAGGGCCATCATACACAATGCGTCTGACTGGAAGGCGGAGAATAAAGAGAACCCGAACGAGAATGCGTCGCAAATTATGACCCAGATGATGACGGTTCACGTTAGCGTACCGTACCTGATCAATTTGACACTCAAAGATCAACTCATGTTTGGCGACAACACTTCAGACATCATCCACATCAGTGACTACGTGGCAGAAAAAGGCAGCAAGAAACACATTGCGTACGCTGCAAGTAAAGCTGCTCTCAATAACTTGACGCTTTCCTTCTCTGCGATGTTGGCGCCAAAAGTGAAAGTGAATACGCTTTCTCCAGCCATGATCAAATTCAATGATCATGATGATCACGCATACAAAGCCAAGGCGCTACAAAAAGCGTTGCTCCCAAGAGAGGCAGGTTTTGAAGAAGTGATCGATGGGATTAAATTTGTCCTAGGTAGCCACTATATGACTGGAAGAATTTTGCATCTTGACGGTGGGAGACACTTGAAGTGAAAGTCTTGTCATGAAAACGATGCTTATCGTTTTCTATGCTAACTGACTCTTAATGCGTGTGTGAGTTGTTACCAAAAGCGAGCCTAGCGCTCGCTTTTGAGTTCTATACGCTAAGGTGAGTGACGCCTAATCCATCCGGGTAATAAAGGTTTGCTCGTCATCAACAAAAGCGACAAAGCCACCGTGATAGATAAACACTCGACCGCGCCCCTCAACCAGACAGGCAAGCTGAGGATTCAAATCTTCTTCGATGTCCTTGCTTTGAAATGTGCCCGTATCAGTGATCACACCACTGAGTTTAGGCAGATACCCATAAGCGCGCTTGGCTTGATCAATCAAGCTCAACTCGCTGGTGGTAGAAAAGTAAGAGGGAATGGCACCGGCTTCTTCTATGAAAAGAGGCTTCAGCTCTTCAAAAGCGGTAATCACTAGCCAGTCGATATCGTTTACGCGATGAATAAACATAGAGTGTCTCAATAATTCTGATGGCGCGATTTTATCACTATAAGGTGAGCTAAGAACAGTTTCGTCAATAGGGGAGTGAATAAAATCCTCCGCCCAATCTTGTTCAAGACAATGTAGACTTGGACCCTTTCAAAGTTTAAAAACGGAGTTTTCTTTATGCGCAAATCAGATAAGAAGGTAGAGAACCTCATTAGAGAGGTACTGACTGACGTTTGTGAAGATACATTGAAGGGCTACGATGGCTTCCTATGGGTGACGCATACCGTCAAATACGCTGCGTTTCCGCAAAGCCTAGAAATCGTCTGCGTATTTGAATCGGACCAAGACCGAGCCAGTTTTCTCGCGGGCGAGGGCCAACAGCATGTCTCCACAACTATCCAAAACGCATTTAGTAAAGCTGGTGTGCAACTAAAAAACGCGAGCAAGCATATTCGCTACGATGTTCAGCAAAGTCGTAATGGCCGCCGACAAAGAAAGTGAATGAAGTGTTGTTGGGGGAACTCATTTGTGCCCCAAAATGAGTTATAGCCATGTATTGTGACGAGAAAAGATAGTCGAATTGGCCGAAGAAAAACTACTAGTACATTCTATTTATGGAGACTTTTACGTTGGTTGATTCAGCTCATTATGAACTAGGTTACTAAAAGTATACTAATTGTATTCAAACTCTAGGTAACTAAAATATACCGTAAGACGCTCGCCATTCGGTAACTACCCTTACACCTATTCGATGTGAGTATTCAATCACTATGAGTGACGTTTTTATTGTCAGAGCTGATTAGCTACGTTACTTCTCAAAATGACGCGGAGCTGTATGAAAGCAAAAGTTGAAGTTGATCCAAAAGGGCGTAAGAGCGTTGTTGATGCTTGTAACGAGCCTTGTGCGATCGAAAAAGGCATGAGGATTTTGGGTTCCAAATGGAAGGGCTCCATCATCTACCATCTGAAAGATGGCCCTGTGAGATTCAATGATCTTTCCAGAATGTTGGGCGGTGCAAGCAAGAAGATGGTCGACCAGCGTCTAAAAGAACTAGAAAGTGAAAACATGGTAATACGTCGTGTGCTCAATGAAAAACCGCTGGCAGTCAGCTACGAACTCACCGAGTTTGGACGCAGTGCGTTAACGATTCTCGATGAGTTGAGAAAATGGTCTGAAAGTAACAATGTGCAGCTAAAATAGTGTGAGCAACATTCATCCATCTCCCTCTTTTACGTAACAAGGCAACCAATATGGTTGCCTTGTTGCCTTTCGAGCTGAAGATTCAATAATCTAGCGTGCCACGGATAGGGTAGTGGTTTTCTGGGTTACGAATCCATGCCAAACCTCGGGTCAGTGCACCGAGCTCAGGTCTGACAAACGGGTTATTGGACAGGTCAACTACGTGTAAGTTGCCGTGTTCATTGATCACAAACAACCCTGGCTCTGAAAAGTTATGGTCGGTTTCAGCTTCGGAGCGTGGTTGCGATATATAAAGCCCCAGAGTCTTCATTTGCTGCTCAGTAAGACCATAGGCGATTGGAAAACTGATATCGAGCTTTTCTAGGTGTTGCTCCAATTGTTGCTTCGAGTCAGCAGAGACAGCCAGAATATCAACGCCCGCCTCACTAAAGGCCTGCTTATAGGTCTCAATTTCATTGAGGTACTTGGTGCAAAGTGGACAGTGTTTGCCACGATAGACAAACACCGCTTGCCATGTTGCATCACCTTGAGGTTGACCTAGCTTGACTTTGGTTCCATCAAGCTTTGTTGCCTCTAATGTAGGAAAAGCGTCACCCGCTTTGAGTTTTTGTGAGTATGTCATCTCGGCTCCTGGGATTGAGGTCACAACGAGTTTAAAAAAGATATGCCACTAAAAAACAAGTTGCAACCAGTATACTTTTAGTAACCTAGCTTTGATTTGTCTGAGCCATTAACTCAGTTAAGATCTGTTTGTAGCCTTCTACGGGATGCGCCCCTGAAACACCATGTTCTCCATTAAAAATCACCGTTGGCACACTCGATACGCCCATTTTTTGCCATTGTTTCTCTGTACTACGGACTGAACTGCGTCGTTGTGCGTCATTTAGCCAACGCATTCCTTCTTCTGGGTCTAGGCCCACAGAAACTAGCTCTTGCTTAAGAACTTTATGGTTAGAGACGTCTTTCTGCTCACTGAAAAAGGCGGTAAAGAAACGCAATTTTAGTTCAGTTTGCTTGCCCATACTCTTGGCGTAATCAAGCAAAAGGTGTGCGTCAAAGGTATTCACCATCTTCATTTCATCAAAGTAGTTAAACTTGAAGTCATGTTCAGCGCCAATGCTGGCGATACGAATGCGCGCGTTTTTACTTTCCTCTGCGCTACTTCCATATTTACGAGCAACGTGATCTCGAAGGTTTTCACCTTCGGCTGGCATATCAGGGTTCAGTTCAAAAGGCTGCCATTCAATCTCGATGCGATCTTCAATTCCAAGCTGTTCGAGCGCTGCTTTTAAATGGTTGTATCCGATGATGCACCACGGGCAGACGACATCACTGATAATGTCGAGCTTAATTGTATAGTTCATATGAGTTTCCTACTCAAAGCACTGTGCTCACGTGGCAAACAGTGCTTTGATTTGCGTTTACTTATTTTTGACAGAGTTACAAGCTCTTTAGGCTCTTATGGGCCGTTTATGGATTGTAGTCAGTAAATTCAGTGCTCATGACTCCATTCTTAGAAGTGTGCGTCTAGGTGTGCTTCAAAGCGAGCAAAGTCGTTCTCAATGTCTGCGTTTTTCATCACGTCGTAGCAAGCAAACGTTGGCAGTTCAGTCATGCCAAAGAAGCGGAAGTTTGCGTGCATGTGGAACATCAAATCATCAACACTGCGACCATGAAATAAGTATTCGCTATCATCATTAAATGATTCTTCTGGTGCATTGAATGTGAAAGAAAGCATGTATTTGGTATTGGTGCGAGTGCCGCCTGTTCCATAATTTTTCTTTGGTTCTTCAGGCGTTCTGCCATCAAAGGCACATAGTGCACCTCCCATCCCCGCAGTGAATACTTCATCCATGTACTTCTTGAAAGACCATGGGATGGTCATCCAGTTGACAGGTGACTGAAGGATCACTCGGTCGGCCCATTCAAAGTTCGCCAGTTGCTCATCAACTACGATGTCATCTTGCATTGTAACTACACGCACTTCGTGGCCCTTAGATTCTAACTGGGTGCGAGCTTTCTCAACTAAAGCCGCATTGAGTTTGCCTTCAGAAAATGGAGATGGTTCGTGTGCGTTAATGATTAGAACGTTACTCATGATATTAACCCTTCAATATTGGATGTTTACAGAGCGAATAATGATTTCGCTGTCTTGCGGTTTATTATGGTTACCTGCATTTCTAGTGCAATTAGTTAACTTTTAGTAACCACCATGAAGATCGATTAAAGTATGTTTAAGTCTTTGTTTAATCGTAATTTAATTTTTTAAATGAAGTAGGATATGAGTGGGTAGGCGTGGAAAGGTTACCAAAAGTATACTAATTGAAATTATTGAGGGGTTAACATACTGAACACAACATGCGGCTTAGCGCAGTGATTTTGTAAAGGGCGTAAAATTATGGATTTAGCCAAAAGAAACATCCATTATGGCGTAAACCCAAGCATCAGCTAAATGCGTAGACCTGCAGTGATCATGTGCACTGTATAGAGATTTTTTACGATTTGGCTCATGTCGTATCGATTTTCGTGCTGGGAAATTACTTGAGTCATCACCTTGGCATTACCGGATTCACCGTTTTTGCGTTGCTATTTATCGTGATTTGGTCTGCATGGTTTGACATAAGCCTTTTTAAATCGATTTATGTCAGCACTGATGTACAACACCGTTACATTATGGCGGCGCAGATTGCCACAATAATGATTATGTCATCCGCTATCGTGCATATTGGTGGTGCTGGGTAGCTCAATGCAATCTAGCATCATAAACAGTTAAACCATGGCACAAACCTAAAACACATCGCAAATCCAAAGGTCGCTTTCGACGGCAAGTGCGATGATGTCGTTTTCGGATAGACGCAAGTGTTTTGCAATAGGTTCGATGCTTACCCAATCGTTGGTCTCAAGCCATTTAGTGATCTGCAATGTGGCGCCGATCTTTCCTGAGTGGTGTACCAACGCACTGGTAATCGCGGAGTCTAGCTTCAAGCTTTGGCCAATATCTTCAATGTTCATATCTAACATGGCATCGGTTAAAGAGAGCAACCCTGTCAAATAGGCTTGTTCGGCTAAACTCTCTTGGTTTAGATAGCGCATGGTCAAATACATAAGACGTGCTCGCCTTAATGCAAACAACTGAAGGACTGGCGGCTTTTCGCTGCCTAGTTGCGAGAGTAGAGCATAGGAACAGTACTTAACCACTTTACTGTCGCCAAGATAAGCCAGCGCCTGTTTGACACTGGTAATTTCACCGACCAACCCCGCATTATTGACGTACCTAAGTAGTTGATAACTCAAACTTGCACTTTGATTGATTACATTAGTGATTTTGTTGTAATCCAATGGTGTTGATGCGATTAACTTGGATAGACTGACTAGCGTTTCAGTTGAAGAGCTCAGCCTAGTACGCTTGATAAGTTGAGGCTTAGTAAAGAAGTAGCCTTGGAATAGTTCAAATCCCCACTTTTTAGCTGCTTCAAACTCGTCATAGCTTTCCACTTTTTCTGCTAAAAAGCGGATGTCGTAACCTTGGAGACTGCGAATGGTTAGCCCGCATTTTATCATCGACATGCTCTGAATATCGAACTTAATGATGTCAATCAGAGGGTAAAAAGATTGCCATTCATCGCTAGGGGTAAAGTCATCCAGTGCCAGTGTGTAACCTTGTGATTTTAGGCCGCTTAACACTTCAAACAATTCTTCTGTCGGCGAGCAAGTCTCGAGTATTTCGACAACGATAGCTTGTGGAGGGAAGTCCATCGCCGCGCCATTGAGCAGTGAATCGTAGTCAAAATTGATGAAGGCAGGCGTTTTGCCCAAAAGCCCCACGATGTCACCCAAAAAGTGCTCTGCATACATTCTAGCGGTTGCTTCTGTGTCAGCGACACCTTGTGGATAACGATTGGCCATGCTGTTTCGATACAGAAGCTCATAACCAAAAACGTTACCATCAACCTCAAGGATAGGTTGCCTAGCGATGTAGGTGTTGGTGTCCAAATTTGTTTGCATGCTTGCAACTACCATTGTTTTGATTGTATTAGCAGTTATTAATATAACTAAAAATAAGTCACTTTTGTTACAAAAATATTTCACGCGCCAATTTGTTCATTTCTTAACTATAGCGAATAGCAGAGCCAACGATGTAATCGCTTCACATTTGGGCTCGCTCAACATTAAAATTTTAGGTTGCCTTTGACACATTGATTGGACGCAGGAGTGAACCGAGTCCAGCCTTTTACCGTAATTAAATCACTATTAACCAATAGGACCGATCAGATGTTAAAGGGTGACGAAGTATCTCGCGTTATTGAGATGGCATGGGAGGACCGAACGCCATTTGAGGCGATAGAAGTTCAGTTCGGGTTAACAGAGCCTGAGGTGATCCAGCTAATGAGGCGCAATCTAAAGTCTAAGAGTTTCAAGCTATGGCGAGAAAGGGTGTCTGGGAGAACAACCAAACACATCGCACTGCGGAGTCGTGATGTCATCAGGGGTTACGCGCCCACGCAATACAAACATCGTTAACAGGAAGGGGCACGGATAGCGTTTTCGCGCCCCCAATATTCTCATTATTAATCTGGCGCTAAGGCTCGCCAAGATGAGGGTTCTCCCTCTTTGGTGAGGGGAAAGAGCGCTTTGTCTGGTTTGGCATAACTCAAACGGTGAACGCGCTGGGTGACGTGATAGCTGTCCAAGCCAGAAATAGTGACGAGGTCTAGAGCTTCGAGGTCAACGTAACCGTCGGGCATGATGACCTGCTCTGGCAAACTTACGTGAACGACTTCCCCAATCACCATTTCCGTATCGTTGCTATTAATGATGATGTGCTCACGCAGTTCTAGCGCCATTTTTAGGGGACTTTCCAAAACAAACGGGGCAGAGATGTTGTCTTCATAATGGGGCGTCAAACCAGCTGCGTTGAATTCTGAAACGTTTTTAGGATAACGAGCAGAGGTTTGGTGAGCTTGCTGTGCAAAATCAAGCGCTATTGCATTGATGGTGAAACTGCTTGTACTCAAAATATTGTCTAACGTATGTCGTTCCACTTTGCGCGGTCGAACAATAAAGCCGAGCAGGGGTGGGTTCGAGCCCATATGGATCACAGAGCTGACAACCGATACGTTTTCATTGCCTTGTTCATCGCGTGTACCGATTAAGTTGGCACTTTTATAGCCCGACAAACAGTTGATAAGCCGGGTGCGTTGCATTTTTTCGAGCGCTTCAATGTCAGCGCGGGTAAATGTCTTATTGTGCATATGAATTGGGCAGCGAGTCGCTGCCCTCCTATTATTGACGGGTTGGTACGAACGTTTACTTCGGCATAATCACAGTATCGATGACATGGATGACGCCATTTTTAGCTTTTACATCTGTTGCGACAACATTTGCGTTGTTAACCATGACCTTATCGCCCATCACTTTCACCATCACGTCTTGGCCTTGTACCGTGGTTGCTTTGTCTAGCTTAACTACGTCTGCTGCCATCACTTTACCTGATACAACGTGGTAGGTGAGGATAGAAACCAACTTGTCTTTGTTTTCGGGTTTAAGCAGCATTTCTACAGTACCGTCTGGCAGTTTCGCAAACGCTTCATCAGTGGGTGCAAACACGGTAAATGGGCCATCGCCTTTCAATGTGTCCACGAGTCCCGCCGCTTTAACGGCAGCAACTAGGGTGTTAAATGAACCATTGCCAACAGCAACGTCAACAATGTCTTCCTTTTTCATTCCGTGGTCGTGAGCTTGCGCTGGCATTAAGAATGAAAAGAGTGCGAATAGTGCAGTTGTGATAACGAGAAGATATTTACTCATGGTATGTTCCTTGTAGGTGAGGGTACCGAATAATCCCTGTTAAAAGTGAAAGCTTGTACGCGGCTATTCTTAACTCGATCAACTGTGTTTCGGTTTTCCGGCTCGAATGTGTCGTTTTAAGATGCGATAGCCTTCCGAGACGACAGCGGGCTCTTTCTGCCAAGACCATAGACGCTCTCTAGCCTCACGGGCGCAGTTGTCTACATCAATGATGGGGTTCAGATAAAGGCTCTGCTTAGGAATCTCGTACATCATTATTTCCATCGGTGTCATTTTCCATGGTTCGAACAACAGGGGAGCGGGAAGGGCAGCAAGCTCAGGTAGCCACTTCTTTATAAAGTGACCATCAGGGTCGTGTTCTTGGGCTTGCTTGGTTGGGTTGTAGATACGAACGGTATTGATGCCAGTAACTCCAGCTTGCATTTGAAACTGTGGATAATGAATCCCGGGTTCGAAGTCGAGAAACAGCTGCGCAAGATGAGTGACGCCGTCACGCCAATCTTGGTTCATATGATGGCAAAGTACACTGACGAGCATGGCTCGCATCCTAAAATTTAGGTAGCCGGTATGATGCAAGCAGCGCATGCAGGCATCGACCAAAGGCAAACCAGTTGTGCCTGTTTTCCAAGCCTTCAACATCATTTCGTCTTTGCGTGTGCTTTGAACGATCAAGGGTTCGTAACCTCTGTTTAGGCAACGAAACTCCATTTCTACTTCAGACTCAAACTTTTGCATAAAGTGACAATGCCAATGTAAGCGTGAAGAGAGAGCAATTGCACTGCGTTTAAAGCCCTTTAACTGCCAGTGTTGCAACAGGTACTGATAAACTTCCCGCAGTGATACATTGCCCCAAGCGAGATAAGGCGAAATACGGGTACATGCGGACCTAGACAGTGAAGGGCTCGAAATGCGGCGGTAGTAGTCTTTACCACGTCGACGAAAAAAATCATCTAGTGTTTTCCAAGCGAGTTGACTGCCGCCGGTTTGCATGCCGTTAGCTTTGCCTTGCCACTCAAGAGGGGGCGAAAAGCGCATGTGTGGTTCTATCCCTTCGAGGTTTACCCAGCGAGCGTGATCGAGTTGCGGCTCGGCTAGGGGCGCGCGCATGAATGTGTGCCAACGCTCGTCCCACTGCTGGCGAGTTTTTGCCCCGCGTAGTACTGCCCCATGTTGATACTCGTGCCATTGAATTCCGTTGGATGTAAACCAAGCAGCGAGGCGTTTATCGCGTTCAAAGGTATTGTTTAGGCCAATTTCTTGATGGGAAAAGACCCTCCCAATCGAATAGTGATGAGCTAGAGACTCAAAACACTGTGTCGCATCGCCAAACAAAATATTCACCGACGAGCCGAATCGAGAAAGTGTCTCATTGATGTCGTCAAGAGATTGCAGCACAAACCGCCAATGACGCTCTGTATAATGAGGGTCATTAAGAAGAAGGGGTTCAAAGATGTAAATGAGCGCGAATGGCGTGCCATCTTGAATCGCATCATGTAACGGTTGATGGTCGGTGAGCCTTAAATCTCTTTTTAACCAGACTAGATTGATTGATTGCATTTGGGACCTCGTTGAGTTCCCTGGTTTTACGTATTTTTAGCCCTCTGTTGTCACTTTGGTTTAAAAATAATTCCGTGCGGCGCTGCCAGTCTGTAAGCCTTGTGCTCAGAAGGACTTTGAAGATATTCAAACACATAGCATTGGCTTTTATGACATGTTGTTATGTGTAGATATATTGTATGTAAATGTAGTGAAATGTAACCATTTGACTACTTAATATGTTTGTTTATATTGGCCGACCATCGCTTTACACGGAGTTTGGCTAGTAACAATGTTTGCATATTTAATGAAACGCTTGGCGTTAGTTGTACCAACGTTTCTAGGTATCACTATCTTGATATTCGCGATTACGCGCTTTGTCCCCGGGGGCCCTGTTGAACGAATGCTGGCGAATATGCAGCCACAGGGAGATGCGGGTGGAGCGAGTGTGGTTGGCCAAAATTCAGCCCTGTCTGAAGAGCAGATGGCTGATCTCAATAAATTCTACGGATTAGATAAGCCAGTAACAGAAGCTTACATAGATTGGTTGACTCGATTAGCGCATTTTGATCTGGGCGAATCTACGCGTTACTACGAGCCTGTTACCGATATGATTTTCGAACGCCTTCCAGTATCACTTTTGTATGGTGGCGTTACGTTTTTTGTTAGCTACTTCATTTCAATCCCACTTGGTTATTTCAAAGCGCTCAAACATGGCAGCGTGTTTGACTCCGCCTCTTCAATAATGATTTTTGTTGGCTACGCTTTACCCGGCTATGTGGTGGGCGTTCTGCTTATTACACTGTTTAGCTATCACTTGGAATGGTTTCCGATGGGCGGGTTCGTCGGGGAAGACTTTGATGACTTAACCACCGTCTACGACCAAATGATAGACATCGCTTGGCATGCGGTACTTCCGTTAATTTGTTATCTGATCGGCGATTTCGCGACGCTAACCATGACGATGAAAAACAACTTAATGGAGAACCTCTCTTCAGACTATATACGCACTGCGATTGCCAAAGGGTTGCCTTTTCGCAAGGCCGTACGTAAACACGCGTTGCGTAACAGCTTAATTCCTATCGCTAGTCACTTTGGTAATTCACTACTTTTCTTTATGACTGGCTCTTTCTTGATAGAAGTGATCTTCGATATTAACGGCATCGGTTTGCTTGGTTACGAGTCCATTGTCGAACGTGACTATCCCGTCGTGATGGGGATTGTCGCCATTAATGCGTGTATTTTGCTATTGGGCAACATTCTCTCGGATGTCTGCGTTGCGCTTGTCGATCCTCGCGTGAAATTTGGAGCTTAAATGATGACTGTGAATCCGTTAACACTTAAGCAAATCAAACGATTTAAAGAAATAAAGCGTGGGTACTGGTCATTAGTTCTTCTGGCGTTGATGCTCATGCTCTCTTTGTGCGCGGAGCTTTTGATCAACAGCAAAGCTTTGATGGTGAAATACCAAGGCAACTACTACTTCCCCGTTGTTTCTGATGTTTATGCTGGGAGCGATTTTGGCTTAGATTACGCGAGTGAAGCCAACTATCGCGATCTGCAAAAACAGTTTGAAATCCGTAATCAGGGGGATTTCGTCATATTGCCTATGGTGCCTTGGAATCCTTATGAACAGGACTTTTCCGGTGATTTCCCGCCCAACGAGCCGAGTGCAGAGAGCCAACACTACCTTGGAACCGATGTCATTGGGCGCGACATCCTGGCCCGATTGGTCTACGGCTTCAGAACCGCGATGGGCTTTGCACTTTTAACGATGGCGATTTCCTACGTGATTGGAGTGTCAGTCGGTTGTGCAATGGGCTTCTTTGGCGGCAAGTTTGACTTGATTGTCCAACGCATTATTGAGACTTGGTCAATGGTGCCATTCCTTTATGTGATTATGATTTTAGTCTCTATCGCTCAGCCAACGTTCTTCCTCTTCGTCTTGATCAATGTGACCTTCGGCTGGATGGGGATCACCTGGTACATGAGAACCATGACGTACAAAGAGTCTGCTCGTGAATACGTGATGGCCGCGAAAGCGCTTGGGGCATCGACATCTCGCATTATCTTCAAACATATTTTGCCAAATACGATGGTGATGATTGTGACACTTGCTCCGTTCACGATAGCAGCCAACATCACCGCATTGACGGCACTTGACTATTTAGGGCTAGGTCTTGTCCCTCCTACACCAAGCTGGGGCGAGCTACTTCAACAAGGAAAATCGAACCTTGATTCACCATGGATTGTGACGTCAGTCGTTATCGCCATTGTTTCTGTATTGGTTATGGTCACATTCATTGGGGAAGCGATTCGCACGGCGTTCGATCCAAAAAAATATACGTTATACAAATAATAATTAAGGAAGCAGTGATGATTAAAAAAGGACTATTAGCCTTGCTGATTAGCGGATCGGCCTATGCAGACGTGCTGCCTGAAAACTTGTTGTGGCACACGAATTGGGATGACCCTATTTTTTCTTCGCCGGAAGCGACACGTGGCGGCACATTGCGCAGCTATATGCTCAGTTTTCCTCAGACCTTGCGTTCGGTAGGGCCCGATGCCAACTCTGGCGTACGTTACTATTTGATGGACGGTGCTCCGAAATTGGCGCAACGTCATCCAGATACAGGCAACTGGATTCCTCAGCTCGCTAACGAATGGGCGTTTGGCGAGGACCAAAGAACGGTTTACTTCAAGTTAAATCCTTCGGCTAAATGGTCAGACGGCAAAGCAGTCACCGCAGACGATTATCTGTTTATGCTGACTTACTACCGTTCTAAAGACATCGTTGACCCTTGGTATAATGATTTCTTTCAGAACTCGATTTCGAGTGTTGAAAAATTCGATGACTACACCATTTCAATTGAACTGTCTGAGCCAAAGAGTAATGACGAACTTATGTCATTACTCAATACGCCAAGCAATGGCGTTCAACCCCGTCCTAAGCATCATTTTGCAAAGATTTCTGATGCCAACGGCGACGGCATGGATGACAACTTTGTTCGTAAATACAACTTTAAACCAGAACCAACAACGTCTCCTTACTACATAGACAAAGTGAAGAAGGGGAAAAGTATCACCTTCAAACATGTAGGGGCCGATTGGTGGGGTTACGAGAATAAGTACTATCAACATCGCTTTAATGTCGACAAGTTACGACTAAAAGTGATACGCGATAACGATATTGCGCGCAAACATTTTGAAAAAGGGTCACTGGATACCTTCGCGATGGTGCTTCCTCATTTGTGGCATGAAAAAGCGAACACAGAACCATTTCAAAGAGGATTTATCCATAAGTTTTGGGGCTTCAATCAAACGCCGCAAGGGGCTGGAGGGCTGTGGATCAATACCTCAATGCCATTGCTTAGCGACATTAATGTACGCAAAGGTATTACTTACGCCACAGATTTTGATGGGATGATCAAAAACGTGCTTCGTGGTGACTATTCACGTAAACCGCACGCGATGGGATTCGGCCATGGGAAATATGACTTAGCGTCGGCAACACCACCAAGTTTTGACCCCAAGAAAGCGGCTCACTTTTTTGAGCAAGCGGGATTTAAACAGATTGGCCCTGATGGGATTCGAGTGAACGCAGAAGGTCAGCGACTCAGTTTCAAGATCACTTATGGCTACACCATCTGGACGCCGAGAATTGCTTATCTAAAAGAGCAAGCGAAACAAGCTGGGGTGGAATTTGATTTGAACCTTGTTGATGGTTCGGCTGCGTTTAAGTTCATTTTAGAGAAGAAGCATCAGTTGGCTTTTCTCAATATGGGGGGCGGCGATATCCCTGCATACAAGGAGTACTTCCACTCGAGTAATGCGAACAAACCGCAAACCAATAACCACACCAACTACAGCACGCCAGAGTTAGATCAAAAAATAGCGGCGTTTAAGTCTGAGTTTGATGTGGAGAAAAAACAGAAACTGTCGCGCGACATTCAACAAGATATTAGTGATGCCTATGTCATTGTACCGGGCTACATGGTGCCATACACACGAGATGCCTATTGGCGTTGGATTAAGTTCCCAGCTAACCCGATGACGAAGAAAACTGGCGCCATGTTTAATATCTTAGGCACGAGCAACTTCTGGATAGATGAAGATCTAAAGAAGAAGACGCTTGAAGCCTACAAGAAAGGGGCTTCCTTTGAGCCAGTCACCATCATTGATGATAGGTACAAGCTGTAATGTCGAAACAAGTCTCTGAAATAAAGCAAGATGTGATTTTGCAAGTTCGCGATCTGGAGGTGGAATTCGACACCGATGACGGCGCGATAAAAATCATCAAGGGCGTCTCTTTTGATGTAAAAGCCGGAGAAACACTTGGTCTTGTGGGTGAATCGGGTAGCGGCAAGAGTGTTACCTCTATGTCAATCATGGGACTTTTACCTAAGCCCTATGGGAAGGTGACTGCTGGCCAAGTGCTGTATCGTGGTGAGGATTTAACCTGCGTACCAGATACGGAAATGTACAAGATGCGTGGCAACCGTATCTCAATCATCTTTCAAGACCCGATGACAGCACTGAATCCTGTACAGACGATTGGCAAGCAACTGGTCGAAGTACTTGATTTGCACCACGGGCAAATGACCAAACAAGAAAAGGTCGATTATGCAGTCGGTCTGTTGGATAAGGTGCGTATTCCGTTACCTGAGCAACGATTCAATGAGTATCCGCATAATTTGTCTGGAGGGATGAGACAAAGAGTGGTGATTGCCATGGCGCTAGCTTGCAAACCCGACCTATTAATTTGTGATGAACCCACAACGGCACTTGATGTAACCGTGCAAGCGTCAATCCTAGAGCTAATGCGAGAGCTCCAAGAAGAGACTGGGATGGCGATGATTTTCATTACGCACGATCTTGGTGTGGTCGCCGAGATATGTGATCAAGTTGCGGTTATGTACGATGGTCGAATTGTCGAAACCGCTGAAATTTTCGAACTGTTTGATCACCCAAAGCATCCGTACACACAAAGATTGCTTTCATTGGTCCCAAGTTTGGATGGTAAGCCGAAACAGACTATCCAGATCAACCCGATTGATGTGACTCAATTCCCCGAGTATCAAGGAGGTTGACGATGAATGAAGTTCTAAAAATTGACAATATCAAACAACACTACTCGTCAGGAAAAGGCTTATTTCGCCAAGGCTATGTGATTAAAGCGGTGGATGGTGTTTCTTTCTCTGTTGCACAGGGGGAAACGCTGGGTTTAGTTGGAGAATCGGGGTGCGGCAAGAGTACACTTGGGCGCACGATTCTAAAGCTATATGAGCCAACAGAAGGGCGCATCTTTTTCGAAGGAAAGGACATAACGAGCTTATCATGCAAAGACATGAGGCCACTTCGCAAAGAGATGCAAATCGTTTTTCAAGATCCCCTAGAATCGCTAAACCAGCGACACACTGTGGGTATGATCTTGGAGGAACCGTTCATTATTCATGGGGTCGGTTCGCGAGAGCAGCGAAAAGACTGGGTGTTAGAGTTACTCGATAAAGTGGGTTTGCCTCAGACAGCAGTGAACCGATACCCGCATGAATTTTCGGGAGGTCAGCGTCAGCGTATTGGGATTGCCCGAGCTATAGCGCTGAAACCTAAATTACTGATCTGTGATGAGTCCGTTTCTGCATTGGATGTTTCCGTTCAAGCTCAGATTCTAAACTTATTGCTAAAAATTCAAGGAGAGATGAATCTAGCCATTATATTTATCTCCCATGACTTGTCGGTAGTTAAGCATGTTTCGGACCGAGTCGCGGTAATGAATAAAGGAAAAATTGTAGAAATGGGTACGGTAGAAGAAATATATTCCTCCCCAAAAGATGAATATACGAAGAAATTACTTGACGCCATTCCTATTACACACCCATCGCAGAGGAAATATATCAGCGCAAGGAAGGTGGTTAATCAATAAATATCTAGATTAAAACGGAACTTTATTTTCAGAAGGACAATATGAACAATCGCTACTTATTACCAGCTATGCTGCTGGTGGCCCCCTTTTGCGCGTCGGCAAATGATTTGCAAGACAGTTGGAGCGATGATGAGTCGAGCCGATGGTCTGGTTACATCAGCGCTAACTATTCTCGCAATGGTTACAGGGATGGCGCAACAAACGCCAATCGTTCGGCTTCTGCAACTGGGGTTATTCGCTACGCATTTGAGGACAACTCACGCTTGCAGTTGGTCGTCTCGGGGTATCATCAACAAGATGGTGACGTGTATGGGACGAAAGGCCAGTTCTGGAATGACACCTCGATAGGCTACGCAAGAAATGGTCTGTTTAATCCAACAGAAGGTTCAACGGTAAGTGGAGAAGTACGCGCTATTTTGCCGACTTCAAAAACATCAAGGAGGAATGATTTAAAACTAGGGACAAGACTAAAATTACGCTGGAGCGCGGCTTTCGATGAGTGGTTAGAGGGTTTGTCGCTGAGTAATACATTGTTGCTTAGAAAAAACTTTCATGAATATAAGACGGCAGGTGGATATCAACTTATTGAATATAGGTTGAGCAACCAGTTCTCAGTCGATTATGTATTTGCAAAAGATTTTTACTTCAACATCTATTTAATGCCAAGGCAATCTTGGGATTACAACGGAAATACGTTTGATCCCGACATGATGCATGGCGAAGAAATAGGCTATCAGTTCAATGAAGACATTTCATTGGCAGTGGGCATGACTAACGGAATTAGCTATTACGATCCTGAAAAGGGCTCTAGCCCTATCAATGATCTAATTAACTTAAAGAAAACAACTTATTACGCATTAGTTAGTTATCAGTTTTAAAATAAAAATAATACAGGTGAAAAATGTTTAAACACGCATTGATTGCTGCCAGCATAGCCGCGATATTAAGCGGGTGTGGTGCTGACGACAGAGCATACGACACGTACGAAAAACCTTCTCAAGAGATATCCGTTCGCTCTCTTGATACTGAATCACTATGGATGTACATGCCATCTACCGGAGAAGCGCCACGTTACGCTCTCACTCAGCGTGGTTTCTTCCAGGGTGATCCAAAACTCGTCACCTTAAGGTTTGATGAGTTCAACGGGATTTATGTTGAAGAAGTGGATCGCGACAAAGTAAATGTCGATGACCCAAGCCGCTGGGACTCAGAAATTAACCGAGCGCCTGTGCTCAAAATTCCTGGTGAATTTCGTCAGTATCGCTGTGCGGAAAACAGCTACGGCGAATGTACTAACAAAGAAGAAATCAACCAAGACGAAAGCCTAAGTTGGAAAGAAGCGACCCACTTTGTCCCGCAGTATGAAGCCATTAAAACACTTTCTCAGGACTCTTTGAGCGCTTGGTACACAGCAAGTAACGTTAGCGAAAGCGCAGAGCCGCGTTTGATTTCCTACGAGTACAACGCAGAAGAGGGCGTGATAAACGTCGAAGTGGAGCGTACGTTTACAGCGGCTGCAGAAGATCAGTACCAGTTTGGTGGTGACTTTAGAAACCTATCTTTTAAAACGCGCTTTTTCTACTCCTTGGTTAAGTTAGACAAATTAGCCAGTGAAGATTACGAGCCTGTTCTCTACCAAGGGCAAGACAGCGCCTACTTCGGATTCTTTAATGACTCTAAAGAAGTGAAAACACACACTGGCGAAAGTAATGTTCAAGGGTCTCGTTTCTCTTATATAAACCGTTTTAACCCAAACAACGACACGATTGATTACTACTTGAGTGACAGTTATTTCGACGAAGGGAATGAAGAGTTTCTTGATCTAACGATCGACACCATTCGTGAAGTGAACCAGACACTTGAGGATACAGGCGTACCTACGATTAAAATCGTCAACCCGTCGTCGAAAGCAGGGGTTAAAACCGGTGACTTGCGTTACAACGTGTTTAACTTGATTGCTGATCCTGTGGACAATGGGCTGCTCGGCTACGGCCCTTCAGCGACCAACCCGCTGACAGGTGAAATCATCCATGCTCACGTTAACCAATATCTAGGGGTTATTCGCTCGGCGAGTCGTTATACATGGAACGATCTCGCCATGCGTTACAACCGCCAAGAAATCGAGAAGCTCGAACCGACCGTGACTAACACGGCTGATACAGGATCGGATGATACCGATGCACCCGTAGAAAGAACGGAAGTGGATGACTTTAGCGATATGATCGCTGATGACCGAGGTCCAGCTTTTGATGTACCTACGATGTCAGATGATGAAATCAGCTTCATTACCGCAGGTAAGCTGGGTAATGGTTTACCCAAAGCAGATATGGATTTTAGATTCGATACAACCAACTCAGATTTAGCGGTTCAATCTTTCTATAAACGCCAAGACATGCTGAAACGTTTTTCAGAACAAAACGTTTATAGCTTAGACTTTATGTGGCTGAGTACCCAATCGAAAGGCTTGGTTAAAGGCATCGATTATGAAGAGGGCGATTTCTTTGTTGATGATGCCCAGACAACGATGAAAACTTGGGACGAGTTGAACCTAGATCAGCAGAAAATGGCGAGCTTAGCGATTTCTAAGCACATGTTTAAGTCGACTCTGATTCATGAGCTAGGGCACAACTTAGGTCTGCGTCATAACTTTATGGGTTCAACCGACAAGAATCATTTCTACACGGTGGACGAACTCAACGCTCGTGGTTCAGACGATAAGCCAGCAGCTTACAGCTCAATCATGGATTACGGCGCGTCGATATTTGATGAGCTGCTAACGTTCGGTAAATACGATAAAGCTGCATTGCGTTTTGCTTACGGCCGTGAGCTCGAGCTTCAAGAACCTGACTTCTTATATGATGCAGACAATAAACCGCTACCTAATCTAGATAGTACAGGTGTGCAAAAGCGAAAAGTGATTTCACTGGATAAATACGACAAGGCAATGACAGAAGATTATCGTGCGTATCCAACAGGCATTGTAACTCACATTCGTCAAAACGCAGACAAAGAGGGTTTAACCTCGCCGTTGGTTGATTATCGTTACTGTACTGACGAGCACACGACGACCAACTTGATGTGTGATCGCTTCGATGAAGGTACCAGTTTAGAAGAAGTGACCCAGTTCCGTATTCAGCGCTACCATGATAGTTATGAAACAATGAACCGTCGCAATGGTCGTGAGTGGTTTAGCCAGTATCACCAATATACTTACTTCCTTACTCGATTGGATCAGTTCCAAAAAATTCGAGACATCGTAGAGAACGTGGGTGAGATCGATCATATGTTTGCTCGCTACCTAGGTGCGGATACGACCAATAACAATGGTCTGGTCTTCGAGGAAATTGCAGGCAATAACTGTGTCGATTGGCGAGGAAACCCGGTCGATCTAGATACGCTTTCTCCAGCGGTTCGTCCAATTTGTGACACTTACCATGCCGCTAACTTGGCTGCTGACTTCTTTATAGAAGTGCTGACAGCGCCAGACAAAGTGTGTGAACTGGTAGAGCTAAGCGGCGTTGAAGGCGTGCCGAATCGTTATCGCTTTGCACCGTTATCTGAGCTATGGCAAATCTATCAAGGGGCAATGTCACCAGACCGTGATGTACCGTCTACTTGTTATGATGAAGAGCTTGTCGAGGTGCTGGAAGGTCAGCGAAACAAAGTTGTGGTTCGTTCTGAAACGCGAGATGGAAAGATTTGGTCTAGTTTAAAAGCGAACAATCCTTATCAGACGTCATCGTCATCGGTTGATCTATTGGGCGTATGGCCAGACAAACTGCTTGCCGCGCAAATGTTGGTTCGTCGCGACTCGCCATTTGTTTCGACAGAAAACTCAAGCCTAGCGCTGATTGATATGTCGGATAAAGTGACTCACCTCTACACCTATCTCTCGGACCTTGCAGGGCGACCTGAAGCGCGCCAAGCGATCTTTGTCGATAAAAATGGTGACTATGTAGAGACTGTGAAACGCTATACACCGCCAATGACCAAAACCATTGAAGCGACGCCATCATACTTGTGGCCTATGAAGCGCTACTTTGGTTTGGGTGGGGATGAAGCCTTTGTTTATTGGACTGAAGGTGAATACCAAGACACCCGTGTACCGTACTTTAGCGCATTGCTAGAGAACCTAAACAAGTTCAGCCGAGCGAGAGAGTACGGTCTGAGTGACTCTTCCAAAGGTTTGCGTGATGCTATTCATGTTAACTACGCGAACAGTAGCTATAGCGATGAAGATGGCATTAACTTCACGTGGAAGGGGACGCGTTACTCCATCTCGTCTCGCAACACTCTTGCAAGAGCGATGGCATCTCGAGCGCTATACCTTGAAGAACAGAAACCACAGCTAGAGCAGCTTAATAACTTGCCGTACCCAGTGAGAAATGCGCTCTCTGTGTTTAGGGAAACTCGTGATAGGAATGAAGCTCGAATTATTGCTATCGGTGATAAAGATGCGCTTGTCGCGCTAAGAGATACGACTGGCTTTGCTCGTTGGACTATGTATGACAAACAGTTCGTCAAATACGAAGAAAATGGCACTGAATGTCTGCGCTTTAAAGTAGACGGAGAGACAGAAGAGCAGCGCTTACAGCGTAAATGTAACCTTCAATCTCGCCTAGAAACGGTTCAGAACAGCGCAATTGGCAAGTTCGAAGAGGAAGATCACGAGCGTATCTTTAACATCGCACAGGTGTTTGGTAATCAAGTTGTAGAGAATAATCTTGTTCCGCGCTTTGCTGAGAAGAAAGATGTTTATGATTACGACCCTGAGCTGTTAAGACTGTGGAGCACCAATGAATACGCGATGTATCGTCGAGCATTCGAACAGTTCCCAATCTATGATGACTAAACCGTCATAACTCAAACCGGCGACCTATTTAGGTCGCCGGTTTTTTCTTTCAGAAAATTAATCCTTTAGAGCGATTTTAAGCTGCATCTCGCATAAATTATGTGATATACCAATATGACTATCAGTTACATAATGGATTTTTATTTGTAGAGCGAACAAGCACGACACGGATAAAAAGCTAAAGCGATAAAAGTTTGTGAGTAAGAAGGAACTATGACAAACCCAACCCTCGTGATCGTTGAAGATGACCCAATTTTGAGTGAGATGTTGCAGGAGTATTTTGAGAGTCAATCATTTGATGTAGTGACCATCTCTGAAGGGACATCTGCCGCTGAGCAAATCTTATCAATTCAGCCTGACATTGTTTTGCTTGACCTCATGTTGCCAGAGGTTGATGGCCTGACTATCTGTCGTCAATTGAGAAACAAGTTCTCCGGTAAGATCTTAATGTTGACCGCCAGTGATGATGACTTCGACCACGTCGCCGCCTTAGAGACAGGTGCAGACGATTTTATCAGTAAGCCTGTTAAGCCGCGTGTGCTTCTTGCACGGATCCGAGTGCTGCTTCGCAGAGTCGTGGAATCTGAAGCAAACTCAGACGCGAGCAATGAATTGAGTTTTGGTAAGTTAACGCTCAACAAGTTAACCAAAGGATGCGTTCTCAACGGTAAAGACATCGCGATTGCCGAAAGTGAGTTTGAATTGCTGTGGTTACTTGCGTCGTCGCCTGAGCAGGTGCTATCACGAAATTATCTCACTCAACAATTGCGTGGGGTCGATTATGACGGCATTGATCGGTTCATCGACAACAAAATCGTTGTTCTTCGAAAAAAGCTCAACGACAACACCATTCCTCCGAAAAAAATCATCACCGTTAGAGGCAAAGGTTATTTATTTGTCCCTGAGCGCTGGTAATCACTAACCAAAAGCCGTCGATATGCGCCGCATTTATTTTGAGTATTTGATTGGGCTAACCGTTATATTTTTGGTTAGCATTTATTCTTATGCCTTCATCGTTTACAAGCTCAGTACTGATTACGAATATATATTGAGAGATCATCAAGCAGAGGCCTATCAGCAATTGCTCGATGTCATTTCATCGGTCAAAACAGAAACGGAAACACTTGATATTATTCAAGCGTATGCCGATAAAACGCGCCAAAACCTTAGAGTGGTCGATTTATCGAGTGCTCCAC
The DNA here is from genome assembly GCF_053643215.1 of Vibrio sp. NH-7. Taxonomy (NCBI): domain Bacteria; kingdom Pseudomonadati; phylum Pseudomonadota; class Gammaproteobacteria; order Vibrionales; family Vibrionaceae; genus Vibrio; species Vibrio sp. NH-7. The sequence goes on along the minus strand of NZ_CM132188.1, from coordinate 930,224 downwards.
AACTTGTTCAACACGTATTTTCTGACCCCAATATAAACAGTTACTACTATGATGAAGACTATCTGTGGTTTCGTTTGAGTAACAGTCGCACTCTATATGAGTTGAGCGATAACAAGGACTCTTTCTTACGCCAAAAAATTCGATTCGAAAATCGACTAATTTGGGTATTTGCAATTACGGGTTTTGCACTCAGCGGGCTGTTTTTGGTCTGGAGAATCAAGCGTCGCCTAAATAACCTTGAACAGGTCACAGTCTCGTTTTCGAATGGTGACCTTTATCAACGCGCATCAGAGAAAAACAGCATCAAGCTAGGGACGTTAAATAAAAGCTTTAACGTAATGGCGGATAAGATATGTGATTTGATCAACAGTAATAAATCACTGACCAACGCGGTCGCTCATGAGTTACGCACTCCCATCTTTCGCATTCAGTGGCAAGCCGATATCCTCAGCGATTTAGAGTTGCCTGCTGCTCAAAGTAAGGCGGTCGCGCGCATTATTGCCGATACCGAAGAGATGGAAGATATGGTGGATGAGCTGCTTTATTACGCCAGATTAGAGCGCGGCGGGTCAGAGTTGCAGTTGCAGTCGATCAATATTAATGAGTGGCTGCAAGAGCGATGTGAATTCTGGCGAAAAGAAACGCGTTTGGAATTGGTCCACGTTGTTTCCGCGATTCCTGTAGGGCTAAATGTTGATTTGAAGCTTTTTAATCGTGCAGTGGACAATATTGTGCGCAATGCCTTCAAGTTCGCACGAACCAAAATTGTGATTGAAGTATGGTCAAGCGATGAAGACGTTGTAATTGAAATTCATGATGATGGAAAAGGTGTAGGCTCTGAGCACTGGCCGTATCTATTCGATCCATTTTACAGCGCGAATGCCGCACGAAATAAAGGCAAAACTGGACACGGCCTTGGTTTAGCAATCGTGAAACAAGTTTGTGATCATCATGGTGCGAGAGTTTCCGTGGCCGACAGTTACTTGAATGGCGCTTGTTTCTCTCTCAGTTTCCCGCGTCAGCGCGCTCGCTCGGTTGATGAGCGTTAACGCTAGCCAGCGTGTTTAATACGAGTTGCATCGTTTGTGGGGTCAAGGTTGTTGTTTTATTTCAACCGTTTGCATACATAAAATAAACAGGGCATTATCGTTATAGTGAATTGACCCAATTGAGAACGCGTATGCAGATTTTGATAGAGCAGGAAGTGGCATTACATCAATACGAAATTCGTCAAAATAAGCACGAGATAGCACGCCTCATACATCCTTCCTTTAAAGAAGTTGGCAAGTCAGGAACAAGTTTTGACTATGCTGACATCCTCGAGATGATGGGTAATGAAAAGCCTTGCCTTGGTCATATTCACTCGCAAGATTTTGAAACCATTCAGCTCGAACCCTCAATTCAACTTCTCCTCTATAAAACGGCTTGGATCGACAAACTGGGCACCAAAGGCCACTATGCTAAGCGATCGTCTATCTGGGTTTTTACAGGGGAAGGTTGGCAACTGAAATATCATCAAGGCACGCCTTGTGCTGAGTTTGAGCTAGTCACCTAATCGGATGTAAGGAGGCGGTATGAATGTCGCAGTGGTGTTAGGAACGTCCAAATCGGATGGCAATACACGTCGCTTGGTCAACGAGTTTGTTTACCAATCGGGCGCGGCTCTGTTTGATTTGTCTGAGCGCGAAATCTCATACTATGATTACGAACACAGAAACCGCATGGACGATTTCTTGCCTCTAATCATCGAGTTAAGCGAGTTCGATCATATCGTGTTTGCCTCTCCCGTCTATTGGTATTCCATGTCAGCGCAGTTGAAGGTGTTCTTTGACCGACTCTCCGATTTACTGACCATAGAGAAACAACTCGGCAGACGCCTAAAAGGCAAGTCCATTTCCATTTTATCGACTGGCTACAATACCGAGTTGCCGGAATGCTTTATTGAACCTTTTGTTCTCACGGCTAAGTACATGCATATGGAATTTAACGGCTGGACTTACGCAGCGATTCAGAGTGAAGTGGATCTCGCTGCGCTAGAGGCAGTGGCGGAAATGGCACTGCATAAAATTCATTAAGCAAGGAGCATCAATGAAGAAAACAGCGATCGTCACGGGTGGTTCAAAGGGCATTGGACTTGAAGTGGTTAAACGTCTCATCGAGCAAGGTGTTCAGGTCATTACGTGTTCACGCAACAAAGCGCATTGGTTGGAACAATGTGACGCGTTCCCAGCACTGCAAAGTGTCGACTATCTCGCGCTTGATATCTCAATTGAATCCCAACTTAGGGATTTTTTTGATTACGTTGAGCGTCAATACGGTCAACTTGATTTCGCCATCAACAATGCCTCTCCCGCGATTGGTTCGCTAGGCGAGTTTGGCAGTGTGGCACTGGATGATTTGAAAAACACATTGGATGTGGATTTTTGGTCACAAGCCTACTGTTTGAAGCGAGAAATTAGCCTGATGGGTTCTGGCGGCGCGATTGTGAATGTTAGCTCGGTCAATGGCATTAGACCTACGCCCAATGCGGCGATGTATAGCGCGGCGAAACACGCACTTGAAGGTTTAACGCGTTCTGTGGCACTCGAAACGATCAGCAAAGGGATACGGATTAACGCGGTGGCGCCTGGTGTGACGTGGACACCGCGTTGGCAAGAGAGAGAGCGTGAAGATCCGGGCATTCGTGAGCGAGTCAACGACGCCGTGCCATTAAAGCGTTTTGCACACACTGGTGAAGTTGTGGACGCCATTGAATTTTTGCTTTCAGATAAGGCAAGTTACATCGTTGGGCACACTTTGGTTGTCGACGGTGGTCTATCGCTCGCCTAATGGTTTTTTCCTGATTTTTCTCTAACTCCTAGTGTGACAGTTAAAAGAAATAGTGCGCTAGGACTCGCAATTTTCGTCACTATGTCTAAGCTCCTTTAAGGGCAGGGCTGCGGTTTAGTTCGTTCCAGTGCTGCCTTTCTCCAACTCAATCACACCGAGAGGCACAAGCTAAGTGTCCATTTTGCACGCTAAAAGTCAGTCAAATAAACGTAAACGAGTTAAGGACTAAGGAAATGTTTAACAACAAAATTTGCCTAGTGACAGGCGCAGCCCAAGGAATCGGCAAAGCAGTAGTGGAACGATTTGCCGAGCAGCACGCTCAAATGGTCTATGCGATCGACATGAATGAGCAAGCGTTACTCTCGGCATTTGAAGGCCGGACCAATGTAAAACCGATTGTGATGAATATTTGCGACCGCGCTGCGGTATTCGAGTTCATCGAGCAGGTAAAAGCGGACGTGGGCAAAATCGATGTATTGGTCAACAATGCGGGCATTACCCGAGACGCATTGATCGAGAAAATGACCGAAGATGAGTGGGACGCGGTAATAAACGTGAACTTAAAAGGTGTGTTTAATCTGACTCAGGCTGTTGCCCCGATCATGATGGAGAACAATGCAGGCTCTATCGTAACCATGTCTTCGGTGGTCGGAACCGATGGCAACATTGGCCAAAGCAATTACGCAGCGACCAAAGGCGGGGTGATTGCAATGACGAAAGGCTGGGCAAAAGAGTTTGCGCGAAAAGGCGCACAAGTCAGAGCGAACTGCGTAGCCCCTGGCTTTGTTCAAACCCCAATGACTGAAAACCTCCCAGAAAAAGTGTTGGACATGATGAAAGCGAAGACGCCGCTCGGTCGGATGGGAACGCCAGAAGACATCACCAATGGCGTAGAATTTCTTGCCAGTGACAAGGCCAGCTTCATCACCGGCCAAGTGCTTAAGATTGATGGCGGACTGGTGTTGTAGTTTAGTTTGACAATTCGCTGTCATGGCATCGAATCCGTGACAGCGGCTTTTTAGCTCGATTTGAGTATGGCATCCACCAGTTTGTCGAGCTCTGTTTTCACGGTGTCGCTGAGTTCATAGCCGATGTTAATACGAAAACAATCATTATAGAGTGCTAGCGTACTAAACAGATGACCGAGTCGAATATCGATTTGATGTTGTTCGATAAGCGAACGAAACTGATCAACGTCCAAATTTGGTACCTGCAACCAGAGTACCATTCCTCCCTTTGGGTCACTCATATTCACATGGCTCGGTAATCGTTCAGAGAGATAATTGACATACGCTTGTCGAAGCTGGAGTAGCCGATTCCTGCGCCGCTTGAGCTGTTTTGCGTAGTGTCCAGACTCAATAAAATCGGCCACTGCGAGTTGGATAGGCAGAGAAACACCAAAGCAAGAGGCGGTATGATGTTGACGGTATCGGTCTGTATAGCGACCTGGAAGGCACCAACCTAACCGATAACTCGGGGAAAGACTCTTAGAGATGGAGCCACACCATAGAACATAGCCGCCTTGATCATAATACTTAGCAGGAAGCGGCGTGTGATCAGCGTAAGAGAGTTCTAAGTAAACATCATCTTCAATAATTGGGGTTTCGTATTGGTTGGCGAGCCTTGCGAGTGTCTGTTTTTGTTGAGCGGACATAGTGATGCCTTGCGGGTTCATATGCGAAGTACAAAAAATGCCCGCTTTTACATTCCCATCTCGCAAATGGCCTTCAAGTTGAATTAGGTCTATCCCATCATCCAGTGAAGGGATTTCAACAATGTGTCTGCCCATTTGACCAAGCAAATCCAATATTCCACTGAAACACGGAGAGCTAATAGCAACCGTATCACCGGCTTGAGTACATGCTTCAAGCGCAGCTTTGATTGCTGGCATACAGCCAGAGGTTACAACGAGTTCTTCTGGATTTAGGTGTAAGCCTAGTTTTGAGAAATGAGTACTTAGTGCATTTCGAAGCAGCGGCTCCCCTTGAGTATTTGGGTAGTGATTTAGCCGCTCTGTGAGTCGTTTGCTGGCGCGTCGAAAACTGCGTTCCAACTCATTTAACGCGATTTCATCAATACTTGTACTAGAAACGCCAAGTGGACCGTTGTGGTTGGAGTGAATCGAAAAGCTGTGGTTTACGGTTGATACCCTGCTGACAAAGCGGGCCCACTCAGGCGTATTGTTTTTGCTGGGTCTGGCACTGACGAAATAGCCAGCTTGGGGGCGAGCATAAATCCAACCTTGAGATTCAAGCTCTTGATAGCAACTCACTGCCGTAGACATACTGACCGCATGCTGCTTAGAGAGTTGGCGCAAAGAGGGCATACGGCTACCTTCGATGAGTTTTCCGCTTTCAATCTCGTGGACAAACTGGTTTGCGAGTGCTCTATAGATGCTCATAGTCATACTGTACTGGTTTTTATGTGAATAATTGTATCTGTACTGATAACTGTACCCGAGCAATACTAATTTTCAACAGAAAGGGAGGGCAGTTATGACAAGAAACGATTTATTGTTGGCTATTTTTGTAATGGCGATTTGGGGGTTTAACTTCTCAATGATCAAAATGGGGATTACAGATGTTCATCCGTTATTGGCGACGGCGGCACGTTTCACACTTGCAGTGATTCCCGCCATATTCTTCATTCGCAGACCCAGCGTGAAGTGGCGATACCTAATGAGTTATGGCGTTGTATTTGGCGTTGGCATCTGGGGAATGGCATCTTGGTCAATCACCGCGGGGCTATCGTCTGGGATGTCATCGGTACTGCTATCATCCAATGCGCTGATCAGTATGGCTGTGGGCGTGTTTATTCATAAAGAAGCGGCTTCGAAACGAAAAGTCATGGGGGCAGTGACGGCCTTAGTCGCCTTGCTTGTTTTGGTCTCTGCTACCAATGGTAATGTCACGGTTCAAGGATTGCTCTTTATTGCAATTGCGGCGGGAAGTTGGACGGTCATGGGGATGATAGTCAAAGGGTCAAAGACCACCCAGGCATTCGCGTTCAATGTATGGGGGATGCTATTTGCGCCGATCCCATTGGTGTTATTTGCTATCAGTTTGTACGGTGCGGATATTGTGTTTGACGCTGTTCGTGTTTGGGATACGAAAACGACGGTCGCAGTGCTCTTTCAGGCTTACCCGACCACTTTATTTGGTTACTGGGTTTGGAATCGATTGTTGATCCGCTATCCATTGAGTACCACGGCCCCGTTGACTTTATTGGTGCCGGTGTTTGCGCTTGTTTCAGGCTATCTGATGTACGCAGAGCGACTTAGTAGCGCACAAGTTTTGGCTTGTGGGATGTTTCTTGTCGGCATCGGTTTGATTGTCAAGCCAGCTAAGGAGAAATGGCGCACTGGACCAAAGGTCAGCGTATCTTAGGTAATGTAAAAAGGGGCTGAATTTCAGCCCCTTTTGCTATTTGATAAACGCGAGATCAAACACGGTTGAGCGGTTTCGCCCAGTTTCTTTGGAGTAGTAGAGCGCTTTGTCTGCATGCTCTAGCCAGTTCAAGTGGTTAGATTGATAAGGTGAGATTTCACAAATCCCCAAACTGATGGTGTACTTAACGTTGTAGCCTTCACATTCAACGATCGAGCTCTCGATCTTCTTACGTAAACGCTCAGTAAAGTAGAGTGCTTGGTTAGCGCATGTCCCCGGAAGCAGCACCGTGAACTCTTCGCCGCCATACCGGCCACAAACATCGGATGTGCGTGATGCCTTTCTTAGTTCATTCGCGGTGTGGCGAATCACGTGGTCACCGACGGTATGACCATAGGTGTCGTTAACGCGCTTAAAATGATCAATGTCGAAAATCACTAGAGAGGAGACCGCGCCTGAAATTTTGCAGCTCTCATACTCCTTCATTAAACACGTTTCCCAATAGCGGCGGTTGAACAGTTGGGTTAAACCATCGGTTCGGCTCAGATCGGACAGTTTTTGATTGGAGTCCATCAGGTGGATTTTGTTTTTGGCGATATCGGTGACGTCATTGATCACTAAGCTCACATGTGACACCTCACCATTGACCGATGTTAACGGTGAGAATGTGATGTTCTGACGCATCTCCCTTAACCCGTTTGATATGGGGCTAAAGTTTTTAAACTTGAAGAGGTAAGGGCGATCTTCCCAGCAGGAAAAGCCGCGGCTGTTGAGTTTAAAAGAGGCGTCGACTTTTTTTCTTAGCCAAGATTCCGGTAGCCCTTCAATCACATCAAACAGAACTTTGCCGATGATTTTGTCGGCGCTAATACCGCTGTAGGACTGCATGAAGGAGTTCCACGCGTAAACACGGTACGCTTTATCTACAACGATAAGGCCAGCATCGAGATCGCCGATGATTTGCATTGTCCAATGGAAGTCACTGATTTCGGTTGCTTTCATAACACGCTCTTTAGAATCTGTTCGATGGCGTCAATGGAGTCATTATCCATCAGGAAAATGACATCGCAGGCAATGTCGAGGTTTTCCGCCTTATAGACGAACTCGATGGTAAAAATATCTTCATCGTACCCCGCAAGAAACTGATTACAGGTCAATGACACTTGAAGCAGCTCTTTTTCAAGTACGATAGGTTGGCGTAAAGAGATGGCGATATCGAGTTGACGGCTAAACGACACTAAGAAAGAAGAAACCAGTAGGTTGGAGATATCGAGAATGACTTCGTTGGTGCCGTTGCTGTCTTCACCCCCGAGGTTATCTAGCCCACGCCCGTGCAAGCAGACGAGCGCTTCGCCATTGATGCCATTGCCCACAAAACGCTGAGATACCGCGCGATACTCAGAGTTATTGACAATGTCTTGGACGGTCATTTTCAGCTCTGACTGATGCAAAGACGCGACGTTTGGCAGCGGCATTTCAATGAACTGGCCAACTTGTTCTGCAATCAAGGAAGCACTGGTCCCTAATGCGATATTACTCATCTCGCGGATACTGCCCATCAAATCGACAGATTGGTGAATGCACTCCGGCGTTGCCATATTAAACGCCTGAAGTGGGATACCGTATTTTGAAAATAGTTGAGTAAGGTCAGAGGTACTAAAGGGTTTTTCGATAAAATCGAGGGCGCCCATTGCGCGGCATCGTTGTTTGGCTTCGCTCTGAATGTCACCAGACACGACGATCACTTTTGTCGGGTAACGGCTTACAGGGAGCGACGCGAGCACTTCAAAGCCATCCATTACTGGCATGGTGAGGTCAAGAAATAGGACATCGATGTCAGTTTCTACAAGCTGCTCTAAGGCTTCTTTACCATTTTCCGCTTGAAGAATGACGGTCTTAGCGGTTTGCCCGATTTTGCTGATGATAGCTTTGCGTGCGATCTTAGAGTCGTCGCAGACCAATATATTCATGAGGTGTATTTTAAGCCCAAGGGTGACGAAGGTTTTTTATAGTTGTATAAAGCAAGAAACGATTATAGTGTGATGTTCGTGCCAAATACTCAGACTTAGTTAACACTTTTGAACGGGTTATATCACGAACTTTTTAATCGCTAGGGGTGATTCTTAGAGCCTCAACACAGAATCATCGTTTGATGTGATCTTGTAATGCTAATGCAACATTCGAGTTAGGTGAGCGGTTTAGATATTGTGTGACTCGCCAACCACTTAGCGCCACTTTGCGAAGGTCTACACCGGTATCAATGCCCAGCCCTTCACACAGATAAAGCACATCTTCTGTGGCTACGTTGCCTGACGCGCCTTTTGCATAGGGGCATCCGCCAAGCCCAGCCACGCTCGAATCGATAACATTCACCCCCATTTGCAATGCTTGATAGATGTTCGCCAAGGCTTGGCCCCAGGTATTGTGAAAATGAACGGCGAGCCTTGATTGATCAACTCGGCGCATCACGGCATCCAGCATTTGAGCGACTTTTAGTGGTGTGCCTGTGCCTATCGTGTCACCCAGCGAGACTTCGTAGCAGCCCAATGAAATAAGTTGTTGGGCGACATCTGCGACTTGTTCTGGTTGAATTTTGCCTTCATAAGGACAGTCAATAATGCAGGAAAGGTAACCGCGCACAGCAATACCTTGTTGCGATGCTTTTTCGATAACTGGTTTAAATCGGTCTAAGCTTTCTTGAATCGAACAATTGATGTTTTTTTGGCTGAAGGACTCCGAGCAGGAAGCAAACACCGCGACTTGGTCCGCTTGAGCTTTCATCGCGGCATCAAAGCCGGTGATATTGGGCGTAAGTGCCGCGTAGATGACGTCAGGGTTGCGTGTGATCTGTTTAAAGACCTCATCAGAATCGGCCATTTGCGGCACCCACTTCGGAGAGACAAACGATCCCACTTCGATGTGAGTGAGTCCGCTACTTGAAAGTTGGTTGATGAGCGCCACTTTCGCGTGAGTAGCGATGCTCGCTTCATTTTGTAAGCCGTCCCTCGGGCCCACCTCAACAATTTTCACACGCTTAGGCAGTGACAGGTGAGCCATTGGGTTACTCCTCATCTGGCCAAATGGGCGGGCGTTTTTCGATAAAAGCGGCGAGTCCTTCTTGCCCTTGTCGTGAAACGCGCACATTGGCAATCATATCGCTGGTATAGCGAACCAGTTCGCGGTCGATGATTTTGTTGTCACAGTGTTCAATAAGCTCTTTGGCGTGACGTAATGCAGCTGGGCTATTACGTAAAATCTGCGCGATGAAGCGATCAATACAGGCTTGTGCATCGTCTTTGTTTGTCAGGTGGTGAACGATGTGCAGTTCTTGCGCGGTTTTGGCGTCGATGGTTTCTGCTGTCAGCATGTATCGCCTAGCTTGTCTAACGCCAATACTTCGAATCACATAAGGCGCAATCGTTGCGGGGACTAATCCCAACTTAACTTCACTCAAGCAAAATCGAGCGTGATGGTCAGCAATGGCTATGTCGCTACAACAGATAAGACCTAAAGCACCGCCAAACGCCCAGCCATGAACGTAGACGATGGTAGGGTGGGGAAACTGATCCAATATGGACATTAACTTGGCGAGCGTTTGTGCATCTTCGACGTTGGCCTCATGCGATTGCTCCGCCATTTGTTTCATCCAGTTTAAATCCGCACCCGCGGAGAAGTGTTCGCCATTCCCTTTAAGCAGCAAACAGCGCACATCAGGATGATTGGCGAGATAATCAAGGGCAAGAATTAACTCGTGAATCAATTGATCACCAAACGCATTGTGTTTATCAAGGCGGTTAAGGCTCAGCGTTGCGACGCCGTTTTGATCAATCTCATACTGTAAATCGCTACTCAGCGTAATGTCCATTGTACCGTTCCTTTGTATTACATCCTGAAAATCCCAAACTCGCTATCTGGAATCGGCGCATTAAGGGCGATTTTTAACGCGCGGGACAGCACGTTCCGAGTCTCTTTTGGATCGATGATGCCGTCATCCCAAAGTCTAGCACTTGCGTAATAAGGCGAGCCTTCGGATTCGTATTGATTGATGATCTTCTGTCTGAACTCGGATTCGGCATCTGGTGACCAGTCCCCATTTTGCCTTGCGATGGCCTCGCGTTTGACTTGAGTCAGCACGCCTGCCGCTTGCTCTCCACCCATCACAGAAATTCGTGCATTGGGCCACATCCACATCATGGTGGGTTCGTAAGCGCGACCACACATGCCATAGTTTCCAGCTCCGTACGAGCCGCCTACGATGACAGTAAACTTGGGCACATCGGCGCAAGCCACGGCCATTACTAACTTGGCTCCGTGTTTGGCGATACCACCTTCTTCGACCTTTTTACCAACCATAAAACCGGTCACATTTTGTAAAAACAGCAAAGGAATTTTGCGTTTGGCGCAGAGCTCAATAAAGTGCGCCCCTTTTTGCGCCGATTCTGAAAACAAGATGCCGTTGTTGGCAACAATTCCAACCAATTGGCCGTCAATTCGGGCAAATCCGCACACAAGGGTGGGTCCAAATAGCGCTTTGAACTCGTCAAAATCGGAATCATCGATGATCCTCGCAATCACTTCACGAATATCAAACGTGAGGCGCAAATCGGCGTTCACAATGCCGTACAGTTCTTCGGCTGGATAACGCGGTGCAACCGATGGTGTGTGATTGTAGTCGGCCGGCGTTAGGTGGCAATTGGCAATGGCTTGGCGCGCGAGACTCATTGCATGTTGCTCATTTTCGGCGTAGTAATCCGCAACGCCCGATTTTCGGCAGTGCACATCTGCGCCGCCAAGTTCTTCGTCGGTGACCACCTCTCCAGTGGCAGCTTTCACTAAAGGGGGGCCAGCGAGAAAGATGGTCCCTTGCTGTTTGACGATGATCGACACATCGGCCATTGCCGGAATGTAGGCGCCACCAGCAGTACAAAGACCGAGCACGACCGATATCTGCGGGATACCCAATGCCGACATGCGCGCTTGGTTGTAAAAGATGCGCCCAAAGTGCTGTTTATCCGCAAAGACATCCGCTTGGTGAGGCAGATTGGCACCACCGGAATCCACCAAGTAAACGCAGGGTAGGTGACATCGCTGGGCGATCTCTTGGGCGCGAAGGTGCTTTTTAACGGTCAGCGGGTAATAGGTTCCTCCTTTGACGGAAGGATCGTTGGCGATAATCATGCACTCCACGCCATTCACTTTTCCTATGCCAGCCACCGCGCCTGCGCACGGTATTGGCTCTTCATACACTTGCCAAGCAGCGAAAAGTCCGACTTCGAGAAAATCACTGTGGTCATCTAAAAGCATGGCAATACGTTCTCGGACAGGATGTTTCCCCTTTGAACGTTGCCTTTCAATTGCCTTGGTACCGCCACCTTGTTTGATGAGCTCGATGTTACTTTTGAGCGCATCGACGAGTGCGATCATCGCTTGATGGTTTTTTACATAGAGCGGTGCGTCAGTTTTAATTTTGCTTGTGATTACCGTCATTGAATTCCCTTAGCGTGATTCTTCAAACAGTTCGCGGCCAATGAGCATGCGTCTTATCTCAGACGTACCCGCGCCAATTTCATACAGCTTGGCGTCACGTAATAAACGTCCAGCGGGAAACTCATTGATGTAGCCATTGCCGCCAAGCAGTTGTATTGCGTCTAAGGCGAGTTGGGTGGCCAGCTCTGCGCTATACAAAATCACACCAGCGGCATCTTTACGTGTCGCTTCTCCCCTATCGCAGGCGGCAGCAACGGTGTACACGTAACTTCTTGCGGCGTTAGTTCGGGTGTACATATCGGCGACTTTGGCTTGCACCAGTTGGAACTCGCCAATGGCTTTGCCAAACTGCTTGCGCTCATGTACGTAAGGGATCACTAAATCTAAGCACGCTTGCATGATGCCCAAAGGTCCGCCCGCTAGGACGACACGTTCGTAATCTAATCCGCTCATCAGCACCTGAACGCCTTTGTTGACTTCACCAAGGACATTTTCAACCGGAACAACGCAATCGTTGAATACAAGTTCGCAGGTGTTTGAACCTCGCATACCGAGCTTGTCGAGTTTCTGCGCATGACTAAAACCTGAGAACGCTCGCTCGACGATAAAAGCGGTGATGCCGTGTGAGCCAGCGGATGAATCGGTTTTGGCATAAACGATGATTACGTCGGCATCGGGGCCATTGGTGATCCACATTTTGTTGCCGTTGAGGCGGTAATGGTCTCCACTTAACGTCGCTTTAAGCTGCATACTGACCACGTCGGAACCGGCGTTTGGCTCGCTCATCGCCAATGCGCCAATCGCGGAACCATCAATGAGTTTGGGTAGGTATTCGGCTTTTTGTTCTTGGGTGCCGTTGCGAAAAATTTGGTTCACGCAAAGGTTGGAATGAGCCCCATAGCTTAATGCAACTGAGGCGGAAGCACGGCTGATCTCTTCCATTGCAACCACATGAGCCAAGTAGCCCATGCCAGCGCCGCCAAATGACTCGGACGTGGTGATGCCAAGCAGCCCCATGTCACCGAGCAGCGGCCACAAATGATTGGGGAACTGATTGTCTTTGTCTATTTGATCCGCGATGGGCGCGATATGTTGGTCGGCAAATGCGCCAACATGGTCACGTAACATGTCGATGGTTTCGCCCAGTCCAAAATTGAGCGGGTGGTATGGAGATAACATAGCGCCTCCCAGTTGCACCTAAAAATGCAAAAAGAAGCGCTAAGTTACTGAAGGGTGCTAGCTTTGACTTAGGGCTTCTTCACATCGTTGACGAGCTGCGTTTAAGTCTTCAAGAACTACAGTAATGTCTTCAAGTTGACGCTTAAGTACAGCTTCCTTTTCATCAATAATCTTGAGCATTTTGGTCAGCTGAGTATCTTCTTGGTGAGTATCATACAGTGCAAATAGCTCTTTGATCTCGGCCAGAGAGAAGCCCAGTCGTTTACCACGAAGAATCAGTTTTAGGCGGATTTTATCCCTACGCTGGTAGAGTCGCATTGTGCCTTTACGTTCGGGCTCTATAAGCCCCACATCCTCATAAAAGCGAATGCTTCGAGTGGTAATACCAAACTCTTTTGCCAGCTCACTAATCTTAAATCTTTCCACCTGTCTTTATTCTCCAACTGCCTAAGAATAGATTGTAAAAAATGCGTTTCTTTACGTTTACGTAAATGTTAGTGCTATGCTTACGTAAACGTCAAGAAATTCCATGGAGTGGGGGACACAATGGGAGATAGCGATATCTGGATTGTTGCGGCGAAGCGGACACCGATGGGGTGCTTTCAAGGAGCCTTATCAAGATTTTCCTCTCCTCAGCTTGGCGCCATGGCGATAGAGAGCGCAGTTGAAGCTGCTGGCATTGCAAGTGACCTAATCGACGAAGTCTTTATGGGCTGTGTGTTGCAAGCTGGTTGTGGCCAAGCGCCCGCAAGACAAGCAGCGCTTGGGGCTGGTTTAAGTGAATCAACACCATCAACGACCGTAAATAAAGTATGTGGCTCAGGCATGAAGGCCGCGATGTTGGCAAACGATCTTATCAAACTAGGCTCGATCCAATGTGCGGTCGCGGGTGGAATGGAAAGCATGACTAACGCGCCTTATTTGCTAAAAGATCAGCGTGGTGGTGCGAGAATGGGGCACAAAACAACGTTCGACCATATGTTTTTAGATGGCCTGCAAGATGCCTATCAAGGCGAGTTAATGGGCGTCTATGGACAACAGGTTGCCGACAAGTTCAAGTTTACCCGCGAAGAGATGGATGCGTGGGCAACTAACTCGATTCACCGAGCTCGAAGCGCAGATGAACAAGGTTTATTTGTTGACGAGCTTTGTCCGGTCACATTGAGCTCTGGTGAAAAGCTTGAGCGTGATGAACAACCTCACCGCGTTGACCCTGCCAAAATCCCCAAACTAAAACCTGCTTTCGACAAACAAGGTACGGTGACAGCCGCGAACTCGAGTGCGATTTCCGATGGCGCCGCTGCTTTGATCTTAATGTCGCCAACACTGGCAAAGCAGCAAAAACTTAAGCCACTCGCCGTCATCAAAGGTCATTCAACACATGCCAGAGCCCCTGAAGAGTTCACGTTAGCGCCGGTGTTTGCCATCGAAACCTTGTTATCGATGCTTGATTGGAGTGTCGATGAGGTTGACCTATGGGAGATCAACGAAGCATTTGCGGTGGTTACCCAAATCGCGGTCAAACAGCTTGGTCTTGATCCCGATAAAGTCAACATCAAAGGGGGCGCCTGTGCACTTGGACATCCCATTGGTGCCAGTGGAGCCAGAATTCTCGTCACCTTGATCCACAGCTTAAGACAACTACAGGCGATAGGGACGGATGGGGATACGGAAAATAAAAACGTGGTGCGAGGTATTGCTTCTCTGTGTATCGGCGGAGGTGAAGCCACTGCTATGGCAATAGAAATTCCACTTGAGTGAAAAGGATACCACTATGACACAGTCAGTTCCGCTTTATATCGATGGTAAGTTCTGTCAGTCGCAATCCAATGAATGGATTGATGTGACTAACCCCGCAACCAATGCCGTGATCGCCAAGTTACCAAAGGCGACGGACGCAGAAATAGCGCGCGCGATCGAGAGTGCAAGCCATGCTTTTCATCAGTGGAAAGAGGTGGCGGTTTCTGAGCGAGCCAGAGTCATGCTCCGCTACCAACATTTACTTAAAGAGCACCACGACGATTTGGCTGAGTTATTGTCTCAAGAAACGGGGAAAATCCTTCTGGATGCAAAAGGGGATGTGTGGCGCGGCATCGAAGTGGTCGAGCAAGCCGCAAATATCGCCAGCAATATGATGGGAGAAACGGTTGAAAATGTTGCCACCGACATTGATAGCTACTCGTTAATTCAGCCGCTCGGCGTCTGCTGTGGCATTACACCGTTTAACTTTCCTGCAATGATCCCATTGTGGATGTTTCCGTTGGCCATTGCTGCTGGCAATACCTTTGTCCTCAAACCTTCAGAGCAAGTGCCATTGACGTCAATCCGTTTAGCTGAGCTTTTTGAGCAAGCGGGCGCACCGAAAGGCGTGTTGCAAATCGTCCATGGTGACAAACATCAAGTGGACACCCTTCTAGCCCATCCAGATATCCGAACCGTATCTTTTGTCGGGTCGGTCTCGGTTGCGGAATACATCTATCACACCGGAACCCTGCACAATAAACGAGTCCAAGCTTTTGCCGGTGCGAAAAATCATATGGTGATCATGCCCGATGCTAACAAGAATCAAGTGGTCAGCAATTTAGTTGGGGCGTCGGTTGGCGCGGCGGGGCAACGGTGCATGGCGATTTCCGTCGCGGTGTTTGTGGGTGAATCCAAGCAATGGATTGCTGATCTCAAAGACGAAATGGCGAAGATGAAACCAGGGGCATGGGATGATGAATCCGCTGCTTACGGGCCTTTGATCAGCAAAGCGGCCAAAGAGCGAGTGATACGACTGATTGATGAAGGCAAAGCGCAAGGTGCCATTTGTGAGTTGGATGGTAGTGATTGCGCGGTAAGCGGCTTGCCTGACGGAAATTGGGTGGGGCCGACGCTGTTTAGTGGTGTGACGACTGATATGTCCATCTACCAGCAAGAAATTTTTGGCCCTGTTTTGGTGTGTCTTGAAGTGGATTCACTGGATGATGCCATTGCGCTCATCAATCGAAACCCATATGGCAATGGTACCTCTATATTTACTTCAAGCGGCGGCGCGACGCGTAAGTTTCAACACGATATCCAAGTTGGGCAGGTGGGCATCAATGTCCCGATTCCCGTGCCGTTACCCTTCTTTTCATTCACGGGCTGGCGAGGCAGTTTCTATGGCGATTTGCACGCTTATGGCAAGCAAGCCGTGCGATTTTTTACCGAAACCAAAACGGTGACCGCGCGTTGGTTCGATGACGACATTCCCACTGGCCCCAACTTAACCATTCAATTGAAATAGGAGCGGCAGATGGACTTTGAACTGAATGAAGAACAACGAGCGTTTGCCGATACCGCGGCACAATTTGCCGAGCAACGTTTAGTGCCAAATGCCGCCAAATGGGATAGTGAGCAAATCTTTCCTAAAGAGGTTCTGAGCGAAGCGGGCGAGCTGGGTTTTTTAAGCCTGTACACGCCAGAAGAGCAAGGCGGTTTGGGCTTGAGCCGTTTAGATGCCTCTATCGTATTCGAGCAGCTTGCGATGGGCTGCACGTCGACCACCGCCTACATGACCATCCACAATATGGTCAGTTGGATGGTGGCAAGTTTTGCAACCGATGCCGTCAAACAGCGCTATTGTGACAAACTGGTCACTGGCGAGTGGTTAGGGTCTTACTGCTTAACCGAGCCAAACGCAGGCTCCGATGCCGCCTCTTTGACAACCAGTGCCATCAAGCAAGGTGAAGGTTATATATTGAACGGGGCCAAAGCATTTATCTCGGGTGCGGGTGATACCGATGTACTGGTTGTTATGGCAAGGACCAGCGACGACGGGGCAAAGGGCGTTTCGGCATTTGTGGTTCCCGCAAGTGCCGAAGGGATAAGCTACGGACGAAAAGAGCCGAAAATGGGGTGGAACAGCCAGCCAACACGCTCAGTCACCTTTGATGGTGTGGTCATTCCTGACGATCATCGACTTGGCGCAGAAGGCGAAGGGTTCACCTTTGCCATGAAAGGATTGGACGGGGGGCGGATTAACATCGCGACCTGTTCCATAGGGACTGCCCAGCAAGCACTGAATCAGGCGACTCAGTACATTCAAGAACGCAAGCAGTTCGGTAAACGGATTGCTGATTTTCAATCTATTCAATTTCGACTGGCTGACATGGCGACAGAATTGGTGGCTGCGAGACAATTAGTGCGTTTGGCTGCGTGCAAGCTCGATCAAAACTCCTCAGACGCGACGGCCTACTGCGCCATGGCAAAACGCTACGCCACCGACATTGGTTTTAAAGTGTGCGACCAAGCGCTGCAGCTTTTTGGTGGCTATGGCTACACTCAAGAATACCCAATGGAGCGCTATTTTCGCGATGTTAGGGTGCATCAAATACTTGAAGGTACCAATGAGATCATGCGTTTGATCATTTCAAGACGATTGTTAGCGCAAGGCGCGCAGCTACTGTAAAGGACAACCACTATGACCAACGCAATCGAACACACAGTGTCTGACCATATTGCCGTGATCACGATGAACAATCCGCCCGCCAATACGTGGACAGAGCAAAGCCTGATGCAACTAAAGCAATTGGTGGAGAGTTTAAATGCCGATCGCGATGTCTATGCGCTAGTACTAGTGGGGCAAGGCGAAAAATTCTTCTCTGCGGGCGCTGACCTTAACCTGTTTGCATCAGGAGATAAAGCCGTCGCGTTTAAGATGGCAAAAGCCTTTGGGGAAGCATTCGAAACCCTATCTCAATTTCGCGGCGTGTCGCTAGCGGCTATCAACGGTTACGCCATGGGAGGCGGGTTAGAAGTGGCGTTGGCTTGCGACATACGCATCGCAGAAACGCAAGCCAAGCTCGCGTTGCCTGAGGCGAAAGTGGGCTTGCTGCCGTGCGCTGGAGGGACGCAGAATCTCACGGCTTTAGTGGGTGAAGGTTGGGCTAAGCGGATGATTCTCTGCGGCGAACAGATCGATGCGCAAATGGCGGAAAAAATTGGGCTGGTTGAACAAGTGGTTGCAAAAGGCGATGCGCTAAATCAAGCCATTGAACTTGCAAAACAAGTCGCCAATCAATCACCTTCATCGGTGGCTGCATGTAAAACGCTGATCCAGACCACACGGTTCCAAACGCGAGACTACGGTTTAGCAAAAGAGAGGGAGCTGTTTATGGCTCTTTTCGATACGGATGATCAACAAGAAGGGGTGAACGCATTTCTTGAAAAGCGTGCACCTGAATGGAAAAACCAATAAGGGGGCAATATGACCGATACTGTCCATTTTAATCTACTGCCTTGCAGTGACAGTCAACACAAAATCGCCGTTGCCACGCTCGACAACACCCCTTCATTAAACGCGTTAAGCGCCAACATGCTCACCTTGTTAACGACTCAATTAGCGTTATGGCAAGAAGACGATGACATCATTTGTGTCGTGCTTGAAGGTGCCGGAGAAAAGGCTTTTTGCGCGGGCGGCGATGTAAAATCGATGCATGAAGTAATGCGTGACAACACCAATGATGAGATTCGTCGAGTGTGTGGTGATTTCTTTACCATCGAGTATCGATGTGACTACCTAATTCACACCTACTGCAAACCGATCATCGCATGGGGAAGCGGAATTGTGATGGGTGGAGGCATGGGGCTGTTTATGGGCTCAAGCCATAAAGTCGTCACGCCCAATTCGAAGCTCGCAATGCCTGAAATCAGCATTGGCTTATACCCTGATGTCGGTGGAACATGGTTCTTGAATCGGCTGGATGACGGGATAGGTCTGTTCCTTGGACTCACCGGTTCCATGCTCAATGCGACTGACGCCGTTGACGTCCATTTGGCAGACTTTATGGCGCTTCCGGAACATAAAGCCAGCTTGATCGAACAACTTCAAGTTGCTGACTGGGAATGCGTGGACGATGCCTATGAAGTCGTGACTGAGTTGTTGGAAACATTTGCTCAAGAGGCGCATCACGAATCACCTAAACCTCAGCTACTTCCCTTTTACCCGCATATTCAACAAGCCTGCCAACAGGACAGCTTACTTCAAGTGGTTGATGCCATTGACGCGATAGAGGGTGAAAGCCAGTGGTTAGCGCGCGCGAAATCAAATCTCGCCACGGGCAGCCCGATCAGTGCCCATATTTGTTACCGTCAATTGACCGCTTGCCATGACCTTTCATTGGCAGATTGTTTTCGCTTAGAGCTGACGTTGTCAGTGTGTTGCTGCCTAGTGGGCGAGTTTCAAGAGGGCGTGAGAGCACGATTGGTCGATAAGGATAGTTCTCCAAACTGGAAGTATAAAAGCCTTGCTGCTGTCGAAGATAAGCTCATTGATGAAATGTTTACCTCCCTGTGGACGCCAGAGTCACACCCTCTTGCACAGTTAGGGCACTACTAGTCAGTTGACTACCAAAACAAAAGGACACTGTTATGACAACCATCGCGTTTATCGGACTTGGCAATATGGGCGCACCCATGGCACTGAACTTAGTGAAAGCAGGGTGCAGGGTGCAAGTATTTGACTTGGTAGAGCAATCCGTAGAGCAAGTGGCGTCACAAGGCGCTGTCGCGGCAAACTCAATCGAAGAAGCACTAAGCGGTGCAAACGCCGTGGTAACCATGTTACCTGCGGGGGAGCATGTTCGCGCGGTCTATCTCGATGACCACCAAGGTAATAAAGGACTCATTGATGTCGTGGCGCCAAATACTCTGTTAATCGATTCCTCAACCATCGACCCAGACTCTGCCCGTTTGGTTGCTTCCCACGCACAGAGCAAAGGGCTTGAGTTTGTCGATGCGCCGGTCTCTGGAGGCGTTGCGGGGGCAGCTGCGGGGTCACTGACCTTTATCGTTGGTGGCAGCGATAAAGCGTTTGATAAAGCAGAGCAAGTGCTAAAACACATGGGCAAAAACATTTTCCATGCTGGCAAGGCAGGCGATGGTCAGATGGGAAAAATCTGTAACAACCTGATGCTGGGTATATTAATGTCGGGGACCTGTGAGGCGTTAAACCTAGGCATTGAAAACGGTTTGGATCCAAACGTTTTATCACAAATTATGCTGCAAAGTTCGGGGCGAAATTGGGCACTTGAGCTTTATAACCCATGTCCGGATGTGATGGATACAGCACCAGCCAGCAACGGTTACCAACCCGGATTCATGACCAAACTGATGCTCAAAGATTTGGGCTTAGGGCTTGATACGGCGGCAAAAAGCCAAACCTCGGTGCCAATGGGATCGCTCGCTCGAAACCTATTCGCTTTTCACAATGCTAATGGCAACGCGGAAAAAGACTTTTCTAGCTTGTTTGAGTTTTACCAAAGCAAAAATAAGTGAGGGAGACGATGAACTTAAAGCAGAGTGTCATTGCGATAACAGGGGCAGGTAGAGGATTGGGCCAGATGATGGCAATCACTTTGGCTCACGCCGGCGCGGAGTTAGCCCTACTTGATAGGGATGAGTCTTCTCTGGAAGAGACCAAGCAACAATGCAATATGTTGGGCGTGAAAGCGCTGTGTTATTGCGTGGATGTCACATCGGAAGAAGAAGTTGAACGCGTTTTTAATGACATCTTGGACGATTTTGGCCAGTTAGACGGGCTCATCAATAATGCAGGGATCCTACGTGACGGCTTACTTGTCAAAGTGAAAGATGGCGTAGTCAGCAAAATGTCGTTGGAACAGTTCAACTCAGTGATTAACGTTAATCTGACTGGGACTTTTTTGTGCGGTAGAGAGGCGGCATGTCAGATGGTCAAGTTACAACGACCGGGCGTCATCATTAATATCTCGAGTGTTGCAAGGGCAGGCAACATTGGCCAAACCAATTACGCGGCGTCCAAAGCTGCGGTAGCGACACTTGCGGCAACTTGGGGCAAAGAGTTAGCAAGGTACGGCATACGCTCAGTTGCCATTGCCCCAGGCGTGATAGAAACGGAAATGACACGCCAAATGAAACCCGAAGCCAAACAAAGATTGGAGCAGGCCATACCACTTCGCCGCTTGGGCTTGGCCAATGAAATCGCCAGCACGGTTCAATTTATTCTTGAAAATGATTATGTCAATGCGCGAACCATTGAGATAGACGGTGGAATTTCATTTTAGTCTGTCCAGCTACCAGTGCACACGGATACGTTGACAGACATTATTTTTCTAATTTTTCGTAAAGTTCCCAAACCTTGCTTACAATTATATCACTAGATGCATAAATATATGTGACGTCAGATGGCAGTTTCCTCTAATTCGATAAGCGGATATGGACTTTCCGCGAGAGGTCATTGTTATGAAAATTGCCACCAAAATAGTAACGGCATCAACCATATTATGTACGTTGGCGGTTGTTGCCACAGGCGTAATAGTAGGTTGGCGCTCCTCGGTGTTATCAGAAGACGCGCTATATAATCGCGCCACTGAGCAGTTAATCTCTGTTCGTGAAATAAAGAAAAATGAGATTGAACTCTATTTCGAACAGATTCGTGGTCAATTGATCACAACAGCACACTCGGTGGGTGTACAAGACGCCATTACCGAGTTTTCTCAAGCGTTTGCTCAATATCCGACGGAGTCAGTGACACAGCGCGATCACTCTGCATTAGAACGTTACTATCAGAGCCAGTTTGGTGCGACGTACCGAGCGTCAAACAGCGGCCGTTCTGCCAATGAAATGCAAAAACTGTCGATGATTTCTCCACTGGGCAAGGCGTTGCAAGCAAGATACATAGGTACCAATCCAAACCCACTTGGTGATAAGCATCAATTGATGGCTGACAGTTTGGGTACTCGTTACGATGAGGTTCACGCAAAATATCACCCAAGTATCAAAGGGTTTCTAGAGCAGTTTGGCTATTACGATATCTTTCTCGTTAACCCAAACGGGGACGTCGTTTATTCAGTGTTTAAAGAGCTGGATTACGCCACCAACCTATTGACCGGCCCTTATGCGGGCAGCGGGATTGCAAAAGCCTTTAGTCAGGCACTTTCAATGAGCGATGGCCAGTTCCATCTTGAAGACTTCGCGCCTTACTATCCTTCTTATCAAGCTGCGGCTTCTTTTATCTCTTCACCCATCAAACAGGGGTCAACAACCTTAGGTGTGCTGATATTCCAGATGCCAGTGGACGAAATCAACAACATCATGACTTTCAACGGCAACTGGGTTAATGCGGGTTTGGGGGAAAGTGGTGAAAGTTATCTTGTTGGCCCTGATGGGCTTTTGAGAAGCGAATCGAGATTTCTCATGGAAGATGCCGATAATTACTATAAAACGATGCTGAATTCAGGGGTATCAAACACCATTATTGAGCAAATCAAGGGCAAAGGATCTGCGATTGGGCGCCAGCCTGTGACCACATCTACCTCAAAATCGGCGTTGCGTGGGCAAAGTGGTTCGGACGTTGTAGTTGATTACCGTGGTGAGGACGTTTTGTCAGCTTACGCGCCAGTCAATGCGGCGGGATTGAGCTGGGGGATCGTTACAGAGATTGATAAACACGAGGCGCTAAAAGATGTAGATAGCTTAATCAATGCAATGATCTTTACCGTCTTGAGCAGCATTGTGGTCATTGTGCTTATTGCAATTGTCATCTCTTACTTCTTAGGTAGAAGTATCGCTTGGCCTATCAAGTTGGCGAGCGAGCGTATTCAACAAATTAGCGAAAATAATGATCTTACCCAGCGACTCGAAGTGGCGGGTAAAGATGAGATGACTGAGCTCGCTCTAAGTTTGAACGGGTTATTCAAACACCTACAGCAAATCATTGGCAAATTTGCACAAGCGACTGATGACTTAAACAGCAATACCAACAGCATGGCGGGCAACATGAACAGTACCCGTGCAGCTGTCGATGACCAAAATCATCGAACCGAGTCGGTGGCTACGGCTGTGAATGAGATGAGCGCTTCAATTGCTGAGGTGGCGCAGTTTGCAACCCGAGCAGCAGAGTTTGTCAAAAACGCCAATGACGCAGGCAGCCAAGGCGTGAATATTGGTCGAAGTTTGGGCGTGGAAATCTCTCAGTTGAATCAGCAAATGCAAACTGCGGTTGAAGCGATCGGGCGCTTACATAATGAGACCAACTCAATCGCAGAGGTGCTCGATGTGATTCAAGGCATTGCCGAGCAAACGAACTTGCTGGCACTCAATGCAGCGATTGAGGCGGCTAGAGCTGGTGAGCAAGGGCGCGGTTTTGCTGTAGTAGCTGACGAAGTCCGTTCATTGGCGGGGCGTACTCAGTCATCGACAGAAGAAATCCGAGAAAAGATTGAGTCACTGCAACGCGAAACCAATGAGGTTTCGAAGAGTATTGAGAATGCAAACATCACGGTATCGAAAGGCGTCGCGACGTGTGATGAGAACACTGATATGTTGGAGCAAATCGTCACGATGTTGATTGAACTTAATGAGATGAACGTTCAAATCGCCGCCGCAACCGAAGAGCAACGCGCTGTAACGGATGAGATTAGCGGCAGTATCACATCCATAGCGGATGCATCTTCAGCAGTGTCAATTCAGGTGAACGATGTGGACGATGTGTTGCAAGGGCTCTCTTCCCAAGCTGAAGAGCTCAATCAGGATGTTACCCAGTTCAAATATTGATCCACTTGTAACCACGGCTACTTTGCATGAGCCTAGTTCAGCAAAGTAGCCTCGGCTCATCTTGAATCCTTTCTTTATAGAGTAGGGTTAACCTACCTATTCTCTGACGATAAATTAGCGCTTTTTATCTGGTAATCAATCGCATAGACTGACCTCTTTATAATATCTATGGAGAGAGTCCAAATGGAATTGAATGCCTTTATTAAAAAACTAAACCAGCAGCCTGAGCAAGTTGAATTTGAACAAACGATCGCGGTGATCGACGCTTACTACGATTTCGTTCCAACCTCGTTTACTAACGGGAGTACCCGCAATGATGCAGGGCAAAACAACGGTTCGTGTAAGATTTTTGCTTTCGGCAAACTGAATGGATTGGATAAGGCAAGTACGCTGGCATGTTTTGGGCGTTTTTATCGACAAGATGTGCTGGAAAACCCACAAGGCGAAGACCACGCTAATATTCGTAACTTTATTCAGTCAGGCTGGGATGGCGTTCACTTTAACGGTGAGGCATTAATAGCAAAATAAGCGTATCGATTTCGACTTTCTGGAGAGCGAACAATGACGAACAACGAACTAGAAAAATACCTTGATACCTTTATGTGCGCGGAGTCGAGCTTCCCATTTGGTCCAGATGCGTTGGTATTTAAGGTCAAAGGTAAGATGTTCGCCATTTTGGCGCAAAGAGAAGGGCGAGAGTACGTGACTGTAAAGGTCAAACCTGAAGATGGAGAAGTACTCACCGATCAGTTTGCGGATATCACACCGGGTTACCACACCAATAAGCGCCACTGGGTGACCGTTTATTATCCTGGTGATGTTGAAGACGGCTTGATTCACGATCTTTGCGAGCGTTCTTATGAGCTTGTGGTGAGTAAACTACCTAAAGCCCAGCGAGAATTATTGCAGGGCGGAGCGATCGGAAGTGTTTAAAAATCGCCTGATTAGATCAAACAAACAGCTATTTGATGTAATTGTCGGCAAACAAACAAAAATATGAGATTTTTGTTTGACTCTCAGTGCTCAATCCGTAAAGTATGCAGCGAACGCAACGGTGGGTAACCTAAAGCGTTGAAAGAAAAGGGCGCCTTGGCAGAGTGGCTATGCAGCGGATTGCAAATCCGTGGACCTCGGTTCGACTCCGGGAGGCGCCTCCATTCTTTATCATATTTTAGATGGTGTTTATTGTTCTAAACGGCATCACAAAGCGATTTGTGTGCCCTGGTGGTGGAATTGGTAGACACAAGGGATTTAAAATCCCTCGGCGTTCGCGCTGTGCCGGTTCAAGTCCGGCCCGGGGCACCATCTTAAATTACTCGAGAGAGTGCAAAATCAAAGGCGCGTTGGCAGAGTGGCTATGCAGCGGATTGCAAATCCGTGGACCTCGGTTCGACTCCGGGACGCGCCTCCACTACTTCTTAAAGTAGCAAGCCAGCCAAGTGCTGGTTTTTTTGTCTTTGAATTCCTTCCTGATGACTATCATAGCTCTATACCATGGCCTATGCGGTGCGTAGTGCACAGGTTTGGTGCATTAATATTTGTTAAGTTAAATCTAACTCCTTGAATATCAAGCCTTAACGACTTGGCATCTAATTTGCTTATCTAGTTTAGCTCGGCTGAAACGGGCACAAAATATATAACAACGTCACAGGCAATGAAGCCTCCTTCACTCGAGCAGTGAAGGAGGCTTTTTTTCAAGGAGTAAGTGATGACAAGGGAATGTACAAAGACAGCTTGCCCATATTGTGGAGTAGGCTGCGGTGTTGAAGTAAATCAGTTAGGAATTCAGGGTGATAAGCAGCACCCTGCCAACTCTGGCGCTCTGTGTGTCAAGGGCTCAGCGTTAGCGCAAAGCCTAGATATGCCATCTCGACTGCTGTATCCAAAGCTCAATGGAGAAGAGATCAGTTGGGACCAAGCGACAGATATTATTGCCAATGCCTACCATGAGGCGATTGTAGAGAGTGGCCCGGATTCGACGGCCATGTATGTCTCTGGTCAACTGCTAACCGAAGATTATTACGCTGCGAACAAGTTTATGAAAGCGACAGTTGGTAGCGCGAACATAGATACCAACTCGCGACTCTGTATGTCGTCGGCGGTTGTGGCTCACAATCGCGCATTTGGTGAAGATGTTGTTCCGGTCAACTATGCAGATATTGATGAGGCTGAACTTATCGTTATCTGTGGTGCGAATACCGCATGGACTCACCCTGTTCTATTTAGACGAGTTCAGCAAGCTAGAGAGCGTAACCCTGAACTGAGACTTGTTGTGATTGATCCAAGAGAGACAGTCACTGCGCAGCAATCTGATCTGCATTTAGCGCTACCGAATGACGGTGATATTGCGTTGTTTAATGGCTTACTTCGCTACTGTGTTGATACCGCGAATATAGACCAAGAGTATATCGAGCAGCACACATCAGGCTTTACTGAGCTATTAGACTCGGTAGCGTCAAACGCTTTCAGCATTAATGAACTTAGCGAGCAACTCGATCTTAGCCAAGAACAACTCAAAACCTTCTATCGCTGGTTCGCTAACACTAAAAAGACCATTACCTTGTTCTGCCAAGGAGTAAATCAGTCTCAATCGGGTTCTGACAAAGCCAACGCGATCATTAATGCCCACCTAGCTACGGCAAAAATTGGTGTTAAAGGGGCAGGGCCGTTTTCAATTACCGGTCAACCGAATGCCATGGGCGGTCGAGAAGTGGGTGGCTTGGCTAATCAGTTAGCGATACATCGTGGTTTTGATGATGAGTCTATTAAGCTTGTCAGCGAATTTTGGCAAACCGATAATCTTGCATCAAAGCCGGGACTAAAAGCTATCGAGATGTTTGAAGCGGTTGACCGCGGTGAGATAAAAGTTATTTGGATCATGGCGACCAACCCAGTGGTTTCAATGCCAGACAATACCTTCGTAAAACGCGCACTAGAAAAGTGCCCAATGGTGATTGTCTCTGATGTGATTGGAAACTCTGATATCGCAAAATATGCCACTTTGTTATTACCCGCTGCGGGGTGGGGTGAAAAACAAGGTATGGTGACCAACTCGGAGCGGATGCTCACTCGTCAGCGTCAATTCACACCACCTAAAGGGCAGTCTAAACCTGACTGGCTAGCAATCTGTGAAGTGGGTGAAAAGCTATGTAATTTACAGTGTAAGCCAAACGCATTTGGCTTTGAGTCTGAAGCGGATGTGTTTAGAGAATTCGCGGCCATGAGCGGTATCAATAAACAGAGTCCACTCCTGTTTGATATCTCTGAATACGCACAGATCAGCAACGAAGAGTATCAAGCGTGGCAGCCAGTACAGTGGGGCGGAACTCGCCCTTACGAGTCAGGTGGCTACAGCTTTGCTGATGGAAAAGCTCGCTTTGTTGTTCCTGCAATGCCTATTAGCGAGAAAGACTCTTCATGGTGGCTCAATTCTGGTCGTCAGCGCGATCAGTGGCACACCATGACCCGCACGGGTTATATCACGCATTTGGCCGCGACTGAGCCGGAACCAACCGTCTATATCAATAGCCGTTCTGCAGCTTATATCGACGTTAAAGAAGGTCAGCTCATCTCATTGGTGAGCGATAATAGCGACAGTCGTATTTATGCAAAAGCAGCCATTGATGATGGTCTAGGTAATCGACAGCTGTTTATGTCGATGCACTGGGCCGGAGAATATGGCCTTGCTAGTCAGGTTAATGCTGTGCTAAGCCGTTATGCTGACCCGCACTCAGGCCAGCCTGCATTTAAGTCGCAGAAAATTGCGATTGAGCCTGTAGCGGTCAAAACCTACGGCCTTTATGTTGGTGAGAAGTTTGTAGACCGAGACTTCCTGTATCAATCTTTCCAAGCGGAAGAACGTGTCGGGATTTGGCGTTTCGCTGACAGCTTGCCTGCGGATAGAGCTTATGTTTCCAATCTAGGGTCGACACCACATCAACGTGAAGTGATCCTCGAACTTGAGCTAGGTTGGTTAACCGTTGGTTATGACGAGTTAGGTGATAGTAAAGTGATTCGTTCGCTCTTGATTGCTTCCAATCAACCCATTGCGGCTGATGCGACAGAACTGGCAGGACTGATTGGTAAACCACTAACCTTTACCGCGCTACTTTCCATCGCGGCTCAGGAAGAAGCAACCGAGTTGATTTGTAGCTGTTTCCGCGTCAACGATAAACAGATCGTGCGTGAACTAGAGAGTGGCGAGTGCACTAGCGTCAACCAACTGAAAAACAAGCTTAAGTGTGGCACTAATTGTGGCTCTTGCTTACCTCAAGTTGAGCAGTTAGTTGCTGAGTACCACCAAACGATTGTTGTGACGAAGTAGGAGCAGAGCATGAAAATGGATTTACTTTACAAAGAAGGTTCACAACTCGGTTTGCGCGGTGCAGGTTTTGTCGCTCACGACTATGTTGAGCACACCATAGACGGTACTGGTAGCGAGCAAAGTAGACAGGGCGCTACAGGCAAGGTGTTGCTAATCGGTGCAGGGCCCAACGACCCGGAGTTGCTAACAGTCAAAGCGATGAAAGCGATTCAGAACGCAGATGTGATTGTCTATGACCGTTTAGTGAACCAAGAGATCCTTGAATTCGCGTCAACTCAGTGCAAACTCATTTACGTAGGTAAACGCTGCGGTCAGCCAAGCCTAAAGCAGGAAGAGATCAGCCAAATATTGGTTGATTATGCCAAGCTTGGTAAGCAAGTGGTTCGGCTTAAAGGCGGTGACCCGTTTATCTTTGGTCGCGGTGGTGAAGAGGGCTTGTTACTCGCTAAAAACAATATTGACTATCAAGTCATCCCTGGAATTACCGCAGCCATTGGTTGTGCCGCATCTTCGTATATTCCATTAACCCATCGTAAAGTGGCTCGAAGCGTTACCTTTGTGACCGGACAAGTGGTAACCGGAGCACTACCTGCTTGGTCTCAGCTTGTCGGTGCAGGTCAAACACTGGTGTTCTACATGGGATTAGAGAAAGCCGACGAGATTCAGCGAGGGTTGATTAGCAATGGCTTAGATGGCGATTTCCCACTCGCGATTGTTACCCATGGTTGTAGCCGACAGCAAAAGGTGCATGTTTCCTGTTTAAGAGAGCTAACTTCCAAAACGCATGAGTTGAAGGGAGTGAGTCCGGCATTGATTATATTGGGAGAAGTGGTCAAACTGAGAGACGAACTAATGTCGACAGTAGAACATGTTGTTTCTCAAGAGGAAGTATGAGCACAATTTTAGAATGTATTCGCACTGTAGGTCGAGGTGAGCGTGGGCGTAAACCGCTAACGTTTGAACAGGCGTACAAAATCATGGATGAGTATCTTGATGGTCAATGTGGTGACGATCAAATGGCGATGCTACTAATGTTGATTCGAGTGCAAAACGAAACTCAGCAAGAGATTGCAGGTTTCGTAAAAGCGTTTCAGTCTCGCGTACCGAGTTTAGGCGCAGATATAGACTGGCCATGCTATGCGGGCAAACGCAGCAGCGCAGGCCAGCCTTGGCATCTGTTAGCCGCGAAAATCCTATCGCAACATGGCTATAAAGTGCTGCTTCACGGCTATCATGATAGACCTGCAGGGCGATTGCATGCGGAAGATTATTTAGAGCAGTTCGACGTACAAATCGCTGACTCACCGGAGCATGCGAAGAGTCTACTTGAAACTCATGGCATTGCTTACCTACCACTTAAGCATTTTGCGCGACAAGCGGAAACCATGATTGGCTGGAAAAATCGCTATGGATTGCGTACTCCGATCAACACGGTTGTTCGTGCGTTAAACCCGGGCGGCGCGAAACTTGGCCTACGTGGTAGCTTTCATCCTGGCTTTCAGCAACTTCATGCCGAAGTGGAGAGTGAAATTGGCTTAACCAGTCACGCAGTTGTTTCTTTTAAAGGTCAGTCTGGCGAGTCGGAGTACAATCCAAAGGTGAGTCAAACGGTTTGGGTAAGTACGCCAAACGGTGTTGAGTCTCACTACTGGACTGAACGAATGCTGACAGACATCCCTCTACCAAACCAATGTCTGTTTGGTACTGATGAATCGAACCTCAACATGATGGCAAACACCATAGTATCTACAATGGCAGCAACGCTGTTTGCCGAATCTAATGATTTAGAGCAGGCCTTCGAAAAAGCCTATAGCTTATGGTCTAGCTACTGTAAAAATCACTGATTTTACTACTTGGCACATTCCTTGTTATGTCTCCTATTAGATAGAGAGCAAAACAGGGAATGTTCATGAATAAAAACCTCTCAAAAAATCCTCTTATTGTGTGTAGTGATCGAGTCGAAGAATCGGTGCGATTAACCACTCAACTCGCGCAAGACTTCGACAATATCAACAGCTGTCAGCTCAACCAGCTTGAGAAGATGCTCGACCGAGAACCCGGTGCCAATGTGGTTGTGGGTTGGCAGCAGCCGAGCGCAGAACTTCGACTGATTATCGAAGAGTGTCGACTCAGAAAGTTGCCGCTTCTGGTTGTGTTAAAGCAATTACAGTCTAATGATATCAGCCGCTTACCAGAGAAAATGGACTACGTAATCATTCCAGCAGACAGTCAATTCTCACTTTTGCCTTGGATCGAAAATGCCTGCCAAATGCGCCAATCAGTGACTGCACTAGAAAGTGAGATAGAGCAATTAGAACTCAAACT
The DNA here is from genome assembly GCF_053643215.1 of Vibrio sp. NH-7. NCBI lineage: Bacteria > Pseudomonadati > Pseudomonadota > Gammaproteobacteria > Vibrionales > Vibrionaceae > Vibrio > Vibrio sp. NH-7. The sequence continues at coordinate 900,137 of NZ_CM132188.1, read as the reverse complement.
AGAAGAGCGAAAGTTGGTTGAAAAAGCCAAAGGCTTGTTGATGAAGATGCATCAGGTCGACGAAGAAGCTGCGTTCAACGCGATGAGGAATTCGGCGATGCAGTCGAGCCAATCGCTCGGACAAGTTGCAAAGAACCTGTTGCAAACCCTGGAAGCCCTTAAGTAACACTCTACCACTTTGGGGTTATAAGAAAAATTCCGCATTGGTGCGAAGTGCACTAATACTAAGCAAATATAATACTGCTCGATAGAGTGTTTCATTTAAGAGGTTGATATTAAAGGATTAAATAAGTTGGCACATAACTTGGAACACTATAAACAGAAACCATGACAATCTGTTCAATCGTAACCTTGAATTATCAACGGCGGTAATAGAAAGGAAGCAATGGCGCTACAGCTCACTGGAGTTGTAGCGCCTTTTTATTGGAGAAAACTTATGAAATGGACGTCAGCAATCAAGCGCACTTTAGTCGGCGCTGCACTTACAACCACGTTTTACGTGCCCACCACTTTCGCCGAGTTAGGGGAGCCTGAAATAGAAGATCTAAAGTTTGGTTTCATCAAGCTTACTGATATGGCACCCCTAGCGGTCGCGTATGAGAAAGGCTTTTTTGAAGATGAAGGTCTGTACGTCACGTTGGAAGCTCAAGCCAACTGGAAAGTACTACTAGACCGAGTCATCGACGGCGAACTTGATGGTGCACACATGCTATCTGGTCAACCGTTAGGTGCGACTATCGGTATCGGTACTAAAGCCGAGGTAATTACTGCATTTAGCATGGACCTTAACGGTAACGCGATTACCGTATCGAACAAAACTTGGGAGCAAATGAAACCAAACATCCCAGTTCAAGAGGATGGTCAATTAGTTCATCCAATCAAGGCCGATGCTCTTAAACCTGTAGTTGAAAGCTATCTTGATGAAGGTAAGCCGTTCAACATGGGCATGGTGTTTCCCGTCTCAACTCACAACTACGAACTTCGTTATTGGCTAGCTGCTGGTGGCATTCACCCAGGCTATTACGCGCCAACAACGGGCGACAACAGCGGCCAAGTAAACGCAGATGTACTACTGAGCGTCACACCTCCACCGCAAATGCCAGCAACCATGGAAGCGGGCACAATTGAAGGTTACTGTGTGGGCGAACCGTGGAACCAACAAGCGGTATTTAAAGGTATTGGTGCGCCTGTCGTGACTGACTACGAAATCTGGAAAAATAACCCAGAGAAGGTGTTTGGCGTATCAAAATCCTGGGCTGAAAAATATCCAAATACTCATATTCGTGTTGTGAAAGCTCTGATTCGTGCTGCTCATTGGTTAGACGAGAACGACAACGCTAACCGTGTAGAAGCGGTGAAACTATTGGCTAAGAGCGAATACGTTGGTGCTGACTTTGAAGTTATCGCGAACTCAATGACTGGTACCTTTGAATATGAGAAAGGTGATGTACGTGAAGTGCCTGATTTCAATGTGTTCTTCCGTCACAACGCAACCTACCCATATTACAGTGATGCGATCTGGTACTTAACTCAGATGCGTCGTTGGGGCCAAATCCCTGAAGAAAAGTCGGATGACTGGTACATGGAAGTGGCAAAAGAAGTATACCGTCCAGACATCTACCAACAAGCAGCTGAAGCTCTAATCGAAGATGGTGTTCTGTCTAGTACAGATTTCCCTAAATTCGCTGAAGAAGATGGCTTCCGCGCTCCACAAACTCACTTTATCGACAATATCGTCTACGACGGCCGTTCACCAAACGCTTACCTAGAGAAATTCGCGATTGGTCTGAAAGGCAAAGACAAAGTTTAACAACATAAAGGAGGGGTTCGCCCCTCCAATAAAAATAGTACTACCAACAAGGATGTATAGGAGTCGTTATGTCGAGCAATGTAATATCATTAATTCCGAGTAGAGAGCTGGTTGCGAATAAAAGCAAAGCTATTCTACTGCCTGTTATCGGAATCTTGCTGTTTTTAATGATGTGGCATTTTAGTGCACGTCAGGTAGAAACATCACTTGGTACCTTACCTGGTCCAGCTCAAACCTATCAGCAGTTTAGTAACTTAGTTAGCGAGCACTGGGCGGAGCGTGACAAAGAGATCGCGTTTATTGAGCGCCAAGAAAAACGCAACGCAGCAAAGCTAGCAAAGAACCCTGATGCTAAGGTGAAAATTCGCCCTTACACAGGAAAACCAACCTTTTTTGACCAGATAGTTACCAGTTTAATCACGGTAGCGAGTGGTTTCTTACTTGCGACAGTTATTGCAATCCCTCTGGGTATTATCCTCGGGTTGAATCAAGGCGTTTACCAAGCGTTTAACCCAGTAATACAACTACTTAAACCTGTTTCACCCCTAGCGTGGCTACCGATAGTGACCATGGTGGTGAGTGCGACCTATGTCAGTGACGATCCTATGTTTGCCAAATCTTTCGTTAACTCACTGCTTACCGTTGCACTGTGTAGCTTGTGGCCAACGCTTATTAACACTGCGGTTGGTGTAACAAGCGTAGATAAAGACCTCATTAACGTAAGTAAAGTTTTGCAGCTGTCATGGTGGCAACACATTCGAGTCATCGTTCTTCCTTCCGCCATTCCGATGATCTTCACCGGGCTTCGCTTGTCATTAGGTATTGCATGGATGGTATTGATCGCGGCAGAAATGCTGGCGCAGAACCCAGGTCTAGGTAAGTTCGTATGGGACGAGTTCCAAAATGGTAGCTCGGCATCTCTAGGGCGAATCATGGTAGCGGTTATTGCTATAGGTTTTATCGGCTTACTTCTAGACCGCGGCATGTTGCAACTTCAGAAGTGGTTATCTTGGAACAAACAGCAGGCATTGCGATAAAAGGAGTTTCCTATGTCTAAAGCACTATTAGATTTAACCCAGTTGGGTATGAGTTTTCCGACACCAAACGGCGACTTTATTGCACTGAAAAACGTAAACCTGCAGATCCAAAAAGGCGAATTTATCTCATTAATTGGTCACTCAGGTTGTGGTAAATCAACGGTACTTAACCTAGTAGCAGGTCTGCACTTGCCAACTGATGGTGGCGTGATTGTTGATGGTCGTGAGGTGAGTTGCCCTGGCCCAGAGCGTGCGGTGGTATTTCAGAACCACTCTCTACTGCCTTGGTTAACGGTATATCAAAACGTTGAACTCGCGGCGAAGCAGATTGCTGATCAACACTCTGGCTCAGTTGACACTAAAACTTGGATTAAGCAGCAAGTTGAACACTATTTGGAGCTGATTCAAATGTCACATGCGGCGGATAAAAAGCCGGATGAAATTTCAGGTGGTATGAAGCAGCGTGTCGGTATTGCTCGCGCGTTAGCCCTGCAACCAAAAGTCCTATTGATGGATGAACCGTTTGGCGCGTTAGATGCGCTAACTCGTGCACGTCTGCAAGACTCACTAATGCAGATTCAAGCTGAGCTAAACAATACAGTCATCATGATTACTCACGATGTCGATGAGGCGGTACTGCTCTCTGACAAAATCGTCATGATGACCAATGGCCCAGCGGCGACGATCGGTGAAGTCTTAGAAGTCGATTTGCCAAGACCACGTAACCGCGTTGAGCTAGCTGACGATCCACAGTATCAGAAATGTCGTCAGTCTGTACTTCGCTTCCTCTATGAGAAGCAGGCAAAAACAGCGGCTAGCCCGGCTGATAAAAAAGATAAAGAGCAAAAAGAGCTCGCAACGACCGCGAAAACGGCTTAAAGGAGTCACATTATGGAACATATCGTTGTTGTAGGTAATGGCATGGTTGGCCACCATCTTGTGGCTCAGTTGGTAGAGCGTGGTGCTCACCTAGAAAAACGCATTACTGTCATCGGAGAAGAGCGTTTTATCGCTTATGACCGAGTACAGCTCTCTTCGCTGTTTTCGGGCAATAGTCATCAAGACCTAATGCTGAGCAGTGAAGAGTGGTACAAAATACATGGCATTGAGCTAATGCTCGGTAGCCAAGTGACGCAAGTTGAACGAGATAAAAAGCGTTTAGTTTTAGACGGTGACAGCGTGATGGGTTACGACCAACTTGTCCTCGCGACAGGTTCTTACCCATTCGTGCCGCCAATCGACGGTAAAGATCGCGATAATATTTTTGTTTACCGAACCCTAGATGATCTTTCTGAAATCAAAACTGCCTGTCAGGGCGCCAAAACAGGTGCCGTCATCGGTGGTGGTTTGCTTGGTCTAGAAGCTGCCAACGCATTGAAACTGCTGGGCGTAGAAACACACGTAGTAGAGTTTGCGCCGCGCTTAATGCCGGTTCAGCTTGATGATGGAGCAGGGCAAGTTCTTAAAGAGAAAATCGAGGACTTGGGCTTAACCGTTCATACCTCGACTGCGACAGAGAAAATCTGTGATGGTGAGAGTGCCAACCACAGGTTAGTGTTCAAAGACGCCGATCCTCTAGAAGTCGACGTTATCGTATTCTCTGCAGGTATTAGACCTCAAGATGCCCTAGCGCGTGAGGCAGGTATCGAGATTGGTGAGCATGGCGGTATTGTTATCAATGATCAGTGCCAGACAAGTGATGAAAGCATTTATGCTGTGGGCGAGTGTGCGTTATGGCAGGAGAAGATCTTCGGCTTAGTTGCTCCGGGCTACACTATGGCGCGAGTGGTTGCGGATCAATTACTTGGACGCGATAACCAAGGCTTCACTGGCGCGGATATGAGTACCAAACTTAAGTTACTTGGCGTTGATGTCGCTTCGATTGGTGATGCTCATAAAGCAACTGAAGGTGCGCAAGAGATGGTGCTGCAAGATGCAGTTGCTGGTATCTATAAGAAGTTGGTTGTCGATGAATCAGGAACTAAGTTGCTTGGTGCGATTTTAGTGGGAGACAACTCAGACTATGACGCGCTACTTCAATGTTACCTTAACGAAACTGAGCTTCCAGACCATGCGGCTAACTTGCTGTTTGATATGGGAATGCTAAACGGCGAGATGGATGATAGTGCCATCATCTGTTCTTGTCATAATGTCAGCAAAGGTGACTTGGTCAGTGCGATTCAAGCAGGTGCTCATGACGTAGATACGCTTAAGGCGGAAACGAAAGCGGGTACAGGTTGTGGTGGTTGTACCAATATGGTTAAGAGTGTCTTGGATGCTCAGCTAACTACTATGGGGGTTGAAGTTAACAACCACATCTGTGAGCACTTTGAATTATCGCGCCAAGAGCTATTCCACATCTGTCAGGTAGAGCAAATTAAAGATTTCGATACCTTGCTAGAAAAACACGGTAAAGGCATGGGTTGTGACCTTTGTAAACCAACCGCTGCATCGGTATTTGCGTCGCTATGGAATGAGCACATCATGGAGCCACAACACAGCTCGCTACAAGACTCGAATGATGCATTCATGGCTAACCTACAGAAAGACGGTTCTTACTCAGTGGTCCCTCGCGTAGCGGGCGGTGAAATTACCCCAGATAAATTGATTGCTTTGGGTGAAGTGGCGAAGAAATACGATCTCTACACTAAGATCACTGGAGGTCAGCGTGTCGACCTATTTGGCGCTCAAGTGGAGCAGCTACCAGAGATCTGGCAAGCATTGATCGACGCAGGTTTTGAAACCGGCCATGCCTACGGTAAATCACTGCGAACGGTTAAATCATGTGTCGGTTCAACCTGGTGTCGTTACGGTGTTGATGATTCTGTCGGCTTAGCTATTGAGCTAGAGAATCGCTATAAAGGCCTTCGTGCGCCGCACAAGATCAAGTTCGCTGTCTCTGGTTGTACCCGTGAGTGTGCGGAAGCGCAGAGTAAAGATATTGGCGTCATCGCAACTGAAAACGGTTGGAACCTCTATGTTTGTGGGAATGGTGGTATGCGACCAAGACACGCAGACCTGATTGCTTCGGATCTATCTAAAGCAGAGCTAGTTGCACTTATCGACCGTGTACTCATGTTCTACGTACGAACTGCGGATCGTCTACAACGAACCTCAGTTTGGATGGAGAACTTAGAAGGTGGATTGGATTACCTGAAACAAGTAGTGATCGAAGATTCGCTTAACCTTAACGAGTCTCTTGAAGCTCAGATGCAGCATATCGTTGATACTTACCAATGTGAGTGGAAGAGCACGATTGAAAACAGTGACAAACTGGCTAAGTTCAAACCATTTATCAATGCCGATGATGCAAGCCAAGCGCTGCCATATCAAAGAGTGCGCGGTCAACGTATCCCTGTGAAGGAGGAAATCTAATGGAAGTTGTAGATAAAGTAAAAGTTTGTCGCTTAGATGAATTGTCTCCCTACCAAGGTCGAGCTGCATTAATTGATGGCGAGCAAGTGGCGCTGTTCAATATTCCTGAGCATGGTGTGTTTGCGATTCAAAACTGGGATCCAATCGGTGAAGCTTATGTGCTTTGCCGAGGAATCGTCGGCGATGTAGCAGGTGAGATGTGCGTCGCCTCACCACTCTACAAGCAGCATTTCAGCTTAAAGAGTGGTGAATGCATCGAAAAGCCGGAAATAAAATTGTCGGTATACAAGGTAGAGATCGAAGAAGGCAATGTCTTGATTGGCTGATAGCCTGATGCGGTTGTGAGCAAATAGATCGCGCCTTGAACACGCAGATTTGTTTTAACCACTTGAACATTAGAGCTAAATGTTTCGTTGACTCTAAATTTCTAGCCGTTAAAGTACACCCCATTCCCACGACAACGTCGTTGGAATGGTGGTGTACCATCGCTTTTAGCGTTGCCCTGGTGGTGGAATTGGTAGACACAAGGGATTTAAAATCCCTCGGCGTTCGCGCTGTGCCGGTTCAAGTCCGGCCCGGGGCACCATCTACCTTAATAAGGTAAAAAGCAAAATTTGAGGCGCGTTGGCAGAGTGGCTATGCAGCGGATTGCAAATCCGTGGACCTCGGTTCGACTCCGGGAGGCGCCTCCATTATTTTGAAGCCCTGACAGAAATGTCGGGGCTTTTTTATGTCTGTAGCTTGGTCAAAAAAATGCCCAGTCAAAAGACTGGGCATTGCTGATTAATAGCTATTCATAATGATGAGTTGCGTATCATCAATGACATAAGTTTGGTAGCCATCGCCTGACACATCCAGTTCATTGTAAATACTATTGTTACTTCCTGACGCGTCACCGCTGTAACGCTGTGAGCCATCCGACTTGAAGATCCATATATCTTTGTCGCCATAGTAGTTGCTTGTGGTGGCATGAACTTCGTTGTTCTCGCCCATTGCTGAGCCAGCGGCGTATCCGTCGGTGGTAAATACCTGCGTAACCTGCATGCTATCGACATCAAGACTGAGCAGTGAGGACCCAACCGGATAGACCACGCTACCATCGTTGTTAATGGCTAGGCCGGTGGCGAACGAATCTGTACCGTGTGGCGCTGTAGCGATATGCTCCATTTTGACATCGTCACGATAGCTGTTGTACGTCAGTTCATAACAGTGCAATGTGTATGGCGATAGACCAGATTCGGTAGCACAGAAGCGGTTACCAAATTGGCTTGATGCAAGAATGTCATAGCCTTGATACCAAGCAACGGCTGATACCCAGTGACCGTCGCCACGTACATTTAGGCGAGTACCGGTATTGGCGTGATAAATGTTCCCACGAGCGCCAACAATCAGTGCTACGCCTGAAGGTTCGGTAATTGTAAACGTCTCTGCGAGCCCATCATTACCTGACCAGATCGTATGTAGGTTAAATGTCGTCAGGTCAAAGACAGCGATACTGTTGCCATCCAAACCACTGTATAACCATCTTCCGTCCTCACTCACTTTAATGTCACCAAACTGGTGCGTTCCGCCAGGTGATAGCCCCGCAACGTATTCTTGCGTATGGCTATGATAAACACTGATTTCAGCAGAATCGGCGGTTCCATCGTTAAGGTAGATGTAAGGTCTAACTGGGTCAGCCGCTACATTGATTGCTTTTTGGGGTATCACCTGCTTCTCGACTGGGTCGGTATCGCCAACCCAAAGGCTGACACGAATGCTATTGCTGTTGGCAATACTCGTGTCATCTGGTACGACGACAACTTCCGCTTCATGCAGCTGATTGGTCGCTAAACCGCGAGCATCCGCAGTAAGCTGCAACTTATCAGCCGTGGTACCAGAGGTTGTCACCGTCAGCCAAGGAGCTTCTGTTGACGCTTTCCAAAGCGTGTTGGTAAAGCCGTAGGTGTCTAGGATATCGATGTCAGCAGTAAGACGTTGTTTGGTTGCAAACTTAGTCAAGGCAACACCGCGATCAGGCACAACAAGCGCACGACGAGACGCAAGCACGTTCACGTCAAATTGTTTGTTGATTGTGTGTTCACCAACCTGAGCAGAAGCCGTTGCGGTAAAGGTGTTAAGGCCTTCCTTTACACTCTCAATCGAGGTCAAGTTCACATCAAGTGTTTTTGCGGTGCTCGATACGTAAATGTTGGAGGAATGCAGACCTTCAGGCAGTGACACTGTTACTGGATGAATGCGATCACCTGTCGATAAGCTGACGTCGAGGCTGCTTGAAATAGGTTCAAACCCATCTGAGATGTCGAGTGTGACGCTATTACTACTTAGCGTTAACTCTGGTAAAGCAAATTCAGCGGAGACTTGGATTTGCGAGTCTGTGCCTTCCGTTTTGTCGCGCAACGTTATAGTCGTTGAATAGGATCCAGGCGTGAGCTTGTAGTCGATAATCGAAAGCTCGACAGTGGTGTCACCGGTGCCCATTCTTTCACTAATCGAGAGCCAGCTAGCGGTGTCTAGTAACAGCCACTCTATGTTAGTTCCGGTAATTGAAAGTTGCTTAACCTCCTTCGCTGAAGAACCAATGGTGTGGGACAAGGTAGTACTTGTGAGGTTTGCCTTGAGTTTATCGTGACGAGTCGGATCGAGTGGGTAGTGATCGTTGACATCCAATACGCCATCGTTGTCATCATCGGTATCATCGTTGTTGCTGATACCATCGCCATCTGTGTCTACTACAGGCTCAGTAGGCTCAGTAGGCTCAGTAGGCTCAGTAGGCTCAGTAGGCTCAGTAGGCTCAGTAGGGTCGGTAGGATCTGTTGGTCCAGTAGGTTCCGTTGGTTCGGTAGGCTCCGTTGGTTCGGTAGGGTCCGTTGGCTCTGTTGGTTCCGTAGGCTCGGAAGGATCAGTTGGCTCGGAAGGATCAGTTGGCTCTGTGACCGGCGCGATGAAGTTTGTGAGTTCAATGACTTGACCGCCTTGAACGCGGCGAACAATACCAACATTGTCGGCAAACCACAGGTCTACTTGCCAAGGAATTTCAAAGAAGTAGCCGTCGATGGTAGAGCTAATGTATAAGTCTACGGTTACGTGAGTGGCATCAAAAGTACCGTAGGGAACGGTAATCGTCTCAGTCCCATTGATGGTTGTCGAACCATAAACATTGATGGAGTTGTTTCCGTATGTCGGTTGGATGTTGGCTGTGCCAGAAGTGGCAACACTTTGCAGCGATCTAGCTGAACTCTCAACTAACTGCATAGATTCATCGAATCGGAAATCAATACTAAAAGTGCCGACGCCAGAAACATAAGTGGATGGCGAATAGAAACCAGCAAACGAGACACTTTCTTCTGTGGCAATAAAGTACTCTTTACCGCCAGTTGGATAGTTAATGACTTGCGCGGTTTTTCCGCCTATTTGGGTGGTCGTTGCGTACGTACCTTCGCTACTGTTGTCGTAGTACCACTTAGTATCACTAGTGGTTGGTAGATAGCTATTGGGAGAGTTAGGCGCGATGGTTTGAGGTTTGTTGCCACCATTACTGCTGCCACCTCCGCCGCCGCCACCACACGCTGACAGCGTCAAAGCACAGGCTAATATAATCCCATGGTGCAATGTTTTTATTGAGGTCGAACCTCGTCGGCTCCGTGCCGAACAATTAAGCCAGTTCACACGATTTCTCCTGAAAAATCAAAATCGTCTAAGTTTATAATTTGCTCAATTATATTGGTTAGGATTGATGGGCAATTTCGACTGACTTGGCATATTTCTCATCAATATTTCAACTGGCTGTGAAGTGTTTCTCAAATGATTGTTTTTGATGTCTAAATAGAATGCTAACTCTACCTTAACCTCATGTTTTACAAATGGAAATATTTCTAAGAGCAAAAATATTAACTAGGGGGGGAAATCAAGTGATATTGAGAACGAGCCGTTAACAAAAGTACGCTCTATGAAGCCTATCTGACTCGAGACTCTATAACGACATAGAGTGATAAGACATCGAACCTAGTTAGCGATTTTATTAAGACCCTTCGAAGATCGCTTTGTAACCGAACACAATGAACGGATTGAATTATTAATAATACAGTGTACATTTAGCAGATGAATCAACCATTATTCTTATATTAGAAACTCTTAACATGAAAAAGAACTTGCTCACTTTGTCCGTAGCAGCGTTGCTAGCCTATCCATTTATCTCTCACAATGCTCGCGCGGTTTCCGTTGCTTGGGACCAACAGAATGAAGCATGGCAAACTCAAGAATCTGATCATTTCTCAATTCACTTTCGTTCTGGGCACGAAAAGCAAGCAGCTCGCTCTCTGGATTTGGCAGAGCAAGTTCATAAAGAGCTGACACCTTTTTTTGGCTACGAGCCTAAAGATAAGACCGAGATAGTATTGGTCGATGAGTTTGACTTTTCAAACGGTTGGGCGACCGTCATCCCTTATCCGCAGATCAGGCTCTATATGAGCCCGCCAGATGACGTAAACAGCCTAGAAAGCAATGATGAGTGGCTACACTTACTGATACGACACGAGTATGTGCACATCCTGCATCTAGAAATGGGGGGCGGTGCGCCAGAGTTTTTACGCAACATATTTGGTCGTAACGTATTGCTTTACCCCCATACTCTTACTCCATCAATGCTAGTAGAGGGCTTGGCGGTGTATTTGGAAACCAATAAAGAGCTTGGTTATGGCCGCTTGCAAGGTTCAAGCTATCCAATGGAAATGCGCATGGAAGTCGCCTCTGGAAAGGTTAAGGACCTCAATCAAGCGATGGTCGCCAGTAAACACTTCCCGCTTGGTTATCAATATCTCTATGGTGCTTACTTTGTTGACTATCTTGTTCGCCAATATGGAGAAGATAAAGTTCAGACCTTCTTAGACGATTACAGTCGTCGCTTACTGCCATTTTTCCTCTTGAACAGAACCGCCAAAAATACATTTGGTGAGTCGTTTGAAGCGTTGTGGCCACAGTTTCAAACCTACCTAAATGAGCGCTTTAGTGAAGAGATCGCGCTTCGCACGGCGAATAAGGTGTCGGGCGAAAGACTTAATGAGACAACTCCCGTTATGCAGGTAATCACGACAAACGCGGCGGGGGATGTTTTCATCAATCGAAACAACGGTGAAGATAGAAATGACGTTGCTCAAGTGCAGGCATCTAAAGAGATCAATCGTATCTCAAGTTCAAAAGGTGTCGTTGCTCTAGATGCTCACCAAACCTCTGGGTTGGTTGCGTCAAGACTGGTTTATTACGCCGATGGGCGAGGCATTACAGACTTGTTCTGGTTACAAGGAGGGACATGGAAGCGGTTAACCGAGCGGGAGCGTTTTAGAGATGTTCGTTGGCTGGCCAATGGTCAGCAGGTTATCGCAAGCCGAAAAATCGATGGGTTTAGTGAGCTGTGGTTGATTGATGTTATGGCTCCTGAAAACAAGCAACGGCTCTGGCGAGGGGCTGAAAACGAAGTGTTAGGTGGGTACGATCTTTCTCCTGATGACACGAACTTGGTGGCGAGTGTTAAGCGATCCCAAGATGGCTGGAATCTTGAGCGTTTGAATCTAACGAACTTGCAATGGTCCACAATCACCAAGACACGATCCGTTGAAAATAGCCCAGTATTTGTGGATGCAGACACTGTGATGTTTAGCGCTGATTACGACGGAGTGTTTAATGTTTACCGCCATACTCTCGGTAGCCAATCGGTTGAGCAACTCACCCGCGAAGTGGGGGGAGCATTTTCACCATTATGGTCAGACACCTTTGGCTTGGTTTATCAAAGCTATGACAGTGAAGGTTATACGCTTCGCGCACTCAAGCAGCCAGACGCCCTTGATAATGTCGTTTTAGGTGAGGTTGCTGCAAGCTACCAATACCCAGATCCAGCACCAGTGTCTGTGGAGAAAACCGATGCGGTTGATTATTCACCTTGGAGCAGTCTAAGACCAAGGACATGGGTGCCGATTTTCAGCCTAGATGAGAATCAATCGATCGCTGGAATCGTAACCAATGGCTCTGATGCGCTTGGCAGGCACAACTACACCATTGAGTTGGGTTGGGATACGGAAAACGGATTAGGTCAATACCACCTTAGTTATCTTTACGACAATCGATGGTTCGCCGCGATTGGCAGAAACCATGACTTTACAACATTCTCAGAATTAGGGGTTGAGTCCCAGCGCATCGAACAGAACGACAACGCCTTGTTACAACGTAACTATGTTTACACCGCGTTTGAAGATCAGTTGTCTCTGTCTGCGGGTCTTTTTTGGGAGAAAGAAAGCGAGGTTCAACAACCTAAGGTAACGACCAGCCCGTATGAAGAGCGGGAAGAAACGCTAGTCGGTTTAGCGGCTTCGTTCGACAACAGAGAAAGCTACCTTAACGTCATGGGCGTGGGTTGGGGGCACTATCTTGATCTCACTGCTGAAACAAATGATTTGCTGGGAAGCGACTATCAAGGGAATAAGTATCAAGCGCAGTGGCGAAGCACGTTTGATCTTCCTGGCCGCTCTACACTGACGCTCCGCTTAGCTGGAGGATACAGCGATGAGAAGGCGAAACCGTTTCGTTTAGGCGGCAGCGACCAAAGCGATGAGAGCGCTCTGTTTGGTCGAGAAACTCAGGCATTAAGAGGCTATGATGAAACTGTTCAATCAGGGAATCACTATTTTACTCAGCGAGTAGAGTACACGTCATGGTTGGCTCGAATTGAGCGCAACTGGGGACTGTTTCCGATTGGTTTGGGTGATATTTCTGCAACCCTGTTTGCCGACTCTGGTAGCGCATGGAGTGAAAGCGGCCAGTATAAATGGCTTACTGGGTTGGGTATTTCAACAACCGTTGAGCTTAAGATGGGGTACAATTTAACGGTACCCGTGACCATGGGGTATGCCAACGGTTTAGATAAAGAGCTAGGAAAGGACCAGTTCTATTTGTCGGTATCAGGCGAGTTTTAAAGGTGAGTCTGAGATTGGAAAGGCGATGCCAACTCGTGAGAATAAAATAAGTTGTCGAGTTTTAACGCAAATTCCTGCACATCCATTACACTTAAACGCACGAGCTTGGTGCAAAAAATTTGCGCCAAAATGCTATGTTATTGAAATTTAGAGAGATGTTTGTTTGGCATCAGATTTGCTCTACTCAGTATTGTGACCTTTGAAAGTCAAAGGCAAGACAAGAATAATATAACAGCGTCAAAGGCAACTAAGCCTCTTCCTGTTTAGGGAAGAGGCTTTTTCTTCTCTGGAGATGCGGTTTTCTCGGTAGCGTTCAAAAGGTCAAATTTGGGAGAATCAGACCAGTATGTAAGCGAGTGTAATCAAGGCTAGTAAATTAATAAAACACTGTTCATAATGAATGCATCTCACAGGAGCAGTTATTATGAAAAGAATTTGGTTAGCCGTACTTTTTAGCGTTGTATTGTCCGGATGTGTCGTTTTTCCAACAACCCGTGACTACTACAAGCCAGTTGTAATACAATCCCAATCTGCAGTACCAAGCTCAGCTTGTGGCTACGTTAAAACTCGACTGGACGGAATTGAGCAGGCTACTGACCACTATGGTGTTAGCGTATTCCCTTCAAAAGACAGTGAAAACGGTATATCCATTACCGCTCTATTGGAATCGAAGAGAAAAGGTCCTGAGTTGGTTAACGTTGAGGTGGTAACCGAGATCGGCGCCTTGATGCGTGATGACCACGCGACCCAAGTCTCTAATACGACTGACAGTGTCGGGATCCACCGTTCTTGGTTCAATGTTAAATATCCGCCTTTAAAAGTGCTACCAGAACAGTTGAAGATAATGGTGACTGATAGCGAAGGTAAGACTTTTGAGTTCAACTTTGAACATACCATTCAAAGTGACGTTTATCATGGCTCTATCAATTGTTGAACCCACAGCTTTAATGTATCAGTCGTGTAAAGTTTGGGCGTGTTGCGGTGGTTTTACTCGTTTAAGCGGTTTTTTAAGCACTTAAACGAATGTGAAGACGTTAATTGTTGACGTGTAAAATCAATCGGTTAAAGTACGCCTCGTTCAAACGGGAAAGCCCGTGAGGATGATGGTGTACCATCGCATTATGCGTTGCCCTGGTGGTGGAATTGGTAGACACAAGGGATTTAAAATCCCTCGGCGTTCGCGCTGTGCCGGTTCAAGTCCGGCCCGGGGCACCATCTCATCAAAGTGAACAATTTGGCGCCTTGGCAGAGTGGCTATGCTGCGGATTGCAAATCCGTGGACCTCGGTTCGATTCCGGGAGGCGCCTCCATGACATTTTGGCTCAGAATTGAGGCCAAACATAAACCAGCATAAAGCTGGTTTTTTTATGTCTGATGGACGCTTAATCTCTTTTTATATCGCAGTACCACACCTTCACCGATAAGCAGGGAACAGTTTAATGCTCCCCAGCGTCGATCACTCACTATGTACATAGATGCTATCGCGACCGTTGGCTTTCACATGCAACAAGGCTCGGTCAGCACGGCGCAGTAACAGATCAAAGTCGTGACTATTATCTGAGTTAACAATGCCAGTACTGATGGTCACGGCTAGATGCTCTGCCACGCTGCCAAAGTCTCGTTGTTTAATGGCATTTCGTAATGATTCACACACCGAAAACACCTTATTGGGCTCCCAGTCTCTAAATCCAATAACAAACTCTTCGCCGCCCCAACGAGCGACAAAACCACTTTGTGGCGTCGCATTTTTAATCTCTTGCGCGACGATCTTTAGCACTTGGTCACCTGCTAAGTGGGTGTAGGTATCATTAATTTGTTTGAAATGGTCAATATCGATTAGCGCGAGGGAAAACGACGTCGATTGACCCGGTGCGTAAACGACTTTCTCAATCCATTCATCAAAGGCACGTCGGTTGTTGAGCCTCGTTAATTGGTCTTCTCGAGCTTGAACTTCAAACGCCGCAGCTTGTTTGCGGAGTGCGAGGGTTTTCTGCATGACCTCGTTTTTAAGCCTTAGCTCTGAGCGTTTTAACAACCTCAAGCGCCACCAAAATAGCAGCGCGATTGACGCTGCGAGCAACAAGAATAACCCTATTTGAACGCTGGCACGTTGCCACCAATAGGGCAATACCACGAATTCAACGCTTGCTAGGTTGACGTCACTTTCATGATGTTCGTAATAGGCTTTCACAACAAAACGGTAGTGGCCGGGGGCAAGGTTGGTATAGTCGGCACTCGTTTGTGATCCGCGAGATACCCAAGCGTTATCCAGACCTTCAAGTTTCGTTCGATAGCGAATGTGTTGAGCAGATAAAAAACCAAGACCCACGTAATCAAATGAGACGCGTTGGCTACCTGCAGGAAATGAGAAAACGTGTGGTTGGGCTAAATCATATTGCGTTTTATCGACGGTGAGACGTTCGATGACGGTCGGGAAATGAGGAACAACTAGCCCCTCGGTATTGCGTGGATTGGTAGATGCAACGCCTTGCGCGGTTGGGAACCACAATGTCCCTTCATTATCGATAGTCGCCGCTGGATTGGAGCCTCCGTTGACTTGCGCGGTTCGCATGCCATCGCGTTCATTGTAGAGCTCGAAACGTATAGGTCCTGTTGCGCGACCGTCGGCTATCGCGTTCGCTTGGTCTAGACTGATCCTCCAAAGCCCACGGTTGGATGTTAGCCAGAAATAGCCCATGTGATCGGGTATCACTTGGAAGAATTTATCAATCGGTAATCCTTGTGGTCGTCCAATAAGGCTGAGCTTTTTATCGCTAAATCGATAACGCACTAAGCCACGATCGGTGGCTAACCACATCGAAGAGCCTTGCGAGTAGAAACCAAACACATATTGCGCATCTTCCATGCTAGTGAGATCGATTTGTTCAACCTTATCACCACGAATGACGGCGACACCAACCGCTGACCCAACCCATATATGTCCATGTTTATCTTGAGCGAGTGCCATCACATAGTTATCTACTAAGCCATCGTCGACGGTAAACAATCGTGTCGTGCCGTCCGGTGAGCGACGCAGTAGACCTGCCGTTGTGCCAAACCAATGCTGATTTTGCTTGTCCTGCAAAATGGCGCGAACTTCGTGCGTAGGAAGCCCATCAAGTGGATAGGGGGCCAATGTTTGACCATCAAATAGGTAAACGCCTCTGTTGTACGTCCCAACCCAAGCGCCGCCTTCTGCTCTGGGGGCGAGGCTCAGTATTGATAGCAATTCATTGTTATTTGAGTCTGTTTGAACATTGCGGATTTCCCGATTACGAATAACACTTAAGCCGCGACTTGTGCCCGCGATAATGTCGCCAGAATCGAGCGCAAGTACGGTTCTTACGTAATCGCCGGCTAACCCACGATGCTGATCCCAAACGGTAAATGGTGCCTTGTGCAACCGAGTCAATCCACCGTTGGTTCCGATCCAGATGCTGCGCTCTCTATCTTGGAAAAGGGAAAGCACGCGGTTGTTGAGCAATCCTGAGCGCTCATTAAAGTGAGTTAATGTGTTGTTTGATAGCCGATAAACCCCGTTATTAATGGTGCCAAACCAGTAATCACCGGAGTCGTCAGCGAGAATTCGAGTGATGAATGCACTGTCTAATGTTGGGTGAACTGAGTACAGCTTGTTATTGGCATCGAATCGCCAAGCGCCATGTTTGCCGCCAAATAGGAACTCACCATTACTCAGTTGGATAGCGTCGTAGATTGGATTTGGGTCCAACCCAGCTTGGGCGCTAATGTTGACCACGCCTTCTTGACCGACCTTAAATAAGCCTTTATTGGTTGACACAAGTACGTCCCCATCGAGCGCGAGGGTCAGTTTGTAAACACCGACTGAGGAGATTTTGATTTCGTTCTTTGCTTCTAAGCTGGCGCGATAGACCAAGCCAAGGCTTTGCGTGCCGATCCAAATTCCACCGTTTGGATCGCGTAGTACTGCATTGATGAGCTTACCGGCGGGCTCGACAGGTTGCCAACCTCGCTGGTGGCGATAAGTCAATCCACCACGTACGCCACCGGCAAGTAGTCCGCCATTGGCGTCTGCATAAAGAGCGCGTACGCCCGAGTCAATTAAGCCTGAATCAACGCCGCGAGTGAAATGTTCAAATCGGTGTCCGTTGAATCGCGCCAGACCTTCCCACGTTGCGAACCAAAGATAGCCGTCATCAGTTTGGGTGATGGCATTAATGCTGTTGTGGGGAAGACCATCTCGGCTAGTCCAAGTCTCGAAGAGGTATTCACTCAGTTCAGAAGCGCGCGCGGAAAGGGGAGAGACGAAAAACAGAACAAAATAGATTAAGCCAGCCACTAATTGAGGGGACCAATTTCGTTCGTTCATCTGTATACCTTTGGCTGCAATCTCTTGGAACGAGACAGCATAGTTGATTTCATATTATTGCTCAATGTATTAGCTCTATGTTATACACAGCGTAAAGCGCAATTGAAGTTAGTGATTAAGGTACAAAAATCCCCAAATAAGGAAACGTTCTATGGAATTGGTTATGATCTTTGCCATTATATTTGGCGCTGTGTTTGGAACTCGGTTTGTGAAGTTGTTTCTATCTCACCGCAAAGAAATCAAACAACTTGAGTTAGAGCAACAGAGCGGCGTAGATCGTGCCCAAAACGTCAAACTTCAGCAGCAAGTTGAGCAGCTGACCGATCGTGTCGAAGTGCTCGAAAAGATCGTTACCGATCAAAAGTATCAGTTAGAGAAAGAGATCGCGTCGCTCTAACTTATCGCAAGCGCAACAATCCCGACAATTATGCGGAACAGGGGCTTGCATTTTGTGCCATTTCATATTGTCGAAGTGGCATTTTATCGATTGTCGATTTAATAGAGTCCCAATTGGTTTTTTTACCCCAGCGCAGCTTTTCCATGCCATCCTTACCAACTAATACCGCGGTATGTTCACCCGGAACGACATCATAGATGTGGAACATACCACTAAGGTTGAATTCCTCTCTGACCCAACTAGGTACTGTAAATCCATCTTCCGTTATAACAAGCGTGACAACGTCACGCTCTGCCAGTTCGCACTCTATCATCAGAGTTTCGAGCAGGAACTGTTTGACATGTTCGTCATTAGTCGGGGCAAAGTAAATGA
The DNA here is from genome assembly GCF_053643215.1 of Vibrio sp. NH-7. Classification (NCBI taxonomy): domain Bacteria; kingdom Pseudomonadati; phylum Pseudomonadota; class Gammaproteobacteria; order Vibrionales; family Vibrionaceae; genus Vibrio; species Vibrio sp. NH-7. The sequence goes on along the minus strand of NZ_CM132188.1, from coordinate 881,833 downwards.
CACTTCTGTGAGCCCATTTTTCCGAATGAGCTGGGTATGCTAGGGTCGTTTGCACAAAACCAAACATCAGTATTGTCAGCAGTAGAACGCGCATTGTGAGCCTCCTAGTCGCACTATCCGAGCTTTGTTGCTTTCATTTCCTATACGTTAATTGTAGGTGTTAAGCTCAGTCATTTCTGATTGTAAGAGGACATCGCATCATGGAAGTGATTCACACCTCAAGATTGAGACTTAGAATGGCGACAAAAGACGATGCGCTATTCATCCAAGACCTCTATTCAAGTGAAGACTTTAAAAGGTTTGTCGGCGACAAACAGCTTCACACCAAACAAGACGCCGAGCGCTATATTGAAGAGAACATTTTAACCATGTATCGAAACCATGGCGTATGTCTGTTGGTGGTCGAGCGCCTTAGTGACTCTACGCCCATTGGGGTTTGCGGACTAATAAAGCGCGACCAATTTGATGCATACGATATTGGCTATGGCTTTTTACCGACCTGCTATGGATGTGGCTTTGGTTTGGAGTCATCGCTTGCCATCATTGAATACGCAAAGCAAAACCCACAAATCGATGAGCTGATTGCGATCACAACGTCAGACAACATAGCCAGCCAAAAGCTACTATCTCGACTTGGCTTTACCTATGTCAAAGTCGAAAGCAAAGTGAGTGATACGATTGATCTACTCTTGTATCGATTACCTCTGAACAACCATGAAACACATCCATAGTGATATCTTGCAAGGTGCTTTACTCACGGAACACAAAACCGTGGCGGCGATGATGGCGATTTACTGCCGTGATAAGCACCATTCAAAAAGAGAGCTTTGCAGTGAATGCGCTGAACTTTTGGCTTACGCTGAGGTAAAGTTAGACCGCTGCCCTTATGGTCAAGAAAAACCGACGTGCAACAAGTGCCCGATCCACTGTTATAAACCCCAGCCCAAAGCAGCAATGAAAGCCGTTATGCGATACTCGGGGCCTAGAATGCTTCTACCTCATCCAATTCTCTCAATTCGTCATCTTTGGTTGGAGCGTCGGGCAGCTCCGGAAAGGCCACTAAACAAGATGTCAAACCGAGCCAAGCGGCGTCAAAAATAGTCGGCTCAACAACGTTTACTCTCTCTTCCCTTCAAAGTCTCAATGTTATACGCCGCGCCGCTTCACGCACATCGCTGGCTAGCTCACAAAACATCACCTTGTTGAATGCATCTCTCTATAGGCATTACCAAAGCAAAGGTTAAAGAGTGGGCGTGATATATATTTTTCCTATATGACACTAGATATAGCCTATTTTTCCAACCGATATCGACTGAGTAAACTGGCTCTAAATTACTGAATTATTGGAGTTTACAATGCGAAGAAAAACGGTGTTATACGGTGCTTTGATGACCGCTATATTAGCGGGATGTACGAATACCGAGCAGGTTTCTACGACAGAGTATTTTGAGGGAACAGCGAGCTATCAGCTTAATGCTGCCGATGTATTTCGTCTCGCAAAGCAGATAAAACAGAGGGATCTCGTAAAGTCGCTTAAGCCACTCTATGGCGAGTCTTACTACTCGGAGGAGGCATTCAAATCGGCCATTTCTACTCGCTTAAATCGTGAACTTAGTGATGAACTCTACGAAGAGTTAAAGCAAAAAGCATTGGTTGCTCCGCAAGTGCTATCGCTGGAGTTTGTCGCTGACAATACGTTGCGGGTGCGCTTCGGTCACGAGCAAGTCCCTCTGCAGCAAAAGTTACTCGATATGAGCGCTTTAACACTCTCAAGTTTAGATAAATTGGGCAAGTACCAGTGGGCGACCAGTTCATTGGTTGTTGCCGTTGAACCGACGACCTTGTGCGTTAAGATTCAAGATAAGCAAGGCAGCGAAGTTAATCAGGTTTGCCCAGCAGAATCGACAGGCTTCACCCTCCACACTGATCATGACTATCACTACCACGGACTCGGCCAAGAGTTTCAAAAAGCGGGCGACTTAGATGGTCGATGGAACCAACGAACACGCCACGCGGGAAACAAAATGGAAGGATTCAATGGCGGTGCGACTGGTAACACTATTATTCCTATTCTTTATGGTGCGAGCCCAACGCAGAGCGATTTCGCGCTCTATCTCAACAACCTTTACACTTCGGAATGGCAGTTCGATGGCCAAGAGATAAATGTAAAAGCCTCAAAAGGAGCCAGCGAAATCATTGTTATGGTCGCTCCTAAACAAAAAGCGCTGCGTAAGCAGTTTATGCAGTTGTCTGGCAAACCTCTTGTGCCGCCACGAAAGATGTTTGGTATGTGGCTGTCAGAGTACGGATTTGACAATTGGGCTGAAATGGATAGCAAGCTCGCGACACTGCGCGACAATCAGTTTCCTATTGATGGGGTCGTTATGGATCTTCAGTGGTTCGGTAATGTGAGTGGCAACGATCCAGAGAGCCAGATGGGCTCTCTTACCTGGGATAGAGAAAACTTTCCACAGCCCGAACAAAAAATAGCGCAGCTTAAACAGCAAGGAATCGGGATGGTGCTGATCGAAGAGAGCTATGTCAGTCAGGGACTTGATGAATTTAAAGCGCTCGAAGAAAAAGGCTATCTCGCCAAAGACCCAGAGACAGGGTTAGGTGCCAATGTGAACCCTCATGGGGGAGGCAACTGGTGGGGGAAAGGCGGCATGATTGATTGGTCGAACCCTGAGGTGAACGGCTATTGGCACGATTGGAAGCGCCAGCCACTGATTGATATGGGAGTCATGGGGCATTGGACCGATCTTGGTGAACCAGAAATGTACAATCATCAAGCTCGTTACTTTGGCGATCAAGCGCATGATGAAATTCACAACCTGTTTAACTACTACTGGCTAGAAGGCATCTATCAGGGCTACCAAAATAATGATGTGGACCAAAGGCCATTTATGATGTCTCGATCCGGAACAACGGGGATTCAAAAGTTCGGTGCGTCGATGTGGTCTGCGGATATTGGCTCTAATCTGACAAGCCTCGCCACTCACATTGGGCAACAAACCAATATGATGTTGTCAGGCATTGACTACTATGGGTCAGATATTGGCGGATTTCATCGTAAAGGGCTTGGGGTAATTGGCGAGAAAAAGCAAGCAGCCCTCGATGAGACGTACACTCAGTGGTTTGCCTACAGCAGTTTGTTTGATGTGCCAGTTCGCCCCCACACCGAGAACTTGTGCAACTGCAAAGAAACCGCGCCAGATCGTATTGGAGACAGAGAAAGTAACCGTAACAACCTTGCTCTGCGCTACGAGATAATCCCATACCTATACTCTCTGGCTCATCACGCCCATAAGGATGGCGAGGCGATCTTTGTGCCCGTCAGTTATGAGTTCAGCGAGGATTCAACCTTGTATGACATCCAGCATCAAAAGATGATCGGCAATCAGTTGATGAGTGCAGTGGTCGCCGAACTTGATGCCAAAGACGTTACTGTGACATTCCCGCAGGGAGATTGGTTTGATTTCCGAACCGGAACCAAGATGGATACGCTGAAAGCGCAATCCAAGACAATTGACTTATACAACGAAAATCACCAATACCAACTGCCACTGTTTGCAAAACAAGGCGCGATCATCCCTGTTTCAAAGAGTAGTGCAGGGCAATGGACCAGCGAAGTGCCTCAAGACATTACACTAAAAATCTTTGGCTTCGCCAATAATGCCTTCACGCTTGTTGAAGACGATGGCAAGACGACTGACTATTTGCATGGCGCGAAACGGGAAACACAAATCACGACGCGTGTATTTGATTCGAGTGCAACTTTGAGTATTGAATCGCTAGGGAAGTACCAAGGTATGCCATCGTCACGTGCACTTGAAGTTAACTGGATCCTAGGTGCGGAGGCACAAGTTTCTCGAATCTCTAGCAACGCAGAGCAAGCAATCACATGGAAACAATCAGGCAACCAACTTTATGTGAAGCTCGCTCAATTACCTGAGCAGGGAGAAACGACCATCACACTCGAGTTTTGAAAGTGAAACGGGCATAAAAAATAAGGAGAACATCGCGTTCTCCTTATTGATTTATTACTCGCCAGCGACCGCTTGACGTTTGGTTTTTATGCTTGCGATGAGCATGTAAACGCAAGTCGCCAGCAGCGTTGCAAACAGGTAGCCCATCAAACCTTGTTCTCCAGACATAAACCAGTCAGCGAGAACTGGACCTGCCACGGAGCCCACGCTGTAGCTAAACAGCATCACTTGTGTCGCTGATACAATGTAGCTTGCATCAAGTTTGTCGCAGCCAAGATTGATTGCAACGGGATAAAGCGCGAATGTCGCCATACCCAAGATAAACAGCCCCGCACCCAACGCATGAATACCGGAATACGCCGCGGTTAGCGCAATCGCTGCAACGCCAAGCAAGCAAAATATCGCCATCAAAAACGTGCGGCCAAAATACTTAGACATCCAAGGAACGATTGGCTGAACCGCCATTCCGCCAAGTACTACCAGTGCCATTAAGCTGCCCAAATTGTCGTTGCTAATACCGCGCTGAGAGAGTTCTAAAGGCATCAACCCGTAAACGGCGCCAAGCGTTAAGCCAGACACAATGCAACCGATGATTGCGGCGTGGTTGAGCTTCGTGATTTGTTTCAATGAGAGCGGTGAGCTGTGTTGGCTTTCAGGTTGGTCAGTTTCACCAAATAGTAGAACAACAATCGCCAACAATAGCATGGTAACAATGGCAATGAATGGCACGCCACCAGTCACACCCAGTACGCCAATCCCAAGTTGGCCAAGTGATGTGCCCCCGTACAACGAGCCCATGTATAACCCAAGGCGTTTTGCTCTTGCAGATTCGTCACCGTGCAGCAACCATGACTCAACAATCACAAACACGCCCGCTACCGCAATACCAGCGACAAAACGTGCACAAAGCCAAACCATGGATTGATTGAATGCCGGCAACAGCGCAATCGTAAACAGAAAAGCCCCCAAACAATAAACAAAAGCGTTTTTATGCCCAACCTTGGTGACTACAGGTTCGATAATCACAGCACCAACTAGTAGACCCGCGTAAAACACACTGGCTAACCAACTGGCAAGGGAAGATTCCAAGCCATAATGTGGCAGCATTAAAGGAATCAAGCTCATTAAATAGCCTGACGCTACCGCATAAAGAGCAAGCGCAATAACAGGTACAGAAATGCGTGCTTTTGGAGCAGGAGCAAGGGTGTTTTCCAACGTCGTGACCTCTGGTTGATGGAGCGAAAATAATCAGAATTTGGCGCGACTATGGGGTTAAATGGGGGAGAGGTAAAACGATAAATATTGTTCGAGACGATAAAAGATGCTTATCGTTATCTATGTGTAGAAAATGAATAATTAAAGCCGAAATTTTTGCTCATTTCGGCTTTCTAGGTTGCTAATTTAATCTGTATGCTACTTCAGTAGAGCTTGGTTTAACCATTGATCAAATTGACCTTTAGGAAGAGCGCCGTTAATCATATCGACTCTTTTCCCATCTTTAAACACCATAATGGTTGGAATGCTTCTAATTTGATATTTAGCGGCGATATTTTGCTGAGATTCGGTATCGACTTTTACAAATCGTACACTTTGTGCTCGTTCAGAGGCAACATCAGAAAATACAGGAGCAAACCCAACACATGGGTTACACCATGGTGCCCAAAAATCGATCACCACTGGCTGTTTTGACTCAAGCAACGCGTCTAGATTTTGCTCGGTCCCTTCAATTGGCGCGCCATCTAACAATGAAGTTTGGCATTTACCGCAGTTTGGGCTCTCTGACACTCGCTCTGTAGGAACGCGATTGACGCCTGAACATGACGGGCATCGTGTATTAAATGTAGACATGACTTTTCTCTTTCTATTTGTAATTGCTGTGACACTAGTTGTTTCAATAGGATGACACCACCCACCAACGCTAGTTATACTCTGAAAAGGTCGAGTGACTCAAATAAGAAAACGAAAAGGCTCAGAATGACAACTTTTTTTGCAGAAATTACTGGCTGGGGCAAGTGCCTACCTCCAGCTACGCTCTCCAATGATGATCTAAGCACATTTATCGATACCTCAGATGAATGGATCCGAACTAGAACGGGGATCGAAAATCGCCGTATTAGCCACGTCGAAACCTCTGATATGGCGACCGTTGCCGCGAAACATGCACTGGCTTGTGCTGGAATTAGCGCCGATGACGTTGATTTGCTCATCGTCGCGACTTGCTCGCCTGATTCACTGATTCCGAACATTGCCTCGAAAGTGTCGCAAAACCTTGGGATGAAAGCGACCACAGCGTTTGATTTGAACGCTGCTTGTACAGGTTTCGTGTACGGCTTGGAAACGGCGACGCGTATGATTCAAGCAGGCAACTACAAACATGCAATCGTGATCGGTGCAGAGCGTCTTTCTTTCTACATTGACTGGACGAAGCGTGACACCGCTGTATTGTTTGGTGACGGTGCTGGTGCAGTCGTGCTCTCGCGTACTGAGCAACAGCTTGGCTTGCAACATGCACAGCTCGGGTGTGACTCGGCAGGACGCGATATTCTTGCGGTACCAAAATTTGGCACATCAATGGACCGCTTTGCCGCTGACAATGGACATTGGGACTTCAACTTTGTTGGCAAAGAGATTTTTAAACGTGCCGTTAAAGGCATGGGCGCAGCGGCTCACAGTGTTCTGTCGAGAAGTCAGCTAGCCACCGATGACATTGACGTGGTCATCCCACACCAAGCGAATATTCGCATTATTCAAACACTGTGTGATATGTCTGGAATCAGCCAAGATAAAGCCTTCGTCAATATCCAGAAGTATGGCAACACCTCTGCTGCTACGGTTCCGATTGCACTGTGTGAATCTTTGGAGCAAGGCGTTGTTAAACCGGGCGACAATTTACTACTTGCCGCATTTGGTGCGGGTCTCACTTGGGGCGCAGGCCACATTAAGTGGGGTGACCGAGTGACGCCGATTGCACAAAGTGATGCGGTATTGCCTGATTGCGATAAAACCGCACTTGAATTGCTTAAAACGGCGATTGAGTTTTGCCATAGCCGCGCAGAGTAAAGCAACGCCTCAAAACAGAAAGCCGCGTATCATTCGCGGCTTTTTTACGCGACTAGCAAAGAAAAAGCGGAGGCATAACCGTAAAGAAGACAGTATCATAGAGCGCAAATCATAAGAATGATAAAGGGCGTTCATGAAGTTTCTGCACACCTCAGATTGGCATTTAGGTCGACAATTCCACAACGTTTCATTACTCGACGATCAAGTGGTTGTTCTTAACCAAATCGTCGATTACATCAAGCAAAATCCCGTTGATGCGTTAGTCGTCGCGGGCGATATTTACGATCGCTCAGTACCACCAACCGCCGCGATAGAAGTCATGAACCGCTTCGTCAACCAAGTGTGTGGTGAGTTAAATCTGCCAATCATCTTAATTCCGGGCAACCATGACGGTGCTCAGCGACTTGGTTTTGGCTCTGGCCGAATGAAAAGTGCAGGACTTCACATTCTGTCTGACTTTGAGCAGATGCTAACCCCGGTTGTTATTGAGTCAGAGATTGGTCCCGTTGCATTCTACGGCATGCCATATAGTGACCCAGAGCAAGTTCGCCACCACTTTAAGCAGTCGGTGTCGACACACGATGAGGCTCATCAACTGCTCACTCAGCAAATCTGCCAGCAATTTCAACCTTCACACAAGAATGTACTAATCAGTCACTGCTTTGTAGACGGTGCCATTGAATCAGACTCAGAACGTCCTTTGTCCATTGGTGGTTCAGATCGCGTCAGTCACGAGCATTTCACTTCATTTGATTACGTCGCACTAGGGCATCTTCATCAGCCACAGAAAAAGGGTGAAGAGTATATTCGCTATTCCGGTTCCTTGATGAAATACAGCTTCTCGGAGCAGCATCAACGAAAAGGCATGACGCTGGTTGAGTTGGATGAGTCGGGTTTCAAGCAGTCTACCCACATTGACCTAACGGCGCCTCATGAGATGCGTATCTTGGAAGGCGAAATGGAAGAACTTCTCTCTGCTGGCCAAACTGATCCTAAGTTTGATGATTATCTACTGGTCCGTTTGTTCGATAAACACGCGATTCTAAATCCAATGGACAAACTACGCGCAGTGTATCCAAATGTGTTGCACCTTGAGAAACCCGGCATGTTAGTAGGGGTTGAACAGCAGATGGCCAAAGCCAAATTGGCAAGAAGTGAAATGGATATGTTTCGTGATTTCTATTTAGAAGCACAAGATTCAGCGCTCAGTGATGAACAAGAAAGTGCACTCTCTGGCATCATCAAACAACTGACAAAGCAGTAAGATCACTATGAAACCAATTAAACTCGTACTACAAGCGTTTGGTCCGTTTGCCCAAAAGCAAGAGATTGACTTCACTCAATTGGGATCAAATCCGCTGTTTCTCATCAACGGACCAACCGGATCGGGGAAAACGTCGATTCTTGATGCAATCTGCTTCGCGTTGTATGGCGAAACGACGGGAAATGAGCGTCAAGGCATTCAAATGCGCAGTGATCTTGCTCCGCTCTCAGTGCCAACAGAAGTGACATTAGACTTTGCGTTGCAAGGAAAGACGTACCGAGTAACACGTTCTCCCGAGCAAGAAGCGCCCAAAGCTCGCGGTGAAGGGACAACCACACGAAAGCACACGGCGTCTTTGTATCAACTGGGTGAGCCAGAAGTTCTAATCACCAGTAAAACAGCGCAAGTGAAAACGGAAGTCACTGACCTACTGGGGTTGAACGAAACCCAGTTCCGTCAGGTAATGGTGCTGCCTCAAGGTAAATTTCGAGAATTACTGCTCGCAAGCTCGAAAGATCGTGAAGAGATCTTCGGCCAGCTTTTTCAAACCGATATTTACAAGCGGATAGAGTATTCGCTGAAAGATAAAGCCAGTGCGATAAGCAAAGCGAAGAACGACTTTGACCATCAAATCCGTGGCGCGCTAAAGGTTGCGGAAGCCGAGTCTGAATCTGAGCTTAAACAACAACTGACCCAGTTAAAAGCCGCACTAGAACAAGCGACAGCCCAAGAGCACGATGCGGCTGCGCAGCTGCAAGCGAAAAAACAAACGCTTCAGCAAGCTCAAACTATTCAACAGCGCTTTAGTGAACTAAGTGCGGCCTCTAAATCATTGGCTGAACATGTTGCTGCGGCAGACCGCTTTACAGAAAAGCAGCATCTTGTCGATATGGCGATAGCCGCCAATGGTTTAGCTTTTACCCATAGCCAGTGGAAGCAGAGTGCTTTGCAGTCTGAGCAGGCAGCGAATCAACTCACCAATGCGAAAGAGAAACTGACCTCAATTAAGAAAGAGGTTGAGAATTCTGCTGCCCAGGAAAAACAGGCAGCAGAGCAAGTCGCGACAGTACCAGCGCTCAACGATGAGCTTTATACTTTACAAACCATTAAATCCAAGTTGTCTGAAAAACAGCGGGTTGATGCTCAGTGCACATCACTGGAAACGTTAGCCGCCGAGCAACAACAGACGTTAACGCAGTACATCGCGCACAAACAAAACCTCGAACAACAAGCAGAAGAGGGCAAGGCGAAATTTGAGCTCGCAAGGCAACAGCATCATGAGAAGCCTGCCGTTGAAGCAGCAATTGCACGTTTACAGCGTTCGATGTCGGATCTGCAAAAGTTTACTCAACTCAAAAATGAGCTTGCTAGCCAGCAGAAACAGCTTACGCCGCTCGAAATTCAGTTGGCGAACGCGAATCAAGCCTTATTGGAAGCCACACAACAGGCTGATAGGCTCGATTGGGCTTGGCATAGTGCTCAAGCAGCGGTATTGGCACTAAAGCTTCAAGATAAGGTGCCATGCCCTGTGTGTGGCAGCGAGGAGCACCCCAATCCAGCGCGATTTGATGGCGAAGAGATTACAAAAGAGCAGGTCGAACGAGCTCGTGCCAAGGAGCGACAAGCGCTGAATACCCAGCAGCAGGCGATGAGTTCCCTTGAGCAGCAGCAATCGTTAACCGCTGCGAGTGAAAAGCGAGTCGCTGAGACGGCGGCAGAACTTGGAACACTAGTGCAAGCCGACCACGTCGCGCTTGAAGAGGAACTGAAATCTAACCAGAGCAAGCTCAAAGAGATCGAATCGCTTGATTTAGCAAACTTGGAGCGAAGCGTCACAGAGCTTATCCAGCGCAGTGACAATGGTGAGCGCAAGATTGCAGAGCTCAAAGAGGTGATGTCTGCGACGCAAGCACAATTAACTGGATTACGAGAGCAATCGACAGTGCTAGCTAAAGAGATCGGTAAAACGTACCAAGAGGCAAGTGTAGTCGACCACGCTTTAGCTCAATTAAAACAGCGTATTGACAGCATCAACCATGCGCACGATCTTGCGCAGAAACAGTTCCAAGCCGTGTCCAACCAGCACTATGAACTTGAAGGGCAGGTGAAAACGCTCAGCGAACACTGCGAACAAGTGACGTTGGCATTAACCAGTAACGCTCAATCTTGGCAGCAGGCGCTGGATAAGAGTCAGTTTTCTGATGAAGCGGCATTTCTCGCTGCAAAAGCGCACGATGAGCAGTTGAAGCAATGGCAAGACGAGATACAAAGCTACCAACAGACGCAAATCAAACTCGAGCAGACAGTAGAAAACTTGACCGAGAGCATAAAAGATCAAACCGAACCAGATATGGCGGCGCTGAATGCGCAACATGCTGAGGTCGAATCGCGTTATCAAACAGCTCGTGCTGAGTTAGATATTACTCGCTCTGCTTATGAGCGCGTTAACAAGGTATGCGAAGATATTTCACTGCTGCACCAAAAGAATGCCGAGTTGGAAAACGAGTACAAGGTATTTGGAACCCTTTACGATGTGGCGAGTGGCAAAACAGGCAGTCGCGTTAGCTTACACCGCTTTGTGCTTGGTGTGTTGCTTGATGATGTTCTGATTCAGGCTTCTCAGCGTTTGAGTCTAATGAGTAAAGGGCGCTACATCCTATTACGCAAGACCGAAGGCTTTAAAGGCGCAGCCGGACGAGGTTTGGATCTGATTGTCGAAGACGGCTACACAGGCAAAACGCGAGATGTGGCAACGCTCTCTGGCGGTGAGTCATTCATGGCGGCGCTTTCTCTCGCGCTCGGGCTTTCGGACGTGGTTCAATCTTACAGCGGCGGCATCCGTCTTGATACCTTGTTCATTGACGAAGGGTTTGGCAGTCTCGATCCAGAATCACTTGATTTGGCCATTCAAACCTTGGTTGATCTTCAGCAGTCGGGAAGAACCATCGGTCTTATCTCACACGTCTCTGAACTAAAGGAGCAAATGACACAGCGTATCGACGTAGAGCCAACCAAACTTGGTAGCTCCATCAAACTCGTGTCATCTTAGCGGAAGATTGGGAGCTCAAATATGGAGGGCTCCCAAGATATGTGCTAATTGTTAATTGAATAAACCCATAAATATAAAAGCAATATAGATAGTCAGCGAGTCGGATAGGTGATTAATGGACGCATTTCGCGTAGCAATCCAAGACACGGTCAACAAAATTTACCAGTACGCAGAGCCTAACCTTACCTTAGTTGGCTGGATGGGGCTGCTAGGGTTTCCTACATACTACTACGTATGGAGCTATTTATTTCCGCAATCATACGAAAGTTTGGCATTAAGAACGTTTTGTTCTTTGCTGTTCGCCGTTATTGCGTTTCGCAATTATTTGCCTGAGCACTATCGGCGCTATATGCCGTATTACTACCTCGTTGCCATCACGATCTGTTTACCGTTTTTCTTCTTCTACATGATGTTGAAAAACGACTGGTCAACGATCTGGGCGATGTCATTTATGTCGTCCATTTTCCTGCATATTTTGCTCGTGCATCAAACGCGTATTGTGTTGGCTCAAGCGGGGGGGGCCATTTTCATCGCTATTGTGCTTGTTTATGGTGCCGATATGAATAAGGCGCTGAACGATGTGGTTTGGCCCTATATTCCTATTTTCCTGTTTACCTATGTGTTCGGTAATTTGTTCTATTTTCGAAACCAAGCCGAGCACGAGAGCAAGGTGTCGATTGCCAAATCATTTGGCGCTGGTATTGCCCATGAAATGCGCAACCCATTAAGTGCGCTTAAGGCGTCTATTGAAGTGCTGAGCTCCATTTTGCCACCGGATAAAAGTGGCTCTCAAAGTGGTATCAGTATATCAACGCACGAACTGTCGATGGCCAGAGAGGTTCTTGACGACGCTGATGAAGTGATTCGCAACGGCAATGAAGCCATCGATCTGCTGTTAACATCGATTGATGAGAATCGAGTGTCGACGTCTACGTTTAGGAAACACTCCATTGCTACGGTCACGCGACACGCGCTTGAGAGCTTCCCTTACAAAAGCGGCCATGACAAATCTGCGGTGGAGCTGGTTGTCGAGCAAGATTTCGACTTCTTCGGTAGTGATACCTTAATCAAATACGCACTCTACAACCTGCTCAAAAATGCGTTTTACTACCAAGCCGACAATGATTTTAAAATTGTAATTACGCTCACCCGCCGTGATGATAAAAATCGGATGATTTTCCACGATAACGGCGTCGGTATTGCCCCTGATGTTATCGAGCATATTTTCAAGGATTTCTATACCTTTGGTAAGACCGGCAGCTACGGGCTTGGCCTGCCTTTCTGTCACAAAGTGATGGTGGCGGTTGGTGGAATGATTGAGTGTGATTCGATACTGGATGAATGGACGCAATTCACGCTCACGTTCCCAGAATATAAATCTAATGCGGTAGGGTCGATCAAACTCGATCTGATGAAGTCAAAATCTATCCTTCTCATTGGCGAACAAGGAACCTTTAGTAATATTTTAAATGAACACGCGTTTTATCAAGGGTTTCGATTTATCACCTTGGACCTTGAGGCGGCGAGTAAAAAACAAGAATATGAATTCGAATTTGATGTCATTTTTATCGATTTCGACATTGCGCTCAAAACGCCAAGCTTAATGAATGAACTTGAAGCAAAACTGCACTTTACCGAAGGACGCATCGCACCGTTATTCCAAAGTGATCACTCGTATCACGACGATATTGAGCGCCACCTGTCCATCTATCCGGTTGAGAAAGAGCGCTTGAAGCAAGATCCCGATAGCGTGCTCGATCAACTTCTGTTTGAACAGCTCGAACCGAGCCGAAGCGTTATTCCAAAGAAACGTGTTTGCCATGGGAAAACCATCGTTATTGCGGACGACAATCAGTCTCTACGTGCTTACACGTCGATTTTGTTGGAGCAACAAGGGTTTGAAGTTATCCAAGCTCAAAATGGTCATGAAGTGATCGAAAAGCTTCAACAAAGCCCTGTAGATTTGGTGATTATGGACATCGAAATGCCGTCTCTTAATGGATTAGAGGCGGCCAATGCAATACGAAATTCAGCCAGTGAGTATGCCAATGTCCCAATTCTTGGTCACACGGGAGACTCAACGGCGCTTGCCATCGATAAAATTCAACAAGCGGGCATGAATGACTATGTCATCAAACCCGCGGGCACCGATGTTCTGCTCGACAAGATTGCCAACTGGATTTAGGTGCCTTCACTTCGAAGGCACGTCGGCGTGACTAAAGAATGTATAGGTTGGGTTGCTGACGGGCCGATTGAACCGCAGCGATGATCTGGTCCAGTTGTCGTTGTGTGGTGCTGCTGTTTAATGAGAAACGAATGATGTTTTTGTTAGGAGTGGTTGCTGGCTGACAAAAAACGGCGCCAAATACGTGTTTACTCTCTAGGAAATCTCGTACGTTTTCTGTGTTTCTCTCATCACCCGTTTCAAGCGTGACGATTTGTGACTCGCTACGAATCGTTACGCCAATTTGCGTCAGTTTTTGTTTCAAATAACGACTGATTTTGCGCAAGTGCTCACGCTGGTGGTTACTTTGGCGAATGATCTCTAAGGTTTTGTCGAGTCGCTCAATTTCATAGGGCAACATGGCTGAGCTAAACACCGCTGGGTAGCCAACAAATGGAATGCACTCATTTGCTCGATTGTTGCACCAAATCGCTCCCGCACGATAGGCAAACGTTTTCGCTAAACTTGCGGTCATAAAATCAACTTGGTGGCTGAGTTTGAGGCTCTTGAGCAAACCTTCACCATGCTTGCCATGAGTACCAAGGGAATGGGATTCGTCTATAACCAGAGCGCAGCCATTCTCCTTCGACATTAAGACAATATCGATGAGAGGGGCAACCGTACCTATTGTGCTATATACCGAATCAATCAAGACTAAACCGGGTCCATGGCGGCGAATCAGCTTTTGTAAGTGACGGACATTGTTGTGCATAAACGGGTGGATGTTTGCCCCTGCAATTCTTGCCCCTTCCCAAAGTGACATGTGGGCAAAGAAGTCAATATACACCTGGGTTTCGCTATCACAGATGGTTTGCAGTAAGGCTAGGTTTGCTGACCAGCCCGATTGAGATAATAAACAGGAGCTAAATCCTGTGTAGTCTGCCAGTTTGCGCTCGAGCGCAGGTTTTCTATCTTCACTTTGCAGGAACACGCCAGACATGACGGATGTGTGTCGTTTTTCGAGAATGGCTTCGGCGTGACGGTGAATGATCTCGGGATGGTTCGCGAGATCAAGATAATCATTGCTTTGCAGTACAATATCGTCATCGTTGGGCTGGGCACCCATCACCAAATGTTTACCGTTTTGATGGCAGTTAACGAGCTTCGCTAAGTGATGTTCTATCTTTTTGTTTATGAATTCTGGAGATGGAGGGCATAGGTTTAGCGTATTCATAATCGTATATCCTTTATTTGAAACCATGTGCCAGCTGACGAAAGAATATATGAATGAAATTTAATAATGTTTCTAGCTAAGATAATTATATTTTCGTGGTAGGTTACAAACAAAAATATCAACTATAATGCATAAGGGAAGTCTTCCCTAGGCTACGGCACTATAACTTACTGAAAATTCGGCGATAAAAGTTAGCCTTTTGCAACGTTTCGGGTTCAGAAAAACGCGTACAAAAGCAGGCTAGGGCGGAAATTGTTAAAGGATAGAAATAGCAAATAGATGGCTAGTTTGCCGCTTGATTAGTGCGGTCGGAAGAAAACAGCTCAGGCCAGTACATTTTTACGTAACCCACCGAAACCCAAATCACCAATCCTGTCGCGACACTTAACTCGAATAGTCCAAAATGGTGGAGCCAATGCCATTGCGGGTGATATTGCTCAAAGAAGCTGGTGAGTCGATGCATTGCAATGGCGCTGATGACAGACGGAAACGTAACCGCTGCAATAGAGGGCTGAAACTTAAGCCTTAGTAATCTGAAGTAACACAAGTAAATAAACAGCGTCATGGTGACCGCTATGCCAGCGAGAGCACCGGTAAGGATCGGGTCTGGCTGCGGAAAGTTCACTAAGTAGGTCGCCAGCGTCAGGTTAATTGGCGCGGCCATAATAGCAAGTGTGGGTCTGGCGCGTCTTGGCAGCATCCCTTCAAACATCAAGCGATAAAGTACCAGCGGCAGCATGAAAAAATAGATCGCGATACAAACTGATACCAAGGTTTCGGAGAATACGGTATGACCAAACTGAGTGCCAGCCAGCGAGCTACTGATAAGCCCAACGGGATACAAGAACCAACTAGGGACGATGTTCGATATTTTGAAGTTGGTTAATTGGAAGCCAAAGAACATCACCATCATGGTGAGGTGCAGTAATAACGCCGCAAACCAAAGCGGGTAGGCGACAACGGGTGAAATCACCGCTAAATAATCGCATAGAATCAGTAGTGCCATGCTCATTGGTGCCATTAAGCTGCCACTAAGCGGATTGCGAATATCGTTAATGAATGTATTCGCATTGGTGAGGTATTTAACTAAGACAGGAAACAGCAATATCGCGCCAAGAGAGGCGAGATAGGGACGCACAAACTCACCAACTTCAGGAATATACAAGAACCACGCGTGTCCCAATCCAATAACACCCAGTGCAAGTGCGGCTTGCGATGGGGGTACACTCTGAAATTGTGTTAAGCGTCTCCAGTTCAACGACCTATTCCTACTGTGTGCGAGTAAATGCTCTAAAAATCGATCGAAGGTTTTGCGAGTTACCGATTTTTCTGCGCAGATGATAACAAGCCAAACGGTTGCGATGCAATTATCATTTCACTTCGCTAGGGAGGTCTTCCTGTCTTAACTTCTCATTTTTAAGAGTTCTGTGGAGTAATTGACTGTAGATCGGCTGCCCACCGAGCATTTGAGCAAAGACCACTGCACCTAAGCTGGTGATGATCAAAGGAAGTATCAAGTAGTAATTGTTGGTCATTTCGATGACCAACAGTATTCCTGTAATTGGCGCTCTCACGGTGGCGGCAAACAGTGCGCCCATTCCTGCAATTGCAAACATACCGGGCTCGATCATCAAGTCAGGTAACAGTTGATGCGCAATCAGACCAAACGCATAGCCAAACAAGGTGCCCAAAGCTAACATTGGCGCAAAGATACCCCCCGGAGCGCCCGAACCAAAACAGATCATGGTTGTGGCGATACGAGCGACAAAAAGCAATAGAAGAAATCCTGCGGTATAACCGCCGCTGGCAATATTAGGAATCAAGGTGATTCCGCCGCCTGTAATCTCTGGCATGTAAAGTAGAGTGATGCCGAAGAATCCTCCAATTAAGCTACCGGTAATCAAATAGCGCTTACGTTCGTTTTTGTGGATTCTGGCAAAGAAATCTTGTGACAGTGTCACTAATTTATTGAAAACAACGCCAAAGATACCAAACATAATCCCAAGTAAGAGAAAGAGCCAAAGCGCTGGTAACTCCGGTGGCTGATACTGAGGTAAGGTAATGACGGCTGATTGCCCATTAATAGCGCGAAAGACAATATTGGCTGAAACCGCAGAAACAATGACCGCTTTTATCGAGATTAATGAATAGCGAAACTGAGGGCGCATCTCTTCAACGACAAACATAATCCCCGCTAAAGGTGCATTGAATGCTGCTGCTAAGCCACCGGCAGCGCCGGAGGCCAATAGGCTGTGTTTGGTGTCGTCATCTTTGACTCGAAAGATATCGGTTACCATGCGACCAATCGCGCCGCCCATCTGAACCGTCGGGCCCTCGCGACCAAGCACCATGCCGGAGCCGAGCGTGCCCATACCGCCAAAAAAT
Organism: Vibrio sp. NH-7; assembly: GCF_053643215.1. Lineage (NCBI taxonomy): Bacteria > Pseudomonadati > Pseudomonadota > Gammaproteobacteria > Vibrionales > Vibrionaceae > Vibrio > Vibrio sp. NH-7. The sequence continues at coordinate 864,688 of NZ_CM132188.1, read as the reverse complement.
TTAACGGGGATTACTCGCCACCAGCGCACCGGGCGAATGCCATCCATCGCACCTTCGATTTCCGGTATCCCAGATCCGGCGGCTTCAGGCGCGAATCGATGCACCAAAAAATAGCCAATGAATGCCAGCGAAGCGCTAATTAAAAATGCGCTTAACCAGAGTGGTAGAGCGCTTCCAATAGAATCTTTCAGCCAGTCGGTACGGGTTTCAGAAACAAAGTGCACCGCCAACTCAAATAGAGTGCCAACAAAACCAGCAAGAACGCCAACGATGATCGAAAGTAACAAGACTGAAACGGGCGTTTTGTCTTTGGAGAGAAATTGATTGATCGCGTCCTTGGGTACTGCTGCGAGTAGGGACTGCTTGAATTTCTCTCTTTTTGTCATGGAGTGTTTTGCCTCGTACGATAAGCGGTGGAAATGATGTTACGGCAAATTATACGCCGGTCTATGCGTAACTATAGCGACAAGAATGGAATATTGATTTTCAAATATGACAATTTATTGAGACTCGTGGTGAATCGAGAGGATTTAATTATCGGATCGGTATCACAGAACCGATTAAATACGGGAGAGGATCAGCTTGCAAACTGGTGGTTTTGAACCATAGTTAAAGGGTAAGACAACTCGAACCAACCCGCATGGAGGAAATAGTGTCTTACCTACAATTTGGATGGATTCAATGATAAAAATTGAAAATCCTCGTTTTATATCGAGTGGCGTAAGTCGCACTCGATTCGCAGACTCACGATTGAGTAACGAGGGATAGGGCGCACTGAATGGTGCGCCTTTTGTCGTTTAGAGAGAGTCGATATTTGATATGCGTTTTAGCACGCCTTCTAACTCATCCCAAGGCAATAATTGGCTATCAATGACCTCTAGTCGGCTTTCAAACCCTTCAAGAGACATTTGGTTCACCGAAACCACGCCATTGCTAACATTGAATGCAAAGCAGCCGTTGTTCGTATTGAGCACACCTTTTACGCGTTCAGCGGTAAGGTCAGATAAAACTGAGAAAAGGTCATCAAAGTCGAACTCGACTTCAGCACCAAATATCCAGCCACAGCTAAAGTAACCCTGTCCTTTGTTTTCTTTACGGACAAAGGTTTGGTTTGGTGGCAACTGAAATTGCGGCTCTTGTTCGGCATGCTCGTGGTGATGCGACTCAACCTCATTCGACTCAGTAGGGTTTCGGCGCGGACTATCGAGTAACTCGATTGGGAAATTGCCTTGCTTTACCAGCTGGCTAAAGATTTTCGGCGGGGATTGATCGGTAACCCAATCGTTAAATGCGTCAACATCACCCACGTGACATTCATCCACCTTATTGCCGATTACAATGTCGGAGATGGCTAACTGATCATTAAAGTTTTGATTCTCAAGATATTTGGGATTCGAAAGGTTACGTGGATCAACCAAGCCAATTGTCGCTCTTAGGTCGATGTAATCTTTAAACTGACTAGACGTCAACGTAGCAAGAACTTTATGTGCGTGGCCAAGGCCTGTAGGTTCAACGATTAGACGATCTGGGTTGGTACGTAGCAGGGCGGTGATAGCGACAGACATCGGCACACCAGCGGCGCAACACATGCAACCGCCAGGTACTTCTTTAATCAAAGCGCCTTGATCGGTCATTAGCGCGCCGTCGATACCAATTTCACCAAACTCATTAACCAGCACAGCCCAATTTTCACTTTCGGGCTTGTTCTTGAGTAGATTCAAAATGGCCGTTGTTTTCCCCGTGCCAAGAAAACCGGTGATGATGTTGGTTGGAATTCTCATAGAAAACTTCTCATTGTTTGTTTTGTTACACTATAACAAAAACTCAATCTTTGTGATCAAAAAAGGGCAGTGTTGTGCTGCCCTGTTTAAGTCTTCTAGCGCTTGTTTCTGAGGTAGCGTTTGCGACGTTCCTCTTTCTTCTTCGCTTTTTCTTCGGCTTTGCGTGCTGCTTCAATCTCAACTTCAATCAGCTCTTGAGTGATCATTTCTGGTCGCTCTAGCGTGATCTGTCCGAGCGTCCCGCTTCTTAACTCATGAAGGAGAATCTCAGAGCACTTGTGAAGATCCACTCGACCTCCGGCGCGCAGTGCACCCCGTTTGCGACCAATCTCTTCCATTAGCTCAATATCTGACTCAGGTAAGTCTTCAATTTGATAGCGCTCTTGTAATCGTTCAGGGTAAGCCTGGGCCAGATATTCGACTGTGTAAAAAGCAACTTCGTCATATTCCATGGCAGTGTCTTTCACTGCGCCAGTCGCGGCCAAACGAAAACCGCTGTGTGGGTTTTCGACTTTTGGCCACAAAATACCCGGGGTATCGGATAAAACGATGCCGTTTTGCAAGTTAATACGTTGTTGACGTCTAGTCACCGCAGGTTGGTTGCCCGTGACCGCGATGGTTCGACCTGCAAGGGCATTAATGATGGTGGACTTGCCCACATTTGGGATCCCCATAATCATGGTGCGAATGTTTTTACCAATCTCTTCGCGGTGGGGAGCAAGCTTACGAACAAGCTCCATGATTTTATTCACTTCGGCTTGCTGTGACGTAGTGATCGCGATCGCTTTTACATTGTGTTCTTTCTCAAAATGATCAATCCAAAGCTGTGTTAGCTCTGGATCGGCAAGGTCTCGCTTGTTCAGCACTTTGACAACAGGTTTATCACCTTTGAGCTCGGCGATCATCGGGTTTTCACTACTAAAAGGAATGCGAGCGTCGAGTACTTCAATAATGACGTCTATTTGAGGAATCGCTTCTGCAATCTCTTTTTGAGCCTTATGCATATGGCCCGGAAACCATTGAATGGACATGGATGTAACCTTGGTATTCTTAATTTGGCTCAATTGTAAGGGTTATAGTGCTAGAGTAAAGCGCAACTTAGCCTCCAATGCGTTTGGGTCTCTCGCTCGGAGGCGTCGATTCCGACTCAAGAAATGCCAACCATTTGTCTACGGCGAGTGGTTTCGAGAAATAGAACCCTTGTGCAAGATCGCAACCAATACCTCGTAGGGTATTCGCGTGTTCACGTGTTTCCACGCCTTCAGCCACCACAGCTAAATCTAACACTTGTGCGAGTTTCATGACCGCGCAGGTGATTTCGAGATCGACATTCGAATGGCTAATGTCCTTGATAAAACTTCGATCCAGTTTGAGGCAGTCGGCGGACAAGTTTTTTAGAACAGACAGTGATGAGTACCCAGTACCAAAGTCATCAATGGCTATTTTGAATCCCTTTTGGTGGAGTTTATTTATCGTGTCGGCACAGGTATCCACGTCTCGCATCATATCGCGCTCGGTAATTTCGAGCATAAAGTCGCTCGCTGAGCCGCCTGTCTCGTCGAGTATTGCCTGAAGCTGATCCGCAAGGTCTGACATGTAAAACATCCTGGCTGAGAAATTGATGGAAACGAGCATCTCAGGCAAAGAAACATGATGAGTTTTCCAGTTGGCAAGCAAACTTGCCACTTTGCGAAACACCCATTTATCGATCTCAATGATAAGGTCTGACTTTTCGGCGACTTCAAGAAAGCTCACCGGAGGCAAAAGGCCAAGTGATGGATGTTGCCAGCGGACTAAGGCTTCGGCACCAACGGTGGCTCCGGTATCGAGATTAATCTTCGGTTGGAAGTGTACGACCAGTTCATCATTCTTAATCGCGCGATGTAAACCGATATTCGTATCGATGAGGTCATTCACCTCTAGGGTCATTTCATCGGTGTAAATGCGGAACTGGTCTCGACCGTTTCGTTTCGCGCAGTACATGGCGGTATCCGCGTTTCTAACCAGTGTTTCACCATTGTGACCATGTGTTGGATACTCACAGATACCAATACTTGCAGAGACAAATATGGTTCGCTCCTCGATGTGATAAGGCATACGCAACGCGAGATTAAGTTTGTGAGCAATGGTTTTGCCTTGATTCAGGTCGGCGTTGTCGATAACGATCATAAATTCATCGCCACCCATACGTGCGACAAAGCCGTGACCCTCAACTTGCTCTCTGAGAATATCGGCGATCTTCACCAACAAATTGTCGCCGGCAGCATGACCCAAGGAATCATTTACGGTTTTAAACTCATCGATATCGAGGTAGAGCAAAAGGAACTTCTGCCCGCTTTGCTCAGAATCTTCAATTTGTTCAGCCAGTTTTTTGGTCGCGAGTAGACGATTGGCCAAATGGGTAAGTGGATCATGGTGCGCGAGAAAGTCGAAGTTCTTTTTTTCTTCGTTGAGATCGCTATAGGCTTCGGCGAGACGCGACGCCATGTTGTTATAGGCGTTTTCTATGTGGCTCCATTCATCACTGCGTCCAAGGTCGATCGGGTTATCTTCGCCTTCGGTAACCAAGTGGTCAAAGCCTTTTTTCAAATCTTCGAGCGGTTTTCTGATGTGGCGATTCACAACGAGGTTAACCAGTAAAACCGAGAAAAGAAACGCCGAGATACTGATGACAATGGCATTGAAGCGAGACTCTTCCATTTCCTGTTCTAGTTGATTGGTTAACGCTAGGGCTTGATTTTGCACTCTTGACTCGGTGCGCTCGACGGCTTGCAGCAACTCAGTTTGTGCTTTAATCAAGGCTTCCATTACCACCCAACGTTGCTCAAGGTTGGCTTTGATTCGTCGCAACGCCGAATTATAGCGTTTAACTGTTTTGGAGATTGCTGCTTTTTCCTCGATGACAGTGGGGCTGTCAGAGTCAACATTTTCAAGGTGGAGTAAGAAAATATCGAGCTCTTTCTCGACTTCAATAATGAGGACTTTTTCGGTCTCCGGTGTTATTCGACTATGAATATCACTGATCATTTTGCCAACGGTCAGGAAGGATTCTCTGAGCATATTGACCAGATCAAGTCCGTTGTTATAGCGCTTAAAATCGGCCGAACCCATGCTTTGGAGCTTGCTGCTCGCAATTGCCAATTCAAGCGAATCCAATTGCTGGGCGAGCTTAGTGTCGATCTTATCTGTTTGCTTTAAGATACGGTTAAGGGCAAGGGAACTGCCTAAAAACCGATGGAAGTTGTCGATAAAGGCATCAATGCTTAATGAAAACTCCTGATTGGTCGATAGGTCTCGAAGTCGTTGCAGCTGAAAATCAATGTTAAACGCCTCTTCAGACAGAGTAGTTTCACTGAAGAGAAAGGTTTGTTCCAACAGTTTTACCCGAGAGGTGAGCTCGAATACGTGACGACTGATCTCGGAGTTAACAATCAACTGTGATACGTGAGTAGAGGTTTCCTTTTTGAGTGTTGACTCAACAAAGTAGAGGGAGCGAATCACCACAAAAACCGCAATGCTCACTACTAACAAAGAGAGCATGCTAGAGATGATCAGTCGTTGGGTGATGCTGATATGTTTAAACATCATTCAGGCTTCCAAATCTTCAAGTAGGCCTCTCGGTAACCATTGTCAGGGTCATATACGCCTCTTCCACGTGCGCTAATCAGGGCGGAGACGTTGTCTGGAGTAACAAGGTGGACGGGGGCGGAATAACCACTTGGCGGCAAATTACTGAACGCTCGATTGATCTCGTCGATGATCTGCCACCCTTGGAGATAAAGCGGTTCGGGTACGGTTGCCAACTGAAATTTATCGTTGTCTATGCGCTTGTAAGCGGCTTTGCTGCCATCTCCCGCAGAAATATTGCTAGGAACGTTTGGGTATTTTTGCTGGTACGACTCCAATGAAGGAATCGCATAATCTATATAAAGATCGTTAATCGCTAATATGTGGGTGATGCGTTGCCCATATTGGCTCCACAGCGAGTCCATAGTACTGGGCATTTGTTCGGCGATTTTATCGAGATGAAGAGGTTTGACTTCAAGTAGTTCACAGCGTTTGCAACGTTTGATGGTCTCTGCCATCGCGTCTGACTTGAGAGTCGCGATTTTGTAGTTGGGATCAGTGAAAATAAGCGCGTTCGCTTTGCCATCGGAATCGACAATCGCTAATAGTGCTGCAATCTCAGCAACATCGTAAGGGTCAGTCGTTATGTTTGTGTACAAGCCATTTTCAGCACTGATACCCGCGGCTTCAGTTGCGTGCCATCCAATGATGACGATGCCTTTGCTCTGAGCGAGTAAAAGAACATCTTTGTGCCTGCTTGCATCAATCCCACCAAGGACAATCGCATCTGGCTCGAATCCAATCGCTTTGCGAATCGCTGCGCCTTGGCGAACCTCCGACCCTAATCCATCAATAAATCTTAAATGCCAATCGAGGTGAGAGTTAGCTTCAGACATGCCTCTAGCGACACCATAAACGCCACCATTACGCAAATCTGAGGCGACGAATATGACATTTTTATCGTAAACCGCTCTTGGTCCCTCTATTGGACCGTCCCAAATAGCGCTGTCCGAAATGGCTTTCTCTACTTGGGTTCGTGCGTACGTAAGAAACGAGTCTTCTTCGAACGAGTCAAACTCTTGAGCGAAGACAACCACAGGTAGACACATTAGCAAGCGCGATAAATAGTTAATCATCAAAATTATAATTGGCAATTTGTATTATATTTGTCGTGTATATTTATAATAATGTTATTACACAATCAAACAATTGGTAACATTCATGATAATAAACCGACAAAAGTGGCGAGTGAATGGTGTTTTTTCCCTTCTAAGCGCAGCTACTGTACTGTTCGTACCGAACGTGCAATCCGCGGATGATGAGGTAAGACGCAGTTTCCAAACGACGGTAAGTGCCGATCCCGTTGAGCTAAGCACGCCAGTAAAAGAAGCGGTTAGAATTGCGGTCATTTACCCTAGTGCTGACATTTCCGATTTTTGGGTAAAAAACTATACCGCATTAACTAAACGGCTCTTTGCTCTTAATGTTCCTTTTCATATTGATGAGTTTTCATCAAAGCAAATCGAGCATTCTCTTCAAACCGAGTACACCAAACAAGTACTCAACGCCGAGAAACCTTATGAATTTGTTATTTTTGGTCCCTCCGAACTGGCGTTGCAAGCAGACAACATCCAAGCCTTATCGAAGTCTGACAGGTTTAAAACCTTTATATGGGCATTTCATACGCCCGTTGCTAAATGGAAGTATCAGCCGGATGCTTGGTTCGATTTCTCCAGCGAAATGGGTGCGGAAGTGCTGTGTGACCATGTAATTAACCACCTTGGGACGGACGTTGAATTTGCAGCGAACCGAGGCATACCGGGGATTACTGATACTCAACGCTCTCAGGGCTTTATCGACTGTGTCACTGAAAAAGGTGAGTGGCTCACCGCCTACGAGCATTTTGGTCAGTACCAGAAACTCGGAGGAGCCGATGGAGTAAGGCTTGTCCTTGACAACTTCCCTGAAGTATCGGTGATTCATAATGCAAATACCGCAATGACAATGGGCGCGATCGACGCGCTACGCGAAGCCAATCGCTTAGATGATATCTATGTGACTGGATGGGGAGGGACTGCGAAAGAAATCGAAAAGATTCGTACCGGAGAGTTAGATGCTACCCCAATGCGAATGAGCGATGATCTTGGCGTCGCGACAGCAGAAGCGATTAAGGCTCATCTAGAAGGGCGGGCAAACCAAGTGCCCCTGATTTATTTGGGTCGGATTACGGTGGTGCATAACGAAATGGCTGAGCGAGAGTTGAACATGCTCACCCGTGAAGCATTTCGCTATTCTGGCGCTCAATAGCGTCGCTCAACTTTTTGATTGTAATGTGCGCAAGGGAACGAGCGTAGCTAGCGCGAGGAATCAAATTTTAGTCACTTAACACGCTTAAGTGCTTAAACTGTGATATTCATATTTTGTCATATATTAAAAAATGTTTATATTCCCGTGCTACAAATAATTACAACTAAAGTTGAGAAAAATGAGCGCTGCCCAAGAACGTGAAACATCATTGAGAGACGATGAACAACTCGTTTCTACTACCGACACAAAAGGCGTGATTACCTACAGTAATGACGCCTTTTGCCGTATTGCTGAATATCATCGCGACGAACTCATTGGCCAAAACCATAACATTGTTCGACATGCCGATATGCCCAAAGCAGCATTCGCTGATATGTGGGCAAACCTAAAACAAGGCAAAGCGTGGCGAGGCATTGTAAAGAATCGTACCAAGTCGGGTGGGTATTATTGGGTCGATGCCTATGTAACGCCAATTTATGACAACGGTACAATCAGCGGTTACCAATCCGTGCGCGTTAAACCTAAGCCTGAATGGGTTCGTATTGCCTCTGCTGCGTATCAAGGCTTACTCAACGCAGAGAAAAATGGCCGCACTTGGTCACTAAAAATTTCAGACTCGGTGAGATACGCGGTGCTACTAGGCTCATTGCTTGCACCGTTAGCCTCTAATGCGTTGGAACTAGAAGGCGCTATGCAGTGGTTAGCTGGGTTATTGCCAGCTTCAGTACTTGCGTTACTGTTTAGACAAGAGCTCATTGACACGCCAAGAGAGCTTAAAAAGCTCCAAAATAAGTTTGATAGCGTCAGTCGTTTAGTTTATTCGGGGAATACACCTTTTTCGGTTGCAGATTTCCACTTAAAAATGATGTCTGCGCGCATCCGCACCGTGCTAGGGCGCATGACTGATTCTGTAAAACCGTTGCAATCACTCTCCGAAAACCTCAACTCCACTGCGGTTGAAGTATCACAAGCATTAGACCAGCAAACCACCAACATTCGCCAAGTTCGGATTGCGACCGAAGAAGTCGAAGTGGCGGCCAATGATGTATCCAATAGTACCTCCGAAGCGCACCAACTTATTGGAATTACGCTAGAGAACTGCACAAAAGCAAAAGCCAGCATCGAACAGACGCATCACAATTTGGAAAACCTAGGTGTTCAAGCTGAAAAAGCGACCGCAACGACCTACGAACTTAGTGAACAAGCGCAAAAAGTCAGCGACATGATGGAAGAAATTGGTGGCATCGCGGCACAAACTAATTTGCTCGCACTTAATGCGGCGATTGAAGCGGCTCGCGCGGGTGAGCAAGGTCGAGGATTTGCGGTGGTTGCTGATGAAGTTCGAGCGCTTTCTGGAAGAACCTCGAATGCGACGGTACAAATCAAAGAGAGTATTGACGTCATGCTGAGTACCATTGGCGCTTGGCAACAGGAAATCATTGCCAACCAAGAGCAGACAATGGAATGTGGGCATGCTGCGCAAACCAGTTCCAAACAGCTGTTAGAGGTAGAGAGCATGATGCAGTCAATGGGGCAGCTAATGAACAGCGTTGAACAAGCCGCCCAATCGCAACGCAAACTCTCTTCAGAAGTGAGTGCACATATCCAATCCATTGCTGCGACGGCTGAGCAAAACTTGGCAGCGACGTACTCAGTGAATGAGCATTCAAAAGCGCTCAATCTTCAAGTGCAAGAGTTCCATTTGCTCGCGAAGCGTTTCGAAGAGAAGTAAACGGTTGGCAGGCTCCCTCTAATTGGTTAATTTGGAGGGAGTTTTACCTTAAAGAGCGCAAATACGAATGCACGATCTTAACGCTTTGCATGTGTTGGTTACTCTACTTAACACACGCTCCACCCAGCGTGCGGCTAAAAAGCTTGGCCGTTCGCAATCCTACGTTTCTAAGGTGTTAGCCCAACTAAGGGAAGAGCTCGATGATCCTCTGTTTGTTCGGGACTCTTCAGGGCTTATGCCTACCGACTACGCATTATCAATTGAACCAAGAATCAAAAACGCCCTTGAGCAGCTTGATCTTGCATTGACTCCTGAAGAGTTCGACCCGAGTAAGTTGAGCAGAGTAACACTGCACATTGTTGAGCCTTACTTAGTCGAAATAGGCAAGGATTTAATTCAGGCGATCCGCGCTCAAACCAACGCTGTTATTGAGCTGCGTCAGTGGAGCGAGCATAGCGAATCACAAATTCTTGATGATCAGGTCGATCTGGGTTTACATGTGCTTAATGATAAGCCGCAAAGTTTCTATCAAAAGAAAATCCACTCGGGAAGTGGCATCTTTGAGGGCAATCAAGAGGGCGAGTACGTCAAATTTATCATTTCTGGTATCAATGAGCATCATGACCACTTTAAGGCGCTCGACCCTAATCTGGAAGCGAGTATCGTGGTCGACAGTGTCCATCTAATCAACCAATTGATGGACGATTGCTTCACGCTACGTTACGAGCCTTACTACGATGACAAGAATTTATCACCACTCAATTTGGATATGGCTTTGATATGCAAAGCGTCGTTAAGATCTGCGCCAAAACAACAGTGGTTGATGGATTTGATCATCCCCATTGTTGATACTCACGTTGCCGCACGGAAAAAGACAAGAAACCAATAAGCACCCCGAAAGGTGCTTATTGAAATTGACGCTTCCTACAATGCTGATAGGTAGGACTTGTATGCTTTTAAGCGCACGGTTGCGGCACCAATGATATCCATAAAGCCGAGCGCTTCATGCGGTTTTTTCGCCGACACCCATCCAGAGCCGGTCGCACCAATAGGCACGTTGTAGCCAGCAGGTTCTTCAAATTCAATCACAATCGTACGGCCGTGACTTCCTGCATTATTGCCGACATGTTGACGTACATGCTGTGAGCCATTAACCACTGACACTCTTGCTTCCCCCGTGCCTGCAGTCAAGCTGTGCACACGGCCGCGGAAGATTTCCCCCGGATAGGCATCGACGTAGAACTCAGCAAACTGACCAACTTCGATATTGCGGTAGGTTTGGTCGGCAATGCGCATTTCAACGAACTTCTTATTGGTGTTGTAAAGGTGCATGTTACCTAAGCGCGTGCCTTCGACGATGTTAGCGATAGAGACTTGCCCATCAAAAGGCGCTCGAATTTCACGACGTTCGTTCTGCCAATTCGCCGTTGCCATTTGCGCTTCGACACTTAGGATTTGAGCATTCACCGCAGCGATCTTTGCCTCAGTCGATTCGATGCGTGTTCTCAAGTCGTCTCGTTGTGACTCTTGTGCGAAATCGTTGAGCTTAGTTAGACGGTCGAGTTGCTTTTTGTCATTGTTGACTTGGTGCGTCAGCGCGAGAATCTCAGCTTGCGCTGCGTCTTTTTGTGCCTTTAACCCTTCGAGCTGCGCTGCGGTGTCTTCAGTTCTAAGCGTGTATATCAGATCGCCTTCTTTGACCATTTGGTTGTGCTCAACAAATACTTGTTCGACTTCTTGGCCAACCAGCGGGCTGAGTACCGCATGGGGCGCTTTAACGGTGGTACTATCAGTTAAATCAGCAGGTGACCAAAAGCGATGAGCGGTAAACAGTGAAAATGCGATTAGGCCGCCTATACCAACGATGATGACAGCGTTCTTTAGTGTCCAACGAACAACGCCAGTTTTTACAAGCAACCAGCAGATAAATACATACGGTAACATGATCTCTTTCATGACTTATTCCTCTGTTGCTTTGTTTGATTGGCGACCGTTGCGGATTATGTTCGACAGTTCGGCGGCGAGTACATCCCAACGAGCGAATGCAATGATGATGGCGAGTACCCACCATGTTTTATCAATAAACAAGCCACATAGAGAAAGTGCGAATACGATTTGAGTGTGCGCACTCGACATTTTTGCAGCGCGATGGACCGCGACTTCATGCAATTGCCACATCAAATAAACCACGTAGACGAGAATGGCGACGGTGACAAAAAATATGAACCCCATAAACACTTCTGAATCGAGCAACGTCAGAATCGCGGGGTAGCCGTTGGAAAAGTACTCTTCTGGCAACTCTTTACCATGAATCGTGCCCAGTTTTGATAACAGTACAGAGGCACTCAAAAGAATGGCAATGGCGCCGATGAGCTTGATTGAATAGGAGAAAACGGTTTTGGCTATCCTTGTCAGTTTACTATCTATTCCATTAGAGCGTAGGGTCTTAGAAGGTGTGGATGACATAGTTTCGCCTTATTTATTGCTATGCCATGAGAATAAAGGATGAGCGGTGTAATTTTGGAATAATCGAAATTCCAGAGTGCAGATTATGGTTTGTGCCAAGAAACAAAAAGCCCCACTCGCGTGGAGTGGGGCTTTACAAGCTATATGAGCTTTGAAGCGATTAAGCGAGAAGCTCTTTCGCTGTGTTCACTACGTTTTCAGTAGTGAAACCGAACATCTTGAACAGTTCACCAGCAGGAGCAGATTCACCGAACGTTGTCATACCGATGATCTTGCCGCTGAAGCCAACGTACTTGTACCAGAAGTCAGCGATACCTGCTTCGATAGCGATACGCGCCGTTACGTCTGATGGCAGTACTGCTTCACGGTAAGCCGCATCTTGCTTGTCGAATGCATCTGTTGATGGCATTGAAACAACGCGTACTTGTTTACCTTCCGCTGTTAGCTGTGCTGCTGCTTCTACCGCTAGCTCAACTTCTGAGCCTGTCGCGATAAGGATAAGCTCTGGCTTGCCTGCACAATCTTTTAGGATGTAAGCACCTTTAGCGATGTTTGCTAGTTGCTCTGCATCACGCTCTTGCTGTGCAAGGTTTTGACGAGAGAAGATTAGAGACGTTGGGCCGTCTTTACGCTCAATAGCCAGTTTCCAAGCGACTGCAGACTCTACTTGGTCACATGGGCGCCATGTGCTCATGTTTGGTGTTAGACGTAGCGATGCCATTTGCTCTACTGGTTGGTGAGTTGGACCATCTTCGCCTAGACCGATAGAGTCGTGTGTGTACACTTGGATGTTCTGAACTTTCATCAGAGCAGCCATGCGCATTGCGTTACGTGCGTACTCCATGAACATTAGGAAAGTTGCACCGTATGGTACAAAACCACCGTGCAGAGCGATACCGTTCATGATTGCTGTCATACCGAATTCACGTACACCGTAATGGATGTAGTTACCCGATGCATCTTCAGCAGAAACAGACTTAGAGCCAGACCACATGGTTAGGTTAGATGGCGCAAGGTCAGCAGAGCCGCCTAGGAATTCTGGTAGCATAGCACCGAATGCTTCTAGCGCGTTTTGAGATGCTTTACGTGATGCGATGTTTGCAGGATTTGCTTGAAGGTCAGCAATGATTGCGCTTGCTTTCTCTTCCCACTGCGCTGGTAGTTCACCGTTTACGCGGCGTTTGAACTCTGCTGCAAGCTCTGGATATGCTGCTTCATAAGCTGCAAGTTTCTCGTTCCACGCTGCTTCCTTAGCTGCGCCTGCTTCTTTCGCGTCCCACTGCGCGTAGACATCTTGCGGAATTTCAAAAGGACCGTGCTCCCAACCAAGCTCTTTACGTGTAGCTGCAATTTCTTCAGCGCCTAGTGGTGCACCGTGACAGTCGTGTGAACCAGACTTGTTTGGTGAACCAAAACCGATGATAGTTTTAGTACAGATTAGAGTAGGGCGAGGGTCAGCTTTAGCTGCGATGATCGCTGCGTTGATCGCTTCAGAATCGTGACCGTCTACCGCTGGGATTACATGCCAACCGTATGCTTCAAAACGCTTAGGTGTATCGTCAGAGAACCAGCCTTCAACGTGACCATCGATAGAGATACCGTTGTCATCCCAGAATGCGATTAGTTTGCCAAGACCTAGCGTACCTGCTAGAGAACACGCTTCGTGCGAGATACCTTCCATCAGACAGCCATCACCCATGAATGCATAAGTGAAGTGGTCAACGATGTCGTGACCAGGCTTGTTGAATTGTGCCGCTAGAGTTTTCTCAGCCAGCGCCATACCGACGGCGTTAGTGATACCTTGACCTAGTGGGCCAGTAGTTGTCTCGATACCTGGTGCGTAACCGTATTCTGGGTGACCAGGAGTCTTAGAGTGTAGTTGACGGAAGTTTTTCAGATCGTCGATTGATAGCTCGTAACCAGCAAGGTGTAGCAAAGAGTAAATCAGCATAGAGCCGTGACCGTTTGAAAGCACGAAACGGTCGCGGTCAGCCCACTCTGGGTTTGAAGGGTTGTGGTTTAGGTGAGAGCGCCAAAGAACTTCAGCGATGTCAGCCATACCCATAGGTGCACCAGGGTGACCAGAGTTAGCTTGTTGAACACCGTCCATGCTTAGAGCACGAATTGCATTTGCTAGATGTTTGCGATCCATAATAAATACCGATTAGTAGATTGTTTCTTAGAAAGGATGTTAAGAGGGGAACGCAAACGTTCCCCTTTTTAAATTCTGTTGATTAAAGTTTTGCTTCAATCATTGCTTCAAGTTTGCCTTGGTCAACTGCGAAGTTGCGGATACCTTCTGCAAGCTTCTCAACCGCCATTGGGTCTTGGTTGTGATCCCATAGGAACTCAGCGTGAGTCATTGGTGCTGGACGCTCTGCCGCGCCTTTAGAGTCTACTAGCTTCTCTACGACTTCACCTTCAGCAGCTTCTAGCTCAGCAAGAAGTGCAGGCGCGATAGTTAGACGGTCACAACCAGCTAGCTCTAGGATTTCGCCGATGTTACGGAAGCTTGCACCCATAACGACCGTGTTGTAGCCGTACTCTTTGTAGTAGTTGTAGATCTTAGTTACAGATAGAACACCTGGATCTTCTTGAGCTTCGAAGTCACGGCCTTCTTTCGCCTTGTACCAGTCCATGATACGACCAACGAATGGTGAGATTAGGAACACGCCAGCTTCAGCACAAGCACGAGCCTGAGCGAAAGAGAAGAGTAGAGTAAGGTTACAGTTGATGCCTTCTTTTTCTAGGATTTCTGCTGCGCGGATACCTTCCCAAGTAGAAGCCAGTTTGATCAGGATGCGATCGTTAGTGATGCCCGCATCGTTGTACATTTTCACTAGTTGACGTGCTTTCGCTACGCTGCCTTCCATATCGTAAGATAGACGAGCGTCTACTTCAGTAGAGATACGGCCTGGGATAGTTTTTAGGATTTCTTTACCGATGTTTACCGCTAGCATGTCACAAGTGTCTTGTACTTGTTGCGCTTTATCAGAGCTTTGAGCTTTAGCGTATTCGATTGAAGCATCGATTAGAGGAGCATACTCTGCGATTTGAGCTGCTTTTAGGATCAGAGAAGGGTTAGTTGTTGCATCTTCTGGTTGGTACTTTTTGATTGCGTCAATTTCACCAGTGTCTGCTACTACAGTCGTTAGTTTACGAAGTTGCTCTAATTTGTTGCTCATTCCGATCATCCTATTTCATGGGTCTCATATATAGATGGCTATATATGGAGAGTGCATTTGCAAGCGAGTTAACCAATAGTATTGAACAAAAACCACCAGTTAACTTTAAACTTTTTCGCGTCAGAACAATTGTTGTGAACATTTGCTCTGTGCTTGAGTAAATGATGGGTTCATAATTATCTTAACCACGCAGAAAGTCAATCATCTAAACAGGGTTAAAGTGACATCCATCAACTATTTTTTGCATTCGTTGTTGCGCAAAATCGTGATAAACGTTTGCCCTTTATTTCCAGGGCTTATGCGAGAAATGAGATGCCCATTTTGTGAGCTGAGAATATGTCACGCAGATGAGCAAATGTTGGTATTTTGATTGCTTATGACATATGCTACAGCACTGAGCATATGTCATGTAAAAATTGCGCTTTGGAATCGAATCTATGAGTAAATCTGCCAACGAGTTGACTGACGACAACACAGACCTACTAACGGAAATCTCCGTTGCCTACTATCAAGATGGGGCAACGCAAGAGGAAATATCGAAAAAGTTCTCAGTTTCCCGAGCCAAAGTGGGCCGGATGCTTAAGCAAGCACGCGATGAAGGCATTGTGGAAATCACCGTAAAATACCACCCAGTATTTAGCGCCAAAATTGAACAACGACTTATTGAACGCTTTGGCGTGAGGCGGGCGCTGATTGCTTTAGACCAACCTGTCGAAGATCAACAGCGTCAGCAAGTGGCTGGTTTGGTTTCGAAATACATGGCGAGCTCAATACAAAATGGGGCGGTAGTCACCGTTGGACAAGGAAGAAACGTGTCAGCGGTGGCGCATCATGTTGGGGTTATTCCGCAACGCGATGTCAAGTTTGTTTGCGGGATTGGGGGGATTCACCCAAGAGGCGGTATGTTTAACGCAGACCACATTTGTCGTCAGTTTGCCAAAAGCTATGGAGGGTCATCAGAAACGCTTTATGCTCCGGCTTACGCTGAAAATCGCGAGCAAAAAATGGCATTCATGCAAAATGCGACAGTAAAGCAGACTCTCGACCTTGCGCGAAAGGCTGACGTGGCGCTCGTCGGTATTGGCGATATGAGTGAAAACAGCTACATGGTAGATCTGGGTTGGTTTACTGCTGATGAGGTCGTTCAGTCACGGATGCAACAAGGGGTTGTTGGTGATTTTGCCGGTTATGACTTTTTCGATATTCACGGCCAGTCTGCAAGAACAGTGATGAGTGACCGAGTAATCGGCTTAAGTATTGATGAATTTCGACCGATCTCTGAAGTGATCGCCATCGCAGCGGAAAACAGTAAACCGCTCGCGCTGCTTGGCGCACTTAGAACGGGCGTGATTGATGTCATTGCAACGAGTGTAAGCAACGCATTGACGGTGCTCAACCTTGACGAACAGATGAAGTAGAGTGTAATTCAATACATTGCTCTGCAACTTGTGAAATAGGGATGCTAAAGACATTAAATCACTCGCATCCCTATTTTGTTCAGACGCAAAAATAAATCTTCCTTGATTAATTGGTAATCAGATTAACAAGGAGAATACAATGAAAAAGACAATCGCTGCTGCCGCCTTGGCAAGTGTGATGAGCTTATCAGCTCACGCACAAGATAAAGTTGTCGCGGGCTACTTTGCTGATTGGCAATACAGTAACCCCGATAATCCTTACCAAGTAAAAGATATCCCCGCAGATAACCTTACCCATATCATTTACGCATTTCTGAGTATGTGTGGTCCTCACACTGGCGCGAGTGAAGCGATTCAAAAACAAGTCGAAGAACACTGTAAAGGCAAAGCACCATTTACTGCGATTGTTGTCGATCAGCAGGCCGCTTTAAAAGAAGACTTTGGTGCGGTGTCGGTAGAGGTTGACTACAAGGGCCACTTCGCCCAGCTCGCGCAGTTAAAACAAACTCATCCAGATCTGGTAATTTTGCCATCATTCGGTGGTTGGACAATGTCAGAACCGTTCCATGCCATGGCAAAAGATCCGAAAGCGATCGAACACTTTTCAAAAACTGCGGTTGAGCTTATTGCAAAGTATGACTTTTTTGACGGAATAGACTTGGATTGGGAATACCCTGGCGGCGGTGGTCTTACAACCTCACCGTGGAATCCGGCAACGAAGTTATCTGACGAGCAAAAAGCAAGTGAAAGAGAGGCGTTTAACCATCTTGTCAAAGCTTTGCGTGGTGAGTTAGACAAACTCGAGAGCAAAACCAAGCGCGAATATGAGCTATCAACCGCTGTGGGCGTTGGCGCTAAAGCGCAACAAATTGATTGGAAAACCGCGAGCCCGTATTTGACCAATATGTTTGCCATGACTTACGACTTCCTGGGTGGTTGGGGGCAGCAAACTGGCCACACGACCAATCTTCACGCCACTGAACGCAGTTGGTGGGGAATGGGCGCCGATGTCTTCATCAATCAAATGATTGAGCAGGGCATACCGAGCGAGAAGCTGGTTATAGGCGCGGCTTTCTACGGTAGAGGCTGGCAAGGCACTCAAGCGTACAACGGTGAGTTGCCAAACGGAGAACTTGTTTCAGATAGCGGTGCGCTGTTCGGAACTGGAGAAAACGGCTACTTTATGTTTTGGGATCTGGTGAACAATTATGGTGCGAAGCAGGGCTACCAATACAAATACGATGAGCAAGCGCAAGCGCCGTATCTGTGGAATCCAGAAAAGAAAGTGTTTATTTCATTTGAAGATCAGCGCTCTATCAAGGCCAAAGCGAAGTGGGCAAAAGAGTCTAAGCTAGGCGGTATATTTACTTGGGAGCTGTCTGGAGACCCAAGTGGTACCTTGGTCGAAGTGATGAACAAAGAAATTCAGTAAAAACACAAGCCCCAGCGAAATACTGGGGCTTATTCTTTTATTCGATTGGCAACTCTTCTCTTTGTCCCCATTCAGTCCAAGAACCATCATAAACGCACAAATTTTCATAACCGCACAAGTGCGCCGCCAGTAACACAATTGCTGCTGTCACGCCCGAACCACAACTGAATATGGTGGCTTCTTTATCGTCGCTCAAAGATAAAGAGAGTATTTCTTGCAACTCGTTAACCGGTTTTAGTTTGTGTCCGTCCATCAGTTCGGCAAAAGGTTGGCACACTGAATTTGGAATGTGTCCACCACGAACCCCAGCACGAGGTTCGGGCACTTCTTTGTTGAAGCGCTGCCTTGAGCGAGCGTCGACGGTAAGCGATGCAGGGTTATCGATTTGGTTAAGAACGTAAGTCGAATCGACAAAGTAATTCGGGTTAAGTGTTCCTGTGAAGTTACCGAGTTTATGCGGCTGTTCGTACTGCTGTACGGTGTCGAATCCTTGTTTCTTCCAATCTGTTAGGCCGCCATCAAGGACATAAACATGCTCATGCCCCATCGCTTTGAGCATCCACCATGCTCGAGGCGATGCGAACGTTCCGCTATTGTCATACACCACAATCACTGATTCGTTGTTTAGACCGAGCTCTTGAGCTAAGCCAATAAATCGTTCTTGAGATGGCATCATATGGGGAAGATCGCAGTCGATGTCGCAAAACTCTTTGTCATAATCAAACCTCAGCGTGTTTGGAATGAGGTTCTCGGTGTCTTTTTCGACTTCTCCGGGGATTTGAAAATTGATGCTGGCATCAAGAAGCACCAAGTTAGGATTGTCGAGTTGCTGAACAACCCATTGCGGTGTAACGAGTGGTGACATAGAGATTCCTTTTCTACTATTGCTTGCACTTTATAACGGCGTAGGAAACGACGTTAGAAAAGACGCCCGCTTGTTGTTTCAGCGTAACAGTCGAACCTTCGGGGCAGTCGATTTTTGCGTCAGATTGGACAAGTAGGTTTTGAGCATGTTCCGTTTCCACGTTGAGGTAACGCCGATGCCCATCTAACGATTGAGTGACAGTCTGTGAAATGACAGTTGCTTGAATGGTTTCGCTATTAAATTGGGGCTTTAGCCAGAGCGTGATCACAAGCACCAGCGAACAAAACAATAAGGCGACAAGATAGATTCTCGGGTTATTCATCAATACATTTCCGCCTTATCGTTAGCGAAACCGCGTTTAGTTACATACTGAACAAGTTGGCATTTTCATCAACTTCATTTCACGCCAAGACATAGTCATCGCATCAAGCATTAGTATCTTCCCTTGTTTAGGGGTACCGTAGTTTGCGATGACCTTGATGGCTTCCATTGCTTGCACTGCGCCAACAATGCCAACAACCGGCGCCATGACTCCGGCTTCAACACAGCTTAACGCGCCATCACCAAACAACGCACTGAGACATTCATAACACGGCTGCTCCGCATCTTGATAAGTAAAGACGCTGATTTGACCTTCCATTCGAATGGCTGCGCCGGAAACAAGAGGTACTTTATCCGCGTAGCAAAGTCGGTTGAGTTGGTTGCGTGTGTCGACATTGTCTGAGGCATCGAGCACCAAGGTGTGTTGCTCGATCAGCGTTTTCAGGTCAGTGTCGCTCAGTCGCTTATCAACCGTCGCAACGTTGAGGTGCGGGTTGAGTTCCTTTAGTGCATCGGCCGCGGAGTCAACCTTTTTTCTGCCAATGTCTGAGTCATGGTGAAGTACTTGGCGCTGTAAATTAGACAGCTCTACCACGTCATCATCCACTAGGGTCAATTTGCCAACGCCAGCGGTTGCAAGATATTGGCTCGACGCGCAGCCTAATCCGCCAGCGCCTAACACCAACACAGAGCTTTGTTTGAGCGCCTCTTGCCCTTCAAAATCAAACTGCTTGAGTATGATCTGACGGTTGTATCGCAGCATCTCTTGGTCAGATAAAATCTCCAATGGATGCTCCTAGTATAAGGTTGAGTTAAATAGTTGAATGTTCACGGTTTCCCCCGCTTCGACACGACCACGCTCGCGCTCCAATACGACAAAGCAATTGGCTAAGCTCATAGAGCGGAAGGCGCCCGAACTTTGGTTGCCTGTGGTTTCAACCACAAACTGACCATTTTCAATGCGATAGATACCGCGCTGATAATCTGTGCGGCCAGGTACTTTCTTGAACGCACTTTTGGTTATTGCAGGGATCGATTCCGGTGCTTTCCATTCAGTATGTCCGGCAAGTTTTGCAAGCATTGGTTGAACAAGAACGTACATGGTTAACACCGCCGAGACAGGGTTGCCCGGCAAGCCGCAGAACCAAGCGGTAGACAGTTTGCCAAACGCGAAAGGTTTACCAGGTTTAATGGCCAGTTTCCAAAAGCCGATTTGGCCAAGCTCTTCGAGAATGTCTTTAGTGTAGTCGGCTTCTCCGACACTAACACCGCCAGAGGTCACGACAACGTCAGCCAGTGACTGCGCTTGCTCAAAGGTTGCTTTTAGTTTCTCAGGGCAATCGGGAATGATGCCCAAGTCGATAGGTTCACAACCAAAATTCTCGATGAGTGGCTTAATGCCGTAGCGGTTGCTGTCGTAGATCTGACCTTCAGCCAAAGGTTCGCCAAGAGGCTTAAGTTCGTCGCCCGTTGAGAAAAACGCAACGCGAGGTTTCCTAACGACGATCACATGGCTAATACCTAGCGTCGCGATCATCGGAATGTCGCGTGAGGTTAGGCGGGAGCCTGATGGCAATACGACGTCACCTTGTCTAATATCGTCACCGGTAGGGCGAATATTGTTTTGCGGTTTCACATCGGTTTGATTGAACTGGACACCTGAATCGGTTACTTCGGTGTTTTCTTGCATGATGACCGCGTCGCAGCCATCTGGGATTTTCGCACCCGTCATTATGCGAACGCAGTGGCCGTTTGGCCAGTCACCTTCAAAGGGCTGTCCCGCAAAGGATTTACCTGCAACAGGCATAACGTTGTTGGCTTGCAAATCGGCAATACGAATGGCGTAGCCGTCCATCGCTGAATTATCGAAAGGAGGAACGAATATCGGGGAAAGAATGTCTTCTGCTAAAACGTAGCCGATAGCTTCGGCAAGCGGCAATTGTAGGGTAGTTTGGATTGGTTTGATTGGCGATAGCATTTGTTCCATCGCATCTTCAAGTGGCATCAAGCCAGGAGCGTCACAACAGCCCATATCGAAATCCTAATTATTTATTTTATTAGAGTGTTTATTGGCAAGCACTTTACCACATAATAGACCGTGGCAATAATGACCCCCAGTAAAATATGGGTGTAATTATTCAAAAATCCGAGTATCCTTGTCTGCCATCCTAAAGGGGTAAATAAGAGGAATTGGAATGTCTGGTCTTAGCGAATCCGCGAAGTTGGTAAAAGATGCGCTAGAAAGCCGAGGATTAGAGACACCGATGGTGCCTAATCAGTTCACTCGTGAAGAGAAGAAACAGAAAATTGAGCATCACATGCACGAGATTCTCTCTTTGCTTGAGCTTGACCTTACGGATGACAGTTTAGAAGAAACGCCACGCCGTATTGCCAAGATGTACGTTGATGAAATCTTCTCTGGTTTAGATTATTCCAATTTCCCGAAAATCACCGTCATTGAAAACAAAATGAACGTCAGTGAAATGGTGCGTGTAAAAGACATTACGGTCACGAGTACGTGTGAGCACCATTTAGTGACCATTGATGGACGTGCCGCCGTCGCGTACATTCCGCGTGGCAAGATTATCGGCTTATCTAAGATTAATCGTATTGTCCGTTTCTTCGCTCAACGCCCACAAGTGCAAGAGCGAATGACTCAGCAAATTTTGGTCGCGCTGCAAACCTTGCTCGAGTCTGATGATGTTGCTGTTACGATCGATGCAACGCATTACTGCGTGAAGTCTCGTGGAGTGATGGATGCAACCAGCGAGACAACCACGACGGCTTTGGGTGGTATTTTTAAATCGAATCCAGCCACACGCCATGAGTTTTTACACGGCATTCGCTAGGCAAGATTCGGTAAACTGATTTCCAAAAACCGCTTCCATTATGAGGCGGTTTTTACTTTTTAAATCGCGTTATTCACACTGTAAATTACGCGTAGTAAACAAGGTAAATTTGTGACAACTTCATTTAAAACGCTCAACTTAAGACCAGAACTGACCGAAACTTTGGATAGTCTAGGCTACACCGAGATGACACCCATTCAGCAACAAGCATTGCCTTTGGTTCTCGCGGGGAAAGATGTGATCGGGCAGGGTAAAACCGGCTCGGGTAAAACCGCGACATTCTCGCTGGGTTTGTTAAGCAACCTAAACGTCAGCCGCTTCAGAGTGCAAACTTTGGTTTTGTGTCCAACACGAGAGCTTGCCGACCAAGTGGCGAAAGAGATCCGTACCCTAGCGCGCGGTATTCATAACATCAAAGTACTTACCCTTTGTGGTGGTATGCCAATGGGGCCACAGATTGGCTCTTTGGAGCATGGCGCGCATATCTTGGTGGGGACGCCAGGTCGTATTCTTGATCATATGTCAAAAGGGCGTATCAGTCTCAAAGAGCTTAACACGCTGGTGCTAGATGAAGCCGATAGAATGCTGGATATGGGCTTTGAAGAAGCGATTGATACCATTATTGAAGCGGCGCCTAGTAAGCGTCAAACTCTGCTGTTTAGTGCGACATTCCCAGACAACATCGAGTCGTTGTCGGCAAAAGTGATGGTTGCGCCTGAAATGGTTAAAGTGGAATCTACACACCAGAAAAGCACCATCGAGCAACGATTCTTCAAGCTAAATAGCACAGAGGAGCGCGATGATGCCCTCGAAGCGCTACTCCTAACGCATAAACCTGAATCTTCGGTTGTGTTCTGTAACACCAAAAAAGAGGTCCAAAACGTGACCGATGAACTGAGCCACCGCGGTTTTAGTGTGGTTGAGTTGCATGGTGATATGGAACAGCGCGAGCGCGAACAGGCATTGACTATGTTTGCCAACAAAAGTATCTCGATTCTCGTGGCAACAGATGTCGCTGCTCGAGGCTTAGATGTCGACAACTTAGATGCGGTGTTTAACTTCGAGCTCTCAAGAGATCCAGAAGTTCACGTGCACCGCATTGGTCGTACAGGTCGTGCTGGTTCGAAAGGTGTAGCATTTAGCTTCTATAGTGAAAAAGAAGAGTACCGCGTTGCTCGTATTGATGAGTACATGGATATCGCAGTTTCACCATCAGAATTGCCTGAGAAACCAATCGAGCGCCCGTTTTACCCTAAGATGCAAACGATCCAAATTCTGGGTGGGAAAAAACAGAAAGTGCGTGCCGGTGACATCCTCGGCGCTTTGACCAAACAAGCTGGCCTTGATGGTAAGAAGATTGGCAAGATCAACATTTTACCAATGGTTTCTTACGTTGCGGTGGAGCACGACATCGTAAAACCAGCGTTAAAGCAGCTACAAACTGGAAAAATGAAAGGGCGCAATTTTAAAGCGCGCATCATGAAGTAATCGAGTGACATGATAAAAAGGAGCCGTTTGGCTCCTTTTTTAATAGGTGAACTTGTAGGTGACGCCAAGACTGGCAGACCAACCGAGATCGCGTTGAATTAAGGGGGAGTCGATATCATGGTGTTCAAGTTCTAACTTGGCTAACCCCAACCAGTTTTCAGACAGATTATAAATACTGATAAGCCCAGCTTGATAAACCCAACTGCTGCCTGAGTCATACTCGTCTAACCCTGACAAGCGAGATTCATCGGCGGAAATCGAGTAGAGGTGGCGAGAGAGCTTTTTGTCTCGATAATCGACCTCGATGTAAGGCGTAAACGTGATGTCGTTGAAGGGCAAATCCAAGGTTCGACCTAAATGTAGTTGCACCTCGTAACCATTATGTTCGCTCGTGACATCGTGTAAGTATGTCAAGCGTGCCCCAACGGTACCGACAGTAAAACCAAGCTCACCATTGCCATCTCGATTGTCGATACCTGATGGAATATCATCGAAATCATCCGAGACTTGTGCAAAGCGCCAGTTTCCACTGAGGCCAAAATAGGGCAGAACCGATACATTGATTAAACTGCCATCAATAAACCCATACTGGCCATTGTAAAAGACATTGGGTTCGGCAGAGATGCCAGCTTCGTCTTTGTCAGAAAACACAGTTTGACCATAATTGACGCTGCCGCCGATAAAGCCGAAATCGTAATATTGCTCTTGCGCGTGGGTAGTAAAGCTAAGCCAAAAAGCGGTAGAGGCGAGCAGCAAGCCCGGTTTTGTGATAGTCATAGATTTCTCCTTTAATCTACAAATATCAGAACGGTCAATAACAAAAATAATTGCATCGAAGCTGAAAAATATTCTGGGCAATGCCTAAACAAAAAGGCCAACTCGAAAGTTGGCCAAATCATCGACGTTTGGATGGATTAACTGTCGAACAAGTAAAGGTACTCAGCGTAGCCCTCTTTCTCGAGATCTTCTTTAGCGATAAAACGCATTGCAGCAGAGTTCATGCAGTAACGCAGCCCTGTTGGCGCAGGTCCGTCTTTAAAGACATGACCTAAGTGGGAATCCCCAAATCGGCTACGAACTTCCGTTCTTGGATAGACTAGGTGATAGTCGGTTTTAGTGACAATGTAACCTGCGTTGATCGGTTTCGTAAAGCTCGGCCAACCTGTGCCCGATTTGTATTTATCGGTGGAGCTAAATAAGGGCTCGCCAGAGACAATATCGACGTAGATGCCGTCACGCTTATTATCCCAATATTCGTTACGGAACGCTCGTTCGGTGCCTTCCTCTTGAGTGACGTAATATTGCAATTCAGACAGCTTGGACTTGATTTCGTCGTCCGAAGGTTTTGCGTACGGCTTAATGCTTGAAACGGCTTTTTTCTCATCGATTAATTGGCGTAACGTTTTTGGATCATCTTTGCGAGATTCACCAAAGATACCATCCAAATATTGGTCACGACCGGATGCGTAGCGATAGTAGTTGTAACGGATTTTATTACGCTTGTAGTAGTCTTGATGATACTCTTCTGCTGGCCAAAACTTCTCAAACTCAATCAGTTCTGTTTTAAGCGGTTTTTTGAAGATACCGAGTTCATCTATCTCGGTCATAAAGCGCTGAGCAATTTGTTTTTGAACATCATTGTGATAGAAGATAGCTGGTCGATAATGTCGACCTCGATCCACAAACGAACCTTGATCGTCGGTCGGATCGATGTGACGAAAAAACTGGTCAAGGACTTGCTCATAGCTGACGGCTTTTGGGTCATACTTCACTTCAATGACCTCGATGTGACCCGTTTTCCCCGATGATACTTGTTTGTATGTTGGGTTTTCCAGCTCACCACCAGAGTACCCGGATACAACGTCTAAAACGCCTGGGAGTTTTTCTAAATCCGACTCAGTACACCAAAAGCAGCCTCCCGCTAGCGTAGCGACCTCGTAGCCTTTTAACGGTTGCCCCGAGCCATCCTTAGCGCTGCCCCAAAATGATGCCATAAGTGCCAGCAAGGCAACGGATGGAAGGGCAAATTTCAACTTCACTTTCATATCAACCTCATCGATTGTTTTTGTTATCGCTAGATAAGAACGAGTTATTTTGGAAAAAATTTCACTTTCTCATTTGTAGTCATATTAGCGTGCCCAGATCACTGACAAAGGTAGAGCGCTGAGAAATCGTTGCCAAAACACTCACCTACGATGCCTACATTGACGATTCCTTTACAGGCACCTTCAAAATGCGGTTTGATGCGAAAGTTACGTACACTCACCATTCCCAGTACCTAACAAAACTGACGTTGTCTGGAAGTAATGACAGCGACGTTCAACTCAATCAGTATGACAATATTATTAAAGGTAATTCTGGTGAAAACACGGTTGTCGCTAGTGGGGCGAGGGCTGACTACACCATAGAGCGTGATAGTGGCGGACAAGTACGCTTAACAGATACGATTTCTGATCGTGATGGCGCAAACACGCTATCGAATATTGAGAAAATTCAATTCACAGATCAAACCGTGACTTTGTAGACCGAATTAAAAAGAAAAAGAGCCCTCGATTTATTGAGGGCTCTTTAGTGTATAACGAGGTTTAGCCAAGTGATGGCAAAAGACCAACAGTGATCAGCACTTGCGCAAACACGATAACAACGCCGACCGCGCTCGTCGCGACAAGCCCCGCATTGCCACCTTTAACTTGGTAAAGATGTTTAGGTGCGTCAACACGAGCTTTTCGCACCATCAAAATTGGCAAGAAAATGGCTAATACAACCAAGGCAATTGCTGCATAGCCAAGTGCCATAATGAATCCTTGTGGGTAAAACAGCGCAAATCCCATGGGTGGCAGGAAGGTGATTAACCCGGTCATCACGCGAGAGCCGCCGTTTGTCTTCTTCTTCAAGGTGTCCCCTAAAAACTCAAACAAACCCAAGCTTACGCCAAGAAAAGAGGTCAGCAGCGCAAGATCTGCGAAGATCCCGATGGTTTGGCTGAGGTTAGATTGATGAACGGTTTGAGAGAGAGTTCCGATCAATGCGCTTAAGCCTTGATTCTCAAGTAGCGTTTGTTGGTTTACGACTCCAAGTGTAACCACTTGCCAAAACACGTAAATGATAAGAGGAATGGCAGAGCCAATGACAATGGCCTTACGAAGCGATGGGGTGTGTCCGTCTAAGTAGTTTACGATAGCAGGAATACTGCCGTGAAAGCCAAACGAAGTGAAAATGACAGGGATTGCAGCGATCACAATGCCTTGCTCGACAGGCATACTTAACAGGTAAGACTCAGTCACATTTGGCGCCAAAAACGTCAGCACGAGTGCCATTGCTACCACTTTAACCAAGAACAAAACGCGGTTTACCTTGTCAACGGTTGCTGTTCCAATCGTGACAACGCTTGCCACGATTAGGGTAAAGAGGAGTGTAGAAGTCGTTGATGAAACCTCTAGCCCAACAAGCGCTTGAATACGCTCACCAAACTGTGAACCGCCTCCAGCGATGTAAGCAGCACAAAGGGCGTAAAACAGGAACATCATAGCAAAGCTTGCTACCCACTTTCCTTTTTTGCCGAGAAACTGGTTTGCTAACGTATGTAAAGTCGCATCTTGTTCAGCATGCTGGTGGACCTCAACCATCAATAACGCGGTATACGCCATCAACGCCCATAGACCTAGCATGATAGCGAGTGATGTGGTGAAACCGATGCCTGCCGAAGCAAGAGGAAGGGCGAGCATGCCTGCGCCAATGGTGGTGCCTGCGATGATCAAAGTACTACCGAAAACCTTTGATTTAGTCATGTATAAAATTCTTTACATTGATGGTTATGTATTTAGCTGTTATGGCTAGTGAATAGGCTAAAATTAGCCATAAATCCTTAGTTTCGTGCATTGTGTAAAAATATAAGAACACTTTCAAGTAAAATGTACAGATTAATTGCTGTTAGTGTAAAATTTAATATACAGTAACTTGTGGTGCTTGATTGTAAACGGTTTCATGGGATTGCAGTCAAAGCGTGATAAAAAATTACTTTGCACTTTCACGAAACTGTCATATAAGAGGTTTAAAAAGGAACAATAGACCACATTTACAAGGTGAGACTTGTAAGCAGGTCTATAAAGTTGTTTATCAAAGGAGGTCAGAATGAGTGACCAAACACAAAATGAAGAATGCCTAGAACTGCTAGATGCAATGGAAATTGGCTTCGAGCTTTCAGACTACGAACAGTCAATCGAAGCATTAGCAGAAGAAATCTTCAATAAATAAGCCTAGGCTCGTGCCTAGCTACCAGAATGAGCCAGTGCAATCGCGCTGGCTTTGTGCTTTTATAAGCCAAGCGATAACAGTCTGGGAATCATGTGAACTATCTTGCCCATTTACACATTGCGGATTATTGTCAGTCGAGCCTGTTAGGGAACTTGCTGGGTGATTTTGTTAAAGGCGATCCGCAAGGGAAATATCAACCGTCCATTGTACAAGGCGTTCGCCTGCATCGTTTCGTAGATGGGTTTACCGATAGTCACCCCCTAGTCAAACAAGCAAAAGGGTTGTTTCCCCAAGGCCCACGCCGATTCTCTGGCATTGCACTCGACATGTTTTGGGACCATTGTCTTGCACGTGATTGGGACGCTTTTCACCACCTATCTCTTGAGCTATTTTGTACTTATGCCGAACGCCAAGTTAACGCTACGCAAACCAACTTACCTGAACGATTTGAACGAATTAACGGTTTGATGTGGGAAGGGCGTTGGTTAGAGTCTTATCAGAGCCTAGACAATATTGGCTACGCATTAGAAAGAATGTCACGTCGTTCGCCACGAATGGGACAATTGACAGAATGTACTCCCTATTTGGAGCAGAATTATGAGCACCTAAGCCAACTATTTGCCCGCCTGTATCCCGATGTACTAACTGCGAGCAAGAGATTCTGATAGAATCGTCGACCTTGCATTTATAGGTAACACGCATGTCGACGCAATTTGAATCACTTGGGCTATGTCCAACCATACTTTCCACATTATCTTCACTCGGCTTTGAGCAACCCACAGAGGTTCAAACGCAAGCCATTCCTCACGTATTGGCAGGGAAAGACGTTTTAGCCGGCGCTCAAACGGGTACGGGCAAAACGGCGGCATTTGGTTTACCGATCATCCAAAAATTAATCGAGTCTGAGGCAAAACGCGATCCACAAAGTAATGACGTTCGCGCCTTGGTTCTGGTTCCGACTCGCGAGCTTGCTCAGCAGGTATTCGACAATCTCGTTCAATACGCACAAGCAACTGAACTCAAAATTGTTACTGCTTACGGCGGTACCAGTATGAATGTTCAAACTCGTAATTTGGAACAAGGTTGCGACATTCTGATCGCCACGCCGGGACGTTTAATTGATCATATGTTTTGTAAAAACGTGAGCCTACTTAAGTCAGAGTTTTTGGTGCTCGACGAAGCGGATCGAATGTTAGATATGGGATTCATGCCAGACATCCAACGTATTCTTAAGCGTTTTAATGCCGTTAGACAGACACTGTTCTTTTCCGCGACGTTTGATAAGCGAATAAAGAACATCGCTTACAAGCTTCAATCTGAACCGGTTGAGGTACAAGTCTCTGCATCAAACAGCACCGCTGAAACCGTAAAACAGATGGTGTATCCCGTCGACAAAAAGCGTAAAGCGGAGCTTCTGGCGTATTTGATCGGGTCTCGAAACTGGCAGCAAGTCTTGGTCTTTACCAAAACCAAGCAAGGCAGTGATGCGCTGGTTAAAGAGCTAAAACTCGATGGTATTAAAGCGGCATCAATCAATGGCGACAAAAGCCAAGGTGCGCGTCAAAAAGCGCTTGATGATTTCAAAGCAGGCAAAATTAGAGCTTTGATCGCAACTGACGTCGCCGCTCGAGGTCTTGATATACAAGAGCTAGAGCAAGTGGTTAACTTCGATATGCCATATAAAGCAGAAGACTACGTTCATCGCATCGGTCGTACTGGCCGAGCAGGGAAAGAGGGCTTCGCGGTCTCCTTTATGAGTCGCGACGAACACTACTTACTTGAAGCAATTGAACGTCTCTTAGACACGCGCTTGCCGCAAGAATGGCTGCAAGGTTTTGAGCCAAGTTTAGTAGAAGAAGTCGAGCCAGAACGTTCACCGCGAAGAAAGAGTCGCTCGTCTGACAAGCGTAAAATGAAGGCAAAATTGAAAATTCACGCGAATCGAGGCAAGAAACGCTAACCATCAAGGTAATGGCTATGACCAGTAAAAGAGAGTTAGCGGACATCAAACTCACATTGCTTAACTTGAGTGATGTAGAGCAGCTGCTCGCGTTTGAGATCGAAAATCAAACTTGGTTCGAGCAGTTTATTCCCCCGAGAGAGCAAGACTTTTACTCGTTGGAGGGGGTTACTCAGCACATTCAAGAGTTCTTACTTGAGTTCAAGTGTGACCGTTTGCTCCCATTGCTGATAAAAGATAATAGCGGGCAGATCATCGGGCGTCTCAATTTTACCAACGTTGATTTAAAAAAAGGCACCGCTCATGTTGGTTACCGTGTTGGCCAACACTCTGTTTCCAAAGGTGTTGCGACGATCGCGTTGAATAAGGGAATAACAGAACTGAGCAGTAAAGGGATCAAGCGGTTATTTGCTTATGCCGATGAAAACAACATGGCGTCACGAAAAGTTCTTACTGCCAATGGGTTTGTCAAAGTTCGTATCGTGGAAAACTACGCGCAGTTGCATAGTAAGCCGATAAATTGTATAGAGTTTACTTGTCTAATAAATAAACGATAAGGAAGCACTCAATGGAATTTCCAGTCTCAGCAGCATGTCAGTGTGGTCAAGTCAGTTACACACTTAAACGCGCTCCAATGAAGGTCTTTGCCTGCCATTGCCAAGAATGCCAAAAGCTCTCAACGAGCCCATATAGCGTCACGGCTGTGTGCAATACCGAAGACGTAGAGTTCCGTGGTGAGATGTCACAGTGGGAGCGCTTAGCCGAAACTGGCAACAAGAATTATGCGAAATTTTGTCCTCAATGTGGAAATCGCATCTACCACTACAACCCAGATGCACCAGAAACAGTAAAACTCAAACTAAAACCTGTGGGCAGTGAAGTCTCCGAGGAGTTTGCTCCTCAAGCACATGTCTGGGTGAGTGAAAAGCAAGCCTGGCTTACCCTAGAGGAAGGGACGGTGTGCTTTGATAAGCAGCCTTAAAAAAATAACCTTAAAAAACAAAATGGGGAGCAATTGGCTCCCCATTTTAATGTTTGGTGTTATGCGTATTGGGCTAACTGCATTTCCCAGCGTTTACGTTGTGAGCTGAGCTCTTGTTTAAGATGTTGATAGCGCAGTTTAAGTAATGAGCATTCGTACTTTTCAGTCAGGCTACTCTTTTGCGCTTCAAGAACTTGTTTCTTGATCTCATAGTAATCACTCATTTTAGTGATCAGTTGTTCAAACTCTCGATTTAACGCCTCTTTAAGCTGTAAAGCATTGGGTAGGTTTTCGATTTTTCTTTGTGCGATTTCACGACACATCTTAGCGCGCGCTTTTTCAATTTTGAGCTTGGGCGTCACTCGTAGTTTACGAGTCAAGCCTAGCCATGAACAACTCTTAATCAGCCATTTCGTTGGGTCATACTGCCACCAATAAATCCCATTTCGGTAATCGTTCTCGAAGATGTGGTGATAGTTGTGGTATCCCTCCCCAAAGGTAAAGAATGCTAACACGCCATTATCACGAGCGGTATTTTTGTCTGTGTAGGGTTGGCTGCCCCAAATATGAGCCAGTGAGTTGATAAAGAAAGTGGAATGGTGGCTAAGAACCAATCGAAGAACGCCCACAATCAACAGCATGCCAAGGACATCACCATATACAATGCCTAAAACGAGCGGGATTCCAACGTTGGTTATGATCGCGAGTGGAATGTAGTACTTGTGCTGCCACATTACGATTTTATCTTTCTGTAAGTCGCGGCAGTTGCTGTAATCGGAATAGGTATTTGCGTTGTACTCACGCAGCATCCAGCCAATGTGTGAAAACCAAAAGCCGCGTTTAGCCGAATAGGGGTCTTTGTCGTTGTGGTCTACATGTTTGTGGTGGATTCGATGGTCTGAACTCCAGTGCAGCGCGCTGTTTTGTAGAGCAAACGCCCCACCAATAGCAAAAATAAATCGCAGCACTCCGTGTGCTTCATAAGTTTTGTGTGACCAGAGACGATGGTAACCCGCGGTGATCGACAAGTTACAGAATGAAAATGCGACAATAAACCATATCAAGTGCTCAACACCATATCCTGTCGTAAAACCATACCAAGGAACGACGACGAGAGCGACGATGAATGATAAGAGAAAAATAGCGATATTGAGCCATATCAGTGGCGGTTTACGCTCGGTGGACATGGATAGATTTCCTTTCAGCTAACAATTGTACGCCAGAATATCAGCGTACACGTGTAAGTCAAATGAAAGAAAATCAAAAAGTGACTAGGGTCTGTTAACCTTTCGCGGTTAAATTTTGTTCGGATGGGGACGCCTAGTCAAAATCGTTTTAGGCGCGGCAAGGGTTGTGTAGCCTAGTCATTCTAAGTAAATACCCCTTAACAAAGCATAAAACGATTTTAGTCCGGGGCGCGTAGCCGAACCCTTCGGGCAGCGTTTGTGGTTCATTTGTACTGCGTTATCGGCTTTTCATGTAGGCTAGCTACACTTCAAAGCCTCTGTCTGCTCTTGCTTGTAAAGAAATAGAAATTTCCCACAAACTGCTGCAGAAATCAGCTCGAAAGCTCAACAGACCCTAAATCATCGTTAAAAGTCGAGCGCGTTGCGACGGCTGCAACACGCTTTTGTTCCAGAGTTATTGGCTTTTTGTTAAATGTTTAATAGTATGAAGAGGTACACAATCCTTAACAGGACGTAATAAGGACTACAAATGGAATTAAAAGTAGCTGAATATAGCGATTACGAACGTATCGCTACGCTGCACGCACAAAGCTGGAAGCAGTTTTACCAAGGTATTCTTGGTAAAGAGTATCTAGAAAACGAAGTATTAGAAGAACGTTTAGCCGTTTGGCAAACTCGCCTTATCAACCCTCCCTTTAATCAACACGTGATTTTAATTGAAGAGGGGGGACTGCTGTGCGGATTCATTTGCGCTTTTGGCAATCATGATTTTGAAAAAGGCACCATTATTGATGCTTTGCATATTGACGATGCCTATCGAGGGAAAGGACTAGGTTCTATCCTGATTGAAGAAATGGCGAAGTGGATTCATCAATATTTTCCGGATAATGGCGTTTATTTGGAAGTGATGAAAGATAACCTTCAGGCTATAGAGTTTTATGACTATATTGGCGGAAAAAATGCGCAAGAAAGACTCTGGAACGCCCCTTGCGGTAATCAAGTCACTGAATTGGTCTATTGCTGGAAATCACCCGAGATTATGCTGGAAAACATCATGGCTCACGCCAAATCCAGTTTAGTAACAAATTGAAACACTTAACTTCCTTCCTCTGATATTCTTCGGACACAACATAGTAGCCCGTTAGGTAATTTGGCCAAGCCTCTTTAAATATTACCTAACGGTCTATTCATGAAAAAAACACTGCTATTGTCTGCACTAACCAGTGCAATTTTACTATCAGGATGTGGTGAACAAAACCAAGGGAACAATCAAGCGCCAGCACCACTTGTTGTTGCGGAACAAGTGAAAACTATTGAGCATCAAGCGAGCAAATCCTACATTGGCCGCGTAGAAGCGGTTGAAGACACCAACATTACTGCTCAGGTCACTGGCTATTTGAAACAACGTCATTTTGATGAAGGCCAAATGGTCGAGCAGGGCCAATTGCTCTATTCGATTGAACCTTCCTCTTTCCAAGCTCAAGTCGCGACTGCAAAAGCGACGCTTGCACAAGCCAATGCGGCACTTAAAAAAGCAGAACTGGACTTTCAGCGCGGTAAAAACTTGCTCCCTAAGGGCAGTATTTCGCAATCAGAATTCGATAACCTTAACGCCACCTTATTAGGCGCAACAGCCCAGGTTGAAGCGGCTAAAGCGCAGCTTCATCTTGCAGAGGTGAATCTGTCATACACCGAAATTCGTGCTCCATTTTCTGGTCGGATTGCACAAAGTAAAGTCAGCACGGGCGATCTGTTGTCACCACAGTCGGGCATCTTAACCACATTAGTGAGTCTTGATCCGATCCATACAAGTTTTAGCATCAGCGAACGAGAGCGTTTACAAATGGGGATGGACAAGGTGACCACTCGTTCTGCCAACGAAGCCGACTCCGTTGAAGTTAAAGTGATGTTGGAAAATGGGGAATACTTCCCACATGCAGGTCAACTTGATTACTTAGGAAACCGAATCGACTTAGATACAGGCACTATTTCAATGCGCGCAGTGGTGTCTAATCCAGAGCTGCGATTATTACCCGGTCAACATGTTCGTGTTGAACTCAAAGAAAAGCAGGCGAGAGATGCGTTGGTGATTCCGCGCCGCGCAGTGCAAACCGATCTCGAAGGTAACTTTGTAATGGTGGTAACAGAGGGGAACGTTGCGGAACGCCGCAATGTTGAACTTGGCCATCAAGTTGAAGGAGGAATCATTATCCGTAGTGGGATTGCCGACACGGATAAGGTGATAACCCAAGGCCTTCAACGAGTACGTAACGGTGTTCCTGTACGAACAGACGCAGAATAAAGGAGCTTAAATGTTAAGTCGATTCTTTATCCAGCGTCCAAAGTTTGCGCTGGTCATCTCCATCATATTAACTTTAGCTGGAGCGATCGCGTTGGCGATCCTTCCTGTAGCTGAATACCCCAAGATAAGCCCTCCGTCAGTAAGCGTCACGGCGTACTACACGGGTGCCAGTGCAGAGGTGGTTGAGCAAGCTATCGCAGATCCAATAGAAACATCGGTCAATGGTGTTGAGGACATGATTTACATGTCTTCGAAAAGTGCCAACGATGGTTCTTACAACCTCAACGTCACGTTTGATGTTGGGACCGATCCTGATATGGCGCAAGTCAACGTTCAAAACCGCGTTTCTCAGATCGAGTCGAAGCTTCCTCAAGAAGTGAGGATGGTCGGTGTAACGGTTAAGAAGCGATCTCCTGACCTGTTAATGGTGCTTAACTTCTATTCACCAGACGGAAAATACGACGATCAATTCTTGATTAACTACATTAACTTGAATGTAAAAGATCAGCTTGCTCGAGTGAAAGGCATCAGTGAAGTAAGCGTCATCGGCGGCGGCGAATACGCCATGCGTGTTTGGCTAGACCCTGAGAAGATAGCGAACCTAAAACTGACTACGTCAGACATACACGCAGCGCTCGCTGAGCAGAACGTGCAAGTTGCTGCTGGTCGCGTTGGTGCAGCGCCTTACAATGATGTTCAAGAAGTCCAGTTTAACTTGGTGACCAAAGGGCGTCTTGAAAGCGTGGGCGAGTTCGAAAACGTCGTCTTGCGAGCAAATAGCGACGGCTCAACGGTTTACCTCAAAGATGTGGCTCGTGTAGAGCTAGGTAAAAAGTTTTACGACGGCAGCGGCAAGTATCGTGGTCAAGATGCGTCAATTGTAACGTTATCGCTTCAATCTGATGCTAACGCACTGGAAAGCGGCCAAGCTGTTGTGGATATGCTTGATAAACTGAGTGTTAACTTTCCTGAAGGGATGGAATACGAAGCAAGCTACGACACAACGCTATTCGTTGCTGAATCTATCAAAGGCGTTGTTAAAACACTTATTGAAGCGATTTTGCTGGTTATTGCGGTGACCTACTTGTTCTTAGGCAGTGCTCGAGCAACCTTGATTCCAGTTGTTGCAATCCCTGTGTCATTAATTGGTACGTTTGCTGTGATGCAAGCGACTGGTTTTACCATCAACACGGTGACCTTGTTTGGTTTGATTTTGGCGATCGGTATCGTGGTGGATGATGCAATCCTTGTGATTGAGAATGTCGATACCACCATGGCAAAAGATCCAAGTATCAGTCCACGTAAAGCGACGTTGATTGCAATGAAAGAGGTGACGGGGCCGATCATTACTTCGACCTTAGTGCTGCTTGCGGTGTTCTTGCCAGTGGCGATGTTGCCGGGTATTACAGGGATTATGTACCGTCAGTTCGCTTTGACGATCTGTATTTCTGTAGTTATTTCATCAATTAACGCGCTAACCTTGTCTCCGGCTTTATGCTCATTGGTGCTGAAACAAGGGGGTGGAAACACCTCGCGTTGGTTCGCTGTATTCAACCAAGGATTAGAAAAAATCACCCATCGTTACGGACAAGTAGCAGGTTTCTTGGTCAAAAAAGCCATGTTACTTGGGGCGTTTTTCCTAGTTGCAATTGCAGCGGTGACCTTCTTCGCGAAAACGACATCAACGGCGTTTGTCCCTCAAGAAGACAAAGGAATCCTGCTGGTTAACGTCCAACTCCCAGATGCGGCGTCCTTGTCGAGAACGCAAGAAGTGACCGAGCAGTTAGTCGATATGGTTGAACAAGAGCCAGGTGTCGATGGTGTCACTGTAGCAAATGGCTTTGCCTTTATGACAGGTGCTGCTGCGTCAAACGGTGCGTCACTGTTTATCAAACTGGAAGATTGGGATACGCGCAATGCGTTGGAAGGCGATCACTCTTCAACTGCGATAGCACAACGCATCAATGGCCGTGCCGCGATGGAATTGCCACAAGCGGTTGTATTTGCGATGGGACCTCCTGCGGTACCTGGTATGGGGGCAGCCTCTGGTTTCGAGTTTGTTCTTGAAGATACCCTAGGTCGCAGTCGAACCGACCTTGCAATGGTCATGGGGCAGGTGATTGAAGCGGCAAATAAGCAACCGGAAATCGCCTATACATTTAGTACCTTCCGCGCCAATGTTCCCCATTACTATGTCGACATTGACCGAGAGAAAGCGCAGCAATTGGGAGTGCCACTTTCAAGTATCTTCCAAACGCTACAGGGTAACTTAGGTTCGCTCTATGTAAATGATTTTACGATGTTTGGTAAAAACTTCCGCGTCACGATGCAAGCCGACAGTGAACATCGTAGCAGCATGGATGATTTAGAGCGCTTCCACGTTCGAACATCACAAGGCATGATGGTGCCGCTTAGTACCTTGGTGAGTTATGAGCAAATCTTCGAGCCAGATGTCGCTTGGCGATACAACATGTACCGCAGTGCGATTATCCAAGGTCAACCAGCACCGGGTTATTCAAGTGGTGATGCCATTGCTGCAATGGAGCGAGTGGCCGCAGAAGTTCTCCCTCATGGCTATCAATATGAGTGGACAGGATTAGCTTATCAAGAAGTGCTTGCTGGAAACCAAGCGATCTTTGCTTTCGCGCTTGCACTGATATTTATCTATCTGTTCATGGTTGCCCAATATGAGAGTTGGAGTATTCCATTGGCGATAATTTTGGTGGTGCCTATCGCCACGTTAGGTTCGTTCTTAGCACTTAATTTGACGGGAACGCCGCTCAATTTATATGCGCAAATTGGCTTAGTGTTGTTGATTGCGCTCGCCGCAAAGAATGCAATTCTGATTGTGGAATTCGCCAAAGTTGAGCGAGAAGAGAAAGATGTGCCAATCGATGAAGCTGCGGTACACGGTGGTAAGCTGCGTTTCCGAGCGGTGAATATGACATCGTGGTCATTCATCTTAGGTATATTCCCGCTGATTTTTGCCTCAGGTGCTGGGCACGTGAGCCAGAACTCGTTGGGTATCTCATTGATTGGTGGTCTACTCTGCGTATTGTTGGCGGGTACCTTCTTGATACCGGGTTTCTATGCTGTTGTTCAGCGCCAGCGAGAGAAGATACACGGTGGTAATACCAAAATGATCCCATTGGATGATGAGTAATAACTAAGACGAAAAGCCCGCAATTAAGCGGGCTTTTTTACACGTTGCGAATCAGTTATGAGGTTTTAAATTCCGCCACTGCATGATCCATTTCAGTGGCTTGTGCCGATACGCGGTCGACTTCTGTCAGGCATTGCTGAGCAGAGCGCATGTTGCCATCAGAGATGACATTGAGTTCAGTGATCGACTCACTGACTTGATTCATCACAATACCTTGTTCCTCGATGGCAGAAGCGATGCGCTCAGAATTAGCTTGGATGTTAGTCATATCATCGATAATCTGAGTCAGACTGAGGTCCAGAGAGTCTGATGCTTTGAGTGTCGCTTGCCCTTGTTCATTACACTGATCAATATCCGTAACCACTTGAGACATCTGAGATTGAATGTCCGTCACCACTTTAGTGATTTCTTCCGTAGATTGGTGTGTACGGCTTGCCAACGCCCGAACTTCGTCCGCAACGACGGCAAAGCCACGACCTTGTTCACCCGCACGTGCGGCTTCGATAGCGGCGTTAAGTGCCAATAAGTTAGTTTGCTCCGCGATTTCTTGGATAATGTTTACGGCATCACCAATCTTATCCACGTGGTTGTTCAATGAGCCAATAGATTGCTGACTGTTACCCAAAATTGACGATAATTGATCGATATTCTTAACCGTCGTTTTCACCACTTTACGACCGTTTTCAGCATTAACTGCCGCCTGTTGCACGCCCTCTACCGCGATTGCAGTACTCTCTGAGATTTCGTTGATTGTGGACACCATTTCTTGCACAGACGTTGCCATCGTAGTGGTGTGGTCAGCTTGGACGTTGAACTGTTCGATAACATTTTGCAGTTCGTCATGCATATTAGAAGTGCTTTGTGACAGCTCTGCAGACTTGCTCTGAGTGCCCGCGATTAGTTGCTCAAGTTTATCTAACAAGCGGTTGAAGTAGTTGGATATCGCAACCAACTCGTTGTTACCACCTAAATTGGCTCTCAAAGAGACATTGTTTGAGCGCGCAATTTCTTGAATGATGGAGAGTAAGCTCGCAACTTGCGTATTGATAGAACGTGAGATTTGCCAAATGATTAATAGGATCAGAATGATAACAAAGCCAGTTACCATCATCTTAAAGTTAGCCAAACGTTCCTGAGTCTCTTGCGCTTGCGAAGTCAGTGCCTGAGAGAAGGATTTAAACTGTTCTTCAACTGTGTGTTAGAGCGCACGAGTATCGCCAAGTAAGCCGACATTGTATTTAAGACCTATCGTCGTCTTTTGCGCTATCAAGGCTTTGGCGGCAGCCAACAGTGCAGTGGCATCACTAGGGATAAGAGATGTATCTAATGAACCAGCTTGAACATTGTTGTTAAATTCGAAAAGGTTCACCAGTTGGTCACTGTTTAATTTAGGTCGAACACTTTCAAGCTCAGCATTGTATCGACCCAGCAATTTATCTTCTGGGTTCAGTCCGTGCTGATTGTAGGCATTAACCAATGAGGTAAAACCGTTTTGATAATCAATGATGTCTGTACGGAGTTGCGCACTAGAGGGGAGGTCATGCTCGGTAAGAATTTTGGCTAGCTGCGACTGCGTATCCAAAAATTTGTCCATGTTGTCATTAAACTTGTCTAAGTACTTCATGTCTTTTCTGAGCAAAAAGTCTTTTTCATTGCGTCGTAAATTTAGCAGGCGTATTTCCAACTTAGCTACTAATAAGTTTGCTTGGTTGAGTTGTTCAGTCGTTTGGGCAAAGTGAGAAGTGGACAAAAGAACGGAAACCACTCCTAAAACGGCTACTGCACCCAATGAATATAGTTTATTCTTGATATTCATGAGATTACCTAAATAAGTCAAAGTTATAACATTATGAGTATTTAAGCTGATGGTAGTCTGTAATTACAATTATATCAATTTAACTTATTGCAAAAGTGTTAATCTATTTATCGTTATAGATTAGCTCAAGGATTGAATACAAGATGCTGAATCTAATACAAAAGTATGAAGGATTAATTTTCGACATGGATGGAACGTTAATCGATACCATGCCCGCCCACCTAGAAGCGTGGCAACAAACATCAGATTACTTTAATTTCCCATTTACCAAAGCGTGGTTACATAGTTTAGGCGGAATGCCGAGTTATAAAATTGCGATAGAAATCAATAAAGAGCATCATCTTTCTCTCGACCCAAATGAAGTCTCGAAATTTAAAATGCGCTGTTTTTCAGAAATTGAAAATAAAGGAGAGGTGATCGCTTGTACCAAGGAAGTACTAGAACACTTTCACGGAAAGAAAAAACTTGCGGTCGGTACGGGAAGCCAACGCAAAAGTGCACTTGCACTGCTGAAACAAACCGAGTTACTGCCCAAGCTCGATGCTGTCGTTACCGCTACCGATGTTGCAAATCACAAACCAAACCCTGATACATTTCTCGAGGCAGCGAGACAACTTGGTGTTAGCGCAAACGCATGTGTCGTCTTTGAGGATACTGAGCTTGGCAAGCGCGCTGCGCATTCTGGAGGGATGGACTGCATTATTGTCGAAGGTGATCAACTGGTTTTCTATCCGTGTCCCAATTCACAGTAAGTACGATCAAAAAAGCCGCATAACGCGGCTTTAATATGGTTAACGATCCCAGTACGCTTCTTCTAAGCTATCTTCACGTTCAGGCAATGCGCGCCCTAGTCGAGGAGAGTGCTGCGTGAGAACTTCGTAGCTAACACGGTTTGCGTACTTACAAATCTGTGAAAGAGAAGAGTAGGTTAAGTACGGCTGATCGTGTTTAGATGAATTAGGGACATTCATCAAGTGATGGCTGTTTGCCGCCATATCATGCAGAAGTGCAGAAAGCGCCGCGTCACCCGCACCATTTGTGTTTTTAATTTCAAGTGGGCCACCCAAATAAGGACCGATATGAGAATAAACTTTCAATGGTGTTTGGCAGTCGGCTTTGCGCATTGCTCGGCTAAACTCATACTTGTTAAATTCAGGTATGTTACCCGGTAACAAAGGCAGCTCTGTGTCGCGCTTGACGCTGTCTTCCGTGTAACCCGCCATATAAAGGCCTGAAGGACCTGCTGTGCAGAGCACCAAGTCAACCCAATCTAACGCTTTGTCAGCGGCCAACAGTGGGTCGGACTCACCAGTTAGAGCTTCACCTTCCTCTTCGTTCATCGCAACGATGGAAATGTTCTCTTTGATGTACTCTTGCCACCATTTGGCGTTACCCTCAATGACCCATTTTGTACCCAGCGTTAGAACCACAGGCACATTCTTGCCTTTAGCGATTTCAATTGCGCGCGCTACGGCTTTTGGCATTGGGTCTTCAGGCTTACCGCGCATAAGGTAAGACGAGACAACAAGCGCAGATGCTTTGTCAAACACATCATCAGGAATGCTTTCAGGGCGTAGGTTGTTCATCTCGCCTTCGTTGATGGCAAACGTACGCTCACCGTCATCTGAAATCAGCGTGTAACAACGGCCAATCGAACCTTCTACCATTTGTAGGTGGTTTAAGTTCATGCGAGAAGAAGTACGGCACAAGTAACGATAAGCAAACGAACCGACTTCGATATTGCGTGACATAACGCCTAACAACACTGATTTGCTATCTGCTAGTACAGAATAGTTGTGTAGGGTGTTACCTATGGTGTCACCAGGGTATTGATGAGTGATTAAGCCACGCTCAACCAGTTCGTCATAGAGTGCATCAGCTTTACTCTCTTCCAAAACGAGAGAGTGCCCTTTACTCAAGTCATATTTCGCTAGGAACTCATCGTCTACACGAGCTTCGATATCAACGATGGTTTGACCCACACCAACAATAATCGGGCGATAAAGCTTAGGGGTTTGCTTCATCTGATTTATTAATGGATCACGAGCGTGTGTAGGAAAGTAGTGCTTTGATTTGCGCTGACCAGGAAATTTCATTTTGAGGTATGAGTTGGAAATTTTGCTGCATCATATCACAAAGGTTAAGGATTGCTTTCACTTTTATTACATAGAAGAGTGCCAAACTTCAGAGTTTGGCACTTGATTGTTCTATTTGTCAGCAGTGAATGTACCGAACGCTTTTGTTCCCCAAAGTGGAACCGTAGACAAGCTATGTTTGAAGCTACCAGAGGTTTCTTTTGTAGAATAAGAAAGGTACATAATAGTCTGATTTTCGACGTCTAAAATTCGGCGAATCTTCATGCTTTTGAAGAAGATACTTTTTGATTTTTTGAAGACAACTTCCCCTGAATCCGATTTGTCGATCTGAGCGATCATCTCTGGCGTAATTTCACCGGTTTGACGACAGGAGATAGAGCTGTCACTTGGGTCAGCTAGGCTGAAGTCCGCTTCAATCGACGCAACGTGACAGGTCACACCCGTTACAATGGGATCTTGCATGTGATTGAGTTTGATATCTTTCATTGTAAAAAGGCCAAGACTAACATCACCAACTTCACCGCTATCACAAGCTGAAAGGGAAAGAGCAAGAATTGAAGCCACTGTAATCTTTTTTATCATAACGAAGTTCATCCTAAACAAAGGGTTGATTTCTGAGTGACGACTCTATGATGTGCCGCCTATGCTCTTAGCATATCAGCTTTCGATGTGATACCGAATAGCCAAGAAAACACTTGTTTACGCGTGTGCTTATCGATAAGCTGACGCAAAATATCGACACAAGTTATTCAAATGAAAGTATCCGGCATAGAAATCGCTAAAACGAAAAATAATTGGTTGTCAGAACAGATAGATGTCCAATATCCAACCAAAGAGAGTTTAGCAGGTCGTTCGTTATACTTGTCTACAGCCGCTCAATCGTCAGTCGTCCCATTAGATACCGCAGTGAGTGCTGATATTGGTTTGACTAGCGATGACCTATTTCTTGTCGATTTTCATCGCCTAACAGTCATGTTTGCGTTGTTGCAATCTAAACGTTGGGAGCAGCAAAGCGAACAAGAACTGATTGTCGAGTTTCTTACACAAATCATCTATTCTGATCCCTGTACTTTGTACGTCGCTTTTAAAGAAGGGGAGCCAGTTGGAGCGGCAATCCTAACCCAAGTGGATAATCAGTTCCTGGTGTCAGACGTTGTGTTAACACAAAACCAAACTTTGGCGAATAAGCACGCGTTTTCTTTATTGTTGGTCAACAAGTTGAATGTTAACTTGAATGAATATAGTGACGTCTATCTAGAAATCTAATGATTGCTAAATGCGATGTGCATTCAATATGTTACTCTGTGGCATCTCCATCGTTATAAGAATCTTTCACCTTGCTGTTGCGTCGGTTTGTCTATTTACTCATTGCGGTCTGCACTCCTTCCGCTTTTGCTCACGTTGAGCATTGGCAACCTAAACATGTACTCATCATCCACTCTTATGAGCCCTCATACCAATGGACAACTCAGTTCCAACAAGGCATTGAGCGGATTACCAATCAGTATCCAGAACCCGTTAAACTCTCAATAGAGTACTTGGACACCAAGCGCATTACTTCTCAAACTTATCTCGATGCATTTAAGCAGTACTTTGCGATTAAATACGATAACTACCATTTTGATGCTGTTCTCCTGACCGATGACAATGCTCAGAGACTCGTTAGTCGCTGGTCACCCAATCCATTTGCCGGCCTTCCTATCATTGCCGGTGGCGTCAACGATTTCTCTGCATCTCTCGACCATGTTACCGACAAAGCTAAGATCCTCTATGAACGCGATGACATTCAAGGAACGTTAAATTTCCTCGACTCGTTAAATCAAAACTGGGAAAACCTTTATTTGTTGACTGACTCGAGTCACACGGCGAGCTTAATCAAAACAGCGTTTGAGCAGGAACTCGAGACCAGTCGTCTAGCTGATATTCCGTTTACGATTGTGGAGGGGAAAAGCCTCGAAAATACGGCGCAATGGTTGACGACATTGGGTAAAACAGATGCGGTGATACTTTCACACTACAATACAGAGGTCGACAAAGGTCACTACTACAGTTACGAACAAATTGCGCATACACTCGCGGAAAAAAGTGCTGCACCAATTTTTGTTTTCTGGGAGTTCTACATCAATCACGGTGTGGTTGGGGGCGTGGTCAACCGACCAGAGGATATCGGTGAGCAAATGGCTGTAGAGTTGGCTCGCTCTCTATCGATTGATATGTCGGGCCTTGATATCGCACATTCCGGATCTCGGGCGGTGGTCGAATATGAAGCATTCATAAAACATAACCTTGATCAAGAACTCCTACCAGATGACGTGATACTACTAAACCCGCCAAAAAGCTATGTTAGAGATAACATCGAAACGATAGGGTATTCATTAGTCTCGTTCTTCTGTTTACTCGCGGTCATCATTAACCAATCTCGTACGATCAATCAAAAGAGAGAGCTCAATTTAAAGAGTCGTAAGATCGTTGAGTTGCAAAAGAAAACCATGCAAGTGCAGAAAGAAATGATACATGTTCTCGGAGAAGCAATAGAAACGCGTTCTGGGGAGACAGGAAACCACGTAAAGCGAGTTGCAAAGCTATCCGCACACTTGGGAAAACTAGCTGGGTTGACTCATCGCGAAATTGAAATGCTTGAAGTTGTCAGTCCGATGCATGACGTCGGCAAGATCTCCATCCCTGAGGCGATTCTCGATAAACCGGGTAAGTTGACTGCTGACGAATGGGAAGTAATGAAAACGCATACTCATGCCGGTTACAACTTACTTAGCAGCTCCAAAGGGGAGATGTTTAAGATGGCG
Source organism: Vibrio sp. NH-7 (assembly GCF_053643215.1). Lineage (NCBI taxonomy): Bacteria > Pseudomonadati > Pseudomonadota > Gammaproteobacteria > Vibrionales > Vibrionaceae > Vibrio > Vibrio sp. NH-7. The sequence continues at coordinate 820,713 of NZ_CM132188.1, read as the reverse complement.
GCAATCATTGCGTATCAGCATCATGAAAAGTGGGATGGTACTGGTTATCCGAATGGCCTATCTGACCAACAAATTCATATTTTTGCACGAATCACAGCCATTGCCGATGTCTTCGATGCCCTCCTGAGTGTGCGCTGTTACAAACGCGCTTGGACAAACGAAGAAGTCAAAGCACACTTTATTCATCAGGCGGGTAAAGAGTTTGACCCAGAGTTAACGTCTCTTTTAATCGAGCACTATTCAGAATTTACTGCGATACGACATTGTTATCCAGACGCCGTAAAAGAGCAATTATCTATCGCGGTGTAACTTTGTTCAATTAACCCCAAATAGTGACTCACCATTGAATTTTTATATTCAATGGTGCGCTTATTCAGATTCTGTTAAGCCAATCATGCGAACTTACCTCTTCTCGCTTATTATTTCTCATGGCGAATTAAGAAGGTAATAATAATGACAAAACCTCAAATTAAATGTGTAATTTTCGATTGTGACGGCACGCTTGTCGACAGTGAGCGTTTGTGCTGTGAAGCGTTGTGCCAAGCGTTCAACCATTTTGGCGCAAATTTATCGATGGAGGATGCCATCAGTCACTTTGAAGGGGGAAAGCTGGCCGACATTTTATCAATGACGAAGCAACGTCTGGGTGTAAAAGTGTCTATTGATAAGCTCGAGCCCGTCTATAGAGATTACTTAGATGGACTATTTGATGCGCAGTTACAACCAATGGAAGGTGTGTTTGATGTGCTCGACTACTTCGATACGAGAGGGATAGAGTATTGTGTTGCCTCGAATGGACCAAGAGTCAAAATCGAACGAGCACTTGAGCTGACGGGGTTGTTGCCTCAATTCAAGGGTAAAATATTCTCAGCGTTTGATACTAACAGTTGGAAACCCGAGCCCGATTTGGTGATGTATAGCGCGATGAATATGGGTTTTCGACTTGAAGAGTGTATGTATGTTGACGATACACCAAAAGGCCTAGAAGCAGGGGTTAGAGCGGGCGTTAAAACGGTCCATTTAATCGGTATCAATGAACGCGCTCATGAACTTAACATTGAAAAAATTCGCCATTTAAAAGAGTTAGAACAGTGTGTCTAAAATTAAAGGCCACGTAAATTGTGGCCTTTAAACAAAAATTAGTGATAAGCGTGATGGGTGGCGACTCGATTTAACCGTTGATGGATCAACAGCTGCACATGAGGTTGATGAACGACTATTTTATCGACGTCTTCGAAAAAAGAGCCACATTCAGCACAGAGAAATTTGTTCGTATTAGATAGTAAATATTCATCACTGCCGCAAAGTGGGCAGCAAAGCGTCTCTTCATTATTAGGTTTGGTCATTGTGAGTTACTCCTGCAGCAAAAGAGCGAACTAAGGTTGCTAGTTATTCTTTCTATTATGGTTATCTAAACTACTAGTCTTAAAACTTACTAGCTATTCTATTTTAGTCTAACGTACCGTTTGGTATTTCTGACGGGTAGTGGTTTGTCCAAATAATGGGAAGCAATTCACTATTAAACGGTAAAATCCTATAAATCGAATCAATAGCAATTTCATTATTAAGCTTCAACATGCTGTGCTACTAACTTGACCAACAATTCAACACCCTCTTTCCAGTTCCGGTATAAACTAAGGTTGGCAACACTAATACGAAAGTAGTGCTGGTATTGCCCCGAAGTACCAAATACTGAGCCAGGCAAAATACTCACTTTATTGGCTTTGCAATCTCGATATAAAGCAAAGCAATCAGTTTGCTCAGGTAGCTGAATCCATAAGAGAAATGAACCAGAAACAGGAACGACTCGATAACGGCCTTTCAGTTTTGGATATTGACTCGCGCTTTGATGGAACTCATTCAAAAACTGCTTAACATTACTCTGATAAAGGCGAGTCATCCTTGTGAGGTGCGCTTTGTACTTTCCCGAACTTAGAAACGTTCCGACGGCAGACTGCATCAAATTTAAGCTCCCCATGTTGTCGCAAAGCAAGAGTTTTTCGATCGTTTGTCGATATTGACCAGCGAGCATCCAACCAATTCTCAGTCGTGAATCTAGGTTTTTGGACAACGAATTCACGTAGATGACACGTTGCTCTGTGTCTAGTGAGCGAATGCTGGGCAACTGAGGTTGGTAGCTCAAACAGCCAAACACGTCATCTTCAATGATTGGAATCGTAGAAGGGGTCGTAAGTATGTCACGTCGCGCATTGAGAGGCATTAAGGAGCCGGTGGGATTAGCAAAATTGGGTGTCACAATAATGGCTCGAATGTCCCAACGGGCAATGGCCTCTTTCAATGCGTTAATTTTAATGCCATCACGTGGGCAACTCGGAATCTCAACCGCTTGCAAGCCCAGAGACTCAAGGAGCAATAAAGTGCCGAAGTAGCAAGGGGATTCAACGGCGATGATATCTCCGGGTTGAGTCGTTGCTCGTAACGCTAAACTGATCGCTTGTTGTGCACCATGGGTGACTAGCAACTCGCTGATTGGCGCGGGTGTACCTAGTTCCTGAGTTAACTTGGCAAGTTGTTTTACGAGCAATGGTTCACCGGGAGGAAGCTGATAATGGCTGAGAATGTTTGCTTGTTGACGACTCTGTCTGCCAATTTCAGCATATAGAGACCGAATAGCGGGCGCATCAATACAGGGGTGAGCGGAGCCTGTTGGCAATAGCTCCTTGTAATCAGGATACGATAGAATTTCTTTGCATACACCCAACAAATCGACCTCAGACGGCGCGACTGTTTCTATCTTCTCTTCTATTGATGCGAGCACTCGGTAGCCCGACTTAGAGACAGCCTCAAGGACGCCAATCGCTTCAAGCTCTTGATAGGCACGTATCACAGTGTTTTTGCTCACAGACAGTCGTTCACTAAGCTGCCTGATCGAAGGGAGCTTGTCTCCACTTTGGAATACGCCTGATTCGATGGCATTTCGCAGATAGTCAATAACACTCTGATATTTGCTTTGCTTCGCTCCGTATAAATCTGTACCCATAAAACTCAACCAAACTGTCACTATTAAAAGAATGTGTACCCATTACATTAGCAACTTCAGTCAATAAAAAACAATGTTGGTGTGAGTTTATGTTTATCAGGATGGTTCCCTTTGTATTCGTTGTGTTGTGGGCTTCAGGATTTGTCGGCGCTCGGTTAGGGCTGCAATATGCAGAACCGGCGACGTTGCTTACGATAAGAATGCTCGCCAATGTGGCGCTATTTACCTTGATTGTTATTTTTCTCCGCCGCCGCGTGCCAACAGGGGCTGGTTTTTGGCATGCTTTCGTTGTTGGCGTGCTGATCCACGGTTTCTACCTAGGAGGGAGTTATGTGGCTATAGGGCTCGGAATGCCTTCAGGTTTGTGTTCTTTGCTCGTTGGTACACAACCTATCGTGACGGCTGTATTGTTAGTTAGCTTTGCCAATCAACACTTTTCAAAAGCTCAGTGGTTTGGATTGGCGCTCGGGTTTCTTGGAATTACACTGGTCTTACTCGGCAAAATGGAGTGGCAATCTGACACAGATAAAGTTCTAGCGGTTGGGGTATGTGTATTTGCTTTAATTGGCATCACATTGGGTACGTTATATCAGAAACGGTACTGTCATGACCTTGATATGGTGGGGAGTGCGCTGGTTCAGTACTTTGCCGCGTTGCTTCTATTTTTGCCTTATGCCCTGATGTTCGAAACCATGACGGTTCAATGGGACGTTGAATTTGTACTGACACTCGGGTGGCTAGTTATAGTCTTGTCTTGTGCCGCCGTGTTGCTGCTCTTATATATGGTAAAACATGGCGCGGCGTCGAGTGTTGCATCGGTTTTCTACCTAGTGCCACCAGTGACCGCAATTCAAGCTTGGTTGATGTTTGGTGAGTCGTTGGATGCGATGGGAATACTTGGATTTATACTAGCAGCGTTTGCGGTCTATTTGGTTACTCAGCGTGGTCATAAACCGAGCGAGCAGCCAGTTCTAAGAGAGTGCGACTCCAAATAGCGAATGAAAAATGCCTGCTGTGAGCAGGCGTTTGGTATTAAGTGCGTTTTGCTAGGTAGGCTTCGTAATCTGGCACTTCGATATCGACTTCTTTTTCCATCAGCTCAGAGGAAAACAAGAACTTCGCCGAAGCTCTGTTTGTCGCAACGGGGATGTTCCACACGCTGGCGATACGAAGTAGGGCTTTTACATCTGGATCGTGAGGAACAGCGTTTAGTGGATCCCAGAAGAAAATCAGCACGTCGATTTTCCCTTCGGAGATTAGCGCACCGAGTTGTTGGTCACCGCCCATTGGGCCGCTAATCATCGATTTAATAGCTAAGCCCGTTTCTTTGCTTAACATAGAGCCAGTCGTGCCGGTCGCGTACAAAAAGTGGCGTTGTAACTTTTCTTTGTTTTCGTTAACCCAGCGCAATAGTTCCGGCTTGCAGTTGTCATGGGCAACCAGAGCGACATGTTTGTGTGCAGGGATGGTACGAATTGTCTTTTCCATTCAGACTTCCTAATTGTTCTCGTTATAGACATAAAATGTAGGGCGATATTCAGAAGGTGACAGCGACTGTGCAATCACCTGGCGATTAAGTTTGTTTGGTGTTAATGCTTCAATGATTGGCGCTTCGTTGTGCTTGTATGGTTCGCCATTGAGATAAGCAATCGCCTGACGGACGGAAAGCCGTCCTTGCTCAACCATTTTATCGGTTGGAGCGAACTCGACGCGTGATCGCAGCAAACCACGGTAAACACCATGACTTAAATAAGTCGAGACCAAACCAACTTGATCCGACTTGTTTACGCTACGTAGTTCACTGATGGCAGCCTCGATCGCCACCGCACTGCCAACAATATAGTCGAGGTCGTCGTGCTCTATCGCTTGCTGCACTAGGTTACGCTGTAACTCTTTGTCGTTATCTGCCCATAGCGTATCCACGATCTGCAAATCGCTGTCCTTAATCGCTGAGTAAAAACCTCTGATAACTGGCTTGGTACCACCGCTAGATTTAGGGCCGGGAAGCAAAACGATGTTTGTTTCTCCTGAACCCTTCGGGTGCTTTTGACTGAGGTATTCGCCCGTGTAAAACCCCATCCAATACCAATCAACACCGACCTCACCTTTTAGCACAGTACGATTAAAATCGTCGAGTACTAACTGGTTTACGGTAGCAAAAACCGGAATTGAGCCAGTGTATTGGCGCAAAGAGTCATAGTATAGGTCCGGCGCAACCGTTCCTAGAATAATGGCATCCGCATCCCAGCGTACGCACAGTTGCAAATGTTCTTTTTGTTTCTCCAAGTTTAAATATCCGCCCGCCTCAAGGACACGCAAATCGACATTGTTGATTCGTGATTCATCGACCATCCCGTAATTAACAGACAACCAATAAGAATCTTTAAGGTGAGGGTAGATTGCGCAGATTTTTAGCTGATCTTCCGCTTGAGCGCCAACGCTAAATAAACCGCCGATCAACAGACCGGTTGGTAAAAGGAGCTTAGTCACGGAGGAGATCAAAGACATAGTGCATTTCATTGGAAAATGGAGGTTAAACACTGCAGAATATAGCGCATTCTATCAGACTTAAAAAGTGAAGTATCTCGATGTTATTAGCAAAGGCCAGTATCGGACGTAAGCTGCTGTTTGCGTTTTTGGCTATGGCATTGCTGGTTCTGATATCAGCGTTGATCGGCGTGTTTGGCTTTAGCTCAGTCGCGAAAACAGAACGGAACGTCGTCAATACTGCCATTCCTTCAATGCTTGAAGCTCGGCAGGTTTCGGAGTTGAGCTCACGCATTATCTCGTCAGTGCAAGGGCTAGCCAATGCAAAGACAGAGCAGCAAAGGCAAGCATCGGGAAAAGAGTTGTTTTCGCAACTGGAAACGCTATTAAGCCACATCAAACAGCTCGGGTCTGACTCTTTTGATTCCAAATTACTCACCAAACTCGAAAGCGACGTTCAACATGTTATTGATACACTTGCCCAACTGGGCATTGTGGTGGAAAAGCGTCTGTTTATTGCAGACGATCTGCTCGTCCGAACGGAAGAGCTTCGTCAACTTGCATCAGAACTCGAACAACTGACTCGTACTCAAGTCGCGAATACGTCAACCATCGCAGTTGCCAACGTTACTCACATCTATGACCTATTAGAGCAGCAACAAATCGATACCGCTTATAAAGCGTTAGATACTTTAGTTGAAGTCGATTTAGATTTGGCAGAACGTCTGCATGAGCTTCATCTGTTGGCGTTTAAGATGCTGAATCATATTGAAGAAGTTCGCACAATTTCTGATTTAGCGCGTATTCACACGATTCGAGAAGAATTTACCAACAACCTACAGATCATGAAACGACGCGTCAGAGCGGTAGAGGATCCGACTCGTTCTATTCAAATGTCGGATCTACTGAGCAAATTAGAGCAGCGTGAAGTTGTGTTTGATGTGCTACAGCAGCGCAACAGCAACGAAAAAGCCGCTCAACAGCTAATGCAAGATACTTTAAATCAGTTTTCTGAGCTTAACGCAACGGTAAGCCGTTTGGTTGATGAATCCAACGTTGCGACCACAAGAGCCGTCGATGAATTAAAAACCACTCTCGACTATGCACAACTTACACTGACTATTATTACAGTGTTGGGCATGCTGATTGTGGTGCTGATCGTCTGGCGAGTGGTGTATGTTCAGGTAGTGAAACGTTTAGCGGAATACTCATCAGCCCTCTCTTCTATCGCACAAGGGCAACTCAAAGTCGACGTTACGGTGAAGGGAAATGACGAGCTCGCTCATATGGGGCAAGCGATCATTACCGCCAGAAACACCGCTCAAGCGTTGAAAGTCGTCGCCGAGAGTGAAGTAAAAGCCAAGCGCGAGTTAGAAGAGCACAAAGAGCACCTCGAAGAGCTTGTCACAGAGCGTACCCATCAGTTACAAAAAGCCAATGCTCGACTCAATGAAGAGGTGCTCAATCACGCTCAAGCACGGCTTCAGGCAGAACAAGCAAGCCGAGCAAAATCGGCATTTCTTGCGACCATGAGTCACGAAATTCGGACTCCGATGAATGGGGTACTTGGCACGGCACGGTTACTTAAAGACGAAGGGCTAAACAGCCAGCAAAGCCGTTATGTCGACGTCATCAACCGTAGCGGTTCCACTTTGTTAGCCATTTTGAACGATGTTCTCGACTACTCGAAAATCGAAGCGGGACATTTAGAAATTCGAACCAAGGACTTTAACCTCAAAGCGATGGTGGAAGACGTTGAACAATTGCTCAGTGGGCGAGCAGCAGAAAAACAACTCGAATTGAGCGCATTGATCGAATCTGACGTCACGACGTTTTGGAAAGGGGATGTGACTCGTATCAGTCAGGTGCTCAATAATTTGGTTGGCAATGCCATTAAATTCACAGATTCGGGTCATGTCGATATATACGTCGCCCATGATCCAGAGCGTGCAGGGCACGTTTTATTTGAAGTTTCAGATTCAGGGATTGGTATTTCCCCTAAAGAGCAAAAAAACTTGTTTGATGCGTTTACGCAAGCTTCGGGTGGCTTGTCATCTAAAGGCGGAACAGGGCTCGGTTTGGCCATCAGCAAAAAGATAGTCGAAGCGATGGGCGGAGAGTTGCAAGTCGATTCTGATTTGGGGAAAGGCAGCCGTTTTTGGTTTAGTATCCCTTTGGAAGTGGGCAACGAAGTCGAAGCCATTGACGCAACGACTCATTGCGACCTTATCGCTAAAGTGCTACTTGTAGAAGATAACCCTGTGAACTGTCTAGTGGCGGAAGGCTTCTTGGCAAGCCTTGGTCACGAAGTTGAAACAGCAATCGATGGGAAATCAGCGAAACAGTGTTTCGAGCAGCAACAGTACGATATTGTCTTGCTCGATATTAATTTGCCTGATTGCAACGGCGTCGAGTTGATGAATGAGTTGCGAGTACTTGACGATACATCGACGCCAATGGTTGCGGTGTCAGCACACGTATTCAATGAGGAAGTAGAAAGCTATCTTGCCGCGGGGTTTGATGGTTATTTGCCAAAACCTCTCGATAAAGATGAGTTGTGTGCACTGATCCAGAATTGTCTTGAGGGTAAGTCGTTAATTCTTCCCCAAGACAAAAAAGACCAGGAGAAAAACGTGACGAGCACAACCATCATTGAACGTAAGGTGTTTGAGTCAGATTTAGCGGTGTTGGGTGAAACCAAGATGGCAGAGATTGTCGACCTTTTTGCCGTTGGTAGCGACGAGATTTTGCAAGCTATTCGCACAGCAGCCGACCTTAACGATGAGTATCAGGTAAAACAATTGGCTCATAAGCTGAAGGGGTCTGCGGGCAGTTTAGGACTCATTGCATTGTTTGAGCTTTGCCAATCTATAGAGAAAGACAATCAACCACTAACTTGCTATCTTGAAAATCGCGTCCGCTTGGAAGAGCTCACGCAGCAGTCGAGACAGGCACTAGAATCGCTAATTAATTAAGGAAACCTCATGCTACTCATTGAATCGTCTAATCTCATAATGCGCTCAATTCAGGAGTCTGATTGGGGTTTGTTTGAGCGCCTACACCAAGATGAAGAGGTGATTAAGTACGCATTTGATAAGCCGTCAAAAGAGGAAATCCGCGCGCGTTTTAACAGCAGACTCCCTTTATGGCGTTGGGGTAGCCAGCATTGGCTTTGTTTGGTGATTAAAGACAAAGCATCGGGTAATACCGTTGGAGTGACTGGGCTATGTCACTCAGAGACCAAAACTGAATGCGTTGAAGTTGGATACCTGCTTCTGCCTGAGTTTCATGGGAAAGGTATGGGTACGGAATCTTTATTGGCTTTAGTGAAATACGCGAAACAGCATTTCCCGATAGAAACCTTCAATGCGATCGTGACAGATGGCAATATTGCTTCTTGCAAAGTACTTGAGAAAGTAGGTTTTCAACTTAAAGAACGGGAGCCAAACGCCTATACTATCGGCGGCATTGAATACGATGACCTTATTTATCGCTATGAGGTGTAGGGATTATCGATAGCTTTCTGCCAGAGCTGACAGCGTGAGTAATATCTGAGCCGTATAGTAGGTCACCATGATTACGTGACGAGAAAACGCCGAGCTGCTTCGAAATCTATCAACCGCCAGCACCACATCAGAGACAATAAACACTAACGCGCCCATCGCGGCGTATCCTGCAAACGGGTTACGCACATCAATCCACACTTCAATGGCGCCCCAAGCCATCAAAAGAATGGCAACCGAGTAGACAGCGACCGGGGCTCGCATCCTATCAAGGGTTGGCAATAACAGCAGGTAGATAATTAAACCAAGGCTAAACAGAATCGCTGGCACCCAATGTGTGAAATGCTCATCTGCTTGGCTAAAAAACGCGTAACCATACACAAGGTGCGCGACAAAAAAGCTCACTAAGCCGGGCAAAAACTTGTCTTTGGGGTGCATTAGGAACAAGTCGCCAATTGCGCTAACGAGCAGACCTAAGGCAATAAGAAATGAGTAATCTGAGTAGGAATCACTACTTTGATAGGCTAGCGCTGACATTAAAACAACGGGCATTGCCTTCGAAACGTAAAACAGCCAACGATTTTTGTGCTCAATACTCCAAATGTGTATCACACATAAACTGACAATCACAAACCACATAAGACCAACTCAAAAAAGAAAAGCAGCATATTGATGCTGCTTTTAGGGTAAGTGGAGTGACCGCTCTAAGCAATAGCTTGCTCTAAGATTTGTCGACTTTCTTCTAGGCCAATCTGCTGGTGCTCGCCAAGTTTGGTCATGCCATGTTCAGATAATTGAGTAACAACAGCGTCAACAGCTTGAGCTTTGGTGGACTCATAATCACTAAACTGCGTATCCACGTTCATTGATGCGTAGAATTGCTCAATCGCGTCAATGGTTTTCTCGGCAAGATCTTCGCTGTGCTGCAAACCAAAAACATTGATTCCCATTTGCTCTAGTTTGGCGCGTTTTGCTTCAATTTGATGTCTTAGTAGAGAAGGTTGAACAATCGCCAATGAACGCGCATGGTCAACGCCCCACAGCGCTGTCATTTCGTGGCCGATCATGTGCGTCGCCCAATCTTGAGGTACACCAGAACCAATCAGGCCGTTTAGCGCTTGGTTCGCTGACCACATTAGATTTGCACGCCATTGGTCATTGTCACGTTGATCAAATGAATCACCCAGTGACTTGAGCGTTTTCAATAACGTTTCTGCGTAGCCATCTTGAACCATCGCACCATGTTGACTTGTCAGGTATTGCTCACAAACGTGGACCCACGCGTCGACAATGCCGTTTAAGAGCTGTTTTTCTGGCAGCGTTTTCATCACATCCGGATCCAACACCGCAAACTTTGGCTGTACAAACGGTGACAGGAAGGCAAGTTTCGTGTGTGTTTCCGCTTTGGTGATGACAGCGCCCATATTCGACTCAGAACCTGTCGCTGGCAACGTCAGGATAGCGCCCAATGAAACTGCACTCGATACTTGATATTGGCCAGTTAAGATATCCCAGCCGTCACCATCATAGTGAGACGCTGCCGCAACGTACTTAGAGCCATCAATAACGGAGCCACCACCGACTGCGAGAATGAAATCAATACTCTTTTCTTTTACGATTGCGACCGCTTTATCTAGCGTTTCTTTCGTCGGGTTCGGTTCAACGCCCGAGAACTCATACCATTCGTAGTCAGCAAGTGTTTTCGTCACTTGGTCGTAAACGCCATTGCGTTTGATTGAACCACCGCCATAAATCACTAAAACTTTCGCGTCATTTGGAAGAGGTTGGGTAATTGAAGAGATTTGACCTTGACCAAAAAAGATCTGTGTTGGATTCGCATAAGAAAATTGCATATCAGTGCCTCTTGTCTAGGAGTTATCTTTATTTGTTTTGACTGTCTATGCATATTAGTGTGAAAGATGGCATTGCAATAGGTGAATTTCTCTAGATTTATTGCCTATTTCTATAAATCTGTTACCTTGGCGTTCTACACGAGGGCGGAATAATGAAATTAGCGACGTTGATGCAAACTTACGTTGACCTTCACGATTTGAACAATCTTGAGGGGATTCATCACACTGACATTGAAGGCGTGTGGTTCTATCGCAGTAGTAAAGGCAACGCACGTCAGCCATTTGTCTATCAGTCTGGCGTAATCGTGCTAGGGCAGGGGCACAAGAATATCTATATTGGCAATCAGCCCGTTGCTTATGGTCCTGAAGATTATCTGGTTGTCGGCGTTCCCATGCCATTAGAGTGTGAAGCACTAGCGACAGATGGAGAGCCACTTCTCGGACTTTCCATCGACATCGATTTGCAGATGCTGCACCGTCAAGTTGCACGGTTAGAGAAACTGGGATTTAGACCTTCGCAATCCCAACAAACCGATAACTTGGGTTTGAAGTCTGTGTCGATGGACAAAGGTATGCTCGACACTTGTATTCGCGTCATGAGCGCACTTTGCGATCCGTATGAATCGAAAATACTGGGTGACTGCCTCAAAGAAGAGTTGGTTTATCGGGCGTTGCAAAGTGCAGAAGGGCATGTGCTGTTCAACTTGGCAGGCTACGATGGTCACTATGCCAGAGTGGCGAGGGCGTTAGAAAAAGTCCACGAGGAATACGCGGAAAACTTAACTGTGCAGTCGTTGGCAGAAGTGGCAAACATGAGCACCTCAGCTTTCCATCATGCTTTTAGGGAGGTCACACTCGAGACGCCCATTCAGTACATTAAAAAAGTACGCTTAAACAAAGCAAAAGAGTTGATTCAGCTAGAGGGAAAAAAGGTCAATGATGCGGCAAGGCTAGTGGGTTACAACAGCAGTTCCCAATTTTCACGTGAGTACAAACGCCATTTTAACCAAACACCAAAAGGTTTAAAACTCGCAAGTTAAAAGGGGAAAGATGTCTTTACATAATTGCTGTTTTTATATGAATAAGAATTATTCATAATAGCTTGCAGTAAATCAAAAGGATTAACAGATCTCATTGATAATTACTACATACCCCTATAGGAGATCTAGTCACTCTCCTCGATAAATAAGCCTCTTTGCGAGCCAGCTCAGAGGCTTATTTTTTTGTTTATAAAATAAATCAAAATTTGGTTATTGATGCAAAATAAGTAACAAATCGTTGCAACAAATGTACATCCATTTGCGAGACAATTGGGAATATAACCTTTTTCTAGGTGTGATTTTCGCAGTGTTATCTATGGTTATTTCGGAAAGAGTTTTAAGTTTCTGCTCGATATGCAGAGAATTTAATACGTTGAAACAATAACTTAAGGATACAACTTTATGCACCTGTCAAAAGGAAATGCGAGTAGACGTGTGTTCACATTGAGCACGTTAAGCGCGTCTTGCCTGATTGCGTTCAATAGCTATGCGGCGGTGGATTGTAGTGCGCTACCCAACTGGGATAGCACTTCAGTTTATAATGGCGGCGACCAAGTACAACACGTAAACGAAGCGTACCAAGCGAACTATTGGACACAAGGCAATAACCCTTCTGAAACCGCAGGACCTTGGGGTTTCTGGAAATCACTAGGAAGTTGTGACGGCGGTGTAGTTGTCAATGAACCTCCTGTTGTTTCACTTACTGCACCATTAGCGACAGATTCCATTTCAGAAGGTGCCGTGATCGCACTGGCTGCATCTGCAAGTGATAGTGATGGTTCTGTTGCTCGTGTTGAGTTTCAAGTCGATGGCGTTGTCGTAGGTAACGCAACTGGTGCACCATACACCGTTGATTGGACGGCAACGGCGGGCAACCATAGCGTGAGCGCTACCGCTTTTGATGATCAAGGTGAAGCAAGCATCGTAAGCACAACAGCAATTACTGTGGATGCTTCGCAGCCTGGTAACCTTGCCCCAACCGTTGATGTGGCACTTTCATCCGCTAACGTAGAAGTCGGTAGTGTGGTCACTCTGACAGCGAACGCAGCAGATAGCGATGGCTCAGTGGATAAAGTGGATTTCTACGTTGCAGGTCAATTAGTTGGTACAACGGTAACACCGCCTTATACGCTAGACTACACGACAACGGCTGCGGGTACGCTATCCGTTTATGCAAAAGCGACGGATAACCTTGGCAAATCAACAAACTCGACCGCTGTTGCCCTTAAAGTAACTGGTTTACCTACGGCTGCAAATTGTCGTCCAGACGGCTTGTATCAAACTGAAGGCGTTAACGTCCCTTACTGTACGATCTACGATGAAGAAGGACGCGAGCAAATGGGCGCTGATCACCCTCGCCGCGTAATTGGTTACTTCACGAGTTGGCGTGCGGGGGATGACCCTCAAGCGGCCTACCTAGTTAAAGATATTCCTTGGGAGCAGTTGACTCATATTAACTACGCCTTCGTCGGTATTGGGCCAGATGGCAAAGTTAATCTAGGTGATGTGAGCGATCCGAACAACGCCGCTACGGGCAAAGAGTGGGCAGGGGTAGATATTGACCCAACACTAGGCTTTAAAGGCCACTTCGGTGCACTTGCGACTTACAAAGAGCGCTATGGCGTTAAGACACTCATTTCAATCGGTGGATGGGCTGAAACAGGTGGCCACTTTGGCGCAGATGGTAACCGCGTAGCTGATGGCGGATTCTACACCATGACAACCAACGCGGATGGCTCGATCAACCATGCGGGGATTGAAAAGTTTGCAGCGTCTGCAGTAGAGATGATGCGTACTTACAAGTTTGACGGTTTGGATATTGACTACGAATACCCAACTTCAATGGCTGGCGCGGGCAACCCTTATGACAAAGCATTCATGGAACCTCGTCGTCCATATTTGTGGGCATCTTATCAGGAACTGATGAAAGTACTTCGTGAGAAGCTCGATGCCGCATCGGCTCAAGACGGCGTTCACTACATGCTAACGATTGCTGCACCTTCTTCTGGTTACCTGCTACGCGGAATGGAAACGTTTGATGTAACCAAATACTTGGATTACGTCAACATCATGTCTTATGACCTGCACGGTGCGTGGAATGATCACGTAGGCCACAACGCCGCGTTGTTCGATACAGGGGAAGACTCTGAGTTGGCGCAGTGGAATGTATATAACACCGCTGCATACGGAGGTATAGGTTATCTAAACACTGACTGGGCTTACCACTACTTTAGAGGCTCTATGCCTGCTGGGCGTATCAACATTGGTGTCCCATATTATACTCGTGGTTGGCAAGGTGTAACTGGCGGAACCAATGGTTTGTGGGGCAGAGCAGCGCTACCGAATCAATCTCAATGTCCTGAAGGTACAGGTGAAGGCGAGAAGAACAACTGCGGTAACGGCGCAATTGGTATCGATAACATGTGGCACGACACTGACCCTAAAGGAAATGAAATGGGGGCAGGTTCAGGTCCAATGTGGCATGCGAAAAACCTAGAGCATGGCATTTGGGGTACATACACTGATGCTTACAAACTTGATCCGGTCAATGATCCTAGCGATCGCTTAGTTGGCACATATGTACGTAACTACGACAGTGTTGCTGTCGCTCCTTGGCTTTGGAATGCTGAGAAGTCTGTGTTCCTCTCTACGGAAGACGAAGCATCAGTTAACGTAAAAGCAGACTATGTCATCGACAAAGAAATCGGCGGCATCATGTTCTGGGAGCTGGCAGGTGACTATAACTGTTACGTGCTAGATGCAAATGGCCAGCGCACGTCAGTCGATGTTAGTGAACAGGCTTGTGCGACCGGTAATGGTGAATACCATATGGGTAACACCATGACAAAAGCCATCTACGACAAGTTCAAGTCAGCGACTCCATATGGTAATAAGATTGCGACGGGCGCAATTCCGACCGAAGCGGTTGATATTTCAGTATCAGTTGGTGGCTTTAAAGTCGGAGATCAAAATTATCCGATTAACCCGAAAGTGACGTTTACTAACAACACAGGGCAAGCGATTCCTGGTGGTACTGAATTCCAGTTTGATATTCCAGTATCGGCACCAGACAATGCTAAAGATCAGTCGGGCGGTGGCTTAACGGTTATTGCATCAGGTCATACACGTGCAAACAATATTGGTGGCCTTGATGGAACAATGCACAGAGTCGCGTTTAGCTTACCTTCATGGAAAGAGCTACCTGCGGGCGGCACTTACGAGCTCGATATGGTTTACTACTTACCAATTTCAGGTCCTGCAAACTATACCGTTAATATTAACGGTGTGGATTACGCCTTTAAGTTCGAGCAACCAGACCTTCCACTAGCTGACTTAGGCTCAGGTAATGGCGGTAACACGGGTGGCGATACCGGGGGTGATAACGGCGGCAACACTGGCTCGGGCACAGTGACGGCATGGGAACCAGGTACAACCAAAGCGGTTAACGGCGAAACCTACAGCTATAACGGTAAGTGCTTTGTAGCCAAAAACAGCCCGGGAAGCTGGGAGTCTCCAACTCAATCAAATTGGTTCTGGGACGAGGTACCGTGTCCACAATAACCAACATTAACTAAACGAAAGCCTTGGCGTAAACCAAGGCTTTTTTCGTTTTCGTTGTTCTAGAATTGATAGCTTTCTGGCACAACGACTACACCGGATTCAGAAACATGAAAACGCTTCGCGTCCTCGACTTGATTGAGTCCTATTTCAGTATTGGGCGGAATCTTTACGTGTTTATCAATGATGCAGTTGACGAGTTTGCATCCTTCACCGACCTGCACATCATCAAACAAAATGCTGTCTACAATGGTCGCACTATCATGGATCTTCACATTTGAGGAGATAACGCTATGTTGTACCGAGCCGCCTGAGTTAACAACGCCGTTCGCGATCATTGAATTGATGAAAATCCCTTCATTTCCGGTAGCCGAAGAGACTGTACGAGCTGGTGGAAATTGAGGTTCATAAGTGCGAATGCCCCAATTCGATTGATAGAGGTTCATCGGTGGAATCGGCTCTAATAGATCCATATTCGCTTGATAAAAAGAATCAATTGTTCCCACATCGCGCCAATAACAGTCTTTTGCAACACGTCCTCTGTCTTGGCAGAAGTTATAACCGTAAACGCACTGTTTATCGATAAGTGTTGGAATGATGTCTTTGCCAAAATCGTGCGATGAGGCTTCATTCTGAGCATCTTCTAATAGCGCTTCTTGCAGCGTCTCGCGCTCAAAAATATAGATGCCCATCGAAACTAGGCTGCGACTGTCGTTGGTCGGCATCGAAGGCGGATCAATGGGCTTTTCAATAAATGAGTCGACTTGATGGTTTGAATCACATGATAGAACGCCAAACGCAGACGCTTCTTCTCTGGGCACATCCATACACGCAATGGTCAGTTTTGCTTCGTTGGCAATGTGATCTTTGAGCATCTCTGCATAATCCATGCGATAAATATGGTCACCCGATAACACAATCACATGCTTGGCGTCGCTGCGCTCTAATAGCCATAAATTGTGATAGATGGCGTCAGCTGTTCCTTCATACCATTTGCCGCCACCACGCATTTGCGGAGGGACGACAGTGACAAATTCCCCTAACTCAGGATTGAAAATAGACCAACCGTCACGGAGATGTTTTTGTAGTGAATGCGATTTGTACTGGGTGAGGACAAGTATCTGACGAAGCCCAGAATGCAGACAATTGGTTAATGTGAAGTCAATGATTCGATACTTACCGCCAAACGGTACCGCAGGTTTCGCGCGATGATCGGTGAGAGGACTAAGTCTTGAGCCCATTCCTCCAGCTAAGATAATTGTGAGCGTGTCTTGCATTCTGTTCTCCATAACGGTGCAAAGTGATCCATATGGATATGAGTACAAGAAACACGCCAAATTTTAAGCTGATGATTTAAATAAGATAAGTACTAAAGCAACGACAAGCCTGAGTTAAATTGGTGCAAGCATTTTTCTAATGTGCACCAAAACTAAGCAATGGAGTCGGACTCGACCACTGACAAAATGTTAACTTGATTGCGCCCAAGCGTTTTCGATTCGTAGAGAGCAATATCGGCACGTTTGTAACTGTTGCCTGCCGTCGGACCAATTTCTGTTATACCGCCGCTGATTGTGATGTTGAGAGAGGTTTCAATGTGAATCGCAGTTCGAACGCGGTTAATCACGATTTCTGCTTCATTGAGTGGGGTATGAGGCATGATAATCGCAAATTCTTCACCGCCGATCCGGGCAACGACATCTGTCTCTCGCAGATGGTTAGTTAAGATACGCGCAACTTCTTTGATGGTCACATCGCCTTTGTCATGCCCGTATGTGTCGTTGATGCGTTTAAAGTGGTCAATATCGAGCAGAGCCAGTGTCGCCGTTTCGCTGTTTGGATAACGTTTCGTTTTTAATGACAGCGATGACATCTCAGCATCAAACTTACGACGATTCCACAGCCCCGTCAGCGGGTCTCGCTCACTGAGCTCTCTTAATCGGTTTTCCAGTTCTTTGCGATGGGTAATATCAATAAATGACGCCACGTAAAACTGAATCACATTGTGCTTATCTTTGACCGTTTGAATACGTAAAATTTCCGTGATTTTTGAACCATCGCGACGCTTATTGACCACTTCACCTTCCCAAATTCCATGGAGCTCAAGCTCTTTCCACATCTCCATATAAAATTCTTGATTGTGTTTGCCTGATGCAAATGTCGAGGGCTGTTTGCCGATAACGTCTTCTAGTTCATAACCACTGACTCGGGTAAATTCTTCATTAACTTGGATAATGCGGTTGTTGTGGTCGGTTATGACCATCGCCGACATACCATTCATTGCAGCTCGGGCAATTTTACTCGCCATGCTGTTTTTCTCATGGTTGTAGTTCCAAGTGACGAAACCAAGGGTTATCAAGAAAATAATGACAAAAAGGAAAGTTGCTTGAATCGCTAAGTTGATCTCCGCATTTCTGGTGATATCTGACATGGCATTGGCATCCGAACGAATAACAAAGATCACCTTATTTACGGTATTGCCATGAGAGAGCTCGGCTTTTGAGTATGAAATCCAAGTATCGGCCTCTCTTTCAGTCCCAGAATTCGTGGTTTTTATTTTGGACCAGATAGTAGGGTATTGGTTGGCCAGATTCGATTCTCGATGCTCTTTAATCACGTTACCGAAGATAGGGTCGCCAGTGTTGGTCAGTAAATAGAAACCATCTTGATCAAGAATGCTCGGTAAGTTAGCGCTATTTCTTTTGTAGGACAGTGCTTTATAAATGCGCGGCAAATCCAAATTGGCAATGAAATACCCCTGAACGGCGCCATTAAGCGCGACCGGAATGATGATCCGATATGCGGGTTTCAAAGGCATGACGTATTCACCATGCTCCTGCTGTAAATCGATACCATAAACGCCCAGCTCACCGGGACGCAGAGTTTGCGCGTAATGAAAGTAATCGCGATCGCCTTTGTATTGGAGACGCTCTTCATTAACGATTTCAGACACTCGCTCACTGCTGTTTATCCTTATCAGCTCTTGACCTTGGGTGTCGAGAAAACGCAGTTGCGCATATACGCCCTGAGTTTGAGTGACTAACAGCCAAAACTCTTTAAGTGCATTGAGGTTAGACTCCGTTGGTGAAACGATCGCTTGATTGAATAGACCATTTGAAGCGAGTGAACGCAAAGACGTATTTATCTTGGTTAAAGTTACTTGCAACTCAGCTTTCGAGTATTCGAGTTTATTTCGATTACTCTGCTCAACGGCGACTGCTGCGGTATCATGGATTTTTTGACTTTCGCTGTAGAAATATAGCGAGGGGACGATGGCAAGTGCGCAAAAAGTAACGAAAAACTGAAGTACTAACTTATAGCGAGAAGATAACATTGCCGATTATATAGTCCGAAAGTTGTATAAGGGATGTATAATATACGATTCATCAATCAATTACTGTGAGCATCCGTGCATAATAGGACACACTGCCTGCGCCTTAGAGGGAGTATAGCGTGAGTGAGCAAAACGTACACGCCACCCTAACCAAACAAACGAAAAAGCACCTCGATTGAGGTGCTTGTAATGGTCAGGAGCATATTCGTTGGGGGTTACGCCTGAGCTTGAACCTGTTTTGTTTGTTCGCGAGACTTTAAGAACGCATAACCAAAGCCAGTTACTGCAGTACCCGCAGCAATCGCGACCAAATACATCAACACAGGGGTAATAGCGTTTGGAATCAAGAGAACAAACAGACCGCCGTGTGGTGCCATCAGCTTCGCACCAAACAGCATTGATAGGGCACCAGTTAAGGCTCCGCCTGCCATACATGCTGGAATAACACGCATTGGGTCTTTTGCAGCAAATGGGATGGCACCTTCAGAGATGAAACACAAGCCAAGTACAAATGACGCTTTGCCCGCTTCTCGTTCACTCTGCTCAAATTTATTTTTAGCGATAAAGGTAGCAAGCCCCATACCAAGCGCCGGGACCATACCCGCTGCCATAATTGCTGCCATAGGCGCGTATGTTTGAGAAGCTAACAAACCAACACCAAATGCGTAGGCCGCTTTGTTCACTGGACCACCTAAGTCAAAACACATCATCGCGCCAAGGATAATGCCAAGTAGAACAGCGCTGTCTGATCCCATGTTGTTTAGGAAATCAGTTAAGCCATTCATAATGCCTGACACCGGACCGCCTACGATGTAGATCATGACTAAGCCAGTAAACAGTGTCGCGACAAACGGAATGATCAAAATGGGTTTAAGTGCTTCCATAGATTGTGGCAGCGACACTTTATCTGCAAGAAACTTCGCAGCATAACCCGCGATAAAACCGGCGGCGATACCACCAAGGAAGCCCGCACCGGTAGAGCTAGCAAGCATGCCTCCCACTAGACCAGGCGCTAGGCCAGGGCGGTCTGCGATAGAGAAGGCGATAAAGCCTGCTAGGACAGGAATCATCAACGCAAATGCAGAGCCACCACCGATAGTCATCAGTGCAGCAGCCAGTGTGCCTTCTTCTTTAAACGCTTCAATACCGAAAACAAAGGAGAGAGCGATGATCAAACCGCCAGCAACAACCACTGGTAGCATATGTGAAACACCAGTCATTAGATGTTTGTAAGCACCTTTCTTTTCATCACTAGGGGTCGCATTAGAATTGCCAGAGTGCTGATAAACAGTGGCAAGTTCAAAAGCCTTATCCATCTCTTCGGCTGTTTTCTTAAGTGCTGGCCCCGTTTTGGTGCGGTACATCTGCTTGCCATTGAAGCGATCCAACGGCACTTCAATATCGGCAGCAATGATGACTAAATCCGCTTCTGCGATCTCTTGATCTGTCAGTTGGTTTTTCGCGCCCACGGAACCACGTGTTTCAACCTTAATTTGGTGTCCACGACGTTTACCTTCCTCTTCTAGAGCTTCGGCCGCCATAAAGGTGTGAGCCACACCTGTTGGGCAAGCAGTAATAGCAACAACCTTTTTCACGCTGCTTTCACTGGCCACTGAGTTTGTCACTTTAGTCGCGTATTCGAGCGTACGAGCTTGTTGGGCAGCTGATTGAAGAAAATCTGCTGGATTCTTAGCAACAGTCGCTATATCTCCCTGATACACTTTTTTACCAACAAAGCGTTCTGTGTTTACAGGAGTGCTTGCCGCAATGATGACCGCATCAGCATGTTCTATCTGTTCTGCGGTTAATAAAGTTGGCTCTATAACACTGGATTGACACTCGATGTTTGCGGTCCATCCTAGCTGTTGTGCAGCTTGTTCAAGTAGGCCAGCAGCTAGGATGCTATTGGCAACCCCGCTAGGGCAAGCCGTAATAATTGCAATGTTCATAACAATAACCTTCTGTTCCTTAGTTTTTGTCTAAGCGTGTAATAGGGTGAAGCTCCGCTACCTGGGTGCGTTGCTTGAGGTTTTCCAGTTCTGCTTGACTGGTTAATCCAACGCCAACTTGACTGACAGCCATAGCTGACAGGGCAGTGGCGAAGCGTAGTAATTCCGTTTTTGGCATCTTTTGCATGTGGCCCCAACAAAGACCTGCGACTAATGTATCTCCCGCACCCACGGTACTGACGACACGCATAAGTGGTGGCTCTGCATGTAGCCAATCGCCTTGGTTGAGCCACATCACGCCTTTAGCGCCCATGGAAACCACAATGTTTTCAATGCCCTTATTGCTTAGGCTTTCCGCCGCGGCTTGGCATTCGCTTGGCGAAGTTAGGTGGTTTTGAGTCAGCTCACTTAACTCTTCGTCGTTTGGCTTAATCAGCCACGGTGCCGAGTTGATTCCGGCACGCAATGCCGACTTACTGCTATCGAATAAGACTTTTTTGCCTTGATTTCGCAATTGTTCAATCCAACTCGCGCATTGCTCCTCTGATACGCCGCGAGGTAAGCTACCTGCAAGTACGAAATAGTCGTGTGTTTTTGCTAAGCGAAATAGAGTAGCTTCAAACTGGGCGATTTCTTCAGCGGTTACTGCAACACCAGGGAAATTGATGTCACTGACTCGTCCGCTTGATTCAACCAACTTAACGTTGATACGCGTTGCGCCTTCAACCTCAATGAACTCATCACACACATTGAGGTTGGCAAACAGTTGGTGGAACAGTTCAGGGTTTTCTTTGCCCAAAAATCCGGTCACTGTAACCTCAGCGCCCAAATCACAAAGGACTTTGGCAACATTTACGCCTTTACCCGCAGCATGAAAGTTACTGTTATCAACAAGACTCACTGCACCTATATTGAGCGTGTCCAAAGATCCCGTGAGATCAAGGGCTGGGTTGAGCGTTATCGTCACGACTTTGTTTGTTTTTAATTCGGTCATTTTGCTGCCCCTTAACCTTCACCAAGGCCAGAAGCAATGGCTTTGCCAATCGACTCTAGGGCGAGTGACGCATCCGGGCCTTCTGCAGAAAATTGCAACTGATGACCATGCTTAACGCCAAGGGCGATGACCTTCATGAGACTTTTGGCGTTCACCTCTTTTCTGTCACCATCAAGGTTAGAAACGCGAATGTTGGACTCAAACTTTTTCGCTTCAGCAACAAGCATGGCGCCTGGGCGAGCATGCAAACCATGCGCATTCTTAATTTTAAACACCGCGCTATGGCCGCTGCTCTCAGATTTAGGCAGACTATCTTCCCCTGTCAATAGGGCTAGGATCTGCTCGGTAGTTGCATTAAGTAGCGCCTGTTGTTCGTTATTGAACACGAGACCGCTTAACGTATTCAGAATGGGTTGATGTGCGTTATTGCAAGCCGCAAAAGCAATCAATGCACGAACGTCTTGACCTTCATATTGGCAAGCATTTGCGGTGGAGACCATCGAAACGGCAGTTCGAGAAACGTGCTTGTTGCTGCCGACTAGCCATAAACCTTGACCTAGGTGGGTTGGGGCTTTTGTGACTAGATCAGCGACAAACTCAGGACCTGCGCTTCCAGTATTTTTAATCAAACCACCCGCGACAGCGCTCATTTGCACCATATCGCTTGCGGGGAAGTTGAGTTGGATAAGTGAGGCATCAAAATCGGCGCTAAGTTGTACATCGCCGTTAAGCAGAGCGATAATTTCTTGCTCATTTTTAGCGTCACGCAAGCGCTGCTCAACGCCATCTGCGCCCAAAACTTTCGTCAGTTGCTTTAAAATACCTAAGTGTTCATCTGACTTTGCCGCAATACCAATCGCAACGAAAACGGTGTTTCCATCTCCCCAGTCGACACCTTGGGGAAAGTGGTGAACGGCGACTCCGGTCGTTTTGACCATATCACGCGTCGTTGTTGTTCCGTGGGGAATCGCAATACCATTGCCTAGAAAGGTTGAGTTTTGCTCTTCACGCGTCAGCATCCCGTCAACATAACCTTGCTCAACTAGACCCGACGAAGTGAGGCTTTGCGCGATGTTTCTAATGGCATCCAATTTGTTGGATGCGTGTTGCGATAATGAAATGTTGTTTGTATCCAGCTTAAGCATGGGGCTTCTCCAGCTTTACATTGGCTAACTTGTTTAAGTCTACAAGCACCGGTTATACATAGTGCTGATATCAACTGAATCGATTCAGCAAAAATCTAAATTTAAAAGAACTCAGGAGAATTAGTTATTCGAGCGATACTCAAGGGAAACAATTCATAACAAACAGTGATGTTCATCAATTTTCTAATTCTGCTGAATCCTTTCAGCTTTTATACTGAATCGGTTCAGCATATACTTCAACCAAACTATGGATCTTTGATGTAGTATTATGATCCCGCGCACAGAACAAGGTTGAGTATATGACACTGGATGAAGTCGCCAAATTAGCTGGCGTTTCCAAGACTACGGCAAGTTACGTTATTAACGGGAAGGCACAAAAATATCGCATTAGTGAAAAAACACAGCGCAAAGTAATGGATGTCGTAAATGAGCACAACTACCGTCCTGATCTCGCGGCATCGACACTTAGAGCAGGGCACAGCCGCTCCTTTGGCTTGATCATCCCAGACCTTGAAAACACCAGTTACGCCCGCCTTGCCAAGCTGCTCGAACAAAACTCTCGATCGGCAGGCTACCAAATCCTTATTGGCTGTTCGGATGATGACGCGGCGACGGAAAAAAATGTTGTCCAAGCACTGGTAAGCCGGAAAGTGGATGCATTGTTTGTGGCGAGTGTTATTCCAGAAGCAAGTGAGTTCTACCTTGAACTTCAGAACAAGGGCACACCAGTGATTGCGCTTGACCGCCCATTAGATGACGAACACTTTTCTTGTGTGATCAGTGAAGATTTTGGTGCGTCCTTTGAACTCACTCAATCCGTTCTTAGTGACGGTGTAACCAACGTGGGTTTAATAGGTGCTCTACCCGAGCTAAACGTATCGCGAGAACGCGAACTGGGATTTTTATCGGCTGCAAAACAACAGGGTATTAGCACTACGGTTGGCTATGGAGAGCACTTCAATCGTGACAGCGGTAAGCGCGTCCTGGAACAATGGATAGCTAATGATGATCTGCCAGATGCGTTGATTACAACGTCATACACGCTTTTAGAAGGCGTACTTGATGTCCTATTAGAGTGTCCAGAACTAGTTGGAAAACTAAAAATTGCCACATTTGGTGACAACAGACTGCTTGATTTCCTACCTGTGAAAATCAACTCTTTGCCGCAGCAGTTTGAGTTAATCGCTGACAGCGCAATGGCATTGGCCTTGAACGCGGCATCAAAACGCTACCAATCAGGCATTGAGTTGATACCGAGAAAGATTGTTGTCAGAGGGTAAATAGTAAAACCCAGCCGAGGCTGGGTGCATTCAAAATTGAGTGCTTATAGTTGGAAGCGGACCGACATGGTCACTTGCGGTCCGTACAAGCCGTTGTTGCGAGTTTCCGCAGATAGCGAGAGCTGTTCTGTAGAATGGAAACGAACCCCCGCGTGAAAAACTGAAGCGCTGCCGTTACGACCCAGTCTCGCAGTCGCTTCAATTTGATCGGTTAACCAGATTCGCGTACCGATATTCATTTCTGTTTGTGAGCGGTTATCTCGACTTGAATCATCAGGAAAATCGACATAGTGAATCAAGAGTTGACCGTAAATATCAGCAAACTGAGAGATAGGGCCATTAAAGCCAACGCCGCCTGCGACGTCGTAATCGCCCTCAAACTGTGAATCAACGCGAGCGATTAAGTGAGAGTTCTCAGTAAGAAACGTACTGACTTCCAGACCAGTGCTCTCTGGTCCAATTGACGTACGTAACTCTCCGTAGGTGTAATTAAAGTTATTGGCTTGTGCCACTCCGGTTAGGCCAGCACATGCAATAGCGCTCGCGATGATAAACTTTTTCAAAGCAGTCTCCGACTTACATCAATTTTTTGACTCTGCAATCTGCAAGCAATATACACGCCAAATACTAACGTAATTGTCGGATAATGAAACACTTTTACAAAATTTGAATGTGTTCTACTTCAATTTCTGGGTGTTTACCACCTTCGTATTCACCAAATAAACGGACCTTTGTCGTTTCATTGATTGATTCATTCAACCGAACGTCGTCATCGAGCTCGATCGTCATCTCTGACTGACCATCACTGAACACAAACTCATCTTTACTTACCTGACGAATAAGAAAACCTTCGACCACAACCTCTTTGTCTCGGAACGATTTCTGTGCCAATAGGGTATCCAAAGAAACCGTCTCTACAGGTCCTGCATAGTTGATAGATGTTTGATCTTTGTCGCCATGAGCAAATGCCATGCTCGGAACAATGAAGGCAAC
The DNA here is from genome assembly GCF_053643215.1 of Vibrio sp. NH-7. Taxonomy (NCBI): domain Bacteria; kingdom Pseudomonadati; phylum Pseudomonadota; class Gammaproteobacteria; order Vibrionales; family Vibrionaceae; genus Vibrio; species Vibrio sp. NH-7. The sequence continues at coordinate 795,579 of NZ_CM132188.1, read as the reverse complement.
AGCGGTAAGTGCAATTAGGGGTGATTTAATTTTCATGCTTAATCCTCGATATGGTTGGTGCATAGCGTAATTAAACACAAACTCGGTTGAACTGATGCTGAGTGCAGCATTCATATTCGATTCATTATTGAGTATTAGGTTCTAAAACCGCTATTATCACGGTTTAAATCAGATAATTATCATCAACAACATTATGCAGTCGACCAACAGAGCACTTATGGTGCAGGGCACAACCTCCGATGCAGGCAAAAGTGTACTAGTGGCAGCTTTATGCCGCGTACTGGCACGACGTGGAGTGAAGGTCGCCCCATTCAAGCCTCAGAATATGGCCTTAAACAGTGCTGTTACGGCAGACGGCGGCGAAATAGGGCGAGCTCAGTATGTTCAAGCCATTGCTGCAGGCATCTCACCTCATGTTGATATGAACCCTGTATTATTAAAACCTTGTACCGATACTGGCGCTCAAGTCATCATTCAAGGCAAAGCTGTCGCAGATATGAATGCCATAGGTTATCAAAGCTACAAGCAGTTCGCGCTTCCTTATGTGCTTGAGTCTTTTGAACGATTGCAATCTCACTTTGAAACCGTAGTTATTGAAGGTGCAGGTAGCCCAGCCGAAGTGAACCTCAGAGAAAATGATATCGCGAACATGGGATTTGCCGAGTGTGCCGACACCCCTGTGATCATTATCGCTGATATTGATAAAGGCGGCGTATTTGCTCATCTTTACGGAACGTTGGCGCTGTTATCAGAATCGGAGCAAAAACGCGTTATCGGATTTGTTATCAATCGCTTTCGTGGTGACCTCTCTCTTTTAGAGCCGGGATTAAAGTGGTTGGAAGAAAAAACAGGTAAGCCTGTACTCGGCGTTTTACCTTATCTGCATGGTTTTGATCTTGAGGCGGAAGATGCCATCAACCCTGAACAAGTGAAAGGTGAACACGCAAAACTCAATGTTGCGATTCCTGTGCTGCCTCGCATTAGCAACCATACTGACTTTGATGTACTCCGCAGTCATCCAGATGTTAACGTCAACTTTGTTGGTCCGGGTCATTCACTTAGTAACTGCGATCTGATCATTTTACCCGGCTCAAAAGCGGTGCGTGCTGATTTAGAATTTCTGCGTCAACAAGGTTGGGACACGGATATAAAACGCCACCTTCGCTATGGTGGCAAGGTGATAGGTGTCTGTGGCGGCTATCAAATGCTAGGTGAAAGTATCAGTGACCCTCACGGTATCGAAAGTGAACCAGGCACATCGGCCGGACTCGGGTACTTACCAGTCTCTACTGAACTGGCAAAAAACAAAACACTAACCAACATGCAGGGCACACTGACGTTAAATGGTGCGACAGTTCCTGTTTCCGGATACGAAATTCATGCTGGAGTAACAACCTCGAACACGCATTCTCCCGTCACGTTCACGAATGGCGTAGCAGACGGAGCGATCAGCGAATGCAATCAAGTCTTTGGGTCTTATCTTCATGGGTTGTTTGACCAACCTGAAGTGATTCCACTCATCACCAAATGGATGGGGATCGGAGAAGTAAAAACCGTCGATCACAAACAAAACCAAGAGAACGCCATCAATCGAATTGCAGATGCGGTTGAAGAGCACCTCGACTTAAATACTCTATGGCCAACAATGGGCTTTTAATCGCATGAACTTTATACCGACCATCACTGTGGCCATATTGGCAATTTTCAGTATCAGCGCAAACGCAGCGGATAAGCTAAGAGTCTATGCGGCGTCGTCCATGACCAGTGCACTGACACAAATCGCCGAACAATTTGAAAAAAATAATGATATAGACGTAACCCTAATTTTGGGAGGCAGCTCGTCGCTCGCCCGTCAATTGGTCAATGGGGCACCTGGCGATGTGTTTATCTCCGCTAACGACAAATGGATGGATTACGTCGTTAAAACCAACAGCTTAAACAGTGACGCCGTCACAAGTATTGCAAGCAATCGTCTGGTGGTCATCGCTCCAAAGGGCTCATCCACTCACTTAGAGGTTGGCGATACGCAATCTTGGCGAAACGCACTCGGGAATAGTCGCCTTGCTATTGGTCAAACCAACGCTGTCCCAGCAGGCATCTATGCAAAACAGGCATTGGAAAACTTAGGTCAATGGGAGTTCCTAAAAGGGCACCTGGCTCCAACAAGCAATGTCCGTATCGCGCTGACGCTCGTTGAAAGGCAAGAGGCACTACTTGGTATCGTCTATCATACCGATGCGCTTTCTAGTGACGGTGTAACATCAATCGCAACCTTTGACCCATCGTTACATAGCCCGATTAGCTACCCCGCAATAGAGTTGCGTAGCACGCTCCAATCCACTGAGTTTCTTCGTTACTTAAAAAGCGAAGACGCCAAAGCCATTTTGCACAAACATGGATTTCAATAGGAGCAGCGCGTGCTATCTGATTACGAACTTGAAGCATTGATGCTTAGCTTAAAAGTTGCCATGTACTCTGTGCTTTGGTTAATCCCTATCGGTATTTTTTTCGCTTGGGTTCTGGCCAAAAAACAGTTTGTTGGCAAGAGCCTAGTCGATAGTTTTATCCATCTTCCCCTTGTTCTACCTCCGGTTGTTATTGGCTACTTGCTGTTAATCACGTTAGGGCGTCAAGGCGTATTGGGTCAGTGGCTCTATAACGCGCTAGGTGTCTCGTTCTCATTCAGTTGGAAAGGCGCGGTCGTTGCTTGTCTTGTTGTTTCATTGCCACTAATGGTACGTTCAGTGCGTCTTAGTCTGGAAAATGTTGATACTAAACTTGAACAAGCAGCAGCAACGCTTGGCGCGTCTCCTTTAAAGGTGTTTTTTACCATTACATTGCCATTAACAGTGCCGGGCATCATCACTGGTACGATGCTTTCCTTTGCGAGAAGCCTAGGGGAGTTTGGTGCGACCATAAGCTTTGTCTCCAATATTCCTGGAGAAACGCAAACAATCCCTCTTGCGATGTACAGTTTCATTGAAACGCCGGGATCAGAAATGGAAGCGATGCGTTTGTGTGTCATTTCCATCGTGATTGCGTTGGCATCAATGATTGCTTCAGAGGCCTTGGCGCGCTTTAGCTCTAAGCGTTTAGGTGGACGTTAGTATGACGATATTAATTCAATATAAACAAACGCTGGGCGAACAACACTTTGACATCGACCTCAGGCTGCCCGCAAAGGGGATCACTGCCGTTTTCGGTCGCTCGGGAGCGGGGAAAACATCGCTGATCAATGTTGTTGCTGGACTCGCTCAACCCAGCAGTGGCCATATCTCCATCAATGGCAACGTGCTTTACGATTCAACTCGACAATTGAACGTTTCCACTCATCGACGCAATATCGGTTACGTTTTTCAAGAGGCTAGGCTGTTTCCGCATTTTAGTGTGAAAGGTAATCTGAAATACGGCTGTAAAGTCCCAGACGATGACTATTTTCAATCGGTCGTATCTTTGCTTGCGTTAACGCCGTTACTTGACCGTTTACCCAATCAGCTTTCTGGGGGAGAGAGGCAGCGGGTGGCTATCGGTAGAGCGTTACTCTCTAAACCCGATTTATTATTGATGGATGAACCATTGGCTTCCTTAGATCTTCCACGAAAGCGCGAGGTGTTGCCGTTTCTAGAGCAGCTTTCGAACACGGTCGACGTACCAATATTGTATGTATCTCATAGCCTAAATGAAGTCCTTAGGCTTGCAGAGAATATGGTGGTCATTGAACAAGGTAAAGTGGCAGCGAGCGGCACGTTAGAGCAGGTTTGGGCGTCGCAGGCAATGACACCGTGGCAGTCTTTTTCAGAGCAAAGTTCGCTGTTTCAGGCTGTTATTGCTGAGCATAATCATGACTACGCACTTTCACGTGTTCAACTTGCTCCTGAAGTTAATCTTTGGGTACAAAAAATTGATGGTCACGTCGGTGACAGCGTGCGACTGCAAGTAAGATCAAACGATGTGTCCTTAGTGTTAGAAAAGCCTACCAAGACTTCAATCAGGAACATTATTAGCGCAACGATTGAATCGATAGAGACTTTGCAGTACGGTGATAAGCAAAGTGTGTCGGTGAGCGTGAAATTAGCGCCGGAGTGCCGATTGGTGGCAACAATCACTGCATGGGCAAGGGATGACTTGGGATTGAAGCCAGGAATGCCCGTCTATGTGCAAATCAAAGGGGTGAGCGTGACTCAAAAAGACGTTGTTGTCGCATAAAAAACGCCGCGTTGAGCGGCGTTTTTCGTATTACTTAGCGAATACATCCGTAAAGTCACGCTTCAAAATAGGGTCGCGACGCGCTTTTTTAATTTGCTTAACCATATCTTTAACGCAGTTGTGTAGAACTTGATCAAGCAACTGAGCTCGGTACTCTTCTTTTTGTTCTTCAGTCATCCCTTCCGGTAGGTTCAGAGTTGGGAACTCTTCCATGACATTTAGACCTGCGAACGCCTGACTCACAGAAATCAGTGCGTGAAACTGCTCAAAATTATCAAGAACGTTTTGTGCACTCTTTGGAAGCTCATTCCATGCTTCTCTTACCGCATCTTCCGATACTTCGTGGATTGACGTTACCATGTAGTGCATAGCTTCTGGTACTTCATCAAATTCAATTACTTGGCGAAGTTCTGCAGAAACCGTGGCAAGATCGACAGTTTGTTGCTCTGTTTGATTAACGTCAGACATTATAATTTTCTCTTAAAAGTGTGTATGTGACGGCGCTATCGTAAAAAACTGTCGATAAAAGTCAACCATAGTTGGCTCAATTCAATGAGGTGACGTATGATTTGGATATTCCCTACGCGAAATATGGATAGTGACTGATAGAATGATCCAAGCCTCTGGATCGTCAATGAAAATTCTTCTCGTTGACGACGTTCAAATGGAAAGAATGCAATTAGCCATTCGATTAAAGCAACTCGGTCACACGGTCGAGATGGCAAGCTCTGGAACCCAGGCTCTTGAGATATACCCCAGCTTCGAACCAGAGCTTGTGCTGCTTGATGTTTCCATGCCTAACATGAATGGTTTTGAACTATCGGAAAAAATCCGACAGCGCCATCCAGATTGGGTGCCGATTATCTTTTTGAGTAGTCATGATGAGCCAACAATGATCGCCAAAGCGATAGAAGCGGGTGGGGATGATTATCTCATTAAACCCGTAGACAAAGTTGTGCTGAACTCAAAGCTCATTGCCATGCAGCGTATCGCGTTCATGCGACGTGAACTAAAGCAAAAATCTGTCGCTCTTGCTAAAGCCAATGAAGAGCTTGCCAAGCTTGCGCAAGAAGACGGACTAACCAAGGTCAAGAATCGCCGCTTTATTGATGAAAAACTTGAAGAGATGATCGCCATTCACGGAAGGCACTCACTTCCACTCGGGATTATTTTACTCGATGTCGACAATTTCAAACTTTACAACGACAACTACGGTCATATCCAAGGTGATAAGTGCTTAGTTTCGATTGCCAATGCCTTGTCTGAACTGTTTGTACGTAGTGGTGAAGTTGTTGGCCGTTATGGTGGGGAAGAGTTTGTGGTCTTGCTCAGTCACACCGACAAAGATAAATTGTGTAAAGACGCAGAGCGAATACAAAACAAACTCAAAGCATTGAATATAATCCATGATTTTAGCGACGCCGCCCCACTTGTGACAGTGTCACAAGGTCTACTTCACCTGCAGCCCTCAGGCAAAGAAAATGTCGAGTCTTTGTATCAAAAGGTTGACACTGCGTTATACAAAGCCAAACAAGCAGGTCGAAATTGCTTTAAATTGGCCAATTAACGGTTTTCTCGCTTGCGCAATGCAATGAAGATGGTTAATTTAGCTCAAAATTTTTCTGTCGTTGCGCAACTTACCTAACATGAAATCTCAGCGCTTAACATACACTGCCTTAGTCTGCTCCCTCATACCGACGATGTCCACCAATGCCAAACAGGTCGATGCGTTGCGAAACTATCTGGAACAAGCCTTTGCAACGTCCATCGTTCTTACCGATAGTGACGTGTTTACACTCGGTATACATGACTTCGACCCAAACGATTGGTTTAACATACAAAACGAGGACATAGGCTCAGAAGAATCCGTTCAGCTTCGCCAACAGATTGCCGCGACTACGCTCCCTTACACATTTGATCTCGCAGGTGATAATGAAACGGGTAAACATCTGCTCTTTACACGCCTATCAGCGATACGTTCTGAGCAGGATTTCGAGGTTCCGTCGGTAGACATTAAAGATGTGAATGATGAATATGTTGTTGGCGGATTCGTCGCCTACCGCTATCAATACAAGCTGAATGATTATTGGACACTCACCCCAGGGTTTGGCTTACACCTACAGTACTTTCGCAATAGTCATGATTATCGGAGCGACCTATCAGAGGAGTTCGTTAAACCTCAGTTAGATGGCGTGCTATTTAACACTAGCGCATGGGCCGTGAGCTACGAACCACATGTGAAAGCGAAGTATCACCAAACTACCGAATGGGGCAGTTGGAACTTTTCTTCAACATTTCACTATTTCTATGGCTACGGTTGGGGCGAAGCAAACCACGGTGTCGTCGGACACCCTGAAGGGTGGTACATGGCAAATGGTGCAGATGTGTATTACAACGTCAGTCAACTCGGTGATAGTGTTCAATCTGTCTATGCGAGCTTAAGAAGAATTGAAATAGGCGGAGACACAAGTAAACCATTGGCAACGCCACACTATTATGAAGCGTCTTTGGGGTGGTTAATGACACCGCCTTTCCACACTGAGCTTATTGATAATGTTGGGATAGGGCTCAACCTCAACTATGGAAGTGCGCTTAGAGGGGGAAGCATCGTCTTTTTCTTCAATCAGGTTGAGTGAATCGTTCACTCATTGCTGTTAATTCAAACACACTTGATTGCGTCCTGATTTTTTCGCTCGATATAGCGCATCGTCAGCACACTTCATAACGGCTTTAACCTCTGGCGTTTCTCGGCTATCGCAAACACCGATACTAATAGTGATTGTGACGACATCACCATTTTTAGAGCCTTTACGCTTCTTTTGTCCCGCTTTATGGTCTTTAGGGCGAGTATCTTGATCTCTCAAGACCATTTCATAAGATTCAATACTAGCGCGCAAGATTTCGAGATGATCCCGCGCTTGGTCCGCCCATTTTCCCTTAAACAACACGGTAAACTCTTCACCACCGTAACGATAAATCCGAGCGCCTCCGCCCACATGCTTCATTTTGCTTGCGACCAAGCGAAGCACATCGTCTCCCGTATCATGCCCGTAGGTATCGTTGAACGCTTTAAAGTGGTCAATGTCAATCATGGCAATGGTGTATTTTCTGCCTAGATATTTCAGATCAGTTTCTAAGGCCAATCGCCCTGGAATGTCTGTGAGCAAATCTTTGAATGCGAGTTCATAACTGGCAGAAAGCAGGTATATCAGTAATATCACGCCCGACAATGAAAACATCATGCTCGAAATATATGGGACATGAAAATAGACAAAAGTTACCGACGCGAGCAGAGCTGAGGAGTAGATAACCGCGTCAATAATTCGATTTAAACTGGCAACACATATTGCGAAGGTCAATACAATAGCCAAAGAGTAAACGACTAATATAAAAGGAATTTTTGAGACATTCGACACGACAAAAAGGAAGGTATTGTTGATATTATCGAACCCGCCTTTCGAGAAATGGTCTAGAATCAGGTAACACCAGCCGACGAGCAATGCAAGAGTAACGAGATAAACCAAAAATGACTTGGAAAAGAGTACGTTATTTTTGTGGCTGAATACTAACGCGAGTGCAACGGGGAGTATAAATGCAAGTAACGAAAGTTCTAAGATGGTTGTGCCTGAGGAAAGAGGCGATTGCAGTCGATTTTGGATAAACCAATAGGCTCCGATCATCGCAACAGAACACATCGCAATTCGACTCTGCTTAAACGCGTGTGATAGGGCAAAACAACAAAGAAATAACACGTAAGGCAGATTACTCAGTATCCCCAAGTTAGATTGAGTAAAACCGATTGCAGAATCTAGTCCAAAGTAGATAAACGCCAGTAGCATCAATGGAAGCAGCAAACGAAACCAATGACTACTGACGATAGAAAATGACATTAAGTTGAGCCTAAGACTACTAATTAAAAGGTTAATATACTCACTTAGAATACTTTGATTTGATGAATTTCCAAGCTTTTTACTAAACTAATAGATGAAAATTGTCTGTATGCGTGAATAATAACCAAAGTCTATTAGTCAACGATGTACTAAGTTTGGCTCACACATAAAACACTCAACCAATAACAGGACGTTAATAGGAGTTACGGTTTATGCAAATTAGTGTGGATGTTCACAATTATATGGAGACCTTAGTCGGTCAAGTTCTTGCACAACCCGAGTACAGTGAGCACTTTAGTCATGAACAACTGGCGGATCTCGCGTGTTTAGCATTGAGTCAGCTCAGACCCGTCTACATAAGACATGACATTGATTTTCTATCAGCACTGCCAGAAGAAAGGCTGGTAACATTGAAAGAGTATGCCCTCAATGCCGTTATCGCAGCCAAAACCATGGTCATTGACGACAGAAGGAAAAATCGTGATGATGACGTGCCAGTTATCTTCAGCAAACCAAACTTCGATGACGACATCGAACTAGAGTGGTTCGAAAAGCCCATCCTTAGCAAAGAAAACAAGTAAAACAAGGAGACATCTGTGGGACTATTCTCGCGCTTATTCGGTGGAAAGAAACCTGATCAACCCGCACAAGTAGAGCCGATCGAGTATAAAGGATTTCTTATCTACCAAGAGGCGATATCAGAAAACGGCCAGTTTCGCATAGCCGGTCGAATTACCAAGGATATTGATGGTGAGGTCAAAACACATCGCTTTATCCGTTCGGATGTATTACCCAGCCAATCTGATGCTGATGAGTTTATGCTCAAGAAAGCGCAGATGTTTATCGATCAAATGGGCGACAGTATTTTTCATTGATTTAGCATTCCAAGTTGACAAACATCATAAATTTAAGAGCCATTAGCCGTTATGCTGATGGCTCTTTTTGTTTTGTGAGTTAATTTAATCTATTGTTTTAACGCCCATTTCATGCAACTGGTTCGACCTCTGTGCACTGCCATAAGGGGTTGTAAAAAAAGAATCTAAAAGCATGATGGTTCATTACCAACGGTTATATGTAATGAGAATTTGTCCATAGGGTGCAAGTTGTTTCGCGTGTATAAATGGGTTGGATAAAAAGAAAACAATATCGTTGCGAATAGTCAAGGAATAGCTAATGCAAATTGGTGTGCCAAGAGAAATACTCGCGGGAGAAACGCGAGTGGCTGCTTCGCCAAAGTCGGTTGAGCAGTTATTAAAATTGGGGTTCGATGTAGCTATCGAATCTGGAGCGGGGGAACTGGCGAGTTTTGACGACTCTGCATTTGAAAGTGCGGGCGCGACAATCGTCAGTAAAGAGCAAGTTTGGCAATCAGACCTGATCTTAAAAGTAAATGCACCACTGTCTGATGAGCAAAATGATGAAATCGCTCTGCTTAAAGAAGGTGCAACGTTAGTTAGCTTTATCTGGCCAGCTCAAAACCCTGAGTTAATGGAAAAGCTATCAAGCAAAAACATCAATGTGCTGGCGATGGATGCAGTGCCACGTATCTCAAGAGCGCAATCTCTTGATGCACTCTCTTCTATGGCGAATATTGCGGGTTATCGCGCAGTCGTCGAAGCAGCGCATGAATTTGGTCGCTTCTTTACCGGTCAAATCACTGCTGCAGGTAAAGTACCACCAGCAAAAGTACTTGTTGCGGGCGCGGGTGTTGCTGGCTTAGCGGCAATTGGTGCGGCGGGAAGCTTAGGTGCAATTGTTCGAGCATTTGACGTTCGACCAGAGGTAAAAGAGCAAGTCCAGTCGATGGGTGCTGAGTTCCTTGAAGTCGATTTCAAAGAAGATTCAGGTGCCGGCGATGGCTACGCCAAAGAAATGTCAGACGAGTTCAACAAAAAAGCCGCAGAACTTTATGCAGCGCAAGCGAAAGACGTCGACATCATTGTCACTACGGCCCTGATCCCAGGCAGACCTGCTCCGAAACTCATCACCAAAGAGATGGTTGATAGCATGAAAGCGGGCAGTGTGATTGTCGACCTAGCTGCGGCCAATGGCGGTAACTGCGAATACACAGTTGCAGACCAAGTCATCACAACAGCAAACGGTGTTAAAGTCGTAGGTTACACAGACATGGTCGGTCGATTACCGACGCAATCGTCACAACTGTACTCAACGAACTTAGTCAACCTTCTCAAGCTACTGTGCAAAGAAAAAGATGGCAATATCGATATCAATTTCGAAGACGTCGTTTTACGTGGTGTGACAGTAGTCAAAGAGGGCGAAGTCACTTGGCCTGCGCCACCAATTCAGGTTTCAGCTCAGCCAGAGCAAAAAGCGTCTCAGCCAGCAACGAAGCCTGAGCCAAAAGTCGAAGAACCCACTTCACCAGTTAAGAAAATCGCAGGTTTAGTGGTTGGTCTTGGTGCTTTTGCATGGATCGCTTCCGTTGCTCCTGCTGCGTTCTTGTCTCACTTCACGGTATTCGTATTGGCATGTGTTGTTGGTTATTACGTGGTTTGGAACGTTACACACGCACTGCATACGCCTTTGATGTCAGTAACCAACGCGATCTCAGGTATCATCGTCGTCGGTGCTTTGCTTCAAATCGGACAAGGAAATGGAGCAGTGTCGTTCTTGGCGTTTATCGCAGTGTTGATCGCAAGTATCAACATATTCGGCGGCTTCACCGTGACCAAGCGTATGCTTGAAATGTTCCGTAAAGACTAAGGAGTAACAAGGAATGTCTGCAGGATTAGTACAAGCAGCTTATATTGTTGCTGCATTATTCTTTATTTTGAGCCTTGCTGGTCTGTCGAAGCAGGAATCTGCGAAAGCGGGTAACTATTACGGCATCGCAGGTATGACGATCGCATTGATCGCAACGATCTTTGGTCCAGACTCGCAAGGTTTGGCTTGGATTATCGTTGCTATGGTGATCGGTGGTGGCATTGGTATTCACTACGCCAAAAAAGTAGAAATGACTGAAATGCCAGAATTGGTGGCAATTCTTCACAGCTTTGTTGGTATGGCAGCGGTTCTGGTGGGCTACAACAGCTACATCGAACCGCCTGTAATGGAAGCGATCAACGCACAAGAAGCACATGCCGCGCATGTTATTCACATGGTAGAAGTGTTCCTAGGTGTGTTCATCGGTGCTGTGACCTTCACAGGTTCAGTGGTTGCGTTTGGTAAGCTTCGTGGCGTTATTTCATCGTCTCCACTCAATCTACCGCACAAACACAAGCTGAACTTGGCGGCGATTGTTATCTCGACATTGCTAATGATCTACTTCGTTAAAGCCGATGGCAGCATGTTCGCTCTAATCGTGATGACGTTGATTGCTTTTGCGTTTGGTTACCATTTGGTGGCATCTATCGGTGGTGCTGACATGCCAGTGGTAGTCTCTATGCTGAACTCTTATTCTGGTTGGGCAGCAGCAGCAGCCGGCTTTATGCTAGCAAACGATCTTCTGATTGTGACGGGTGCTTTGGTTGGTTCGTCAGGAGCGATCCTATCGTACATCATGTGTAAAGCGATGAACCGTTCGTTTGTAAGCGTGATTGCTGGTGGCTTCGGTCAAGAAGTCGTCATTTCTGAGGATGTAGAGCAGGGCGAGCACCGCGAAACATCAGCGGAAGAGGTTGCCGAAATGCTTAAGAACTCAAAGTCAGTGATCATTACTCCTGGATATGGTATGGCCGTTGCACAGGCTCAGTACCCAGTACACGAAATTACTGAAAAACTGAGAGCTCAAGGTGTTGAAGTTCGTTTTGGTATTCACCCTGTAGCCGGTCGTCTGCCAGGACACATGAACGTACTTCTAGCTGAAGCCAAAGTGCCTTATGACATCGTTCTAGAAATGGATGAAATCAATGATGACTTCAGCGACACTGATACCGTTCTTGTTATTGGTGCGAATGATACGGTTAACCCAGCGGCACTTGAAGATCCAAATAGCCCAATCGCTGGCATGCCAGTGCTTGAAGTTTGGAACGCTCAGAATGTCATCGTATTCAAACGTTCAATGAATACAGGCTATGCAGGTGTTCAAAACCCACTGTTCTTTAAAGAAAACACTCAAATGCTATTTGGTGATGCGAAAGATAGTGTGGACGCGATTTCGAAAGCTCTGTAACATGTTCGTTTAGTAAAAGAAGCCAGCCATTGCTGGCTTCTTTCATTTTGGCGCTAACATTATTGACACAGATATCACAATTCGGATTTATAATTTTGTCATAATGTTTTACTCTTTACCTAAACCACTGATTTAGCGAACTTTTGCATTGATTAAGACTGTACTAAAAACCGCCTTATTCTTCGTTGGCTTTAGCGCGAGTGCCGCCTATGCGGATTCACTGCCAGAAAGGATCGACAAGTTCGTTGACCTATTTGACGAGTCACAGGCAATCGAGTCTTATGATATTCGCAACCTCCAATCTGATTATCCCACTCGCTTGCTAACTCCAGAGTCGATGCTTCCGCAGACTTCTGTGTACCCTTTACGTGATATTCAACGATTGTACGCGCTTGCCAAAAAATGTACCGGTAAGCTGCCTTTAAGCCCTTTGATCACAGAGCCATTGGTGTTCACGAGAGCGATGTGTAAAGGCAATACACTAAGCGCTAAATGGTTCGCGAGAAGTACGCTTATCCACCCAGGAGGTGGCACTTACGCAAGTCGCTATGTCGAAGTTCATCCTGACAAACAGGAAGCATTGCAGCAATACATGCATATCAAAGAGCGCCCAGCGGCACCCGTTAACTCTTTACTCGGTCGCTTACAAAGCATGAATGAAGAGACGATGCTCTCATTAATCGCTGGTGCCAGCATGTTTTTGGAACAAAACGAGCTTTGGTTGCGTCAAAACGATAGCTATTTAGTATTCCCAGAAAAAATTTGGAAACAGCACATTAATAGTGCAGGGCTATCTTTCGATCTGAGAAGCTCATCCACAAGCTGTTTTGTGCAACGCGGTAATCTATGTTGGAGCGTTGAGGATCATTCCGACATTTTGCGCATCAGCATGGTCGCCCTAGTGATCGCAAATATTTTATTGGTCCTCGGTTGGTCAGTGTATCGGTGGAACACGAAACGACAGGAAATGAAGAGCCGAATGTTGATACTTCAAATCTTGACGCATGAACTCCGAACTCCAATTGCCAGCTTATCTTTGACCGTTGAAGGATTTAGGCGTGAGTTTGAGAAGCTTCCTGAATCACTTTACGATGAGTTTCGCAGATTGTGTGAAGATTCTCGACGACTAAGGCAACTCGCAGAGGCGAGTAAAGACTATTTGCAGTCAGATAACAAACCACTCGCAACAGATTGGGTACCATCTGTCCAAGAGTGGTTAGAGTACAAAGTAGAAGAAGAATTTAATGGCAACGTCGAGTTCACCATCAATCAGGACGTTGCCGCCAAGCTCAATGTATATTGGCTAGGCACATGTATCGATAACTTGATACGTAATGCGGTGAAGTATGGCGTGGCTCCAGTGACTCTAGAGGTGCTCACTGGTGAAAAAACGCTCATGGTAAAAGTTATAGATCAAGGCCAACTTAGTAAGAAAGATTGGCGTCACTTACGCAAGCCTTTCGTGAGCAAAAGTGGTCTTGGTTTAGGTTTAACTATCGTTGAATCTATGGTGGATAGAATGGGGGGTAAAATGACCCTGATAGGTCCACCAACAACGTTTATTTTGGAGATACCTTGTGAAACAGACACTGCTTCTCGTTGAAGACGACAAAAACTTAGCAGATGGCTTGTTAGTAAGCCTAGAACAAGCGGGATACGAGTGCTTTCACTCCGAAACTATTGCCGACGTCGCGCAATACTGGGATAAAGCTGATCTCGTTATTCTTGACAGACAACTGCCCGATGGCGACTCTGTTCAGCATTTACCTGAATGGAAAAACATCAAAGAAGTTCCCGTTATTTTGTTAACTGCGCTGGTAACAGTGAAGGATAAAGTGACGGGTTTAGATGCAGGGGCTAACGATTACTTGACGAAACCTTTCGCTGAAGCGGAGTTATTTGCTCGAATTCGTGCTCAACTACGCAGCCCTGAAAATGAAAGCCAAGATGATTCCAAAGTCAAAACCGAGCACTTGGTCATTGATAAAGCGACACGAGAAGTCGTCTATAAGGAAGAATCGATCACGCTCACGCGTACAGAATTTGATTTGTTGCTATTTTTGGCCAGCAATCTTGGTCGTGTGTTTACGCGTGACGAACTATTGGATCATGTTTGGGGTTATAACCATTTCCCAACCACTCGCACCGTCGATACCCATGTATTACAACTTCGCCAAAAACTACCAGGCCTTGAAATTGAAACATTGCGTGGTGTTGGCTACAAAATGAAAGCTTGATGAAAAAAGTTTATCCAATTATCGGTGCGCTCCTATTGAGTGCACCGACATTTGCCAAAGACGACGTCCCGTGGTTTGAAAGTAATACGCCTCTCACTCAAGCGCACAAACACTTATTAAACGGTGACTTACCTGCGATGTTTTCATCGTTAGTAGAGGTCTGGCAGCTCGATAAAAACCAATCTATCGCCCCGCACCTAAACGCTCTGTTTTTGCAATCTCTTGAAGTTGACTGCGGAAAAAGCCTAGACACTAAACCGTTCCCCAACTGGCTTAACAGTGTCGTAGTGATAAGATCGGACATCCAAAGCCCTGGTCGCGATGCCTATCGCGCAATCATTGAAGTCGAAGCTGACAAAACCATCAAAGATATCACACTTAGCAAGTGGGTTACTCGCAACCTTTCTACAGATAGCTCCTTGAATACAGTGGCTTTGAGTGACAATGTCACAAAATATGTAAAACGCTATAACTTAAATAGCCGGATGCAAATGGGGTTATACCGTATCGATGTCACTGCGGCAGATCAAAGCTCTTGGAGCTCATGGTTAGTATTAGGTGATCCAAAAGCAAAAGTATCAGTGCGCTGGCAATCAAAAGACCAGTGGAAAGTAGAGAAAAATGCGCTTTTAAACCCACATTGTCCGTTGCCTAAGCTTGAAGCATCGCTCTATGATTTCATTGATGGTAAGTACAATCGCGTGTGGAGCCAAAGCTATGAGTCTGACTACCCAAATGAACTCAATCAGAACGTGATTGAACCAGGAAGGTATGTTTTAGCCGTCTCAATGAATCACGCTCGCTGGCAAGGACCCATAATTGTAGAACAATCCCAAATAATCAGTAAAACATATGATGTTTCACTAGATGAATAATTAAAGATATCCCACAATATGTCGATATAGCCTTAAGGGACAATAACTGTATATATCGATATGAAAAATACAATAAAACTGCTGCCATTATCATTGGCGCTTGCAAGCACCACAGCATGGTCTGCCAACTACGCAATCGAAGCCCGAGGCGATGCGATGGGTGGAGTAGGTGTCGTGTCCGCGAACTTTTTAACTGCGCCTTTCTATAATCCAGCGCTTACCGCTATCTATCGACGCAATGACGATATTGGGATGATTACTCCGAGCTTCGGTTTGCTTTATGACGATCAGAACCAATTAGTTGACGATCTAGACTCTGCATCAGAGATTATCGCGTCTGCAGACCCTACTAGAGCGAGTGAATTACAAACAGTTCTCGATAACATGGAAGGCGATCAACTCAAAGCAGAGATCGGCGGTGTCGTTGCTTTTGCGATTCCAAACAGATTTATAGCAGCAAATTTGTATGGTAAAGCTTACTACGAATCTTTTGTAAACCCTGTCATTTCAACTGCAAGTACAAACCCTGACCCTAATTTAGCAACACTGGAAAACGCACAAAATAGTACAGTCAACGCTGTATCGATTGGTGTGACTGAAGTCGGTTTATCTCTCGCTAAATACCAAACGTTTCTCGGCCAACACATTGCATTTGGTGTAACACCAAAACTGCAACGCATTTATACTTATGTATATGAAGCTAGCCTATCAGACTACAGTCTAGCAGACACACGAGATAACGATACTGGCGAAACAATGCTGAACTTCGACGCTGGCTTTGTGTGGTTTTATGGGCCAATTCGTGCAGGGATATCAGCAAGTAACTTAATCAGCCGTGATATTGAGACGAAAACGGTCGTTTCTGCGATTCCTACTAACCCAACGCTTTCTTACTCCTATCAGATGCGACCACTTTATACGGTTGGTTTTGGCCTAGTAGCAGATTACGCGACTATTAGTGTTGACTACGACTTAAACGAAGAAGAGCGTTATACAAACTTCGACGATAACACTCAAATGCTCCGTGTAGGCGGCGAGATCGATATCTTACGCCAGCTCAAACTAAGGGCAGGTTGGAAACGTAACTTAGCTTACGATAACCTAGATGACACAATCACCGCAGGTATTGGCATTTCACCTTTAAACCTTTTCCAGATGGATATTGGTGCAAGCTACACCAATGAGAACTCAATGGGCGCGTACATCAACTTCCTGACAAGCTATTAGACATCTGGTGTAAACCGCAGAAACATAATATAGTCGGCTCCTAATAAACCAGGAGCCTTTTTTATGTTTGATGATTTACCTCCTCTCAGCCACGCCGAACAACAAGAAGCTGTTGAAAAGATTCAAAAGCTAATGTCAGAAGGAATGAGCACCGCTCAAGCAATCAAAGTTGTTGCAGAACAAATCCGCGAACAAGCGAAAAAACAGAACTCATAATCCCATCAAATAGTACCCGGTCATCAGGGCAGGGTACTTATCAACTAGCCTTCATTCTCATCCAACTACCACACTATAACCGAATACAAAACCTCGCTCGCTCTCTCTTTGCGATGACACAACTACTAAATGAATATCTATGCAGCTAAACCACGCAACTGCAATTACCTGTGTGCAATGTCCACATTTAACTTCATTTGATGTTTTCTTTATTAAATTAATAACTTGCATTAGCATTATCTACTGCGGGATTAATTGAAAAACTTTAAGGTGTAATTTAATTACAGCCCTGTACTACCTAGCAGCAAGCGCTCACTTCTACGGAGAGTATTATTCTGTGGGGTTACAATGTAATTGGTATCACTATAAACTAGACTAATGCGCAACATTTCCTGATGCAGCCTGGTTAGCTTTATTTTGCAGTTACTTATTTAAGATTTATCGGCGAACAAAGGCGTGACAATGTAACACCGCAGTACCAAAAGAAGGGACGATGGGTTAGTTGCGTAACAAAGGAATGAGAGAAGTTAATAATCAAGGAGCCTGTATCAGCTCTTTCATTGTGAACGATACCTGGCGGGAACTGGATAACGTGAAAATTAAAGTAAGTCTATCTGCACTGGTTTACCCAGAAAATCGGATATAGCGTTACACATTTCTACGGCATGTCCTTGAGAACTACTAGTACATACAGCAATGTACGTTTCGTCATTGAGCACCATATATACTGTGTATTGGCGGGAAAAAGTTTTTCTATGGGTTAAGCGGAAATACTTGACATTATTTAGCTTGTAGCGGCGAAAAAAAACCGAGTATAAACAAGAAGCTTTCAGCCTAACTTCATGCGATTTCAAGTCAAACTCACAAACGTACCGGCCAAAGGTTCCAAGCCAACCTAGCCAGCATAAGAAACCAGTGACCCAAATGGGGAGCGCTCTCGAACCGTCAGAAAAATAGACATTCATCAAGCCAATAATCAATATAAATAGGCCAAGTGATGTAGTCATTGCTCTTGCTAATCCCGTCTGCCGATAAATGTAAAGATCTTTTGATTCTTCAGTCAAAATCATAGTTTCATCACTCCAGCTAACAATGTAAATACAAAGAAAGGAATAGTGACTTTAGCAAATGAAATCTTATCCCAAATCTCTACAAACCTCGGATTCTTGTGCTGCCCGCTGAGTTTACGTCTTAACGTATCCTCACAAAACATCGTTTCTGAGGGAGGCTTCGATATAGTTTCCATAACGCGTACATTATGTTTCAACGATAGATATGAGCACAAACTCAACGCTTCATCCAAAGAATCGAAATGCCACTTGTGTTTAATCATTTTGATTTGGTAAACGTTTTGAGTTTCAATTTTACTCAGATCACATTTGAGGTTGGAGCAATCTTTGAATAATCTTTTGACCATGCTTCTCCTGAAAATGCGAGTGACCCTCATCAACTGATTGTTGTTTAATGAAAATACAAAGTAGCTCTCAATGTTGAGGAGCAAAACTCCACTCAATACAAGGCAGCCTGAAAATATCATAGCAAAGAGTGACGGCGCATTATCGGAGACCATCTGGGCGATTATACTCAAGCTCAAGATCAATAATGCCAGGCCAACGAACTTGAGCGCATAATGCCGTTTGGTTGGCATCCAAACGTCGCCATATTGGCCCTTGTTGATCATACAGTGAGGTAGGTCATTATAATTCATATGGAAAATAGCTTCCTGATTCGGTTGAGCACAGCTGAACATCAATCATTACATAATCTTATAGAATCTTTAAACAAGTAAAAAGATTTGAATAATAATGGTGTTATCAATGCTCGACATACTTGCCGGCTATAGTAAGAAGCCGAGTCGCGCAGTTTACGGCGAATATCAATGGCTTGCGGTGGATTGGCAGCCCTAGTGAAGCTATAGCCAAGTGCGTATTATATGCCCTTATGTTAAGTGCAATTCGTATCATTTGTATGTATGGATTTGTAGACTCTCTCACTTTTGAGAGAGTTAATCATGAAGTATCACGAAATGACTAAAAACTATATTTTTCGTGAATTTGAGTGCGGCTTATCGATTGAACAAACGGCTGAACTTTGTTTTAAAAGTGTGAGAACCGTCAAAGATTGGGATAAAGGAAAAGAGATACCTAAAGAGTGCAAGAGACTAATGCGCAATCAATGCCGTTTAGAGTTGTCTTACCGCGAAGAGTGGGAAGGCTTTAGGATGAACAACCAAAAGCTCGAGCTTCCCACTGGTAAAAGTGTCACACCGCAAGAAATTTTAGCGGGGATTGGTTTATTGGAGATAGGGTCGGAACTCGAATTGAAGACCAGCATCAAAATACTCAGATACGCTAGAGCAATCGCAAGACTGTTACGCTAATAAACAATCCAACCCACTGGGCGCCAATCTAACCGTGAGTTTTGGCGCTTTTTAACCATCTGATTAACCTCGTGTTCGATATTTAATAAATTCATTGGTTCTAGAATAGGCTTATTAAAATCGGTAAAAGGGTCGAAAGAAGGAAGCCTATAGACAAAATCTTTATTGTCGCTAGCAACTTTCTTGAAATGATCATCTAGAATAATCGGCAGCTCATACATTAATAAAGACAACTCTTCTATAAGGATATCAATTTCTCTTATTTGTTGCTCTGTAACAACAAGGAAGTTGACGAAGTTATTAAACCCAAATTCCTCTTCTAAGAATTGGATATGCACACTAGCAATGCTGCCAGACATGGCGTTGACATCTGCCTTTGTTAGACATTCATTAACCTTTAGTGCCATCTCATTTCGAGTTTCAAATATAGATATTATGGTGTTATATTTTTCAATTATATTGTAAATATGATTCGGGTTCTTCGGCGACCGTTCTGGTGTAGTGCCTTGTTTCATTAAAAAGTGGAGTGTGGTTGGGTCGAAATTTATAGGCTTAACACTTTGACGTATCATATAAGGGTACATCATACCTCGCGTAAACTCCGTGCGTCCCCTAAGCCTTGAACAATACCCAAACTTAATAGACCCTAGATCACCGAAACACTTAGATAGTAAGACTATTGCTTTGGTGGCATTCTCCAGATCTTCTCTATTTCGCTTGTTTTGGTCATCCAAGGCTTGTTTTCTGAGTGAATATCTATATGCCAAAGTTGCTGAGACAAAAACACCGCAAAAAGAACCAATCCACGAAGGCATTTTAAGGATTGAATATGATAAAACGCAAAATGAAAAACTGTCAGTATTACAAGAACTCAATGCTGGTTGATACGTCACGAAAAAACCTAAAGAAAGCAATGATGCTACTACAAAAAAAATAGATTTCATTTCGCAGAAACTTCCGATGTTAAGTATTTTTTCTTGAGGTTGTTTACTTCTTGCTCAACAGCTTGTTCAAACTGACTTTCTACTAACAATGAATCCTGTACATCATTGAAGTCTAAGATCGCGAATAACTTAATATAATCTTTGAATGGGTTGATAGTTACGATGTTATCCGTATTTTCCATCATATCTAAGTCCAAGTTAATTATGTCAATGAACAGAGATATGGAAGGCTCATATTTCCAGTTGTTAACAAAAAGGATAAGGCCAACAAAAGCATCCAAAAAGGATTGTTCGTATTTTGTCCTAAATTGATATGGAATATGCTGCGTTACAAATGTTTTGACTTTTGACATCATCATGTATTCATCGCGCAAGACTCTTACGTCAAACAACACTTTGTTTTTCTTTGCAAGTCTTTCTACTTCACTTCTCTGAGGTGGCCGAAGTTGATGCATAGCCACTTGTTCTTTTAAAGAAACATCACTCTTAATGATGTTTTGAATTGCATAGATTTTCCAATTTATACTTTTTAGTTCTGCGAGCTTTGGGAAAAAATCTATTGAACTATGAAAACGTAGTTTGTTGTAATGAGAAAGTTTGTCAGTATCCAAAGAAATATCTACTATGTGTTTTCTTTTTACTTCCAAGTGCCACTTTCGAAAATTTTGTATGTCTAATCGGTTGATTAAACCGACTTTAATGGCCTTGGATACATATGAACCAACAAACTTGGTAGCTGCACTTCGACTTTGAGAGAACGACAGTTTTTCGATAGTTTGATCCTTAAATGCTTTGTCTTCTCGTAAGTCACACAGTTCATGATGGCTTTCTTTGCCATCTTCACCTAAAAACCTGAAATGTGGTTGCTTTAGGCTTTTAGTTCCAGCTTTATTTCTTGCCCCAGAAACCAAAATTGCTCCAACAGCGCCGCAAGAAGGACAAACCAAATCAGTGTGAATACGTTTTCGAGTTTCCGAGTCAACATTTCTCAACTCAGGGTCACTGCTCAAATCATAACTTAGAAACTGAAGGTACTCTGCCGCATCCAGCTCTCGATTAAGCGATATGCTAAAACTTGTTAAAGCCACAAATTTCTCCAATGTAAAACGAAAGTATGGAACCAGTTGGCCATGATTATACTGTACTAATTGAAGTGCAACTAAGTTAATTTTTGCCATTGATTTGGAGACTTTCACCCCGTATTACTATACGGGGCGGTCGAACTCCCTTGGAACCATCGCCCACAAAGCAAAAGAGCGTAGTGCCTCGCAAGAATCGGGAAACAATAAATTGATACAGTGTGGGTCATTTCGAGACAGGTCTAATACTGGCTATTGATGTTTCCCACAGCTAGGTCGGACTTGCTAACTTGGATTGGCATCTTGAGCCCCGGAGGTGCGGTAAAACCTTTCTGATTTAATCGTACGGGGCAACCTTTGCTTGATTGCCAAACTGGAATTAATGAGCCAATACCGTATATGTATTGGCTCTTTCTTTTTCTGGCTAACGTTTCTCTCTGAACTCAGCCAAGTTGACCACATTGTTGTAATAACGAATGGGCTCTAGAGGGGAATAGGGGATTGAGCGAGGAACGCCGTCATACAAAACAACATAGAGCATGTCCCACCTTACAACACCAACCAGATAAGTATTCTTATCAAAATCAACCCAAGTATGGCCACCATCTTTGCTATAGGACGTAAAACCCACGAGCTTAGCCCTTTGGAGCTTCCCGCATTGGCCTTTTTCAATAAAGCCACCAAAGTGCTTATGTCCTTGGGTTCCATCTTGTTTTAGGTAGGCAACACTGCATTTCTGTCCTTTATAGTCGTGACCGTTCTCATCCAAAACAGTACCGACTTGGCTTTTTGTCCAACGTATTATCATACTCACACCCAATACTGTATATATATACATATATTAGCAATCTTGGTACTTTTCATCAATGCGCGTTCAGTTCAGTGTGTTGCAGTGGCAAGAGCCCCATTGACGCTTTAAATCTCTGCAAGGGAGGCTTGGCAGGGCGAGGGGTGGCGATAGGTCTTGGAGATAACAGCAGCTAACCGCGCCAATCGAGATAGGTGATCCTTTTTAGATCATCGTGTGGCTTGGTGCCTCGCTTGCACTTCGTGCATTGCTTATCCCTGCGGGGCTTTGATATTTAGAAAGAGAAACGCCATAGGGCTTAATGCTCGCTGCTCAGTCTTCGCGACTGCGCGTTGCACCCTATGGCTATAAGTGAGGACTAAAATAGTGAGACGTTGGCACTTTGTATTTCTCGCTCTTTGACTAGAGTCTCTAAGGGCTTACAGGTGATGGTTTTGGATACATTGCCGCGCGTTAGCTTCAAGAGACATTCGTTTATCACTTGGTAAGTGATGTCGTATGCCTTAAAGAACTCTTGGTTGAGGCTATAGACTCCATCCGTTGCTACCGCTTCCACTGATATATAGTGTTCAAAGTGGCGTTGATTAGCTCGTATCTTAACCGCATGATTAACCCCCGTTACAAAGGCTTTTTGTATGCCCTCAAGAGGCAACACATCGCCTATATAAACACTCGGAATCCGGCCATTGTTATCAACTTGACCGCTAGTCCCACCATCACGTAATAAGCCAGAACCTTGAGCCCCCGTTTTAACCAGCTTGTCAGCTTGGTTAGGTGAGGCACTGTCCAATTGCGACGTTCCCGCTTGCGGAGCCGTCTCAGGAGTATCAGTAATGCGGTTGGATATTTCATTGATTGCCCATCCCATGCAAAGAATAAAGAGAAGAAAAACCCCGATGACCTTTGGGTTGCGAAAGAGGGTATTCATTGCTCCGGCTCGCTTAGCCACTCCGGTACTGGTTGATTTGTAGAGCAAGAACGCATCAAGGGGGATTTTCTGTGTCGTCAGGTTCACGTCCTTGGTTTTGGGTATCACAGGCGTTGATACTGACTTGTCGTGTTTCCAGATAAACGGTTTGCGTACCGCCCAGAAAAATTGGTCACGGCCTTTGTGATAAAAGTTCTGCTCACCACACGCTTTAATCCCCGAATCAATTTGCTTCCAGTCCGGAGACAGCAGCTCAATATCCCAGTTGTATTTCCGGTGGCGCATGAATCCTTCGTTAAAGGTGTGAGGGTAGATAATCCTGCCTTGTTCGTCGTATTCGGCAATGCCTCTATCGTCGGTTTCCGAAGCCTTAAGCGCAGACATATCCGCAGGGACATATCGAGAGTAAAAGAAGTCGAGATAATCCGTAGGCAATAGGCCATCTTTGCCAGTGTCTTGAGTGATGAAATCCTCGATAGGCTTGTACGTCACCTTTCTCATATCAAAGCCGATGTTCTTTGAATAGATGTCCTGACACTCATCGATAACAATCAATGCACCAAGCGGGCACCAACAGAAAAAGTGCGTCCAAAGATGGACACCCGCCTTATCTCGCGAAGTAATGCGAAAGAGCTTCGCGGTCGTTGGAAACTGAATGTCCATCAGCTTTTCGATTTCTTCCAATGGCTGCATACCTTCCATATTGGTCACGACCACGCGACCCGCCTTGAGCGCCTGATAGATACGAAAGTATGCGGTGTATGCCGATTTGTATGAGCCGTTAGCTCCGGTTCTGATTGTGATAGCCATATCAGCGCGTCATCCTCATTACAAAAGCAGTGGTAAAGAAGTTAGCCAAGATAGAGAGCCCTTGAGGTAGTCCAAATTTAAACGCATAAAAACGTAGCTCGCTTGGCATGGCGTTAAATGTCGCTGCAAGCAGGTCATTGAATCCAATTTCTTCGAGTAGCAGTTGTGCCGTGTTGTAAGACAGTTGGATAAACTGAATTTGAAAGTAGATTTTCATCTTGATGACAAATAGCTGAATGTAACTGAAGAGGTCAGTCATCATCACCGGTATGGATTCGAAGAAGCCCACGACCGTATTGGCTTGTAAAGAGATCCAATCGATAAAGCTGTACAGTGTTTCCATTACTCTTTCCCCAACATGCGTATACCTATAAGCACAAAGATAAACAAGACAACGGCCTTGATGATGTTCGCGTTATCCAACAGCGCTGACAGGACGCCCGTTTGAAAGCTGCGGGTTTGACCATCCAGTTCGAGGTCTAAGGTATGCTCTTTGTACTCCCCATCTTGAAACGAATCCGTGTCGAAGCTGAACAGAGTTTTAAAGGAATCCATTTCGGTTTTTAGCTGCTTTTCTAGCTCGACGATTTCCGTTTCAATCTTGGTTTTCTTGTTGTCTTGAAAGAGAAAACCGGAGTCAAATTGATTAGACTTGGTTGGGGTTTGGAACTGATTTTGTCCACCAAGGAGCGATTCAATATTGCCGATACCCTCAGCCAATCCATCAATCGAAGTTTGGAGCGTGTTACCTAAGGCTTTGATTTCACCTGTTACACCAGAAAGGTCAATATTTGGATTCTCTCCATCACCGGAGCCCGTATCCATCTCAGTGATTAAACGCTTTAATTCGTCTACCTTTCCATCAACAGCCGTAATCTTATCGGTGGCCGCTTTAATCTTGTTGCCGTTCGCCTTGGCTGCTGCTGCGTTTCTAAGTTGTCTCGATTGGGTGGCGTTGAGTTGCAGACCTGAATCGAGAGAGTTGTTGATAGCGGATGTGACTTGGTTATACGCCTCATTGCCGATGCTGTGGGAGATATTGTAAATATCGTTCCTAACGTTACCGACCTGAACCCCTAAATTGTTCAGTGAAATGTGGTAGAGGAGGTGATTGTTCGCATACTCATCCGAGACGCTTTTAATATCAGACAGCATTTGTCGGTCACTGTCGGTAAAACTCGGGTCTGAGCTGCCTACATCGAGGTTAGAAATCTGTGAGCGCAGACGGTTGTATTGCTCATTTTGAACCCGACTTGAGTCATCAATTCTATCGGTCTGTTGGCGGATAGCTTGAGACAGTGTGTTGCTCATTTGTTTGATGTCATCCGTCATCACGGTATTGCTCACGAACTCTCGAACCAGACGAACCAAATCCCCATTGTTAGACGCGATTTCGGCCATTTGCTGGGTCAGAGTTTGCATGTGCTCAGGACAACCCGCCGTTGTACAGTTGACTTGCGTGATGTCGAGCTGCGGATTGAGCTTATCAAGATAGGCTTCGAGTTCATCTGGGATACCGTTTTGGTTGTCATCCGTTAAATACTGAACCTTTTGAAATGGATCATCATCGACGGAGTTGGGAATACCATCACCGTCAAAGTCATCAATATCATCATGGATACCATTACCGTTTAAATCGTCACTGACTATCGGCGGTGGAATGTAGCCACCTGGCACGAACCCATCTTGTGCGCAGGCTTCACCCAAAGACATAAAGTAAGAAGCCGAGGCGGAGTCATTGGCAGGGGCTTCCACAATGACTTCTGGCTTGAATCGACATTGAGCTAAACACGCAGTAGGCATAGTTCCGTAAAGGCTGAGTTTCCAAGACTTTGAAACATCAAGTCGCGTCCCTTTGACGCACTCAGAAGCAAAGGACGGTTGAGCAACCAACAAACTCAACAGCATCAACGAAAGGATAACTAACAGTGTGTTAATAGCGGATTTCATTGCCTAAGCCCTTAAACAAAAAAACGCCCACTAAGAGGCGTTGATTCCCGTATATACGCCGTATATAAAGGATGAAGCCATGACCACCCCCAAGAGGATGGTCACGACATGAGACACTAGCTCGCCCATACTAGCCGCGCATTGCGCCCATGATGGCACGTAGACCGAAGCCCAAAGCACCTAGACCAATAAGACCCACCACCACTAGACCGTAGTTCGATTGACCAGAGCTGATAGCCCCATTAATCGCGGTAGTCACTGCCGAGTCTTCTGCGAATGAAGCACCTGACACTAGAACCGTAGATAGAGCAATGATTTTAGTCTTGACGTTTTTCATAATGTTCACCTTTTATAGTGTGTTTAAGTGTGTGCCTAGAACTTACCTAGGCTTTTGAGTATTCGCCCTAGCACATGACCAGAAACGAAGGAAAACAGGAGCCAACCAGAGACGAGAGAGTACAGTTCCGTGTCAATGTTCAGCTCATAATCCGTAGTGGATGCAGTCAATGTGAGTGTCTGAAACTCATTCACGCTCAGCGCATACATACTGCAATTGGTGTTTCCGTCTTGCAGGACGTAAATGTCAGCGGCAACTTGATTGAGACAGACAGCCATGCGTTGACCTCAACTACAGCGGTTTAATATCGACGACGATATTTCGAGCAGGGTTCTGAGGGTCTGCATCCAAAGAGAGCTCGCACATCAGCGGAAACTTCTCATTCAATTTGCCAAACTCAGCGACCAGAGATGGATTGGGGCTCATGGCGATTTGCTTTTGTGTGAGTCCTTTTGCTTCACATTGACCCTTAGCGGATTTCCAACCCTCGTTGACCGCTAAGTAGTTCACTTGAGCAAAGTTATAAGGCGTGTCGTCTTTTTTCGATAAGCCTTGCGAGTGTTCACAACCAATGACGATGACGGTTAATGGCATAATTGATAATCTCCAGTTTTTTCTAGATGTAAGCCCCGACCGACTGGATAGTTAATGCGGTCGGGAATGTCCGTGATGTCCAGCTCTTTGGTCAGGACATCGAGAATCTTTTGGTCTTTGTCGTACACTTGGCGCATCAAGTTGATGAGCTTGCCGTACTGGACGCGAGCATGTTTGATGGCGTTCTCCAACGTGGTGTTGAACAACACACGAACCGTTGAAATCGCCAGAGGTTCAACGTCCTCAATCAGAGAGGCAAGGGCAGGGTATGCGCCCGCAAAATATTGGTCAGGGTTGACCAACACATCAAAAGGAATGACGCGGAAACGGTTTCCGATTTGCACCTCGAAGCGATTCCAATTGGGGTATTTCTCGCACTTCATTTGAGACGCTTTGTCGTAAGCGCGGAAGATCTTTCCGTTCTCACGCGCACCCACGTAAAACGTATGACCAGCATCGGGAATTAATCCGCATTTCTTACGGTCAGCCGGACTCATACCTTGATAGCCGATAAACTCTCCGGCTTTGGGAGGCGTACCGCGAGTGATGAACTGACCATCAACATACTTTTGCTTAATGTCTTCAATCGTTACGTTACCTTCGAAGTCATCAAGGGCAATGTCCACGCGAGTCAGCTTTGCACCGACCATTTGTTTCAATGCTTTGTTGAGAGTTTCCATGTTGATGGCCTCGCAGCCCTTACCGGAAAACGACACGTAGTAACCGAAGTTTGCCGCGCCCCAAGCAACCAGACCCGCTTGAGTGCCATTGCAAAGTAACTTTGCAGAATACTTGTATCCTGAAAAACCACCTCGACGCTCAAGTGTCCATTCGTTCTTTTCGTAGCTGATTTCATCCGTTAGGACTTCCAGAAACGACTCGATTTCGCCATGACAAAGGGTATCAAGCATATCAATCCCGATATTCCCAATAAGACGTTGGTAACACTCATTAAAAGACACATCGGTATCAATAGTGACGTCAGCATCAATCAGCTCTTTCTCCAATGCCGCCATGTATAAGTCTTTGTTGGCAAAGTCTTCGGACTCGATACAACCAAGCATCTGCGCCAAGTTCTCAGCAAAGTGCGCAATCTTGGTGTTTTCACGCATCGCAATCGCCACCATGTTTTGAGACTCGAACTCGCCAAGCTGCTCAAAGGCAAAGCGCTGTTTTGCCATTTCCTTGCAGCGCTCTAGTAGAAGCGGGGAGCCGGAGAAACTCACATAATCGATAATCGTCTTATTCATCATCGAACACCCTGTCAAACGCACCGTTACGGCGTAACTCAGATTCATTTTCGTGAGTGATTTCAATCAGCTCGCGGTCTTCTTCACACGCATACAAGTACATTTCGTGCTTGGTTTTGAAATACTCAGGCATCCCATCTATCGAACACCAATAACCGTCAGCATGATGCTCGAAGTAAACGGGATTTTTGCGATTGGATTTAGATGCGAAAGCCATGAACAGACCTCTATAGCTTTGAGTTAACAGCAGTAACTAGACGGCGAGTCATTTCACAATCTGCCAATGCGCGGTGAGCGGTTAGGTCTGAGGTATCAATACCTTGCTGGCAACAAGCATTAACCAAAGATTGCCATTTATAGTTGCTGTAATACGGGTTTATCTCAGCATAAAAATCAGCGTACCAAAGCATTACGCAGTGAGACTTTTGGACAAGCATATCTTGAACTTCAAGAACATATAGCGATGAGCAAAAGCGCAACAATGACTGACAAATCAACCGAATATCATAGTCAGAGTTGTAAATAACTAAGGATTTACCAGTAAGCAGAGGCTCAATTTGCTCCCAAACCACCTTAAAGTTGGTTGATTTACAAACATCTTCATTTGAAATTCCGTGAATGGATTGCGCTTGCTCTGGAATTGGGTCGCAAGGATTAACAAGAGAGGTAAAAACAACATCACCAGATACAGCGTCGATAAGAGAGATTTCAACAATCTCAGCATTGGAATCGAGACCCGTTGTTTCAGTATCTAGAATGAGAGCGTTTTCTAAATTAATTCTTTCCATAACAACCACCTTGAACAGTTGAGTGAGAGCGACTCAGCAGCCCCAGAACATAAGTTTCAAGGACAAACGACCCAGAGCCGCTGAGCCAATTCGATTCAGTATGCGAATCTGCATATAGTTAAAACCCATTTTTGCATAGTGTAAATACCCGAATTTGCATGTTATTGAGCTAAACTGTGGGAATGAGGACTGTATAGCGAGGTTCAAAAATGTATATAAACCAACTGCTAGATGCTTACAAAGAGCAAAAAAGATATGTACAAGATAAGCAGATTGCGCACGACCTAGGGATAAGCACCCAAAAGTTGTCAAACATAAGACAAGGGGTTCGGTATCTAACTGAAAACGAAGCGCTTTTTTTAGCTGAGGAAGTCGGTGCAGATAAAGAAACTGTTTTAGTGTACTTAGCAGCCGATAAAGCAAAGAGCTACGAGGCGCAAACGCTTTGGAACAACATTGCAAAAAAGTATAACGGGCTAGGTTTACATGTAATATCAATGGTTTGTGTCGGCTTAGCCATGTGGATTGGCAGCCCTAACGAAGCTATGGCGCAGTGCGCATTATCCATCTTATGTTAAATGTAATTTATTAATTAATAGAGCACCGTGGTGCCCTACAATATCTTCGCTTATAGTATCCAATTCAACATAATCGGATTTACCATAAAATACCTAATAATCAGTTTGATAATCAGAGATTAACAAACTTCTATTAGTTAGCCTCCGGCTAGTTTTACCGTTAAGCCTTTTTTCTCGAGATGAGCCTTGATCTTATCTCGAGCATCGCCTTGAATTTCGATTGTGCCATCTTTGACAGAACCGCCACAGCCACATACTTTCTTAAGCTCTGCTGCCATTAGCTTTAAAGGCGCATCGTCAAGGTCTAACCCGGTGATGATACAAACACCTTTTCCTTTGCGTCCTTTGGTTTGACGTTGAATGCGGACAATGCCATCACCTTTTGGTCGTTGTACTTTTTCTTCTTCAGGCTTTATACGACCTACGTCTGTCGAATATACAAGTGTCATAAACAATTACTTCTTCTGTTGTTGTTCCGCTTTTTGCTTAGCCAGCAAGTATGCCTCTATATGCTTCTGAATAGCAAGTTTGCCACCTTTAATCAGGCGTCCATTGAAGAAGCAATACCAACCATTCACTTCACCTGTATCGTTCTTGAGGGTGTATCCGTTGAAATTCTCTTGAGTCGCTTTCCCTTCGGATTGCCCTTTACTCGAAGCGAGGGAGCTAAACTCTTTTGGATCAATTATCGTTGCGGTATCACAAAACCAATCAATGCTTTTTTTTACCGCTGCCATACTTCCAGACAGCACGTGTTTTTTAATCTGAACTTGCCAGATCTCTGTCGAGCTTCCAGCCGTTTTCAGGGTAAACCCTCGATATGTTGCAGCAGCCATAATCATCATTTTGTTGTAATTAGTTAGTTTAATAATAATTGTATATCTTTCATTATCAAGTATATTTATCTCATTCTTCTTGGTTATAGTGCTCTATCTTGAAAAAAAATATACGCCTTATCGATTGTGAAACCGAAAAAAAACAATTGATTGACCAATTTATAAACCCTGTTGATATCGAGCTAGTTGATTACCTAACCGACCGTAAGTACGCGCGTAATTCTCTTCTTGCCATGACGAAAGATTGGAATCTGTTTGTTCAGTTCTGTCAATTGAAGCATGTCTCTCCTTTACCGGCATCTGCTACAGCATTACGCTTATTTATAGAGCGTGAGTCTAAGCAGCGAAAATATGCGACCATAAAACGTTACGTTATCACAATTGGTTTATTACATCGGATTCTTCGTCTACCAGATCCTTCAACAACGACCGCAGTAAAAGTGGCAGTATCAAAGCTTCGGCTGGACAAGCACGGAGACGCCAAACCGACTCAGGCTTTTGAAGAGCAGCATCTACACGAATTATCAGAACGCTTATCACATTCAGATCACCCAAGAGACATCCGCAATTTAGCGTTGTATTTTGTTATGTTCCACTGTTTGGCAAAACGCGGTGAGTTACGGGATATGACTGTTGATCAAGTTGTAGAAACGAGCGCCGGGAATCTATCCGTCGTTATCAAAGAGAACCGCTACCCGCTGGACGAGTTAGGCAGTGAACTGCTAAGAAAATGGCTTTCTATTCGTAGCTCATCTTCCCGATGGCTTTTCTCTTCTATCGATAAACACGGCAACATTGGCGCAGACAAGCTTAATGACTCATCTATCTATCGTATCGTTCGGGGAGCAAGTGAGTTACTGGGATTGAGTGTGCAGTTCTCAGGTCAATCACTACGTGTTGGCGCCGCCAAACAGTTGGCTAAAGAAGGAATGAAAGTAAAAGATATTCAGCGCGTTGGCCGATGGATGAGCGCCGCGATGCCCTATCATTACCTCGGCAATAGGTCTCTCGCGGACGCTGAAAGAATGGTGTTTAAAACGTTTAAGCCAATCTCTTAAAGCGAGCTTTTAACGCAATCGGCCAAGAACTCACTAAAGCTATGTCCATTGTGCTCTAGCATTTTAGGGAACATAGAAATTGGAGTCATACCTGGGAACGTGTTTACTTCGTTGAGGTAGATCTCCCCTTCTGGAGTCAAGAAAAAATCAATACGTGAAAGATGACGAAGTCGCATCTGGGTGAAAACTTTCAGCGAGTTCACTCGGATCGTTTCTAGCTGTTGTTCGGTGAGATTTTCAGCTTCAACATCGGTGGTTGAATGACTTGATGCGCTGTACTTTTCTTCATAGCTATAAAACGCGTCTTCTGGTGCTTTGATCTCGCCTGGCTTTGACACGTAAAGCTGACCTTGATACTCATAGGCCGCGACTTCTAACTCGCGTGGCTTAACGGCTTTTTCTACCAAGACTTGATCTGAATAACCAAATGCGTCGTTAAGTGACTGCTTTAACTGACTTTCATCATTAACTTTGTAGCAACCAACTGATGATCCTTGTCTTGCTGCTTTAACAAAGATGGTTCCCCATTTCGCCAAGGCTTCTTTGGTTTGCGCGTAAGCAATATCATCGTTCTTTGAAAGGAACAAATACGGGGTATTCGGAATACCCAAGGCATCGTACCAAAGCTTCGAGGTGATCTTGTTAAAACTGTTTGTACTCGCTTCCGGTCCACATCCTAAGTATGGAATACCAGAAAGCTCAAGCATTGATTGTATGTCTCCAGTTTCGCCCGGATAACCGTGAATACAAGGCACAACAAAATCCAATTTGATTGTACTTTCATCAGTGTTGAGCGTACCGGCGTTTGTATCGAGGTATGCCAATGCACCACCATCTGTGTACCAGCCATCTGGTTTCATTTCCACACGAACTACATTGAACTCTGGGGTTTTCTGCAGTTGAGATTGAATGAAGTTAGCCGATAGAATTGAGACTTCGTGCTCCGAAGAGCCGCCGCCACATAAAAGAAGAATTGTCGTATGAGTCATTAATAGATCTTTCCGTGATACAACAGAGGTATTGGTCTCTCTATGATAATGAAAATCGACTTAAGTTACACGGGAATAAACGCCCCCATAACGTGTCAGGCAAATGAGTGACCAAAAATTAGGCATCAAAAAGGGGCTAGACGCCCCTTTCGATTATTTGATTAGTTTAACTTGTTCAATGTTGGGTATTCAGAATTCTTGATCGCATCGATACTTTTCACGAACGGTTTAAGATTTTGAAACTCCTCAGGCAAGCTCGCTATGGCTTCTTTAGCGTCCATACGCGTTGCGTAATCGCCGTATAAAACGGTATACCACTTGGTGCCATTGACCATTTTGTAGTTTTCCCAAATTGGCTGCTCACCGCGTGGAAGTTTACGCGCAAATTGATCAACTTTGGTTTGCGATCCAACGGCAACAACCTGAATGGTGAAACCATAACGTGAGTTCATTGCTTTCTGTTTGGCACTTGGAGGAGTAATTGCTACCGCTGGCTTTGATTTAGGCTGTTCTACAACTGGTGCCATTTTCACCACGTTTGGTTCTACGTTCTTCTCAGTCACCCCTTCGGTCATTTCCTGCTGAGACACAACGGGCTTTTCAACCTTCGCTGTTTTGTAGTCTTCACGGTAACTTTCTGAACTCACATCTGTAACGTAATCGCTCGAGACACATGCACTCAGTAGTACGGATAAACCAACAATCGCAATTTTTTTCATGGAATTTTCAAATGCCTTAAATAGAAATTACTGTAAATCATGCCGTTAGAGTGACTTAGAATCAACCCAACATTTTAATTATATAACAATACTCTGTGACGCAAGGCACAATCTCAACCAGAGCCACAGTGATCTGATTAAAACAACGTCAAATCAGTAGCGCAAAACCTCTTCAGCTTGGTTACGATTTGTCTATCGTCTTGGTTGGAGCCCTTCTATGAGCCAGTTAACTCACCTACTCAAGCCTAAATCTGTCGCCGTAATTGGTGCGTCCAGCAAACCAATGCGAGCAGGAAACATCATTTTGAAAAACCTTCTCCAAGGTGGATTCGAAGGGGCAATAATGCCAGTTACTCCTCGCTACTCTTCTGTCTGTGGCGTGTTAGCTTATCGCTCTATTGATGAGTTGCCTGTCGTGCCAGATGTCGCTATCGTCTGCACCAACGCTTCTCGAAATATCGCTATTTTTCGTCAGCTTGCGGCAAAGCAAGTCAAAAGTGTGATTGTCCTGTCGGCCGATATGCATTTAGCAGACGAAGAAGGTAGCAGTATCCAAAGTACATGTTTAGAGATTGCCAAAGCAGCAAATATGCGAATGCTCGGGCCAAACAGCCTTGGACTTGTGCTTCCATGGATAAACTTCAACGCTTCCTTTTCACCCGTTACAGCACAAAAAGGAAAGATTGCCTTCATTTCGCAATCTGCGGCTATGTGCACCACTATTTTGGATTGGGCGAATGATAAAGACATTGGCTTTTCGGCGTTTGTCTCTTTGGGCAATGCATTAGATGTCGACTTTGCCGATTTGCTTGATTATTTAAGCCGGGACTCGCAAACCGAAGCGATCTTGCTGTATATCGACACAATTAAAGATGCAAGACGGTTTATGTCTGCTGCCCGAGCAGCGTCGCGCAACAAAAGAATCTTGGTCCTAAAAGGTGGTCGTACAGCCGCGGGGCGAAAAGCGGCAAAAGCCCACACTGGCGGTGGCGATACGCTCGATATCATTTACGACTCCGCCATTCGCAGAACCGGGATGCTACGCGTTAACAACTCTCATGAACTCTTTGCTGCGGTTGAGACTCTCACCCATTCCGTTCCGTTAAGGGGTGAGCGGCTTGCGATTATCACCAATGGTGGTGGACCGGCGATCATGGCGGTAGACACGTTACTCGAGCGCGGTGGTAAACTCGCCGAGCTCTCTTCGCAAACGATAGAGTCCCTGAGTGCTTTTTTGCCACCGAGTTGGAGCCATAGCAATCCCGTCGACATGGTGGGAGATGCCGACCACAACCGCTACATCCAAACTCTGAACGCTGTGATGGATGCCGACTGCGCTGACGCCATCTTGATTATGCACAGTCCTTCGGCGGTTGCGCACTCAGAGCAGACAGCACGAGCGATTGTTGATGCAGTAAAAAAACACCCTCGCCATAAACGTTTCAACATTTTGACCAACTGGTCAGGCGAATTAACGGCCAAACCCGCGCGACATATTTTTACTCAAGCCGGTTTTCCGACCTATCGGACTCCTGAGAGTGCAGTCGTTGCATTTATGCACCTCGTCGAGTACAGGCGAAACCAAAAGCAACTAATGGAAACGCCAACAACGGCGGAGCCAGTGCACATTTCAGAACTCAATGAAGCGAAAAAATGGATCGATGAGAAATTACTGGATAAAAAAACAGTATCCCTTGATACCCATCAAATTGGCCCATTTTTGAAGCATTTTAACTTTAATGTATTGCCTACTTGGATCGCATCGGACACGAGTGAAGCGGTGCATGTTGCCGAACAGATTGGTTACCCAGTTGCGGTAAAACTTCGCTCTCCAGATATCGCGCACAAGTCCGACATACAAGGCGTAATGCTCAATTTACGAAACAGTGTTGAAGTCGGCACTGCGGCTGAAGCAATACTCGATCGAGCAAAGCTCTCCTACCCGTCTGCTCATATTCATGGCCTCTTAGTTCAGGGGATGGCTAAGCTCGCAGGCGGCGAAGAAATAAGAATTAAGGTCAAAACCGACGATACTTTTGGACCTGTCATATTGATCGGACAAGGCGGCTCAGAATGGGATGAGTCCATCGATGCAGCCTCAGCATTGCCGCCGCTCAACATGACGCTCGCACGCTATCTGATCGTTAGAGCAATCAAAAATGGTAAGATCCGCCCGCAAAAATTACCTGAACCGATGAACATACAAGGTCTGTCTGAACTCTTGGTTCGCATATCGCAGATGGTGGTCGACTGCCCTCAGGTTCATGAACTGGATATTCATCCAGTACTTGCAAATGGCAGTACATTTACCATTCTCGATGCAGACTTGATCCTGAAGCAATATGACGGCGATGCTCAGCAACGCTTGGCCATTAGACCTTATCCAGTTGAGTATGAGGAAATTGTCCCGTTAAAAACAGGAGAAGAAGTACTTCTTCGCCCTATTCTTCCTGAAGATGAGCCTGATCATGCCACCTTCATCAGTAGAGTTTCGAAAGAAGATTTATACAAACGCTTTTTTACCGACGTTGGAGAATTCAATCACGAAGCGTTAGCCAACTTTACTCAAATCGATTACGACCGCGAAATGGCTTTTGTTGCAGTGCGACAAACTGATACTGAGTTGCAAATCATCGGCGTCTCTCGTGCTTTGATCAACCCAGATAACACAGACGCAGAATTCGCGATATTGATTCGCTCAGATTTGAAAGGTGTCGGACTAGGGAAAATATTGATGCAAAAGATCATCGATTACTGCCGACACAAAGGTACAAAGCAAATTTCGGGGATGACAATGCCAACCAACCGAGGCATGTTGATGCTCGCGCAGAAAATGGGCTTTAAGCTCGACATTCAGTTTGAAGATGGAACCGCCGATATGGTGCTTCCTCTCAACTGACATCGAAAAGGGAGTATTTAACTCCCTTTTCACTAGATAACCGCGTTGGATTTAAACGTCTTCTTCAGATACTGAATACACCAAGATTTAGCCTCACCGATCTTATTGCGCTTCCAAGCGAGAATAATTTCAATAGGCTGAGCGTCTGTCCCTTCTATTTGTTTTAGCTTACCTTGTTCAATTAACGCCAGTGCTCTCTGTTTTGGCAACGTCCCTATTCCTAGACCGTTTTGCAGAGCGGAGACTTTGGCAGCAAAATTGGTGACTGTTAAACGAGGCTGTTTTTGAATCACGTTGATACTGATAGGCGGCTGTTCGCGTGCGGTGTCTGCAATGGCAATCACACGGTATTTTTCCCGTGCTCTATCATCAAATGCGCCAGCTCGTTTATGCACGTAGTGATCAGGGGCCGCGACCCAGATCATTTCCATCGCCCCAATCACCTCGGCCTTAACGTCATGTGGTAGCGTTTCGAGCTTCGGACAAATCAATAAATCCGCACGACCATCAGCGAGCGATTCCCAGCATCCAGCCAAGATCTCTTCTTGTAGCTTTACTCGCGTTGAGCTTACTTGACTAAGTGAATCAACCATCGAGAAAAAGTTCTCGATCGGGATAATACCGTCAAACGCCAAAGTAATATCAAGCTCCCAGCCATTAGCTAAAACACTTGCATCATTCACCAACTTTTGTGTTGCGGCCAGTATAGTTCTACCTGATTCTAAAATAAGTTGGCCCGCTTCGGTAAAATTCGCTTTGTGCCCAGATCGGTCGAAGATCATGATATCTAGATCTTGTTCTAACTTCTGAATTTGATAGCTCAACGAGGAAGGCGCTCTATCAAGCTCATTGGCCGCGGCTGCGAAGCTACCTCGCCTGTCGATAGCATCAAGAATATGAAGCGCTTCTAACGTGATTGGACTTTGCACAATTTATAATTCCTTCATTAAAATACTTGTTTAAATGTGATGAGAATCACATTAATGATAGATTAATATTTCTAGTTAAACTTAGCTATCCTTACCTATCTTATTGTAATTTAATACAATTGTCTTTGAGGCAAGTAAACTTGTACAAATTACGACCCAACCAACAACAATGAGAACGATAGTAATTATCATTTAGATCCAATAAAATTCACGCCGTTCAACGCCAACCGTAAATCAAGGATTTAAAGGTAATAACGAAATGTATAAGCGATCTTTACTGTCTGCGTCAATTATTGTCGCTCTCACAGCATCTGTGCACGCTGAAGAATATTCAGTATTCGATGAAGTTGTAGTTTCTGCGACTAAGACTGAACAAAACAAAACAGACGTATCGAGTTCAATTGAAACCGTGTCTGCTGAAGATATTAATAAGTCTCTATCGACAGACTTAAAACAAGCACTCGATAAAACACCGGGTGTCACCGTGACAACGGAAGGACGCTTTGGTATTTCTGGGTTTACCATCCGTGGTATGGGCGGCGATCGCATTAAAGTTGTCGTTGATGGCGTACAGCAAGTCACCCCATTTAACCCAGGTGGTGGCGCCACTCAAGCCATCTACCCTAACGCGATTGAAGTCGATACACTTCAGTCTATTGAGATCAATAAGGGTGCATCGTCTACCCTATACGGGTCAAACGCGTTAGGCGGTGTTGTTGTAGTCAATACAAAGAACCCTGATGATTTTCTGATCACAGACGAGAACGAATCGCGCTTTGGCATCAAGTCGAGCTACTCTTCAAAAGACAGCCAATTCAAGAACACACTGACCTACGCACTGCGCAAGGATGACGTCGAGGCGATCCTAATCGGCACCTATGCGCAAGGAAATGAAACCCAAACCTATGGTGATGGCGAAGACATCGAAGGCGGAATGCGTGGAATTGCAAACCCAGCCGACAAAGACATGAACAATGTTTTGGGTAAAGTTTTTTACACCATCAACGATGAACACAAGGTTGGTTTTGTCTTTGAGCGAAATGAACAAAACTACCATGAGGATTCAAAGAGCGAAAACTACACCATGACAAGAAACATGGGTGCAGGTCCTGCTCCTATCATTACCTACGATAACGCGGAAACTAATGATGAGTCGCTTCGTACACGCTATGGAGTGAACTACGAGCTAACCAAAGTGACCCCTGTTTTCGATTCCCTTCGTCTTGAGCTCAACTACCAGACTACAGAAACGATCAACGAAAACTATGCAGATGTTATCGACCATATGGGCTTTATTGGCTATAACGGCGGACGAACTCGAGTTCGCAATGCCCTTGATAAAACCATACAGTTCGATGCACAATTTGGCAAAATCCTAAACTTAAGCTCTTCAGAGCATGAATTGACTTATGGCATGAACGTCGTCAATACCCACTTCAGTTTGGATAACCGCGATGTGTTCCACGGAAATGGCACATCTAAACCGGGCTCAACAACGATTCCTGATGCAAAAATGACGCAATGGGGTGTCTTTGCTCAAGATAACATTTTCCTTCTGGAAGACCGTCTAGTTGCAAACCTTGGCCTGCGTTATGACGCCTACAAAGCAGACCCGTCAACCGATGAAGGTTTTGATACTGAACACGAAGAAAACAGCAACAACGCCCTAACGGGTAAACTGGGCGCCGTGTTCCATTTCAACGATAAACTCAGCACCTTCGCACAAATGAGCCAAGGCTTCAAAGCACCTACTGTCAAGCAACTTTACTATGAGTATTCAAGCGGCGCAGACTTTACGCCAAACTCATCGTTGGAAGCTGAAAAAAGTACCTCCTACGAGCTAGGGTTGCGTGGTCAAAACGACTTGGCAAAGTTTGAGCTTGTTGGATTCTTCAACAAATACAAAGACTTTATTGCGCACGAAGACCTACCAGAAAAGCGTCCTGGCTATGAGCATTTTACGCTGACCAACTTGGATAAAGTTGAAATCAAAGGCGTCGAGTTTAGCAATGAAATCTTACTCGATAAGATGTTTGATGCGCCGACAGGCATGTACTCATTGTTCAACATTGCCTATGCAGAAGGCGAGGATAAGCGCACGGGTGAGTCGTTAGATTCCGTTGCCCCACTAACGTCTGTCGTTGGTTTAGGTTACGACAATGAAACGTACAATTTTGGTGGTTTAGCGACGCTAAAAATGGTTGCGCGTAAGACAGAGTGGTCAAGTGAAGACAATATCGATGCTCCGGGCTACAGCGTATTTGATGTTACAGCGTACTATTCACCAATCAGCGATCTAACATTGAGAGCAGGTCTATTTAACACGTTTGATATCAAATACTACGAGTACAGCGATCTTACTGCTCAAGAAGAGAGTGATAACATTCAAAGACGCTCACAACCAGGTAGAAACTGGGGCATCAGCGTAGATTATCAATTCTAAACTGCATGAAACCCATAGAAAAAGCCAGCTTATGCTGGCTTTTTTCGTCTCTTAGCGTCAAAAACAAAAAAGCCCTCAAAACTGAGAGCTTTTACTATTCATTCGTAAAAAGGAAATAAAAAATGTAACGAATGAAGGCTTATTTTGAGCTTGTCATCTCTTTCTTGACCATTACAGCTGATGCGACGATGAAAGTGATGATTAGAGCTAGCTCCATTGTGGACCCCTGTTAAATTGTTGGAAAAACCGAATCGAAACTGCGGATATTCTAACAGGTTTGAAAAACAATGATACACTTTAACGAGATTTTTACGCTTTTTATCGACTCACCTCTAAAACGACGCCCAATGACTCGTTTTCAACACTAATCACCACCCTTTATGGTTGATAAGTTGTTAAATATTTAATTCTTTTATTCTGCTATTTCATAGTGACTTTACCGCCAATCATCTTAAATGCAGGCGTTCCTCGGACGAGTGTATCGCGCGCAAATTCGATACCACATGAAGGGCAAATACATGGCTGCTGGGTGAAGTCTTCCACAATGCGCTCTTTGAAACACTTTACCAGAGCGCCCTTGCCCCCTTTGCGATATTTAAACAGCTGAGTTTTGCATTTGGAGCAATAGATACAGACTGTTTTAGACGGTTGTTTTTTATTAGGTTTCGCCATTACCCGTCTCGTCCTCGCTCAGTGATTCAGGTTTTATCCAAACTTGGCTAAAGTCAAACCAACCCAAGGCGTTACATTTTGCATTTTGCAATGAGCCACATTGATCTTTGCTCACGCCTAACCAACAGTGAAACATTGGGATAATCTGCATTTTTTCGACTAAGGATTTTCCTAGCTCTCTGGCTGGGAAAGCAGCATTTTCTTTGGCTTGCCACTCTTCTACGACTTTAGTCCAATACTCAAAATCATCACTGCGGCTAAAAAGAGAAATATCGCTATAATTCAGCAGCCAACCCGCCAGCGCATCATCTCGATTGTTTGCGATACCCATTGGCTTCACCCAAATATCAATATCATCAATATCTGGTGCAAAAACACTGTATTTGACCAACTCAACATCCAAGTTATCTTGCTTGAGTATCGTCTCTATACATTTAACTAGCGTGGGGAACATGGGATGTTCACCATGGTAAGCAATTTTTACTGTGTGGTAAGACGGAGGAGAGGTGTAATTACCTTGTCGTGTATGGTGATACCAACCAGGCTTTAAACCGTGAGCAGGAAGCACACCCAGCTCGACGATTTTCTCCTGAGGCAACTGTTGATAAAGGTTTAACGCCCCTAGCCTTTGGCTAAAGTAGTTCGCCCACTCACTCGATTTCGCCAAGCCTGTTTTTCGATTAAGAAGTAAGTAGGTACAACCGGGATCGAGTTCGACCTCTTCAGAGAACGTACCGGTTTCGGGCTTAATGGGGCCACTAAGACTGGGAAATACCATCGACGAGTGAACATCATCGATAACCCAAACTTCAATACTATCGAGTAGCGGTCGAAAGCCAAAATAGCCATCAAAGGCTTGCAGTACTAAACGCTTTTCATCGTTTTGCGTAATCTTGTAGGGGCCAGTCCCGATTGGGAAAACGTCATAATCGTCACTTTGCTCGCTACCCTGTAACAGAATTTTTGCGCAGGCTTCAGAAAGTAACAGTGGCAGATGATAATCAGCTCGGCTTGTATGTATGTCTATAACGTAGCGGCTTGGCGAATCAATTTGGCGTAAATGGGAAAAAAGCTGCTTGTCTTGTAACGAACAGAGAGATTCAAGCACCGCCTCCGTGGTGAGTAGATCACCATTGTGGAAACGAACACTTGGTCGCAGGTAAAAGCGCCAGTGCGTTTCGCTCAGCATTTCCCAGGTGTGCGCTAAGTCTGGTTGAAGCTGATCGTTTTCATCAAGTCGAGTTAAGCCACTAAACACCTGCCTGATGATATGTTGCTCAGAACGGCGAATCGGCTTGCGAGGGTTAAGCATCGACAGTTGACGGTAATAGGGTAAGCGAACAACTTGCTGACCTTCTTGATGTTGAACACCCAGATAGCTTTCGACAACTTGAGCCAATTTGGCGGTATCTTGGTCTAATACTTGGAGCGCTTGGCCGATCTTGCCCTCTTCAAGATAGCGTCTGGCTAGGTTTTCGCTAACATCTGCACGACTGCGCTTAAAAATAAGCTGAGAGAGCTTTCCTCGCCCAGGAGCTGGATGCCACTCGATCCAGCCCTGCTCTTCCATTTTATTCAATACAATACGTGCATTGCGGCGGGTACAGAACAGGACATCGGTGATTTCATCGAGCTGAACACCACAATCTTGGCCATTGTAGTGTTCAAATAGGGTTTCAAACTGGACGCGAAGTCGAGGACTACTCATAAAGGGGAAACTCACTTGTTTTTCTTTGTCACTAAGTTTCCCTATTTAGTGGAAAGAATCAAGCGTTTATGCAGCGCTATTGAATCTCAATGCCGATTTCATTCGCGATCGCTTTAAGCTGCTGCTCATCATCCAGTTTTATCGACCATTTCGTTTCACTGCCATTCGCGGCGATGACATTTGCACCGCGACCAATCAGTTGCAGGGCATCGGTTTGCGCCTGAAGTGTGACCATGTGCTCACCCACCAGTTTCACCACAAGCTCGTGCGGTGTGACAATCACTTTTCCGCTTTTAAAATCAATGACCATTCTGATTCGCCTTAATGGTTTGCTTGTCATTTTTCTTTTTCTTGACGGCGATGGTCAATCGACTGGTACACACTAAGCGCTCTCTCTCATCAGTGATATTGATTTGCCATACTTGAGTCGAAACCCCAAGATGAATGGGTGTCGCACGACCAATCACCTGACCAGTGCGCATCGACCGTACGTGGTTTGCGTTGATATCAAGCCCAACGCAGTAGGCGTCTTCCTCAACGCAGAAGTTGGCGGCTACTGAGCCAAGCGTTTCAGCCAACACCACTGACGCACCGCCGTGGAGCATCCCCAAAGGCTGGTGGGTAAAATGACAAACTGGCATAGTCGCTTCAATGTAATCATCACCCACTGCGCTATAAATAATATTTAAGTGATCTATCAAGGTATTTTTTGACGTCGCGTTTAAACGTTCTAGGTCGATTTTGCGTTTCCAGATAGTGCTCATGCTTATTTCCATTTATTTCTGTGCATGCGATTGTAACCTAATGTTATTATTTGCTGAATACAGTCGCTAAGCGGAGAACCCCATGCCCACTCTCAATAAGCTTTCATCTATTCTCATCGCTGTTACCTTAACGGCATGTACTGCATCTCCAACGGGAAGAAACCAAGTGCTGCTCTTCTCCGATTCCGACATGAGCTCACTTGGCGCACAGTCCTTTGAACAAATGAAGCAGCAACAACCGATTAGCAAAGATGCTCGCGTGAATGCTTACGTGCAATGTGTTGCTAGAAGCGTCACTCAACATGTCCCTAAGCAAGCCAGTTTTGATGATTGGGAGGTCGTGGTATTTGATAGCGACCAAGTCAACGCGTTCGCGCTGCCGGGGGGTAAAATTGGTGTCTATACAGGGCTATTAAATGTTGCCAAAAACCAAGATCAACTGGCGACTGTGATCGGACATGAGATTGCCCACGTTTTGGCTGATCACAGTAATGAACGCTTATCTCAATCACAATTGGCGAGCGCCGGATTGCAGATCACCAATGTCGCCTTAGGATCCTCAGATTACGCCCAGTACCGAAACGTTACTATGGCAGCACTTGGGTTAGGCGTGCAATATGGCGTGTTGCTCCCGTATGGCAGAAGCCAAGAGTCAGAAGCTGACATTGTGGGTTTAGAGTTGATGGCGAATGCGGGTTTTGATCCTAACCAGAGCGTCAATTTGTGGCAGAACATGGCAGCCGCGTCTGGGGGCAATCAACCGCCTGAACTACTTTCTACTCACCCATCACACAAAACACGAATTCAAGATTTAAAGTCGACAATCGCACGTTTGCCAACAACGAATACTACTCGGCCAAACTGTGAGAAATAATAAGGGAGCGCCATGCTCCCTTTCCATTAAGTGCCAAGTATCAACAATGGCAATTGCAGTAACTGATCGCCCGTGCCGGCGAAATACCAAATGATTCCAATCAGCCCGGCCACCAGCGCCAAATACCAAATTGCGGAAACTAACTGGCCGTAGCGGTCAAGCGGTAACAGATGACTGTGATGTCGACCACGCCACTCCAAGAC
Source organism: Vibrio sp. NH-7 (assembly GCF_053643215.1). Taxonomy (NCBI): domain Bacteria; kingdom Pseudomonadati; phylum Pseudomonadota; class Gammaproteobacteria; order Vibrionales; family Vibrionaceae; genus Vibrio; species Vibrio sp. NH-7. The sequence goes on along the minus strand of NZ_CM132188.1, from coordinate 752,256 downwards.
GATTTCAAGTGTCCCCATAATCAGCAAGAAGCCGAAAAGCGTCAGTCCCAAGCTGTAGCTGAGCACGACACCACCGAGAGCGGCTAATGTACACAGCACAATACCCGCCAAGCTGTTCATCGAGAAACTGATGCTTTTGAGTACATGACCGCCATCTAACGGCAAGATCGGCAGTAAATTGAATAGGTTCAAAAAGGCGTTAAACACCGCTAACCCCGCAAAGAACATCTCCCCTGTGATCCAGTAAGCAACCATCAATATTAACGAAAGAATAAAGCCAAACATCGGCCCCATAATTGAAATGACCACATCTTGCCAACGAGTATTGATCTTCTCGTCGCTAAGCGCTAATCCTCCTAAAAAAGGAACAAGATAGATACCTTTGGTTTTCATTCCGAAATACTTCATCGCCCGCACATGGCCATACTCGTGAAACACCAAACATGCGATGAATGCGAGAGCAAATTGAAACGAGAACAACCATGAATAAGCGGCAAGACTTGCCGACGCGAGGACAACTTTGATGAGCTTAGCACTTTTCAGTGCTTTCATGGCCAATGAGATCAAGCCTATAAGACTGAATCGTCGTTCGGGTTTGGGTGGATTAAATGGAACCTGTCGCTCGATATCTTTGGTATCTCTTTGACCTTCGGCAACCATCTGGTCGTTCATTGTCGCCTTATATGACAAAACAAAAGGCTGCCACTGCAAATCCACTTCCAATTTGCACGTAAACTCTTGTTCCCCGCTTAACAAGGTGAACTGGTGAATGCTCTCATCTCGTTCTGAATCTGCATTTAACTGTGACACAACCTGATTATCCCAAAACAGCTGCTGCCAGCCTGCCATTGAGCCTTCCAGCCGTAGCGGCTTTCCAAGAAAATCGATAGAAAGTAGTTCCAACGCCTAACCTATTAAATTGCTATAACAACAAAGCGGATTATGCCTAGAACGACTAACAAGGTAAAGAAATGACTCAATTTGTGACATTGTCACTCTATATAGGTTATTGAAATAATTCCACATGTTTCATTTCGCATTACAAACGTAAGAGTTCTGTCAGTTTCCATAATTAAAACCTTTGCTTTACCGGATGCCCCTTTATTTTCTGCGGATAACGTGCATAATAGCCGCCCTTATCAACACCCAAACAATGTGAGTCTACTATGTCTTCTGAAGCTACTATGCTAGAACGCTGCCAATCTAAATGTGAACTTTGTGCTGCTGACACGCCACTAACGGCATACGCGGTACCGCCACACAGCCACGTGACAGTAGATTACGGCATCATGGTGTGTGACAAGTGTCTAGGTGAGATTGATGATCCAAAAGACATCAACCACTGGCGTTGTCTAAATGACAGTATGTGGAGCCAAGTCCCTGCTGTTCAAGTTACGGCGTGGCGTCAATTGACTCGTCTTAATACTGAAAGCTGGGCGCAAGATGCACTCGACATGATGTACATGGAAGAAGAACAAATGAACTGGGCGATGCAAGGCATGTCGGCGGACGACAAACCGTTGGATTGCAACGGCGTTGAACTGAAAAAAGGTGACGACGTAACGGTAATCAAAGATCTTCCAGTGAAAGGTACAAACCAAGTCATCAAACAAGGTACTGTTATTCGCGGCATCAGCATCGGTGACGATCCAAAACTGGTATCGGGTAAAGCAAATGGTGGCCAGTCTATGTATGTTATTGCAGAGTACTGCCGCAAGAAATAACACATCTGCCCCAAAGCACATTGATAAAGCGCTCATCTGAGCGCTTTTTCTTTATCGTTCCATTTTTTGGCTAAAACTCACTTTGAAGTGACTGACTTAGCGCATTAACACCTTTTGCGGCAGTTTGTTCATCAGCAATACTCCTCCATCAACATGGTTAGAATCTTCAAATGATGTTCAGATTGATAATGTCTAGACTCATCCAAACAGCTCCAAGCAAGCTTAATAACGTGGCTATCATCGCTGTTTAATACAGCATTAAAACTCATGTCAGATAACGGTTTTAGCTTTATCGTAGGTAGAGAGCCTAAGCGTAAATCCTCTACAGAAAGTACCGCTGCAATCAATGCAGCCCAGTAATAACGCAGAGAGCGCTCTGGTTGGACAAAATAATCACTGAGATAGCGCATTGCATGGCAGCTTGTCACTGCATGCAACACAGTAAAGTCGCGACTCTTTAGATAAAGTTCTGCGACAAGCTCACTGATTTGCGCAATATCCAGTGATCGTGGCGCGTAATTGACACTTTCAAAGCGTGGGTTCTCTACCACGGACAACATACGGGCTGAAATCAACCCTCCTTGAACATTTACGCCCTCATACGTAGACAATGCGCTCTCGAACACCTCTCTCAGATTTTGTGTACATGCCAGCGGCTCGCTAACAGGCAAGTAACTGCTTGCCAGATCTGCCAACCCAAACGCAACCTCAGTATTATTTTGGACTTGAACGCCGTAGCTCAAGCGGATCACCGCGTGAAACGCTGATGCTCCGCAACCTGGCATCAGTCTATCAAGATATGTGCGTAAGGTGGCCTCAATACCTTCACGTTCCACTTGGCGAAGAAAATAATTGAGATAGTGTTCAAAGGCGCTCTTATCCCCTAAGTGAGCTTCCCATTCAAAGTGTGTAGTTGTCGTTACACTCTCTCTCGCGACCAGTAAATGGGCGTATTTCGCGTAATATGCCTCTAGCTGATCATGATTCGCTCCCATTTCATTCAATGCCACCAGCGCCATAGGTAAATGGTTTGTGTTGCCATTTTGGTTAGTTTCAACTGTGTAGCGTTGCGCTCTGGTTAAGATTTTAGCCAACATCGCTTATTCCCTTATACTGAGTTGTAAAGTGGAATTTAGGCTAAAACCTCACCTTAAGTTGAGGTCATCACAATAGGTTTAATTTCGCGATTGGAATCACAATAATTGTTTCATATGCCAAATTTGACTTTTAGCTCTATTTTGCACGCTTCAAGCCAACGCGCTTTTCGCAAATTCCCATCCTTGTCACGTAAATGAGAATTATTCTACGTTAAACCATGATACACATCACTATCGTGCAACAAATAAATTCTGTATGTTATTCAATCGTTAATGAATGATTTATAAAATTAGAGCTAGGGAAAATGCATGATTAAGAAAACAACGTTGGTCTGTCTATCGGCCGCGCAATTGATGGCTTGTGGTGGCGGCAGTTCAGGTTCGGATACGCCCCAAGCGCCTCCGACATCGAGAACCGTACAAGTTGTCGACGGATATTTGGAAAATGCGACCGTATGTGTCGATCGAAATCTCGACAATCGATGCGCTCCCAACGAGTTTATCGAGGGCACAACGGATTCAATGGGTCGAATCGAAGTCGCGGCCGCTGACGCGAATTATCCCCTCATCGCCAATATCATTGCTGGAGAAACCAAAGATTCAGACCAAATAGCCCTAGCAAGCAAGTCATACCAAATGATTGCTCCAGCAAAAATCAATACTATTAACCCCTTCACCTCCATAGCTCACCTTTCTGGTAAGTCGTTGGAGCAAATCGCCGCGGAACTCAACTTACCTGCAGACGTGTTAACAGGTAATTTTGTAGCTAACCGTTCAACAAGTATTGACGCAGCGATATCACATCTCATTGCTCGATCAATCACCCGTGATTTTCCGCCAGCCCTAAGTGATGCCACACCAGCGGATCTGCAAGCGACCTTAATGGCTTACAAAGACAAAGCAGATGAGCTCGCCAATCAACTCGACATCCATGATCTAAACAAACGATTACTGCACCAAGCTCCTGATGGCAGCGTTTCTAGTGATAATCAAATGGTGGCCAACCTGTCTGACTACTTAGAAAACAACGGTGAGTTTCAAGTCACACCACTGAGCAAAGATGGTGAGTCGACAAGAGCAAACTTCGACGGTACTCATGTGGCAGGCAGCTTCGTAGGTGCCGCCCAAAGAGCCTATACCACAGAAAATAACCGACTGGTGTTAGATGCAACCGATTCAAGTTCAGCGCGCACTTATCAGTTCATTTACTTATCTCACCACCTCTCTGTTAGCTATGAGTCCTCAAGCAAAACTTACCAAGTGTGGACGCATAAAGATCTCTCTTCAGGATACGATTTAGTGATCTCAGACGATCTATTGCGATCGCAAACTCTTACGTTATTGCGCCCTTCTATCAACAGCGCCGACCAAGGCGACCTAGCGCTCGTCACGTTAAGTTTTGCTAAAGAAGGAAATCAAGTCAGCGTCGACTTTGCTGATGCGACACCCGATGTTATGGCGACTTGGACGATTGAGTCAGCTCCTGACGTGCCCGATGTGATACGTATCGATCCCCCTGAAGGCTCTAAAGCTCCAACTATCCGATTGGGCATCATGGAAGATGCAGCGCAGCATTGGCTCGCTCGTGACCTGTCACTCAATGGACGTTACGCGCTGGTGCTCAACGATGCCAATCTAGCTCATACCCTTTTTGACTTCTGGCGGACTCGAAACGACCGTTTTCTTCAAGGTCATTACACACTGGCTGACACCGTCAAAGGTAGCGAATTCGCCTACTTCCCGATGACAAATTCATTAGAGTCTGATGATGTAATTACGGCTTATCAATTTAGGGACGATAATGTCCTTTGCGAAGCAGACTACTCATCGAAATGGGTGTGTGACTTCAATTACAGCACATTGTTTAACGATATGCGCCTATCTCACAAAGGTACCTACGACTTTAATTTTAGGCGCAGTAACCAGTTCTTTATCGGGTTAAACCAAGACAATTACCCAAGCATCTGGCTACGTGACACACCAAACCGAAATATCACGCTCGAACGGGGTTGGTTCGCCGGCAAACAGTGGTACTGGGTTAGAGACATTAACAGTGACGCCAACTCGGGTCCTAAGCCGACCATGGTGAGCCTCAACTTCAGAAATGCTACCGAAGTAGAAATCACAGCGCCCAATGCCGAACCATTCACAGCAAGTTGGCACATTAGACCCTTTGTTGATGATTACCGATCGTTTACATCCGTCTATATTGAGCTTCCAGAAGACAAACGCTCAATCGAATCATTACGCGGCGAAGACATGATTCAGTTCGGTGTAATGGCAAGTGCCGATGACGCACTCGTAATAGAAATGACCTCAACGCTGACAATCGCTCGTGAAAACTTGCTGCTTCGTTCCAAAGATTTAGCCGAATATATGGTCGAGCGCTGGCAAGCAAATTAACAAACCATCTATCAACCCGCTTAGTCTTTAGGCGGGTTGATTGGTGATATCGGTTAAGTTCCAAGCCGTACGTTCACAGCCCTGAATCTTACTGATCGTCTGAGGCTCGATCTTGTTCCACATTTTACCGCTCTCTAACGGCTCTGACGCCAACACAACGCTTTCATCATCACTGCGAATGAAGATGGTTGGCGGCTCACCATCTGTACTGTAGCGAACCACCCAAAACGCCTTTCCATCAGAGACACAAATCGAGGCTTTGAAAGGTGATTCAATAGACTTATTGTTTAAACATTGCTGCACAATATCAATGGTGCGCTTGAGTGCATGTGCAGGATCGTTTTTTAATCCATTCGCTAACGCCAATAAAAAGAGGAGCTCGCTGTCGGTTGTCCCACGTCGAAGAAGATAGAGCGACTCCGGAAGCATCCGTTCTAACTCAAACTTCACCCTTTCAAAGTCGCCGATTTGGCCATTGTGTAAAAACATCCAATTATCAATGATAAACGGATGGCAATTCGATCGCGAAACCTGTGTTCCAGTTGAGGAACGCACATGTGCCATAAACCGATGAGAGCGAATATGGTGTGTCAGCGATCGCAAGTTTTCATCCCCCCACGCTGGCAGCACTTCATGAAACTGTCCTGGTGTTTCTCGCTCTGTGTACCAACCCAAGCCAAAACCATCCGCATTGACCCGCGTCACCGCTTTTCTCGCTTCCAAACTTTGGTGAACAAGCGAGTGCTCAGGTTCATATACCAGTTCATCTAAATAGATAGCCGGACCTTGATACGCTAGCCATCGACACATAATCAGACTCCATAAATTGAGTATATGGTTATTAATAAACCACTCAGACAAGATTTACGCAAGAGACGATTATTTAATGCCCGAATGTGCATTATTGAATAACTCGCATCGCTTCAGGCTGTTATACTCAATCGGAACCAACCGAGGTACTTATATGAAAATTTGTGGCGTAGAGCTAAAAGGCAACGATGCCGTTATTTGTCTACTAGAAAACACATCAGGTGTTGTTCACTTGCCAGATTGCCGAGTGGCAAAACTGACGATTGGTGATGCGAATTCTGGTGAAGAGTTGAAGAAATTTCAGTTTTCGTTCGCGAAACTGATGCAAGACTACCAAGTGGATAAAGTGATGATCCGCCAACGTCAAACTAAGGGTAAGTTTGCAGGTGGCAGCGTTGGTTTTAAACTAGAGGCCATCATTCAACTGATTGAAGGATTGCATGTTGAGCTTGTTTCAACAACGGCTATCAAGGAAAGCTTGAAGAGAAATCCCCTTGCGATTGCGTTTAAAGATACCGGACTTAAACAATACCAAGAGCAAGCCTTCACCACTGCCTATGCGTGCGCAATGCGCAAGTAGTCAGAGCAAGAGCCCAGAAATGGGCTCTTTGAACTGATTATTCTATTTTGCCCGCCACAGTTTGTATGCGTTCAAACCGACCCGGTTCACTCACCCATGCAGCCACAGCGTCAATCGTCTCTAACGGCAATTGAGCCTCAAACTCCCATTTACCATCCGTTGACCGCTGCTGCATTCTCTTGACCGCAATAAAGTCGTGTTCCAACTTACGTCCTCTATTCTCACCACGTTGAACCTGCGTGTACTGGTTGTTGACCAAAAATACCAGCGTGGCATCAAAGCTGCCTGCTTTATCAAACTGTAGAGAGAACGTATTGCCTTTGCGAATCAGTTTTAATCGTTGTGATTCGCGTGGCGTCGCAGTCGGTAATTCACGATTCACCCAGTTGAAAAATCCACGCCACTCTCGACCATCAACCACAAAACCGGGCGTGTAGACGCTTCCAACCAAGTCATACGCATAGTAAAGACGTTGCAACTGAGAGTACTCTGGTTTTGCGAACTTATCTTTCCAACCTAGATGGTCCCAATAGTCGACGTGATACGCAATGGGAATAATCGATGTCCAAAGCCCTTCACTATTTTCTAGCTTTGATAGATAACGATCGGCAGGTGGACAACTGGAACACCCCTCAGACGTAAATAGCTCGATCACTTGAGCGGGTTGTCCTTCGTGGATCCAAATTTGCCCCGCTGACAAACTGGACGCTATCGAGATGGCAAGTAACGAGTGCATAATCGGCTCCATTGTTCACATTCAACATTCTCAACGGCCCACAGGTGACCAAACCTGTAAACAAGCTGGATGTTTCTAAGCGCAGTGTTTGCTCTGTATTCAAAAAGACCGTTAATGCTGGGTGTCCATTTCACAAGGCACAAAAAAAACGCTGACATTTCTGCCAGCGCTTACGTTTTTTAGAGCCTGTTAGATTAGCGATTCAAGCCAATATCTTTTTGAATGTGGCCAGATAAATCGTTCGCGTAGTACGCGCGAGGAGTATTATCTGTGAATAGAATATCTAATAGGTGTGCAATCAATCCTTTGAAAGAAACCGCGTAGGTTTTTTTATCCATAGAGATAGGAGCGTTAATTGTGCCGATCTGCATTGCTTGTGCCATGATTGCCTCTCTATAAATCGTTTAATTCGTTTCGATGGGCTAATAATAAGCAATAATTTACGCACCAAAAAATGAAAAACTTTCGACTTTCAGATAAGTTTTTCTAATAAAACAACACCATAACAATTGACTTTTAAAACTATGCGCAAAACCGGTAATTTTGCGCATAGATACCCAACTTTTTCGACTTAATATTTTATAAGCGTAGATGCGCTCGTTTTCCGTTCACAAAACTTTTACACTTTCGCTAATTAAAATCGTCGAATTTGTTTGGCAGACAATTAGATTAATTATCTAATAGTTAGTTCGGATGGTAGCTGCTGTTTTCGTTTCTTCATCACGGATGCAATCACTGCTATGGTCATGGTCACCAGAAGCACTAATAACGATACAGGAGTTGGGATTTCCCAAGCCGAACCGACAAGCATCATCTTGATACCAATAAACACCATGATGAATGAAAGCGCAGGTTTCAAATAGATAAACTTATCCATCATCCCCTGCAAAACAAAGTACAGTGAACGCAAACCTAGCAACGCAAACACGTTGGCAGCCAGCACAAGGAACGGCTCTCGTGTTACCGCAAAAATCGCTGGTATTGAGTCTAGCGCGAACATAACGTCCATAAACGCGATCACACCAATTACAATGGCCATAGGCGTCAACCAACGTTTACCGCCTTCAACAACAGTTAATGCGTTGCCTCGAAAATCATTAGTCACAGAAGCGAACTTACGGATTAGCTTTTCTGGCAGCGGATTGACTTCTTCCTCGCCTTTATCGCGAGCGAGTTGTATACCCGTCCAGATTAAGAACAGCGCAAATACATACAATAACCAATGGTATTGCGCGAGTAACTGCGCTCCCACAGCGATCATGATGGCACGTAAAATCAAAGCGCCGATTACGCCCCACAGCAAAGCTCTTGGGCGCAAGTGCTCAGGCACCAGGTATTGATGGAAGATAATCGCAAAAACGAATAAGTTATCGACGCTCAGAGATTTCTCAAGCAAGTAGCCCGTTAGAAATGAAACGGTCGCTTTTTCAGCGCTGTAAGCACTGTCTGGAGCGTAAAAGTCCCAGAAAAAATAAATACTCGCAGCGAACAAGAATGCGAGTAAAAACCAAAAGATACTCCAAACGGCGGCTTTTTTGATCGTCACGTTCCCGCCACGGGTTTGCCAAATATCTAATGCAACCATGGTCAGAGTTAATAGTGCGAAGCCGATGTATGTAGAAGGGGTCATGTTACCTCCAAAGGCGGAGGGATCGAGAAGTAATAGACGAACCCACCGCAAACAAAACAACCTACACCGATTTAATGGCGTAGAATATTTGATTACGTTGGTCTCGTCGAAATGGTGAATTGAAACAAACATTTCAACACCATTTATACTTACCGGATAGGAGATTTCCTAACGAGATGACGATAAGTAAACCAGAGGCGACTACTCCCCAAACAGCGCGGATTGTATGCCTGCTTGAGCGCCTCGTCTAGTAAAAAAATCAAAAAAGGAGCAAATATTATTTGCTCCTTTTTATACTGGGGTTTTGGCTCTAAACGCCTGACATTGGGATGAAATAGACCAAAGCAGACCAAACACCAACCCAACTGATAACAACCGCTACGTCAATCCAGTCTTTCCACATGATTTCCCCCTGGCTGTTGAACAATCAACAATCAGTAAGTAATTAGCAACCTTTATGCCATGCGTTGTGCTCGGTAGCAGACTTGGTGCGATTTATCGTTTCGGGATGTTCAGTTAGCAAAGCAATAAAACAATCCGCCATAGAACGATCCGTGACTATTCCCTCGCCTTTCATGTTTTGAATGGCCTCGTAGCCTTCTTTCCCTTTCATGGTATACGCTGACGACGTGCCTCGGTAATAGCGTTCTTTTTCAACCGCTTGCCATCCATTTATCGCCGAATAAATCGCCAAATTGTGGATGCGCTGGCCAATAGGCGCCATTGAATCGTAGTCATAACTCAAGTTATATGTGTAGGGGTATGAGCCGTCACCCGTTCCTTCTACCCCATTGTTCAATGCATTGTTGATCGCCCCTTCTAAAGTGGCGGCAATGTCTTTCCCTTTGAGCTCGTAAACACCAATGGGTACGGCAAAGGGCAACAGTTTACCCGCGATGTCTGCCACAGAGATATCACCAGAATTGAGCGATGTACGCACTCCACCCGCGTTATGAATGGCAAACTCCACGTCATAGCCCATTTCATTCATGGTGTAGGCAAAAGATTCCGCTACCAACGGTGCTAGCTCACTCGCTCCGGTGTCATCAGGTACGCGTACATGACGAAGCGCATGTTTGGCGCACGCGATATAGTCACTTTGCAGTTTTCGAACTTGCGTGGTGTACCGCTGCAACAAAATCTCCTGCGTATGTGGGTCTTTCTTACAAACGTGCACATTTGGGTGCTGATCAACGTAGCGTCGTGCGATCGCGTAACACTCATCGTCACGTACTTCGCTCATACTCGCGTCAATAAAGAGTCTTCGACCAAGCAGCAGTTCATTCTTACCGCTGAAATGCGTCACGTGACCACTCTCGTCAAACTCGATGTCACAGTGGCCCATGCTTAATGCGTGATAGCCAGCTTGTACAACACGTGTTCCGTTAATCTCAATGCCGTATGGGTCATCTTTTTTTAAACCGAGTCCAGAAAAATCCTCTTGTAATCGGTGGCTATGACCGCCAACGATGAGGCTAATTCCATCAACGGTATTCGCCATATCCAAATCCGCTTCGTAACCCATATGGCTAAGTAGGATAATTTTATTTATCCCCGACTTTTGTATTTGAGCGACCGTCTCAATCGCCGTTTTACGAGCACTAACGAAAGGTGTGTCGACGTCTGGGTTTGAGATGTCTGCCATTTTATCTAGCGCAAGTGAAAAAATGGCAATAGGTTCGCCTTGTGCATACTTGACGATCCACCTTGCTGCTTGAACGCTTGGATCATATGAAAACACCTTGGCATTCTCGCTAAGTCTAAGTTTCTTCGCTGAGTCCTCGTTAGACAAATCCCAATTACCGGCCAACAAAGGAAAAGTAATTTTTTGGGCAAACTGGGCAACGGGAAGGTTTCCCATATCAAGCTCATGGTTGCCTAACGCCATCGCATCGATGTTTAGCGCGTTTAACATGGTTGCGTTAGCTTCGCCTTTAAACAAAGAAAAATAGAGCGTACCTTGGAAGCAATCACCCGCATGAAGAAAGATAAACTGCTGATCATTCTCTTTCGCAAGTTGCTCGAGCTGTTGCTTCCTCGTTGCAATGCGAGCAAACCCACCCGCACTGACGTAGGGCTCGAGTTCTTGACCTTCGACATGCAGGGTAAGCTGTAATGAAGTTGGTTCAAAATAGGAGTGCGTATCGTTGATGTGTGCCAGCTTGACTCTCGCCGGCTTATTGTTTTTATCTGTCATATTTTCATTCTCTCTTTTCAGCTACATCCTAACGCATCCCATGTGACAAATTCATTAACTTTCACATTTTTATTGAAAACACCATTTCTGATACATCATTTATTATGAACTTCATCAAGGCGCTAACCTTATGAATTACCGGTCATTAATCCAAGAGTGTGAGCTAACCTTCTGCTTATTCGGCATTTTTCTATTATGCTTAATGAGAAATAGCTCATACGGAGTCACTATATGCAGCTAGAACGAATTGAAATTTCTGGCTTTCGTGGAATCAAAAGGCTCTCTATCGCCTTTGATGAACTCACCACATTAATCGGCGAAAATACTTGGGGTAAATCGTCCCTGTTAGATGCCCTGTCCGTCGCCCTGCCTTCTGAGGGTATTCCCTATCAATTTGAGATGACCGATTTCCACGTCGACTATTCAATTGCTCATCCTCAAAGCCAACACCTACAAATTGTGTTGAGTTTGGTGTCCACTGATAAACATGAGATGAACTCAGGTCGTTATAGAAAGTTAAAGCCCGTTTGGATCAAAGACGATCAAGGGAAAAATCGAATCATTTATCGGTTGAGTGCGAGTCGTGATGGCTACGAGATCAATACGCGCTATGCGTTTCTTGACGAGCAAGGCAACCCAAAGCAGTTGCACCACTCGGAAAAACTTGCGCAAGAGCTGATGACGCTTCACCCAGTTATTCGCCTTAAAGATTCTCGACGTTTTGAACGCCCTATTGGCTCAAATGGCGACAACAATGTTCGTATCGAAAAGCGCATCAACAATACTTGCCGACGCCTAATGGCGATACCTGGCCACGTGAATAAAGGCGAAATGAAAAGTAGCCTCAACTCGATGGGTATTTTGGTCGACCATTACTTCTCGTTCAAATCGAACACCAGAAAAAACCTTCGTAAGCAGCGAGATGGGATCTTCTTCAACAGTACAACGAGCAATAAGCGTTTATCGCAAGTGGTTGAAGAAAACGACAAACAAACTCGGCTACTTTTCATGGGCTTGCTCAATGCCTACCTGCAAGCGAAAGGACCAAATCAGTTGCGCCGATGTGCGCGACCACTGTTGATCATTGAAGATCCTGAAGGTCGCCTTCATCCTACCCACCTCGCTCGCGCATGGGGATTGCTTCAACTGCTGCCAATGCAGAAAATTCTGACTACAAACAGTGGCGAACTTCTTGGTCAAGTGCCGCTTCACTCTATACGTCGACTTGTTCGCCAATCAGACAAGACGATCACCACGTCACTGCCGGATCACGGGTTAAGTCGAGATGAGCTGCGTCGAATTGGCTTTCATATCCGTTTCCATCGCTCTGGCGCCTTATTCGCGCGTTGTTGGCTGTTAGTAGAAGGAGAAACAGAAGTTTGGCTGTTTAACGAACTTGCCAATCAGTGTGGTTATAACCTTGCCGCGGAAGGAGTTCAGATTATCGAGTTTGCCCAATCGGGATTGAAGTCATTGCTTAAAGTAGCGAAGGCTTTCGGTATCGACTGGCATGTTGTCACCGACGGTGATGCTGCAGGGAAAAAATACTCGACCGCGGTTCGAGCTCTGCTGGGTAATGATCAAGAGCGTCATCGTCTGACAGAACTGCCTGATAGAGACATTGAACATTTTCTCTACAACAATGGATTTGAGACCTTCTTCAAACAGATGGTACATATTCCTGCGGATCACCCTATTCCCGCCAAAAAAGTGGTCACCAAGGTACTAAAAAAATACGCAAAACCTGACTTAGCACTGGCGATAGTGAGCCACTGTGAAGAGTTAGGTAATGAGTGCATTCCACTACTGCTTCGCTGGACGTTAAAACGTGTGGTCACCATGGCCAACGGCAACACATAAAAAAGCGGCATTGATGATTAACATCAATGCCGCGTATCGAATCAGATACAAATCAATCGGGGGTTGACCAAATCCATCAGGCAGAATTTGATCACACAATTAAGCTCTAGGCGCAAGCTCAGCACTTGATTGCGTTTGGTGAGCCTTTTGATGTAGCCATAAACCACTCGCTTTCATCAAATAACCGAAAATACCACCCAAAATGAGCGAAGGGATAACCAATTTCCAGTCACCTGAAGCGGCGAAGGTTGCACAACAGCCAATAAACGTACCAGGAATGTAGGTAAGTAAGCTTTGCGTCGCCTGCATGCACATTAGAAATGCGACAACAGCAGTGATGACGTAACCCAAAATTTCCAACGACGCATATTGTGAAGCATGGATAATAACCATTGCCCAAAATACACCTGTCATGTTGGTTAGCAAACTTTGTATTAACCCCTTAAACCCACTGGTAGGTGAAGCAAAATAACTGGTACACCCTAAAAATCCGGCCCAAGAAAGAAGTCCAAGTGAAATGGCAAGCCATCCCCATAAGCCAGAAAGAATACCCGTTGTTAATGCAATCGCGACTAGTGTGCTCATAACGCCTCGTTACGTGTGCTCAGACACATCAAAAGTACAAGTACGCATATTAAGAAGAATTGATAGCAATGAGTAATATCTAGATCACACTATTTAGGTAACAAATATCATATTTATCACAAATTACGTGATGCAATCGATATTTCAACAGATATCGGTAATACCAAGATTATTATAAAACGCTGGGTTTCCCCTTCATCATCCTTAACCCTTCGCGCTTAATACATTCAACCAACGGGTTTTCAACCATGTCTGCACGCCACACGAACGAAAGCGTACGCTCCATATTGAGTTCAGGCACGTTAAGGGCGACCAGTTGACCGCTGTCGATGTGCCTTTCAACGTCTAGATAGGGTAAGCAGGTAAGATATTGACCATGCTCGACCATGCTGCGCAGTACAGGTACATGTTCGTATTCACGCCAGACATCCAAATCTTCAATCAAATGGTGAATGGAGCTATCAAAAATCATGCGAGTGCCACTTCCGTGCTCTCGAAGTACCCATTTGGCTTGCTCTAACTGTGCCAAACTGACCTTTTCTTGCAGCGCGAAGGGGTGATGAGCCGCGGCCACAACGGTTAAGTGGTCTCGACACCACACTTCTTGATGCAGTCGGTTGTCATCACAGCGCCCTTCTATAATGCCTAGGTCATATTTGTAGTCGATAACCCCTTGAATCACGCTGTCGGTACTTTTGACCTTTAAGGAAATTCTCATCTCAGGAAACGAGTTATCAATAATACTGATAAGGTCTGGGACTAAGTGTTCGGCGGGCGTTTGGCTGGCACCAAGTTTGAGGTGACCACTGAGCAAATGCTGCTCATAAAAGCCCATTTCTATTTGCTGCGCATCTTGGAGAAGGCGCTTTGCCTTCGGACGTAACCACATCCCCCAGTGTGTCAGCGCCATCTGTTTTCCTTGACGTTCGAACAGTGGTCTGCCCAACATTTTCTCGAGTTGCGATAACGACATGCTTGTCGCCGATTGCGTCAGCGAGAGTTTGTCAGCCGCTAAGCTCACACTCCCCGTATCTGCAACGGCATCAAAGACAGCAAGTTGTTTTAATGAGTAACGCATAGGACTCCTATCCCTGTTCTTATAATCTCTTTTACCTAGCTTCAGCACGTATTTGAAAACACTGACAAATACGCATTGGGTTTCATTTTACGCCCTCTCCAATCCATATCAATATTTTTGATGAGGATTTTAAAAATTATCAATTTTACCTCTACCTACTCCAACCGTAATCTGAATTGGCAACGGCGATAAAGCCTTGTGAACATCAGGAGGTATGTATGTTTTTTACCGGGGAGCGGCAATGACACAAGCTCAAACTAACCACCAATACTTCTCTCCCATCGAGATGATGGCGGAAGCCGAGAAGTTTGCGTTAAGCAAAGCAAAGAAAAGTAGTGGCATGACGTTAAGCCTTGCTGTCATGGCAGGGGCGTTTATAGGACTCGCCTTTCTTTTCTATATAACCGTGACAACGGGTAGCACCGAGACGGGCTGGGGCCTAAGCCGATTGGCTGGCGGACTGGCATTTAGTATGGGTTTGATCCTCATCGTGATTTGCGGCGGTGAACTGTTTACGAGCTCTGTGCTATCGAGCATTTCATGGGCCAATAAACAGATCAGCTTTACCAAGATGCTGAGTGTGTGGGGCAAGGTCTACGTTGGTAACTTTATTGGTGCCATGTTACTGCTCACCATCGTATCGGCGGCAGGTTTGTATCAGATGGACCACGGCCAGTGGGGATTAAATGCACTTAATATCGCGCAACACAAACTGCACCACACGACAGTCCAAGCCTTTGCATTAGGCGTACTGTGTAACTTGCTGGTCTGCTTAGCTATATGGCTCACGTTCAGCAGCGCAAACGCGATGACCAAAGCAGCAATGACCATTATGCCCGTCGCTATGTTTGTCTCCAGTGGCTTTGAACACTGCGTCGCAAACATGTTTATGGTCCCGCTAGGTATCGTGATTCAAAACTTTGCGCCCGAGGCATTCTGGACTCAAATCGGCGCGACCCCCGCTCAATATGCGGACTTAAATATCTATCAATTTGTCACAGCGAACCTTATTCCCGTGACACTAGGCAACATCGTTGGTGGTGCTGTACTGGTTGGGCTTGCCAACTGGTGTATCTACCGCCGACCACAACTAAAAGCAGCGCAAGTCGCTTCAATTACTAAAACCACTAACATTACGTCAGTTAAGGAAACCACTATGAACACAACTATCCTTGTAAAAGATATCATGAACCCTGCTCCAATTACTTTGGGCGCAGAAATGACCACACCTGCTGCAATCGACACATTATTAGATAACCATTTGATCAGCGCGCCGGTTGTTGATATCGAAGGACGCTTGGTTGGTTTCTTCTCAGCGCATGATGTGATGGTCGATTTGTGGTGCCAAGACTACATTCCTACTCAAGGACAAAAGGTTGTCGATCTTATGTCGCGTGATGTAGTGGCAATTGATGCAAAAGATAAACTGGTCGATGTCGCTGAGTACCTTTGTATCGATAAAGAGCAGCTTTACCCAACCACCAGCATGGGCATCGCAACACAATTCACCACGCTATCTCTTGAAGAGCGCGCAAAGAGCATGAAAGTAAGCAAACCGCATGTACTTCCTGTAATTGAGAATGGTCAGTTTGTTGGAGTGGTCACCCGTGAAAACGTACTCTCTTCACTACGTAATGTTTACGGTGACCGTGTAACTTTGGTCGACACAGAACGCGAATTAGAAAGTGCATAACGAATAGAAAAACAACGTCAAAAACGCTAGGAAATTTGGTCGGGAAATAAGTCGCTTGACCAAAAAAGCCCTCAACCACTTAGGTTGAGGGCTTTCTTTGTTTTTTTGGAGGTAAGTGGAATTACTTCTGAATGCCTTCTACATGCAGTTCCATATCAACGTAGCTTGAAGTACCCATCACTGCGATGTTGAAATCAGCCAACTCTAAACGCGTTGTGCCGTAGAAACCTGCACGTTGACCACCCCATGGGTCTTGACCTGCACCGATAAACTCCGCATCGATGGTAATTGGCTTAGTCACGCCGTGTAGGCTCAGATCGCCTGTTACTTCTAAGTTACCGTCGCCTTTGTCAACCACGCTCGTGCTCTTAAACGTAGCGGTTGAAAACTTCGATGCATCAATGAAATCTGAACTGCGAATGTGCTTGTCACGCTCTGCATGGTTTGAATCCAAACTGCGAGTGTCAACGTTTACCGTCACCTTCGATGCCGCAACATTCGCTGGGTCGTAAGAGAATTCGCCATCAAATTTATTAAAACGACCTTTGATGAAACTATAACCAAGGTGACTAACTTTGAAGTTTACTGACGCGTGTGCGCCCTTTGTATCAATAACGTAGTCCGCTGCGCTTGCACCAAAAGGCAGTGCCATCACCATAGCCAGTCCTGTAGCAAATAACGTTTTTTTCATTTTGAAGCTCCTATCATTTTGCGTAGCGTGTTGTCTTTGTTAATAAAGTGGTGTTTCAATGCAGCAAGGGCGTGGGCAGCAGCCATTAGTATCAGAGCCCATGCAGCGTAAAAGTGGATAAGGCCTGCGGTGTCTGCTTGGTTTTCAAACAACGCTCCCGCGCCAGGCACGGTAAACCATGTAAACACATCAATACCGCGACCATCCTCTGTCGAGATTAAGTAACCGGAAACAAACAACAATAGTAGAGTTGCGTACATTGCGAGGTGAACAATCTTCGCTCCCGCTTTTTCAATCGCACTGCCTTCTAGTTTTGGTGACGCCGTAACATGCTTCCAAACCAAACGGAATAGAGTCAATGCGGCGAGTAAAATGCCAATCGATTTATGCCAGTGTGGTGCTGTCCGATACCATTCGCTGTAGTAGGACAAATCAACCATCCACAGCCCAACAGCAAACATACCAATCACGACCAGAGCAGATGACCAGTGCACAGCACGAGCAACCACATTATAGTTTTTGACTTCCGACTTCATTACAGTTTCCAAGTTAAATGAATCTCTTTATCACATGAGAATAGTTATCTCCCCTTGTGTGTAACAGATTATTTACCATTATTTACATTGGGGAAATCTCTTACCCTTGATGATCTCGTTCGAAAAATTTGATGGAACGAATTGCGTGATAGAAAAGGCACCTCAATATTGGCTAATCTGTTCTATCTCATAAAGCTCATCAGCAATATCCAGCATCTTTCTCTCCATAATCGCCTGTGCATCTTTTACACCTTGGTTGTAAAAGGTGGCACCAAACTTATCAGAGATAAAATCCAGCAAAAAATCGGCATCAAACTGGCCAATTTCGACATCAAGCTCTTGTTCGAGATAGTCCTGAAGGTCTTTAGCCATCGCTTGTTTTTGTTGTGACGTAAATTCAATCTTAGACATAAACCCCTAACTCTATGCAATTTTTTGGACAATAAGTGTAACTGAGTTTATCAACGCCATGTTACTGTATGCGCGAAAACTGGGACCTAGGGAGAGTGTTGCCTTGTTATTGGATGTGTTGATTCAAAGCGTGAATGAGTTTCAAGCAGATTGCATGAAACTGTGTGAAAAGCACTATCCAACCATTCATAATCGCGGAATGAGTGAACATCATTTGGGTTTGGCTTTTGCACGCCGCCTGTCTAGAACATTAAAAGAGTTCGGCCACAGTTACGATTACCAGTCCCTCGAAACCGCTGCCTCCACTGACTATCCACACCATTATCGGGTCACTTCGGAAGTCGGCACCGTTTGGATTCTTACCTCCCATTTGGTCAGTGCTGGAAACTCATGTAGAAACAAACAGTTTAAAACCATTGCGCAGTGGCAAGCTGAGTATGGCTATGCCGTTCAGCCGAATGATCTTCTATTGCTGTTGACCGATCATTGGATTACTAGAAGCAAACCGAGCCGAGAGCTACTCCATTGGTGGACAGGACAACTGCCCGATGAGATAGACGAATACAAGACCCAAGGTATCAGTCTATTTGAGAGCGAATCACAGTTGTCACGAACGTTAGAACAACAATTTGCCCTTAGCCCCTACTACGTAAAGTTTACGCACCCGCTTAAACGCTCAAACGATCAACAACTCGTTAGGAAGTACATCCAACTGTTTTCTGTCATCCAACTCAGTTAGCCTGTCACAAATGCGTCACGTAGCACTCGCATACTGTTAGCTATGCGCTGACCACTCAAACGCCAAGTGAAGAAACTCAAGCGATACCAATACGAAAAATACGCCGTACTCTGTAATCTAGCCTATTCACGGGTGCTAAAACACACGCGCTACGGCTTTGCACCAAAAGGTCAGCGTATTGTCTACAATCGATTCGGCCAACCCATGATGCGCGTTTTATGGAAAAACGATCATGATGAAGTCATTGTCGTCATTAAAGGCTCCCACAACCCGCAAGATTGGTTACTCAATCTGCATTTGTGGCAACGCAGGGCCCACTGTTTGAAGCTTAACTATTCGGTTCATTCTGGCTACCTGCAACAAATTACCCAACCGAGTATCACTAAACATGGCCACTCTCCCCATCCGCTAAATGTTTACCAAACACTGTCCAACATTTTGCAGCCTCTATTAGAAAACGGAAAGCGCGTTACCTTTACCGGGCACTCTTCCGGGGGCGCGATCGCCTGTATTTTGGCTGATGCGCTCGAAAAACAGCGTGCGAAATCGGTCAAGCGTGTGGTCACCTTTGGTCAGCCAGCATTTGGCGGCTTCATGATGAAAAAGCAGTACTCATTGAGCCACAAGACGTATCGAATTTGTTGTGATCTCGATATCGTGACATTCCTTCCACCTCTACCCGGCGTATACCTGCATGTGGGTAAACAATTGTGGCTTTACAATGGTAAGATTTATGAGAACACACCGACGCTGATTCGTTTAGGTCGTTCTGTTGCATCTTGGGTAATAAGACCGTTCTCTTATCATCTGATGTCAAAGTACATTCGCAACAAAGATTTCTTCGATGAACGCTAGCCGTGGTTGTTTGACTGTTTAATGTCTTGAAAACTGTTTCCAGTGCGACGAGCGCTGTAGATAAGACAACAAACTGAAGAAAGAATTGACAAATTTACGACATTGTCAATATTATGTCGAACGACACGCATTATGTCATACGCTAAGGGACCGAGGTCTGCTGTTTAATGATTCTCACAAGCAAAAGTCAATTCCAACACTGCTTAGAAACGACCGACGAGCACCAGTTTATCGCAAACTATAACGGGCTTACTCTCTCGAGTGTTTATCAGCCAATTTTTGACATCGATGAGTCCATATTCGGCGTCGAAGCCTTAGTCCGAATCAAAGATGCCAACGGCAATCCTATCCGACCTGACCACTTCTTTTGCTCTGATACCTTTTGCTACGAAGACAAGATCAATGTTGAACGCCTTAGCCGCGTTATCCATCTTCGCAACTTTGCTCAGTCCGATTTCCGCCATAAGCAGCTATTTCTCAATGTATTGCCTATTGCCGGAGAGAGGCTCGCGACAGAAGATCTTAAAAACGGTTTGCTCGCGAGCCGAATTCAGCACCTAGGGCTTAAAAACTCTCAAATCGTTATGGAGCTCATTGAACTCGATTGTGAAAATCTGCGCTATTTGGAAACGGCGGTGAAAAAGCTCAACCAAAATGGGTTCAATGTTGCCATTGATGATTTTGGCGTGAATGCGTCTACCGAAGCGCGTGTGCTTCAAGTAAAACCGCACATATTAAAAATGGATCGATCACTGCTCCTCCAGTATTGCTCTGGTGATCACGCCCCTCTACTCAGTGCCTTACAGCTTGCGAAACGTATTGGCGCCCAAACCGTGATTGAAGGTATCGAAACCGCACAGCAACTAAACGCGATGCGAGCACTTAACATTGACCTTTACCAAGGCTTTCACCTAGCGATGCCAGTCATGTTACCCGCCAAGATTGTTCTACCTTCTAATTAACGCTCTCTTCCATCGATTTCAGACAGTAAAGCAGCGTTTTATTAACATCTAACAAACAATAACAATACAGTTATTATATCCATTATTTTTACTTTTATTAATTTATTGTTCTAGATCATGAGCACTAGAAGTTGCACTCGTACTGATTAGCGAATTTTTGTACATTGCTGTTCATAGTTTGAAACAGTTTTATACAAATCCAACAATACTAGGGTGATTACTATGCTGGAGCTTCTCATTGGCTTAGCGGTAACAGTAGCTGTCGGTTACTTTATCGTTAAAGGCTACAAGCCTGCAGGTGTACTTCTAACTGCCGGTTTAATTCTTCTTATTCTCACAGGTTTACTCGGACATACCGTTCTCCCTGCTAAAATCGCGTCGACCGGCAATATGGTCACGGATTCACTGGAGTACGTGAAATACATGCTTCAATATCGTGGTGGCGGTTTGGGTATGCAAATCATGTTGCTTTGTGGTTTCGCATCCTACATGACTCACATCGGCGCAAACAATGTCGTTGTTAAACAGTTTTCCAAGCCGTTGTCAGTCATCAAATCACCTTATGTACTGCTTGTTGCCGCTTACATTGTCGCTTGTTTGATGTCTCTTGCGGTCAGTTCAGCGACTGGGCTTGGTGTCCTATTAATGGCAACCCTGTTCCCTATGATGACGGCAATGGGTATTTCGCGCCCTGCGGCTGTTGCTGTGTGCGCCTCGCCAGCGGCTATTATCTTATCTCCTACCTCTGGTGACGTGGTGATTGCCGCTGAAAAATCAGGGTTAGATTTGGATGTCTTCGCGGTACAAACCGTTCTACCTGTGTCGATCTGCGCGATTATCGTCATGGCTGCTGCGGCATTCTTCTGGAACAAATACTTAGATAAAAAAGACAATTCACCAATGGAACGCGTGGATGTATCAGCAATCGAAGTAAAAGCGCCAGCGTACTACGCGGTATTACCTTTCTTACCGATTGTTGGGGTATTTCTGTTTAACGGTCGTACGATTGAAGGTTTAAAGCTCGATATTTACACCATTGTCGTGTTGTCGATTTTCCTCGGTGCCTTGGTAGACTTCGTCACTAAGCGCTTCAAGGGCAAGGAAACACTCGAAGATTTAGAGTCTTGTTATGAAGGGATGGCTGATGCGTTTAAAGGCGTTGTCATGCTATTGGTAGCGGCTGGGGTGTTTGCTCAAGGTCTAATGTCGATTGGCGCAATTGATAACTTGCTTCACCTTGCGGAAACGGCTGGCGCAGGCGGCATTGCACTGATGCTCATCTTGACTGGCTTAACGGTTGCTGCCGCTATCGCAACAGGCTCTGGCAACGCGCCATTCTATGCGTTTGTTGAACTTGCGCCTGCACTAGCCGCCAAGATGGGGCTAAACCCAGCGTTTTTGATTATCCCGATGCTTCAAGCCTCTAACCTTGGTCGCACAGTTTCTCCTGTGTCTGGCGTTGTAGTTGCGACATCGGGAATGGGTAAAATAAGCCCGTTTGAGGTGGTGAAACGTACTTCTGTCCCTGTTCTGTGTGGCTTGATCACCGTGATCTTTGGCACGCTCGTATTGGTACCTATGGCCGCGTAATCCTTATTTCAGTAAAAAGGGCGCTCGATGCGCCCTTTTGTGTTTAATGGCTATTTTATTTCGCCGTAGCGCTCTAAGTACATAACAGTAGCCGCCGTACGCGACGGTACGCTCAACTTTTTGAGTAAGCTTTTCATATGAACTTTGACCGTAGATTCAGAAATGAACAGTGTGTCAGCAATCTGCTTGTTTCGATACCCTTTCGCCACTTCTTTTAAAATTTGCATCTCACGATCCGTTAACTCATCAAAGATATCAGTACTGTTTTCGCGATCAGCAAGGTACTTGGCGACTTCTTTGCTATACGCTTTGTTACCGCGTAACGATACTTTTAGTAATTCAACTAGCTCATCAGGCTCGGTATCTTTTAGCAAGTAGCCATCTGCTCCCGCTTTAACAATGGCTTCAATATCCGCGGGGCTATCTGACACCGTTAAAATAACGATGGTAGCGTCACAGCCATCAGCACGGAGAGCGTTCAAGGTATCTAAGCCAGACATGCCTTTCATATTCAAATCAAGTAGCACGAGATCGGGTTTACACTCGTGGTTTTTCGCCACGGCATCGGCACCATTACTCGCTTCTGCGACTACGTTAAACTCATCCTCAAAGCTAAGTAGTTGATGGATTCCTCGCCTCATGAGTGGATGGTCATCCACAAGTAATACTCTACATTCGGTCAATGTTTGGTTCCTTAGTTTTCGGATATTCTAACAATACTTCACAGCCTTGATTGGCTTGACTCGTTACCGCGAGCGTTCCACAAAGGCGAGACGCTCGCTCGTGCATAATACTCATGCCATAGTGATTCAACTTCTCAACCGATTGATCGAACCCTTGTCCATCGTCAAGGATGGATACGACAACTTTAGTCTCTGTCTCATGGCACTGAATAGTAATATTTTTCGCATTTGCGTGTTTGATTGCGTTGATGGTGGCTTCCCTGATCAACTGCAACAAATGAACCTGTTGATTGGCATCGAGCTCAATGGACGATAATTCATTGCTCAACTTAATCTCGGCGTTAGTTTGCTCCGCCAGTTGCTCTGTCATTTCCGTCAATGCGTGGCCAAAACTGCCTTCTTTGATTGTCAGCCTAAAGGTGGTGAGCAACTCCCGTAACTGAGTATAAGCCGCAGACAACCCCGTATCGAGCTCAGCGAGGATTGGCGTTGTTTTTTCCAACTGATGTGACTCTGGCAGTTTTGCCATGCTCCGTTTAAGCAATGATACTTGAATCTTTAAATAGGAAAGAGATTGCGCAAGCGAGTCATGCAGCTCTCTTGCGATCGTGGCACGCTCTTCCATCAACAACAGCTGCTCAGCTTGACGTTGAGCCTGATTATAATAGACGGCACGCGACAGTATCTGAACGAAGTTATCAATCAACGCTTGATCTGGGCACGGCAGCGCGACCTTCCAAAACAAGGTCCCGAGTTCAACGCCATCTAATGATAGCGCCTTGCTCTGACAAGAATTCTCACAGCCACTGCACGCTTCGCCTTGCGTTAACACAAGCGGTCGCTCACCCTCAGCAGTGATTTCAAGCTTCACAGCACTGATCCCTTCAAGACTGACAATATGAGCTAGAATCGCTTCGAAATTGTCCTGACCAATGCGCGATGCGGTGAGTTCTTGGGAAGATTTGTACAGTACTTTGAGCGAGTCGTTAGCGTGTTGCAATTTTTGGGTCTTTTCATTGACCGCTTTTTCAAGTCCACGATAGAGCTTGCCAAGATCCGCTGCCATCGTATTGAACGTACGTGTTAAGATCCCCATTTCATTGTCGCTAGAGACATTCAGTTCTACATCGAATGATCGTGATTTAATTTGCTCACTGGCACGCACCAGTGCATTTAACGGACGAACAATCTGCTTGCGAATGTAATGAACGACAAACAAACTGACGATCAGAATCCCACCCAGCCCTAACCCGCCGACCCAAGCAAGTTTGATCAATTTCTGTTCAGAAAAATTCTGCAACTTAAAGACGAACGCATCGATCTGGTTAACGAAGCCTTCCACCAACACGAGGTAGCGCTCTCGATCTTGGCTTTTTAGTACCTGCTTAAGCTCATGCCAACGCATGATTAAGCTGTAGTAATCATGGGTGATGTCACTTGGGACGGTCCAACCTTGCAGCGCCTTCATTGAGGGCGAATAGATAGAGCGTTCAAACATCTGAATATGGGAAGGATAATCAACAGACTGGGTTTGAATATCATGGGCTAAACGATAGCTCTGCATACGCATCGAGCCTGCCACGTTGACGGCTTCCGCGTCATTGAGACTTGAGGCTAAGGTAATGATCGCAAAACTCGTCGTCGCAACAGACAAAGCCAAGATCAGTCCCATCGCCTTGGCAACGGTTCTCGTCACCGAGTTTTTCACACTTTTAAACACTCTTTCACCGTTTGGAAGGCTTTGAACAATCACAAATTCTTCCCATATCTTAACTCACACGCCCAATATGTGATCAAACCTGCTGGAATTTATTGATCTGAAACAAGAACCCATAGCGATTAACCCCTAAGGGGTATTTATACAAATATGTCAAAACCTACAATTTATATGTCGGTAAATGACAGCTTATTAACAAACTTCTGAACTATGCTTATCCCATAACAACTGGGCTTATTTCAGAACATACTGGTCGGGAGCATTCGTGGTCGATTTAGCAAAACGTCGTTTTTTCTCTAGAACTAAAGTTGACGATTCAATGATTCGTTTACCTTGGGTCAAGGAAAGCGTCCGTTTTACCGATTTGTGCACCCGATGCGGCAAGTGTGAACAGGCGTGTGAAACAAGCATCATTCAAAAAGGCGATGGCGGGTTCCCTACCGTCGACTTTTCAATCGATGAATGCACGTTTTGCTATCAATGCGCAGAAGTCTGCCCTGAACCGATTTTTCTGTCCAAAGAAGATAGACCGTGGAATGCAAACGCGACCATCAATGAAAGTTGTTTGGCGCACCAAAATGTCGAATGCCGAAGCTGTGGAGATATGTGCGAGACCATGGCCATTAAATTCAAACTCGAAATTGGCAAAGTCGCACAACCGAATATCGAGCTTGATGATTGTACAGGCTGTGGAGCATGTGTCTCTGTTTGCCCAACATCATCAATCATTGTGAGCAATTAGAACAACAACGGAAACATTGTATGTCACTTAACGAAGTGCACATTTCTAGCCTAGTCGTACACTGCGCGCCAGAGCACCTTAGCCAGGTGAAGTCACAAATCGAGCAGAACGACAACGCAGAGATTTATGGTGATAGCCCTGAAGGGAAAATCGTGGTGGTGTTGGAGACCGAAAATCAAGGCTTCATCACCGATACCATTGAGACCATAAACAACCTACCTAACGTATTGAGCACCGCCCTCGTCTACCACCAGATCGAAACTGGGTTAGAAGACGAAGACACGGACAATAACAACACTGGAACCAACTATTCCCAAATCGAGGGTGAAGTATGAAGATGACAAGACGCGCGTTTGTGAAAGCAAACGCAGCAGCATCAGCCGCCGCTGTCGCAGGTATCACTCTACCAGCATCAGCGACCAATCTGATCGCAAGCAAAGACCAAACAAAAATTACGTGGGACAAAGCACCTTGTCGCTTCTGTGGTACAGGCTGTTCAGTTCTTGTTGGCACTCAAAACGGTAAAGTGGTCGCAACACAAGGTGACCCTGAAGCGCCAGTAAACAAGGGTCTTAACTGTATTAAGGGTTACTTCCTTTCAAAAATCATGTACGGGCAAGACCGTTTGACTCAGCCCCTTCTTCGTATGAAAAATGGCAAGTACGACAAAGAAGGTGAATTCACGCCGGTTTCTTGGGATGTCGCTTTTGACACTATGGCCGAGAAATGGAAAGAAGCGCTGAAAAAGCAAGGTCCTTCAGGTGTAGGCATGTTTGGCTCTGGCCAATGGACAGTCATGGAAGGTTATGCGGCCGCTAAAATGATGAAAGCAGGTTTCCGTTCAAACAACATCGACCCTAACGCTCGCCACTGTATGGCATCTGCGGTAGGTGCTTTCATGCGTACGTTTGGTATCGATGAGCCGATGGGTTGTTATGATGACTTCGAAGCTGCCGATTCTTTCGTGCTTTGGGGTTCAAACATGGCAGAAATGCACCCTGTCTTGTGGACACGTATTACAGATCGCCGCCTCAGCCATCCACACGTTAAAGTCAATGTTCTATCGACTTACTACCACCGCTCTTTTGAATTGGCAGACGAAGGCTACATTTTCAAGCCACAAACAGACTTGGTCATTGCTAACTACATTGCCAATTACATCATTGAAAAAGATGCCGTTAACTGGGATTTCGTTAATAAGCATACCAACTTCAAGCAAACTGCAACGGACATCGGCTACGGCTTGCGTGACGATGATCCTCTACAAAAAGCGGCAGCAAATCCTAACTCAGGTAAGCTATCTTCAATCACTTTTGAAGAGTACAAAAAGTCCGTTGCGCCATATACGCTCGAAAAATCAGCTGAGATGTCAGGCGTATCAGAGGAAAAACTACTTGAGCTCGCGAAGCAGTATGCCGATCCAAACACCAAGGTGATGTCACTTTGGACTATGGGTACCAACCAGCACACTCGCGGCGTTTGGGTGAACAGCTTGATTTATAACCTGCACCTTTTGACGGGTAAGATTTCTACTCCAGGTAACAGCCCATTCTCGTTAACAGGTCAACCGTCGGCATGTGGTACCGCTCGTGAGGTAGGCACCTTTGCGCACCGTCTACCTGCCGATATGGTCGTCGCGAACCCTAAACACCGTAAAGTAGCAGAGAAGATCTGGAATATCCCTGATGGTGTCATTCCGCCAAAACCGGGCTACCACGCAGTCCTTCAAGACCGCATGCTTAAAGACGGCAAGCTAAACGCATACTGGGTTATGTGTAACAACAACATGCAAGCGGGTCCAAATATTAATGGTGAGCGTCTGCCTGGTTACCGCAATCCAGAAAACTTTATCGTCTGTTCTGACCCATACCCAACAGCGACCGCACAAGCTGCCGACCTTGTTCTTCCAACAGCCATGTGGATCGAAAAAGAAGGTGCCTACGGTAATGCTGAGCGCCGCACTCAAGCATGGTATCAACAAGTGGGTACTGTCGGTGAGGCGAAATCTGACTTGTGGCAAGTGATGGAATTCTCGAAGCGCTTCAAAATGGAAGAAGTTTGGACCGAAGAACAACTAGCGGCAGCGCCTCAATACCGTGGTAAAACCATGTATGACATGCTGTTTGCTAACGGCGTAGTCAATAAGTTCCCTATCGAGGAATCTCGCGAGTTAAACGACGACGCTCATCACTTCGGTTACTACGTGCAAAAAGGTCTATTTGAAGAGTACGCAACGTTCGGACGAGGTAAAGCTCATGACTTAGCGCCTTACGACGTATATCACCAAGTTCGTGGCCTTCGTTGGCCAGTGGTTGATGGTAAGGAAACGCTTTGGCGCTACAAAGAAGGCTCAGATCCGTATGCGAAACCAGGCAGCGGTTGGGACTTCTACGGTAAACCCGATGGTAAAGCGTTTATTATCTCTGCACCATACGAAGCGCCACCAGAATCGCCGGATTCTGAATATGATATGTGGCTATGTACTGGCCGTGTTCTTGAACATTGGCACACTGGCACCATGACACGTCGCGTTCCAGAACTCTACAAAGCGGTTCCAGATGCAGTGTGTTACATGCACCCAGCTGATGCGAAAAAACGTGGCGTTCGCCGTGGTGAAGAAGTACTGATTGCAAACAAACGTGGTGAAGTTCGTGTTCGCGTTGAAACACGTGGTCGTAACCGTCCACCTGAAGGCTTGGTATTCGTACCATTCTTTGATGCTCGCATCTTGATCAACAAACTGATCCTAGACGCTACTGACCCGCTGTCTAAACAGACAGACTTTAAGAAGTGTCCAGTTAAGATCACCAAGATCGCTTAATTATCAGAGCTTGGCTGCCTAACTATTGGCAGCCACATCTAAGAATTTAGCCATTAGGCGGAGATAAAATAATGAAAAAATTTCTGATTGCACTGTTATCTGTGGGCGCACTTGTGAGCGGTGTTGCGGTAGCAGAACTTGATAACCCAGGTGGTATCGGCGGTTTGGAGTCGCTACGTGGAGCGAGCGAGCTTGAATCAACGCGTCCTGCGGATGAGTTTAAAAAGTATCCAAAGGAGCAAGTTCTCGACAGCAGCTTTGTCTATCAACCACCGTTGATCCCTCATAGTATTCGTAACTATGAAGTGTCTCTCAATGCCAACAAGTGTCTTGCCTGCCACAGCTGGAAAAATGCCAAAGAGATGGGCGCAACAAAAATCAGTGTAACGCACTACGTGAACCGCGAAGATGCGGTGCTGGCAGACATGTCTCCTCGTCGTTACTTCTGTCTACAATGTCACGTTCCTCAAGCGAATGCTCAGCCATTGATTGGGAACGAATTCAAAAGCGTAGACTCGCTTAAATAAGCGGTTCGTGAGTAATTAAGAGGCTGCATATGAAAATACTAAAAGCGTTTTGGAAGAGACTGACGAGCCCAAGCAAAGCTGCCGTAGGTGTGGTTTTGTTTATGGGATTCGCTGGTGGCCTTCTATTTTGGGGCGCATTCAATACCGGTATGGAAGCAACCAACACCGAAGAGTTCTGTTCGGGCTGTCACGCACCGATTGTTGCGGAAATACAAGAAACCATTCACTACTCCAACCGCTCTGGTGTTAGAGCAATCTGTTCTGACTGTCACGTACCACACGAATGGACGGATAAGATTGTACGTAAAGTTCAGGCATCAAAAGAGCTGTATGCTCATTTCATTGCCAAAACGATCGATACGCCGGAGAAATTTCAAGAGCGCCGCGCTCATCTAGCTGAACGCGAATGGGCTCGATTGAAGAAAAATGACTCGTTGGAATGCCGTAACTGTCATGAGTTCGAATACATGGACTTCTCAGAGCAAGGTTCTCGTAGTGCCAAACAACACTCTACTGCCC
Source organism: Vibrio sp. NH-7 (assembly GCF_053643215.1). Lineage (NCBI taxonomy): Bacteria > Pseudomonadati > Pseudomonadota > Gammaproteobacteria > Vibrionales > Vibrionaceae > Vibrio > Vibrio sp. NH-7. The sequence goes on along the minus strand of NZ_CM132188.1, from coordinate 723,070 downwards.
TAGCATCTGGCGAAAAGACATGTGTAGATTGCCACAAAGGTATCGCACACAAACTGCCAGACATGCATGGTGTTGAAGGCTGGCAATAAGGAGACAGACAATGAGTACATTAGAATCCGTTATCTGGCACATCCTCGGTTATGGAGCAATGCCTTTCATCATCTTATCTGGCTTCGCGGTCGTCGCTGCAATCTCTATATGGCTACTATCGCTTGGCAAAGATAAGGAAGTCGATTGATTAAGACTTCCTGACGCTGACACAATTTTTGCCTATTTTGTATCACGCGTAAAAAAGCCACCGCAGTTGCGGTGGCTTTCTTGTAACTAAAGCAAAATCAGACTTCCGGATAGCCTTGCGGGTTGTTTGATTGCCAGCGCCACGTATCAGAGGTCATTTCCTCTAATGAGCGGGTTGCTTTCCAGTCCAACTCTTTCATCGCTTTCGCTGGATCTGCCCAACATTCTGCAATGTCACCTGGTCGACGTTCAACAATCTTATAAGGTACTGGTTTGCCTGACGCTTGTTCAAACGCTTTTACCATCTCCAGTACACTTGACCCATTGCCAGTACCCAAGTTGTAAATGTGTAGACCTGACTTATCACCCACTTTTTGTAGCGCGGCAATATGACCATCGGAGAGATCCATGACATGGATGTAGTCACGCACGCCTGTGCCATCTACGGTTGGATAATCATTACCAAATACTGATAAGTACTCGCGACGACCGACCGCGACTTGTGAAACAAACGGCATCAAATTATTCGGAATGCCTTGCGGGTCCTCGCCCAACTCACCAGTAGGGTGTGAACCGACAGGGTTAAAGTAACGAAGTAGAGTAATACTCCAATCTGGATTTGCTTTTTGAAAATCCGTTAAACACTCTTCCACCATCAGTTTACTGCGGCCGTAAGGGTTCGTTGCGCTAGTTGGGAAATCTTCCGTAATTGGCACAGAAGCAGGATCGCCATAAACCGTCGCTGAAGAGGAAAATACCAAGGTTTTCACGCCCACTTCACGCATCGCATCGACCAAGACCAGCGTACCATTTACGTTGTTGTCATAGTACTCAAGTGGCTTTTCAACCGACTCGCCCACCGCTTTTAAACCCGCAAAGTGAATCACTGCTTGAATGTTGTGTTGCTTAAGCACCTCAACTAAAAGCGCTTTGTCTCGAATATCGCCTTGGATAAACTCAGGTTTTACCCCTGACACTTTCTCAATACGCTCAAGTACAGAAGACTTACTGTTGTACAAGTTGTCGAAAAGAACGGGAGTCATACCCGCGTCAATCATTTGAATCGAAGTATGACTGCCAATGTAGCCCATACCGCCGGTAACCAAGACGTTCATGCTTATAACCTTTTGAATAATTTGGCGTAAATGTTATCGGACTTGAAAACGAAAATACAGCTCAAACTTGAGACTTAATTTCATTCGGTTTCGCTCAATACAAATTGTCCTTTGCCCAAACTTTTCGCCTGATACATGGCGGTATCCGCCGCTCGAATTAACTGATCCATTGGGATATCGCGCTGCTCAATATAGTGAACACCGATACTCACACCTACATTGAGCACTCGCCCACGATAGACAATATCCTGTTTAATCAGTGAAATGAGACGCTGCGCCAACACAGTGATACTGCTGCGGTCGGTTGACGTCAGGAGTACCACGAACTCATCACCAGATAAACGGGCGACTAAGTCCTGACTTCTCACTTGAGACAGTAAACGTTCAGCCACCTGCTTTAACACCTCATCACCCGCGTCGTGGCCATAAGTGTCATTCACTTGTTTAAAACCATCAAGATCGAGATAAAGTAGTGCTAAGCCATTTTTAGCCTCACGTTCATCTTTCAAAGAATCATCTAAGACACGATACAAATGAGCGCGGTTTGCTAGTCCTGTCAGAGAGTCGTGGTGAGCAAGATATTCTAAGCGTTCCATTTCTTTTACGCTGGAAAGATCGGACAAGATGTACACATAATCACAACGCGATTCGTCCTCGCTGTTGTAGATACAAGAGACCTTTACGAACATTGGTACATTATGACCAAATAAGTGTTTTTCCCAGATTTCACCCTGCCATTGACCATACTGCATCACCGATTCTTTAATTGTTGGCATAAGCGAACGGAACTGTTGCCATTCTAACGTTTCTTCAGGCTTCTTACCCAACAGCGCTTCTTGAGTGTAACCCAGTAATCGGGTCACCGATGGGTTGACCATGGTGATAACGTCATCTTGATCCGTGACCATTAAACCATCCTGGCTGTTCTCAAACACACCCGCTGCTAAACGTTGGCGACTGAGCGCTGCGTCCACTTCGGTAATATCTTGAATGGCGAACAGTATCTGCCCCGCTTTTGTCAGCTTGGTACAGCTGATTTGTAGCAATTGATACTGCTTAAACACATCTCGAATCCAGATTTTCCGATCGGTAAATTCCAGCCCGCGATAAATAGCCTCTCGTACGACGTTTGACTCTTCACTTTCAACCAGATCTTCTAGGTTTGCGCCCTTTAGAAAAGCGCTCGTGCATCGAAATACACTGCACGTTGCGCCATTAAAATGCACGATTTCGCCTTTATTGTTGACGACCACTAACGCATGTTTGACCGTCTCAACAACTTCATTAGCAAATGATTTCTCTTCTTCTAGCTTATCTAAAGTGTAGGCAACTTGTTGTTCACGTTGGCTAAGTCTATCGAGCATGGTGTTGAACGCTCGAACCAAATCACCAATTTCATCATTGGCGGCTGGCGCGACATTGAAGTCTCGCTGCTTGCGGTTAATAAACGCATTCATGGCTAAGTTCAAGTTATAAACCGGCCCCACAATGAACTTATCAACCGTCATGTAAAGGACGATCCCCGAGCAGATCAGAAACACTAAGAATACGAATCCGTTACTTAATGCGGAGTTATATAAGGATTGGAAAGAAGCTTTAGATACAATAATTCGTAATTGAGCAATGGTTTCCCCTTCCATATCAACGGGAATCAAAATGAAGATGTACTCGTCACCGATAGCAAACGTCTGTTCACGAATTTGAGTACGCTCTTTTTCATTGGGAACAGGAGCAGCGCTTCCTTCACGCTCGTACATGGCAAACAACTGTCCGTTTGCGGTATACAGTTTAACCCTGACAATCTCTTCGTCAGCGGAAAACGCGTCTAGAACTTGATTGGCGCTGTAGCTATCGTTGAACAAAATTGCCGCTTGAAGGTTATACGCCACCCCTTTTGCAAGTACGCTAACACGATCAATCAAATTATCCTTTTGAGTTTCAAAAGCACTGTAAAGTGCATACCCTTGTGAAGAGAAGAAAATAAGGCCAGTGAAGATCACGATCGGCAGAATAAGCTTGGTTTTCAGCGACATATTGTGGAGAAGTTTCATTGCTTACCTCCAACAATTTCAGCGACTCTTAAAAAGTTAGCCGACAGCGTGTATTCACCGACGTTTTCTAAATTCACTCTTGGCTTAATTCGTCCACCTAGCGTGCTAAGTTCAACCACCCCTCCAAGCTCAGTAAAACTTTGAATATCGCTGATTGAAATCGTGCGGTTAGGGTTCAGTTTAATCAGGTCTAAGCTTTCTTTTTTGGTGATGTATAAAACGTCACACCCCGAGTTAGAAATATGCAGCGGTTTATTTCGAATCAACTTATCTTTCGTTATATCCGTCAGTATGTCACGCACTTCCTCATCATCAGGAGCGCAAATACTGATTTCGTTCATCTGCTCGTCCGCGCCCCAAAACACAAAGCTGGCAATACGATAGATGTATACAGCTTTAACCTGCTCTGGGGTAAATTTGGCGTTTGCCAGAGGAGAAACAAAGGCGGCAGCGAGGCAGGCAGTGGTCACCCAACGTCTAAAATTCATGGGATAGCCTCACATAAGCCAGTTGCTCATTTGGATAGAGGCTCCAAGAATCGTAGATTTCGTTGGCAAACATCTTTTGCACCACCAGCTCGACAAGCGGAGCGCTGTCGTTTTTACGCCAGCCCAAACGGGTATCCAAGTTCACATGAGGCGTGACATCATCCAGCGTTACACGGCCGGGTATGTCGTAATCAGCCCTCATTTCGTCAGTGTAACGGGTATTGTTATACTTCAGGGCGAAATCCCATTGCCAATTCTTGTTAATCGACCACAAGGTTTGCAAGGTGGCAAGATGTTGGCTAGGTAGTGACAGCGAACTTTCATTGCCACCGTTCGAATAGGTTCCTTTGTCCCAATCGGCGTCAACACGCAGATAACTGTAGGTGGCATAGAAGCTCAAATTGTCCGCCGCTTGATAATGCGCAGCGAGCTCTATACCCGAGGTTGTCGCTTGATAATCATCTGAGACAAAGCAAAACCAAAGATGTTCGTACCCTTGATAGACCAGAGAATCAAAGCAGTCATTACCGCGAATGTTGTCGTAGCGGCTGTAAAAAACCATGCCATCCAACTCAACACGCTCTGACGGCATATAGCGATATCCTAGCTCCCCCGTCCACACTGACTCATTCTTTAGCTTTTCATTTGGCAATGTCAGGTAAGTGGAGCCATACGGAGTGCCGCCGTACCATTCAATGTAGGATTGTTGATAAATGGAGTTTGAGTCCATATAAGACGGTGTGACAACCGCTCTGCCGATGCCTGTCCAAAAACGGTGCGCATCGCTAGGTGTGTAAAGCAACCTAAGTTGTGGTGACAGCTCAAAAGTTTTGTTCTGCTCAAAATATTCGCCTTTTACACCAATAACACTGCTCAACTGGTCAGAGATTTGGTAAGTGGACTGGGCGAAAACGTTCGCAATGTAGTCATTGGCTTTATCGATGTCGTAACTACGAGAGTAACCTGTGAGTGTGAACAAATCGGCATCTTGCCAGCTTTCCGTAAACCTTAAGCCAACATAACGTAAGCCGATTCCTGCGATAAGATCATGTTTGGCGCTCAAAGCTGTCGAGTAGTTAGATTCGAGATCCACAGTCGTGTATTCACCAGGCGCATCGGGGGATTCATCTTTTACGTGATCAACCCAAAAGCTAGTATTAATCAAACTCGATGAATCTAACTGCTTTTGATGATTGAGCTGAACATAGGCGCTATCCACTTGGATACGCTCGTTATCAAACGTAATGGTAACGGGCTGGTTGTACGGATCATTTCTATCGTAGGCGACAGTCCAAACCTCGGCATCATGCGCAAGTTTGGTGCCGCCCACTCTAAATTGCCAAGAGGAATCGGTCAGTTTCCGACTCACTTCTATCCCCGCCGTGTCCGTTTTCCACTTAGACGCTGAATTATTCAAATAGCTTGGGTTGCTTTTGGACTTATAAAACGCGCGCGCGTACAAATCTTCATCCAATTTCAAGCCATGACGGAGCGAATAATCATAAGCATTGTACCGACCCGCTGTTCCGGTCATGTAGGTGCCTTGAGTATCTTGAGCAGATTTGGTGATGATGTTAACAACGCCATTCGCCGCATTACCGCCCCAGATCGCTCCACTCGCGCCTCTGATCACTTCGATACGCTCGATGTCTGCCAAAATATAGTCGAGAGCACTCCAGTACACGCCACCATAGACTGGGCTATAGACACTTCGCCCATCCACCATGACCAGCATTTTGTTGTACAAGCCATCATGAAAGCCCCGTGATGAAACGTGATAGGTGTTTTCGTTCCATTTAGTGACGTACATACCGGGAACCAGAGCAAGAGCTTCTTGGATATTGGTCGCCCCACTACGTTGAATTCGTTCACTTGATAACACGTAGACAGACGCAGGGACATCTGACACTTTCTGTGAGAATTTAGAGGCAGTTTCGACAGCGACATCCAACATCGACAACTCTTCTAAACTCATTGACATAAGTTCGTCCAAATTGTCATCTGCGAATACGGCGCATCCTGCGAGAGAGAGAGAAGTAAAAAGAATCGAGCGCTTGTACATCTAGGTTCCTTGCTATATTAGCAGTCTATATTATTCCACTTATCAGTAAAGATTCATATTTAGAAGCCTATGTTTTTGCTAAGTTGTTGATCAAATAATGAAACTGATCACTGTTTCAAGTATAGAATTGAAACAAGGTGGTAGGAGCAATTTCGGAGAGCTTATTTGCAATGAACAAAACGAACATTAAATTAAATTGCGACATGGGTGAAAGCTATGGTCAGTGGACAATGGGGTGTGATGAGCTCGCCATGCCCCATATTGATCAAGCAAGCATTGCCTGCGGGTTTCACGCATCTGACCCGATGATCATGAATTCGACGGTGAAACTGGCTATTAATCACAATGTTGCAATCGGTGCGCACCCAAGTTACCCAGACATACAAGGGTTTGGCCGCAGAAGCATGACGCTCTCGAAAAACGAGATTTCCAATATGGTGATCTATCAAGTCGGCGCGCTAAAAGCGATCTGTGAAAGTGAAAATACCACCCTTCACTATGTCAAACCGCACGGTGCGCTTTACAACGATATGCTTAAAAATACCAGTGTATTTGAAGCGGTTGTTGATGCTGTCTCTTGCTTTAACGTGCCCTTAATGACGTTAGCCACTCAAGATAATCAAGACCGACTCGACATTGCTGATGATTATGATGTCCCTCTTTTGTTCGAAACGTTTGCCGACCGACGGTATTTATCCAACGGGCATTTAGCACCTCGCTCTATGGCTGGCGCCGTTATACACGATGAGCAAGCGATCTTAGACCAAGTGACGCAGATAGTCCGATACGGAAAAGTAAGAACATTGGACGGTTACACGTTATCTATTGATGCGGATACCATTTGTGTCCACGGGGACAATTTAGACGCGGTGCAAATGATTGAAAAAATACGTAAAGTGATAGATTCGGAGGAAGGATAGTGAAAATAGAAACATCCGTCGACCCTGTGGCTGAATGCTCTGTTTTGGTCAAATTTGAGGCCGAGCCAAGCCCTGAGCTCTCTTGGGTCATTGGCGAGATCAGCCTGTATTTACGCAACCAACTGGGGGCGTGGGTAATGAACGTAACCCCTTCGTTTAACACCATATTAATTGACTACCTGCCGCACCGAATTTCGATCTTCGAGTTTATTCCCTATTTAGAAAAAATTGTCACCGAGTCTCTCCTTCATTTGCCTGAAAAACCCGAACCTAAAATCATAGAACTTCCGGTCTACTATCACCCCGACGTCGCTCCCGACCTTAACGCCTACTTAAGTAGTGGACTTAGCTTAGAAGAGATCATCTCGCTGCATTCATCTGTCGAGTACAGCGTTGGTGCTATTGGGTTTACCGCAGGTTTCGCATTCCTAACCACGGTTGATCCAAAGCTACAAAGGCCGAGGCGGGAAAAACCGAGGGTCAATGTAGCAAAAGGCAGCGTAGCCATTGCCAATAATCAAACCGCTATCTATCCAACCCAAAGTCCGGGTGGCTGGAACATTATCGGCAATTGTCCAATTGACTTATATGACCCACAAAGTGCGTCGATTCTTCCGATTTCGATTGGCAATAGTGTTCGATTCAAACCCATTAGCCGTGAAGAGTTTTTTAGCTTAGGTGGCAAAGTGCAACAGGAGTGGACATGAACGTACAAGAATCCATCACGGTAATAAAGCCCGGACAGCAAACACTGATTCAAGATTTTGGCCGATTTGGTCTTGCGCATTTCGGTATTGCTCAAGGCGGACCACTTGATGACTACGCGTATAGTTGGGCTAATCATCTTCTTGGTAACACTGTAAACGCGGCAACATTGGAAATAACCTTAGGCCAAGCCGAGTTCGAAATTAACCACCGCTGTGAGATGGCGATTGCTGGCGGTGACTTGAACGCGCAATTGGACGGAATCCCCCTAACCAACTGGTCGACATTCGATGCTAAGCCCGGACAACGCCTAACATTTGGGCTGCCTAAAAATGGGTTACGCAGTTATCTTGCGGTTAAAAACGGTTTCGTTGTCGACACGCAACTTGGCAGCTGCGCGAGTGTTCATCGTGACAAACTTGGCGGGCTAATCAATGGAGCGCCTCTCAAAGCAGGCGATGTACTGGGTATCGTGCCTCATTTAGTGTCAACCAAACCGATCCAAATGACATTTCGCTATAAACCTGATTACGACAGAACGCTTGAACTTCGCGTCATCGAAGGCTATCAAGTCAGTGAGTTTTCTACTGATCAAGTCGAGCTGTTTTTCCAACAGGAGTTTGAAGTAAGCCAATTGATCGATCGGATGGGCTACAGACTGACCAGCGGACGCATCCAACCTCCGAATAAAGAGTACCTAAGCGAAGGCATTGCGCTCGGCGCAATTCAAGTTCCACCCAATGGAGAGCCCATCATATTGATGAACGATCGACAAACCATTGGTGGCTACCCAAAACTCGGTTGTGTTGCGCGCATCGATCTTCCGCGTCTAGCGCAAGCTAAACCGGGTCAAAAAGTTCGTTTTGTGAGAGGCGACTTACTTGGGTTGCAAGATGTATGGAGCCAATGGGCAAGGTATTTTGGGTACTGAGACGGTGGCAGTTTTCATAAAAAATGGGCGTCACACGCCCATTTTTTTATTGTCCGTAATACTCTGCTAACTCTTCAGGATAGTCTCGACTTGAGGCTAAATATTTCGCTCGCTCTTCAACCTGTTCATAAGCTAATGACATACTAATAGGATGCAGCTCCTCAATCGATTGATCGCGGTAGTCGTATAGATGCCAATGCTCAACCAGTTTGGTTACAGCCTCGAGTGCCGATGAGCCTTTCACAACCTCTAAACGCGCGTAATCGTTGCCAGCAAAAGTCACATCAGCGGCGCGTAACGTTTCGTCATTACCAGGGATTTGCTGAGCGCCGAACAAAGGCGTTCCGAACTCAACCGCAGATTGGTATTTTGGAACAAACCGCGCCATATGGTTAATCGCTCGTCGAGAGCGCTCAATAACAACATCTTCATTCCAACCTTCGATGATCTTTTTACGTAGACGCATTGGCAGTTGTGGCTGCGAGGATTGGGCATCAGATGAGACCAAACCATCTTCAAACAAGGTAATGTCTTTGGTCATGCCATGAAGTTGAAACACACCATTTGGGTATGGGGTTAGCTGCGCCATACCATTAGGTGTACCGCGAGGGCCATGGAAGATCACCTCCGGCCACAATTCATCGCTCTGGTTCCATTTCGTTACGTATGCGGCTTTAAACTCCACCAAGCGGTTTCTCGGTTTATCCGCTAAATCATCAATGTGCCCGGTCTCGTAACCACACGCATTCACTAAATAGTCAGCTTTGACTTGGACACTTCGCCCAGAGCCATCGGTACAGTGCACTGTCCACCCTTCATCATGGGTAAGGTCAGTGACATAAGTGTCGAGCATTAAGTTACAGTTTTCGCTTTGCTCCAATGCCAATGTCGCAGATGCAGCAATACGAAAAACGCTCCACCCCGGCTCTTGGACCATGACCACAGGAAAACGTAGCGAATCGAGATCAGCATCTTTAGCAAATGGAATCATCCAATCGTCGAAGCTGGAGGGTTCACTTGCCTGAGTACGGTTTGCTAGCGTCTCAAGCTCTTCACGGCTATAGAAACGGTAATAGTCTTCCGGCTCACCCAGTACTTTGTTTCGCTCATCTTCATTTACCAACTCTTGGTAGGCTTTTTGGATGAACAACAAACGCTCGTAAAGCTCTTCAGGCGTTCCGCCATCGGCATAAGGGACAGCGATAATAGTCGGCCGGTTGTTGATCGTATGTGGATACAAGCGTGCTGTGTCCACCGATTGCTTGAGAAGCTCTAGGCATTGCTGCGTCGATATTTCTCGATAGAGGTTTCCACCTGCGTGTAGATGACAAATTGGAGGACCATAAACCAGCCCTGGTTTCTTTTCGATAAGAGTGACTTTGATTCCTAGCTCAGATAAGTGTAAGGCAGCGGTTGCGCCCGCAATGCCACCACCAATAACTGCAACGGAAGATGCACTGGTTTGAAGTTGTTTTGACTGCATTCGTATGGTTAATCCATTCATTCTGAGTGCATTTTACTGTTTACGTGACAAGAAGAAAAACACAATTTTTGCAAGGAAAATTAATGACATTTTAACGACAAAAAAATGAAAAAAATGCTTGACTCAATATCTGTGAATTTCTCAATTATCGATTGTGTGAATAACAAAACTTCGCCACGCTTTACCCCTACAAGGGCTACGACAATTTTGAAGTTATCTACAGGCTGACTTATCCCAAACTTTATCCACTGATTTTGTGGATAAGTGGAAAAGTCAGCCAAGCCTAAGTTAGCTAAACGCTTTATTTATAGGGGTTAGTAGACGTTTTATCATACTGTTAACAACCAATGCTAAAGTAAAGAAAGTTACCACAGGGAGCGCTGCCCAAAGCACCAAATGCAGGTTTGGCTCAAGCTCGAAACCAAACTTCATCAGAGCGCCAACAACCAGTTCCGCTCCGATGGCAGCGATAAATCCTGCGACCAAGGACATGATTCCGTATTCCGCCCATATGGTACGCACGACACGTTTTTTACTTGCTCCTAGAGTGCGATAAAGCTGAATTTCGCTCTGCCGCTGCCCTAGGCTCAAGCGTAACAAGGTGAAGATCAACATCACGCCTGAAACCACTCCTAGTGCTGCTAAAACAGTAATCGACCACACGATTTGCTCCAGCAGACCTTGGATCTTGGCTCCCATACTCCTGATATCCATTAGGCTTACCGTTGGATGATTACGAGATAACTGGTTGATCAGATCATTATGTCTGTCTTCAAGTCTAAAACTGACCAAATAGGTCGCGGGAATAGACTGCAGGACATCAGGTGAGAATATGAAATAAAAGTTCGGTTTCATGTCTCGCCATTCGACATGACGAATCGAGTTTACTTTGGCTGTGACTGTTTGACTGTTGATAACAAAGCCAAGCTCATCGCCGATTTCTAAGCCGAGATCCTGAGCAACATCGGCTTCAACCGAGACGCCATTCGCGTCGGTCCACTCCCCTTCGAGCACGTCGTTGTGCTCTGGAATACCATCATCAAACGTGAAATTGATCTCTCGTCTCAATGCGTCGGTACCTTCGCCCCCTTGCGCATACTCTTTTGCATCTGCACCATTGATTGTTGATAAACGACCGCGAATAATTGGGTAGTCTTCAGAACGGTCAATCTGATTGCTATCGAGCACCTCCAGATACGCGTCCTTTTCATACGGAGCTATATTGAGGGCAAACGCATTTGGCGCATCAGCAGGTAATGTACGCTGCCAATCAGTCAATAGGTCTGTTCTTATCAGCCACATGACTGCTAACAACATCAAAGATAGCGCCAACGCGCCAAACTGAATCCCTGTCGACATGGCAGAACGATTAATTCGGCTCAACGCGAGACGTACCGATGTCGGCAATGGCATTTTACTCAGTAGCTTAGTCAAGCCGATGCTGAGCAGCGCTAACACGAGGAAAAGCGCAACGATACCGGCTAAGATTATCCAGACTAACGTGTTCTGGTAGTAGACAAACAGCATCGGCAACAATGGCACAGCGATTAACCAGTAGTAAGGTCGACTGCGATTGTAAGCCACATCTGACTGCATCACATTGGCAGCGCTCACTTGAAGTAAACCAAGCAGTGGAATGCCCAACGCAGGCACTGCAATCAGTACGCTGGTAGACACCGCAACAAGCGCGGGTTTAAGACCATAGCTCGGCAATGGGTTGGGCAATAAATCAACCAATGGCACTCTCAGGAGTATTTCTAGTCCAACGCCGATCGCTAACCCAAGTATCGAAGCGCTAATCAATAGAATCGCCACTTGGCTCCACAGCCAGCGCCCAATCCACCCTCTGCTTGCGCCCAAACTTTTGAGCATGGCTATCGTCTTTTTACGGGTTGAGACATAGTGCTGACAGGTAAGCACTAAAGTCGTCGCCGCCATGATGACAACAATCGCCACAGTCAAAGACAAGTACTGTTCAGTGCGTTGAAAGACCTCATTAGTTCGGCTGGCACTGTTTTGATCGCGCCAACGGTCGCTTGGTGTCAGTTCAATTGACGACTTGACGGTCTCTATTTGGCTTTGGTCGCCATTTATGAAGAGGTTAAAGCGAACTCGGCTGCCCAATTGAACGGCGCCCGTTCTTTCCAAATCCGTATTGTGGATAAACGCGGTTGGCATTTGTTGAAACGGGTTAAAACTCAAACCCGGCTCTTCAACCACTCGCCCAGAAACGACAAAATCCGCATCCCCTACCGTGACAGCGTCACCAATAGAAACATCCAGTTGCGCGAATAATCGCTCATCAAGCCAAAGTTCGCCGGGTTGAACGTGATTGAACGTTGATTTGTCGTCTGACAGCACCATCTCACCACGTAACGGAAATGCGCTGTCAACGGACTTCACGGTAATCAACTTCATGCCGCGATCGCTAAATGCCATTGTCGCAAAACGAGTCTGTGATGAAATCGTCAGTTGCTGCTGGTTTACCGCTTCTAAAAGCGGTTGAGGAATGGGATTTGAGGAAGAATAAACGGTATCGGCAGTTAACGCCTCTTTCCCTTGTTTTACAACCACTTGCTCCATGCGCTCGGCAAGTGCGGTAAGGGCAAATATACTCGCGATGATAAGCGTTAGCGCGATTGAAACGGGCCACAGTTGCCCATGTCTGATTTCACTCAAACTCCAACTTAACAGGCGGCGATTGAGTTGTGGTGAGCTGACTTCTGACATGATTATGCCTCCTCAATACGTCCAGCGTGTATTCTCATTCGACGCTGGCAACGCTGGGCGAGTGCCATATCATGGGTAACAAGAACCAGTGTAGTGCCATGTTGCTCGTTAAGCTCGAAAAGCAGCTCTATCACCTTTTCTGCGGTTTGCTGGTCCAGGTTACCTGTAGGTTCATCCGCAAACAGCACCTTGGGCTCAATCATGAAGGCTCTTGCTAAGGCAACACGCTGCTGCTCGCCGCCGGATAGCTGTGCTGGTGAATGGTCCATACGGTGAGCCAAACCAACCGATTCAAGCAATGACTTAGCTCGATCCACGTTTTCCGCTTCACCTTTCAGAAGACACGGCAGAGTCACGTTCTCAAGCGCACTCAAACTCGGAATCAACAAGAAGCTTTGAAACACAAAACCGACCGATTCACTTCGAATTGCCGCGCGAGCTTCATCGTCCAAGGCAGAGAGCTCTTGCCCCATTAACTCCAAAGTACCAGAGGTTGGCGTATCTAAGCCCGCCATCAAGGTCATTAGCGTCGATTTCCCTGCGCCGGAGCTACCGACAATCGCAACACTCTCACCCTCTTTGATATCAAGATTTATCTCTTCAAGGATTGTTAATTGCTCTTGATTAGTAGAGACTGTTTTGGTTATTGAATTTGCTTTAATTACGGATGTTTGCATGTTTCGTTTACTTTCCCTTGCTTTTATTCTTCTGTTTTCGTACTCAGCCAACGCGAGCAAATTGTTGATCTTAGGAGATAGCCTGAGTGCAGGCTATCAAATGCCAATTGAAAAAGCATGGCCTTCTTTATTACCAGATGTGTTACTCGCTAAAGGTCAAAACGTCGACGTCATCAACGGCAGTATCTCTGGAGATACCACCGGCAACGGTATCGCACGCTTGCCTCAACTGCTGTCACAACATCAACCCAACTACGTATTGATAGAGCTTGGGGCTAACGATGGTTTGCGCGGCTTTCCGCCTAACCTTATCCAAAACAACTTAGAGACCCTAATCAGTATGGTCCGTGACGCTGATGCTAAGCCGCTGCTTATGCAAATCCGCGTGTTACCTAATTATGGCAAACGTTATACAGAGGCGTTTGCCGAACTCTACCCAAAAACGGCAGCCAAAACTCAAGTGCCTCTTTTGCCCTTTTTCTTAGAAGGCGTAATCATCAAGCCGGAGTGGATGATGCAAGATGGCCTGCATCCGCAACCAGAAGCGCAACCTTGGATTGCAGAGTTTGTTGCAAAAGAGTTACTTAATCACCTCTAATTGGTCTAGCTCAATAAAATTTACTTAGCTTTACGTTAATCTGGTTCAATCCTCGTTGGAAAAGGACATAACAATGATAATTGAACCTGTTATTAAAGGCGTTGTTGCCAAATCTGCGCATCCTGTTGGGTGTGAGCAAGCGGTTCTCCAACAAATTCAATACGTAAAGCAATCTGAGCCGATCACAAATGGCCCCAAAAGGGTTCTCATTATTGGTGGTTCTTCTGGATTCGGGCTCGCCACACGCATCGCCCTCACCTTCGGTGGAAGCAAAGCCGATACAATCAGTGTCTCATACGAACATGGTCCCTCCTCGAAAGGCGTCGGTTCGGCTGGTTTCTACAATAATATCGCCTTTAAAAAATTCGCCGAAGAGGAAGGTCGCATCGCAGTCAACATTCAAGGTGATGCCTTCTCTGATTCCATCAAAGAACAAGTCATCGAGGCGGTTGAAACCTATTTCGAAGGCGAGGTTGACCTTATCGTCTATAGCGTCGCCAGCGGCGTGCGTCCAAAACCAAACAGCGACGAAATGTGGCGCTCGGCTATCAAACCAATCGGTCAATCGGTATCGGGCGCTAGTATTCTCCTCGAAACCGACACATGGCAGCAAACGACTCTCCCACCAGCCACAGACCAAGAAGTTGACGAAACAATCAAGGTCATGGGCGGCGAAGATTGGGAAGCATGGGTTGATGCGCTAATCAATTCAGAGTCCATCGGTGAAGGATGTAAAACGCTCGCATTCTCTTACATCGGCCCAGAGCAGACCCATCCGATTTACCTAGATGGAACATTAGGCAGGGCAAAAATTGATCTTCACCAAACCAGCCATTCCCTAAACCTTAAGCTTGCCAACTTTAATGGCGGCGCATACGCAACGGTCTGTAAGGCGCTCGTGACAAAAGCCAGTGTGTTTATCCCTGGTTTAACGCCGTACATTCTTGCGCTCTACAAAGTCATGAAACAACGTGGCACCCATGAGGGATGCATTGAGCAAATGCAGCGTCTATTTAGAGACAAAGTCTATTCAACAGGTAAGATTCCTGTCGACTGTGAACGCCTGCTGCGCATGGATGACTGGGAATTAGAGTTTGAGACCCAACGCGAAGTGAATCAATTGGTATCGCAGCTTAACGCCGATAACTTCAAGCAACTCGGTGACTATCAAGGGTTCAAGCAAGAGTTTTTACGGCTCAACGGTTTCTCGTTTGATGACGTTGACTACAGTAAAGAGATCGATCTTGAGTCATGGATAAACAGCGATGCTGACTAGCTCAATCGTCTCATTTTTGAGAAATTATTAATCCCTCCAGCTCGCTGTTTCCAGCGAGCTTTTTTTAGCGGTAATATCGTTAATTCTTATTTTTAGGACAGCGAACGACTCATACCTAAAACGTTTGCTGAATAAAGACTATTATTAAAACAAGAGCACGGATAGCTCACACTCTATTGCCTTTTCCAATATGGATACCGTATGTCAAAAATTAACACTGCCAATGTGAGTATTCCTGATGAGATACTTCAAAGCTGGCAGACCATTGTAAATCTTCTTGCTGACATCATTTCTGTGCCTGCTGCTCTGGTGATGCGTATTCACTCCGATGAAATTGAAGTATTCACTGCCAATAACAACGCGTCTCACCCATATAAACCCGGAGATAAAGAGTCTCTCAATCAAGGGCTCTACTGTGAGACCGTGGTCAACGAAATGCGTATGCTTCATGTACCTAATGCCAACAATGACCCGGCTTGGAAAAACAATCCCGATATGGTGCACGGTCTTATGGCCTACTGCGGGTTGCCGGTGCGTTGGCCAAATGGCGATGTCTTTGGCACCATTTGTGTGCTCGACAACAAAGAAAACAACTTCACACAGACCTATCAAGATTTGCTTACCTCGTTTCGAGACTCTGTCGAATCGCATTTAAAAACGCTGTATCAAAACCATCGCCTAAAACAGCTTAACGACGAGTTAAAATCTCGAGTTCACACCAGAACTCAAGATTTAGTTGATTTGAACTACGAACTGAACGTCGAGATTGATAAACGCCGAGCGGCAGAGCAAAAAATTCGCTACCAGCAACGACACGACATTGGCACCGGATTTTTAAACCGTTCAGCGCTAGAGTTTGAGACTGAGACGCTTCTCAAGTCGATTACCGATAACGTTACGACCGATGTCGCCGTTGTGCATATCGGCTTTGCGAACGGTCGCCGTATCCAATCAAAATATGGCTATTCGGTGTGGGACCATATCTTGGTTCAATTTAGACATCGATTGGGAGATTTAACAAAGTTCAACGTGCTGACGGCAAGACCAACCTCTACCGATTTAGCCTTTCTGTTCGAATCAAAAAACCTCGATGGTGACATTCAAGAATTGTGTAGCCTGTTGATTGACGTGAGTCAGTCTCACTTTGATATTGAGGGAGAAAAACTGCACCTTCACAGTTACATTGGCATCGCAACATCCAAAGATACCTTATGCACCTCCAGCATATTGAAGTTCGCGGTTGAAGCGATGCAGTCTTGCAAGGATTCAGGGCACAAGTTCAGTTTCTATTCGCAAGATATTTCCGATGTGCAGAAAAACATTAACCAGCTTGAGAGCTATCTGTTACAAGCCGTACGCAACGACGACTTGTTGCTGTACTTCCAACCGAAAGTCTCTCCGCATACTCACCAGTGGATTGGTGCAGAGGCGCTGCTGCGTTGGCGCCACCCTATTCTCGGCGATATTTCCAACGAAACATTGATTCATTTAGCGGAACAAAATGGCCTGATTTTCGAAGTGGGCAGTTTTGTTCTTCGCTCCGCAATACAGAAAGCGTCTGAGTGGGTCGACCATGTGCAAGAGTTCAAACTTGGCGTCAATGTGTCTGCGGTACAACTGCAAAGCCCCCAGTTTGTTCATCAGGTAAGAGATTTACTCAACACGTACAAACTCCCTGCCCATTATCTTGAGCTCGAAGTGACCGAAAGTGGTCTTATTGCCGATGAGGTCGTCGCGCGTAACACCCTAACAGCACTGAGCAAACTAGGTGTTACACTGTCACTTGACGACTTTGGTACCGGTTATGCCTCATTCAATTATTTGAAGAAGTTTCCGTTCGATGCGATAAAAATCGACAAAAGCTTTGTCCATCACCTAGATGAGAGTAACGAAGACCAAGAAATCGTTCGCTCGATTATCAACATTGCGAAAAAGCTTGATTTGACGGTGACGGTAGAAGGGATTGAAAACGAAGCTCACGAAGCCTTTATTCTCGAAGAAGAATGCGAGGTTGGTCAGGGCTACCTGTATGGAAAACCGATGCCTTGCGATCTGTTCGAAGCGAGCTTTCTGAAGCAACATTTGACCAATCAAATCGATGACTCTGCTCAGACATCCCTCTGAACAGTCTTGAATTGACGCAAGGCCTGAAAGGTCCAATTTACTCGCAATAGGCGATCTTCACGTATATAATCGCGCCTTTTATTTCTCTACCAAGTGAACGTCTTATGGATCAGTTAACCGCTGCACTAAAAAAAATCGAAAAACAGAACTATCGCGCGTATCAGCAAATTAAAGGCTGCTATGACTTTAGCGACTTCACTTTCTATATTGATTACGTTCAAGCTGACCCGTACGCCTCCCCTACACGTGTAAGAGCTGTACGTCCTTGGTCGGTGACTGGCCTCCAATGGCTACGAGAAAAATCAGCGGCTTACCAAGTCGCAGCACGTGACTTCATCGCACGCAGCTTTGCCCAGTTAGCCAAGCAAGAGTCGAGCGTCAGCATTGCGCTGTCAGGGCAAGTGGTGCTAGACAGCACTGCCGTGCTCTTCACCGATGAAGGTATTGAACTGCGTTTTCGCATCAACCTACCCGCAGAAGGGAGAAGCGTGCTTGGCAAAAAAGCCGACAATATTTTAACCTTCCACCTGCCTAAGTATATTCGACGCGCGACACTTGAGCGTGAGTTAGACATTGAAGCGCTCGTTCACCACTGCGAAGTGGTAGAAGATCAAGCATTCTTGCGCAGCAAATTGGATGAACATGATCTATTGGCCTTTGTCGCTAACGGTTCTGTTCTGCCACGTATTGCTGGCAACTGTGACTTACCAATGAAAGACGCCGTCGCTATCACAGCCCCGAAATCTCTTGAAGTGACGATCGAAACGCCAAACCAAGGCCCTATTACTGGTCTTGGTATTCGCAAAGGTATCACCTTGATCGTTGGTGGCGGTTTCCATGGTAAATCCACCCTACTCACTGCGATTGAGCGCTCAATTTACGATCACATCCCGGGTGACGGCCGTGAGCGTATCGTGACCAACCTAAATGCTATGAAGATTCGAGCTGAGGATGGTCGTTGTGTCCACAACTTAAGTTTGGCCAATTACATTAACCATTTGCCAATGGGTAAAGATACGGAAAACTTCTCGACACAAGATGCGTCTGGATCAACGTCTCAAGCGGCTTGGCTACAAGAATCTATTGAATCTGGCGCAACGGGTTTGCTGATCGATGAAGATACATCGGCCACTAACTTTATGATTCGTGACGAAAGAATGCAGGCATTGGTGAGTAAAGGTGATGAACCGATTACACCGCTTGTTGACCGCATTGGTCAGCTCCGTGACGAACTCGATATTTCTTCTGTCATTGTAATGGGGGGATCTGGCGACTATCTCGACGTTGCAGATACGGTGATTCAAATGCACGACTATCAAGCCATAGACGTGACGGAAAAAGCACAGCAAGTCATTGCTCAGCATCCAAGTCAACGTGACAACGAGTGTGAATCACCATTGGTAATCTACAGACCTCGTTCGGTAAACCGAGCAAATCTGCAGAGCATTTTGGCCGACGGCAAGTTTAGAGTGTCCGCGAAAGGTGTTGAATCACTGCGTTTCGGTAAGGAGTTCACCGATTTATCTGCACTAGAGCAACTTGAATCTAGCGCAGAAATTAATGCCATCGGCTGGTTATGGTTCCAGCTTGCCCAGTTACCTGGTTGGTCCGCTAACCCTGCCAAAGAGTTCAGCGAAATGCTTCATGGCAATTGGCACGCTTCAATGCCAAATCATGGTGACCTTGCCAAACCTCGCGTGATGGATGTGATGGCCGCATTAAACCGAATGCGTAAGGCTCAATTCAAGCCGGCTCGCTAAGTAAAAAGCGCCGATAACGGCGCTTTTTTAATGTCTGAGAACATTCCATGCCTCACACAGGATTCGAAATCGGTCACTGTCGCCGTTGTCTCGGTCAGGATGCCATTTCAACGCCAACTTGCGCCACGTTTTACGAATCTCAGTGTGGGTTGCATCGTGAGGCAGTTCAAACAATTTGAGCGCTTTGGCCCTATCCATGTCTTTACCGTCCGTACCGCCAACAAACTCCCGATAACGTGTCCAGAACTCGTTAAGTAGCCGCTTAATCTCCCCTTCCTCGGCTTCGTAGTTTTGCCAGTCCAAATAGTAATCTCGCAGTGGATCGTGATGATCAACTTCATGGCCAAACACTTGGCTTTGGGGCATTAAAATAATGTCCATCGCTTGGACTTGTAACCAGTTGTCGGGATAGAGCGTCTCTTGCAGTTGGTACAGAGCGTTCATGATTAGAAAATTGCGCTTAAATAGGTCTTTGTCTGGGGATGCATCCAGCAAAGGCATGATCTCAATTTCGGTTAAATGAGACGCTAAGGTGTGAACTTTCCAGCCGCTCGGTTGTTTTCTCAACACCTCAAGAATGGGCCAGAGTAGCGGATTTTCCATGTACTGCTGAAATTGTGCGGCAAGTCCTGATTGCTGTGGCATACGAATCACTGGTTGTTGGAGATACTCTAATTGAAAGCCACTCCAACCGATTTGTCGAGTCGCAATCGATCAATTCACAGGGTTTTCTATGAGATTGAGAGTTTACTCAAAGGCATCACAGACCTTGGAAAACGAAAAAACCAAGAGATGACGGTGTCGTCATGACTCTTGGCTTTCGTTCAAGCAATGAGAAGATTAGATTACACCCAACTCTCTCAGGCGCTCCATTAGGTAGCTGTGCGCCGTGTAACGCTCAGATAATACAACATCAGGCTTAGGATGAAGGAACAATGGCAACGAAATGCGCGATTGCTCTTGGCGTTCACCCGTTGGGTTAATCACTCGGTGTGTTGTCGATGGGAAGTAACCTCCCGATGCTTCTTGCAGCATGTCACCAATGTTAATGATCAAGTTACCAAAATCACATGGCACATCAATCCACTCGCCATCTTTGCCCAGAACTTGTAAACCCGGCTCATTGGAAGCAGGAAGTACGGTAAGCAAGTTAATATCCTCGTGAGCCGCTGCGCGGATTGCTCCTGGCTCTTCATCGCCTGTCATCGGCGGGTAGTGGAGAATACGCAGTAGGGTTTTATCACTGCCGTTGATCATTTCAGACAACGCTACTGAGAACTTCTCCTGAACCTCTTTTGGTGCATGCGCTTCAACCCAGCCTAAGAGTTCTTCAGCAAACGCATTAGCGCGTTGGTAGTACTCCATGATCTGCTCTTTAAGTTCTTCCGGCATTTGACCCCACGGGTAAACATGGAAGTACTCTTTAATGTCTTTAACCGAATGGCCTTTAGCTACTTCTGACACAGAAGGCGGAAAGTAACCGTCTTGAGTTTCAACATTGAAGGTAAATTCGTTCTTTCTTTCAGACATAAAGAACTTGTACCAGTTGTCATAGATAGACTCGACAAGCTCTTTGGGAATTGGGTGATTCTTTAGTACCCCAAAGCCGGTTTCACGCAGCGAGGTAACAAATTGCTCTGCGGCATCGTTTGCAAGGTAATCTACAGTTTCCAGTTTCATGACTTTACTTTTTTAGTTATTGATATTGGAAGCAGGATTCTAAGTGTGACATATAGGTAAATCAAACTTTGATGAAATGAAACAGCAACTTTAACGAGTTAATGTGCAGTTAAAAGGTCTTTCAACAGATTTTGTTATCGGAGGGAGTGGCGACGTCTTTGCTCAGCAGCGCATCGCCATTGGTTAGCAGTAGAATTCTAACTCAACGATTAACAACGTGTATTTTGTTCAATCCACGTTAGATAAGGGTTGTAACCCTCAACAAATGGCACTTGAACCACCTGCGGGACTTCATAATCATGAAGCTCGACGATCACTTGTTCGAGCTCTGCGTAACACGATTTCTTGGTTTTGATGACAAGCAATGATTCATCGTCACAACACACCTCCCCTTTCCACATGTAGTGACTTTGAATCGGGATCGCTTGAATGCAGGCTGCCAAGCCTTTGGACAACAAACCAGAGATGATGGATTGTTGATTCTCTTCATTGTTGGTTGTCGTTAACACGATGCAGTATTGGCCGCTCATTTTTCCGCCTATCTGTTGTTCTATTCGTTAATGTTGCACAATCACAGGATAATCGCCGTCAACCAGCTCCCTGACAAAGCTTGAGCCATCCCCTTTATAGGTTACCCATACCTTTTTCTTCGCTCTGGTGAGCGCCACATAAAACAAGCGACGCTCTTCAGCATATGGGTAAGTATCGATAGATTGAGTGAGTGCACCATCAAGATGAAGCGTTTTCACTCGAGCAGGGAACTGCCCTTCATCTACTGAGACGAGGATAACAAAATCTGCCTCTTTGCCTTTACTGGCATGACATGTCATGAAATCAATCGACAACATGGCAAAGCGTTTTTGCCAATCACTTAACAACTCTGGCTTGTGATAATGGTTACGCCCTAGCAATAGTACGGTTTGCGTCGCTTTGGCTTTGCGATTCAGATCATCAAGGATCTTCTCAACATTTGCACTTGGTACCAACACTACCGATTTCGCTTTCTGCTCTTTGTGACTATTGAGCACTTTGTTAAGTTGGGACGGGTTTTGCTGCACAAACTGGTTCGCCACTTCACCAAGTCGATTGTTAAAGCGGTAAGTCGTATTTAGGTGGTGAATCGTCGAGTGCGGGAAACGATCTTTAAATCCGGTAGTAAGGTCGACATCGGAACCCGCAAACTGATAAATAGATTGCCAATCGTCGCCAACGGCAAACAACACACACTCTTGGTGTTCACTTTGTTTGCACAGTGCTTCAACCAGCGCCAGTCTTTGCGGTGAAATATCTTGATACTCATCGATCATGATGTATTTCCACGGAGAGACAAACTTGCCCTTTTCAACCCACTTTGTCGCTTGGGTGATCATGATATTGAAGTCCACATGCCCTTCACTCTTGAGCATCTCCTGCCAAGCGGTGTAACAAGGCCACACCAAAGCGAGTTCACTGTTAAGACGAGTGTATTCAGGATGTTCAATAAGCGACTGCTGAATCTCTTTTTTGGTTGTCCCCATTGCACTCAATTGAGAAAGCTGTTTTTCCAGCCAAGCAATGAGCTTTGGGTTTTCGACATGACTGCCCAGTTCTTCATCCCCAGCTAAATAGGCTATTGGCCATTTCTGGAGGTGCTTTTGCCAACGCTTGAAAGCGGTCGGCGTCATCCAGTGTTTCTTCAGCCAATCCACGCACCATGCAGTACGTAAACCATCATCGAGCGCCATAGGTGAAATAGTTACGTCATTGCCTTCAACCTGCTTAAGAATAAAAAGGCCCAGTTGATGAAAGGTATTCACACGGATTGGCTCTGTACTTAAACCAATCTTGTCGTTTAACCGCGCCTTCATTTCATTGGCGGCTTCACGACCAAAGGCTAGCATTAGAATCTGCTCCGCCTGCGCCAAATGGCTTTGCAGCAAGTATGCAACGCGAGCCGTCAGAACACTCGTTTTCCCTGACCCTGCCCCCGCAAGCACTAGGTTATTGTCGTCATTAAGCAGCACGGCTTGCTGCTGGGTATGATTGAGAGGAGAAGACTCGATCTGGGAAAACAGCACTTTCCAATTCTCAAGTTCGTTAACCATCCAATCTTCATTTCGTTTCGCCAAGGTTTGGTTGGTTTCTAGGATCCAAGGAAGCAATCTATCCACACGATCCGGCATACGCAGCATCGCATCTTCCAAGTCCATTTCCATTTTGTTGAAGTCGTTATCTAATTCGGCAAGCCAAGCGTTGACCGCTGAGTGGGTCAAAAAGGCAGGTTGGCGCTCGAAACTACGAACTTTCGCTTCCCACTTTGGCAAATACTCAATCAGGTGCTGGCACTGGGTTTGATGCCATTGCTGGTAAGATGCCACCGCAAATCGAGCAAACTCACGGCAACGCTCCCAATCGAGTCCTTGCACTAACCAAGATTTTTCAACGCCTTCTTCTTGATGAGCGAAAAACTGCAAACCACCCCAGAAGAGGCCTCGCTTAAGTTTTATTTTTCCGCTCCACACATTGAAAGGGATGCGCTCTTCGCTCCGTTCAGACGCGAGAATGAGATAGTCGGACTCTAAAGTGACTCGATGATATTCGTTTTGAACCAAAAACTGTGCAGTCTTGTTTGCGATTAGCTGCATTGTGCCGTATCCATGTTTTTCATGGCGGGTATGATAACTCAACACGCATTGAGTTTGAAAAGATCCTGTCAATATCCGCCGTCAAGTTCACGTTGAACAATCAATAAACAAACGAACCGGTTTCTTATTCTGTATCAGAAGTTTACCATTGACGAACAGGCTATACTGCCTGCATCAAAACTTACAAGTAGACGAGACGTGCAATTATTTAGTCAGTTACGCCTGTACTGGGCCAACAAAACCGTTAACTACAGCTTACTTATCCTTGTGACGCTGTTAGGTGTCGTCATTCCAACTTGGTATTATGAGCTGAACTCCCTCATCATTCCTTTGATTCTTGGGATCATTGCCGCGGCGCTTGCAGAGAGTGATGATAAGTTCACGGGCAGGATTAAGTCGATCACGCTCACCCTGATTTGTTTCGCCATCGCCGCTTTCTCAATTGAACTGCTGTTCAATACCCCTGTTTTCTTTGCGATCGGCTTATTTACCTCAACCTTCGGCTTCATTATGCTAGGCGCCATTGGCCCTCGCTATGCCAGCATCGCATTTGGTTCATTGCTGATTGCCATCTACGCAATGCTTGGCGCTCACGAAAGCACTAACCTTTGGTTTCAACCATTGATGTTGCTGTCTGGTGCCACATGGTATTTCTTTATGTCGATGATCTGGTCGGCGTTTTGGCCAATGCAACCTGTCCAACAAAGTCTGGCAACCGTCTTTCTTCAACTGGCGAATTACCTTGACTCCAAGAGTCAGCTCTTTCACCCAGTTAACGACTTAACCCCTCAGCCTCATAGAATCGAAGAAGCGCGCCTAAATGCCGCCACCGTCAATGCGTTAAATACGTGTAAGATGACGCTATTAACGCGCTCTAAACGCGGCCACGTTGACGGTGCTTCTGACCGTTTTCTCAACATCTATTTCCTAGCACAAGACATTCATGAACGCGTCAGCTCTAGTCACTATCGATACCAAGAGCTCTCGGCGCACTTCGAGCGCTCTGATGTCCTGTTTCGCTTCAAACACCTACTAGAAAGCCAAGCAAAAGCGTGTCGCGAGATCGCGAAGTCGATTCGTTTGGGTAAAGAATACCAACACAGTGATGAGTCTATCGTCGCTCTTGACGAGGTAATGAACTCACTCAACTATCTTCAGCAACAAGAGAAACCCCAATGGCGCTCGCTGATCAATCAATTGAACTATCTGTTTAATAATTTGGCCACCGTTGAAAAGCAGTTAAGCAACGTTAACAATCCGGATGCGAATAAACTGGAAGAAGATGTTCTCGACGATACTGAAGCCCATACCATCAAGGCGATGTGGCTGCGCATAAAGTCCAATCTAAACAAAGATTCGATGTTGTTTCGCCATGCCGTTCGTATGTCAATCGCCCTCACGTTGGGGTATGGCATCATCCAAGGGTTCGATATTGAACGCGGTTACTGGATTCTTCTCACTACCCTCTTTGTTTGCCAACCCAACTACAGTGCGACTAGGCAAAAGCTCGTCGCTCGTGTCATTGGCACACTTGCAGGCTTGCTGGTGGGCGTACCACTGCTGACATTTTTCCCGTCTCAAGAGAGTCAACTGGTGTTTATCGTTCTATCCGGTGTCGCTTTTTTTGCGTTTCGTTTGGCAAACTATGGCTATGCGACGGGCTTTATTACCGTTTTAGTCTTGTTTTGCTTTAACCAACTGGGCGAAGGCTATGCGGTTGTCTTGCCGCGTCTTGCCGACACCTTAATTGGCTGCGCGCTTGCAGTGGGCGCGGTGGCGTTTATCTTGCCCGATTGGCAATCCAAGCGTTTGCACAAAGTTATGGCGGAGGCGATCAACGCTCATCGAGCCTATCTTGCACAAATCATTGGTCAGTATCGTATCGGTAAGAAGGATAACCTCTCCTATCGCATCGCTAGACGTCACGCGCATAACCAAGATGCAAACCTGACCAATGCAATCAGTGCGATGTTGGCAGAGCCCGGCAAGTACCACAGCGCCACCGATGAAAGTTTTCGCTTTTTAACCCTGAGTCACGCGCTATTGAGCTATATCTCTGCACTGGGCGCGCATCGACAACGCATTGACAATGAAGATACTCACCAGTTGGTATTGGATGCTCACCGAACCATCCATCAACATTTACAGGTGCTCTTTGATCAATTGAATGAACACTGCGAAACATGTGAAACCGCCAGTATCGATGACCCAAATCTGGAAGCGCGTTTATCTGAGTGGCGAGAAGAAGATGACAATTCAGTCAGAATGGTGCTTCAACAGCTCTACTTGATCTACCGAATGCTGCCAGAGCTTCACTCTTTGGCCGCCAAATTCGCGGTAAGAGTGACTCATTAGAAACGAATTTAGCGCCGTTATGGAAGGAGGCAAAGTGAAGCCTCCTTCACCTAACCCTTACACTACCTGACAGTTTTCGGACAATTATTGAGCAGTCAAGCATAGACTAGAAATAAATCAATCAATTGGAGATGAGTGTGAAAGGAGAACACTCAAGTCCTAAGGTTCGGAGGCAGAATACGATGACCCCAATCCAGTTTGAATTATTTAAACAGCAGATTAGCCAGCTCACCCCTCAGCAGCTAAAGGCATTACGCGGTGAAATCAATAACACGTTAGAGGACAGTTCAAGTACGTTAATCACTGACGAAGAGCTAAACCTGATCTCTAGCTTGTTTTCGTAGCACAACTTGCTCAAAACACAAATTCACCTTAAGCTTTAATTAAGGGAGGAGTGTATGGCCGTGTCAGTTATTCAATCAGGGCATCAGTTGATTGATCAGTCATCGAAAATGGCTGAGGAAGCGGCGCGCGACGTTAATCTTACCTCTTCACTTCCGCAAGTCGAAAACGACAAATCTCTCGATTTCAACAAAGTTGAGTTTAAAGCCCCAGCCGTTCCCGACCCTTCTTATGTTGATTCGATGGTCAAACTTAGCCAAGCCACTCAGTACAGTAAAGTGGGAACCAACATGCTACAAAGAGACCAAGAGATGATCGGCACACTGTTAGATATTCACGTTTAAATTGTAGCAATCCATAAACAACGGTTGTTATCCCTATCAGAGCAGTTAGAATCCTCCGATAACTTTTATATACTATTTCGCTATGCCCAAATTAAATTTGTCTTACCGCGACCTGCATCCAATCTTCGATCAAGGTCCGCACACGGACGAGTTAGAACAATTACTCAGCCCACGTTTTGAACGCCCTTCCCTTCGATTGACACCTAGCCCTTACATCAGCCAAAAGACGCTCGAAAAACGTTGGCAAAAAATAGATCCTCTCACAGAAAAAAAGCACCTGTTGGATGAGCACACCCTTGAACATGCAGAGCACTACAACAAAAATATCGAGCACTTTATCGGCACGGTGAAACTTCCTGTCGGTATTGCTGGGCCGCTGCGTGTGAATGGCCTCTATGCCAACGATGATTACCTTGTACCACTCGCGACCACGGAAGCAGCGTTGGTGGCATCTTACAATCGCGGCTCCCAGCTTATTACTGCCGCGGGTGGATCCAGTGCGATGCTGATCAATGAAGGGGTAACGCGAACGCCAGTTTTTGCTTTCCATAACATTACAGATGCAGGCCAGTTTGTTGCTTGGGTCGTTACGCAATACGATCACTTTAAGCAAGTAGCAGAGTCGACGACTTCTCACGGCAAGCTGCACGACATCAATATCAACATTGAAGGGAATCACGTCTATTTAGTGTTTGAGTTCCACACTGGTGACGCCTCGGGACAAAACATGGTGACGATCGCAACAAACGAAGTCTATAGATACATCCTTGAGCACGCGCCTATCGAGCCAAAGGAATCTTTCCTCGATGGCAACTTATCGGGCGACAAAAAACCCAATGCGCATACCATGAGGCATGTTCGCGGTAAAAAGGTCACGGCTGAAGTCACCTTATCTCGACACTTGGTTGAAAAGTATCTTCATACTACACCAGAGAAAATGGTGAAGTTTGGCCAAATGACCACCACAGGATCGGCCCTCAGTGGCGGAATTGGCGTTAACGCTCACTACGCAAATGCGTTGGCGGCACTTTACATTGCATGTGGTCAAGACGCCGCTTGCGTGTCGGAATCTGCAATAGGCATAACCCGCATGGAGTTAAACCCGCAAGGCGCACTCTATGCGTGTGTGACTTTACCTAACATTATGGTCGGGACCGTCGGCGGCGGCACAGGACTACCAAGCCAAAAAGCGTGTTTAGATATTTTAGGGTTACACGGTAACGGGAAAGCGAAGGCATTAGCAGAAGTCGCCGCTGCACTTTGCCTCGCCGGTGAGCTCTCTATCGTTGGCGCGTTTTGCGCAGAGCACTTTTCCAAAGCTCATCAAAAGCTCGCCCGCTGATCGAAAAACAGTTTGGATATGGGGCTGACTGCACTCAGCCCCTTGTTCAAAATGTGCGGGGTATCAACTCCTTACCCTGTAGTTATGCGGTCAATGTCGAAATTTTGTATAGTTTCGTCATTCACCTCAATGCACTACAACACAATGCCTAGCAAAGAAGATTCAATAGAAGAGCTCGGGAATTTGCTTCAACCTGGGGGGAAGCTCTCAGCGACCATTCATTTTGGCCCTGATGACCGCTATTCGTTTGCCACCACGTATGTTGGGTGCAAACTTCCTCAGTTTTTAATTGTTGATTTACCGGCAAAGGCGCGTGAAGCACTGATCATTCGAAAACTGAGCAACACAGAAATTGTTGTCCGAGCGATAACCAATACCAAATTGGGTCATATCATCGCGTTTAAATCGACCATCATCGTTAAATCTTCGACTCCTTCCGCGCTGCTTTTTCTTCGAATGCCAACTCATTTCGCCTCAAAGCCAATAAGGCAGCATGAACGACATTCAATGGACCTTCCCGCTGAACTTAAAAGCCAAGATGTCACTTATCATGGCAAGTTAGTGGACTTTTCGGCGTCAGGGTGTGGCTTTTTTCTCTCGGGCGAGAATGAGTTGACTACGAACAGCGTCATAGAGCTGCAAAGTGCACTTACGGAGTTCTTACCGGAGGGAACTAAACTGAGTATCGTAAACATCACCAGAGAGCGTAACGGGCATAAATTTGGCATCAAATTTAATACTCCCATCAATATTGATGATGAGCTAAAGCAAGCCTTGGTAGAGCACGCTTACTTGGCAAGTCGGTATTAACGCTCGATGTCGATAAACTTCTCTTTAAAATAAATCATCGCTTTGTTCAGGGCTAACTCTTTGATTGGTTTAACAATCACGTAATCGGCACCACTGGCGATAAACGCTCGCTTGGTATCTTGCATACCGTCTGCAGTACACGCGAAAATGGGCACATTCAGCCCAAGTTCTTCTCGAATAATTCGAGTCGATTCAATGCCACCTAAGCTAGGAAGCTGATTGTCCATCAATACCAAGGCGACGTTTGGATCATCGCGCAGATAGTCGATGGCGTTGTGACCATCTTGGACCCAAGTAACGCTCATGCCATACTTTTCACAAAATGCCTTTGCGATAAAAGCATTGGTGTGGTTGTCTTCGACTAACAAAACGTGCAGCGACTCGTCAAACAGCGATTGAGGCTCAACAAGTAAGCTGTTTGGCTCGACATTGCGCTCCCCAATGTACATATCCATCGGGATTCGCGCCACGAGTGTCGTCCCTTTCCCCACAACACTGTCAATGGAGATGGTACCATTCATCAGCTCAACCAAACTATGAACAATTGCTAGCCCCAAACCACTTCCACCATACTCGCGTGTCGTGGTTGCTTCCGCTTGAATAAAGGGTTCGAAGATGGTTTTAAGTTGCTGCTCTTCAATTCCAATCCCTGTATCTTTCACCACAATTTGAAGCTCAAACTGCTGCTCTGTTTCGATGCTCGACAATTCAACACAAACCTTACCTTGATGGGTGAACTTGATAGCATTGCTCACAAGATTAAACAGAATCTGGTTCAAGCGAACTTGGTCACTGTTGGCCCACATCTGTGATTCGATATCACTGCGCATAGAGAGTTCGATCCCTTTTTCGACGCACAGCGGCATGAATATTTTTTCGACGGTGGTTTCAAGCTCGATTAAACGGAACTCATTGGTTTCTATGTTGAACTTGCCCTGCTCGATTTTAGAGAAATCGAGAATATCATTAAGAACAGCAAGCAGATGCTCACCACTGTTACACAACACGTCAACGTGCTCCAATGCTTCTTGTTCATTCAAGCTGTGTTTGAGTAGTTGTGAAACACCTAGAATTCCATTCAAAGGGGTGCGTAACTCATGGCTCATTTTCGCTAAGAAATCCGCACGCACTCGCGCTGACTCTTCCGCTTCTTCTTTCGCTGCTTGGCTCTGTTTTTCCGCTTCAACGAAGCTCGTAATGTCTTGCCCCTGGGCCATGATTTGCTTGGTGGCATTGTCACTAATGATCGGTGAAAGATTCCAGCGATAAGTGATGCCGCCAATGGTAGTGTTCACACCTGTTAGGGTCGCACCTTGAGCACACATTTTGACGTGATGAGACAATGCCTCAACCAAGCGCTCTCGTGAGACTTCGTCTTTAAAGCAACGTTCTGCCGCTGGGTTATACCGCAGCAACTGACCATCGTCGGTGCTCCACAAGGTGATAGGTGAAAGGGAAAAATTAAATAGATCGGCAAACTGTTTTTCTTGCTCGTTGAGTCGCTTAAATGAAAGTTCAAAGCGTTGACCTATTTGGTTAAACTCTTCGATACCTGATCCAGCAAACTGATGTGTTTTCTGTTCGGTAAACGTCGATTCGATGAAGTCCATCAACTTCTTCAGTTCAAGCGAGACTCTTTTCCCAAGCCATAGGCGTGTCGATATCGCAATGAAAGCAATCATGACGCCTGTAAACAACATCCACAAGTATTGGCTTTTTACAAAATGTTCGATGTGATTGTTGCCTTGAACCGTGTATACCGATAAGAAGGTAGGCACACCAGCAATGGTCAGGTCGGTCCGCGACACCATGTAGCTGCTGGTATTGAGCGCTTCAGAAGACTCTTCAAGTAAGGCAACATAACGGAAATCATCAATTTTCTTACTTGATGCGATCACTTGAGATCCTACCGCAAGAATAAGCTCATCCGCATTACTTCCTTTGGTGATCGCATTGACCAGCGAGAAATTGTTGTTCAGGACAACACCAATATAAAGATGCGCGACCACCTCACCATTAGTTAGGTTCACCACTGGGGAGCGGCGCATCATCAAATATCGCATTCCCATGCTTGATGGGGTTTGTGAAATATGCCAAGAATTTCCCGTAACAACATCAGTATTCAAGTGCTGAAGTTGAAAAGGGGAAATCCCATAGAATTCTGCATTGCCATCATCCCAAAACAGCCCTTCACCACTGGCCAGAAATCGGATGTCAGGCGCTAAATTAGGCAGAATCTGATCAATACTGGTGAAGAATCGGTCTATCGCCATCTGGTCTCGGCTGACGACGCCATTTATTAAAGAGACGCTTCGAGAGTAGCTGTCTTGCTGTATCTCTAGGGCTTTCAAGCGAAAGTTGAATATTTCTTGGACGAGGCTTTGGGTCTGAGTTTTTGTACGCGCGACTTCCTGCGCGACAACTTCTCGGTTTACTTGGAAGTTTTGTAGCACCATGACCAAGGTCAACACACCTATGGTCAGAAATATTGAGTTAGTAAGAAGCGTGGCGAGCTGATAACGCCGTCCACGCTTAAATATCTTCATCATTAAAGATCAGAGTACCTGAATGCACGTTGCTTTAATTTTTCAATTTTGATTGGGCTATCTTGCTTGGTTACCAACTCAAAATCACCCGAGTAAACCACTGGTACTTGTTTACCCTCAATGTCCCACTTGATCGCTTCTGCCATTGCAATCCCGGTATCATCATTCATGCGCATAACGGTCACATCGAGATCACCGTTGGCAATCGCATCGAGTTCTGCCGTTCCCCCACCCCAACCATTCAACAATATGTCAGTGCGGTTTAATTCTTTAAGCGCATCTGCCGCTCCTAAAGCCACATCGGTAGAGCAAGCGTAAATAAAACTTAGGTCCTTATCACTGCTTAGCGCTTGAAGTGCCGTTTTATAACCAGACTCCCTTGTCGCCTCAGTGTAAAAAGAGGACGAAAGTTTGTAGCTGTCATGGTGGCTCATCTCTTCAATAAAGGTGTCACCCCGAGCATAGCTCACATAGCCTTCAGAGAAATACAGCACCGAGTAGCGGCTATCTTTCTTAACCGTTGACTTGTAATACTCCTCTAACAACCTTGCGCCATGGAGGTGATCGAACCCAACGTATAAAAAGGGTTGATGATTGTCCCATGCGCGAACTGGCGTGGTGATGTTCTGCAAGATGAGTTTTGTGTCCGTCGAACTCATCACGTGCTCAATGAACTTGCGATGGCGCGTTGTATCAAGCGTGAAAATTAAATAATCCGTATTATTTTGTATGGCCTCTAACAGCGAAAGGCTTTGCTGCCTAACATCAACATTTGGGCGAGTGAACACCTGATTAATGCTGTAGCGAATACCGAGCTTCTCAAGGCGAGTCTCGAACGCTTTAATGTTGCGGCTCCAATAGTCCGAGACCTGCTGCCCAGGATAGACGACAGAGATCGAAATTGGTTTGCTCTGAGTTAAACTTACAGGGACGGGATAATCTCTGACCGCATCGGTCAACGCATCCGTCAGCTGCTTTTGTGCTGGATGCTGTTCCAAGTAGCTATCGTATTGCCAATAACCATTGAGAACTTGAGTGGTATGCGCTTGTGATACTGCCGACGCGAGTGCCAATAAAGAGAATAGTGAGGCTTTATACATTGGTGATTATTCTTCCTACACTTATCGAAATCTAATTTCAGTATAATGATTCATACCAATCTTGGTAGCATAAAAACCCTCTAACGTGTTGAGTGTTCATTAAAACGACGGATTCAATAAATTTCATTTCCTTTTGTGTTTTCAAGCGCTTAACCGTGTCAAATTACAGTCTCAAGTCATTAATTTGACACGGTTCTTCACAAATTTATTGCACCCTAGAATGTAAATGCGAGATTGCCTGATAAGCCGAACTGATTGTCTCCTGCATAGCTACCAGCAAGATCAATACTTACAAGATCTCCCGGACTAATCCCCAACCCGGCGGTAAATGAATTGTCTAACGTGTCCTCCATATCCATTTCGTACCCGGCGCGTAACTGTGCCCAGCCCCAAGCATTTCCTTCAATGCCCATTCGTACAAAACGTGTGTCATCATTTGAACCAGAAAAACGTTTCTGTGTCGTAACATCAAAATCCAAGGTCGCAGTTAACAGTTCAGTCGTATAAGAGCCTGAAATGGTCACTTGCGTATCTAGCTTGTACTTGTCCGTTTTGTCTTTGGTTTCGATTTCTTGAGAGAGAAGATCTTTGATTGCGATGCCAGCGCGAAAGTCGTTATAAAACCAGACTGCGCCCAAATCTAGGTTAAATGCGCTTTTTGACGTTTCGCTTTCGTCGTAATCACTTAAATCGAAATCTTCTACGGTCAGCGTTTCACTGTAGGTGGTCAGTTTTTGGTATTTCGGAGTCACACCGAACGAGAAGTCTTGACCAGCAACGGTCATACGTTTCGCTAAGGCAACGCCATATTCAACGTAGCCAAATGCAGCCATATTGACATTTGAGTTGTTGTAGCGGTCGGCTACTCTTAAATCTTCATCGACGATACTAGTATCGGACTCAGCAATATCGGTTTGGGCGATGATTTCAGCGTAACCACGTGTGTAGAAGTTGCCAGAAACCAATCCAAATGGGACGGCAACGGCCAATCCGCCGCCAACACTCACAGCCAATGGCTTGTCATCAGATAGATTATCCAAATGAGTGTTTAGGTCATTTCGCAGGCTAACATTACTGCTGCCACTATCTTCGTATTGTTCGATAGTGTCTTGCAGATCGTCTAACGTTGTTAAAGACTCATCGGTATCTCGCGCCGTAAAACCAATCGCTGGCGCCAAAATGCCAAAGTCATCTTCATCACGATAGACAGCAGTGAGTGCTGGATTATAGAAAGGAGCAAGGAGATAGTCGGCGCTGGTGACGCCAGTGTTGCCCATGGCATTGCCTCGACCATCGGCGACAAGGTTTGCCGCTGAAGCTGAGGTACCAATAAGGGCGCAAGCCACTGCGGTGGAAAGTAAGTGTCGTTGTTTCATAATTCGCATCAACCTTCTTATTTATTTGCATAACCAAGGTTAATACATTTGAGCTAATTTGATGCTTAATTATTCCACTGATGTCACATCAATCACATTTATTAGTTCAATGCGGCCTTTCACTAGCTGTTCTTTTTTAGATTTTGGCCACTGTTTTATTTGGTATTCTATCTTCGATGCGATACTGCGCGACTCAACCACGTCACTCTGCCAAGCCAAAGAAAGTGGCCCTTTCCCTTTTAGCGCTTTTGCGCCTTGACCAGATACATGCATTTTAAAACGCCGCTCTACATCTGTAGTGATCCCGCAATACAACGCGTTAGAAGCAGTACGGATTAGGTAAACATACCAATCCGTACTGGAATTCGAAGGTGCAGACATTTAGCTTGTCAACTGTTCAACGCGTTGCTTGAGTTCAGCCAACTCAGACTTTAGCTGTGCCACTTCATTCTCAAGTGCCTCAATACGCTCGTTACCTTGGCCAACGTTTGGCAATGCCGCAGAGGCATCAGTAAGCGCTTCAATATCAACCTCACCGCTAAATAAGTGCATGTAGCGCGATTCACGTTTGCCCGCTTCACGTGACAACTTAATCACTAATGCGCCCTCTTCACGTGCTGCCATTTTCTCTAGCACCGCTTCAACTTCTTTGACGTCAGTAAAGTCCGCAAGACGATTGGTCCGCGTTCTTAGCTCGCCTGGCGTTTGCGGACCTCTTAGCAGTAGGCAGCAGGTGATGGCTTTTTCTTGTTTGGACAACTTAAGATCACCGAACTCGGTGTTACAAAAACGATGCTGGAACTTGCTCGCACGGCTGTTAAAACCGCTTTCATCACTGACAAGTCGCTGCGCGATCAAGGCATCAACAGCTTGCTGAACATCGAGATCACTCAACGACATGACTGGCTCACGGTTGCTCTTTTGGTTGCAGGCGGAGGTCAAACTATTCAGGGTTAGAGGATAGTAATCTGGCGTGGTCACCTCTTTCTCGATAAGGCAGCCTATGATTCTCGCCTCAATAGGACTCAGTTCGATATTCATTATTATTTCCTTATTATGCGCTTACAAAGCTCACTAGTGCTCTGCAAGTAGGGGAACTTTTTTCATGTTGCCATCTTCGTCAATCATAACGATCTTAGTTCGATTGAGCTCGACCTCGGTGATTTCTTGTCGAGTTCTTTCACTTCGATATGCTTCAATGAGTTTTTGTGCAGGAGATGGCGTCACCATTTTTTCTTCTTTCGTAACTATAATGTCAGAAGTAAGCATGTCTTTATTGCATTCGATGTCACTGTATTTTCGAATCATATATCGAACGGTAGGCGAGTCTCAATCACCAAATTACGAGATTGGCGATAAAACCGTCAACATACTGTAATGATTGATCTTAAGACTGTTATCGCCCCTAATGATGTGATTTAATCGTTGGTAGTTAAAGGTAAAATCAGGAAAGAAAACCTATGAGTGGTGTATTTGAAATCGTGTCTCAAGCACGTCGTAAGAACAAATTGAAACGTGAGCTTATTGATAACGAAAAGAAAGTTCGTGATAACCGTAAACGTGTAGACCTATTAGAAAACCTACTTGACTACATCAAAGCGGATATGAGCAACGAGGAAATCGTTGGTATTATCAAAAACATGAAAGCGGACTACGAAGATCGTGTCGATGATCATATCATCAAGAGCGCGGAAATCTCTAAAGAGCGTCGTGACATCAGCCGCCGTATTCGCGAACTGACTGAAGAAGACAAGCAAGTAAGCCAAGGTAAGAAAAAATAATTCCTGCCGCTATTACTCTGTTTGAGGCCTACACATTGTGTGGGCCTTTTTATTGCTCGCTGCACGCCGATTCCAACATAAATCGTTATAATAATTCACTAAATAGCGCTAAACGTTTGCGTAATCGCTAACCTTCTCCGTTCCCAAAATTCTGACTTTCATCACACATTTACCACTGCTATATTTCATTTCAGACAGACAACTAGACCATTCGAGGCATGGAGCTTCCTCACTTATCTCACGAAGAGAAGAATTGGTACCGACACTGACACTGATCGGCAAACTTTAAGAGGGTCAAATAATGGAAATGAATATGGTTGAAATTCTAGGTTACGCAGCTTCTATCATGGTTGCAATTTCACTTACCATGAAAGATATCGTAAAACTGCGCGTGTTGAACTTCATCGGCTGTGCTCTGTTTACCGCTTACGGCCTAATGATTGACGCTTGGCCAGTTGTGGTAACTAACGGATTTATTGCGTGTGTGAACGTCTATTTCCTAGCGAAGATGCAAAGCGAAAAAAAGTCTGAAGACGCGAAAAGCGCAGCCTAAAAAATTTGAAACCCTAGACATTGTCTAGGGTTTTCTTTTTTTACTTCCCAGAAACGAAGCTATTAGTTATTCGAAACAATGAATAACACCTCAACTCTTCGATTACATGCCTTACCCGCACTTGATGCATTTGAACACGCCGGAACGAACTCTCCATAACCGCGAGTAAATATTGAATCCATCGCGACATTGTTACGAACCAACTGTTGCTTGACCGCTTTCGCTCGCTTCATAGAAAGACTATCGTTAAACGAAGGTGCGCCCGTGCTATCGGCGTGGCCGTCAATGACAATATCAATACCCGGTTGTGTCGCTAGATACTCACCCATCATATCCAACCAATAGGCAGAATCGGGCATCACTTTCGATGACCCTGTATTGAACTTGATGGTATCAGTCAACTTGACCATGATGTGGTTGCCAGGCAGCACCTCGTAGTCGACACCATTTTTAAGCAAAAAACTTTGCAAATCCTGATAGTGCGGCGCGCGTTTTTGTCCTAGTGGACCTCTCACATCTGACGCAGTTAACTTAGGGTCCGCGCCCCACTCTGGATACTTTACTTCAAAATCAGTCTTTGGTGCCGTATCGAGCATATCATCGGTCATGTTGGCGATGTTCTGCGCCATGTTTGAACATCCTGATAGCAAGATTATCAGAGGCAAAGTTACATATTTCATCTCTACACCATAAGTTCCGTTTTACTACAAATACTGTATCGACAGATTTACCAAATCTTTAGTAAATTTTAGCCTCTTTTTAAACAGATTGACGCCGTTTCCCCCGAAACAATTTGGTAATAAAATCAGCTTCACAACTATTTAGTTCTGCGTATTGAAAGAGTAAAATCCTAGCACTGATTCATCGTGCATCATGTTGCGCGAACCATTTTGAGAAATCGATTATGAAAAAGCTCTTCACCTTGCTGACGATTTTAACAGCTACGGTTTTAGTAGGCTGCTCTGACAGTAATACGCCGCAAGAAGGCAAGCAATACCAACAACTGCCTGTTAACCTCGCTACGTTTCGTTTACCTCAAGTCACGGAAGTCTTCTCGCTAAACTGTGGCCATTGCCGAAAGATGGAGGCTGTCCTTCCTCAATTAGAAGAACTGACTCAACAATCTATTGGTAAAATTCATGTGACCTTTAACGAGAGCGCACAAATCGCGGCCATGATCTACTACACCGCAGAGATGCAACTTGGTAAAAAACCGGATCATGAGTTCATGAATGCGCTATTCGCAGCGACCCAAATGGGTGATGGCGCGACATTAGCAGACAAAAAACAGGCCATTGACGATGCGTTCCAATCTCGCGGGTTAATTAGCCCATATGAGCTAAACGAACAACAACAAGAGCAGCTCTTTGAGGCAATGAACCTAGCACAAGATATTACCGAAAAAGGGCAAATTAACTCTGTGCCTACTTTTGTTGTCAACGGCAAGTACATGGTTTTGACTGCTGGTCATCAGGACATTGAAGGCATCGCAAACACCATCAACTATTTAATCAACCAACCTTAAACAAACTGGACGTTATCAATGTCAAAATTTATTTTCCCAATTGTCATTTTGGTTTTAGCGGTATTCATGATTTACCGCACGTGGAATAACAACAAAGCGGGTGAAGAAAACTTTGCTGCTGGCCAAGCCTTTTTATTGGAAAACGGTAAGCAAGAAGATGTTGTTACCACAGAAAGTGGCCTGCAGTACAAGATCTTAGCTAAAGGTGAAGGCACCGAGAAGCCAACAACAAGTAACACTGTCAAAGTCCACTACCACGGCACGCTGATTGACGGCACCGTTTTTGACAGCTCTGTAAACCGTGGTGAGCCAATTAGCTTCAAATTGAATCAAGTGATTAAAGGTTGGCAAGAAGGTCTTACTTACATGTCTCCGGGCGACAAATTCCGCTTGTTCATCCCAAGCCCACTTGCTTACGGGAAAGGTGGCACAGGCCCTATTCCACCAGCATCGACCCTGATTTTTGATGTCGAACTGCTAGAAATCAAGTAATGAATAAAAGAAGCCAGTCACATGACTGGCTTCTTTGTATTTGCTAGCAAAACTCAGGGAGCTTCTTATGAATAAACTCTCTATCAGCTGCGTAAAACTCTTCAACGGGTAGCTCTGTTGGTGCCAACCACTTAAAGGTTTGCTGTCTTTGTTCATCCACTTGAGTCGGCTCAACTTCCTCTAGTGCTTTCAATACCGCGTAGTAAATTCTCCCACCGTATTCGTTGACGTTGGAGAAGGTTGCAACGTGCTTTAGGCCTTGAAGCTGGGTTTCTTCATACAACTCTCTGATCGCAGCGTCTGTCCCTGATTCGTTGTTTTCCACTTGACCACCCGGGAACTCGACCACCATCCCTTTCGCTGGTCTAAATCTTTCTTGTACCAACACCTTTCCATCTTTGACTACCACCGCCATAGATAAGTGCTTCATGCCTGACTCCTTCCATTCCATATAAAAAACTGGCGTCGCCGCCAGTCCGTTTGTATTGGGATCACTGTTGATTGGCGTGGATGATATCGCAATGTGTGTGTTCTTGCTTATGAACTAATTCACATTTATGGTTTTGCAGCACAAAAAAACCGGCTTCTTTTCAGTTGCCGGTTTTTCGTTGGTTATTGATTACTTATGTTTGTCTTGGACATATTGCTGGCTTACGTCCACGACTGCGACGTCTTTGAAGAAGCTACGCCCCAATAGCAGTGGGAATGTAAGATGAGTACGATCAGCTAAAGTGAACTCTGTTTTCTCTTTAAGATCACCAATTTGAATCCATGCATCAACGACCGCGCGCTCTTGCGTGCCATCGGCACTCGATTGACGAATTTTCACCCAACGCTGAACAGGCAGAGCAATTTCTTTACTCTTGTGCCCTTCATGTTCAATTTTGAACTTAACCCAATCTTTACCATCTCGTTCAAAAGGTTCGATGTCGACAGCGCTGATCGATGAGGTGGTCGCGCCTGTGTCGATACGAGCTCTAAAGTTTTGCTCTAACCCTGGTACATAAACCCATTCCTTCTCACCAAGAATCAGCTTGCCATCTGAAGTTTTCTTCGCTTTTAGGACAATCTCAGGTTGTTTTGGTTTTTCCGCAGGTTTGGTTTCTTTGACCACTTCTTTTTCTTCGACCTTTGGCTCTTCGACTTTAGGCTCTTCAATTTGTGGTTTTTGTTCTGGCTCAACTGGCGTCTGCCCCGTTGTTGTACACGCCATTAAACCGCCACTAAGCATAACTGGAATAATTAGCTTCCACGTTTTGTTCATTCGATCACCCAATTCAATTGACAATAGTTACACGCAATAAAAAGGCCCACAAAAGTGAGCCTTAGATCCGGAATTAAAAACTCGGTCTATTAAGACACTTTAACAATAGCATCCGCAACGTACGGAATGTCTTTCTCAGTCAGACCAGCGATGTTAATACGACCATCACCCACGCCATAAATTCCATATTCTTCACGTAGTTGTAGCATCTGGTCTTGGCTAAAGCCTAGCACAGTAAACATGCCTTTGTGACTTTCAATGAAATCGAATTGTGAAGTATTGTGCGAATTTC
This sequence comes from Vibrio sp. NH-7, assembly GCF_053643215.1. NCBI lineage: Bacteria > Pseudomonadati > Pseudomonadota > Gammaproteobacteria > Vibrionales > Vibrionaceae > Vibrio > Vibrio sp. NH-7. The sequence continues at coordinate 683,487 of NZ_CM132188.1, read as the reverse complement.
TCAATTCCTCACACAAGGTTTGACGAAGGTTTAACAAACGCTGTTGCATTTCACTTAACTCTTGCTTCCAAACCGCGGTTAAGTCTTGATTTTGCAGGATAGTTTTAACCAAAGCTGCACCGTGATCAGGTGGCATGGTGTAAGTCGCACGAGCAAGTGTCAGTAGTTTACCTTTCGCGTTGCCAACATCTTCCATCGACTTACCGACGACGATAGCCGCGCCAGTGCGCTCGCGGTACAAACCAAAGTTCTTAGAGCATGAGGTTGTAATGAGCATTTCCTCGACGTTGTCAGCCATAAAACGTAGGCCTTTTGCATCTTCTTCTAGCCCATCACCAAAACCTTGATAAGCAATATCAACGAAAGGTGTGAAACCATTTTTCTGTGACAATTCGGTGATCGCTTTCCACGCATCGAAGTCGATATCTGCACCCGTTGGGTTATGACAGCAACCATGCAGCAAAACAACGTCTTCCGGCCCAGCTTTGGCTAGGTCATCCAGCATTGCGCCTGCGTCGACTTGTTTGGTATCACGGCTGAAATAACGGTACTCGCGAACTTTAAGGCCAGCCGCTTCCATAACTGGACGATGGTTCACGTAGCTTGGGTTTGAAATCCAAACCGTCGTGTTCGGTTGAGCCACCTTCATTAAGTCACCCAACATACGCAGTGCACCACTGGCGCCAGGCGTTTGAATCGCGGCGACACGATCCATCGCGGAAGTGCCATCAAGAAGTAAGTTCACCATGCTTTGGTTGAACTCTTCACATCCTGCGAGACCAACATAAGACTTGGTTTTTTGCGTTTCAACAACGATATTTTGAGCTTGCAAAATCGCCTTCATCACAGGCGTTTCGCCCGCGCTGTTTTTGTATACGCCAATGCCTAAGTCGACTTTGTCAGGACGAGGATCGTTACGGTACGCAACGGAAAGAGAGAGAATCGGATCTAAAGTTGGTTTTGGTAAATGTGAGAACATGAAAGTCACAACCCTTTGAAATTCAAGTAACGACCAACACGTTAGCATCTAAATTATAAATCTAGAAATAAAATTTCACTGGCTCAGAGCAAAACAGGATAAAAATCTGTAAACTTTAACATACATTTAACAAATCATATCTCGCACGCACGCGTGTAAAGTCACTCTTCAGCCCAACTTGAAGGTATGAATAATCTGGTTTGAGCTGCCACGCCATTCAAGATTGAGATCTTTTTTATCCTGTTCAAACTTACCATCAATTAACGTGTCGATGTACTGGATCACCTCGCGTTGTGCCTCGTCCAACTCTGCCAAGGTGTAACCCGTCCATACCCATATGTCTTTGTCAGGGCACTCAGCTTTAACTCGCTTCACTAACTTGAGAATGTCGGGGACGTTCGCAGGGTGTAAAGGATCCCCTCCAGACAAAGAAAGACCACGACGCTTGATTCGTTCATCCTTTAAGTCTGAGATGATTTGGTCTTCTGCTTGCTGAGTAAAAGCCATTCCCGAATCTAATCGCTGAGTAGATTGATTATAACAGCCACGACATTGATGCACGCACCCAGAAACAAACAAGGTGCAGCGCGTGCCAGGGCCATTGACCACATCCACTGAGTAATATTGGTGATAATTCATCTTCAAACTCAAAAAATAAAGCCCAATAGAGGGCTTAGTCGTTGTCACAATGCCCCACTCATACGAGCGAGGCAAATGGTCAATTACAGGTGCTTAACGCGACGTTTAACTTCTTCTTGCTTACCAAAGTTAAACGGACGAGCATCAGGGCTGCCTAGGTAGCCACAGACACGGCGTGTCACCGATACTTTCGTCGAGTCATGGTTACCGCAACTTGGGCAGGTGAAGCCCTTACTGGTACATTCAAACTCACCGTTGTAACCACACTCGTAACACTCATCGATCGGCGTGTTGGTGCCGTAGTAAGGAACGCGTGTGTAGCTGTAATCCCAAACATTTTCTAGCGCTTCAATGTTGCGCTGCATGTTAGGAAACTCGCCGTAACAGATAAAACCACCGCTCGAGATCTCAGGATAAGGCATCTCAAAATCGATCTTGTCGTATGGGTTTACCTTTTTCTCAACATCAAGGTGGAAGCTGTTGGTGTAGTAACCTTTGTCGGTTACGCCCTTTATCACACCGTACTCTTTATTGTCGATGCGACAGAAACGGCTACATAAGTTCTCACTCGGTGTTCCATACAAGCTAAAGCCGTAACCTGTTTCTTCAGTCCATTGGTTAACAGCGTCTTTCATGTGCTTGATGATATCCAACGCTTTCTCGCGTAATACAGCATCATCGTAAACATGCGCTTCGGTACCAAACAATGCGTTCACGGTCTCGTGAATACCAATGTACCCCAACGAGATAGACGCGCGGCCATTTTTGAAAATGTCAGCTATGGAATCATCCGCTTTTAGACGAACGCCACACGCCCCTTCCATATAGAGGATTGGCGCAACACGCGCTTTAACGTTTTCAAGACGGGTAATGCGTGTTTGTAGTGCGCGTCGTGCCAGTTTCAGCTTCTCATCAAGCAGTTGATAGAAGGTGGCTTCACTGCCTTGCGCCTGAATAGCGATTCGAGGCAAGTTTAGGCTAACAACGCCGAGGTTATTGCGACCCTCGTGAATAAGCTCGCCATTCTCTTCATAAGTGCCAAGGAATGAACGACACCCCATTGGCGTCTTGAAAGAACCGGTGATTTCAACAAGTTTGTCGTAGTTCAAGATATCTGGGTACATGCGCTTAGAAGCACATTCCAGTGCAAGCTTCTTAATGTCGTAGTTTGGATCTTCTGCTTTGTGGTTAAGACCATCTTTAATGCCGAATACCAGTTTAGGGAATACCGCCGTTTTACGGTTTTTGCCCAGTCCCGCAATTCGGTTTTTGAGGATAGATTGTTGGATAAGACGCGATGCCCAGCTTGTGCCTAAACCAAAACCAAACGTAACGAAAGGCGTTTGACCGTTCGCTGTGTGTAATGTGTTTACCTCGTATTCCAAAGACTGGAAAGCGTCATAACACTCTTTTTCAGTGCGCGCCGTTGCGAACGCTTCCGGCTCTGGAATATTCCATTCTCTAGCGATCTTTAAGTGTTTTTCGTAGCTTGTTAGCACATACGGCTCAAGGACTTCATCAATGCGGTTAATTGTGGTACCGCCATAGATATGGCTTGCAACTTGCGCGATGATTTGTGCCGTAACAGCAGTCGCTGTGGATATAGATTTAGGCGTATCGATCTCCGCGTTGCCCATTTTAAAACCACTTGTAAGCATGCCTTGTAGATCGATGAGCATGCAGTTAAACATTGGGAAGAACGGCGCATAGTCTAGGTCATGGTAGTGAATATCCCCCTGCTCGTGAGCCTGTACGATGTCTCGCGGTAGGATGTGCGTTTTCGCGTAGTGCTTTGCAACAATGCCAGCTAATAGATCTCGTTGCGTAGGGATAACCTTGCCATCTTTATTGGCGTTTTCGTTGATCAAATCAAGGTTACTTTCCTCGATTAACCCTTCAATTTCTTGAGTAAGCGCACTCTGCTTTTCACGGGCGATATCGCGATCGTGGCGATATTCAATATAAGCACGCGCAAGCTCTTTGTAAGGACCTTGCATTAGCTCATCTTCAACCAATTTTTGAACTTCAGTGATCTCAACTTCATCGCGATCTTGTAGCTTTAATTCCACCGCTAACGCCACATTAAGTGCGTAAATCGCGGTTTCTTTGCTATTGTGATCCGCTGCTGCTTCCACTGCTGCTTGGATGCGGTCTCTAGTAAATTCTGCTCTAGAGCCATCACGCTTGATTACGATTGGATTCACTGATTCTCCTTACCCTTAGCATATTCACAGTGTTATCCACAAATACACTATATAGGCTATTTTTTGTTAAGCTGACACAAGATGTTGTGGCGTATTTAACGGGATGAACCGACAAAAAGTATTGATTTCGATCAATAAAAATAGGCCGTAGATTAAGATCAACGCGATCTTAGTGGCACCGATCTCAGGCTGAAAGAAAACCATGAAAATTGCAAAAATGAGGATATTTACGCTTGATTTTTTTCAAGCTCTTATAGGATAAAGGCTGTAATCCATTTTATGAATGTTAGAGTATGACACACACTAAACTGCGCTCACTTTTGGTCACTTTACTGTTGCCCATCTGTTTTTCTGTACATGCCGAAAAGACACTCAACTTTTCCACATGGAATCTAGAGTGGTTAAGTTCCACCCCATCCGATAAATTTCCGCAGTCGCAACGCTTAGAAAAAGATTATGCAGCGCTCGCAGCGCACTTTTCGTCTATGGATAGCGACATCGTTGCGTTTCAGGAAGTGAATGATGAAAAGGCTCTGCGCAAAGTCATAGGCCAGCAGTATCGAGTCTATTTCTCTACTCGCCGCAACCCAGAGCATACCGCGCATCAGTTTACCGCGATCAATCAATATACCGGCTTTGCCGTACGTGAAGGCGTTCCTGTGATTGAGAAAGTGAGCCTTCAGCTTGACACAAGCCATCGCAGTAAATTGCGCTTTGCGAGTTATGTTGTTATCTCACCGACATCTGACACGCCCATCCACGCGCTGTCTGTTCACTTGAAGGCACGGTGTTCAGGCGCTTTTCGAAACAACGATGCGTGCCGAACATTAAAGAGACAAGGAAAGGCGCTCAACCACTGGATTAGAGTACGAGAAGCGCGTGGCGAACGTTACATGATTTTGGGTGACTTCAACCACAATATGAGTTACCCCAAGGATTGGCTATGGGAAATCGTTTCACAGGATTCAACCGCAAAATTGGCAACCAAAGAGACCAAAGCAACCTGCAAAGTGAGATCGCGCAACAACCCGAACAAGACTCACCAGTTCCGTTCATTAATCGACCATGTGATTACCAGTGGTCACATATCAGTTTCTAACCTCGAGCAGCGTAACTACAAGACTGACGATTTATTTCGGTACAAACTCAGCGACCATTGCCCTATTACCCTAACCAAATAAAATAACCCCGCTGATACGTAGCGGGGTTTTAGTTTGGTCAACACGCCCTAAGCAAAGCGCTTTCTCATCGCGACATAATACAGTACGGGTATTACGAGCAGAGTGAGTACGGTAGAAACAAAGATGCCGAATATCAAGCTGATCGCAAGTCCATTAAATATCGGGTCGTCGAGAATGAACACCGCGCCAATCATTGCCGCCAGTGCCGTCAGCATAATAGGCTTTGCTCTCACCGCGGCCGATTGAATCACCGCTTCTGAGAACTCAACCCCTTCTTCAACTTGTTGGTTAATAAAGTCCACCAACAGAATTGAGTTACGGACAATAATCCCTGCGAGCGCGATCATGCCAATCATAGACGTTGCAGTGAACTGTGCTCCTAGCAACGCGTGCCCCGGCATAACGCCTATAATCGTCAACGGAATTGGCGCCATAATGATGAGTGGGACAAGATAGGATTTGAACTGAGCGACCACCAACAAGTAAATCAATACCATCCCAATCGCATACGCTATCCCCATATCGCGGAAAGTTTCGTATGTAATGGTCCATTCACCATCCCACAAAATAGAGATGCCTTGCAAACCATCCGGCTGGTTCACATAGAATTGCTCGACATCCATTTTCTCATCGATCGCGCGGCCAATAGTAAACATGCCATACAGTGGACTATCAACCGAGCCAGACATATCACCGACCACCATAACCATCGGCACCATATCTTTGTGGACGATATAGTCATCCATGCGTGTTTGGCGGACAGACACCAAATCAGACAGTGGGTAGGCATGGCCATTAACACTGCCGACCTTCATGTTCAGAACTTGCTCTAGCCTTACTTTAGCGCTCTCACTCGCCTGAACTTGAATCGGAACCGGATATTTGCTGTGTTCGCTGTGTAGGTAACTGACCGGTTTTCCGCCCACCGAGGTAGCGAGCGCATCAACAATCGCACCATAAGGCACTTGAAAATGTGCGGCTTTGCTTCGGTCGATCACAACTTGCCACTTCTGGTGTGATTCGGGTAAGTACATATCCACATCAACAATGTCTTGTGTACCTTTAAAGATTTGTCGAATCTCGCGGGCTGCCTGATGACGAAGCTCCGGCGTTGGTCCGTATACTTCGGCAAGAATTGGCGACCACACTGGCGGCCCCGGTGGTACCTCAACCACTTTGACTTTGCCACCAAACTTTTGCGCGACTTCGTTTAACAAAGGACGAACCGCAGAAGCAATCTCATGGCTGTCTCGATCGCGCTCTTTCCGCCCAATCAAGTTCACTTGAATATCACCTTGATGTGATTGGTTGCGCATAAAGTAGTGACGAACAAGCCCGTTAAAGTTAATTGGCGCGGCCGTACCAGCGTAGATTTGGTAATCGGTGACTTCCGGCACATTATCAAGCTGCGCGCCCATTTCAAATAGCACACGCTGAGTCTTCTCCAATGACGCTCCCTCAGGCATATCCAATACCACTTGGAATTCCGACTTGTTGTCAAATGGCAGCATCTTCAATACAACGGCTTGAACCACTGGCAACATAACGGATCCGGCAATCAGCGCCAAAATCGCGAGCAGCAACATAAATCGATTTCTGCCCTGCGCTTTTGCGGTGACAAAGGGCGACATGATTCGGTGGAAAAAAGTGCCGCCAGCTTTAGATTCTCCATGAACTGCCGGCTTTAACACCTTGCCAGCTAACCAAGGAGAAACCACAAACGCAACCACCAAAGAAATCAGCATCCCCATTGACGCGTTGATCGGAATTGGGCTCATGTAAGGGCCCATTAACCCACTCACAAACGCCATGGGCAACAACGCTGCGATAACCGTCAACGTCGCTAATATCGTCGGTCCACCCACTTCATCTACTGCACTAGGGATAAGCTCGCTCAGTTTCGCTTTCCCCTGCGACATATGACGGTGGATGTTTTCAACGACAACGATAGCGTCGTCGACAAGAATCCCGATAGAAAAGATAAGTGCAAACAGAGAGACGCGATTGAGTGTAAAGCCCCATGCCCAAGAAGCGAACAAGGTGATCATCAGTGTCACGATGATTGCAAAGCCAACAACAAAGGCTTCGCGCCACCCCATGGTAAGCAGAACAAGAATCACGACCGCGGCGGTTGCAAATGCCAACTTGCCGATGAGTGTATTACTCTTATCCGCTGCTGTTTTGCCGTAATCTCGCGTGATCTTGACCGTGACGCTCTTTGGAATCAGTTGATTTTCGAGCTCTTGAACTCGGCTTTCAATCGCTTGCGCGACGTTTACCGCGTTTTCACCCGCTTTTTTAGCGATGGCCAATGTTACCGCTGGGTAAACCTGCTGCTTATCGCTAGTCCATGCGTTTTGCGTGGGCGTGTTGGCCCCCAAGGTGACGTCCGCAACGTCTTGAAGATAGACAGGGGCATTATTATGTAAACCAATCACCAGTTGCTTAACTTCTTGCACACGTGTTAGAAACTGGCCAATTTGCACTGGGAACTCTTGGTTATCATGGGTAAGGCGCAACATCGGTGAACTGTTATTTGCAGAAGGTAAATGTTGGTTCAATTGATCCAATGTGATACCAAAGCTGTTCATTTTCGCGGGATCAAGACGCACATCGACAATGGTGTTGTGCCCACCGATCGTGTAGATATCGCGAGTACCAGGAATACGCTTGAGTTCAGTCTCCAATCCATGAGCAACTTGTGTGAGCTGTTGCTGATCTAGACGGCCCGAATGATCACTTAACGTCAAACTCACAATCGGCACATCCTCAATGCCTTTGGGTTTAATGATAGGTTCACCAACGCCAATACCTTGTGGCATCCAATCTTTGTTTGAGTAGAGTTTATTATAAAGCCTCACCACCGCGTCATTTCGACTCACACCAACTTCGAAAATCGCAACGATCATCGCGCCGTCGGGCTGCGAAAATGAATAGAGCTTATCGATTCCTTGAATTTCGGAGATGATTTGCTCGGCTGGCGTGGTAACCAAGCTTTCGACTTCTTTCGGTGAAGCACCTGGAAATGGAATATAGACATCCGCGAAGGTGACGTCTATCTGCGGCTCTTCCTCTTTTGGTGTGACGATTACGGCAAACACGCCCATTAAGATCCCGACGAGAGCCAAAAGTGGCGTCATCGCGGAGTTTTGGAACGCAGCTGCGATACGACCTGAAATCCCTAATCGGTTATCCATCATCACTCTCCTTTTGGCGCCAACGCAACCGTTGAGATCACATCGCCCTCTTCAAGCCCAGATAAAACCTCTACATAATCCCCATACTCTTGACCTAAGCGGACAGGATTCAACACACGTTGCTGGTTTTGAATCCTGTAGACAGAGCTGAGTTCCCCCCGGCGTACAACTGCCGTAGAAGGAATGACTAATGTCTCTTTCTCACCATAGACAAATTCAGTTTTAACCCACATTCCCGGTACAACAGCATCCGTGTTTTCCGGTAGCGACAATCGAATCTTGAACGTATGAGATTGAGGATCGGCATAACTGAACAAGCTCATGTCGGTCGGTGCGATTTCCTCACCACTTGGGGCAACCACTTGGAACTGATCAACGGTTTCTACCCTTGCTTGGTAACGTTGAGGAATATCGGTTTCGACACGCAGCACATTAAGGGCGAAGCCACTCAGTAACGGCGTACCGGGTGCGACAGTTTCTCCTAACTCAACATGGCGCTTGGTCACAATGCCATCATAGGGTGCTGTTACACTGGTGTATCCCAACAGTTCTTTGGCTTGTTCCACGTTTGCTTGCGCCGATTTGACGGAAGCCGCTGCACTTCTGGCTCGCGCTTGAGCTGAGTCCATCTGATCTTGGGAAATCGCCCCTTTGGGAAACAATTGTGTAAAGCGTTTCAGTTGTGCCTGAGCCTCTCTATTTTGAGCCTCGGCACTGGAAAGTTGAGCTTGAGCCGCATCCAAAGAGGCAGATTGCTGCACTGCACTGATTTCGAGTAGAACAGCCCCCTCTTTGACATAGTCATTCACGTCAACATTCAAACCTACAATACGGCCCGATGTTTGCGCCGCAACCGTCCCCTGATTGATAGGCTGCACCACCCCGTCTAAATGAATAACTTGCGAAAGTGGCTCCAAATTGACGGTGTACAGTTGTTCATTTTGCTGCGCATTTGCTCCCATTGCTATTGAACAGGCAATAGCAACACTCAAACTCATCCTTCTCATCATCACCACTCCATCACGCTTGTTTCATCCATTGTAGTCGCTACGCAGTTTGCGTTTGTGACTCTCGGCTATTTTTCATACAAATCAGTAGGTTTGTTCCTCCCAATCCCACCATCATGCTGGCAAAGAACAGCCAAACACCCATGTTCCCCAGAGCCAAGCTAGACATTGCAGGACCTGGGCAAATACCCGCTAAACCCCAACCTAAACCAAAGACCACTGCGCCGCTTACTAATCGCTTGTCGATTTTGTCTTTTTTAGCAAGGCAGAACTCACCCGCGACAACAGGACGGGTTCTAGGCTTAATGACGAAAAAGTAGGCTGGCATAAATACCAACAACGCACCGCCCATCACAAAAGCGAGGCTTGGATCCCATTGCCCAGCGACATCCAGAAACCCGACAACTTTTGCAGGATCAGCCATACCTGAAATAATCATCCCTAACCCAAATAAAATCCCTGCAAACAAAGACGTTAAACGGAAAATTACTTTATTCATTGTGTCTCTCACTAAGGTTTATAAAAGATGAAATCGTGCAAACACGGTAATCGCTGCAACGGTCATAAAGATCAGAGTTGCGACAATTGAACGTTTGGATAATCGACCAATACCGCAAATACCATGTCCACTCGTGCAGCCGTTTCCTAGACGAGTGCCTATACCAACAAGCAACCCCGCAAGTGCCAGTACCCAGCTGCTACTTTCATAGTGCAATGGGATACTACCGTTAAATACCAACACACCAATGACACCGCCAGAGACCATGCCAATAGCAAATAACAAGCGCCATGCGAAATCTGATGACTTAGGGGTGAGTAGCCCAGTCATAATGCCGCTGATGCCTGCAATTTTCCCGTTAATCAACAACATAATCGTCGCTGATATTCCCAATAAAATGCCTCCTGCCAATGATTCCCATGGGATCGTGAAAGCCATAACTACCTCTTAGCTAAATTAAAAAAACCGTTAACCACAAAACGTGGTTTGTAAATTTTGGATAAGCTGAACAACGCGTTCATCGTCCAGCGAATAGAAAACTTGTTGCGACTCTTTGCGGAACTTGATTAACCCGTGTTTTCTTAACACGGTTAAATGTTGCGAAAAGGCTGATTGGCTCAGCGTAGAGCTACTTTGTAGTGCGGCAACGCCGACTTCGCCTTCAGTCAATTGACACAGCACCATGAGTCGCTCTGGGTGCGCCATTACTTTCAATAGCTCAGCAGCTTCTACCGCATTCTTCTTCATTTCTGCGATGTTAACTGTTTGATCATTCATGGCTCGTCTCCAGTTAGTCAGTTAAATTAGATAATACTAAACAATATAATTTAGTCAACACTAATTTAGGATATTTAAAATTAGCTAAATTAACATTAGACTTTTCTAAATTAAGACTCTATAGTAGTTTTCATCAAGGAAAATGGACACGAAGGAGAACGACATGACACTTGAAAATGCAATCCGAGTATTAGCAGGAAGTATGGTTCTACTCTCAGTTATATTGACGGTAACCGTGCATAGTGGGTTTGTTTGGTTAACGGTATTTGTCGGGGTCAACTTGATCCAAAGTGCCTTTACTGGCCTGTGTCCGGCAGCATATTTTCTTAAAAAATTAGGTTTTCAATAACGGAGTTTCAAATGACTAAGATTCTTATCGTTGGTGGTGTAGCTGGTGGTGCTTCTGCGGCTGCGCGTGCTAGAAGATTAAGCGAAGACGCAGAAATCATCATGTTCGAGCGAGGGCCTTTCGTCTCTTTTGCAAACTGCGGATTGCCCTACCATATTGGTGGCGATATTCAAGAACGCAGCAAGCTGCTACTTCAAACACCAGAAAGCTTCTTAGCACGATTTAATGTCGATGTTCGAGTCATGAACGAGGTCGCTTCCATCGATCGACATAACAAGCAAGTTACGGTTAAGAATCTAATGGACGGTAGCGAATACACTGAAAGCTACGACTTCTTACTCCTTAGCCCTGGTGCAGGCCCTATCGTTCCGCCAATTCCAGGCATCGACAATCCGCTTACTCACTCACTGCGCAACATTCCAGATATGGATCGCATCATTCAAACGATCCAGATGAACAAGCCTGAACACGCAACGGTAGTTGGTGGTGGATTTATCGGCCTTGAAATGATGGAAGCTTTCCACCAATTGGGAATTAAAACCACGCTGATTGAGATGGCAGATCAGGTAATGACACCTGTAGACCGTGAAATGGCTGGGTTTGCTCACGCTGAAATTCGTCAAAAAGGCATTGATTTGAAGCTGGGCGTAGCGCTTCAGGCGGTTGAGTACATTCCGAACGAGCACATTGCAAGCCTTGGCTCTGGTGAAGACGACACGCATCAACATATCGAAGGTGAGCTTAATCTTACTCTTAACAACGGTGAGTCGTTAACCACTGACATTTTGATCATGGCTATTGGTGTGCGCCCTGAAACCAAGCTCGCTCAAGAAGCTGGGCTACAAATTGGTGAGCTCGGTGGTATCTACACCAATGAATCAATGCAAACGAGTGACCCTAGCATCTATGCTGTCGGTGATGCAGTCGAAGAAAAAGACTTTGTTACAGGTGCACAAACTCTGGTTCCACTTGCAGGGCCTGCTAACCGCCAAGGTCGTATGGCTGCCGATAATATGCTTGGACGCAGTGAAACCTATCAAGGTACGCAAGGCACTGCCATTTGTAAGATTTTCGACCTAGCCGTTGCCTCAACGGGTAAAAACGAGAAGCAACTAAAGCGCGAAGGTTTGAACTATGAAAAAGTCTACGTTCACACTGCAAGCCACGCGAGCTACTATCCGGGCGCTGAGATTGTCTCGTTTAAGATGCTGTTTGATCCTGCATCAGGCAAGATCTTTGGCGCGCAAGCAGTAGGCAAAGATGGTGTCGATAAACGAATTGATGTAATGGCAGTTGCCCAACGCGCAGGTATGACGGTCGAGCAACTTCAACACCTTGAGCTCACTTACGCGCCGCCGTATGGCAGTGCTAAAGATGTGATCAACCAAGCAGCCTTTGTGGCCTACAACATCATTAAGGGTGACGCCACTCCGATTCACTTTGATGAAATGGACTCACTGACAGACGAGCAAGTCCTGCTCGATGTACGTAATCCTGGCGAACTTGAAAATGTTGGCTTTATTAAAGATGCGATCAACATTCCTGTCGACCAATTGCGCCACCGCATGGACGAATTGCCAAAAGACAAAGAGATCGTTATCTACTGTCAAGTTGGGTTACGCGGTAACGTAGCATACCGTCAGTTAGTTAATAACGGCTTCAAAGCTCGTAACCTGATTGGCGGATATCGCACTTACAAGTTTGCGAAAGCATAAAAGATTCCTACATAACACTGCGCTAATTTTTTGGGTCCGAATGGACCCATTTTTTTCTTGATGAGTTAAGGTTGATCTGCATCATTCCTCTCCCAGCCTAGTGCCGTTAACTTAACAATTAACACCATTAGTTAACAAGGAGAGAACAAATGGAACTTAAGAAAGACCGTCGCTGCTACACCGATGTCTGTATCAACGGTAAGTGGTTTCATCACGACCATTGCACCACAACGGCGTACATGCTTAAAGGTGGCGCTGAATGTTTGTTGGAGCTTGCGCGCCCGCCTGAAACAGAGAGCGAACTTGTTCAGCTGATTAAAGAGCAATTTTAAACGCTTCGGACGTGGAAGACCCCTTTTACTACACCCTCTTTTACTTCCCACATCGAAAGCACTGCATTAATCCCGATCCGCCAGTCACTGTCCTAGGCTCATGGTGGATCGCCTTCTGATTTGTCTCGATTCGACGCCGCCCAAGTAAGCACGGTTTGTCCGAGCCGATCTCAATCTAAAATGAACTAATTAAAAGATCAGAAAAGTAATAACAATTCGCTCGTGACTTCGATCAGTTTATTCAACGATAGAAATCTTGTTCAACGACTATCCTAATCCTCTTATCGCGTGTTTCTTCGATTCTAGAAAGACCGATATTTCTACACACTAAATTTGTTTAGTCTGGAACAGAACATAACTAGACTGCGCTCTCGTTTTATTAAATAAACCACTTCATTTAATTAGAATCTAAAATACGAGAATTTGAAATCGGTATTATTATGAGTAAATACGGTGGTTGAATAGGAAAATAAAAATGAAGAAAAGCTTTACAGTATTGGTTGGGTGTTTTTTGTTGTCAGGGTGTATCCCTGAGGAAAACCAGAATAACAAAATTGTTTTGTCGGAAGAAGACCGCCAAGCCCTAGAGAGCGCCTCAACGACAAAAGAGCAAATAACGTATCTGTATCAAAATTTTGAGCCCGTCCTTAATCGGGATGATACGTTAAAAGGTGTTGATGCCGATGAAAATGGCATCAGAGATGATATCGATGAATTCATTAACGCATTGCTGATCCCAGAGAATGAGCGCGGGTACTATCAGCAAAGCGCGAGACATTTGCAAACAGCCTTCGACTATGATTACTCAGCAGGTAGTGAGGTCGACACAGAGGTTGCACTCGCGAATGCAATAGCGTTTGATGCCGTAGTTCACTGCATGATGCAACTGAATCTTGATTGGGATGATGCTACTGGCTCTCGGCGAATGTTGTATGCTCTGACACTAAATACCAAACTCAGAAGTCAGCACTATGCTTTTTACAACAAAGCGTTAGACGGGACCGCCTCTGAAGGCTCTGAGCCTACAGGAGATGACTGTGAGTAAATTAATCTCGTTTTTTATGGCTATTACTTTTCTATTCAACTGTTCTGCATTTGCCTATTGTTCGAACGAAAAGGAATATACATTTGTCTACTTAAATGGTGTCGCAACCAAACGAGAAGTTGCACGTGAAGATATGTTTCGACTTTATAGTATGGCAAAATCAGCTACCACCAAAGTGACAAAACCAGTACTTTTATACAACGATACTGGTGGTGCCTTAAGCCCAGTCGAAGATTTTGTTGAGACGTTTGGCCAACGCTTGAGAGAGCTAAATCTCGCGGACTCCAAGTCTGAGCGTTGGGAAATCATGTGGATGATGCTCGATGGGCAAATTTAATCTTCTAATAGCGACACAAATCTGTTTGATAAGAGCGAAGATTCCGCGATATGGAACTTACTGCTTTCAGAACTACGACAAGATCTAAGAAAGTTAATTACTAAAGCAAGCCAACTCCCCCTTCATCAATTTATCTAAAATTTAATATCACCAACCCTGCGCAAACGATTAACTAAAAATATATCGTCACGTATATTTACCTTTTACACTATTTATTTACCCTAATTTCAAAAAACCAACAAAATAAGCCATTTTTTGAGCATAGTAACAAGTCGCATTTCTCTTAAATATAACCCATTCCAAATCAGCAAAGTAGCAACACTTATACTTATAGTATTTATATCCCATAGTCTAATTTAGTATTTTCTAATTATTTAGAATTTGATCTTTATTCAATAAATCAATCATTCACTGCCGCTATATTTTTATTTTATTTATTCTCTCGTGATATCTTTAGTGGAGTTTTAGCTCTAACAACAAGAAAGAGAACGTTATGAAACATACCCTTCTATTGGCTAGTATTTTCGCGGCACTGCCAGCATTGGCCGACACGCTCCCAACAACACCCGAAGCCGTCACAGCGGCTTACAGCCAGTCAGTGCAAGATAACCAAACATACACTTACGTTAAATGTTGGTATCGACCGGCACAGACACACGACGATCCCGCATCAACTTGGGAATGGGCGTTAAATGAAGATGGTAGTTATTACACTATCGATGGCTACTGGTGGTCTTCTGTCTCTTTCAAAAATATGTTCTACACGGCAACACCACAAGATGAGATAGCACAACGTTGTAAAGAAACACTCGCAGTCGATCACGATACCGCAGATATGTTGTACTATGCGTCAGACAATCGTTTCTCGTACAACCATTCTATTTGGACAAACGACAACGCTCCAACCGCGACAATTAACCGCGTTGTAGCGTTTGGCGATAGCCTTTCCGATACAGGAAATCTTTTCAACGGTTCACAATGGGTATTCCCAAATAGAAACTCGTGGTTCTTGGGCCACTTTAGTAATGGATTTGTTTGGACGGAATATTTAGCCAAAGAGAAAAGCTTACCACTCTATAACTGGGCAGTCGGAGGCGCAGCAGGGACCAACCAATACGTTGCACTGACCGGCATCTACGACCAAGTCACCTCCTATTTGACTTACATGAAAATGGCAAAGAATTACGATCCTTCACAAACGCTGTTCACGTTGGAGTTCGGGTTAAACGACTTTATGAACTACAACCGTGAGGTGTCTGACGTCAAAGCCGACTTGAGCAGTGCGCTGATTCGCTTGAAAGATGCAGGAGCAAATCATTTAATCTTGCTTACCCTGCCAGATGCGACGAAAGCGCCTCAATTTAAGTATTCAACGCCAGAAGAAATCGAAAAGGTTCGCGCTAAAATTGTCGAATTCAATCAGTTCATTACAGAGCAAGCGGAGCTTTACAAGCAGCAAGGGATGAACATTGCCTTGTATGACGCATATTCTCTATTCGAGTCTATGACAAGTCATCCACAACAGCATGGGTTTGAAAATGCCACTGATGCGTGTTTAAACATCAACCGTAGCTCTGCGGCTGACTATCTGTACAGCCACAGTTTTACCAATGAGTGTGCGCTGTATGGTTCAGATAAATATGTGTTTTGGGGAGTTACACATCCAACGACTGCTGCTCACAAATACATTGCTGGTAACATCATCGCCGAGCAGTTTTCACAGTTTCCATTCTAACTAGCTAGAACAATATCGAAATAGCTTAAGAGGCAGAGTAATCAGCTTTGCCTCTTTGCTTTAATGAGCTACTAAGCCGCTACGCTTTTCGATTTGTGGTTTGAAAAACCAAAAATTCCGATGACGGCCACAACAAACGGTAGAACGTAGATGTTCATCGCCTCCCAACCGACCGTTGACTCCAACCAACCCGATAATAAAGCTGTGATAGTAACGCAGCTAAACACGAAGAACTCATTAAATGCTTGTGCTTTTGATTTGTTATGAGGCAAGTATGATTGACTAAACAATCCCGTAGCTGCGATAAACATAAAGTTCCACCCTACTCCTAACAGCACCAGAGCACTTGAGAAGTGCCAAATGGACTGGCCATGTATATTGACAGCAATACAAAGAACGAACAGTACGCCACCAGCAAGGATGATGTTTCGGGGACCAAATCGTTCAATCAACCGACCTGTAAAAAATGCAGGGACAAACATTCCTAAAACATGCCACTCAATAACACCTGCCGCCTTATCAAATTCAAAACCGCAACCAATCATGGCTAGAGGGGTGGCTGTCATTAAGATGTTCATAACGGCGTAGGCAACCATCGCAGCAAACACCGCCAGCATAAAGTTTGGTGCAGCAACAATCGTTTTAAGCGGGTCTGCGTTTACTTTAACAGAGGTAAGATTTTGTTTTGGAAAGCGTATCGTTTGCAATAAACACAACGCCATAATGTTCAAAACAATCAACGCTAAAAAGGCTCCGACATAAAGACCATCGTTTGACCATTGCTGAGCGTAAACCGCGAGATTAGGGCCAAGTATCGCCGCAATAACCCCACCAGCCATGGAAATAGAGATAGCTCGATGACGCGCGCTCTCATCACACACCTCGATAGCAGCAAATCGGTAGAGCGTGCCAAACCCTATTCCGATCCCGAGTAAAAAAGTGCCCACACAAAACAACGGAAACTGCTGCGTGGCCAGCGCATAAGTGGAGACTGACGCACCGCTGATACCAATGACGTTGCCAAGACTGAAACCAATTTTACGCCCAAGTTTACCCATAATGAGAGAGGCGGGAATGGTTGCGGACATCAGCCCTAAAAACTGCATCGCCACGGGTAAGGTGATCAAGCTAGAGTCTGGCGCTAGCGCCTTACCAACAAGACCGACGACAGAGATAAGAAGTATATTGCCTGTCATTAGTAACGCTTGGCAAATCGATAAAAGCCAAACATTACGATTCATTCAATGCCTCTTTTATCGCTTCCTGTACATGTATTTCTGCCGTATCAAACAAGGCGATTTCGGTATCAGTTTGATTGACCAATAAACCAATCTCAGTACAACCCAGTATCACCCCTTGTGCGCCATTCATTGCAAGCTCTTCAATGATGGTTTGATAATCATGTTTCGAACGTCTATTGAGCTTTCCTTGGCACAGCTCGTCGTAAATCACATCGTGAACTAACTTTCTTTGTACGCCATTTGGTACGATCACCTCGATGCCAAATTTATTGGCAATTCGCCGCTTGTAGAAATCCTCTTCCATTGTAAATGCGGTGCCGAGCAGCCCAACTTTGCGGATACCGCGACGTGTCAACTCGTGCCCTGTTGCATCCGCAATATGCAAAAGAGGAATCGATATCGACTCTTCAATTTGACCTGCTAGTTTATGCATTGTGTTGGTGGCAATAAGAATGAAATCTGCGCCCGCTTTTTCTAATGATTGGGCGGCCTTGCAGAGTACAACCGCCGCGCTATCCCATGCACCATCACGCTGCATTTGTTCAATCTCAGCGAAGTTGACACTATTGATCAGGACCTTGGCAGAGTTGTGGCCACCTAGTCTCTCTTTGATCCCTTGGTTAAGTCCCTGATAGTAAGTGACCGTCGATTCCCAACTCATGCCGCCAATGACACCGATTGTCTTCATTCTTGCCCCTCCATGCGGTTGATTCATACCAATTAAACAAAATCACAAACAGTTTACAAACAAAATAAAAGTTCGTAACTCACACAAGTGAGAAATAGAGGAGTTACAAAAGGATAGATAAAAAATTCCCCTAACACAGTTAGGGGAAGAGTGATTACGTTAGCTTTGAATAGGGAGTACTTGCTTGACGTATTGGCCTGGGGCGGTATCAATCACCGGGAAATCCTCATTGCCTATAGGGAAGGGTTCAACCTGTTCTTCTGGATTGAAACTTAACAACCATTGGTTCCAATGTGTCCACCAAGACCCTTCCGTGTGCTGGGCGTTGCTGTACCATTCGTCTGCATTGTCATCAAGATTATCGTTCGTCCAGTAACCGTACTTACCTTTAGCAGGATGATTGACGATACCAGCAATATGTCCAGACTCACCAAGAACAAACGTTTTATTACCACCTACGTTTAACGCGCCTCGATACGTGCCCTGCCATAGTGCGATGTGGTCTTCTTTGGTTGACACAAAGTAGCTCGGAATCTTGATTTTATTGAGGTCAATCCATACCCCTCCAATCTTAACACCTTTGTCTTGCACCAACTTGTTGTGAAGATACAGCTCTCGTAGCAAGAAGTTGTGGCTTGCTGCAGACACGTTTGTACTGTCACTATTCCAGTACAACAGGTCGAAATCTACCGGACTGTTTCCTTTTAGGTAATTGTCTACATAGTAGTTCCAATATAGGCTATTTTCTCTTAGCAAACTGAAGGTAACACTCAATGAGCGACCATCCATATACCCTTTAGCATCGTTTTGCTGCGTGATGGCATCGATAATGGTTTCATTGATGTACGCGCCCACTTCTCCTGGCTGTGCGAAATCAAGCAAGGTCGTAAAGAAGGTCGCACTTTTAATGCGTTTCTTCATTCTCTTCGCAGCATAATATGCCACTGTACTTGCCAACACCGTTCCACCAATACAGTAACCTGCGGCGTTAATTTGCTCTTGGCCAGTGATAGATTCAATAGCCGAGACCGCTTTTGCTACACCTTCGGTAACATAATCACCGAACTCAACGTCGCGTTGCTCAGCACCTGGGTTGCGCCAAGAGATCATGAACACCGAGTGTCCTTGCTCTAGGAGCCAACGAACCATTGAGTTCTTTTCTCTAAGATCAAGGATGTAGTACTTGTTGATAAAAGGAGGGACAATCAACAGAGGGACCGCGTTGACCGTTTCAGTTAGAGGTTTGTATTGAATTAATTCAAACAGCTCATTCTTATAAACGACATCACCTGCAGTGTTCGCAACATCGTCGCCTAGTCTGAACGCGTTATTGTTCGTCATGCGAATTTTGAGAATATCCGCACTCGATTCTAAATCTGCTTTAAGTTGGTCTAACCCTGTTAATAGGTTCTCACCATTCTGCTCCAAGGTTAGCTTAAGCAGCTCTGGATTGGTTGCGATAAAGTTGCTTGGCGACAAGGCATTGATCGCTTGACGAGAAAAGAAGCTAATGCGTTCTTTGGCTTTCTCATCTAGCCCTTCAATGCTATCAATGGTTTGCAGATACGTTTTACTAAACAACAAATAGGACTGTTTAATAAAGTTAGAGAACACATCTTGCTGCCATTCTTCATTTGAAAAACGCTTGTCACCACGCTCAGGCGTTACTACATCATTCGTGTTGCCCGCGAGCGCTACGTTTTGCCATATCTGAAGCTGTTGCTGCCACCAGTCGGCTTGAATTTGTAACAGCGCAGCAGGTTGATTGGCGGCGCTTTCAAATAATTTGGCCGTATCTTCGAAATTGACTTCCTGCATCGCTTTATTGAGGGGAGAGTTTACGGCTGCCCTGCTCTGTTCTAGATCTTCCCACCACTTTTGATTGGTTTCTTGGAGCTTAACAAGGTAGTCCGAAAAGAAGTTTTGATACATAGTATTACTCCTAAGATCGGAAAAAAGCCGCCATTGAAGGCGGCAATAAATCACAGTGTTATGCAGGAGTCACTGTCTTAAGGTTTTCCGTTGTGAGTTGCTCAACATCTTCTTTGAACTCTTTAGCGATAGATTGTAGCTTGTTGCTGTCATCGATCATTTGCTGAGAAAGCTTAGTCAGCGTGTTCAGTTGCTGACCGTTAAAAGCAGTCAGTGAGGTAACATCTTTCACTTCGCTCGCTGCTTTCATCTGCGTTAGACCCATTTCGCTGTAAGTGCGAATCGCATTCAGTTGAAGCTCTGTTAGCACTTCGACATTTTTAGTCACAAGCTTGTTGAACTTGATGTATGGCTCCAAGCCTTTTTCTGTTTGATCGGTAAACGTTTTGAAAAAATCGGTATACATGAGTATTACTCCTGAGTTAATTCCATTTAATTACGAATTCAGTTCACTTAACTAGTAGCGTTAAGCAATTGATTTAATTACAACAGCAGTGCCCATTCCACCCCCAACGCAAAGTGAAGCGACACCATAATTGCCTTTACTTCGGTTGAGTTCGTGAATAAGCGAAACCAGTATTCTGTTGCCTGATGCCCCCAGTGGATGACCTAACGCGATAGCGCCACCGTTAACATTGGCTTTATCCAAGATGGATGAGATAGAGACATTTTGCTCGTCTGCCAATTGATGAATAACCCCGAGCGCTTGTGCCGCAAATGCTTCATTCAGTTCGTACAAGTCGATATCATCAGTGGTTAAGTCTGCTTTCAACAAAGCATTCGATACCGCTTCAACAGGACCTAATCCCATAATCTTTGGATCAAGACCAGATTGCGCGTAGCTCACCAGCTCTGCGATAGGTTGCAAGCCCAGATCTTTCACTGCCGACTCACTCGCAAGTACAACCGCGCTTGCGCCATCATTGATTCCTGACGCGTTGCCCGCGGTCACTGACCCTTCTTTGTCAAATGCAGGACGCAGTTTTTCTAATCCACTTAAGGTCGCAGTCGCTTTCGGGTATTCATCCGTATCAAAGACGATAGTTTCGCGGCGTTTTTTCACGTCAACGGCAACAATCTCATCTTTAAACTTACCCGCCTCAATCGCGGCTACGGCTTTCATTTGGCTCGCTAAGGCATATTCGTCTTGTTGCTCTCGCGAGATCCCCACTTGCTTAGCGATGTTTTCTGCCGTCACACCCATGTGATATTGGTTAAACACATCGGTTAAGCCATCATTAATCAGCAAGTCTGTTAGCGCCATGTTGCCCATTTTGTGGCCGTCGCGAATATTGCCGGATACGGTAAAAGGGATTTGCGACATGACTTCCACACCCGCCGCAACCACTACAGAAGCGTCACCAGCTTTGATGTGGCTCGCGGCATCCATGACGGTCTTCATTCCACTGCCACACACCATGTTTAGTGTGTAGGCTGGAACGGTTTCAGGAATGCCCGCATAAATTGATGCTTGACGGCCAACGCTCATGCCTTGTCCCGCGCCAATCACGTTGCCAACAATCACTTCGTCGATGACTTCAGGATTAACATTGGCTTCATTTAGCGCCGCTTTGATAGCGATTGAAGCAAGATTTCCGGCACTGATGTCTTTCAACGTGCCACCAAAATTGCCGATCGGAGTGCGCTTTGCCGAAACGATGTATACTTTTTCCATGTTCAACTCCTTAGTGCATGTATAAGCCGCCATTGACGGACAAGGTTTCACCCGTAATGTAGGCTGCAGCATCACTGACTAAGAAAGAGACCGACTTGGCAATTTCCTCGGGGGTCGCAAGGCGTTGCATCGGGATTTGCGCTTTGATTGAGTCAAGGACTTCAGGTTTCATCTGCTCAACCATTGGGGTGCCCGTGTAGCCTGGGGCGATAACATTAACTGTCACGCCACTTCGTGCCCCTTCGGCAGCCAGCGCTTTTGAAAAGCCAATCATCCCTGCTTTTGCTGCCGAGTAGTTTGTTTGACCAAACTGACCTTTAAGACCATTCACTGAAGAGATATTGATGACACGACCACCGCCCTTTTCACACATTGCAGCGAAAACGGGTTGAGTGACGTTAAATAAACTATTGAGGTTCGTTTCGATCACCTCTTTCCATGCGTCTGCTGTCATCTTTTTGAAAACGCCATCGCGTGTGATACCCGCGTTGTTGACGACAACATCAACCGTACCTTCTTCTTGAAGGAGCGTTGCTAGTCGCTCAGCACACTGGGCTGTGTCCGTGACATCTAATTCGAACAGTCGCACTTGTTCTGGTGTAAAGCCTTTTTCGTCAAACCACTTTTTGGCACACTCATATTTTCCGGTGAAATAAGTGGCAATGACTCGATAGCCATCGTCAACAAGTTGAGAGGAAATAGCAGAACCGATTCCGCCTTTTGATCCAGTGATCAAAGCGATTTTTTTCATTAAGAGACTCCATTCTTAACAGCAATTTTAACAGTAAGTTTTGGTTATCGTTTGATGCTAAGAAATAGCACCAACCAACGTTGTTATTAATATTATTGGAGAGACTTCCCGCTCTCGTTCTATTTATTAAAGCTAAACTGAAAATATGACAGTTCAAATAATTTCTTAAATTAAATGCATAAAGTTGAACAAAGTCTCATAAGGAATGAAATGTTATATAGTTGTTAACCCTTCCTAAGTCATTGTTTTTAAAGAGCTAACTCATAAAGGCACTTTTATCAGTAGTTTCTAAATTACTGTTTTTTCGCCTTTTTTCTCAAATTTGAGCATTTTCATTAAACAGACTGCTGATTTCTCACATCCTATTCTCATGAGCTATTCATGGTGGAATTTATTACATTTTTGTCATTAGCTATATCTACCTTGGTATCAGAATTAACTGCGAGTTTTGTTATTAATGAATGATTTCTATAAATAAGTTACTGAATCAACTTATTTATTGTTTTACTCAACCTATTAATACTTTGGTCTAAGAGAAAAATAAGTCGTTATTATAAAAAAGCCCAGTCAATGACTGGGCTGGCTTAATACGAATCGGTATTCATTCCATGAATTTATCCGGCAGTGGATGGTTTGATTCGATAAAATATGGCAAACAGGACAGGCACGACAATTAGGGTTAACACAGTAGCAAAACCAAGCCCAGCCATGATCGTTATCGCCATAGAGCCAAAGAAAGCATCAAATACCAACGGTATCATGCCTAAAATCGTTGTGAGTGCTGCCATGCTGACTGGCCTAACTCTTGAAATCGCGCTATCAAATACTGCTAAGTACGGATCTTTGCCTGTTTCTAGCTCAATGTTAATTTGATCCAATAGCACGATTCCGTTTTTCAATATCATCCCACTTAGGCTTAATAAACCCAAAAATGCGGTGAAGCTAAACGGCATATCGGTCGCGAGCAAACCAATTGACACACCAATCACCGACAACGGCACAGTAAACCAAATCACTAATGGTTTTCTCAACGAGTTAAACAACAGCATGGTGATAATAAACATCAACAAGTATCCCATTGGGAGCGAGCCAAACAATGCCTGTTGAGCATCCTTGGATGATTCATACTCTCCTCCCCATGAGATTTGATAACCTTCCGGTAAAGGGAGTGCCTCTACCTGAGGGCGAATACGAGAGAACAAACTCGCTGCCGTTTCATCTCCTAATACGTCATGATCGGCAAGAACGGTCAAAGTTCTTTTTCGATCACGGCGCTGAATCAACGGCTCTTGCCACTCAAGCTGAACACCATCAATCACCTGCTCTACGGGGATATACGTCTGTAATGATGGACTCCAAATCTTAACGTTAGCGATAGATTCAAAGTCCACTCGCTCTTGCTCTGGTAAACGAGCAATGATTGGCAGCATCGTTGTTCCATCTCGAAGAAGGCCGATTGGCGTTCCCCCAAATGCCATTTTTAACGTTTCTGAAACCTCTTGTTTTGAGATGCCTAAACGTCTTGCTTTTGATTCATTGAATTGCGGTACCAACTCTTTGGTTCTTTCACGCCAATCATGACGTACGTTTCGAGCGCCTGGATCGGCATTTAGAATATCCTCGATTTCAACAGCGATATTGCGTAACACTTGGGGATCGGCGCCAGTAATTCTTGCCTCGATTTTTGATGCTGGAGAAGGCCCAAATTCCATCAGTTTGAACTGGAATGTCGGCTGCACAAACTCAGCTGAAAGCTCGGAATCCAACTCTTCAAGCAGCGCAAACATGGCGTCACGGTCATGTGTTCTCACTTGAATTTGGGAATACGCCTCATAGCTTTTTTCTGGTTGATAGGTTAAGGCGAACCGCTGCAAACCCTGTCCAGTCGTGGTAGTAACAAAATCAACATTGTCTTTCGCGCGGATGAACTGCTCTACTTTCTGAGTCTCAGCCAATGTTTGTCGGATATCCGTCCCTTCAGGCATCCACACGTCGACATAAAACATAGGCGTATTTGACGGTGGAAAGAACGACTGCTTCACCGCGCCAAATCCAATTACAGCAGCCACAAGTAAGCCCACCATACTCGCGACGGTCAACCAACGGAAACGCAGGGCTAGCTTGAGGATGGATCCAAAGATAGTAAACAACATACCTTTATAGGGGTCGACCTCAACATTACCCTGTTGCTTTTCTTCTTTGAGCAATAGGTTCGCGAGGAAAGGCGTAAGCGTTAGGGCGGTGATCCAACTTAGAAATAGCGAATAGCATAGTACCCAAAACAGTGAGCCCATAAATTCACCCGTCGCGTCTTCAGACAACCCAATAGGGGCAAACGCGGTAATCGCGATGACGGTGGCACCAAGCAAAGGCCACTGAGTTTGCTTGACGATATCAACCGCAGCTTGAAGTTTGGTTTTCCCCTTTTTCAGGCCAACCAGTATCCCCTCTACGACCACAATCGCGTTGTCGACCAGCATCCCTAATGCGATGATCAAAGCGCCGAGCGATATCCGGTGCAATTCGACATCATTTTGTTTCATCATGATGAAGGTACCAAATACCGTAAGTAGCAAAACGACACCGATGATAATGCCACTGCGCAGTCCCATCGCGAACAGTAGCACGATGATCACAATCCCAACGGCTTGACCTAAACTCACAATGAAGTCATCGACTGATTTGTCGACTTCTGCAGATTGGTTGTAAAAGTAATTGATTTCGACGCCAGCAGGTTTGATGTTTTCAAGGCTTGCGATTTTAGCCTCTAAGCTCTTTCCGACTTCAACAACATTGACCCCAGCACCAAAGGAAACCGCAAGGTTTATCGCAGGCTTACCGTTATAAGTGACAATATTGGACGGCTTCTCCTGAATCCCGCGTGATATGGTTGCAACGTCTTTAAGTCGAATTAGATTACCAGTATCTCTACCATGAATGATTAGGTCTTGAAGCTGCTGCTCCGAATTCATTGTGCCATTGGGGCGGATCGTGAGCGACTCACCGTTCACCATCACTTCGCCCGCAGATTGGACGCTGTTTTGCTGTGTCAGCAGCCCCACGACCGTATTCATGTCGAGGTTTAATGCCGCCAATCTCTCCAATGAAATCTCAACAAATAACTGCTCTTGTTGGTCTCCTGCGATGGCAACTTTACCTACACCATCGACCAGTTCTAGCTCTCGGCTTAGGTAGTCAGCGTATCGTTTCAACTCAATATAGTCGTATCCTTCGCCGGTGAGCATCAGCATGATGCCGTACACGTCGCCAAAGTCATCTAAGATTTGAATTGAGTTCACACCGCTGGGCAAATTAGGCCGGAGATCGTTTATCTTACG
Source organism: Vibrio sp. NH-7 (assembly GCF_053643215.1). NCBI lineage: Bacteria > Pseudomonadati > Pseudomonadota > Gammaproteobacteria > Vibrionales > Vibrionaceae > Vibrio > Vibrio sp. NH-7. Next base: position 657,866 of record NZ_CM132188.1, on the reverse strand, counting down.
ACGCATTTCATCCCATATTTGAGGGAGCTCATCCGGTCCATATTCCATTTCCATACTGACCATGATTTGAGACATTCCATTGGATGAAGTCGAGGTAATTCGGTCTACATAAGGGAGCTTACGGATCTCTTTTTCTAACGGGTAAGTTAGCTCCTCTTCAACTTCTTGGGAGGTTGCACCCGAATAGGTCGATATGATCATCGCGTCTTTGATGGTGAATGCCGGATCTTCTAGGCGACCTAGGTCCATAAATGAGGTGTATCCACCAATCGCAAGTATGACGAGAAACAGCCAACTAATGACTTTATTTTTGATTGAATACTCAGCAATATTCACAGCTGCGCTCCTTTTATTTCCATTCCTTCACGGAGCTTCCGTAGGCTCGAATTAACCAGTACGTCCCCACGCTTAATGCCATCGAGTACAACTGCGCCTTTGCCATTGATCTGATCAACTGTGATTTGATGTCGGTGTACTTTATTGTTTTCAAGTTTCCACACGTAGAATTCGCGCTGTTGTTCTCCCGCTTCGATAGCAGTTATCGACAGTTGATAAGCCTGAGACATTTGCAGTCCAGCTTCCATTAGGTCCACGGCAATCTTAGCGCCCGTACCAGGCAGAATTTCATCTTCTACTTGAGGCATTGTTAGCCAAAATTCATAGGTTTGACTCTCTGGATGGAGTTCGCTGGTATGCTCCAAGTAACGCATTTCATACTCGCCTTCATGTCCAGAAAACGTCGCTTTGGGTTTGTAACCTCTCGATCCAACTTGTGGCCTCAACATAGCAAGCACTGAGTCTGAAACACTCACTTTGACGTAAACATCATCACTTCGATAAACCGTTGCGACGCTCTCGCCAGGCTGGATAACTTCATGTTTTTGTTTGATCACACTAGAGACTACGCCGCTAAACGGTGCCTTAAGCCGCGTGTAACTGATCCGAGATTGGGCTAATCCGAGATGCGCATTGGCCAACTTATAGTTAGCTTGGAGCTGATCAAGTTCCGCTTTAGATATCATCTTGCTCGCATGCAACTCTTCACCGCGTTTGAACTGCTTTAAAGCAAGCTCAAAACGCGCTTGAGCATCAGTGAGGTTCTCGCGATGCTTGCTGTCATCCAACATGGCGATCACTTGGCCCTTCTTAACATGATCACCTTCTTGCACCATGATTCCGATCATTTCTCCCTCAAGACGAAACGCCAACGGAGTCAACTCCGCCGGTACCACTTGGCCATTGAAACTCCGGTGTTGCGTCGCAATGGGCGCTTGAACATTGAATGTTTCAACCGTCATGCCATTTTTGCTGCGATGCTCGACCTCTGGTTTGCACCCCATCAAAGTGGCAACGGTGAGGGTTAACACTGCTAGCTTGGAAAACTTCATGTTAAATTCCCCCTTCCTTCGTCCATGCTTTTACCCTTTGTCCCTCAACCAAACGGTCGACGCCCGCCTCTATGATGAGGTCACCTGCAGACAGACCAGACACGAGCTTGCCATTTGAGTCGAACTGAACATCAACTCGGCTGATTGTTTCCGTCACCTGATCGAACAAGAACAGTTCACCCGTCTGATCAGTTCGGGCAAGCCACGCACTGTCAGCAATACTTAGACCTGTCGATTGGCGCGAATGAGACGCATGGACTTGCGCGGCCATTCCTGGGAGTAAATTCATCGTTTTCGGTCGTTCCATTGTCACGGTCGCTGTATAGCTGTTGGTGTCAGGATCGGGTTGAGTCGATATCTCTTTGAATACAGCAGGGACGTGGAGCTCGGGGCGGCTATCCATCGTGACGGTCAGCGGAGAAAACTCAATATTCTCTAAGCCGTTTTCTTCAACGTATGAAACAGGCACGGTAAACACAACGTCTAACTCTTGGTTATTGATGATATTGAGCACTGGCTGTGAAGCTGCTACAACTTGATGCTCTTTAGCGAAAGTCATCGATATTACGCCATCAAACGGAGCAATAATCTTCGTGTATTTAAGATCAGCTTGTGCTTGCTTTAGGGATGCCTGAGCAGCTTTGTACTGAGTCTCCGACTGGTCATAAGTGTCGGTACTGATGAGCTTTTTCTTATACAGCTGTTTTGCGCGTTCAAACCCCGTCTTGGCTAATTCAAACTCTGCGCGTTTGGCATCCAACGTCAATTGGTAGTCATTTGGTTCAAGCAAAGCCAGTACTTCTCCTTTGCTGACATTCGCTCCCATTTTCACGTTGAGAGATTCGATTTCCCCTGCCACTTGGAAAGACAAAGACGCTCTGTCGGTCGCATCAATTTTTGCGATGAATGAATCCTGTGCGCTCGCATTCAATTCAGGCACTTGCCATAGCTTTACTGGCGTAATCACCGGTGTGGCAATTTCAGAGTTGGCTTGATTGCAACCAACGAGCATTGAGCCTAGTAATAACGAGGCAAACCAATGCGTTGCTTGCCTTCGATTTATCGATTTTATGATCATATCCAATCCCATAATTACATATTGCACAGGTGTGCAGTATATTAAATTCATCACTGAGTTCAATATTTATTTTCCATGTGTGCAGTAAAAATTTCTGTTATGCTCCTATTAACACTCACGTAGTTAATGAAATATCGGCCCATTTCTGGTAGAAATACCGCGTCCCAAGTGATTGATAGAGAAAATGGTAGAAAGAAAACAAGGTCGCCGTAGCGCACAAGACGCTGAGAAGACAAAATGCGAAATCATGAGAGTTGCTACCGAGCTGTTTTGCGAGCTGGGGTATGAGCGTGTCTCTTTACGAAACATCAGTGATAAAGCAGGCGTGTCACACAGCTTGATTCGTCACCACTTTGGTAGCAAAGAGCAGATTTGGTATGCGATTAGCGATGGTTTGCACAAATATATGGAAAACTATCTGCATACCATTCTCGATAACATTCCCAAAGACGCAAAAGCGAATGTAAAGCTGTATCTTTTTTCGGTACGGTTACTTGCCCACATGCTGATTGCTAAGCAACCCATTCAGCTCATTGCCGATGCGGTACGCCAAGAAGACGCTTTGTTTGATTATTTTATCGACAACACTGGCGAGATTGAGGCGTTAGTGAACAGCATTGCTGACGAGTACAATGAACAGTACCCAGAGACACCCGTGAAGATTTGGGAAGTGAAATGGCAGATGATCATGTTTGCTCATTCAGCTGCAAGCCTTGCGCCGTTCATGGTAGAAACGTGGCGAGACGAAACCAAAGATTTTGACCAATGCTTACTTAACCATTGGGGCATGTTCAATCACATGATGGCTTGCCGCTTCAGTATCCCACAAGAAGAAAGGTTAGCACCGAGTAAAGTCGAAGATTTAGTGTTTGAGGTATCTTGCCCTATCGAACAAGAAAATGATTGATAGGCTGCCATATTTTATTTGGCAACATCATAAAAAAGACGCTACCAGGTAGCGTCTTTTTCGTCTCTAAATTAGTGATGGTGAAGACTCATCATCGCCTCACGAGTAGAGAAAGTGTCATGTTCGCTATGGCGAGCTGAACGCTTCTCTTTTTTGGGTAAGTTGGCCAATTTGTTTGCCAGCGCGGCGAAGCCAGACACGTTTTCATTTGCGTAGATATCATCTAACACCGCTTGTTTATCAAACGAACCCAATAATGCCTCTGCTGCATAGTAAGGAGCCGTTCCCGTCGACAGCTTACTCATATCGTAGCCTAGCTCATTCAAAATCCAGAAGACCGATGCGCCCGTGTCGTAGAATACTCCCCATGCGTACTGCCATTTGACCTGATCATGGTCAGCAAACTCAATTTTATCGAATCCATCATAGACGAAGGTCTGGACAAAATCCCCGAGATGATTGACGGTTGTCACTTCAACGTACTTTGCTCCCCCTTCAAACAACTCCTGACCTAGCCCCATGTTTCTCACAAGACCTGTCGAATCAAGCTCCATTTGCTTGTGCGTTAACGCGACGTATTGTCTAAGTTTCTTTCTCAGCGCCTCTTTACTCAATGATTTGTCAGGTAAACCACTGAAAATTTTCTGAGTAATCAGCTTGAGTTCGATTTGTTTTGCATCTAATGGGTAGTTGTTTATATCTTGTTTGTACCAATCAGGATATTTCACGTGCTTTCCCTGATAGTGATGGAACATCTCATGCACATTTAACGCTATTGAATAGGGTTTGGTATCTCCATCGTGTATAAATTCACTATCGATGTAACGTTGAAGATAATATTTAACACCTTCAAACTCGTAATCAAATTCGTAAGCCGTATTTCCGCTATTTTCTGGCTTGAGTTTATCAGCGGCAAGATGCATATTTGTATCGTATCGATAGACGTCTAATCCGAAGTTTTCATTGTGTCCTAACTTTTGATAGTCTTCCCCGACTTTGGTCGATCTAATTAAATATGCTTTTTGTGGATTACCTCTCCCATCATCTTTCAACATATACAGTGGCGTATTCGCGTAGTAATTTCCATAATCGAACCAAACTTTCTCAGACTTTAATATTTGTGTCGCCTTGCTAATTTGAGAGAGCATGATTTTATCAATATTATCCGTCAATGCTGTTTCCGGATCTTTATTGTATTTGCCAAGCCCATAGAGTTCTAACTCTCCCTCGCTCATGTAGTGCATACCGTCTGCTGGGGCTTGTTCAATAGTGAAAAAATAAAATTCACTTGGTTTTGGTAACCCCATATCTTTGTAATAGTCGATGTAGGGTTGGTGCACTAACGAATCCTTAGGATAGTCCGTTGCTTGTTTGTCACCGTTAGACCAACTGTGCACGCCAATCTTTGCACCATGAACGATGGTGCGCTTGACGCCAGCGACAAACAAATCCGTCCCGCCCGACGCAATATGACCCGATGATTTGATGACAGAATCTAAGTTCTTCGCTCTCACCTGCCTTGCCAAAATTAAGTTTGCGTTGTCGTTAATCGAACCTTCAATTTTGACAAAGTTGAGAAGCGATACATTTTTGTGAGTATTCATCATTTCAGCAAAAGCTTGTGGAGAACCACTACATATCGTCCCGGATAAATCTGCGGTTGTCCCATTGACCGTGAATGTTAACGCTTGTTCACCTGGGTCGAGTTGTTCGCTACACACAGATTGAAACACCGATTTTTTTGCATTGTGTTTAGTTGGTTTGGAATTCCCGCCACCATTATTACACCCAGCCAAAATAGCAACGCTTAACAGAGCCAATTTCATTTTCATTGTTATATCCCTACTTAATAAGTTCGGCAGTATGACAAAGACTCATTAGAATTAGTTCATCAGTTAATAGCGTTGCTTACATTCAATTACGTTGAAACAATAATAAGCCTCTCTCCCTTACAAGGCATTACAAAATGGCTTATAAGCGATGGAACTAATGGAAAAAAGGGAAAGCCATTTTTGCTAATTATTAAACAATTACGTTTAATTTATTGATAAGGTTTAGGTTCGATAACTCACTATTAAATACTAATCACAAGCGAGTGAAATAAACTCTCGCGCTGAAAAAACAGTTCAGCGCGAAGGTGATGAAATAAGAAGGTGATTCGCTAAAGAGCTTGGAATAAGTCTGATTCTAAGAGGTCAAACTGGCTTGCTTTCTTTTGGGACAATAATGGTAAATCGAGCACCACCTAAGTGACTTTGGTCGACAGAAATCGTCCAGTTTAAGATCCTTGCAGCGTTATTGGCGATGGCAAGCCCCAAACCAAAACCACCATCATTGGCATTCCTACTTTTATCTAAGCGAGCAAACGCCAAAAATATCTCTTCCCGTTTATCTTCTGGGATTCCTTGGCCATTGTCCTCAACATCAATAGTCCAACATGTGGGGTACTCATGCAGTGATACTTCCACAATACCATTACCGTATCGCTCTGCATTCTTGATTAAATTATCCAACACCAACTTGGCCAGTGCCGTAGGGAGCGACACCTCATCGAAGAGCATATCCGGGTCGAGATGTAGCCGGGTTTCACAGCCAGCGATCATGCTAAGTCGGTCTCGACAAAACTGCTTTAGCGAGATGGCAATAATTTCAGTTTGATCCTTAAGACCTACCCGATTGTTCAATTTTGAAAGCTGCAAAATATCGGACGTGAGATCCGCAATATCCTCAATGTAATCGTCAATGTTATCGAACAATTGCTCGCGATTTTGGCAATCTTTTCTCCTCGCTAAATCGCAGGCCATTTGGATTCTGCTTAAAGGGGTTCGCAACTCATGAGGGATCGCGTGTGCGAAGACATGACTTTGTTTTACGCGTCGCTCTATGTCTTCAGCCATTTCATTGAAGCTTTCTGACACCTCTTTAACCGGTGACATTTGATAGGGCTCTGAGCGTACGCTAAGTTCGCCACGACCAAAACGCTCTTGCGTTTCGATCAGTTGATTGAGGCGAGCATTCACACGGTACACCGGTAAATAGATAAACAACCCTAGAGCGACGCTCATCGTGACAAAAAGGGCAACAATAAAGTGAATTTCACGATCTTCGTACCAAGGAATGGCATCGACATAAGGGTCATCGATCTGCCTGATAACAAGATGTTTATCAGAGTTAGGAATGGGTAGCGCGGTGAGAAACAGGTCATACTCATCAATGTAGACCTTGATGCCTTGTGAGCTGTAATGGATGGTACATCGGTCACACAGTGATTGCTCTTCATTCCAGTTGGAAAGAAGTGACAAGGTATAGTCGTAAAACGTGAGTTCATTAAAGCGATTTAGGCGCTCATATAACCCGTGTCGCTCGTAACGACTGTTTGCATAACGCTGAGCTTGGTGCACCCCATCATCGACAAAAAGATCAATATCTGCCTGACGTAAATATCCAGCCCCAAAATGCATAAATACAACAAAGGTTAGCACTAACCCAACCAAGCTCTCTGTGTACAAACTTGTAAACATAGAGCGTGACCTTGCCATTTTTGCAACTACTGGCATGCAGCGCTACTCACGAGTTTATAGCCTTGGTTGCGAATAGTTTTGATCGTTGCAGTGAACACTTCGGCTTGAATCAACTTCTTACGTAAACCTGATACTCGCATATCTATCGAGCGGTTGTTCACGTTGTACTCAATTCCTCGCGCAAGGCGACAGCAATGTTCGCGAGAGACGGTTTCGCCAGCGTTTTCGATCAAGAGTTGTAGGATTTCAAATTCAGAGTTGGTGAGGCTGATTGGTTTTTGGTTGTAATAAGCGGTTTGGTTTTGACTGTTAATGACAATGCCGTGAGCATCTGAAACGTGACTAACTTGCTCTAATTTCTGCTGCCTTTGATAGCGCCTCATCAAAGCTTCGATGCGCGCCACTAAAATATGACCTCTTACCGGCTTCGTCACATAGTCATCGGCACCGAACTTAAACAGACTGACTTCGCTCATTTCGTCTTCTGCTGCCGTTAACACCATGATCATGCCCGTATAAAACTGACGAGCCTCATTGCAGATTTCGGCTCCCGACTTACCCGGCAACATCAAATCCAAAAGCACGAGATCTGGCTTATATTCTTGGATTTTATCAATCGCTATTGAACCATCCTCTATCGCTTCGACTTCGTAACCTTCTGCTGTTAAGTACATTTTGGTCAGTTGAGAGATATCCCTATCATCCTCGATCAATAAAATCTTTGAATTCATCTACCTATACTCCCACATTGACATTTGCGCGCAGTATATAGCAAACAATAGACGTATCAAAACAACCCATAGACGCCAGTAATATCTCAAGTAAGGAATCCCTTACACAACCCGACCAACATCACTTGTAAATGCAACAACTTACAACATGACGCACCTTTAAAATGGATGGTTAATTATTTAAATTAATAAAACAAACGCCACTCATCACCAAAACAGATCAATTGGCAAAACATATGAACACAAAAGAAAAACAGTATGTTTACATTGTGATTAATTGAGGCCGTTTACTCGCACTGTAGCTCTATTTTTACGTTTTTTATTCTCACCAATGAGACAATAAATTGTCGAATATTTGCTTACAAATGATGGCTAAACCCCTTACAAACACTTACATAAACCGATTTACCGTATTTAAACACCTTAAATAGGAGCGATAACCAGAGGATTCGTCGCAAATAGTTAATAACTACCGCAAAACCCATCAAATTCAGTCGATAATTCGTTATAGAGATGTAATAAAACCACTTTTGTTACTTACAATCACGACAATTAGACCAATACGCATCCTGATGAATAATTGCCAATTATCTCTTCTGTCAATACTATTCCCCACCAGATAAGCCGCCTCCAATGACATCACATTTGTGTTGAGATGAATGACGGCTTCATAGGTATCAATGTCACTGCTCTTATCAGGAGCAGCCCCAAACACTTAATTGGAATCTAATATGAAAAAGCAATTCGTGATTTTACTTTCTGCTCTTGGTCTTAGCGCATGTGGTAGCCTTGCCATTATGGACAAGTCTGAGGCAGTGAAAGCTCAACCAGAGATGCTGATTAAAACAGACGGTGACCTTTGGGGCCTTGGTGGCGACGGTGAGTTTACACTCGGTGGTCTATACGAAGGTAAATACTCTCGTGATGCCTCATCATCGACTTGGTTTAACACAGTGTCGACTAAAGATGGCTCAATGGGCGCAGAAATCACCCGTAAAGATAACGGTGAATCTTGGATTCTGAGCTGCTCTGGCGGTGGCACTTCGGTTAGCGTAGGCATGATGCAATTTGGTGGCAACGCTCCTTACACATGTGACATTACTTCGAAAGGTCAATCTGTGGGCAACTTCACCATTGCAGGCGAAGAGAAGATGATCGATTTCGGCACGGCGAAAAAAGAGAAAGGTCACATCGTTGTTAACGGTAAACGTTTCGATGTAGAGACAGTTCATACTGCCCCTAACCTAATGATGCCTCTTGAAAACCCATTAGGTTACAGCTTCAAACTTAACGGCAAAGAAGTCGCAGCCGTTCAAACAAACGGTGTTCTAACGGTACAGTGGTTACCTGAAATGACTCAAGAGCAGCGCGATGTGTTGGCCGTTGGCGCTATCGCAAGTGCGCTTAGCTGGAGACCTGCAGAGTAAACCCGTAACAAACGATAAGATTGAATAAAAAAACCAGCTAACATGTTAGCTGGTTTTTGCTTTTTAGCCCGAAGAACAGTTAAGCGTCTGATGCTTCACTGCACACTTTATCCTGCACCGACGTCGGTGCTGGCTCATAATGGCTAAGCGTCATACTGAAACTCCCCTCACCTCCCGTTAAGGCTCTCAAACGTCTCGCGTAATCTTGTAACTCGTTGATTGGCGATTTTGCTTTAAGCAGTGTGAATTGGTTACCTGCGGAATCTGCGCCCTCTATCAAGCCACGATTCCCTGACAAATCACCCGAAACATCGCCGACATTCGCCGTCGGAATGAGCAGCTCCATCTGGACAATCGGCTCTAACACGATGGGATCGGCTTTTAACACAGCATCAAGAAACGCTTTTTTGCCCGCAATTAAGAACGCGATCTCTTTAGAATCGACCGAATGGTATTTGCCATCAAAGACCGTCACTTCAATATCTTTGATCGGGTTGCCAGATATCGCACCTTCTTCGAGAGCCTGGCGAATCCCCTTCTCGACAGCAGGAATCAACGCCGTTGGTATAGCACCACCCACCACTTTGTTGACAAACTTAAATCCCGCACCTCGTTCTAATGGTGCAACGGTCAATTTCACTTCCCCAAACTGACCCGCGCCGCCACTTTGTTTTTTGTGGCGATAATGCCCTTCCGCTGGTTTGGTGATCGTCTCAAAGTATTCGACACTCGGTTGGCTTGTTTCAACGTGCAGCTTGTAAACGCTGACCATCTTCTCTAGCGCCACCTTAAGATGAAATTCCCCCTGTCCGCTGATGATCGTTTCGTTTGTTCTCGCGCGATGTTCAATACGCAGAGAAGGGTCTTCACTGGCAATCTTGTGTAAAACATCAGACAACTTTTGTTCGTCGCCACGCTTGATAGGTTTTAGGCACAGTGAGTACATTGAATCTGGGAGGTGGAGGGTTTTCAAACTGACGCCATCTTCGTCATGGGAGTCATGCACGATAGAATCAAACTCCAACTCATCCACCTTGGCTAAGACACATAAGTCTCCAGCGAGCGCTTTGGATATTTCGTGGCGTTCTTTTCCTTGAAGCTGATACAAGTGACCGACTTTAAACGGTTTATTACCATCGCCAATGAAAAGTTGAGATCCGGTGTTAATTTCCCCTTGGTACACACGAATATACGCCAGTTTGCCCAAGTACGGGTCGACACTCACCTTGTAAACATGCGCGACACTGTGTTCTAGCGTTTCACAGTTCACTTTGATCTGCTTACCCGCTTTCTCAAGTAATGGAGGATTACCCTCATTGGGCATCGGCATGATTTCACTTAAGGTTTGCAGCAACAATTCGACCCCAGCCCCCGACTCAGCAGAAACAAAACACACCGGTATCACATGACCTGTTCGCAGCGCCTCTTCAAATGGGTCATGGAGCTGCTCTGGTGTGAGCGCAGAACCTTGCTCAAGGTAGATTTCCATCAAGTCTTCGTCGACTTCAATCACTTGGTCGATTAACGTCTCGTGGGCGGATTCTACATCACTAAACAAGGTAAGTTGGTCAGTCTGAGGCGCAAAGTAACAATCCACCACATCGTTCGAATCTTGTGAGGGTAAATTGATCGGCAGGCAATGCTCACCAAACTGTTGTTGAATCAACGCCATGATCTGAGACAGCTCACTCTCGGCACTGTCTATCTTGTTGATGATGATCATCTGGCATTTTCCCTGTTCACGCGCAAACTCAAACAAGCGATCGGAGGTTTGATTGAGGGGCATTTTTGGATCAATAACCAGTGCGCTGGTTTCAACGGCGGGGAATATACTCAATGTTCGACCCAAAAGCTCATTTTGTCCCGGAGTGTCAATGATATTGAGTCGATGCTTTTGCCAACTTAATGCAACGGGTGTCGCCTCGATACTGTGTTGGTATTGGATGGATTGAGGATCGAAATCGGTAACCGTGTCGCCTTTTTCAACACTGCCCAATTGGGTGGTTTCTTGGCAAGCGAAGAGTAGTTTTTCAATCAGTGTCGTTTTGCCACAGCCTGCTTGGCCGACAAAAGCGATGTTGCGAATCTTATTGATAGGCATAGAGCCTCCTAGCAAAGTAACGTGGTGGAATAACCGATAAGGTCACGAACTGCGTTGGAGTTTGGCGGGATTACCGCCGTGTCGTCTTCCAGGTCATTTTTCGGATGACTCTATGCATAAGCACTCCATGTGGGCGATAGAGTGTTTAGAATGCAATAATAACCATATTTATTTTGTGACTTATTTCATGCGAGGCGAATCCTAGCCGTCTAATTTATGAGCAAGTATAAAAAAGCCGAACTCCATCAAAGTTTCGGTGTTCGGCTTTCGTACTTGCTGGGATTAGGCAATTTTGAATTGCGCCATTTCCTGATTCAATTCTCTTACTTGCTCAGTCACTTGCTGTGAGACCTGATTTGAAGAACTGGAAATGTTGGCAACGCCTTCTACGGATTGATTCACTTGCGACATTAATGAGTGAATTTCTTGCGTTGCTTTCGATTGCATTTCAGCAGAATGAAGCAAGTCGTTCATCTGTTCGTTCAACTGCTCGATTTTCTCTGTGGTCGCATTTAACATGCCGTAGGCTTGCTCGGTATGCGATGCGCCATCCTCTGCTAGCACTTTGCTGCTGTCGATTTCGCTTACTACTGCCGCGGTAGACGATTGAATCGCATGAACAATGTTATTGATTTCCGTGGTTGATTCCGTCGTTCGTGTTGCAAGTAAACGGACTTCATCAGCAACGACCGCGAAACCTCGTCCATACTCGCCTGCACGCGCCGCTTCAATGGCAGCGTTTAACGCAAGCAGATTGGTTTGCTCAGCAAGCCCTTCGATAACTTCTGTCACACGACCAATCGCCTCACTCTCTTTGCTCAGTTCGGCTACTTGCACACTCGCTTTCTCGATCGTTTGATGCAAAGCCGTTACCGTTTGTCTGTTTTGCTCAAGCGCTCGCGATCCGACCTCAATTTGGCTTTTCGACTCAGACAAATTATCGACCGACAACTTAGCATGGTTGGCCGTATCTGCCGCCGAATGACTGACGTCTGACACTTGCTCACTCACAAGTGACATGGTCGACATCTGCTGCTCAACTTGTGAAGAAGTGTTGCTGTTCGCTTCTTGAAGCGTTGTCATGCTTTCCGTCACGATTTGGGCTTTGTTCGTCACTCCACGAACAATGTTTGAGAGCGCATCGTTCATCTGGTTAATAGAGCGAGTCAGGCTTGATAACTCATCATTGCCATCCACCGCAAGTTTCGCTTGAGAGACATCCCCCTTGGCAATCGCTTGAGCACGCTGCGACACAATGGCGACACGTCGGCCAATACTCTTACCCATATAAGTTGAGACGGTTAATGCCACCAGCACAATCACAACAGCCGATCCAAACAACAGCTGAACCACGGTAGACACCGAGCTAAAGATTCCAACGCCACTAGAATCGGCTTGATTTTGCTGGCGAACGATCAAGGCTTCTAGCGAGCCATTTAACCCCTCGACTGCGGGAATCAGCTCCGCAGCCATTTTCTGATTCGCCATATTCCAGTTTGGCGCTTTTCGCAACTCTATCACTTGCTGGGCTATCGGCAGGTAAAGCTGCTGCATTTCTTTAAACAGTGACCACAAACTTAAATCGCTGTCAGATAACAACGCTTTCTTGGAATCAATTTCTGCCACAAACTTGTCGTGAGATTTGAGAAGATCTTGATACTTTTCTAAGTGTTCCGGCTTGCCATATTGGAGGAAGTCACGCATTGATGAAAGCGCATTAGCAAGTGAGGTATAGCTGTCGGCGTAAAGACGAAACAAGCGCTTTCTATCTCCGCCTTCTTTATTCCCCGCCTCGTCGTTGATTAAGCCTTGGATTTGATCCAATGCAACTTCAGCAATTGGGGCGGCTTCATTTAAAAACAGGGAATGCGCGGGTAAGTTCTCGTCAGAATGGCTGAGTGCTGCTATCTCTAACACCAGTTGTTTGAGTGTTTGCCAACGCACCTGAATCTGTTGATAGGCTTGCTGTTCGAGCAAAACTTCAAGTTTAGGCAGACTCTCTTCCACCTCTAAGATCACGGCATCTAGCTGTGTTTTTTGTTGCTCACCAAGCGCTTCATCACCGCCGAGCAACATGTAGGCGCGTAGGGTAGAAATGGTGGCTTGCAACGACTGCTGAATTGAACGCCCCGTATCGACGGTGGGTAAATCGGACTTGAGCAACGACTCGGTGTGCAACTCTACCGTGTTAACACTGCGGTAAACAAAAAGCGCTGAAACGATAAAAAGTACTGCAAGCGACAGAAAACTGAACTGTAGCTTCCCTGATATCGAGAGTTTCATCCTAATAACTCCTAGTTTAATGGCTCCCTAACTATAGCTTTTTGGCTATCAATGTTAAACATTTGTAAAACAATAAAATAAACTTTTGCATGAATCCTTCCCGCTTTGAGCTAGCGTCGGTCAAAGTGACTGCATTTCCCACATACGCCTACTTTTAAACAGAATTAAGTTCATTTGTGCCAATAACGACATTATTCCCTCAGCAACATGAGGGTTAATTCAAAACTCTGCTACCACCACAGATTTACTATGTAGTTAAAGCTAAACAGCGAGGTAGCGACATGATAGTAACGAATGCATTCAGCGATAAGCTCAGTGAAGAATCAAAACAAAATTGGCTGAGTTATTGGAAACACTTTTCTGAACAAGATTATCATTACTGCGCAGAGAGAAACTGCACAAAACAGCATCAACATGGGGTTCTAGTTACTCAATCCTCTTTCTGCCAAAGGGCGCTGTTTGTTGTGCCATTGTGTGCGGAACACAGCAATAGCTTCGTCAGCCAAATTGAGATTGATGATGGTGCCAGTATCGTTCCAACAGAGCTAAGTTTATAGGATTTGTAGGGATTTTGTTGGAACTCGAGCAATGACCACGTTTTTGTCATTGCTCTTTTTTTATCTCACGATTTGAGTAAATGATAGGATTGCGTCAGAGTTCATCAGTTGCTCACGACGAAACATCTCCTCAACGATGGCTTCATCGATCAAACGTGCGTTATATGCCGCAATGTGGACTTTATCATTGGGCTCTAAAAAGTGCGCTTCTCCCCACTCTGTGTAGTTTGGCGCGCCAGTATAAAGGATCAGCTCTTTGGGGTAGCCAAGCGCCCTCAGCTTAGGCAAGATTTCTTCGTACATTCCTTCGTCAGCTTGGTGATTAATTCTTCCCACCATCCAAGCCATTAAGTGACAGTAAAAAACCTTCAATTCGGTACAACTTACTGATGGCGTCGCCAAGTGAAGGTGACCGTCACGCTCAATATAAGAGACCAGTTTAATGTTTTCATCATAGTTTGCCGGTGACAACCGCGATACATTCCACCAATGACGGTTGATGCCTTTTGAGTGTTTCCCCCATGACTTTCGCTGTGAAATTTTCGTACTTCCAGCGAGATTTCGAATGGTCACATCGTTGCCGATGGAGATGTGGGTGGTCATCAGGGAGTGGACTTTTTGGTCTTGATATTCCACCTGACACCGCAGCACAAACTCGGGTTCTATGTCGACGTTACTACCCTGAGTTGGGTATGAGAGCGAAGGTCCTGACGTAATCGTATGATCTTGCGAGCAGTCGATGACAAAAATGCCATTTGGTAATGCATTTTCTTCAACGTTTTCAGCTCCGCTTAGGTGACCGGAAAAGTTTCCAATAATTCCGAGACTTAACATGACTTTACCTTAGTTATTTTAGAGTTATGAGAGTTGCTTGTTGATCAGCACTTGCGAACAAATGTCCAACTGTGCCAAAAGCCAAGTGGCGGCCAATAGATCGGCACTGCCTCCGGGGCTAATGTTGCGTTTGATGAAGCGTTCATCCAGTGATTGAAGATGACTTTCCAGTTCTTGGTGTGTGGTTATCGGAGAGGCGAGAATCTGCTTGGCTTGCGCTTTGACAAATTTGAGCCCCGGCAGCCCTGCACGGTTAACCACATTGGTATCTTGATTGTTTGCCATCAAAGCCAGCAACGCGATGCTGAGTGCTTTCTCTTCCGACTCACCGCGATGGATCGAATGATGATAGGCGGGCAACCCGTGATTAAAGATGGTCGGATAGCCTTGCTGCGCTTCGCCGCGAATGCCAGTGAAGCCATATTGAACAAACAATCGCTCACCCGCGGTTTTAGGCTCGCCTGACATCATCCTTAGTTGCTCTTGAACCAATCCAGAGCAGCACTCTTTGATAACGGCGCGAACCCGTTTTGAATCGTAACTGATGCCTTTGCGATGAAGCCAACCGACCGCACCACAAATGACACCCAAGGTAAAAATCATACCTTTATGAGTATTCACACCTTGGGTCGCATGATTCATTGCCATTTCAGCGCTTAACCCCACTCTGCGCAGCGGCTCAAGGAGATCGCGAGCGTGTAGAGATGCCGATTGGTACCCTGCTCGGACAAACTCTTTCATGTAGGGGCGAAGTACATCGCAACTGGCAACAAACGTCTTAAGATCCATGTCACTGTGCGCCCCGGAGTTAGCGCAATCCACCAACCCGGGCTTGGGTGTTAAGTGAACTTCTAGCATCATCGCATGGTAAGCAAGGTTGCCCGCCAAGACGCAGATATTGAGTCGCGCTCGCCCTGTGACATCAGGCTCGTATAGGCTGCAATCGTCCATCAGCCATTCTAGGGTTTTATTGGCATGCATTGATTAACTCCGTCATTTTTCTGATTAGCTGTTGAGGGGAATGCGCTTGTTGGCGTATACAGGCTTTCGCCTCTTGGTCACAAACGAGGCAGCGTCGCTTTGGGTGTTTGATAACCGTTCGTGATATTGGCCGAGCATCAGTGCGAATCACATCGATATCAAATAAACGCCCCAGTCGGTGTGTTTCTTCAATGGAGACCATGGTTTGTTTGAGCAGAAGAATGTCAGCAGTGTCGACGATCATCAGGAGTTCATAACCCGTATCGGCTTCGATCACGTCCAGTTTTAACGTCGCCATGTTTGCTTTCATACAAGCGTTGATGATCGCTTTATAGCCATGCTCAAAAGCCACTTTGGCGATAAAATTTTTCTTAACTGCCCCCACCATGTTGATGGTGAAACTTACGAGAGGCAAAGAGTGGGCGTTGACCCACTCTCGCTGTTTTACAGCCCGAAGCTCCCTGCTTTCCAGTATCTGCTCTAAACTGGCAATTGGACCGTCATACACAAGCTATTCCTTAACTTGCTTAATCACGTCAATGACTGAGCCATCTCGATAGCGGACAATCCCCACGACTTTATCGGCATATCGAATCGGTCGAGGCTCCCCCGTCAGCAGTTGGGCACGCTGTTGAAGTTGGTCGACCGTCACCAAGGGCACGCCTTCTTTCTCTAACCGCTGTGCCACTTCGGTTCGATTTGGATTCACGGCGATACCATGATCCGTCACGAGGACATCAATTTGACTGCCGGGCGTGACGATATTGAGAACAGAATTGACGACAGTAGGAATGCGACCTCGAACAAGTGGAGCAACAATGATTGTTAGGTTTGCCGAAGCCGCAGTATCACTATGACCACCTGAAGCGCCGCGGATCACCCCATCGGAACCGGTAATCACGTTAACGTTGAACTCGGTATCAATTTCAAGCGCACTTAGAATCACCACATCCAGCTTTTCAACAGCGGCACCTTTGGATGAAGGGTTCGCATACTGATTAGCCGAGATTTCAATGTGGCGAGCATTTCGGGCTAACGAATCAGCCGCATTTGCATCAAAGGACTGCACATCGAGCAAGGTTTCGATAAAGCCTTTTTCATGCAAATCGACCATCGTTGACGTAATACCACCAAGTGCAAAACTGGCTTTGATTTTGTTGCGCTGCATTTTCTCTTCAAGGAAACGAGTTACCGCCAGCGAAGCACCACCGGAACCCGTTTGCATGGAAAATCCATCGTAAAAATAACCGGAATACTCGATAACCTCAGCGGCGCGGCGCGCGATCAACAATTCACGGGGATTATTGGTCATACGTGTCGCCCCACCGCCAATTTTCGACGCGTCACCCACGCTGCTCACTTGCACAATCGCATCTACGCAATCTTGGGGAATAGACGCAGGTTGATTTGGGTAGTCGACGATCTGCTCGGTCAAAAGAATGGTGTGCTTCGCATGTAGAGCATCGATTTGTGCGTAACCCAATGAGCCACATCGCGCTCGCCCATTGACCGCGTTCGCATTGCCAAATTCATCACTGGTCGAGACCGCCAGAAATGCGACATCAATCTCAACTTCGCCGGACTCAACCAAATGCACTCGTCCGCCATGAGAATGGATATGAATGGGCTCTTCCATCAAGCCGCGTGAAATCTCTTCCGCCAGTTCACCGCGTAGCCCTGATGTATAAATTTTACTGACGACACCAGAGCGAATATGCTCAACCAATGGCGCGTGAACATCCGACAAAGAACTGGACGCAAGCGTGAGGTTTTTTAGCCCCATTTCCGCGATTAAGTCCATCACCAAGTTGATGGTTTTATCACCGCCACGAAAAGAATGGTGAAACGAGACTGTCATACCATCTTGTAGGCCACTCGCTTCAATGGCGGTTTTTAAATCATCGTACAGTTTGCGCGCTTTGCGGTTGGTACTATGGACCAAGTGAGGCGTAATGGTGTGTGGACCTGCATACGGCTGCAAATGGTAGCGCTCTGATATATCAAGGTTGTTGTGTTTCATCTTACGTACTGCCTTACCGTTTGATTCCAGACTTTGCTCGCTCAAGTGTCCAACGAGCTCGCTCTATAATGGGCGCATCGATCATTTTGCCGTTAAGCGACACCACACCCGACCCTTTGCTCTCTGCTTCAGCCGCGACTTCTATCACCGCGAGTGCGTAGTCCACCTCCTCTTCTGACGGGGCAAACACATTGTGAAGTAATTCAATCTGACGAGGGTTAATCAGCGACTTGCCGTCAAAGCCCAAACCATGGATGTGCCGCGCTTCTTTGAGGAAACCTGCCTCATTCCCGGAATCGGAATAGACCGTATCAAACGCCATAATTCCCGCAGAGCGAGCCGCTTGCAAAATCGCACAGCGCGCAAACAGCAGCTCGGTGCCTTCGGCGCTGCGCTGGGTTCTCAAGTCTCGAACGTAATCTTCTGCACCTAGGGCAATGCCGATGAGCCTTTTGGAAGCATGGGCGATAGACACGGCGTTGTTGATGCCCATTGCCGATTCAATTGCGGCGAGCATTTTGGTTGCGCCCAACTCGCGACCAAACTCCACCTCGGCTTGCTCAATCACCATTTCCATGTCGATGACATCTTGCAACGTGTCTGTTTTTGGCAAACGAATAACGTCGACACCCGCTTTCACCATCGCCATGACATCGGCGCGTCCAAAATCTGAATCCAGTGCATTGACACGAACGACAGTTTCAATGTTCTGATAAAGTGGATGCTGTAATGCGTTGTAGACCAGCATTCGCGCCGTGTCTTTTTCTCGCAGTGATACCGAATCCTCGAGATCAAACATGATGGCGTCGGCATCATAAATAAACGAGGTACTTAACATGGCGGCATTTGATCCCGGAACAAACAGCATGCTGCGTCTTAGCGTTTCGCTCATATTGCCCCCCACACAAGTTGGTGACAGTGATTGCCTTTTGCCGCACGCATAATTGCCGCTTGGACACGGGCTCGAATAACACAATCAAGCGCGCCCTTGTCATTGACACTAAGACGAACGGCACTGACTCCCATTTCCTCGAGAGTAGACATGATCACATTGCGTATAGCGGGCTCAAATTGCTTCTCTACAGAGCTGATGATTTCCACATCAATAGAACAACTCGACGCGGGCGAAACTTCGACAAGCACATCGCTTGATTCCAAAGTCCCAGCATATGAGCGCTGAAGTATTTCCATAATGGATCCTTAGGATAGGTTTGGATTAGAACAGACATTGCGGGCAGTGAGGTCACTGTCTGCATGGGTCTATTGTCAGTGAACCAGTAAGGATATTGATGGACTGCGCTCAAATTTCACCATAGGGTAAAGTTGACTTATGGTTTCAATGAACTTAATTGATTGGCTGCTAAAAATAAAAACGCCTTACCCTCGAAAGAGTAAGGCGTTGTCTTATTGGCTAGATGAGTAATTAATTGCGAATATAAACCCGCTCAGGACGGCCAACTCGACCATGTTCGTTTTCAACCGAGAGAAATCCGCTCGCTGAACAGTACTCAAGATAACGTCGTGCCGTGGTTTTACTGATCCCCACTGCTTCACCTAATGTCTCAGCGGTAAACTTGATCCCACAGTTGGCATTAAACACCTGATGTATTTTATCCAAGGTGAGCTCGCCAATCCCTTTCGGCAATCGACTGGAACTTTTGTCCCGCGCCTGCATGTTGAACAAGTCGTCGACATGGCGCTGACTGATGGTGTCGAACGCTTTAATCGCACAGTTGTATTTAAGATAACGATTGAGCGTTTCTTGCAGCCTTTCGTAAGAGATAGGTTTCAAAAGGTAGTCGAAACAACCGCAATGTAAGGCTTCTTTCACTGTATCCATCTCGCTCGATGCCGTCACCAAGATCACATCAGGTTGCGGAGACTTTTTGTCTGCAATGATTTCACGAAGTAAATCAATTCCACGTCCATCCGGTAAGTAATTGTCTAAAATAATCAACTTAGGTTTGTGAATGCGAATCATGGTTCTCGCCATCGCGAGATCAGAGGCGATTCCTATCGGGTTAAATCGCAATGTTTGACGAAAAAACTGGGCATGCAGCTCCGCAATTCCAACTTCATCTTCAATAATTAAGACATCTATTAAATTCATGCTTCTGTACCTTTAATCGGAATAAAAATAGAAAATATCGTTCCTTTAGGCTCAGCATCATCGACCAGGATGACACCTCCTGCATTTGTCACGTATCGATTGATCAAATACAGTCCGATGCCATGCCCCTCCCTATCATCTTTGCTGGTCACGCCGCGGCTAAAGATAGTACTAGCAATATCATCAGAGATACCGCACCCATTGTCAGAGACTTCGATAACGAGATCGCTACCCGCATCCGTAATCAAAACATTGACAACTTTTTCGCTAGCAGGATTTTTCAACGTGGCTTCAAAGGCATTATCAATCAAATTCCCTATGATAGCTGACAGCTCATTTGGCTCTATTGAAGCATTTTGTTTTGTTAGTTGGCACGTTGGATCGAATTTTAACTCCAGTCCTAATTCACAAGCTCTGGCATATTTACCCAGTAAAATGCCCGCGACTTGTTTTAATAGAATTCTTGAGCTAATAAAATCGATGAGTTGTTGTTTTCTTGTACTTTCACTATTAATTAATTCTAATGCTGCGTTATATTCTCCTATTTCGATTAAACCACTGATTGTTGATAATTTATTCGCATGTTCATGTCGCATCACCCGCAGGTTGTCGGTATATTGCTTGATCTGTGTCAACTCCGCCGCCAATGAATTAATATCGTTCTTGGCGCGAAAACTCACCACCCAACCAAATAGCTCTTCTTGATCGTATATTGCGATTCGGTTAGCGATGACAGTTTGGCCATTTAAAACAATAATTTCGTCTTTGACATTTTTTTCAAACGGCGTTTGGAAAAAGAACTGCGAGTTTGAAAGATATTCTAATATTGAGCTTGATTTTAATTTTTCGAAGTAAGACTCAATACGAAGAATTTCCGCTGCGCTTTTATTCACCGCTAGGATCTTACCTTTTCGGTCAATCGCAATTACTCCTTCGTACACCGAAGTTAAAATGGACTTCTGCAAATGAAGCGCCAAGCCAATCTCAGACGGCTCCATGCCATTCATTTTCTGTTTAATGTGGTTTGAAAAGTACCAAGCGCCAACAGCAGTGATCACCAGCATCATCAATAGTTCGACGAGCAGAGGCTCTGCGTAAAACGCCACCCATTGGTCAAAGCGGTTAAACAAATATCCGACAGAAATAACGCCGATGATTTGGCCATCAAAATCAACGATCGGCGCTTTACCGCGCACCCCGTAACCTAGGCTTCCTTCACGAAGTGAAATATAGGATTGACCCCGTTCAAGGACACCTGCGTTATCGCCACCTTGCATCGGCAAACCAATATTCTCTTTCACCGGGTGGGAAAGTCGAATGCCTTTTTCATCACCAATCACTATAAAGCTGGCATCTGATATTTTGTGTAAACGACCGATAAGTCGTTCTATTGCAGGAACGTTTTTAATTCTTACTTCTTGAATTAATTCAGGATCACTGGCGATTTCTTTCGCTTGAATTAATGCACGTGTACCGACTTGATGCTCTAAAGTATCTAATAAGCCTTGGTGAAAATTGGTCGTCACAATGGCTAGTTGTACGATCATCAATCCAAAAATTAATATAAAAACGCGACTTCTAAAAGTGAGTCCACTTTTTAAATTACCCAGCAGTTGCATAACACCTGCTTTCATACAAATTCCTTTTCCCATACTTTTTCAAGTATATTTTCAGACAGTGTGCCAGATTAATGATAAAAAGGAAGATAACCAGATCTTCCTTTTTATCTATTTACTAGCCTCCGATCACATACTTGATCATTACCCCTGCTGCGACAGCAGATCCAATAACGCCAGCCACGTTTGGGCCCATCGCGTGCATCAATAAAAAGTTTTGGCTGTTCGCTTCTAAGCCCACTTTATTCGACACTCGCGCCGCCATCGGCACTGCCGACACACCTGCTGAACCAATCAGCGGATTGACCTTCTCTTGGCACACTTTGTTCATGAGTTTCGCCATCAATACGCCTGTTGCGGTACCAATACAAAACGCGACGATACCCAGTGCAAGAATGCCCAATGTTTGTGGTTGCAAGAACTTATCCGCCATTAACTTAGAGCCGACTGACAAGCCCAAGAAAATCGTCACGATATTGATTAAGCCATTTTGCGCAGTATCGCTGAGACGCTCGACCACGCCACATTCACGCATCAAGTTGCCAAAACAGAACATACCCAATAGTGGCGTCGCGGACGGGAGCAACATCGCAATCAAGATAAGCAGCATGAGCGGAAAACAGACTTTTTCCAGTTTGCTGACACTACGCAGCTGCGTCATTGAAATCTTGCGCTCCTCCGCGTTAGTTAGCGCTTTCATAATTGGCGGCTGAATCATCGGAACCAATGCCATGTACGAATACGCCGCTACCGCAATGGCACCAAGCAACTCAGGGGCGAGCATACTCGATACGTAGATTGCCGTTGGGCCATCTGCGCCGCCAATGATGCCAATCGCAGCCGCTTGAGCGACACTAAAGTCCATAATACCCAGCTGACTAAGACCAAGCGCGCCCAATACGGTTGCAAAAATACCAAATTGAGCCGCCGCCCCTAGGAGCAATGTTTTCGGGTTAGCAAGCAGTGGTCCAAAGTCTGTCATTGCACCGACACCCATAAAGATAACTAACGGGCCAACACCAGAAGCGATCGCTACGCTGTAGAAGGTGTACAACATGCCATCGGTATAGTTGAACTCCTGTGCGAGCAAGTTCAGTTGCACTTTTTCCATCGGCGTGGCCATTTCATAAGCATGTTTCAAGCTCTCTTTGCTTATGTCGGCCACATTTAGAATGGCATTAAGTGCTTGATAGACTTCAGCCTTACCACTGTATATTGCCGCTTCGACACCGCTGACCGCGAGATTGGCATCAGGCAAGTTAGCTAAGATGCCACCCAAACCAATCGGTACCAGCAGCAAAGGTTCGAATTTCTTCACGATCGCAAGGTACAGAAGAATCAAACCGATAAGCAACATGACCGCTTGGCCAAATTGCAGATAGAGAAACCCGAAGTCTTTAATTAACGCTATTACACTATCCATAGCTGCACCTTACGCCAATGCCAGCAGTGAATCGCCAACTTGTACTGCGTCACCCTCGTTGACTGAAACCGCTTCAACCACGCCATCTCTCGACGCTTTGATTTCGGTTTCCATCTTCATCGCTTCAAGAATCAGAAGGACTTGCCCTTCTTTAACTTGTTCACCCGCTTTGGTGTGGACCTTCCAGATATTCCCCGCTAAGGGTGCAGCCACTGTTTCAGCGTTACCTGAGGGAGCGGTTGGTGCCGCTGAAGCAGGGGCTGCTTGGGGGGTATCTATTGTGCTTTGGGCAAGAACTTCTGGGTCTGCACCCTCATTCACTTTGACGACATACGCTTGATTGTTCACATTGACGGTGTATAGACCTGGCTCAGTGGCGACTTTCTTATCATCTGCTGTCGCTGGTGCTTGCTCTGTCGGAATCGGTTCAAACGCGTCTGGGTTGTGGCGGTTTTCTAGGAACTTCCAGCCCACTTGTTCAAACAATGCAACGGTCAGGACATCATCAATCACATCTTCCGTCAGCGAGATGCCTTTCTCTTTCGCCTTTTCTTGAACATCCAATGTTAACGCTTCAATTTCTGGCTCAATGAGATCCGCCGGGCGACAGGTGATGGCCTTTGCTCCTTCGAGTACTTTCTCTTGCAAAGCAATGTCTACTGGAGCAGGTGTTTGACCATACTCACCTTTAAGAACGCCAGCAGTTTCTTTGGTGATGGTTTTGTAACGTTCGCCCATCATCACGTTGATCACGGCTTGCGTACCGACAATTTGCGAAGTTGGTGTCACCAATGGAATGTAACCCAAATCTTTACGAACTCTTGGGATCTCTTCCAGTACTTGGTCTATTTTGTCGATGGCATTTTGCTGCTTGAGCTGGCTTTCCATGTTAGTCAGCATCCCACCAGGAACTTGAGCAACTAAGATTCGCGAATCCACGCCTTTCAGTTGCCCTTCGAAGGCATGATATTTCTTACGAACTTCGCGGAAGTACGCGGCAATATTCTCAAGTTTTGAGATGTCTAACCCTGTATCGCGTTCAGTCCCTTGCAAGGCAGCAACGAGCGATTCTGTCGCCGGATGACCATAGGTACCGCTCATCGAGGAAATCGCGGTATCGACGCGATCAACACCCGCTTCAATCGCTTTTAGCAACGTCATATCCGCCATACCCGCCGTTGCGTGACAGTGCAGGTGCAGCTCTACATCGAGCTGTTTTTTTAGTGTGGAAACTAAATCGCTCGCTTCGTACGGTGTCATGACACCCGCCATATCTTTGATAGCGATGGAGTCGACGCCCATCTCTACCAACCGCTCAGCAAGGTTGACCCAGGAATCCATGGTGTGAACGGGGCTCGTGGTATAGCAAATTGTCCCTTGGGCGTGCGCACCTTGCTTTTTCACCGCTTCGATAGCACGTTGTAGATTGCGGGGGTCATTCAGCGCATCAAAGACACGAAAGACATCCATACCATTATGAACCGCGCGCTCTACGAACTTATCGACCACGTCATCAGCATAGTGACGGTAACCTAAGATATTCTGCCCGCGAAACAACATTTGTTGCTTGGTGTTTGGCATCGCCTTTTTTAGCTCACGAAGCCTTAACCAAGGATCTTCGCCCAAGAATCGAATGCACGAATCGAACGTGGCTCCGCCCCAACTCTCCAACGACCAATAGCCGATTTGGTCAAGTTGTTCAGCGATCGGCAACATATCATCCAAACGCAGTCGCGTAGCAAACAGTGATTGGTGAGCATCACGCAGGACAACGTCCGTAATTCCGAGCGGCTTTTTAACATCAGACATCGATTTCTCCTAGATTTTAGCGCTATTAGTTTTGAGTTGGTTATGATGGTGAATCGCGGCAGTGATCGCGGCGACAAGGTTGCCATCCGACGGTGCGTGACTGATTGATTCATTGACGGTTTCTGTTTTCGGTGGTTGAACGAACGAGGCGACTTTGGTTAGCAGTCGAATGGCTCCTACCATCAAACAGAGAAAAAAGAAGACGAACCCCATGCCTAAGCCCATGAGAACGAAGCCTTCATAAATGATTGGTTGTTGACTCATTATGAATACCCATATTAAAAGAGTGGTATGAGTCTAAGTTGAAGCTAGAAATCACTTCGTGAAGCGCATCATCGTAATAGCTCCCTCTTAAGTGCATTAATGGCGTTAATAAATTTAATTCATTGACCGATTTGCCAAGCAAGAGTTAGCGCCATTTACGCCATTTAAAACTCAACCGTCATCAATAAACGTTTTTTACCTCTAATTCGTAACGGCGAGTTTTCGCTAACGTGTTCACACGAGCCTGTTACGTAGACGAGGACACATTGATGGATACCGTAACTCAACTAGAACGACGCGCTGAGCGTAAGAATAAGATTCGCTTAACTCACCAACTTCCGGTGATTGCACTGACTTTAAACATTCCCGCAAACCTAACCAATCAAGCTTGGGTACCTATGTTGTTTAAATCAGCCTTAAATAGCTTTCTCGCCAAAATGGAAGAAATGGATGTCAAGGTCATCGAGCAGCAATGCGCGACAACACCGACTTACGAAGCCCTTTTTGCCGTCGATATTCGTTCAAGCACTTTGCTGAAAAAAGCGGTCATTGAGATCGAACATACTCACCCTTACGGCGCGCTTTTTAACTTCGACGTCATGTGTCGACAAGGCAAAACCATTTCACGACGCTCATCTTACATGCGCCCAAGGCCGTGCCTAATTTGTGACGATATTGCTCAGCGATGTGCCGCACTAAAGCGCCATTCACCACAGCAAATTGAGCAAGCAATCTTATCGATCATCAAGAAATAATAATCACCAAAACAAAAGCGCTGAAGTTCCAGCGCTTTTTTGCTTTATTGGCTCACTTCTGATGGCTGCTGAGCTTGCTTCACTATCTTCATCGCTTTTCTTTTCACTTGATAGGGGGAGGTTTCCAAGTCAAACAGCTGCTTGAGATGTAGGTAGGTCGTTCTTGGTACTAGCTTCTCAATCATCTCCCATTGATTATCAAAGAGTAAATTTCTCACTAGTGACGCGGACACAGGGAGGTTCTCGCATTCGACGCGTGGAATCTCACTTAATGTAATGGGCGCATCTTGCAAGATTGGCGTGGATAACCATTGCTGCATTTGCTGATTATAAAATCGTGTGACGGCACAAATCGGCTCAGTTCCCACGAAGCGATGCGTAATGCCTAACGCAGGGGCGATATGACTACGGAAGATCTGTAGGTCCATGGCGGTATGGCAGTAGTTAATTACCCCTTCATCTTTTAAGAAGTAACTTGGAAACGTCGCGCGAGAGATGATGTAATCTGACCCTTCATGCACGATGACATTGGGAAGGTCTCTCAAACCCGCTTTGATCATCAACAACCTATCTTGGTAGGTAAAAAAAGAACGATCTTCTTTTACCACAAACAGGTGTACCCAATCGCATTGTGACGCTGCGTGCTCCACCAAGTAACGATGGCCATTCGTGAACGGGTTTGCGTTCATGACAATGCTGCCTATTGTCTCCCCTTCTCGCTTGAAAGCGCGTAACTCGTCACAGTAATCGGTTAGACGATGTCGACTGTTCTCTAGCAATATCACACGATTTTTGACAGAAGCTAGCTTGTAAAAACCAGCCTGCTTGAATAGGCGATAATTGTCAGGTTTGGTATAGATAAACAGGTTGTAGCGCCCCATGTCGTAGGCCATTGTCACCAACTCACTCAAGAGTGATGTAGACAAGCCCTGCCCTTGAACACTTTCATCAACCGCTATTGATTTGAGCGTGTTGCCAGCCAAACCGCCTGTTGCAATGATGGTATGGCTCGAATACGCGACGACGAAAAACTCTACGTCCTGATCGACTCCGAGCCCCATTTTAGTCAGAAATTCCCTCACTGCTCCCATTTTTCGTGAGTTTTGCCTTTGAATTTGTTCGAAGCGGTATGACATGAGCACGGCTCTTTTGGTTAAGTTTGCCCTTTAATTATCAATCTCCCCTGCGCGACAAAGGATGAATCGCGTCATAGCTAGAGACAGGGAAAACTTATTAAATGGCGTTAATTGTTTTTATTCAGATACAGGGCGTTGACCCAAGTAAAAAGAAAAGCCAATTAATCGAAATCAATTGGCTTTGTATATTACGGCTTAGTTAGCCATTAAGCGGGTTGCTGAACTTGCTTACGCTTTTTCATCATACCGATAATTGGTAGCGCGATAGACAGAACAGTAATACCAATCAATACTTGCGATACTGTCGAACTTGCGAAGATAGACAGATCTTGGTTAGAGATTCTGAACGCCTGACGGAACGACTGCTCCATGGTTCCACCCACGATAACCGCAAGGATCATTGGAGCTGTTGGAATGTTCGCACGCTTCATCACAACCCCTGCCACACCTAAAATCACTAGGATGTAGAACTCAATCACTGAGTTACTGATTGCGTAACAGCCGATAAACGCTAGACCAAGTACAATTGGGTAAAGCACTTTAGGTGGAATAGCCAATACGCGAACCAAGACACCCGCTAGAGGAATGTTGACAACCGCTAGGATGATGTTTGCAACGAACATACTGGCGATTAGACCCCAAGCTACGTCAGCGTGTTGAACGAACAGGAGCGGACCAGGCTGAATACCCAACATCAGCAGAGCGCCCATCATTACCGCCGTTGTACCTGAGCCTGGTACACCTAGCGATAGCATTGGAATCATCGCTCCGATTGATGCTGCATTGTTCGCGGATTCTGGAGCCGCTAGACCTTCGATTGCGCCATCACCAAACTCTTCACTGTGCTTAGAAAGTTGCTTCTCGTTGTTGTAACACATTAGAGAGGCCATCGTACCACCAGCACCTGGTAGAGAGCCGATGATGAAACCTACTGGCGCACTACGTAGGATTGCCCACTTAGAACGTTTCCAATCGTCACCTTCAATCCAAATACGTTTAAATTTAGTTTGTGCTTTCTTCGTACCCTTACTCAAAGAACTAAAGCTCTTGAATACTTCACCCATCGCGTAGATACCGATGATGACCACAAGGAAATCAATACCCGTTTGTAGGTGCAAGTTACCAAAGGTAAAGCGTTCTGTACCGGTTTGAGCGTCAATACCTACCGTTGCGATAGCAAGACCGATCACCATAGAAAGGAAGCCTTTGAGCATATTCCCTTTCGACATGGATGCCGTCATTGAAAGTGCTGCCACCATAAGTAGGAAATATTCCGCAGGGCCAAATTTCAGTGCAAACCCAGCAACTGGCTCAGCGAGTAGTGTCATCAATACCGCTGCAATCATACCGCCAATTAGAGAAGCAATCGCCGAAATAGCCAATGCCGATTCCGCACGTCCCTTCATCGCCATCGGGTAGCCATCGAACGTTGCCGCCAAGGCTGCCCCATCTCCAGGCGTGTTGATCAAGATAGAACTACGTGAACCACCAAACATCGCGCCGATATAGACACCTGTCATGGTGATCAATGCAGCGGTTGGGCCCATTGCAAATGTCATTGGTAGCAATACCGCGACCCCAGTTGCAGGACCTAAGCCCGGCAGCATACCTACGATGGTACCTAACACACCGCCGACGGTGACAAGAAGTAGGTGATAAGGCTGAAAAGCAACACCAAACCCGTTAAATAAGTTAACAAAAATATCAGACATACAAGCGCCTTAACCCATAAAAGGTAGTGGTGGAAGACTAATGGCCAGCAGAGTGTTAAAGATAAAGAACACACTAACCGAGAATGCAACAGCTACCATTGCACTCTTCTTCCATGCCTTAATGCCACTGGTAATCGTAAGCATCGCAAATAGGAAGAAGAAAGTGCTAATAACGTAGCCAAGCGTGTCGAACAACAATGCGTAACCGATTGAAACAATACAGGTGTACAAGATACGTTTGCGGTCAAATTTCTTGGTTTCATCTTCATTGATGAGGTCAACGTATGCTTGAATCGACGCTTTGATGTTGCTTTTTGCCAGTAAGATACCGCCAACAATAATGGCGAGTACGGCGACTCCCATTGGGAAATAGATGGGATCTAATGGATTTCCAAATGCTGCCCTAGGCATTGCATATGTCATACCACCATAAATAAGACCAAAAGCGATGCTGAATATGCCGGTAAATGCATCCCAGTTTGGACTAACTTTTTTATTTTCCATTTTGAATCCTTTTCGAACCGAGAGAGAAACTTGGTCATAGAAGGTTAGAGCGCTTTGACACGCCCTAACCCACTAACAGGGAACGTTAGCGTTTAAAGATTTCTGCAAGAATCTCTTTGTACTGCTCATTGGTTTGAGCTAAGAACTTCGTGAAATCCTCACCGTTTTGGTATGCCGCATCCCAGCCGTTACGCTTACGAGCTTCTGCCCACTCTGGTGTTTCAACCATATTTTTAAGTGTGGTATTCCAGTAAGTGACCGCGTACTCGGGCATGTCTTTTGGTGCAAACAGACCGCGCCAGTTTTCGAACGTTGCGTCGATGCCCTGTTCTTTAACCGTTGGGATTTTCGCCACTTCGCCTTCACCCACTCGCTTAGATGCGGTTTGCGCTAGCGCACGAAGATTGCCACTTTCAACTAGCTGCGCCACATCGCCAAGACCGGTCGAAATGAGGTCAACGTGTCCACCCAGTACTTGAGCCACCGCACCGCCGTCTTGAAACGAGATGTAGTCGATCTGGTTTAGGTTTGGCACACCCGCAGCTTTGGCGATCAATAGGAACTGGATGTGGTCCATACTACCTGCCGCCGAAGTACCGCCGACTTTTACCGATTTTGGATCTTTCTTAAGCGCTTCCATAACCTCATTGATAGAGGTGTATTTTGAGTCTTTAGAGACAACAAATGCGCCATAATCGGTAATCAGACGAGCCAGAGGAGTGGTATCTTCGTAGCTGTATTTGCTTGAACCAGTTAGGTGCGTCAACAAAATTGGTGGAGAGTAAACGGAGATCAGCTTGTCACTACCCTTCTGTGTTTGCATGTACGCTAAGTTTACCGCGCCACCACCACCAGGGCGGTTGGTGATTGGCATGTTAGCTTCTACAAGCCCAGTATCTTTCAACGTCTTAGCAACGGTACGGATGGTTAAATCCCAGCCACCGCCAGCACCAGAAGGAGCGACAAAAGAAAGTGTCTTAGGTGGGTAATCCTCTCCAGCGATACTCGTTAATGGAAGAGCAGCAATCGAGGTCATTGCCGCTCCAATCATCAAGCTCTTAAGTTTCATGTTCATTCGATATACCTATTATGGTTATGTTGTTTTGATTTCAACCAGCGACAAAGGGGTACAGATCCCGCGCCAATTGATGAAGTTATTATTGAATGAACAGTGAAAAGGTTATGTGATACGTCACCTTATAAATTAGTTGTTTAATGTAGGTTATGGCGTTAATGGACTTTACTCAAAAGATAAGATTAAGCCATTGTATTTATTAAATAATAGGTAACAGAAATTCACACCACACCCTGTTGTTATGTGGTGAGGGTTAATGGTAAAAATCGCCGAATGGCTATAAGAAAAGGCAGGCAAGTAACGCAAAAGCGCCAGACAAAAACAGCTTGTTGCTCAATGTTAGATCGATACTGGAAGGTAGTGATTGTTCCTCAGTGTCCGCCATAGAAGCGGCAACGCGAGTTGCTTTTGCTGGACTGTGTTTGAGATGAGAAAGACGCCTTGGCGCGCCGACCATAAAGACGGTGCCAAGGCTCCATTGTATGACTAACGCATAAAAGAAATAGTCGCTGACAAAGTTAAGTTGGGGAGTGTTCAGCAAGACAAAAGAACCATGCAACATCGCCATAATGAAGCCATTACACAGCAAAATAAATCGAATCAACCTAAACATAGGCGCTCCCTGTTACCTCAACTAAGAACCAGAAATACGGGCTTCGCTCTCGCCGTTATCGCCAAAATCCAAGCTCGACACATAGACTCGGAAATAAAATACCGACATCAAAACCACCACAATGGAAGAGACAAGCTCAGCAATCAATCCTGAAATAAGAAGGTGATTGAACCCCGCCCCATCTGGCGCAGATAACAGCAAATCCATCACCAAACCACCGCCGCCAATCGCCAGAGCACCGAGCATCAATGTCGAGGTGTAAGATTGTGTTTGCCCCCAACTGCTGCTCATCGCTTCAAAAGGCGTTCGCTTATTGAGTACAGATTCAAACTCCGCAAATCCATAGCGAGCGGATAAATAAATCCCGGGAATAATGAGCACCATCAAGCCGACTAAAACAGCAAGACCATACATCAAATGCACACAAAACAGACGCAACCATTCATAAAGAGAAACAGACAACTCTGGTTTGCTGCCCGTCACAACGGATGCCATGTACTTGATCAATCGGCAAACATAAAATGCTTGCCCAAGTGCGTAGACCGCCAAATAGAGAGAAAACAACAAAACATTATCTTGTTCGGTGGTGTTCAAGTACGCGCCAAACGCCGACATGGCAAGGAAGAACGGCCCCACAATAGTGAAAATAGGACCGCGATGTGAGCGAAGAAAGCTGGCGCTATCAATGAGTAATTTAATCATCCTGACATTGGCGAGTTCAATTTATGGTTGACCAATCATATCAGAAAGATAGCGCAGATGTGACTCAGGTAAAGTGACTACGTGTTGTCCGCGCTGGTCGGCTTCACTCTCGTCAGGTTGAGAATCACCGTCGCAATTACAATCGCGATAGCAATGGAGACAAAACGCATAAACTCTGCGTTGAGCGGTTCACTTCCTTGGTAATTGAGTAATTGATTGAGCAAAACGATAAAATTGGTAAAAAGGAGTTGGTAAACGCTTAAGCGGCATTGACGACGAATAGCAAAACTCGCAAGCTGAAGCCCCATAAAGCAACTCACACCAAAAACTGCCCAAGTCGGCATCATCAATATCGAGTGAGCAATCATAATCGGTAATGTAGCGAGAATACCGACCAAGGTCGCCACCAAACGATTATTACGAAAAATTCTCTGGTCCCTCGATATTGGAATTTTAATCATGCTTCCAAGGGTGATGGCAATTAACAATGTTTGAGAGCTGCCCGTGCCCACCAAAAGGTACATCGCGATCAATACTGTAGTCGCTTTAAACAAGATCAACCCGATATGGGTCTGTGCTCCATCCATGTCCTGCTCGTCTGGTAGCACCTCCTTTTCATCACCAGGAAACAGAATGAAACTCACATAAGTGACAGCGATGGCAATCAGGAAGGTTTCCAATATGAGCCAAGGTAAGTAGGTGACGGCGATATGAAACTGTAGGTTTACGGTAAACGTGATGACAATAAACAAAAACAGAAACGTCGCCAGCATATCCTTGGGATCATTATGGCTGCGATAAAAGCTCCAAAACAGCGCTAACCAACAGAAAAGACCAAAGCCAGTTGGAGAGTCCACCAGCACTTGCCCAACAAGAAGAACGCCTAAACTCGTTACTGCGATTAACACAAACAATTTAGCCATCATACTCACTGGCGGTCTCATCGGCATGATGGTCAAAAATATCACCACAAACAACGGGGCAAGAACTGGCAGAACGGCCCCTTGTGCAATCTGATAAAAGAGCAACAGAGTCGGTGCAATGACCAACCGAATGATCGGGTTCGCGGTACTATGAAACATAAGTCCAGATACTCACGACTCTCATCCAGATACCCGCTAGAAACTCTCCGAAACTACTTTGCTCGGTGTAAAACGCCACGGTAGCTTGAGAGCCGTAACGAATGTTGCTGAGTTCCGAAAGATT
This sequence comes from Vibrio sp. NH-7, assembly GCF_053643215.1. Taxonomy (NCBI): domain Bacteria; kingdom Pseudomonadati; phylum Pseudomonadota; class Gammaproteobacteria; order Vibrionales; family Vibrionaceae; genus Vibrio; species Vibrio sp. NH-7. The sequence continues at coordinate 625,113 of NZ_CM132188.1, read as the reverse complement.
ATCGAACTCTATGTTGACAGGATAACGCTGAGGCGTTGTATTGCCTTGACTAGCATTCAGAAAGCCCGTTTCCGGATCGATGCTATTGCTTCCACCCGTGCCCCAACCGATGCTCTCGACTTTACCAGACAGCACTCGACCAGGAAGCGCGTCCAGAACAATTTTTACGCGTTGACCCGGCTTGATGTACTCCATCGAATTTTCACGCACAAGAGCAGACAACCAGACATTTCTCGGGTCGATAAACGTCAGCACGGGCGCACCAGAAGAAACATGCTGACCCGTGGTCAATTGCATGTTAGTCACAACACCTCTTGATGGCGCGACAACTTCCGTCTTCCTTAGGTCCAGTTCAGCTTTCTCTAAACTCGCCATTGCTGCCAAAATTTGTGGATTGTTTTCACCTGTAGGACCGAGGTTTTGTTTCGCTTGAACTAACGAGGCTTGCGCCGCATCCAACGACGCTTGAGCGCGCTCTTTTGCTTCATTAGCATTATCAAGATCAGACTGACTTAACACTCCTCGAGCAGCAAGCTGTTTGGTTCGATTTGCTTGCTCTCTGGCATTATCTCTTGCAGCCAACGCATCGACTACCTTAGCCTGTGCAACCTCTACAGCAGCGGTGCTTGCGCCAATATTTTGCCCTGCTATTGCTAAGTTTGCTTGCGCCGATGCCAATGCAATCTCATAGTTTCGCGGGTCGATGCGAAACAACAATTCGCCTTGCTCGACCACTTGGTTGTCGTTCACATCAACGGAAACAATGTTGCCCGACACTTCTGGTGCGATTCGTACCAAATAGGTATGCACCTTAGAGTCTGTGGTAATCGGAGTAACGCGATCCGACCATAGGCTGTATAACCAAACCGTAAGAACGGTACAAATGATATAGAGACTTAACTTACGTGAGGATTTTTCTGCAGAAGACATGGCAAACTCATCAAATTTAACTTGCCAATACTGTACTCTCAGAACAAATTTGTTGCCATTAAAAGGCATACTTTTAGCCTAAATTACTCGAAGTTGCCGTATTTTTTAATAAGAAGCCAAGTACATTTAGGGCGCGATTCAGTCAATCTACAACGAGCTGTTAGTGTGATTTTGAAAGCGATAAAGATTGGAAATTTTGGAGCGTACTGCGGGAATCGAACCCGCGTAACACATCACAAACCACTGAAATTTCACTTTAATTTACAATACGTTAGATAAAAAACCAAAAGACAGAAAGTGGCAAATTGAGCCTCAAACGTATCACTAAATCGTGACACTTGGCAAACGTTTCTTCCGCGACAAAAAAAGCACCCATTTGGGTGCTTAGCCTAAACTGTTTAGGGGCTCTTTTGACATCCGACCTACTACAATAGACTTTTTGTGAATGTAGTGTTTTTTCATCGTTTCAGTATTCGAATGCCCTAAGTATTCACTAATCAAATCTTCACGCATACCTACTATCTTGGCATTAGTCGCAAAAGTGTGTCGTGTTGGATGCAAGCCTCTATAGTTTTTTTCAAGGCCCGCTTTTTTAAACAGTAGCGCTAGTTCTTTGTAGTACTCACTGGAGCTCGTCCACGGTTTTTTATTCTTGTAATTAATAAACAACGCACGTCTACCATCTCCCATAAGAGCAGTAGTCGTGATATTCAAAGCCTGTTTATCACCAATGTGTTTGAACACTATATTTTTCGCCTTTTCAGAAAGATATAAATTTCTTTCTGATTCTTGGTTCTTAGTCGATTTAACTTGACGCTCAACGACAGCTCGCTCGATGCAAATCGCATATTCACCGTCTGAAAATTCCGTCAGGTCAGAATCGGATAAACCCAGCAATTCTTGTACTCTCATTCCAGTACATGTTCCCAGCTCAAATAAATCAAACACACTAGAATCATGTCTGCATTCTACCGAATTCCTCAACTCATCAATAGTTTTCTTATCATACGGAACGCGAGGAACCCTTGCAGTCCCATATGTCACCTTAATAGATGAAAAATCAATCTTGCGTTTAATAAACTTTTTCTCAACGTGATAGTCATATATTTGTTTGAAGACAGACTTTACATTTTTCCTAGTGCTTTTTGAGTAGCCACTCTTGCCAAAAGGCGTTAACTCATCCATATAGTACTTTAGAAAAAAGGTAAGATCTTCGTGAGATATATCTTTAGTTTTCACCGTAGAGAAATGACGAACTAGTATTTTAGCGGCATCCATATAACCACGAGCCGTAGACTTAGCAAGTTTAGAAAACTCCTCAGAACTAACATAGTTATTAACTGACGTTCTAAATGAAATTCTAGATTCCCTCACAACAAAACCTTTCTGTATAAATGTTTACGCTTGAGAAAATAATATTTACCAAAAACCTATGTAGCAAGATAAATAATTTACAGTTTTCCTATGGTAAATATGACGAATTATATTGACAGCCACCTTGACTAAAATTTTTGCTTCAGTTTCATTCAGTTACTAAAGTAATGCATTTACTACTCATCAGAACATTCGTTCAAGAGGTAATTTAAGTGTCTAAAAAACATACAAACAGAACCGAAAATCACAAAATCTGAGAGCGTAGCGACGAATATAGACTGAACAAATAATATAGGAAGGATGGAACCATAAGAAACAAATCTAATAACCCACCTCCCAAAAGACCTGTCTTTGGGTTGGATCAAATTCACTTGATACTCTTAATTTTCTCTTAAAAACTCTTTAGTCATCAAAACCCAAAAAATATACTTTAAATTCATACGCATACGTTGATTTCATAATTATTTTAGAGAAAAATTGCCTGATTAAAGTCATTTTCTGCCAAGAAAAAACACATATTGCCCGATTAAAGTCACGCATTGCCTTATTTTAGAGAATTCCTGCCCATAAGGCGTTAATGATAAAATTCGACTTGTCAATAACCAAATCATCCTAATTACCGCGCTTTTTCCCGCAGATCTACATTGCAATAACTCGGACGTATCCATAAAAATATTTCTTACCCAATATATCTGGACTAAAGTTAATGACAAAATACCATCCAATATTCACGACAGAATCCCCACACATGCCTATAGGTCATCTTTCGACCAATATTGACTCTAGCAAAGTAACCTATTCAAACGAGTTAGCTTTTGCGATACACCATTACACTTCTCAAGAACAAAAGCTATTTGACATCGTAATATCTCAACTACATCTATTCCCTCTCTATGATGAAGAGGTATTTCAAGTAAGCGAAAATGGAGAATCGTCTTTGTCTGAATGTTCAGTCACTTTTAAGATGATTAGAGAAATTTATCGTCATAGCGATTATCGAAGTGTTTTCATACCCAACAATATAGTATGTGAATACCTAGGTTTGGGTGGAAAGATGTCTAGACTTAAAGAGATAGACAAACTAGAAGAAAAAGAAATAACACTTTGGGAAAAGTTCTTTCCGGGGGATATTGAAGAACTCCAATTTGAACATGAACAAACCCCGTCTAAAGGACTAGTAAAACCTAAGCCGTCGACAGTCACTTTAAAGCCTTTTGAGAGCATTGAAAAAGGCAATGGGTACATTAAGTTTGTTATTAATTCAGACTTTGTCCCTTATGTAATAGGCGTTCATGGTTTCAAAATGTATAGCGTAGAGCTAGCCCGACGATTAAAACTAAAGCTGAGCTTAAAGCTCTTTAAGTTAGTTAACTACTACCATAACAACGGAGGATACATGAATGCAAAACATTCAAAAGCCTTTGACATAGATGAATTCATGTCGCTTCTGGGCGACTTACCAGATTCTTACCGAAAAAGGCCTACCCTATTTATTAACAAAGGTATTAAGCCCGCTCTTGAGGAAATTGCGAAGGTGGTTGGCATAAAATACAAACTAGAAACTTCAACTCTATCTATCGGTTTTAAAGGTAGACCTTCGATTTCCTCTGTGCGGCTAGTTCCTCTTCTTATGGAAGAAACGAATCTTAGTCATACCCAAGAAGGTGGTAGCGAATTGTTTAAAAAGAGCTTTTAGGGTAGTCAAGAAGGGCTCCCCTTCTTGCCAGTGGACTAATATAAGCGTAGCTATAGTCCTATCTGGACACTACACAACAATCATAGCAACCCTCATGTTTGTTTGAAAAAAAGGATATTTTTAATATCCTTTTTTAAAACACCACTCATGCTAAAAAACTGGAGCGTTATAACCAAGCCTGTCAAAAACTCTTCATTAGGTGTCTCCCACCGAGAGCGCTATTTAATGGATAAGCGCCACAATAATCATCGAAATACAGAACGGCTAGTTTCAATTTTCGGTAACGCCGCCACGACAAGAAAAATAGCGCTTGCGGGTGAGGCATTTCGATTAATGCAAGTAACTAGCGGCAAAGGTGGTAGACCTCTAACAAGCTATGCAATGGAGTACTGCCTTACCCTTCCAAAAGGATATCGTCCCTCGACTCATCAGTGGCGGTTAATTGTAAAAGACTGCTGTATTGCATTAGCTAAACTATGCGATCTAAACGCAGAGGAACTCAAAGCCTTTCAAAAGCAGATTAGAGCAGTACTACATCAACAGAAGCAAGATGGAAAAAGAGGCAGTGGTGATCATGTCCATCTGATTATTGGCAAAGTCGTTGGCAGTCGCGTATTAAAAGAACTTCAAAAGAAGAAGGCTACCAAAGTCATCAAGCAAGCTTTTAGCCTCGCGACGTTAAAGCATGCCAACATGGATTATCGGCTATATGATGTTGTTGAAAAAGAACGAGGACGTAGACTAAGCACTTGGCTGTACCAACATCAGAATTCGTTAGAAACGCTCGAGATAGAAAAACTGATTAAGCAGATCCAAACGCAGAGTGACAAGTGGACGAAAGCCAAACTAGAAGGCGACTTCAAGCAGGAGCAACGACAGCTCAACAGAATCAAAAGAAACTTAGTTCGAATTGAGGAATACAACCTCTCGTTACAGCAGCAACGTAAGCTAGCGGTAGTCAAAACCACAGTTAAGAAACGTGGTTTATGAATTACTAGTTTTGGTAGTACATCCAAACAGAAGCCGTACTACTTCTGACTAAACTGCACATGAGCTTTTAAGTCGCGACTAGGTAGTCCAGAAAATTTTCTGGTTAAAATTCAGAAATGGACAAAGATGCTTTACTAAAAGTTGAACATTAGCAATTTATTAATAATGTTTTATAAGACAAATATTTCCAGTTCATATGCCTGCGTACAGTGCACATTTTATGTGCTTATGCTCACGTCGAATACCCTTTGTTTATAAAATTCCCCTCGCTTGAGGGACAATTCCATGCAGTATCCCCCTCTGGCAGGATTGTTGTCACTGTTAAAATTTAGCCAGTTTGGGGCGGTAAGAATGAATTGTGTCTCGTATTCCAGCAGAAAGAAAAGAAGCCATACTGAAGAAACTACTGCCTCCATACTCAATGTCAGTAAGCCAACTATCAAAAGAAGAAGGCATTAGCACCGCGACCCTATATCATTGGCGGCAGCAACTCAGACGTTCAGGAGCCGCAGTGCCAAATAGCAACACTTCATCAGAGCAGTGGTCTGCTCAAACTAAACTTGCCATCGTCGCCGAGACTTATTCGATGACCGAGAACGAACTCAGCCAATATTGTCGTGAAAAAGGACTGTTTCCTGACCAAGTCCAAAGCTGGCGCAGCGAATGTATGCAAGGTTTCATGTCGAGTAAGGAGCGGGAAGCGGAAGCAAAGAAGCAGGCCAAAGCGGATAAGCTTGAAATTAAAGAGCTTAAGAAGGAGTTACGCCACAAAGAAAAGGCGCTCGCTGAAACGGCTGCCCTGTTGGTTCTGCGAAAAAAGCTCAGAGCCTTTTACGGGGAAGAGCCAGAGGACGACTAACCTCAACCGATGAAAGGCAGCACCTGATTGCGCTTATCCACGATGCCAAGCAAAGTGGTTGCCGCTCAGAGCAGGCTTGTCATGAGGTTCAAATTGACGTGAGAACGTATCGCCGATGGTATCAACAAGGAGAAGTTCGGGCGGATAAAAGACAGACCTGTGCCAGACCAGAGCCTGCTAACAAGCTCTCACAACAAGAGCGTGATGCGATTATCGAGGTATGTAACCGCCCAGAGTTCGCGAGTTTACCTCCGACTCAAATCGTACCGACACTGCTTGATAAAGGTGAATATATCGCCTCAGAATCGAGCTATTATCGGATACTGAGTGAACAAGGACAACTTAACAACCGAGGCCGTCAGAAGAGTAGACAAAAGCAAGCGAAGCCAACGAGTTATACGGCGACAGGCTCGAATCAAGTCTACACATGGGATATCACTTACTTACCGTCAAAAGTTCGAGGTCAGCATTACTATTTGTACGTCATAGAGGATATCTACAGCCGAAAAATCGTGGGTTATGAGGTGTATGAACATGAGTGCGGTGAGTTAGCATCACAACTCCTGCAACGAACGTTGATGCGAGAGCAGTGCTTCAATCAACCGCTGGTTCTTCACTCAGATAACGGTGCGCCTATGAAGTCGTTAACATTCAAAGCGAAGATGGATGAGTTAGGCATTACCTCATCGTATAGTCGCCCGAGAGTCAGTGATGATAACCCGTATGTAGAATCGTTGTTCCGCACAGTAAAGTACATGCCAAACTGGCCGACAAAGGGCTTTGAAACTTTCGACAACAGTCGCAGTTGGGTTGAAGCCTTCGTACGCTGGTACAACACCGAGCACAAGCACAGTAAGCTAAATTATGTCACGCCTTCACAGCGTCATAGTGGAAAAGATGAAGATATCTTGAAGCGCCGTGCTGAGGTATTACTCGCTGCAAAACAACGGAGGCCTGGTGATATCAGGAACTGTAAGCCAGTTGGTGAAGTTCACCTAAATCCAGAAAGAGAAGCTGCTTAATAAGCAAGCAAATGATGACAACTACCTTGAAAAACGCCGGTATCACAAAATTACCGGAGACTATATTTTCGTGAATTTAGATGCGGTTCAACCATATAACAAGTGACTGAACTTTGCTTGAAAATTGAGAGAGAGATTGAAGTCTGGGATATGCGAAAAACTATTCAACCGGAGTGTAAAGGGCTGATGTACACGAACAAGGACAGAGAACTGTGCAATTGCGATGATTGGGAAAGACTTCGTAATGAGGTATGACCCACTGATTACGGCTCAGTAAGTTTTGGTAGGCGTTGTATAGTTAGAGTTGGGTGCTTCAAATTATATCGAAATCGCTCACCAGATCCTAAAGTATGCGAGAGCATTGAAAAACATAATGTAATATAAAGGCTCCGAGCGGAGCCTTTATATACTTGTATTGCCAGCGTTTATGCATCGCTCGTAACAATTAAACCGTCACATCTCCCGAAGTACGATTCACCTATGTCTTTTTCGATCGTTATTTTAGGCGTTCTACCTAAATTTTTTATCGCTCGGTAAAGGCATCCCAACAATGTAAATTCATTCTCGGGTACATCATCTTTACGGCTAAGAGAAAGGAACTTTGAATTTCGCAAAGGTCTGATCAATACTTTTCCGTCAATTGAGGTGATATTGACGTGAGTCTCCACATGGTCTGAGTTATCCGATTTTATAAATACTATTTCTTCATCTTTAGAAATCTCTGCTAGAGTATCGAACGAACATATTTGATGATCTCCATTTCTAGAAACAAGCACATGCCCCACATTGATCGGGTCATAATCGAAGTTGCACAGGCTATATGCTAAAAGGCAACGCTCCCATGAAGTCAGTCCCGCACTTTCTAATATTTCAACTTGGCCTTCTACCCAAGAACGAATGGCAGCTTCCGAAGCTGTGTAACCCTGCCCTTCTCTCTTCGCTGATTGTGGTAAATAATTTATGTATCCAATGAAATCGTCACCACTCCTGCAATGTACATTGCTCGCTAAATTTCCTACCGTTCTCATACTCATGAAGTTCTGCTGATTGTCAGGCATAATGGAGATTGTCGCTAGACCATGCCAAATATCATCATCAATTATTGGCCTTAGCCTCTTCGAATGCGTTTCAACGGCGCTCAAAACCTCTGAAGGCTGACTTTCTGCAAATGAAATTCTCTTTAGCCAATCAAAATAACTCTCCTCCTTTCTGACATCAGGATGTATTTCAGAGTATTCTTGCTCATCAATCTTCAAGTAGACTGGAACGTCTAAAGCAGTACAAATGGCAGATAGATAATCCTTAACATGAACGTTGAAGTTTGTAGTCTTTGCTAGATTACGCTTAACTTCTATCAAATCTCCGTCGGAAAATGGGGACGCTTTTAGATGTAATTTTACTTGTGTAGAAACACTTGCTTTAAAATCATTAGGTAGCTCGTTTTTCAAAAGAGGACGTAAAGACAGTCCGTTCTTAAAGTTTATTTGCCATACATCTGAAGTACCTCCATTCCATGGCTTACTAGAGACAGTTACTTTGTCTGCAGCCATGAAAACAGAATAAAAACCGATGCCAAACTGACCAACAGATTTAAATTTGGAAGAACGTAAGCCCGGGAATTCAGATTGAACTAATGATGACGTCCAAAAGCTTGTACCGAAGTCAAGTAGCGGGCCTGTTAACACCCTTTTAGACATACCAACACCGTCGTCTTCTATGTAAAGCCAACAACCATCAGTGTCCCTCTTGAGATGTATAGATATTCGTCCCACGAATCCTTCTTCGATTGTTCTTCTTGCATGGATCGAGTCACGTGCATTTTGTATCAGTTCTCTTGTGATGACTTCAAATTTATCACAACTGTTGCCATACAGTTTTTCCCCTCCTAAAGCATTTACAAGACGTTCAATATTCCCAACATGAACTTCTGCCATACATGGGTTCCAACCTTCCGTTTGGATATAATTAGCCATTAGTTCCGGAGATTCGACACCCTTAACCCGCTTCGTTTTGAATTGCGGAGTTTTAATCTGCTTAGACTCTAATAGAGCGTTAGAAGACCTAAGTTCCTTTTCAATCATACAGACTGTGTCAAAAGCAACCCACCATGATTCAGACTCATGTTCTAAGAATCTTTGGGTCGAGGTGAAAAGTAAGGTAGAGCCAGAAGTATCTGATTGGTCTATATCAACAGATGCTAACTTATTTTGGGCTTGCCAATGGTCAAAAGATATTCCTCTTCTTTTTATCAATGCGTGCAAAAAGTCGGGAGCTCTCTCGCTATCTATGTGTGCAGCGTCTGCACAACGAACCATACAGGCAACTTTGATTGGATCTATACGCCAATCTCTAGGGAAACCAGGTAGCACATTCACTTGATGGGGGAGTTTGCTAGCTACTTCTTCAATTGACCAGTGATGACTTGCGGCTATTTGTCCAATAAGCTTTCCAAGATGTTTTCTTAACGTACTATTTTCTATTAAATAAATACTTTGCCCAGTACTAGGGTCTTCCCAACTAATCTCTGTAAGCTTTTCCGCTTGACTTGCATGAAGTGCCCTTAAAGCAGAAAAATCTGCTATCTTTTTCGCTTCATCATAGTCCATACCTTCAGGAAGACTTGCCAAGGAATCTTTCCATATTGTTGTTTGGCGAACGCCTTCAATACCATTCTCGTACGCTTCAAAGCATAATGCTGAATCATGTAATAAAACTGCACCGCCAAAAACATATGCTTCAAGTGGGTTTAAGGGATAGTCATCACCACAGATAAGGTCAGCAACCTCCCACAGAGCGTCCAAGTGGCTGATGTCATGTTGTGTTAAGCCCGGTAATACACCTGAAATGTTAGACACCAAATGTTGTGCTTTTTCCCGAAAATTAACGAAAGAAGAACGCAGCTCTTCGCGCTTAGTTTCGTAATCATCACCCTGTGGCTCAAGGGTTCGCTTCCAAAGTCCCGTGTATGCAATTCTATCGATAGACAAGCCTTGCTCCTTATAGAAGTTAAAGTGGTAAGTATTGACCGTAAACCTAGCCCCTTACACTATTCGATAGCGTAAAGAACTCTTGTTTATCGCTCTATCTTTGTTGTTAGTAAACTGTACCGAAGTAAAATTGTAAAACCAAATACCAAAGCTAATAGTATCAACAATATAATTAAGTTGCATATGGAATGTGAGTTTAAAAGTTAACAGGCAAATAATGGTGGAATTTACCCCGCAACACAGCAAGGTGATGTACAGCGAGCATAGTTAGATGAATGGATAACTTTTAGTAGGGCAATAGCCCGCAAACAGGGTGTGAATGGGTATTTACCCTAGCTGATAATTGGACACTTCAAAGTAGAAAGTGCCAACTGTAACTTGTTCAGGACAAAAGTCGTTTTGTAGCATAGCTCTGACTAGTTACCCAAGTACCCTAGTTCTAGATCAGGCATACGCCCAACCACAGTAGAGTCTCTGTGGCGACTTTCGTTGAGAATTAACTCTTCGATCTCTTTCACTATTCTGAAAGCTAGTTGAGACGCGTTGATACTGACTTCTTCGCTTGGCTTAACTGAGGAAATATAAGTTTTTATAACTGACTCTGATCTCAAATGTGCGCGGCATCTACGAGATACCAGAGCGGCAAACTTGCTCTGGTTTATTAATGCTTCTCCATTTAGGATACCTAGCTCTAAATAAACAGCAAAAACTTTACTGATTACTGCACACTCGAGTTTAGATGCGCTCTCATGATGCGCTATCAAGTAAGGGCGTAGGTACTGATTAAACGCCTCTTGCTCACTCTGCATGATAAATGATTCATATTCTCTAGTTGTATTATCCATAGATTTATTTAAAGAATAGAAAATTTGAGACAAACACTTCAAGGCCGACTGTGAACTTGTTTGGTAATTGGAACAAAACCAAAGTCGATCTCATCTATCAAGCTCTTTAACCTCAACAACGATAGGCGTTTTCCATATCTTCCATATGTCATGCTTTGTTTTGCGTGACCGACGATTTCACAAACCTCATTTTCAGGCAAACCTATAGCCTGAGCAGAATCAACAAACGTATGACGCAAACCGTGCAACGTCGGTCGTTGAGAACCTGTAAAACCGATAGCTTTTAACACCTTAGTAAAACGCTTACCAAACTGCTCTGACCAACACATGGTTTTGCCATATGGCCGAATATCAAATAACTTATCCTTACGAGCCCCGTAACGATAGTTCACATAACTCAAGAAGCCCATATTGAGTAAGTCTTTGTGTAACGGTATATGGCGAATGGACGCTTTAGTTTTAACAGTCTTACCTTCATCTTCGTTCACGCTAATACACCAAACACCTTCTCGCTCTTGAACATCTTCGGTACGTAACTGACAGATTTCACTCACTCGTGCCCCAGTGAACAATAACAGATACGGAATCCAATAATCTTCTAGCTTCTTCTGATAGTTTACTAGTGAGTCATTTGTTCCGATTACACCAACAAAGTTGTCATGTGAGAAAAGCTTAACTAGCTCTTCCCTACTCCATCTACTGCGCTGTTCACTAGGAAGCCTGACGTCCTTTTTGACCCTAACATTTTCAAAGGGATTAACAGTCGCGTACTCCATTGTAATCATCCAGCTATAAAACTGCCGAATCGCTGCGAGATAGTCCCGTGCAGTCTTGGCTGATAGCCCTCGACCATAAAGGCTTTTAAGAAATGCACTAGCGTGACGAGGAGTGACAGAATCGGGGTTAACGGTTTGGCTTTCGAAAAAGTTATTGATTCTGGAGCTAAGCAGATCAACGTTTTTGGGCTTAACACCTTCAAGCTGTTTGTATTCAACGAACTCGCTTAATAACTCTGAAACAGAAGGGCCTACATTAGAGGAAATGGAACTCGGTTCCATAGTTGCTGGCTGTGTCGTACCAATCAGGCTAGGTGCCATTTCAGCAGATTCCACAAAACCGTTTTTTACTATGGAACTGATCGTCTCTTTGAGTGCCGAGACGAAATCTCTAACGTTTGCATCAGGGATTGTCCCACCGACCATTGAACGTGCAGACTGAAGGAGAACTAAAGATCGATCTATAGCGATGGAGCGTTCCTTGGTACGCAAGGAAAAACGCACTTCTTTTGGGTATCCAAAGTTAACCCATTGAGAGGGAAAGTAAAAACGAGAATAGTAGGTAGAATTACGATTTCGAAAAATGTACATCGTGACACCTTGTCGTATCACTGCCAATTGGAATTGCTAAAAATTGATGTAAATCTTTGAAATTATTGAAGAATTTTGGAGCGTACTGCGGGAATCGAACCCGCATCATCAGCTTGGAAGGCTGAGGTAATAGCCATTATACGAAGTACGCATAGAAATGATGTTGCGATGTCTTGGAGCGTGCAGCGGGAATCGAACCCGCATCATCAGCTTGGAAGGCTGAGGTAATAGCCATTATACGATGCACGCATCATCGTGAAGACCGTTTCAATATGCCACAGATAACTGAAAAGAAAAGTCTTTTTTGACGCATTTGGTTTGACTGGTGATTTGATCACCACTTCGGTCTATATTTGACGTCACTCTGCTGATTTTGTTTTCACCGACAAGATCTCAGCCAATTGAGTGAGGCACCTTCCACTAGGCGGGAGGTGCCAGCGTGAATTAGATGTTCGCTGCTGCGATGTACTGATTCAACTCTTCGTTCGATACTGTCGTCACATGTTGATCATTTAGGTAAAACGCAACGCTATCGCTTGCCTTTTCACCGCGAAGGACTTGAGTCGTACCATCGATGTATGAGATGTCCATCTGCATGGTATTTTCATCGATTTGATGCATAGTCGCTTTTTCGATGTTGCCATTGTTCGCCAGCGGTACTGTGGTTAGCGAGCTGTCGAGTTGATCATTGACCTTGATGTAGTTTTTTGTCGGCATATCCACTACCGCAGGAGACTTACCGGTAATTGGGTTTTTGCCCGTCCAGAACTCAACTGCGTTAAAAATAAATAAGTCTGCTGCACCAGCGATACCGTAAACCGGTGAAAGAAGTAGGAACATGCCTTCACGACCATAACGGTTATCAACCACTTCTAGGTTGAATTTAGAGACCATACCCGTGATGCCCATTTGTCCCATACAACCCGTTAGTGAGGTTAATCCAAGACCCGCAACAACCGCCATTTTAATAGCATTCGATTTCATAATATTTACCCTTAATTAAGATGGCGCGCATCCTACTCCTCAATCATTTATAATCAATCTCCCCCACTCCACATTTGACAGAAACTTAACTGTGTTAAGGCTCTGTTTTTAATAGCTTATTTTGCAACCAATCCAGAAAAATCTCTCATTCACCCAAGAAATCGGATTCATCACCCAATGTGCACCTGACAACATATTTGTTATATACAAATCACTAATAAATACGCCAAAAAACTGGCTGTTGTCTGGTTAAATTATAAACAGATAGTTTTATCAACCATGCAAATGTTAAAAATAATGCATCACGCCATCGGCTTATTATTGGTCTATATCTCTACATAAACACATAAAACCAGTGAAAAAGTTTAAAATTACCGATCATTGTTAGTAAAAATCAGAACTGTTTTCTAAGTCATGTTTTCCGACAAAGATGTTGCGAACTAATAGATAAAATGAATAATAGCAGTTGTTACACACATGTAACAAAACACAACATCATATAAACATTATTCATATAAACTTTAATGCACAGGCAGGAAAAGCATGACAAAGCGTCTCTCGCTTGCCCTTTTGGCGAGCACATTTGCAGGTAGCGCTGCGGCTTCCAACTTGGATGACAAGATCAACGAAGTAGTAGCACCCATCGTCAACCCATTTGTAGGAATGATCTTCTCGACCATTCCTTTCCCTTTTACTGACGTACAGGTGCCGTGGATCGTTCTTTGGTTGGTTGTAGCAGCTCTTTTCTTCACGTTTTACCTTGGCTTCATCAATGTTCGCGGCTTCAAGCACGCGGTGCAGTTGGTGTCTGGTAAATTCTCTGATCCAAAAGCAAAAGAAGATGGTGAAGTATCCCATTTCCAAGCTCTAACAACGGCGTTATCGGGCACCGTTGGTCTAGGTAACATCGCAGGTGTTGCGGTCGCTGTCTCTATTGGTGGCGCAGGTGCAACATTCTGGATGATACTTGCCGGCCTACTTGGTATGTCCAGTAAGTTTGTAGAGTGTGCTCTTGGTGTGAAATACCGAAACACAAACCCTGATGGCTCCGTTTCAGGTGGCCCTATGTACTACCTGAGCAAAGGTCTGGCGAATCGCGGCAATGCAGCGTTTGGTCGTACTCTTGCAGTGCTGTTCTCTGTGTTCGCTATCGGTGGTTCTCTTGGTGGCGGTAACATGTTCCAAGCAAACCAAGCGTTCAAACAGGTTGTGGGCGTAACGGGTGGAGATGCTTCATTCTTCGCAGACAAAGGCTGGTTGTTCGGTCTGATCCTGGCGGTTATCGTTGGTATCGTTATCATCGGTGGTATCAAATCTATCGCGAAAGTGACTGAGAAAGTTGTTCCATTTATGGCAACGATCTACGTTGGTGCAGCGCTGGTTATCCTACTGATTAACTTTGATAAGATTGATGACGCATTTGGCGCAATCTTCCACGGTGCATTCACTGGTGAAGGTATTGCGGGTGGTGTTATCGGCGTACTTATCCAAGGCTTTAAACGTGCAGCGTTCTCGAACGAAGCGGGTGTCGGTTCTGCGGCGATTGCTCACGCAGCAGTAAAAACCAAAGAACCAATGTCTGAAGGTTTTGTCTCTCTACTAGAACCATTCATCGACACGGTTGTTATCTGTACCATGACCGCATTGGTTATCATCATTACCGGTTACCTTGATACTGACCACGGCCTTGCGGGCGTTGAGCTAACTTCAGCGGCATTTGGTAGCGCAATTAGCTGGTTCCCATACGTTCTTGCGATTGCGGTTGTTCTGTTCGCCTTCTCTACTATGATCTCTTGGTCATACTACGGCTTGAAAGCGTGGACTTACCTATTCGGTGAGAGCAAAACAGCAGAGCTTATCTTCAAGGTGAAATTCTGTGTGTTTGTTGTTATCGGTGCAGCAATGAACCTAGGTCCTGTTATCGACTTCTCAGATGCAATGATCTTCGCGATGGCGCTTGTGAACATTGTTGGTCTATACATCTTGGTTCCTGAAGTGAAACGTGATCTCGCGGATTACCTAGAGCGTTTCAACGCGGGCAAAGTGTACAAAGTACAACAGAAGCAAAACTTAACGGAGCAGCCAGAGTCTTAATGGCAAGCTCTTAGCAAAACAGCAGGTCTTGGCCTGCTGTTTTTGTTTTTACGAGTTTGATTTTATTTACTGGCAATACTTTCGATTACAGGCAATAACTCTATATCTATTGAACCCAAAACCTTCAAACTGGCACTTCCTGCTGACAAATCACTTAATGTAAATCGTGATTTACTCTCTCCCTCAAGACAAAATTAAGCACAATTTAACATATTGGTTACACTTACCTTAAACCGTAGATACCAATATTCATTGCTAGATTGTTGTGTATTGGCAGTTGAAAAGTACGTGGTGAGAATCATCTTTGGTAATTTGTTTCAAATGAGACCTCCACGACTCACTCAAAGGTATCTACCTTGGCTAGAGCCGAAACATGGCGTTAGTCAGCTATGCGTTTGATTTGGTGCGATCCACCGGACAAAGGCGATGAAGGAGATTCCGATGAACGTACAAGCTCTACCCATGCTGCGATTTATCGACCATTTGGGTGAATCTGTCAATCAACTACCAAGCTGGGCAGATTCCGCAACCCTAACGCAGTACTACAAAGACATGGTAATGTCGCGAACCTACGACAACAAAGCCGTCGCACTCCAGCGCACTGGCAAACTGGGCACCTACCCCTCTCACTTAGGCGCCGAAGCGTATGGCGTTGCCATTGGTCATGCCATGCACCCAAACGACGTGTTTATCCCCTACTACCGAGATATGCCAGCGATGTGGGTGCGCGGCGTGCCGATGGAAAAAAATTTGCAGTATTGGGGCGGTGATGAACGAGGCAGTGATTTCAACGCCAAAGATGGAACACCCAGTGCAGATTTGCCTTTCTGTGTTCCGATTGCCACTCAATGCACCCATGCCGTTGGCGTCGCTTCCGCGCTGAAAATCGAAGGCAATCACCGAGTTGCTCTTGTCACCTGTGGTGATGGCGCAACCTCCAAAGGCGACTTTTTAGAGTCCATAAACTGCGCAGGAGCATGGAATTTACCCTTGGTCTTTGTCGTCAACAATAACCAATGGGCCATTTCCGTCCCTCGTCAGCTCCAGTGTGCGGCGGATTTTCTTGCCGAAAAAGCCAAGGGCGCAGGTATCGAGGGAATAACAGTTGACGGCAACGACATTGTCGCTATGCATGATGCCGTACTTACCGCCTTAGACCGAGCAAGAAAAGGCAAAGGCCCGACTTTGATTGAAGCGATCAGTTATCGCCTTAGCGATCATACCACTGCAGATGATGCGACTCGTTACCGCAGCGACGACGAGCTTAAACAAGCGTGGCAATATGAACCCATTTCGCGCCTTAAACAACACCTTTCCCAAACGGGTGCATGGGATGAAAGCCAAGATGAGTCGTGGCTCAAAGCATGCAAAGAAACCGTTGAGCAAGCCGTTGCCAACTACCTGAGCATTGTCCCCGAGGCACCAGAAACCGCGTTTGACTACCTTTATGAAACCGCCCCTGTCGAACTCAATGAACAGCGAGACGCTTTGATCAACAAGGCAATGCTAATGCAAGGAGGTCATCATGGCTGAAATGACTCTCGTTGAAGCGGTCAACCTCGCCCTCCACCACGAAATGGCAAAAGATGCCAACGTGATTGTGCTTGGCGAGGATGTCGGTGATAACGGCGGCGTGTTTCGCGCAACCGTAGGCTTAAAAGAGAAGTTCGGCTTACGACGCGTGATCGACTCCCCTTTAGCAGAAGCGTTGATTGGTGGTGTAGCCGTGGGAATGGCAACCCAAGGTTTGCGCCCTGTTGCTGAGTTCCAGTTTCAAGGATTTGTTTTTCCGGCTATGGAACACTTAATGTGCCACGCAGCCCGAATGCGCAACCGAACTCGTGGCCGACTCACCTGCCCTGCGGTCTTCCGTGCTCCCTTTGGCGGAGGCATTCATGCCCCAGAACATCACTCTGAAAGTATCGAAGCCTTGTTCGCTCATATTCCGGGCTTCAAAGTTGTGATTCCTTCTTCGCCCCAGCGCGCTTACGGTTTGTTGCTCGCCTCTATTCGCAGTAATGATCCGATTCTCTTTTTTGAACCCAAACGCATCTATCGAACCGTCAAGTCAGAGGTGGTCGACAGCGGCGAAGCGCTCCCGCTCGACACGTGCTTTACGTTAAGAAAAGGGCGCGACATCACACTTGTCACATGGGGCGCGTGCGTTGTTGAGTCGTTGCAAGCGGCCGAAACCCTATCCAAACAAGGGGTTGAGGTTGAAGTCATCGATCTGGCAAGCATCAAACCTCTCGATATGGACACCATATTAAAGTCACTGGAAAAAACTGGACGGCTGCTCGTGGTACATGAAGCGAGTCGAAGCGGCGGCGTTGGCGCAGAGATCATTACTCGGGTGGCGGAAAAAGCGTTGTGTATTCTCAAAGCACCACCAAAACGGGTCACAGGGATGGATACCATCATGCCCTATTACCGAAATGAAGATTACTTCATGATTCAAGAGCAAGACATTGTCTTAGCAGCCAAAGAGCTAGTGGAGGGCTGGAAATGAAACGCTTCTTACTACCCGATTTAGGCGAAGGATTAGCCGAATCAGAAATTATCGAATGGCATGTCAGCGAAGGCGATCATGTCGAGTTGGATCAAACCGTATTAACAGTGGAAACAGCCAAAGCGGTTGTCGAAGTTCCTGCGCCTTATAGCGGCACGATCATCAAGCGATACGGGAACGAAGGCGACGTCGTCAACATTGGCGCGCTGTTGTTGGAAATTGAAGAGAGCGAAGCCACGGTGTCGGTTGCCTCAACTCAAACGGCAGACGCAGCAACGGTTGTCGGCAATGTTTCTCAAGCGGCTCACCATGTTGCCGTGGACAATTTTTGGGTCGGGAATGACAGCAACCACAATGATTCATCACCCGTGATCGCCATGCCCTCGGCACGCTTATTGGCAAAAAAACTCGGCGTGAATATTGATAGCATTGAAGGTACAGGTGATAAAGGCTTGATCACCGACGATGATATCTATCATGAGGCAGGAAGGCAGCAGCCCGGTACCGAAGTGCTCAAAGGGGCGCGTCGCACTATGGTCTCTACCATGACGGAATCCCACCACAATGTCGCTTCTGTCACCATCACTGAGGAAGCCAATTTAATCAATTGGCCAGAAGGCGAAGACATCTCCTCTCGGTTAATTCAAGCTGTGGTCTACGCGTGCCAAAAAGAACCCGCTTTGAATGCCTGGTTTGATGCCGATACCATGACGCGCTGCGTGCACAGCTCCGTCAACATCGGGATCGCTGTCGATAGTGCTCACGGTTTATACGTTCCGGTACTTCGTCACGCTGATACGCAGAATCCGGAGCAAGTCCGGCAGTGGCTTAATGAAACCGTCAAAGGCATTCGAGAACGAAAAATAGGCAGAGAGCAACTGCAACACGCCACTATAACCTTGTCAAATTTTGGCGCCATCGCGGGTATTTACGCCACGCCCGTCGTTTCGCCGCCGCAAGTGGCTATTATTGGCGCTGGTCGAATCATCGATAAACTGACTGTGGTTAACAACCAGCCTGTGATGACTAAAGCAATGCCACTTTCTATCACCTTTGACCACAGAGCCTGCACCGGAGGAGAAGCCGCGCGCTTTACCAAAAAGTTGGTGGAACACCTCGAGAAATAGCACTCCAACAAAACGCCGAATCAAAATTCGGCGTTTTGCTAACGGTTAGATTTTGAAGTTGCCCACCAACCCATCGAGTTGTTTGGAAAGCTGCATGAGATGTTCGCTGCTGGCGTTCAATTGTTCGGCCACCTGAGCGGTTTCCCCCGTAAACTGATTGATTTCTTCAACGTTGCGATTAATTTCGCCAACCACGCTCGATTGCTCTTCGGTTGCCGTCGCCACTTGAATATTTTGATCACTGATATGAGTGATATGCTGTTCTATCTGATGCAATGATTCGTTCGCTTCAGCTGCACTGGTTACCACAAGCAAGCTTTGATCTCGACCATTTACCATTGCGCTCACCGCACGATTGGACTCACCCTGCAAGCGGTCAATCACCCCCTGAATTTCCTCAGTCGAGTCCGCCGACAAGCTGGCTAACTTGCGTACTTCATCCGCTACGACAGCAAATCCTCGACCTTGCTCACCCGCGCGCGCGGCTTCTATCGCAGCATTGAGTGCCAGCAAGTTCGTTTGTTCTGAAATTCCGCGAATCGTATCCAAAATGGAGCTGATGTCTTCAACTTGGTTGGCGAGGGATGTCACCACTTCGCTCGCCTGCTCTAGCTCTCGTTTCAGCTCACTAATTTGCTCACCCGCGCTGCCAACAACGTGGGAACCTGATTGGGCTTGGCTTGTCGCTTCTTTGGCAACTTCGGCGGCTTGCGCTGCATTGGTAGCAATTTCACTCACTGTCGCCCCAAGCTGATGAATCGCTGTCGCGACTTGCGTCGTCCTATCGCGCTGGTTAGTGCAATGCCCTTGCGTAAGCCCTGCATGTTCAGAGACTTGTCGCGCGGTCATCGCCAGTTGTGTAGAGTTCATCGCCACATCTTTGATCGACTCATGCACGCGGCTTACAAAAGCGTTAAAACTGGCCGCTATCGATGAAAGCTCATCTTTACCGTCTAGCTCTAAACGTGTATCCAACGCCATGTTTTCCGCAGCATGGGAAATGGAGTTTTGTAAGTACGCGACACGACGCTTTAGGCTCAACACAGTAACAGCGGAAATAATCAATGAAATGACCAATCCCATCCCGATGATGGTGAACAGTTGGGTTTGGCCAACACTGTAATCTTGTTCACTCTGCGCGTATTGGGCCTCGGCCTGAACCAACAAGGTGTCAAGAATCTTGTTGGCGTGATTTTTCAGCACACCATAAGTTTTCGCATATTTCGCTTTGTAGATTTGGCGAGCACTTTCGAGATCATTGTTTTCCAGCACGGCAAGCATCGGAGTAAGCTCCTCTGCGACCATACGCTCGAACTCTCGCAAAAGTATGCTCACCTCTTGCTTAAGCTCGGGAGTGGCTTGCGCTTGTACTGCGTATTCAATCGCTTGGCGCATTTCGGGGATGTCTTCTTCTCGCGTTTCCTTCACGCGAGTTAATACACCTTTTTTGTCACGTAGGGAGCTATCTTGCAGCAGCATCATATCGATACCCACACGCATTCGCGGGATCCGCGAGGCCACCTCAGCCATGGATCGCATCGGCGCAGACGTGTTGAGGAAGAGTTTCTCTGATTGGAGCTGAATACGAGACATACTGTTGAAACCAGTGATGCCGATGATAATCAGTGCTAAACATGGCAGAAGTACCGCAAAAATAAGGCGGCTTTGTAGGGTAAACTTATTGGCAAACATTGTCGTTCCTTCTTACATCTTTATTATTATTGTTACAATTTATACTTTTGATGATAACGACATGCTTGGGTATGAGACACCTTTCTTAATGCTGTTTATGTCAATCAATGACGTTTATGGTTTTTATGTACAAAAGCCTTGAGGCGACCTCCAAATCGCGCTCAAGGCTTGCGGTGAAAAGCGCTCTGTTAGTGAGCCAGTAAACTGTTGAGTTTGGGCAAAATTTCAAATAGATCGCCGACCAAACCGTAATCCGCCACCTCGAAAATCGGCGCATCTGGGTCACTGTTGATTGCAACCACCACCTTCGATGCCTTCATGCCTGCTACATGCTGAATCGCCCCTGAGATTCCCACCGCGATGTAGAGATCCGGCGCAACAATCTTACCAGTTTGACCCACTTGTAGATCGTTGGACACGTAACCCGCATCGACTGCGGCCCTCGATGCGCCAATCGCAGCATGTAAGCTATCCGCAAGGGATTCAACTAGGGCAAAGTTTTCTTTGCTGCCAACGCCTCGACCGCCGGACACAACCACACTGGCAGACGTCAGATCCGGTCGAGCACTCTCTGTTCGTTGCTGCCCCACCAGCTCAGTGTTAATCACGGGCAGGCTCAGCTCGACAGAGACAATTTCACCGCTTGGTTGAACGCCAAGTGACACCTTATCAAACGCCGATTCACGCACCGTGATCACCACTTTGTCATCCTGAGAGGTCACTTTGGCCAGCGCATTGCCGGCGTAAATGGGGCGTATCACCGTTCTAGCCGATTCAATGGCAATCACATCAGACAACTGCCCGACATCAAGCAGCGCGGCGACACGCGGTGACAAATCTTTGCCAAATGAGCTCGCTGGCATCAGTAAATGAGAATAAGGCTCCGCCACTCTGGCAACAATGGGTGCGAAACACTCGGCGAGTGGTGTACCTAGCGCTGGGTGAGCCGCAACCACAACTTTATCGACCTGTTCAATGCTCGCTAATGACTCACCAAGTGACGTGTGGTTTTCACCCAGCAACAGCACATCCACGCTAGAACCTGAGATATGCTTTGCGACTTGACGCGCAGCTTCAATGGCCGCGAGCGTGCCAGAAGAGATAGACTGACCATCATGTTCAGCTACAACCAAAATTCGTTCACTCATGGTGCTCTCCTTACTCGATCACTTTGGCTTCGTTGCGCAGTTTGTCGACCAGTTCCTCGACGGAGCTCACCATCACACCCGCCTGCTTAACGGGTGGTGCCATCACAGCTTCGATGGTTTGCGTCGGTTGATAGCTAATGCCTAAGGCCTCAAGGCTAAGTACCTCCATTGGCTTACGTTTGGCTTTCATGATATTGGGCAGTGACGCATACCTTGGTTCATTTAGGCGCAAATCGGTGCTCACAATCGCGGGTAACGTAAGCCTAAGCTGCTCTAATCCTCCATCGACTTCTCGTTCGACTTCCACATAATCACCGTCGATATTCAACTTGGAAGCAAAGGTCGCTTGTGGACGCTGTGACAAAGCCGCTAACATTTGTGCGACTTGATTATTGTCAGTATCGATAGATTGTTTGCCCAGCAAAACCAACGCTGGCTGCTCTTTACTCATCAGTGCGTTCAGTATTTTCGCAACGCCAAGTGGCTGACATGTGTTATCAACCTGAACATGAATGGCTCTGTCTGCGCCCAATGCTAAGGCTGAGCGCAACTGCTCTTGGCACACGTCATCCCCCAGCGACACCACAATTACCTCACTGGCGTGTCCAGCTTCTTTGAGTCGTATCGCTTCTTCGACGGCAATTTCGCAAAATGGATTGATGGTCATTTTTACATTAGTGTCTTCAACACCGCTTCCATCGGCTTTTACCCGAACTTTGGTGTAGGGGTCGATAACTCGTTTTATGGCGACTAGTACTTTCATATACCCTCCGGCCAAGTGCGTTAATTTGAAGCTTAGTAAAGTTTACGTTTACGTCAACTGTAACTATATTTACTCCAAGCTGCCGATTTTCGAGTAACCCTTGTGGTCTTCAAGCGGCTTGTTGTCATGAAACCAAGTAAAGGTGAAATGCGATGGAAAGAGAGAGTATGGACTTTGATGTAGTCATCGTAGGCGCAGGCCCTGCGGGGTTATCAGCGGCTTGTCGGCTGGCTCAATTGTCTCAAGAACACGAGCATCCGCTTTCCATCTGCGTTGTCGAGAAGGCTCCCGAAATTGGCGCGCACATCCTTTCCGGCGCAGTATTTGAAACCACCGCACTTGATGAGCTATTACCCAATTGGCGACAAATGGAGGCGCCGCTCTCAACGCCTGTCACGCAAGAGCACTTGGTTTATCTGACCACCGAGCACAATCATCTATCGATTCCAGAATTTCTTACGCCCGACGCGATGAAAAATAGCCCAGAGAACAGAGTGATGAGTCTGAGCAAATTGTGCCGCTGGCTTGCTGATCACGCTCAGAATCTTGGCGTCGAAATCTTTCCTGGTTTTCCGGCTAAAGAGCTGTGCTTTGACGCTCAGGGGCAAGTGACAGGAATCATTACCGCCGACATGGGGTTAGATAAATCAGGCGCAGCCAAAAACACGTTCCAACCGGGAGTCGTACTTAACGCCAAGCAAACCATATTTGCAGAGGGGGCTCGAGGTCACCTTGGAAAGCAGCTCCTGACTCATTTTTCACTTGATAAGGACTGCCAACCTCAACACTACGCTCTGGGCATTAAAGAAGTGTGGCAACTACCCAATGGCGACCCGCGTTATCAAGCTGGTCTTGTGCTCCATTCGATTGGTTGGCCGCTCAGCGAGAGCGACACAACTGGTGGCGGGTTTCTCTATCATCTAGAAGATAATTTGGTTGCCGTTGGCTTAATTACAGACCTCAACTATCAAAACCCTTACCTCAGCCCATTTGATGAGTTTCAGCGCCTTAAGCACCATCCGCAATTTTGCCAGTACCTTGAGGGAGCCGAGCGCATCGCATACGGTGCCCGTGCGATCGCAAAGGGCGGATTGCTTTCATTACCCAAACAACAATTCCCTGGAGGGTTACTGATTGGGTGTGACGCGGGTACACTCAATCCAGCGAAAATCAAAGGCTGCCACTGCGCGATGAAGTCCGGTATGTTGGCTGCAGAGGCCATATTCAGTGCACTGCAAAATAATCAAGACGAAGCCGATTACCACAGCTTATTTCGTGACTCTTGGCTTTACCAAGAACTTGACCAATCGCGTAACTTTGCGGGAATGGTGCACAAATTTGGCCCTATATTGGGCGGTGCTCTCTCCTTATTCGAACAGCAAGTTTGGCAACGAATGACAGGTGGAACAAGCCAATGGAATGTAAGCGACCCACTCGCAGATCATGCCCAGCTGTTAGCCAAAACCAAGTTTCAACCCATCGACTACCCCGCGCCAGATGGCATCATCAGCTTTGATAAGACCTCTTCGGTGTACCTATCATCCACCTTTCACGAAGAGAATCAGCCTTGCCATCTGCACATTGGCGACCAGCTCATTCCGATCAAACTGCATCTGCCCATGTTTGATGAGCCTAGCCAACGCTACTGCCCAGCTGGGGTGTATGAAATTATTGAGGTGGAGGGGCAAAGTCAGCTTCAAATTAACGCGAGTAACTGTTTGCACTGCAAAACCTGCGACATCAAAGATCCGTCCCAGAATATTACGTGGGAGCCGCCAGAGGGTGGCGGCCCCAATTACTCCATCATGTAACGTGACTAAAGGGAAAAGTCTTGAAGTACTTTTTGATGAAACATCATGCTTCGATTGAGCACATTAACGAGGTTTTGTTGCTCTAGCACCGTCAAGTCGCTCACCGTCAGGTTGTCGTTGATGTGTCTTAAGTCACTGTACTCAATCACCTGATTCATAAAACGCAGATGCCAGATGTGATCAAAGATGTAAACCATCTCTCGGTACGTTCTGGCATCTATTTCCTGCGCGGCAAACAACCCTTTCAACCGTTCAATGGTGTTGCATTCACGAATGTCGTGTTTGAGCGCATAGAGACGGCAGAAGATTTCCATCGGTCTCAAGCAATCTTTTAGATTGATCATCGCTCGCCCTTCACTCTTTTCCGTCATCAATTGGCCATCGCTATCTAGAGGGATCGCATGGTTCATACAGTTTTGCGCATACACATTGAGAAACTCGGGGTTCTGCTTAAGTAGATGCTGGATATGGCTCTGAATCTTATCCGCCAGAGCGAACTCTCCAAATGTAGAGCGTATATCGAAAAACACGTTGAGCTCCAAAATGCCCTCAGGTGTTGCTTGCTCAATCCAGCGAGAGAAGTTGGCTTGCCACTCCTTTTCACTCAAACACCATTGATGATTAGACGCCATGATCAAGCCATCACAATAGCGATAGCCCGCTTGGTTCAACATCGCGCACACCTTTTCTGCCAGGTGCAGGAAGTAGCGGCGCGTTGCCTTGAGGTCTTGGTCATCGGGCGTTTCAAAGACGATGGCGTTATCTTGATCGGAGAACAACGTCATGTCATGGCGGGCATTACTCCCAAAAGACAAAAACGAGAAAGGCACGGGTGGCTCACCAATCTCTTCAATGGTCAACTCAATAAAACGGCAGATTGCCGCGTCATAGGTTTGCCCTATTAACCGTCTTAGATGATCAGGTCGCGTCCCAGCAGCAATCATTTCACGAATCAGGTCGGTTAATCGGTTAAGCGATTCAACCACATGGCTATGACTTTCTCCTTGCTCAATATCCGCCACGATACTGCTACTGGTCTTGCGATAGTCAGAGCTGGCCGTCATCGAGTGGAAACTTGCGCCATAGACTTTGCGCACAATCGGACGAAATGAAATCACGTGACCGAGCTTTTCGGAAAGGAAAATGCGTGAAGTACTAAGGATAATGTCAATTTCACGGCCACTTTTGGTCACGATTTGCGCTTCAAACTCGTTGGGCTCAGCTTCATAGCTAAATAGCTTAAGGAGATGTTCAAGAACCTGGGAGTTTTGTTCCGCTGTCGAAAACAGCTGCTGCCAGATCGTTTGTGATTTTAGCTCGGTGTCGGTGTAGCCAAGCAGTTGGTGCAGCCGAGTATTGGAAAAGACAATTTTGCCATCGGCCTCCAAAATGTAGCCCTCATTCGATGATTCGACCAAAGCTTTATAACGGTTTTTCGCTTCATGCAAGGCAACTTCGGCGCGCATTTTGCGTTTTTCCATCGCTTTCGACTGGGCGATGACGTAGAACATGATAAGAGCTAAGCCGAGGGTAATCGCAACGAAAACGCGATACAGCGTGCTCTCGAGATGATCAATTTCCTGTTGTACATCTTCTAGGTAAACCCCAGTTCCAACGACCCACTGCCACTCTTCAACCCCTTCAACGTAGGTCATTTTCGGAGCAGTGATCGTGGCGTCATCTTTCCACTGCCAGAGGTATTCCAAATACCCTTCATGAGAGCTTTCGACCAGCTTTACCAACTCGACAAAAATAGGAAAATCCGAGCTTTTTTCGCTTTCGTAGTAATGGGTTAAATCTTGGTTGGTCAAGTCACTGCGGTACGGGTGCATGATCATTCTTGGATGCATGTCAGTAATGAAAAAGTAATCCTTGTTTTCCGGACCGTAGCGCATCGCTTTTATGTCTAGCGCTGCTTTACGTTGCGCCTCTTCTAAGCTGATTTCACCGCGTTTTTCCATTTCGACGTAGCGGTCAACAACACTCACCGCAGTGGAGGTGAGCTCTTTGAGCATCTGCTGCTTTTGTCCCACCATTGACGCTTCCACTAAAGGCAGAATGAGATAAATGATGGCGGTGACAAACAGGATGATGGCACTGATGGTTGGCAGCACAATTCTCAAACCAAAACGGCTTAAAGGGGAGTCTTGCTCACTTTGCACTGCGCTTAAGCCGCTGAAATAGTCAGCCAGTTCCGATTCATCAAGCACGTCGCCAAGTTGAGCATGGTGGCTAGTGTCGTGGTATTTCGCGGTGAAAGAGCCGTTTTCAAAATCCGCTCGGGTCGGTAGATAGCCGTGGTAATCGTCACGTATATGAGTTTCGAGCACATCTTTGATCTGTTGGCTGGTGTACTTATCACCGAACTCTTGGATCGCTTCGGCTAGTGCTTCTTTGCAATGACGAAAACGACGATGGGAATAAGGATCGAAATCGACTTTTTTCGCCATCGTCTCGTTGTGGCCTTGACCACTGTAATCGAAAAAACCGTCAATCCAACGGTGGATGTCTTCCGCTCGTATCCCATACAGGTGCTCTGTGCGATCGGCGTGTTCTGAAATTTTCATGCAGTATTAGCCACTTTCTTGCATATTGATAAATTAGTCAAAAATGTGTGGTGCGTAGCATTTTTATTACGAAGTAATCATCGTACCAATGACACCGAAGCATTATTTAATCGAAATCAATAATCACGTCATACCCCTTTCTTAGTATGAGGCCAATGTTTCGAAGTGATTTTTGACAAGATGCCCAAGAGTTGTCTTGTCTTCACCAACGAAGTGAACCTATGTTAGTCCCGCCTTTTCAATAAGATAAGGCTCTTGGTAGCGTCTGGGATGTCGTCTCGTACTGATCGAAGGTCAGTATACCAAGTGCAAGTGGAGCACTCATTGACATGGTTCAACTTCGTCTCATTACAAAGGAAGACGAAATGTCTAACAAAAGTAAAACCTTTTATAGGGATATGCGCAAGAAAGCGCATGAGTTTGAGAGCCGCGAAGAGTTTCTCAACCATGATCTAAAAATCATGAACTTCCGCCGCTGGGGTATTCATTTACCGTCACGCGATTACAGTGTCGAGCTTGAAGACTTAGTTCCAGCACTGGCGGCAACCATTGGTAAGGTGGTGATGGTGACCGCCATGGTTGCGGTATTTGCTGCACAATTTGGCTTATCTCCAGAGTTTGTCGCAGAAAACGTTCGCTATGAACTGCTGATCGCAGGTGCGCTGTTCGTTATCCTTTTCTCTGCAATTTTAAACCCTAACTCAAACTTGGCGGGCACTCATGGCCCGATGATTCCGTTAATCCCCTTAATTGCCGCAGCCGGTGGACACCCGCTCGCTTTAGGTATCATGGTCTGTATGTTCGGTTTTATCCTCGCCTATACCAAAGGGGGATCAAAGCTGATGACGCTGACAGGTGTTGGCGTTCGGGGCGGTTTGCTTATCTACCTTGGGGCGGTTGGCCTGATTGGCCAGATCAATAAAACTGAAGCGTGGGCAGCCAGTACCGATCAAGGCTACATCTCGTTTGCAGTCATTGGTGTCACCCTAGCCGTTTACGCCTACCTTGCGAAAATCAACAAGCGTTGGTTGGCGATTCCCTTATGTTCATTGATTGCTGGTATTGTTGCTTATGTTCTAGGGGCAGAGTTCGCCTTTACTACAGAGCCGGGTCTACCGCACTTCAGCCCTTTCTACTGGTGGGGTGAAGACACAGGTTGGCAACTTGGCTGGCCAAATCTAGAACACTTTATCGCGGTAACTCCATTTGCGTTGCTTGCAGTCGCGATGTGGTCGCCAGACTATCTTGGTCACCGTGTATTCCAAGAGCTGAACTATCCGAAAGAAGCCAAAGGCGTTCTAATGGACGTTGATGACACTATGATGGTGGCTTCGATTCGCCAAGGTATTGGTTCGTTCCTTGGTGGTGGTAACCTAGCCTCTTCTTGGGGTACGTACATGATTCCAGCGGCTATCGCAAAACGTCCGATTCCGGGTGGCGCGCTACTCACAGGTATTATGTGTATCGCCGCAGCTGTCATTGGTTACCCAATGGATCTAGCGATGTGGGAACCGGTTCTGCGCGTTGCCTTGATCGTTGGTGTATTCTTACCTCTTCTTGAGGCGGGCATGCAGATGATTCATAAACACAAAGACTCTCTCAGCGCGGGTATTTGTATCTTTGCGTGTGCTTTCGTGAACCCTGTATTTGGCTGGGCAACCACCATGCTGCTCGATAACATGGGTCTAATTGGCGACCATGAACGTGCAAAAGAGCTGTCAGCGAAAGATAAATACCTGATCCCTGGATTGGCGTTCGTTATTTGTGTCGGCTCACTGGCGATTGTTGGTCAATTGCCTGGAATTCCAGCACTCATTGGCTAAGCCATAAATCACTCTATTTACATCAAAAGCGCAGGCCATTTGGTCTGCGCTTTTTTATTTCGCGCGCTTCTTCTGATTGGACAAGAAACATCCAATCATCGGTTATTATCACCGCTTTCTACTCATCAAATCTATCAATAGAAATCGTTTTCGCTACAAAAAATCAACAATATTTGAAAAATATACGATTAAGTTGAAAAAGAGATTCCAATCACATTTTATTTGGTTATAATTCGCGCCCATTGCGCTTTATGTTGATAAACGCAAACTTAATTTGAATTAATCGACTGTTAACCCCTCCTCTCCCCAGAGGACAACCGAGAATAAAAATGAGCAAGATTGATAAAGCTATGCGCATCCTGCTAGCAGGTTTCTGTATCAACCTTTGTCTTGGCATCCTGTATGCTTGGAGTGTATTCAACAAAGCACTAGTGACTGAATCAGGCTGGACGGCTGCTGAAGCATCGGCGCCTTACGCGACTGCAACTATCACTTTCTCTATCTGTCTTCTTGTTGCAGGTATTCTTCAAGACCGTATGGGTCCACGTTTGATTCTTATCCTAGGTACTGTTCTAACAGGTCTAGGCATGATCGCATCGGGCTTTGTTAACTCTCCACTGATGCTAAACATCACGTTTGGTGTGATCACGGGTGCAGGTATCGGTTTTGGTTATGCGTGTCTTTCTCCTTCAGCAATGAAGTGGTTCCACGCATCTAAGAAAGGTATGGTTAACGGCATCATCGCTGCAGGTTTTGGTCTTGCTGCTATCTACCTAGCGCCTGTGACTTCTGCGCTGATCGACAGCATGGGCATCCAAACAAGCTTCCTAGTGCTTGGTGTGGGTATTCTTGCTATCGCGGTTCCTCTAGCAGCGACAATTAACAACCCACCAGCGGATTACACGCCAGCAGAACCTAAAGTCAAAGAAGGCCAAGCACCTAAGGTTGTGAAGAAGTCTGACGACCTAACTTGGAAAGCAATGCTGAAAACGCCTCAGTTCTACTCTCTATGGATCATGTACGCGTTCGCCGCTTCTGTTGGTCTTATGATCATCGGTAACATCACAACGATTGCAAGCGTTCAAGCGAACCTGCCAAACGCGGTTTACCTAGCGTCTATCCTTGCGGTATTTAACTCAGGCGGTCGTGTAGCAGCGGGTATGCTTGCAGACAAGATCGGTGGCGTTCGTACACTTCTTCTAGCGTTCGTTCTACAGGGCATCAACATGGTTCTGTTTGCAACGTTCAAATCTGAATTTACGCTGATCATCGGTACTGCAATTGCAGCGGTTGGTTACGGCACGCTTCTAGCAGTGTTCCCTACTCTAACGGCTGAATTCTATGGTCTGAAGAACTACGGCACTAACTACGGTGTGCTATACACAGCATGGGGTATCGGTGGTGCAATCGGTGCTGCTGTGGTTGGTTTCTCAATGACTAATGGTGACGGCTACGGTCTTGCTTACACTATCTCAGCAGCGATGATGGCGGTTTGTATTGTGCTTGCATTCATTACCAAGCCACTGACTGAAGCGAAAGTCGCGCAGCTGAAAAACGCATAATCGATTGAATTACGATGAGAAAGGCTTAACCTAAGGGTTAAGCCTTTTTTATTGTCTATTGGTTATGGAAAACACGGTCGAGCTCGCCCCAGATTACTACCTGGATAACTTTTTCAAACTCACTCATCACGCCACCCTGTGGTACAGCGATTTACTTAGCCAAGATGAACATCAATGGCTTGCGACGTTCGACGCGATTAGCAAAGGGGCTCAATGCCTGCTTGTTCGTCTTTATAGCCGCAAAGGGCATTGGTTTCGTAGCGACAAACTCAACTATCCAGAAATCGACACTATCCAGTCGGCTTTGGATGAATTGGCCGCTCATGATTTTGTCTCGCTCTCCCCTGAGCTCACAACGCAAGAATTAGCTGTAAACCTACTGACCAAACCAGAGATCCTAGCGCTTTATCCTGAGTATCCGAAATCCCTCAAGAAAGACGCATTAGTTGCGTGCCTAGGCGAAGAGAATTTTGACCAATTTGAGGCGCTTGAGTTTACCGTGATCAAGCTTAACTCCGCCCACATGATTGATCTCTTGCTCACTCTCTTTTTTGCCAATACCCATCAGGACTTAAGTCAGTTTGTGCTTGATGATTTGGGCTTGCATAAATTTGAGCAATATCAGCTAAGTAAAGCTCGACGTTTTTTCGAAAGCAGAGAACAAATCGATCGCCTTATCGAACTAAGCCAACTGTCGAACCTTTATTGGCAGTGTGACAGAAAAAACAAAACCAATCTCGACACCTTAATCGGAGCTATGCCCACTCCTGTTGAACACCGATACGTCGACCGTAAACGCGAGCACATGATCAACGATATCGCCCGTGATTACGAACGGATAAACGAATTTGAGACGGCTCTTACCCTGTTTGAGCAGACTAAACTGACACCAAGCAGAGAACGCCGCGCACGCATCTACGACAAGCTGGAACAGAACGACCTATTTAGTGACATTGTCACAGAAATGCTCACCTCCCCTATCGATATTGCCGAGCTTGAAATCGCAGAAAAGCTAAAACAACGTGTTATGCGTAAACAAGGTTTTAAAGTCCCACGCGCAAGCAAACCAACGTGCAGTGAGTATCGAGTTGAACTGGATCTATCCCAACAACGTGTTGAACTGGCGTCCAAAGCCTATTTTGAAAACCTAGGCTGGACGGTTTTCTACAGCGAGAACATATTGTTAAACAGCTTGTTTGGATTGACGTTTTGGGAGGCGATCTTCGCGCCAATTGAAGGGGCATTTATCAACGCCTATCAGCACCGTCCACTCGACTTGTACCATTCAGATTTTACTAGCAAGAGGCAGCAAGCAATCAATGACGCACTAGAGAAAATTCGAAGTGGGGATACGCAATCGCTGTTTGACACTTATCGAGCCAAATTTGGCATCAGTAACCCATTTGTCCATTGGGGTCTGTTCGATGAGGCGCTGTTAACCATGGCATTGACCCACATTCCAACTAACATGCTCGCTGAGTTGTTCAACGTCATGTTGAGCGATCTAAAACTTTTCCGCAGTGGTATGCCAGACCTTATCGCCTTTAAAGACGGGACCTTTGAGTGGATTGAAGTAAAAGGACCTGGTGACAAGCTGCAAGACAACCAGTGGCGATGGTTTAAAGAATTTGAACGACTCGACGTCCCATTTTCGGTCTGTTACGTCAATCAATAAATGAGGTTAGTTCGTTGCATCTTGGCCTTGAGGCAGATTTCTGAAATACAACCTCGATTGGGCGATAAACTTGTTCGGGTCAACAAACTGGTGAAATGTCGGGTGTTCGGTTGTGTAACCTGTCATCCAATTGCTACGCCCACTTGTTGGGTAGTCAGACGGTGATCCGAGCCGTATCGAGAAGTGCAAGTGTGGCACGATACCAATACCATAACCTTCATCCGTTTCTGCAATATATCCAATAAGCTGCCCTTTGGTCACAGAGGCTCCCTTTTCAATCAACCATCGTCTCGCTGACACGTGACCATACAAAGAGTAAGCTCCTTTGGGAGTATGTTCGATGATAATCACGCCGCCATACGCCGCCTCATGGTCCGAGAAATAGACCGTTCCATCAGATATTGCATACACTTTCGTACCGGGAGCGGCAAAGTAATCCACCGCTGAGTGATAGAGATTGGGAAACAACGACGCCTGACCAAATTCTGCGAAATCTTGGAGCACGCCAGTTTCCTCCAGTGGCCATTGATAAGGCCCATTAGAGGTCGCAATGATATTCTCCAAAATCGGGGCAACTTTTTGCTCTTGGCGCTCTACCGCTTGTTCTTTCTTGTCGCTTATCAGCTTTGCTAGCCAAAAAGTCACCATGAGCAGTAGAGCAAAGAGATAAGGAAGCCATTTTCCGCGTTTAATCATTTTATTTTCGCCAACGGGTTGTTTTGTCACAGCATAACTAACCCAAGTTGGCGAGCAAGAGGAGCGACCTCATAAGGTGAAAAGTTAATCTAACATTAATCATACATCGTACTTATTAGGGTCTGTTGACCTTTTGCGGTTAAATTTTGTTCGGATGGGGACGCCTAGTCAAAATCGGTTTAGGCGCGGCAAGGGGTGTGTAGCCTAGTCATTCTAAGTAAATACCCCTTAACAAAGCATAAAACGATTTTAGCCCGGGGCGCGCAGCCGAACCCTTCGGGCAGCGTTTGTGGTTCATTTCTACTGCGTTATCGGCTTTTCATGTAGGCTAGCTACACTTCAAAGCCTCTGTCTGGTCTTGCTTGTAAAGAAATAGAAATTTCCCACAAACTGCTGCAAAAATCAGCTCGAAAGATCAACAGACCCTAGTATCCCATCCCATCAAACTCGGAGTTTTATTTGATTCTATGTCGACTTTCTGCTGCAATTTAGCCTCCATCAGACTTGAGCACTTATAAGCATGAATTTACGGACATTTTTTGTAATGGCTGCCGTCACTCTGTTCGCAGGGTGCGCGACCTACGCAGGGCTAAATTTCGACCAACTGTTTGGCGAAGCCGAAGTGGTTGAGCGCCGCGTCGACACACAAACTCATGAAGGCGTGTTCTTTCTTGACGAAGTTAAACCGATTATTGATAAACGCTGCGTCGTTTGCCACGCCTGCTATGATGCCCCCTGCCAACTCAAAATGTCTTCTGTCGAAGGCATCGACCGTGGCGCGAGCAAAGAATTAGTCTATCAAGGTACGCGCTTAACAGCGGCAAAACCGAGTCGACTGTTTGAGGATGCGCAATCAACACAAGAGTGGCGAACCATGGGATTCCACCCAGTGCTCAATGAACGCATGCAAACGCCAACCGCCAATCTAGAAGCGGGCTTGGTTGCAAAGATGTTGATGCAAAAAGAAGCCCACCCACTACCAAACGAGACTCAACTGACTGGTTTTGATTTTTCCGTCGATCGCGACCAAGTGTGCCCAACCATTGAAGAATATCAGCAGTATCAAAATGACTACCCGACGTGGGGGATGCCCTACGGAATGCCAAACCTGACCAAACACGAATACTCAACACTGATCAATTGGCTTCAAGACGGCGCCATCATGAACACGCCACTGCCCCTGACACAAGCGCAGCAAGGCCTTGTCGACGAATACGAAGTGTTATTGAATAAGAGCTCACGCAAAGTTCAACTTGCCGCACGTTACATTTATGAGCATCTGTTTCTGTCGCACCTTTACTTTTCTGATCTAAATGAGCCAGAGCCAAGATTCTTTACGCTGGTGCGCTCTAAAACGCCACCTGGTGAACCTGTAGAGCGCATTGCGACCCGCCGACCGTATGACGATCCTAACGTAGAGCGCGTCTACTACCGCCTAATACCAGAACAAGGCACAATTGTTGACAAAACGCATATGCCGTTTGCGCTTAACAAAGAGCGGATGCACAACTGGAAAACATGGTTTATCGACGCTGACTACTCAGTTGCTCAACTACCAGGCTACGAGCCAGAGGTTGCCGCTAACCCAATGACGGCATTTATTGACTTGCCAGTTAAAGCGCGATTTAAGTTCATGCTTGATAATGCGCAGAACACCATCAACGCCTTTATTAAAGGTCCGGTTTGCCGTGGACAACTGGCGCTCAACGTTATCAATGACCGTTTTTGGGTGTTTTTCCTCGACCCAGACAAGTCCGACATACCGGAAGTCAACGAATTCTATCGCTCTCAGGCTGACAACCTTAAGCTACCGGCAGAGCTAGAGAGTAATACCCTACCGATCACCAGTTGGGTCTCCTATTCACGCCAACAAGCCCGTTATTTAAAGGCAAAATCGGAGTTTGTTAATGAGTGGTTTAAAGATGGTAAGCACCTGACCACCGATGTCATTTGGACCGGAAATGGCACCAATCCGAACGCCGCATTAACGGTGTTCCGACACTTTGACAGCGCCTCGGTGGTGCAAGGTTTGGTTGGCACGCCGCCTAAAACAGCTTGGGTGCTCGATTATGCGTTGATTGAACGTATTCACTACTTATTGGTTGCTGGTTTCGACGTATACGGTAACTTTGGTCATCAACTTATGACGCGCATGTTTATGGACTTTTTGCGCCTAGAGGGTGAAAGTAATTTCGTGGCGTTGCTGCCAAGAGATGTACGCCATCAAGAACAATCGAGTTGGTACAAAGATCAAAGCCCGCAACTGAGCGACTTCTTACAGCGTAATGTTGCGCCATTTGATCAACCGACCCAAGTCGCTTACCAAACCGATAACCCGAAAGCAGAGCTCTACGATATCCTCCGCACCCAGCTTGCGCCTGTCCTCAGCAATCGCTATGACATAGAGCAAACTGGCTTCTCTATCGCCAATGAACAGCGATTAAGAAGCATCAATCACATTAAGGGCGAAGGTCTACTCTATGTGCCGCAAATTAGCATGGTGATGATCCGCTCTAAGCAGGGAGACGACCAGCTCTTCACCCTACTTCATGACAACGCGCATACCAATATATCTAGCCTGTTTGATGAGGAAAGCAATCGCGATCCGAAAAACGATAGCCTTACTCTAGTGAGAGGAGTGATCGGCAGTTACCCAGCCGCGTATTTATCTCTCGAGGAGTCCGACATTCCACAATTTGTAACTTTGCTTAGTAACATTGAGAGTGAAGAAGACTACGTTAAGTTATTGGATAGATTCGCTGTTAGACGCAGCTCTGATGAATTCTGGCCCTTTAGCGACCGCGTTCATCGCTGGTATCAGCAAAATCAACCGATCGAATTTGGATTGCTAGACTATAATCGTTTTGAAAATAGGTAAAACCAACTAACAAGCAGTGCCGCTGCTCATGGGAGGTATTATGGGAATTCAAGATAGCATTAAGATTTTGGAACAGCAGATCTATGTGGCGTGTTCGGAAGGAGACTACGACACAGTCAAAATGCTAGAACATCAATTGGATAACTTACGCACCAAAGCGGAACACCCATTTGATGAAGACCCGTATGCTCCAGAGGGAAAGTTCTTCCCGGAGGATGACTGGTACTAATACCAACACCCCACAATCATGTGGGGTGTTTTGTTTTTGCGTCAGTGAGCATCAGTCCGTTTGATAGTAGGATGATTTGTCGCTGTACATGGCAGTGTCGGCTTTTTTGAGTAGCTGACGTAAGCCTGAATGGGATTTAATGTCTCGAGCAACACCAATAGCGACGGTGACCTCAACCTCCTCGCCGTTGGATCTCTTTACACAGACTGTCGACAATTGAGATTTAAGCCTCTCTACTCCACTCAAACCGAGCCGGCTGATGACAATAAACTCGTCACCACCGACGCGATAGGCGTTTTCCTTCGTCAGGCGTTTAATCTGCTTGGCAACCGCTCGCAATACTTCATCACCGAAATGGTGCCCGTACGTGTCATTAAACTGTTTGAAACGATTGATATCGAGATAGAGAACCGTCCCATTTTCCACCGTTGATTTAGCAAGGTATCGATCTAACGCTCTTCGATTCTTCAATCCAGTAAGTTGATCGGTGGTTGATTGGTGATTGAGATAAAGCAAAGCGCCGGTGGCAAACAAGACAAACATCACGAACAACACCCTAACTTGGATATTGAATTTTTGCTCGGCGCTGTACAAATTACGCCAAGCGGGCTGAATGTTGTACATGTTGGCAATAGATTGAATATCAATGATGTCTTGCACTTGCGTGAAGGCTTCTGCCAAGAGTTTCCCTTCCTCCGTTCGATTAAAACCAAATGCGATGTTGGACTCAAAGAAAACACCTAGGCTTGAATCCTCCTCAATATTCAACAACCTATCCTTTCGCAGAACTCGATTCAAAGCAGCGCGATCAACTACAATATAATCCACTTCACCCGTAACCAAAGCATCGATCAGGGCTTGCTGATTATCGACAAAGTAAAACTGCTTTTGAGGTAATGCGGCTTGCAGTTTTTTGACCGCATAGTCTGCTTTCACCACCCCAATGCGCTCGGTGATAAGTTCGGATACATAGCGATAGATACCATCTTTGTAGCCGGAACGTTTCACCAAAATGGTCATTGCTCGATAGTGTGGCTTAGCAAAGTGCGTATACGATTCACGTGACTGGGAAACATGTATCGGCGCGATTACATCAATGTTCTGCGCTTTGAAATCAGAGTACATGCTTTGCCAAGACTCATCAGACCGACTCGTTACCTTACAATTGAGCTCGAGCATTTGACACGTTTGCTGCAAAATCGTGTAAGTCACCCCTTTGATTGCCCCGCTGGTTTGATAAATCACGTAGGGATACACAGGCTCCAGTTTAATTGAGAGTGGTTTTGTTTGGTCAAAGCCATAGCGAATAAGGTTATTTTTGATCGCATTGAGTCGGATCTGCTTTTGGTGATTGAGGATCGAGTCATGGAGCAAACGTTGGACCGATTCTGTCTGTGCGTAACGGACAAACTGTTCAACTAGTGTCACGTCGCTATCTTTCGCCACCGCAATGGTGACAGGAGGCGCCCCGATTTTGTTGTTTATAACTTCCGCTTGAAAACCGGCACTGTTAAACGCTTTCAGGTAATTGATACCGGCAACAATGGCATCAACTTCGCCACCGTTGAGTAGCTTTTGCGCCTCTTCTAGCGTTGAGTATTCATAGATTGCGATACTGGGGTAATGACGCTTCACAAGGTCTACAAATATGGTTCGTATTGGCGCAGCTACGCGTTTGACGTTCTTAAAATAGATGTTGTCTTTATAAAATAGGTAGGTGTACTCAATGTTGGTTGGAGCGGGCAAATGCAGGTATGCCGCCCGCTCTTTGGTGTAAGTTGTGTTCGGTGCAAAATCACTCTCTCCCGATCTGACCGAATCGAGCACTTCGCCGAAGGTATCAAAGTGACGATAGGTAAACTGGAGACCAAACTCTTCACTTAATGCGCCAAAAAGCTGCTTGGCGACAAAATCATCGGCGGTAATAGCAACGTCATAGTTTTGCCGCTCCCGAGCAGAAGCAGCCACTGCATCTATGCAAAACACACAGAGGCTGAGCAATAAAAGGTGTATTCCCGACTTCACTTATTTTTCTATTTATTATTAATTTTGGCATATCGTACAGTATCTTAAGTAAGATAAGCAATCAGTTGATCGGTGATTCCTTTTTAGCCTTAGCGTCAAATCACGCGATAGAGTAGTGCTGTCCTCAACGAATATTCATCACTCTTAACCAGTTATTGACGTAATTTTCTATTCTCGCTACTTTGCACTTTTAAACGATTCTTTATCAATATCGTGCTTTTTCATGCGTAAATAGAGTTTTTTACGCGGCACTTTCAAATAGTCAGCAGCGTCGCTAACTCGCCCTGAGTGAAGAAATAACGCA
The DNA here is from genome assembly GCF_053643215.1 of Vibrio sp. NH-7. NCBI lineage: Bacteria > Pseudomonadati > Pseudomonadota > Gammaproteobacteria > Vibrionales > Vibrionaceae > Vibrio > Vibrio sp. NH-7. Next base: position 587,156 of record NZ_CM132188.1, on the reverse strand, counting down.
TCTTCTATCACGCCCTTTTCAAAATCATCGACCAGTTCGTCCAGTGGCAACATGGTTTCAGCTTGGGTGTAAATTTTGTCTTTTCCCGTCAACTTAACGATACCTACTGCAAACAACTCAGCCACATTTCTTAGCTCTCGAACGTTGCCCGGCCATAAGTGACCGCGTAACACAGAAAGGTAGTTAGGTTCGACTTTTGGGATGACTTTACCGAGCTTGAGACAGCTCTGTTTCAAAAAGTGATGGAACAACACCACGACATCATCGGGTCTTTGGCGCAGCGGTGGCATCTCTATGACTCCCTGATTCAAAACGTAATAGAGCTCGGGGATGAGGCTTTGCTCAGCAATGAGCTGTTCTGGATCTTTGCCAAATATCGCAATCGCTCTAAACGCCTTACCTTCCCTCTCATTGGCGATCAAATGCTGCGCCAGCATTCGTTGGCAGGGCTCAGAGAGTTGCTCTGCGCCATCAAGCAACAAGGTGCCTGCTGTCACTCTTGCGAGCATCGCGCTCAATTGCGACTCTGATAAACTGGGGTCAGCGTGTATCGCCTCGCATCTGTTTGGTTGTGAAGACATGGTATGCAGCAAATTCGCCGCTAAGTGTCGCCCGCTTCCTGACTCACCCCAAATGACAACATGGTTTTCAAGCAATAAGTACTGAGAAAGGAGATGACGAATTTGCTCCAGTTGAGCGGATTTACCCACCAAGGACTTGTCAATCGTTGCCACCATTTGTTTCTTCTGCTCAACAAAGGCGCGGCGCAGGTCAAGGTGAGATTTCAGCATCTCAAGCAGTTCCGCTGGGTTAATCGGTTTCTCAATAAACTCGCACGCCCCTTTTCTGACGGCATCCACTGCCATTGGAATATCACCATGCCCTGTAATCACGATCACCGGAATGCGAGCATCAATCTGTTTGATCTTTTCCAGTAACTCCATGCCGTGCATTTGCGGCATATACATATCCAGCAATACCACACCGGGCCAGTCTCGTTTCAGATACCCAGTTGCCTCAGTCGGGTCAAGGAGTGCTTTTGCCGTTAAACCTGCAATATCCATCAAATGTTTATAGGAATCTAAAACATCCTGATCGTCATCCACAAGAAGAACAGAGTAATTAAGAGTTTGCATGAGGTAATTCCAATATCACAAGAGCGCCTTTGTCCAAACCAGAGGCTAAAACTATATTGCCAGCGTACTTTTCCATTAAAGATTGGCTGATGTTCAGACCTAAACCAAGGCCGACTTCTTTTGTTGTGGTAAACGGTGTAAACAGTTTATCGACGATATGACTATCAAACCCTTGACCACTATCGAACACACCAATCGCATGATGTGAGCGGGTGCTGTAGAGACTCTCTACTCGAATCTGACGTAACGGGCCATTGTGCTCTGCAATCGCATCACAACTGTTGACCAGCAAATTGATCAACACTTGCTCAATCGCCAACGCATTGCCATGGACGCGCAGTTCGTCATCCAGTTGATTGTCTATCTCAACCATCTGACGTTTGGCTTTGGGGTTGACTATGGTGATTGCTTGTTCCGCAATCTCTTTTAGATTTTGTTCTTTGGCCTGCTGTTCACCATCAGATTTCTTGGCAAAGTTGCGCAAACTGGAAATGATTTTGCCCATTCGCATAGCCAAACCTTCAATGTGTTCAAGCGTTTGATTCAGTGCCTTCTCGTCACCCGATTGCGCTGAAAGCTTGGCGCTGTAGAGGTAGGTCGACATGGCATTCAAGGGTTGATTCAACTCATGAGCCATACTGGTCATGGTTTGCCCTACCACCGCCATTTTCGCCGCTTGAATCAGCTCACCTTGAGTCTGTTTTAAGTTCTGCTCAGTGCGTTCACGCTCGACAATTTCTTCGGACAAACGCTGGTTTTTTTCAATTAAGTCCGAGGTTTTTTCTGCCACGCGTTTTTCTAACTCACGCGTATTGAGCTCTTGCTCGGTGATGTCTGTAATAGTGACAATCACTTTGTTGAGCTGACCATGGGAGAAAAGATGAAAATCAAAATGGAGATAGCAGGCTTTTTGATCAGACACCGACAGTACAATCTCATCGTGCCCTTGATTAAACAGAGCACCGCCACGTCGAAACACTTTTGCCAACGCCCTTTGGCTGCTGTTTTCAAATGAATCCCAGATCAGTTTTTTCTCTACATCCCCTTGCACGGCTAACAAGCGACGTGCACTTAAGTTCGCTGATTCCACGTAGCCTGCCAAGTCACATGTCAGTAGGCTTGCCGAAGTATTGTTGATCAAACTGATTGCATTGGTTCGCTGTATCTCTTTAACGCTCTCGCCGTACTCAATCAGTTTTTCACTCAAACGACCAATCTCATCCGCTCCATCCACTTGTATCGGATGGCTGAGATCGCCCTTCGTGATCGCATCAATGCTCGAACTCAGTGCCGTTAAGCGAGCCACAATGCGACGATTGATAAAGTAATAGGTCAAAAACAGTGACATCAAGATTGAAACACTAAAACAGACGATCAATATATGGTTACCGTACGAGACTAAACTCGCGGTTTGTGCTTTCACGTTGAGGAAACTGTCGTCTGCCAAGCGAACCACGCCACCGATTTGTTGGTGGATATCGTCAAGTTGCTGATCGATGTTTGCTTTAAGCACATCAATCCGCTGGTTCAGCGCCACGTTGTCGAGCAATTGATGGTAAAACACCCCTTCAGGCGCCAACAAGGTGGACAACTCTTGGATCAATTGCTGGTAGGCGATGGACGAAGGCAACTCAAAGATCGGCTCACTGCTGCTCAGAAGCTCATCCATTTTGTACTGAATCACTTTCGCTGCATTATGCACTTGCCCCAGTTGCTGCGCTTGAATCACTTCGCTGGTCATCGCAAACACATTCGACTCTACATCTAGTAGATGCTGAATGGTGCGCAATTGCTCCAGTGCGGTTGTTCGCTCGGTATCACTCTCATCTCGCTTGATAAGCCAATGCAGCTCTTGTCGAATCGGGGTTAACTCAGAGCGCACATCTTGGTGGAGCCAATGAATCTGCTCTTCCAGTTTGTTGACCCGTCGGCTTTGCTCAACGCGTTGCAAGACAAGCGCGCTGTATTGGCTGAGTGTTTCGCCCAGTACAAGATAGCGCTCAGCCAAGGTGGTCGTTTCTTTGTCTGTCAGAGCTCCGGTTTCTTGGTGATGCAGCGCAAGATTGATACCCTCTAGCTGTTCAGAAAGCTCTTCAATTTGGCGATTTAGCTCAACCTTATTAGTGAGTCTAGAGAGCAACTGAACGCGATGACGAATCTCACTGCTTCGGCTTTCTAGTAAGTAACTGGTGTTGTATTTGGGCACACTGTTTTCAAGCAGTTCACTCACTTGATCGTCTAGACGGTTCCAAGTAAGCCACGCGACCGCGCTGACCACCGTTAACAGAATGGTTGATCCCGTAAAAGCGATGATCAGTTTTGCGCCAATGGTACTCCACTTATTCATAATGGAGACTCAACTTGAAATGTGCGCAGCTCGCGAGCAACTTGGTTGAGGTTGGCTTCGAACTTTAGTCCAAAACGGTAGCTAAACTCGGCAAGGATCGCTTGTTCTAACCCATTGGATTGGCCGTCAAACTCAACTCGAGAAACAATAGAGTCACCAAGCTGTTCAATTTCTTGCTCGCTGACAGGGATGGTAAACAACTGCTGTTGTAACTCTCTCAACTGTGTGAGTTTTTCAACATCAGCTCCTTGGTCTTGTTCTAACTGCGCCAGGCTGTGCCAAATATCTTGCAGCTCAGGGAGACGCTTTGTGATCGCTTCATCAAAGATGATGTTGACCAACTTCTCACGCTGCATCAGCTTAGCCAAGTTGAGTGCGGGGTTCTTATTACTGAACAGCGAATCATCATTGATCGAGTGCTTGGCAAAATTGGTGTCCACCATACTTTTTTGGACATCTTGCGATAGCAGCAAGCGAATAAAACGATCGGTCGCGGCATTATCGCCCGATTTTTTCAGGATTCCGATGTAAGTCGGCATCAGTGTAAAGTCAGAGTCGTAGGCAAACTCCACATACTGGAACTGTTTGGGGAGCACCAGCGCGTAACTGTCAATCGTTGGGCCAATACCAAACTGCCCTTTCGCCACATAATCAGCCACACCAAAACTGCGCGAAGAGATCGTGCCTAAATTTGCCCCTACGTTCAAAATGATCGCCCAGCCTTTGCCCCAACCATGTTTGGCAAGAATGCTCTCGATCATCATTTGTGTCGTACCCGAGCGGCTTGGAGTACTCATGGTGATGTGGCCAAAATAATCAAACCGAGCAAGATCTTGAAACCGTGTTGGCGCTTTGAGGTTATTCGCCATTAAGTAGTCTTTGTTCCAAACCAATCCAGCACCGGAGTAGCCAACGCTCACCACTTTATTGCGCTTGGGTAACACAAACGGCACCAACCACTGGGGCATTTCATTCCCGTAGGCAACCTTGGCCAGCTGATTACGCTTGTAAAGCTCTTCCATCAAAAACGGCGATGAGCTGAGTACCACATCGACATCTTGAATATAGCTTTTGTTCAACAGTTGAATTGCAGATTGAGTTCGACGGTGGATCAGTTTGATGTCCACCTTAGGGTTTTGCTGTTTGTACTCGAACATCAGCTCGGCAATCGGCTCGCTGGAGAAGGTGGTCAGTATCACCAATTGCTCCTGACTGATCGCAGCCGATGAGCTCAATGTCAGCCATGCGGCAAGGATAGAATGGCGCCACGCGGTTAACTTTCTAATCAATCTCACTTCACAAAATCCCTTCGAAATGTGCGTCAATTCAAAAACTGGAGAAAACACCATTAATTTCTTTTTTGAGCAATTGGGTCACTGCTGACGCATCTTGTTATTTCACTAACTGTAATTCTATCAATTTCGCCACTGATAGATCGGTTAAAAGTGCCATTTTTAACCCAGCCCAATAGTTCATTTGAGTCACTTTTGTCTCAAAAAGTCACTTTTGAGCGTTTTCGTTACCTTCTGCATGATGCTCCCGACAACTCATTTACCGTCACACATTCACGGAGTGAAACATTTATGTTTAATTTCTTTAAAACACGTCCGGACTTACCTTTGTCCGATGGTTCGAAAGAAGCCATGCAATCTCGCTTTAAGCGTTACCAATGGCAGGTTTTTTTAGGCTTAGTCTTTGGTTATGCCGTTTTCTACGTTGTTCGTATGAGCTTAGGTGTCGTTAAGAAACCGATGCTTGATGCAGGCATCGTAACCATTGAAGAGCTGGGTATTATGGGCTCGGCGTTCTTCTTTACCTATGCGATAGGTAAGTTTTCAAACGGCTTCCTTTCTGACTACGCCAACATTGGCCGCTTTATGTCGTTTTCGCTGCTCTTATCAGGTGCAACGGCCGTGGTAATGGGCTTGAACACCGCTGGTTTCTTCTTTGTTCTGCTTTGGGGCTTGAACGGTTGGTTCCAGTCGGTTGGTTCAGCACCATCATGTGTTTCCTTGTTCCAATGGTTCTCGCCAAAACAGCGCGGCTCTCGCTACTCTGTATGGGGCGGTTCACGTAACATTGGTGAAGGTATCACTTGGATCCTAACCGCAACGCTAGTGAGCTACCTAGGCTGGCGTGCAGGCTTCATTGGCGCTGGTATCGCGGCCATTGCAGCAGCACTTTGTATGTTCTTTGCACTTAAAGACCGCCCTCAAACGTACGGTCTACCAGATGCTGCAACAGCATTCGATGAAGAGCCAGAAATCAAGAAAGCAAACGATCCTAAAGAGACACGTCGTGCTCAGATGTTTGTTCTAAAACAACCTGTGGTATGGCTTATTGCAGCAGCGTGTGCAGCTATGTATGTCTCTCGCTATGCTATGTCTTCTTGGGCAGTGCTTTACCTTCAAGAGTCAAAAGGCTACTCGCTGATCGATGCTGGTTTTGCGATGTCAACGTACCCTATTGCTGGCCTTGCAGGTGCTATTTTGTCCGGTATCGTGTCTGACAAACTATTCAATGCAAACCGTCATATCCCAACCCTACTTTACGGATTGGCAAACATTGCAGGTATGTGTTTGATGTTCTTTGGTCCAGACAACCGCATTATTGATGCCGTCGCACTTGGATTGATTGGCTTCGCGATCGGTGGTCTTGTGGTCTTCCTAGCGGGTCTAACAGCTTGTGACCTAATGCCGAAGAACGCAGTCGGTGCGGTAAAAGGCTTCATTGGTCTGTTCTCTTACATGGCAGCCTCTGCGCAAGAAGTGGTATCAGCATCGCTTATCACAATCACTGAGGTTGATGGCGTTAAGCACTATGACTTCTCTCAAGCTCAGTACTTCTGGCTAGCGGCAGGTGTTGTGTCACTACTCTTAGCATTGACCGTTTGGAATGCGAAGAAAGTGGTCGATATCGACGAAGAGCAAAAACCTGAGCTAAAAGCTAACCCAGCAAGCTAACAACATACGGGGAGTTCGCTCCCCTTTGGCTGGCGGTCGTCATTCTACTGTGAATGCTCGTCTTAAAGGCTCATATCCATGACGAGTATCTGCCCTGTCAAGGAATACGACCACCAGCCTCCCCCTTTTTAATACCCAATTTCAGTTATGTTGTTAAAGGTAAGGTTATGAACAAAACAAAAATTGTCGCAACAGTTGGTCCAGCAAGCCAAAGCTCACCTGTGTTAGAAGAGATGATCCTCGCTGGTGTGAATGTCGTGCGCCTGAATTTCTCTCACGGCAACCCAGCGGATCACATCGCTACCGCAGCACGAGTGCGAGTGGCCGCCGCAAAATTAGGCAAACACGTCGGTATATTGGTCGACCTTCAAGGTCCTAAGATTCGCATTGCAGGATTTAAAAATGACGCGATTCACCTGAACGCCGGTGACACGTTTATTCTCGATGGGGCGCTAGACTCACAATCAGGCGATGAGCAACGTGTCGGTTTGGATTACCCACAACTCATCAAAGACCTCTCACTTGACAACCAACTGCTGCTTGACGATGGTCGAATCCAACTGGAAGTCTCTGCAATAAACGACGAGAAAACCATGGTAGAGACCAAGGTAATCAACGGCGGAAAGCTCTCCAATCGCAAAGGGATCAATTTGCTCGGTGGCGGACTCTCTGCCCCTGCCTTAACTGAAAAAGACAAACAAGATATTCAAACCGCCGCTGTAATTGATGCTGAGTTTCTCGCAGTTTCGTTTCCACGCAACGCGGAAGATTTGCAGGATGCTAGGCAGATCGCTCGCCAAGCAGGTTGCCAAGCGCAAATCGTCGCTAAAATTGAGCGCGCCGAGATCGTTGCTAACCAAGACGCAATGGATAAGGTGATTCAAGCGTCCGACGTCATTATGGTCGCCCGCGGGGACCTTGGCGTAGAAATCGGAGACGCGCGCTTACCGCGCGTGCAAAAAACCTTAATTGGCCGTGCAAAACACTTTGGCAAACCGGTCATTACCGCCACACAAATGATGGAATCCATGATTGAAAACCCGTTGCCAACCCGCGCGGAAGTTATGGATGTCGCCAACGCAGTGATCGATGGCACCGATGCTGTGATGCTCTCCGCTGAATCGGCCACTGGCGCTTACCCTGTCGAGGCAGTAAAAGCAATGGCACGTATCGCGCGCGGCGTTGAGCTGGAAACCGAATGCTCAAGCCAATGCTGGGAAAGCGTTCAACAACTGTGCAGCAGCAGCAGTAAGAGCTTTGCCATCTCTTCGATATTGCTGGCCGCGCGCTCACAACAAAACCTTGGTGTTGCGGTGTTCACAAACAGCGGTGAGACTCCTCTGCTCATGTCTCGTTGCCACAGCAAAGCCGTAATTTGGGCGCTTAGCAATGATGAAAAGCTATTAGCTCGCCTGTCACTGCTGCGTGGTGTTGAGCCCGTTTACGCCTCGGTAGAGGACCGCGACCTATCCGATACGGTATTGGATATCCTCGATAAGCCGATCCGTGATAGCGGCATTCATTCGCTGCTGATCTCGCGTTTTGAGTCCGTTGAAGGTTCAGGCGACATCAACATCAGCCGTTTGATTACGATTGCCAACAAAGAGTCGGTTGCCGCTTAAGATTTCTCCTCCTTAGATATTTATATCTAATCACCCTCCCCCATCCTTGCTCCACAGGGAAACTTAGGGATTTGGCCTACCTTTACGGTAGGTCCTTTTTTTATCGGTGCTGTCTCTTTATGTTCCATCATGGTCCGATTTCAGTTAAAGTCGACATCAAACTAAAACTATCGCTTTACAACGTACTATTTAACGTTATTATCCTTGCGCAAACGTTTGCCTTACTATTTGTGTGTGTTTTTAGAGGGTTTTATGCTGTCCGATATCGAGATCTGCCGTACGACATCACTGCTGCCTATATCTGAGGTTGCTCAACAAGCTGGTTTACTAGAATCAGACTTCCACAGCCAAGGAAAATACAAGGCCAAAATTTCCCTTGATAGCCTAAAGCGCCTGTCAAACCGCGATAGCGGAAAGTTGGTTCTTGTCACCGCCATTACCCCCACGCCACTTGGCGAAGGTAAAACGGTCACAACCATTGGCCTAGCTCAGGGCATTGCCAAATTAAATCACTCAGTGATGGCGTGTATTCGCCAGCCCTCTATGGGCCCCGTTTTTGGCGTGAAAGGCGGTGCAGCGGGCGGTGGTTACTCGCAAGTCGCCCCGATGGAAGAGCTAAACCTGCACCTTACTGGTGATATCCATGCCGTGACTGCGGCGCACAATTTGGCTGCGGCCGCGATTGACGCGCGCATCTATCACGAGCAACGCCAAGGCTATAAAGACTTTGAGCAACGCACGGAGATGAAAGCGCTCAAGATCGATCCAAAACGCGTCGTTTGGAAGCGCGTCATGGACCACAATGATCGTGCTCTGCGCATGGTCACCGTAGGTCGCAACGAACCTAACAAAACCATTAACGGTTTTGAGCGTGAAGATGGCTTTGATATTTCCGCTGCATCTGAGCTAATGGCTATCCTTGCCCTTGCCTCTGACCTAAAAGATCTTCGTGCTCGCATTGGCCGTATTGTTGTCGCTTACGATATTGATGGTAACCCGATTACGACGGAAGATTTGCAAGTCGCCGGTGCGATGGCAGTAAGCATGAAAGAGGCGATCGAGCCAACGCTCATGCAAACGCTTGAGGGCGTACCAACGTTAATCCATGCTGGTCCATTCGCCAACATCGCCCACGGCAACTCTTCAATTATCGCCGATAACATCGCGACCAAGTTGGGTGAGTTCACGGTCACTGAAGGCGGCTTCGGCTCCGACATGGGCTTTGAGAAAGCGTGTAACATCAAAGCGCAAATGTCGCAGAAATCGCCAGATTGTGCGGTTATCGTCGCAACCCTTCGCGGCCTAAAAGCAAACTCCGGTCTTTATGACTTAAAGCCTGGCCAACCAATACCTGACTCCCTATTTAATGACGACCAAGATGCACTCGTTGCAGGTTTCGAAAATCTTAAATGGCATATCAACAACGTCAGCAAATATGGTGTCCCTGCGGTGGTCGCGATTAATCGCTTCCCGCAAGATAGCGATGAAGAGTTGCAAGCCCTTAAAGCGATGATCGAGTCGTTACCTAACGAGGTTGAAGTGGCTATCAGTGAAGGTTTTGCCAAAGGTGGAGAAGGAACGGTAGAACTTGCCAAGAAAGTGATCGCCCAATGCGAAAAACAGGTCACATTCACTCCTCTGTACACATTCAGCCAAACCACGGAAGAGAAACTGATGGCGGTAGCTGAAGTGGGTTACGGGGCAGCAGGTGTGACACTTAGCTATCAAGCTCGCAAACAGCTTGATGAACTCAAAGCGCACGGATTCGATAACCTAGCAGTTTGCCTTGCGAAATCCCCGCTATCCATTTCAACCAATGGCAGCATTAAGGGCGCGCCATCAGGGTTTGATGTGCCAATCCGCGAACTTCGTCTATGTGCAGGCGCCGGCTTTGTTTATGCGCTGTGTGGCAACGTCATGACCATGCCGGGCTTACCAGAAAAACCCGCCTTTATGAACCTTGATCTTGATGATGACGGCAACATCATTGGCTTAAGTTGATTACAATTTAAACCACAGTTCGAGGCTAAGTAGTTCAAACTTAGCCTCTTTTTTATCCTCATTTCCGCTCTCTCCATGCAGTTGGCCTCGATATCATGTACCATTGGTACATCACTTCGCGAAAAACTGGAACTCTTCATGGAAGCAGAACTACTGGAAATCAAAAACTTCCTCGCCCAACACCCGCCTTTCGACGAACTTGAAGATGACGTACTTAATTTCGTCACTAAGCATGTTGAAATCTCTTACTTCCGAGAAGATACCCCTGTGATTCATTTTGGCGACGAAATCCATGACCTTTATATGGTTCGCAGCGGAGTCGTCGAAGTGTATCGACGCAAAGGCGAGCTCTACAATCGACTTGATGAAGGGGCGTTGTTCGGGCAGATGGGACTGCTAACCAACAACAAAGTCCGTTTTCCCGCAAAAGCGATTAAAGATACGCTGCTTTACTGCATTCCAGAAGCGGTCTTTCAAGAGTTGTATGAAAAGCACGAAACCTTTGCCGACTTCGTCGAAGTAGAAGATAACGCCCGATTACGCCAAGCGGTATCGAGCAATAACGAGCAAAATGACTTAACGACGTCTAAAGTGCGCACCCTACTCAGCGGTGAAGCGCCTTTTGTTATCAAAACAGAGTCGATCCAAAATGCGGCCATTAAGATGGCGGATGAAAATGTCTCATCTTTGCTCATTATCGACCCAGATGTTCTCGAAGATGACGAAGATGACAACAATCCGCTCGTCGGCATCATTACTGACCGCGACCTTTGTACCCGCGTGCTTGCCCAAGGTTTAGACCCGAATGATGAAGTCTCGAGTGTCATGACCACCGAAGTGATCTCGCTCGACCACAATGCCTACGTTTACGAAGCCATGCTTACTATGCTTCGCTACAACGTGCATCATCTTCCAGTATTAAAAGACAAAAAACCGATTGGTATCATTGAAGCTACCGATATAGTTCGCTACGAATCACAAAACTCGCTGCTGTTGGTCAGTAGCATCTTCCAACAACAATCGATAGAGGAGCTGGCGACACTCTCTGAACAAGTAAAAGATAGCTTTGTCCGATTAGTAAACGAAGACGCCAACTCTCACATGGTCGGCAGCGCAATGTCGGTGATTGGCCGAAGCTTCAAGCAGCGCATCATTGAACTGGCAGAAGAAGAACTGGGCGAGCCGCCAATTCCATACTGTTTTGTTGCTTTAGGGTCGATGGGGCGCGACGAACAATTGCTGGTCACGGATCAAGATAACGCCATCATTCTTGATAACACCTTTGTCAAACAAGAACACGACGCCTATTTTGCGGAGTTAGCGAAACGCGTTTGTGATGGCTTAGACAAATGCGGCTACACCTACTGTACTGGTGACATCATGGCGACCAACCCAGATTGGCGTATGACCCGCACCGAGTGGGAAGAGTGCTTCGCCGATTGGATTGACGACCCGAACCCGAAAGCGCTGCTCAACGCTTCGATCTTCTTCGACCTTGATGGCGTTTACGGCCGCCTTAAATGGGCAGAGCAACTGAACGGATTTATTGTCCGCCGCGCTAGAAAGAACAATCGCTTCCTCGCGTGTTTGGCTCGAAATGCCATGAACCGAACGCCGCCTTTAGGCTTTTTCAAAGACTTTGTCATGGAAAAAGATGGCCAGCACAAAAACTCTATCAATTTGAAACGACGTGGCACCGCCCCACTGGCGGATCTTATTCGCGTTCACGCGTTAGCGGTTGGCTCACGCTCTAAGAACTCGTTCGAACGCTTAGACGACATTCAGGAAGCGGGCATTTTGCCGAAAGGAAAAGCTCGCGACCTGAGCGACGCGCTGGAGTTTATCTCCATGGTGCGTATTCGCCACCAAGCATTCGATGTTGAGAATCAGATCGATCCGGATAACAACATTGAGCCTGAAAACCTGTCTGATTTCGAACGTCGTAACCTTAAAGACGCGTTCCAGATCTTAAGCAATGCGCAGAACTTCCTTAAATTCCGCTATCAAGCCAGTAACAACTTCAAGTAAGAGGCGATAATGATCAAACGAATTATGACGCCGCCGAGCATAGACTGGCCAATGAAGTTCAAACGCAAACTGGAATCGGTTCAGCATCCCGAACTGCGCGAATACTATCAAGCCGGTGTGGTTGACGCGCAAACGCCTCTCGACGAGGTCACATTTTTGGCAATGGATTTTGAAACCACAGGACTTGATTCTGAGCAAGATGACATCATCACCATTGGTACGGTTCCTTTCACGCTCAACCGCGTGTTGATTAACCAAGCCAAACACTGGACGGTTCGTCCTCGGAAACAACTTGAAGAAGACTCAGTGATCATCCACGGTATCACCCATTCGGATGTCTTGGATGCGCCGGACTTAAGTGAAGTGTTTGCTGAGATATTGGCGCAAATGCAAGGGCGAATTATGGTCGTCCACTATCAGCGTATAGAGCGAGAGTTTTTTAACCGAGCGCTACTTACCCGTATCAATGAAGGGATCGAATTTCCCGTCGTTGACACCATACAGCTTGAAACCTTAGTCCAACAAAAATCCAACGGTGGGCTTTTAAATCGATTAAAGGGGCGCAAACCGGCTTCAGTTAGACTTAGTGCGAGCCGCTCTCGCTACGGTTTACCGCAATACACTCCGCACCATGCGCTGACAGATGCCGTGGCCACCGCTGAGCTATTGCAGGCACAAATCGCTTATCACTACGAGCGTAACACGCCAATCAACCATATTTGGCTTTAATCCACTCTGCCAAGCAAACCGTTCGATTGCTTGGCAGAACGAAGAGCGTTAGCTAAGCGCCATGTTGGTTGCCATCGCAAGCAAGAGTGCCGCGAAAATTTTCTTGATAACCGCAACGGGCAAGGATTGTGTTGCTTTCGCCCCAAGCGGCGCAGTAAACCAAGAGGTACAAACGATGCCAAACAGTGCTGGCAAGTAGACAAAGCCCGCAAACCCATCACTCAGGGCAAAGTCAGCGCTGCCCGAGGTGATATAGCCAACAGAACCGCTCACCGCGATAACAATTCCACACGCCGATGCGCAGCCAATGGCTTTTTTCATATCGACAGAGAAAAAGGTCAACAAAGGCACCAACAACGCACCGCCACCGATCCCAATCATTGCCGACAAACCACCAGTCAACGTGGTTAACACCGTCAGTAACCCTTTATTTGGCATAGCACGCTCTGTCGAGTTGTCCCCTTTGCCACCAAACAACATTTTAAGGGCTATAAGCACAACGCTGACAGCGAATACAATGCGCACCACCTGCTCGGGCAATAGCGCGGCCAGAAAACCACTCACAAGCGCGCCAAGAGCCACGCCAGTCATAATCCACGGAGCCAATTCCCATGGCACATTACCATTTCGATGATGGGCAAGCGCCGAAGAGGTGGAAGTAAACAGGATAGACGCGAGGGAGGTTGCGATCGCACAGATCACCACCTGCTCTGCAGGCAAGACTTGGAAGTGCAACAAGATTACGCTTAGTATCGGCACAATCACTAACCCACCGCCAATACCGAGTAATCCGGCTAAGAAACCAACACCGCTGCCCAACAACGCGCACATCACCACTAATAACACTATGTCACTCACTGCTTCACCTTTATTTGTTTATCGCGGCGACGATTAAACGATTCCATTCGCCGTTTGTAGCACATCAATATATCCCTTCACGGTTCGGAATAAACATGAATTTTTCTCATATTGAATGTGAAGGATTTCCGCTGTTATTAACCTGCTGTTCAACGGTATAAATCAATCAACGCTCAAAATACCCATGACGCTCAATAGATTCACCAAACAAAATACGGGTAGAGCGAGAGAAATATAACAAGGAATATCTCGCAGCGAGCAAAATTATAAATCAGCTTTCATCTCAGGAAATAGGATCGCAGACCGCCATGAGTACAGATTTCAACTTTACGATTAAAAGCATCAGCCTTGATGAACATTACCAACCAGCAGATAGCACTCGAATCACCACTAATTTCGCCAACTTGGCACGTGGGGAAAGCCGCCAGGCCAACCTTCGCAATGCGTTAAAGATGATCGATAACCGTTTCAATGCCTTAGCACACTGGGACAACCCAAACGGTGACCGTTACTCGGTGGAACTCGAGATTGTCTCTGTCGATATGGACGTGGTTGAAGGCGACGAAAGTTTCCCTTCAATCGAAGTACTGAAAACGTATATCGTCGATCATAAAACCAATGAGCGTATTGAAGGCATCGTAGGAAATAACTTCTCTTCCTATGTTCGTGATTACGATTTTAGCGTTCTTCTTCTCGACCATAATAAAGATCAACCGCAATTCACGGTGCCAGATAATTTCGGAGACCTCCACGGTAAGCTGTTTAAATATTTTGTCGACTCTTCAACTTACAAGCAGCATTTTAATAAACCTCCAGTGATCTGCTTAAGTGTTTCAGACAATAAAACCTATTTCCGTACTGAAAACCAGCATCCAGTGTTGGGTTACGAATACCAACCTAACGAGTCTTCGCTGACGGAACAATATTTCCAAAAAATGGGTCTGCAAGTGCGCTACTTTATGCCACCAAATAGTGTTGCTCCGTTTGCATTCTACTTTTTTGGTGACTTGCTAAATGACTACACGAACTTGGAGTTAATCAGCACCATCAGCACAATGGAAACATTCCAAAAAATCTATCGTCCAGAGATCTACAACGCGAATGCGGTTGCCGGAAAATGCTACAAACCGAACCTGAAAAACTCTGACCATTCTGTGACTCAAATCGTTTACGACCGAGTAGAGCGAAGCCAGTTGGCAGTACAACAAGGCAAGTTCGCAGAAGAACATTTCATCAAACCTTACCAATCGATTCTTGAGAATTGGTCGGCGAACTACGCGTTATAACTCATTTACGGTGGCATTGATTATGAAAACTCTATTACCAACTTCAACCGCGGGCAGTTTGCCAAAACCTTCGTGGCTGGCTCAACCAGAAACACTTTGGTCTCCTTGGAAATTGGAAGGCGATGAGCTCGTTAGCGGAAAACAAGATGCGCTCAACTTGTCCCTGCACGATCAACAACGCGCAGGGATCGATATTGTCAGTGACGGCGAGCAGACCCGACAACACTTTGTCACGACCTTTATCGAACACCTAGACGGCGTAGACTTCGAGCAGCGCAAAACTGTGACGATTCGCAATCGCTACGAAGCCAGTGTACCTAGCGTGGTTGGCCCGGTATCAAGGCCAAAGTCGGTGTTTGTTGAAGACGCAAAATACTTGCGCCAGCAAACGGATAAACCGATCAAGTGGGCGCTTCCTGGCCCTATGACAATGATCGATACACTCTACGATGATCACTATCAGAGCCGCGAAAAACTGGCGTGGGAATTTGCAAAAATTCTCAACCAAGAGGCCAAGGAACTAGAGGCGGCTGGCGTTGATATTATCCAGTTTGATGAGCCTGCTTTTAACGTCTTTTTTGATGACGTCAACGACTGGGGCATTGCTTGTCTGGAGCGCGCCATTGAAGGCTTGAAGTGTGAGACCGCGGTTCATATCTGTTACGGATACGGCATTAAAGCCAATACGGATTGGAAGAAAACTCTAGGGTCAGAATGGCGTCAATATGAAGAGGTCTTTCCGAAACTGCAACAGTCCAACATCGACATCATCTCTTTGGAGTGTCACAACTCACGTGTTCCTGTGGAACTGCTTGAGCTAGTGCGCGGTAAGAAAGTAATGGTTGGCGCAATTGATGTCGCAACCAACGAGATTGAAACGCCCGAGGAAGTGGCAAACACACTGCGCGAAGCACTCAAGTATGTAGATGCCGACAAACTTTACCCATGTACCAACTGTGGTATGGCGCCCCTTGCTCGTGACGTTGCCTCGGCAAAACTCAATGCACTCAGCGAAGGCGCCGCCATCGTGCGCAAAGAGTTAACGGAATAGAAAAACAATCGCACTTATCGGGATAAAAAATGCCAGTTCAATCAGTGAACTGGCATTTCATTTTAGGGTTGATTATCTAAGCGAGGAACACTATTTGCGCAATGCATTTAACTTCGCTTGCGCGATACCGAAAATGGTGTCTATTGGATAACTGCCCTCCTCACTCGGTTCACCCGCAGGTTTACCCATAAAGAGCTCAATAGCTTCCGTTACGTGGTCAATCGCCCAAATGTGGAACTCACCCTTCTCAACGGCTTTAACTACGTCTGGCCTTAGCATCAAGTTATGCATGTTTGAACGTGGAATGATCACCCCTTGTTCATTGCTGCGACCTTTAATGCCACAGACATCAAAGAAGCCCTCGATCTTCTCATTCACCCCACCAATCGGTTGAGACTCGCCAAACTGGTTCATCGAGCCAGTAATCGCAATGTCTTGGCGATTTGGTTGTTTGGAGAATGCCGATACCACCGCGCAAAACTCCGCCATGCTCGCGCTATCACCATCGACGCCACCGTAAGACTGCTCGAACGTGATGGTGGTATTAAGCGGCACTTTGGCCGTTTTACCAAACACCGATGACAAGTAGGCACTTAAAATCATCACTCCTTTCGAGTGAATACTGCCACCCAGATCGACGCTGCGTTCAATGTCTATCACATCACCGTCGCCATAACAGGTCGTCGCGGTAATTCGGTTTGGTGCACCAAACATGTATTCACTGGTACTAAGCACCGACAACGCATTCACTTGACCGACCGCTTGCCCCTCTGTTTGTAAAAGCGTTGTCCCGTTAATGAACCCTTCCATCACGGTATCTTTTAAACGGCTCACTCGCAGTTCTTGATTGGACAATGCTTCTTCGACGTGATTTGAGCGAATCATATTTGAGTTGGCTTGCCGAGCGACGTAATTTGATTCACGCAGTAAGTTAGCGATGTTGGCAGAATGCAAAGAGAGCTTAGTCTGGTCACCCGCAAGGCGAGAACTGTGCTCAATGATGCGCGCAATGGCTTTCTTGTCACAATGCAGCATGTTGTTGTCATTGACGACACTAGATATAAAGCGCGCATACTGAAGCTCTGCCTCAGAACAGCGAGGCATTTCATCCTCGAAGTCTGCCGTCACCCGAAATAGCTCGCTGAACTCTGGATCATAGTGCTGCAGAAGTTGGTAAGTACGATAGTCACCAAACAAGATGATTTTCACATCTAATGGGATTGGTTCAGGGTCCAGTGAAACCGTCCCCGTTAACGTCACCTCTTTCTCCAGTGAAGAAAAACTTAACTGACGCGCACGCAACGCTCGCTTTAATCCATCCCAAACGTAAGGTTGCTCAAGCACCTTCTGAGCATCCATCAGTAATACTCCGCCATTGGCCTTATGCAAGCTACCAGGGCGAATCAGTGAGAAATCCGTAAACACGGTGCCTTTAAAGGTTGCCGTTTCTACGTAACCAAACAATGAGTGATAGTTCGGGTTCTCTTCTACAACAATCGGAAAATCGCTGTCTTTACGGCTTACAAGGACGTTAACCTTGTATCGGCGCGGTAATTTCTTATCCAAAGAAGCGGTCGCCACTTCACCTTGCTCCGCGCTTTGCTCAAGAAAAATATCGGCGTTATCTACGATATCTTGCTGCAGTTCGGTCAGGTAAGTTTTGATTTCTGAATAGCCAGAGTAATCTTTTTTGAGCTGCTTAATAAAATGAGTGATCACGTCTAGTGTCACGTCATCATTTAACTTTTTGATTTTCTCACTGTAGGCTTCTTCCCATTCCGTCAACTGGCGAACCATGTTGCGCAGCTGCACTTCAAGATCGTCAATCGCGGCGCCAAAGTGCTCTTGCTCTTTTTTGCTTAATGCATCAAACGATTCTTCGCTGTGCAGTTCTTCGCCATTCATCGCAACAAACTGGTAGTCACCTTGGCTGGTGATCGTCAGACTGATGCCTTTGGCTTTTGCCTCTTTGGTGATTTGCGCGAGCTCCGCCTCTTGTTTGGTCGCCAACTGGTTTTTTAGACGGTCAGCTCGGCTGTAGTAGAGTTCATTGTCGAACGCGAGTGGCATCGCGTTGAGCAGCTTCGAAACTAACTTTTCAATGTCTTGCTTTAACTTGCTGCCCACGCCGCAAGGTAATTTCAAGACTTTCGGGGTTCGAATATCTTCAAAGTTCGCCACGTAACACCAGTCGTACAGCTCGTTCGCATCATGTTGGTGTCGGTTTAAATAACGCAAGATCATCGTACGTTTGCCAAGACCATTTTGGCCGATCGCGTAGATGTTGTAGCCCTTTTCCTTAATGGACATAGCAAACTCTACCGCTTTCTGAGCACGTTCTTGACCTACAATTTCATCGATGGGTGCCAACTCTTTGGTTGATTTGCTCGGCAGGGTTTCTAACTCTGCGGCATGGTATAGCTGGCTCGCTTCTAGTCGCTGAATCGCCATATCCTCGTTCCTTGTTGTTGTTCTTATTGGGTCTCTATTGCCTTAGTTTAGGACATATTTAGTTATAATTTAGTGACTTAGGCAGAAATTGAATCTGTTCGGTCAAATAACCATCAATCATAAGCCAACATTGCGATCAAATGATAATTATTTGCAATCGTAAATGAATTGCATTTAAATATGCTCCATCAAGAATTTGGTGGAGTAAACACACATGGATCTACAACAATGTTGGACGCATTACCTAAAAGCGGAACAATTACTGGAACAAGGTCACTGGCCTGAAGCCCATTATCTGTACGATCAAGTGCTTTCTCATTTGCCCCACCATATTCAATCTGCAATGGACTGCGAAGAGACCAAGCCCTGTCAGTTCAGTTGTTTGCTCACTGGTTTACGAGACGCGGCAGTGTCCCAGTCAGAGATTCTCAACAAAATGGGCCAGCATCAACGTGCGTTTGACCTGTTGAACCAGAGCTACGCGCTCCTTCAGTTTATGTCCATTGAAACATCCGATTTGGTGAGAGCAACTCACCATATTTTGGAAAAAAATAGCGATGAGCTTCTTCGTCACATGGGGGCATTTTGCACCGCACAGCGCAATGCGCAGTGGATGCTTGAGTATGAACAAGTACAAAAAGCACACCATCACTTCGCCGCGTTGAAATCTTTTCATGGCGCTTCGGAGAGCTCTCGCGTCATAAATTAAAACTATAAAGGAATACACATGTCACAGACGCCAATACTAAAGGTGAAGAACCTTTCAGTTAGCTTTACCACCAACGATGGCATCGTTGATGCGGTTAAGGATGTGAACTTTGAACTGTTTAAAGGTGAGACACTGGCCATTGTTGGAGAATCCGGCAGCGGTAAATCCGTTTCATCCAATGCACTGATGCAATTGTTGCCGAACAATTCGATTGTTCATTCACAATCAAGCATCGTGTTTGAAGGTGAAGAGCTGCTTGATAAATCGGAAGTCGCGATGCAATCCATTCGTGGCGATCGTATCGGTATGATTTTCCAAGAGCCAATGACCTCGCTAAATCCATACATGCGCGTCGGAATCCAAGTAGCCGAAGCGATTATGTGCCATCGCCCTGTCTCCCGCTCTCAAGCAAAGGCGAAGGTTCTTGAGCTATTTGACTTAGTTCACCTGCCAAATATCGAGCAAGCCTACACCAAATACCCTCATGAATTTTCTGGCGGTCAGCTGCAACGCATCATGATTGCGATGGCGTTGATCAACGAGCCAGACATCTTGATCGCCGACGAGCCGACCACCGCTCTTGATGTGACGGTTCAGGCAGAAGTGCTTAATTTGATTAAAGAGATTCAAAGCAAACTCGGCATGGCGATCTTGTTTATCACTCACGACCTCGGTGTCGTAAAACACCTTGCGGATCGTGTGGTGGTGATGTGTAAAGGTGATGTAGTCGAAGAAGGTGAATGCCAAGTGCTATTTGCCAATCCACAGCACGACTACACCAAAATGCTGATTAATTCGATCCCTCGTGGAGGCAAAGACCCAATTGAAGACAACGCACCGGCTCTACTAAAAGCCGACGATATTCGCGTCAAGTTCTTAATTAAGTCGCACTTTATTCAGAGCAAAAACCAGTACTTCGAAGCGGTAAAAGGCATTTCTCTCGAACTTAAGCAGGGTGAAACCTTGGGTATTGTGGGTGAGTCTGGTTCAGGTAAATCTACGTTAGGGCGTGCCTTAATTGGCCTACTCCCAAGTAGCGGGACGATTCACTTTAAAGGGCAAGATGTCGGTCAATTGAGCGAAAAGCAACGTTTTGAGTTAAAGAAAGATGTGCAAATGGTGTTCCAAGACCCATACGGCTCACTTTCTCCTCGTATGACCATTGGTGAAATCATCACTGAAGGGCTAACCGTCCACCAGCCAACCATGACGAAGTCAGAGCGTATGCAACGTGCACGTAAAGCACTGGAAGAAGTACGTTTGGATCCTCACTCCATCAACCGCTACCCTCACGAGTTTTCCGGGGGTCAACGCCAGCGTATTGCGATTGCACGCGCGTTAATTTTAGAGCCCTCTTTCATTCTTCTCGATGAGCCAACATCAGCATTGGACCGCTCTGTTCAGTTAACGGTGATTGACTTACTCAAAGACATTCAGAAGAAGCACAATATCGGTTTCTTGTTTATCAGCCATGACTTGAGTGTGGTCAAAGCGCTTTCTGATCGCGTGCTCGTGATGCAAAAAGGTGAGGTTATGGAGCAAGGTACTGCGGATGAAATCTTCCACAATCCGAAAAACGATTACACCAAAAAGCTGATTGCGGCATCATTTGACTTGGACGAATCCGAAGAAGCCGCCTAAGCTTACTCTATCAGTTCGGTTTGGCCGCCGACTTATCGCCGATGCATGGATGCATCGGCGTTTTTCTTTTCAGGGCGGATTAAAAGTAATGTGAAATAGCTAAATAGCGTGCGCGGATATGTTCAATCAGCAGTTTCACTTTATTGGGGGGTTGACGGGTAAACGGATAGACGGCGTAAATGCCCAATCGCTTTCCTACTTGCTCTGGAAACAGATCCACCAATTGACCATTGCGAATATCGTGATACACCAAGCATCGCGGTACATAAGCAATGCCATGGCCACCCAACGCGGCTTTCCTCAGTGCGGTGGCGTTGTCTGTTGAAAACGAGCCCGACACGCGAACAATATAATTGCCCTCTTTCCCTTTAAACTCCCATTCACTCGCCCCTGTGGTTTGGTAAGCATATTGCAAACAGTTGTGCTGAGTTAAGTCTTCAGGTTTCACTGGTTTACTGTTTCGTGCGACATACGCAGGAGACGCGCACACCACCCATTGCGAGTCGAGAATATGTCGGGCGATCAGGCTTGAGTCTTCCAAATACCCTGTGCGAATCACCAAATCATACCCGCCCTCAACTAGGTCGACGAAACGGTTGTCCAATGACATATCAACGCTCAACCCGGGGTGCGTGTTGCAAAATTCGGCGACCGCATCAGCTAAAATCAAATCACCTGAAATGGTCGGCACCGACATTTTGATGTGACCGCTGATGTTTTCACCAAAGCCTGAAACCGCATCCATAGCCTCCAAAGTGGCTTGCTTCACATTTTTGGCCCCATGCGTCAGCGCTTTGCCCGCCTCGGTCAGCGTCAATTTACGCGTTGTGCGATATAATAACTGAACGCCCAACTCTTCTTCCAAACGTGCTATTCGCTTGCTAACTACCGAATTTGTAAGGTTATTTGTTTCAGCCACCTTACTAAAGCTGCCCATTTCCACGACTTGAGAAAACAGAATTAAGTCATCTGCGCGCATTGATTATGTCATTTTTGGAATTAATTATTTTCATTATTTCCCTATATCAATAAAAAATAAAGGGGTAAATTCACCTCGAATTAACACAATTATCACAAATATAAAATCTAAGAGACTCTTTAGAGTCCGGATTTAACAAGTCATCCCTAGCAAAACGTGAAGGGATTATGCCTGTACGAGGATGTACCAATGAGTGAAACTTTACTTGCCCTAGTGGCCTTCTCACCAATCGTGGTGGCTGCCATATTACTTGTCGGCCTTAATTGGCCAGCCAAACGCGCGATGCCTGTCGCATTTGGATTAACCGTTATCATTGCCATATTTGGATGGGACATGTCGACCACACGCGTTTTAGCGTCTGTTTTTCAAGGGCTAGGCATCACTGTCGCGGTCTTATGGATTGTGTTTGGCGCCATCTTCCTACTCAATACGCTTAAACACACCGGCGCAATCACCACCATTCGCAACGGGTTTACTAACATCTCACCTGACCGCCGTGTTCAGGCCATTATCATCGCTTGGTGCTTTGGCTCGTTTATTGAAGGCGCATCAGGTTTTGGCACGCCAGCAGCGATTGCGGCGCCACTGTTAGTCGCGATCGGATTCCCGGCTCTCGCCGCGGTTTTAATGGGTATGATGATTCAATCGACGCCTGTTTCCTTTGGCGCAGTAGGCACCCCTATCATCGTTGGGGTAAACAAAGGTCTTGATACGCACAATATCTCTGAAGCGTTACTCGCGAATGGCTCCACTTGGGACGCCTACTTACAACAAATTACCTCAAGCGTTGCGATGATTCACGCCACCGTAGGTACGCTAATTCCAGTACTAATGGCAATGATGCTGACGCGCTTCTTCGGCAAAAACAAGAGCTGGACAGAAGGGCTAGACATTCTACCGTTTGCTATTTTTGCGGGCTTAGCCTTTACCATTCCGTACGCACTAACGGGTGTTTTCCTGGGTGCAGAGTTCCCGTCACTGATTGGCGGTTTGGTTGGACTTTCTATCGTCGTATCTGCTGCAAAACGTGGCTTCTTGGTACCTAAAACAACGTGGGACTTTGAGAAAGAAGATAAGTGGCCAGCAGAATGGTTGGGCTCACTGAAGATTGATCTAGAAGACAGCAAGAGCAAGCCGATGAGCATGGTGATGGCGTGGTTCCCATACGTGTTATTGGCTGTGGTACTGGTTGCGAGCCGCGTCAGCGCCGATTTCAAAGCGATGCTAACCAGCGTAAGCCTATCATTTAGCAATATTTTGGGCGAAACCGGTATCAGCACTGCCATTCAACCCCTTTACCTACCAGGTGGCATCCTAGTCTTCGTCGCGCTTATCGCTGTATTGCTTCAAGCACGTAGTGCTGCTCCGCTTGCAAAAGCGTTTGGCGAATCGAGCAAAACCTTGATTGGTGCAGGCTTTGTTTTGGTCTTCACTATTCCTATGGTGCGCATCTTCATCAACTCTGGCGTCAATGGCGCTGACTTAGCCAGCATGCCAGTTACAACCGCCAACTTTGCCGCGGGCCTCGTAGGCGAAGCCTTCCCAGCGTTGAGCGCGACCGTCGGTGCACTAGGCGCTTTCATTGCAGGCTCAAACACGGTGTCTAACATGATGTTTAGCCAGTTCCAATTTGAAGTTGCGCAGACACTCTCTATCTCTAGTGCGGTTGTAGTAGCACTTCAAGCGGTTGGCGCAGCAGCGGGTAACATGATCGCGATTCACAACGTGGTTGCTGCATCAGCAACGGTGGGACTACTGGGCCGCGAAGGTGCGACGCTACGCAAAACGGTTATCCCAACGTTCTACTACTTAGTACTGACTGGCGTCATTGGTTTAATTGCCATTTATGGCCTAAACATTACGGATGCACTGGTTAAATAAATCCACGGCGTTAATACTCATCCCCTGACAAGAACGGCACTAGTGTCACTCCAAGCGAGTATTAACGCCACCCTAAACAGTTTGACTCTAGCCTTCAAAGAAAGGCCCAAATACACCATTTGTAGGATTGAATTATGATTATCTCTGCCTCTACTGATTACCGCAAAGCGGCGAAATCAAAGCTCCCACCTTTTCTTTTCCATTACATTGATGGCGGCTCTTATGGTGAGCATACTCTGAGACGCAACACAGAAGATCTTGCAGATATTGCGCTTAAACAGCGTGTGTTGAACGACATGTCTGAGCTTAGCCTCGATACCGAAATCTTCGGCGAAAAGATGGCGCTTCCTATCGCACTATCTCCAGTCGGTCTAACCGGAATGTATGCGCGTCGTGGCGAAGTACAAGCCGCAAAAGCCGCCGATAAAAAAGGTATTCCGTTTACCATGTCGACGGTGTCAGTTTGCCCCATTGAAGAAGTCGCACCAGCGATTGAGCGCCCGATGTGGTTTCAGCTCTATGTGCTGAAAGATCGCGGCTTTATGAAGAACGTTTTGGAACGAGCAAAAGCCGCAGGCGTGACAACCTTGGTATTCACGGTTGATATGCCTGTTCCGGGCGCCCGTTACCGCGACATGCATTCTGGTATGAGCGGTCCGAATGCCGCAGCACGACGTGTGTTCCAAGCGATGCGTCACCCGCAATGGGCGTTTGATGTTGGTTTGTTTGGCAAACCGCACGATCTGGGCAACATTTCAACTTACCGTGGAGAGCCGACCAAACTCGAAGACTACATTGGTTGGTTGGGTGAAAACTTCGACCCTTCAATTAGCTGGAAAGACCTTGAATGGATTCGTGACTTTTGGGATGGCCCAATGGTGATCAAAGGCATTCTGGACGTTGAAGATGCAAAAGACGCCGTGAAATTTGGCGCGGACGGCATTGTTGTGTCAAACCACGGTGGTCGCCAGCTCGACGGCGTTATGTCTTCTGCCAAAGCTCTTCCTGCTATTGCAGACGCAGTGAAGGGAGATATGAAAATCTTCGTCGATTCCGGTATTCGCACGGGGTTAGATGTCGTCCGTATGCTCGCACTGGGTGCCGATTGTGCCATGCTTGGTCGTTCTTACATCTACGCGCTTGCTGCGCAAGGTCAAGCTGGCGTTGAAAATCTCTTAGATCTGTATGAAAAAGAGATGCGCGTTGCGATGACACTGACAGGCGCGAAAACCATTCAGGATCTGAACCGAGATTCGCTGGTTAGCATCTAATCGATTAATTTAATGGGTGTCACGGCTTTTGAGAACAAGATGTGACACCTTTGACTCACGGGAAGAGAGAACAACCTCACAATAATCAGAAAGACGCCCTACCCGTGACATCAGCACAAGGAAGCAATGATGGCCAACACAATTTCGAAAGCCACTTACGAGCAGCTTGAAGCCTTGCTTGCTCTACAAATTGACCCCGAACGCATTGTTACCCAAGAAGCAAAGCGTTTAGCTTACGGCACCGATGCGAGTTTTTATCGCTTGGTGCCGCAAATCGTTTTACGCCTTAAAGATCTCAGCGAAGTCATCTACGCGATACAAAGCTGCCGAGAACTAGGCGTCCACTTTACCTTCCGTGCTGCAGGGACAAGTTTGTCTGGTCAAGCGGTCTCTGATTCCGTCCTAATCACTCTCACCGATGATTGGCGTGGACACGATATTGTTGACGATGGCAACAAAATCATTCTTCAGCCGGGGGTTATTGGCGCCGATGCAAACAAATACTTGGCGCCTTTCAAGCGCAAAATCGGCCCCGATCCTGCGTCTATAAACACCTGTAAGATTGGTGGCATTGCAGCCAACAATGCCAGTGGGATGTGTTGTGGAACCGCGCAAAACTCCTACCGAACGGTAGACAGTGTCAAGGTGGTTTTCGCCGATGGCACCTTGCTCGATACCTCAAGCAAAGCCAGTATCGATGCCTTTAAAGTGACCCGCCCTGACATTTACCAAGGGCTTTCAAACCTAGTAGCGCAAACGCAAAGCAATGCAGAGCTCACTGAGCGCATTCGACACAAATATCGATTGAAAAACACCACGGGCTACGCACTCAACGCACTGGTCGACTATAGTGACCCCATTGAAGTGTTGGAACATTTACTTATCGGCTCTGAAGGCACATTAGGGTTTATCGCCGAAATCACCTACAACACGGTCATCGAGCACGAGTTTAAAGCCTCAGCATTACTGGTGTTCGCCGATATCGAAGAAGCAAGCCGAGCCGTTGCCACATTGGCGAAAACGCCAGTCGCAGCCGTCGAGTTGATGGATGGTCGAGCACTGCGTTCAGTCGCAGACAAACCCGGCATGCCTGAATTTATGCCAAATTTGGATATAGAAGCCGCGGCACTCTTGGTTGAAACGCATGCCAGCTCTCAAACAGACTTAGATAGCCAGTGTGAAGCCATTTTAGGCTCACTCAGTGAGTACTCGATCATTGAGTCGGTTCCCTTTACCACGGATGCCAAGACCGTCGCGACGCTGTGGGGAATTCGCAAAGGCATGTTCCCAGCCGTCGGCGCTGTTCGTGAAGTCGGCACCACGGTCATCATAGAAGATGTCGCGTTTCCAGTAGAGAATCTCGCCAATGGCGTTCGAGATCTGCAGGCACTGTTCGATAAGTATCAATACAGCGAAGCGATCATTTTTGGTCATGCACTTGAAGGCAACTTGCATTTCGTCTTCACCCAAGGGTTTGACTCGCAAGATGAAATTGATCGCTATGGTGGATTCATGGACGATGTCGCTGACCTTGTCGCTGTCAAATATCAAGGCTCATTGAAAGCAGAACATGGTACAGGGCGTAACATGGCCCCTTATGTCGAGCTTGAATGGGGCAAAGATGGCTACGCACTGATGCTGCAAATTAAAAAGCTGTTCGACCCAGAAGGGTTACTCAACCCTGGCGTAATCATCAATGACAACCCGCATTCACATATTGAGAATTTAAAACCCATGCCGGCAGCCGACGACATTGTTGATCGCTGCATCGAATGTGGTTTCTGTGAACCAGTCTGCCCTTCCCGCACGCTTACCTTATCACCAAGGCAACGTATCGT
The DNA here is from genome assembly GCF_053643215.1 of Vibrio sp. NH-7. Taxonomy (NCBI): domain Bacteria; kingdom Pseudomonadati; phylum Pseudomonadota; class Gammaproteobacteria; order Vibrionales; family Vibrionaceae; genus Vibrio; species Vibrio sp. NH-7. The sequence continues at coordinate 560,365 of NZ_CM132188.1, read as the reverse complement.
GCTTTATCGAGAGCTACAACGCAGAAAAGCAGCAGGAGAAACCGTTACCGCAAGTGAATTAGAAAAAGTCTTCGAGTACCAAGGGCTCGATACCTGCGCGGCAACTGGGCTTTGTGCTGACCGCTGTCCGGTGGGTATCAACACGGGTGATTTAGTCAAACAGCTGCGCACCGCGAAGTACAAAAAGTTTACGCCAATTGCCAAGTGGACTGCGGATCATTTCTCAACCACCACAACGCTTACTCGCGCCTCTCTCAAAGCCAACCAAATTGCGGTGAAAGTGATAGGTGAAAATGGTGTCTCTAAGTTGACCAATGGCGTGCGGAGCCTCACCAAGAATAAGACCCCAATTTGGCTTCCTGAGACACCTCAATCAAACAGCCATAATCTAGAAAAGTCTTTGGAACTGCTGGTTAAGTCCGACAAAAAAGTGGTGTATGTCCCTTCTTGTGCCTCTCGCACTATGGGGCAACAAACCAATGCTTCTGATCAGCGCAGCTTAACTGAAGTGACAATGTCACTCATTAAAAAGGCTGGATTTGAAATTATCATCCCTGAAGGTATTCATGACCAGTGTTGTGGAATGCCCTATGACAGCAAAGGCATGACAAATATCGCCACGCAAAAAGCGGCTCAGTTAGAGCAAGCTCTCTGGGAAGCAAGCTACGAAGGCGAATATCCTGTTCTCATGGACACCAGTCCTTGCGCTAAACGCAGCATCGATAACTTTACTAAACCGCTGGAAATACTTGAGCCTACAGGTTTTGTTTCTAAGTATCTGCTGCCTCATTTGGAAATCAAGCCGATAAGTGAGACCGTGATGCTGCATGTCACCTGCAGCTCAAGGAAAATGGGATTGGAAAACAGCATGTTGACCCTAGCTCAGCGCTGCGCCAGCCACGTCGTGGTACCTGAGCATATTGCTTGTTGTGGATGGGCTGGAGACAAGGGTTTCACTACGCCAGAGCTCAATGCGGCGGCGGTTCATCCACTCAAAGAGCAAGTACCTGAGAACTGTCATCGTGGCTTTAGTAACAGTCGAACCTGTGAAATTGGTCTATCGCATCATAGTGGCATCCCTTACCAGTCGATTCTTTACCTAGTGGATGAGGCCAGCGTGCCACAATAGTTCTATATCACTCCCAAACCTAACTGGAGAGTTTGTACGCAGAGTATGATTTGAGAAGATCTATGTCGCAACTCTCCAGTTATCTCACCCTTGCTATGTAACAAAAGTTATTATTAATCAAATAGAAAGTTTTGATACGCCAGTAAGGAAGATCTATGGAATTCGAACTATTTGTGTGTGATACCTTCACTCAAGAAAGATTTAAAGGTAATCCCGCGGCTGTTGTCCCACTCACCGATTGGCTGAGTGACGACATGATGCTCAAAATCGCCCAAGAGAACAACCTGTCTGAAACCGCCTTTATTAAACAAATCGCTATCGATCACCATGAGATCCGCTGGTTTTCTCCTATTTGCGAGATCGAGTTTTGCGGTCATGCGACGCTCGCCTCCGCGTTTACCTTGTTTCATTTCTTCAATGCTGGCGAGCGAATTGTCTTTGAAACACGGTTTGTAGGACCAATCGAAGTCGAAAAGGATCGATCTGGCCGTATTCTGATGGACTTCCCACACCAAATGCCGAGCACCACTGAGGCACCTGTAGCACTTCTAGAAGGGCTCTCTATCCCGCCTCTACACGTTATGAAAAACCCACAAGCCTACTTTGTGTTTTACGACAACGAACAAGATGTGCTGGACTTAAGGACCAAAAGCGACTTCCTAACGCAGCTAGCTCCTTACGATGTTGTTGCAACGGCGCCCTCCAAAGATTATGACTTTGTCTCTCGATACTTTTGGCCTGCCAATGGCGGCGATGAAGACCCTGTTACTGGCTCAATTCACTCCGGATTGGCACCGTATTGGTCCGAAAAGCTTACTAAGGATCACATGATCGCCTACCAGGCATCTAAACGCGGCGGCACACTTTACTGCCATGTTTCACCTGAAAAAGCGACTATAGGTGGCGACGCCGTACTCTACTCGCGAGGCAAATTTTACATCTAAGCCTTAGCCTTTGGGTGTCAGATGCTAACTACATATTTCTGCGTTTTGGTGAATTTAAAAAGGCACTCTAAACCGCCGAATAGGCAACCTTTCTCACCGGTACACCTTTAAAAAACAACTTACGCTTCTTTGCCACCTATCGACAAGATAGTGTTCATAGATTCGATAACATTCGTCGTGTAAGTAGCCTTACGGATATCTTGACGGTATTCATCTCCATGGTATGCAGTTTTAATATCGTGTCACCCATCGACCGAGAATGGGGTTGATGGCTACATACGAGTAGAGGCTCAAAAGTAGTATCACGAACTCTTTCTTATCCACATTGTCTTCAAGACTTAAACCTCGAATTACACAGATTGCGCCACCCAGCACCTCTCATTTCTGGTTACTCTTCGCAGTAAGTTGTGTTTGGTCGCGAGGCATCGCAGATAATGCCTCCCCACTGATGGGCCGTTTTTCCAGATACCAGCACCTTGAACCAAGGGTAGCCGTTCCAATAAGCGGCTTCTTCTTGCAAGATAACGATCGCCTGCCTCTCATAGGTTGAGCCTACTTGCTCTGACTCTAATGTCGGTGATTCACGAAGGACGCCACCCCAAGAAAAGGCAAACGACTCTATCGCTTTTAAGGTTGCTAGTCGCTCTAGGCTTCGTTCCTTAAGGCAGTCAAAACTGTACTCACACTCGTTTCTCTGCGTTACCCACGCTCTCTGCACTTGGCGTAGAGTCTGTTTGTCTTTCTCTAAAGCGGCGTCGCTAAGCGATTGACGATACTGATTAGCGATCAATCGGTCTAGGCTAGAGAGCTCTTGACTACCGCAAATGACGTGCTCTGCTACATGGCTGGCGTTGTCACAGTTATAACTCGGCTCCGCGTTGGCGAGCATAGGAAAGGCCCCTATCAATAGAGCGGCCAAAGAGTACATTCGCATGAGTACCTCAATGATGGTCAGGATGTTTGCCTAGTGTATGACGTTGTCGGCACTGAGCCAATCACCGATTTGTTTTCGGTAAGTTGTGTGGCAAGCGACGGACAAACATTGGGATAATCAGTAAAGTATCGCCTTGTATCTTCCATGTATTCGCTAGAAGAGAACGCAAGTCGACAAAGTTTACTTAATCTATTCACAGTACTTAGCCTCAAAATCCAGTGATGTAGAACCAGTACCAATTAGAATCCTATTGAAAGCAAGGTATGCCATGGTTCTGGCTTTAGTATTATAAGTCAGCGCTGTTATCGTCCGAGAAGTATTGATCCGGTCATCTACGGGTATGCCAACATAACCCTTGCATGCGACAACCTTTTCATAACCTTTAATTATATTGAACGCTGTTGTCTTGTTTTCATATGTTTCATCAGTGAAGTCGTGATACAACACTTCCTGCGCATTTCGTGCATCCTGCTTAATTGCCCTTCTCTCTGGTTCTGATATCTGCAGCGCATCAATGAAAGCTTCAATATCATCGCGAATACCATCTTCGTTTGCATCGACACCCATTAATGAGTCACTGCGATCGAGCAATGGTTCAAACTTGTCATAGAGAATACCTACCTGGTCATCAATCGTAGGTTGAGATTTTAACTGTTCTATCAGCTGAGGCGTCAGTTCTATATCGGCTGTACTGGGTACGACACGTTCCGATACACGACTTCCACCTCCACTAGAGCTACTACACCCAGAAAGAACAAGCGTTAAAAGTAAAAAGCGTTTTTTCATGACATACCAATCGGCGGTTCTCTGATGACTGAGTGAAAATATAACCACACCATTTTTACTGTCAACAATGTCCATTCAGATGTCACTATAATCGCTAAGATTTATGGTAAATGGTTAAAACAAACAAGAGTGAGTCAGAACGTGTATGGAAGGAGCTAGACAAGGCTAAGGAGAGAATAACAATTCCAAGTAACGTGTATGATTATCATAAGCTTAATACAAAAAGTGTCCCATAAATTTATGGGACACTTTGCTATATCAGTTTCGCTTTCATGGGACAAATATGGAACATTTTAGTGGGCAAAAAAGGCTATTGTTACCATTTTCTGTTAGAACATTAGTCGCCTAGTAACAGGCAACAAGCCTATTTTACCCTGCTGCCCCTACTCCCAATCAAGGATAACTTTGCCAGAAAGCCCGCTACGCATAGCTTCGAAGCCTTTTTGGAAGTCATCAATCTTTTAGTGATGAGTGATGATTGGCGTTAGATCTAGGCCTGATTGAATCAGTGAAGCCATCTTGTACCACGTCTCGAACATGTTGCGCATGATAGACTAAAAATCATTTACTATTAGTAATTTAGAAAAACATACAATTTCAATGGGACCGATTTGGGCCATTTCACTTCACAGCTTACAAACGACTAAGATATTGTCAAAACAGCTAACACTTCAAGTAAGCCAGGTGATTGGAGAGGTTACTTTTTAGTATGTAAAACAAATAAACACTCTACCTAAATTATAGAAAAATTGAATTGCGACGACATCAATTCAATCGAAAGCAAAGATCACTAGATTAATCACTGTCTCCAGTGCAGGCTCAGTACCTACAGCTAATTAAATTCGAAGCCACAAAGCAGCATAGCATAGCAAACTCACAAATTAGATAGTGAAATAATATTAGGTAAAGGAGCCATTGAACTGGTATACATGCAGCGGGAATCGAAACCCTGTCAAAGTGAAGGTAAGCTCAATATACCACTGCTGAGCGAGACCAACAGCATTGTCAGACTTTTTTCCTTCCCACAAAGAAAAAGAGCAAGCGGCTTACACCACTTGCTCTCCTCCCATCTTGTTAATCGCTTCGCTTATTTGAAACTGGCGTTATTTCGCTTCAGCTTCGAGTTTTAGAAAGTAATCGAAAATTACTGGCACGTCGTTGTTAGCAAGGCCAGAATCTACCGCGGCTTGTAGGCTCTTAGAAGTGCCTTCTGCGATTAGAGATTGTGTACCTAGGTCAGAAACCATCTCTAGGAAGTAGCCAAGATCTTTGTTTGCGTTAGCGATTGAGAAACCTAGCTTCTCTTCACCGTCTACCGCGTAGAACTTACAAAACTGCATGAATGGTGAGTTAGATGGGCCTGCAGACATAATGTCGAACAATTGCTGGCCATCAACGCCGGCAAGTTTAGCAACTGCAAATGCTTGAGACATTGCTGCCACTGTTGTCATACCCATGAAGTTGTTTACAAGCTTAGTCGTGTGGCCTGCGCCAAGTGCGCCTAGGTGGAATACGTTTTCACCCTGCTCTTCTAGAACTGGCTTCACTTTGTTGAATGTATCGATGTCACCCGCTGCCATGATGTTTAATAGACCATCTTTAGCGTGTGCTGGAGTACGACCAAGAGGAGCATCAATCATACCTGCGCCTTTTTGAGCTAGGTCTTCACCAATCTTCTTCGTCGAAGCTGGGATCGAAGTACCAAAGTCGATCAGCGTTTTGCCTTCAGACATACCCGCTAGGATACCTTCGTCGCCGTAAACCACTTTCTCAACAACTGCAGATGTAGTCAGACATAGCATCACGATATCGCTGTTTTCTGCTAGCTCTTTACCTGTGCTTACTGCTGTCGCGCCGCGTTCAACACATACCGCTACTGCATCTTTGTTTAGATCCATCACGTTTAGTTGGTAACCACGTTTTTGTAGGTTCTCAACCATGTTGCCGCCCATTAGGCCCAGACCGATAAAGCCGATAGTAGGTTTAGTCATCTTTGTCTCCAAATGCATTATTGTATGATTATATAACCAGAATAATATTGTTATATAGCCATTAGATCAATCATAAAATAGGTCGAGATAGACAATAGAGCGCCTTTTTGTGATCAAAAACGTCGCTCAATCCTTTGTTTATGGTCATCTCTATTTAAAAATGTTTTTTAAACTTTCGCTTTGGCTTAGCTATTAAGTCATACATATAGTCGTATCTTAGCCAAATCCATAATCAAAACATTAGATGGAAAGCCAGTCAGTCTCCGTGACTGGCTTTAAGTTGAATAACGAGTGCAGGTTACTCCTGACTAGCCAGTTGTTGCTTTGGGTTATTTGCCGCATTCACTAGCAGTACCCCAACCGTTAGAACCATAGAGCCACACAGTAGGAACAGTAGTCGCCCTGTTGGCTCGTTTGGAATCAGAGCCATTGCCAAGATACCAAAGCCCGCAACGCTGATAAGTTTGCCAAGCATGCCACGCTGTTTTGTATCTAGGTTCTGCTGCTCTTCGCTGTCTGCCACGATTGGTGTGTTCCAGTTCTTGAACAGCTGGTCTACTTCTTTCTCACGCTCTGGCGTTAGGCCTTTGTAGAAGCGAGTTGTTAGTAAGAAGAAGCCACCAGTGAAGACAACGTGTGCTGCTAAGCTCAAGCCAACTTTAAGGTCAGCCCACTCACGGCCTGTCAGCGCTTGCTCAAGACCGAAGAAGCGTTTTATGTCTTCTGCTTGTAGTGAGATACCGAAGATGTAAGAAACAAAGCCACCCACAATCAATGTTGCCCAACCTGCCCAATCTGGAGTTTTACGAATCCACATACCTAGCAGTACTGGAATCAGCATTGGGAAGCCAATTAGTGCACCCACGTTCAGTACGATGTCGAACAGACTTAGGTGACGCAGAGAGTTAATAAATAGACCGATACCGATGATGATAAGACCCATCATGATAGTCGTTAGCTTACTGATGATAACCAGCTCTTTTTGAGACGCTTGAGGGCGTACAATCGGGCTGTAAAAGTTCATCACGAAGATACCTGCATTACGGTTTAGACCTGAGTCCATCGAAGACATGGTCGCCGCAAACATCGCTGACATCAGTAGACCAACCATACCTGCTGGCATAACGTTTTGTACGAACGCTAGGTAAGCTGCATCGCCACCCACTGAGCCATATTGCTCTGCGAAGTCAGGCATAAACGCCGCTACGTACCAAGGTGGAAGGAACCAAATGATAGGACCAACAATCATTAGTACACACGCTAGGCCTGCCGCTTTACGCGCGTTTTCACTGTCTTTTGCACATAGGTAGCGGTAAGCGTTGATGCTGTTGTTCATTACACCGAACTGCTTAACAAAGATGAACACTACCCAAAGGATAAAGATACTGACGTAGTTCAGGTTGTTACCAAGCATGAAGTCGCCGTGGAAGTTCGACACGATGTTGCCGATACCACCACCGTGGAAGTAAGCCGTAACCGCACAGGTAATGGTTACTGCCATAATAACGAGCATCTGCATAAAGTCAGACGCGACAACCGCCCAAGAACCGCCCGTAACCGCCATCAGCATCAGAACTAAGCCCGTTACTACGATGGTCGCTTCCATTGGGATGTTGAATACAGCCGCAACAAAGATAGCCAACCCGTTTAGCCAAATACCCGCAGAGATCAAGCTGTCTGGCATACCAGCCCAAGTGAAGAACTGCTCTGACGTTTTACCAAAACGTTGGCGAATCGCTTCAATCGCCGTCACAACACGTAGTTGGCGGAATTTTGGAGCGAAGTAGAGGTAGTTCATAAAGTAGCCAAATGCGTTGGCTAAGAATAGGATTACAACAACAAAACCGTCGTTGAACGCGCGTCCTGCGGCACCTGTAAACGTCCATGCTGAAAATTGCGTCATGAAGGCGGTAGCACCTACCATCCACCACAACATCTTGCCGCCCCCTCGGAAGTAATCACTGGTCGATGTGGTGAACTTTCTGAACATCCAACCAATTGCGATTAAAAAGAAGAAGTAGGCAAGAACAACAAGAGTATCAATAGTCATTTTTTCAGCCTTTTAAGTATCATCATTAACTGACTCCTAGATTACTCCAGTTAGATTTTATTTGTACTACAATATGCTTTTATTGTGATCTAAAACATAACTATTTTAGTGATCAAAATCGCCCCAAAAGCCTTATAAAAGACTATTCATTGGCTAAACACCCGCTAAACCTTAATGTGTCGAGAAATAATTGTAATACAAATATAACTTTAAGAACTTATAAAAGTATGGAATAGTTTCTAGGGTTGCGCTTTGTTCGGTGACAAAAAAAGCGAGCCACGCGGCTCGCTTCAAATAATTCGCTAGTTTAATCGGGGAAGTGCAGCACCTACGCTACGTGTGCAACCGCATCACGAACCAAAGCACCTAGCTCATCCCATTTACCTTCATCAATCAGCTTGGTTGGAACCATCCAAGTACCGCCACACGCCAGTACTGACGGAATAGACAGATAGTCATCAACATTACCTAGGCTTACACCACCTGTAGGCATAAATTTCACTGGGTAAACCGCCGTAAGCGCTTTAAGCATACTCACGCCGCCTGATGGCTCTGCAGGGAAGAACTTCAATGTGCGTAAACCCATTTCCATCGCTTGTTCAACAAGGCTTGGATTGTTAACACCTGGTACAATCGCAACGCCTTTATCTAAACAGTATTGAACTGTACGAGGGTTAAAGCCTGGGCTCACGATGAAATCCACTCCCGCTTCAATCGCTTGATCAACTTGCTCGTTAGTTAAAACTGTACCCGCGCCAATCAGCATTTCAGGGAACTCAGCACGCATCGCTGCGATCGCTTCTGCTGCACACTCGGTACGGAAAGTAATTTCAGCACAAGGCATACCGTTTTCAACCAAAGTACGGCCAAGCGGCACCGCATCTTCCACTTTATTGATGGCAATAACAGGAACGACTTTCAGGTTTGCTAGCTGTTCATTTAATGTAGTCATGAATACTTACTCGCTTTAGTAAGGCCCTCTGTTGAAGACCGTTTAGAATTAGATTAATAAGTTAGGCATTGCATCACGTGGGATGATTGCCCCTTTGTGTTGAATAACCGTGCCTGCAACACAATGGCCGGTGTACGCTGCGTCTTTCGCGCTGCCACCCGTAATACGCTTGGCTAGGAAACCCGCGCTGAATGAATCACCTGCAGCAGTGGTGTCAATCACCTTATCAACAGGGTCAGGAGCGACAAAGTTTGCGCTCTCACCGACCACAACTAGGCAATCTTTTGCGCCACGTTTAATGATAATCTCTTGCACGCCAGCGCTGGCTGTTCTCTCGATACACTGTTCGACATCAACGTCGCCATAGAGTTCTTGGTCATCTTCAAACGTAAGCAGCGCCGTATCTGTTAATGCCAGCATTTTAAGATAACACTCGACCGCTTGCTGCTTGTCTGCCCATAACTGTGGGCGGTAATTATTATCAAAGAATACCTTACCACCTTGAGCTTTGTACTGGTGAAGAAACTCAAACAATTTTTCGCGGCCAGCAGGGGTCACAATCGCCAGCGTAATGCCACTCAAATAAACGGCATCGTATTGGTAGAGCTTATCCAACACAGCTTGAGACTGTGGCTGTTCAAACATGAACTTAGCCGCAGATTCCTTACGCCAGTAGTAGAAACTGCGCTCACCCGTTTCGTCGGTTTCGATAGCGTAGATTCCTGGTTGACGACCCGACACCGTCATCACAAGATCCGTATCAATACCCTCTTCCTGCCAGCTTGTTAGCATCTCTTGGCTGAAAGGATCCGAGCCTAGCGCTGTAACATAACTCGTTTTGATGTCATGTGATTTGGTTAGGCGTGATAAGTAAAGTGCGGTATTTAGCGTGTCACCACCAAATGATTGTTGAAGCTGACCTTCCTTCTTCTGTAGCTCAACCATACACTCGCCAATGATCGCGATATTTAATGATTTCATATTGTCACCTTAGCAACTGAGGTTGCGCTATACGTTACTTCAAGAAGTCTTCACGAGCAGGATTGAAAATATCTAAAAGGATGCTGTCTTGTTCTAGAGCAACGGCACCGTGCATCATGTGTTTACGTGCGAAATAAGCATCGCCCTCTTTTAGTACTTTCTTCTCACCTTCAATTTCTGCTTCAAAACTACCACGTACTACATAACCGATTTGATCGTGGATTTCGTGAGTATGCGGAGCACCGATCGCGCCTTTGTCGAAACATAGGTGAACCGCCATTAGGTCATCTGTGTAAGCAACAATTTTACGTTTGATACCGCCGCCTAGCTCTTCCCATGGGTTCTCATCTAATACAAAGAAAGAATTCATCGTCATACTCCTAAAGATTTCCATTAAAGCGAGCCAGATACATTCAGTTCGCCATCAAATTGATAATGAGCATAACCGATAAATTTTAATTGTCATACAATATATCTAGAATTGTGTGACTTTAATCAAAGATAGACTTGAATAAGTAAAGCCCTGACAATGCATTAACATTACCAAACAATCATTTGAATCATTTAAATTCAATGACCTACATAAAATCACGTGACCTCAATCTCTCTTTTACTGACAAAGACTACCAATAAAATTCATATTGTATTACTTTATAGAAAGTTTAAGATAACAACACACTTCATCTAGAGGGTGGCATTGAAATGACGACACAACCGATTTTATTGACTGAATCTGAAATCGCGCTTTTAAGAAAGGAAGTAGGAAAGCCGAGCTTAATGGGAAAAACCATTGAAGCTAATTGCAAGGAACTGGAAGCATTTATGCGTCTACCATTAGACGTACCTGGTCACGGCGAAGCTGGTGGTTATGAGCACAACCGCCACAAACAGAACTACACTTACATGAACTTAGCGGGCCGTCTATTCTTGATCACCCAAGAAGAAAAATACGCACAGTTCGTTAAAGATCTTCTCGCTATTTACGCAGAGAAATACCTTACTTTTGATTTCCACGTACAGAAAAACACCAATCCAACAGGTCGTCTTTTCCACCAGATCCTTAATGAACACTGTTGGTTAATGTTTACTAGCCTTGCGTACTCATGTGTGGCATCAGTGATGACAGAAGAAGAACGCACAGCTGTCGTTGAGCGTATTTTCGAACCAATGCTAGACATGTTCACCGTTAAATACGCGCACGATTTCGACCGTATTCACAACCACGGTATCTGGGCAGTTGCGGCTGTTGGTATTTGTGGCCTTGCGATTGGCAAACCTATATATCTAGAGATGTCTGTTTACGGTCAAGACCGTGACGATACAGGTGGCTTCTTAGCGCAAATCTCACAATTATTTGCACCGTCTGGCTACTACATGGAAGGTCCGTACTACCACCGTTATGCGATTCGTCCAACTTGCGTATTTGCTGAAGTAGTACACCGTCACATGCCTGAAGTAGACATCTACAACTACAAAGACAAAGTGATTGGCAACACGGTACAAGCGATGTTGGCAACGGCTTACCCGAATGGTGAGTTCCCTGCCCTCAACGATGCTTCTCGCACAATGAGCATCACCGATATGGGCGTTCAAATTGCCGTAAGCGTGTACAGCAAGCACTACGGCCTTGATGACAACATCCTCGGCATGGCGAAGATTCAAAACGCGGTTTGGATGCACCCTTGTGGTTTAGAACTTTCTCAAGCTTATGATGAAGCCATTGCTGACCGTGAAATCGGTATGCCTTTCTGGCCAAGTGTGGAACTGAACGAAGGCCCACAAGGTAATAATGGCGCACAAGGCTTTATCCGAATGCAGGACAAAACCGGTGACGTGTCGCAGCTTGTGATGAACTACGGCCAACACGGTATGGGCCATGGTAACTTCGATACGCTTGGCATTACCTTTTTCAATCGTGGTCAAGAAGTGCTGCGTGAATACGGCTTCTGTCGCTGGGTAAACGTTGAGCCAAAATTCGGCGGTCGTTACCTTGATGAAAACAAATCATACGCACGTCAAACTATTGCGCATAACGCGGTAACGATTGATGAGCAATGTCAGAATGGTTTCGATGTAGAGCGTGCTGACTCCGTACATGGACTACCTCACTTCTTCAAAGTGGAAGGTAAAGAGATCAATGGTATGAGTGCATTCGCCAACGATCATTACCCGAATACAGACATGCAGCGCAGTGTGTTCATGCTTAACTTAGATGAACTCGAAGCACCGCTATTACTCGACCTTTACCGCATTAAAAGTGACGGTGAACATCAGTACGATTACTCTCATCAATACGATGGTCAAATCGTACGTACCAACTTCGACTACCAAAGCTTTGGTGAACTGAGCACCCTTGGTGAAGATTTCGGTTACCAACACCTTTGGAAAGTCGCAAGAGGCCAAGCAAAAGATACGGCACTGGTCAGCTGGCTACAAAACAATACCTACTACACTTGGTTAGGTACAAGCAGCAGCGCCAAGCAAAACGGCGACAATGAGGTAATCTTCACTCGCACTGGCGCGAATGATCCAAGCTTTAACCTACGTAGCGAACCAGCATTCATTCTGCGCAGCAAGGGCGAATCGACGTTATTTGCTTCTGTGCTAGAAACTCACGGTTACTTCAACGAAGAGTTTGAACAATCGGTAAATGCTCGTGGTCAGGTAAAAGATATCCGCGTCGTGGGTTACAACGCTGTCGGTAGCATCGTAGAAATCACAACCGAGAAATCGCTGGTGACTGTCATGATCAGCAATGTACTCGGTGCTAACAACCAAACCCCACATCAAGTAGAACTTAACGGTAAAACATACAGCTGGAATGGCTTCTACTCACTAGAAGTGACTGAATTCGAGCAGGAGAAATAAGAATGAGCTATCAACCACTATTACTGAACTTTGAAGAAGCAGCAGAGCTTAAAAAGTCACTTGGCACGGATAGCCTACTAGGTCACGCACTTGCACGTGATATTAAACAAACTGACAACTACATGGCTGAGGTGGGTATTGAAGTACCAGGCCACGGTGAAGGTGGCGGTTACGAACACAACCGTCATAAGCAGAACTACATTCACATTGATTTAGCGGGTCGCCTATTCCTTATCACGGGCGAACAGAAGTACCGTGACTACATCGTGGATGTGCTAACGGCTTACGCGAAGGTTTACCCAACGCTAGAGAGCAACACTAGCCGTGACTCGAATCCTCCAGGTAAGATCTTCCATCAGACTCTGAATGAGAACATGTGGATGCTATACGCTTCTTGCGCGTACAGCTGCATTTACCACACGTTGAAAGAAGAACAAAAGACACTAATTGAAAACGATTTATTCAAGCAGATGATAGAGCTGTTCGTAGTAACTTACGGCCATGACTTTGACATCGTACACAACCACGGTTTGTGGGCAGTGGCAGCGGTTGGTATCTGTGGCTACGCAATCAATGATCAAGACGCAGTAGACAAAGCGCTTTACGGCTTGAAGCTGGATAAAGTAAGCGGCGGTTTCCTAGCTCAGTTAGATCAGTTGTTCTCGCCAGACGGCTACTACATGGAAGGTCCCTACTATCACCGTTTCTCGCTTCGCCCAATCTACCTGTTCGCAGAAGCGATTGAACGTCGTCAGCCAGAACTTAAGATTTATGAGTTCAACGATTCAGTCATCAAGACAACGTCTTACGCAGTATTTAAGACTGCGTTCCCAGATGGCACTTTGCCAGCACTGAACGATTCATCAAAGACGATTTCGATCAATGATGAAGGCGTAATCATGGCGACGTCTGTTTGTTACCACCGTTACGAACAAACTGAGACACTTCTTGGCATGGCAGACCACCAGCAAGACGTTTGGGTTCATATCTCTGGTAAGACATTGTCCGACGCGGTTGCAGAAGCAGACGACATTAAACCGTTCAACTGGGGCAGCCTATTTGTAACTGATGGCCCAGAAGGTGAAAAAGGCGGCGTAAGCATTCTTCGTCACCGCGACGAACAAGATGACGATACAATGGCGCTTATCTGGTTTGGTCAACACGGGTCTGATCACCAGTACCACTCAGCGCTAGACCATGGCCACTACGATGGTCTGCACCTGAGCGTGTTTAACCGCGGTCATGAAGTTCTGCACGATTACGGCTTCGGTCGCTGGGTAAACGTTGAGCCTAAGTTTGGCGGTCGTTACATCCCAGAAAACAAGTCTTACTGTAAGCAGACTGTCGCGCACAACACAGTAACCGTTGACCAAAAGACACAAAACAACTTCGACACGGCTCTAGCGGAATCAAGATACGGTTCTAAGCATTTCTTCAAAGCGGACGATGAAAAGCTGCAAGGCATGAGTGGTCGTATTTCTGGCTACTATGACGGCGTAGACATGCAGCGCAGCATCATTCTTGCAGAATTGCCAGAGTTCGAAAAACCACTTGTGATCGATGTGTACCGCATCGAAGCAGACCAAGAGCACCAATATGACTTGCCAGTGCACTACTCTGGTCAAATCATCCGTACTGACTTCGACTACAACGTTGAAAGCACGCTGCGTCCTCTTGGTGAAGACAACGGATACCAGCACCTATGGAATGTAGGTTCGGGCCAAGTTGAAGGCAGTTCGTTGGTAAGCTGGCTACACGACAGCAGCTACTACTCGCTAATCACAAGCGCAACAAACGGCGGCAAAGTGTTCTTCACTCGCACAGGCGCAAATGATCCAGACTTCAACTTGAAGAGCGAACCAGCACTGATCTTACGTCAATCTGGTCAGAACCACGTGTTTGCTTCTGTTCTAGAGGCACACGGTTACTTCAACGAGTCTATCGAAGCATCGGTTGGCGCTCGTGGTCTAGTAGAGTCAGTAACCGTCGTTGGCAACAACGAAGTGGGTACCGTGATTCGTCTGCAAACAACCACAGGCAACGCTTACCACTTCGCTATCTGCAACCTAGACGAAGACAAACAGAACGCGGCACATCGCGTTGAGTTCGACGGTGTGACTTACACTTGGGAAGGCGCATTCGCACAGATTTAATCGTGGCGTTATTGACGCAGCGTTTAATGCAAAAAAATCAGGAAATAAGTCAAAGCCGAGCATCACGCTCGGCTTTTTTATCTCAGGGTAAGCTTATGAACTTACTTTGGTTTGATTTGATTGTAGGTTCGCATCAATACTTTGATCGCCCTTTAGCCTTTCCCAAAGTTGACCCATCAATTCAAAGCTACGTTCGCTCGGATAACGCTGTGTGGAGTCCAGTAGTTCCCACTCGCCACTATCACTCTTTTCGGCAAAGATAAACTCAAACGCAAGATTGTTAGACATGCCTAATCGTAAATCAGTGACAATCAAGGAATCGCCTTCAACACGGTAGTTAAGGTAGTTGTGCGAAAAAGCTTTCAACCCAATGAGTGTTTCAGGTTGATCTTCTAATGGCCATTCGCCCAAAGAGTGGGAAATAAAATCAATATTATCGTTACCATCTAACACGGAGGCTAAACCTTCCCAATACTTACCCTCGTCCATAACAACCACCCGCCATAGCAGGGTATTAAAAGGCGTTGGCGTAATCAAAACTTGTTGGTTTGGTAGATTTAGTGCACTCAAGTTCTGTTCAACTCTGGAAGCAATCATCTGTTGAGAGGTGTACCCCCACCCTAAATAGAGCGTTGAAATCAGCACCACGGTTTGACACCAACGCCCGCCGCTGTTTTTCGAGAACAGCGCAACACCTATCGCAAACAATAAAGGCAACGTATAGAGAGGGTCGATGATGAACACGTTTCTCAATTCAAAATAGCCCTCAAATGGCCAAATCAACTGCGTGCCATACGTCGTCATTGCATCAAGCAAAGTGTGGGTAACGAACACACTCACGGTTAAAAAGAACACACGAGAAAGCGTCCAAAACGTATCTGGTCGCCAGCGGCAGTAGAGCCAAGAAATTAGCAAAGCAAAAGGAGGTAACACCAAGAGAGAATGCGTAAAACCACGATGCTTGATTGTGTTTTGTACCGCGTCACCATAATCCAGAATCACATCCAGATCCGGCAAAGTGCCGAGTGCAGCACCCATCAGTAATACCTTCGCATTACAGCGCTTTCCAGCAATCGCACCGGCAACTGTCGCGCCTAATGCAGCTTGTGTGATTGAGTCCATCTATCTCGTTTCATTCATAAATAACTAGCATTGAAAACTAATCGGCTGAGCGAATAGTGTCAAACGCAACAGCCTTTACTACTCAGCTATTTACGAACTTTTACGTGGTAGAGGATCAGTGGGAGAAATAGAGAGTCCCAAGCGAACCCTAGAAACAATGAAGCCCTCACAGTGAGGGCTTCGAGTCAGGGGTTAGTCATACATCAGCTTATCGGCTTTAGTGAGGTCAAACTCATTGAGTGATTTTCTGGCTAGATGTCTAAACGGCAGTGCTTTAACCATCTCTTCAAACGGCAGAATCGCAAACGCCCAAAATATAGAAACATCAAGCCCAATAACGACTAACGCACACAATGGCAGTGACACCACCCATTGACCAGTGAAGTTAATGTTAAAGACCGCCGTTGTTTTACCGAGCGCTCGCAGTACATGGCCATGCACAGTGTTATAGCCTCTGACGATCGGAAGAAAGATATACAGCGGTGCAATCACAGCCAATGCATGATAGGTATCGGCTTCTAGATCTGGATAAAGATCAGGTAAAAACCAGCTCAAAATGAAGAAGAACAGCGCCGACACGATGGAGATGACCACTGCCATATCAATACTGACATCGACATTTTTCCTAAGGTCGTCTAACTGACGCGAGCCAATCGCTTGGCTAATCGTAATGGCCGATGAGTGCGCCCAGGCCGTAATAAATTGTGTACCCATTTTTATCCACGGCATCACAATCGTCATCGCGACATAGGCGTAAAGCGTGAGCTGAGAGAATATCAACATGTAGATGGTCGCACCCGCTTGAAGCATGGTGACATTCGCGGCAACCGGAAAGATCTCTTTGAAGTGACTTTTGACGTTGGTCTTTAATGATGCATCTAAACGTCGGATATCCAGCATCAGAGATAACGTCATCTTAATGCACAGCGACAAAAAGATGAATCGGACGCTAATAGCAACCAAACTGCCCGCCGCTGCGCCCTCGACACCCATGCCTGAGTACCCCATCGCTCCGTGAATCAACACATACGATGCAACAACATTGACTGGGAGTTCTATCAAGTAGCCTTTAAACGGCACCTTAGTACGGCCTAAAGCATTGAACAGTGCGATCATTACTTGAGTTGTTGCATTGAACAAGATGATGTATTTGGCAACGGCAAGGTAACGCTCTGTTTCCGCGATTAATGAAGTATCATCCGTCAACAATCCGATTAATGCAGAGCCACCTATAGAGAGCGCAAGCCAGAACATCAACGCAATCGCCAAGTTAATGGATAGCCCCGCCCAAAAGCCTCGGTTTAAACTGTCACTGTTGGACGAACCAAAGGCACGACTTAATACCAATTGAGAACCATTGGCTAAGGCCATTTGCACACCCAAAACAAAGGCGACTATCGTTGAGGCGATCCCCATTGCAGCAAGGGAGATTTCACCCAATGGAGAGACTAAGAACGTGTCGATCATCAGCATTGATTGCATCAAAAGTGCATTCAGCGCCAACGGCCAAGCAAGCGAAAGGTTCTTTTTTACATACGGCGTAGAGGACATAGTGAACTTATTTGGGTGTTTTAAAAGAAGGCTCCGATAACAAAGCCTCCATATTTGTGTGTGTGACAGAAGAACAAACGCTTATCCGTTCGCCACTAGAGCCAGTTTTTGATTCTCGTCATCAAGCAATATTTGAGAAGCAATCCGCGCTTCCCTTGGGTCACCAGCCATGATGGCATTGTAAATACGTTGATGCTCTTCTAAGCAAAAACGACCGCCCTCGGCAGACTCATCAATAAACTGTTTAAAGATGGTCGATAAAATATTGCTGAACGGAATATAGAATTGGTTACTGGTACAAAGAAAAATGGTTTGATGGAACAGATGATCGTTCTCTGTCCATGCTTGATAATCGTAGCTTTTCGCGGCAATGGTCATCGACTGAAAAATCACGGAGAGTGACTTTCGCTGACTCGCAGATGCGTGTGTTGCCGCCAACGCACAGGCTTCAGGCTCAATCGCTTTACGCAACCCAAGAAATTGCCCCAAAAATGGTGCGGTATCTTCTAGGTCTTGTATCCATTCTAGCAATTGAGGATCAAGAAAGTGCCAGTGCTGGCGGGGTCTCACCGTCGTACCGACTTTAGGCTTAGATTCAATAAGCCCCTTTGCCGACAACAACTTAGTCGATTCTCTAAGTGCGGTTCGGCTGACTCCAAATGCTTCACACAATTCAAGTTCACTGGGTAGCTTTTCTAGTTCTGCTATCTCTCTAGACAATATCTTACGCG
The DNA here is from genome assembly GCF_053643215.1 of Vibrio sp. NH-7. Classification (NCBI taxonomy): domain Bacteria; kingdom Pseudomonadati; phylum Pseudomonadota; class Gammaproteobacteria; order Vibrionales; family Vibrionaceae; genus Vibrio; species Vibrio sp. NH-7. The sequence continues at coordinate 542,173 of NZ_CM132188.1, read as the reverse complement.
CTAATTGCCGTGCTATTTGAACGTGAATCTTGCGACTGGAGTTTTCTACCAACGAAAACGTGGCCATAACTGGCTCCTATAAAAAGACGCTCAATAAATCATACAATATCATCTATAAATAACAAGCGACCAGATCTCATAATCCACTATTGGCGTAATGAGAGATCTATTTGATTCGGCTTTAACGCGCTTATATAGAAATGAGATTCACTTGATGCTACTCGGATGAACACGTTGTATATCCTGTAATGACAGAGCGATTTATTCCGACCAAATATTAAGTTTGTGAATCAAAGATGCCTTTAGGAAAAGAGTGCTTGGAGCACCATAGTCCAAGTGCTAGAATTACACTTAAATAATACATATCAATTATAAGTTAGATTATGACTGGATCATTTAGCTCTATCTCAGGCTCAAAACGCAGCCTGCACGTTCAAGTGGCGCGTGAAATTGCACGCGGCATCTTATCTGGCAAGTTGGCTCAAGGCTCTATTCTTCCTGGTGAAATGGATCTGTGTGAGCAATTTGGTGTTAGTCGTACCGCACTGCGTGAAGCGGTTAAGCTGTTAACCTCAAAAGGCTTGCTTGAGTCTCGCCCTAAAGTTGGCACCCGTGTTATCGATCGCGCTTACTGGAACTTCCTTGATCCACAATTGATTGAATGGATGGATGGACTAGCCGATACCGACCAGTTTTGCAGTCAGTTCTTAGGCCTACGCCGTGCTATAGAGCCAGAAGCCTGTGCCCTAGCCGCAAAACATGCCACTGCGGAGCAACGTATCGAGCTATCAGAAACCTTCCAAAAGATGGTCGAAGTGGCAGAAGCTCCTGTATTTGATCAGGCAAAATGGATGGAAATAGACACGAAATTCCACAGCCTTATCTTCAATGCAACAGGCAATGACTTCTACCTTCCGTTTGGTAATATCCTGACGACCATGTTCGTGAATTTCATTGCACACTCGTCAGAAGAAGGCAGCACGTGTATCAATGAACACCGCCAAATCTACGATGCAATCATGGCAGGTAACAGTGACAAAGCACGTCAAGCATCAGCAAACCATCTACTAGACTCGAAACACCGCCTCGCAACGGTCTAGTTGAACTTCACTTCAAATCCTAAAGCACGCTTTCTGGCGTGCTTTTTTGTATCGAACACTCAAGGTTTAACCAAATTTTGATGCACTCAACACAATAAGAGATATAATAATACAATTACATCTCTATCAATGGTTAGCTATGAGTGATCCGTTACTGCCTAATATTATCCAGTTCATTCGACAAATCGATCCGTTCGATAAAGTGCCTGAGTCTAACTTAAGGCAGTTAGCGTCGAATATACATATCACCTATCTAGCCAAGGGCGATACGGTCAATCCATGTGATAACCCTGAAGAAAAGTCCCTCTATGTCATTCGGACTGGGTCAATGGAACAAAGAAAGAGTGATGGTGTGCTTCGAGCTAGGCTTGGCTCTGAAGATCTGTTCGGATTTACTTTTCTAGACAAGCAGATCAATGATGAGCAAGGGTATCAGGCGGTCGCAATTGAAAGTACGTTGCTTTACATCATTCCCCACTCTGCCCTACAAACTTTGTTCAAAGAGTTTCCCACATGCGCTGAACACTTTGCATCACAGGCACAAGTACGGCTTAAATCAGCGTTAGACGTTGTTTGGTCTAATAAAGAGAAAGGCTTATTCATTAAGCGAGTTGATGAAGTGGCCAGCGGTCGAGTTGCTGTGGTCACCTCAGAGTTATCGATACGGGAAGTCGCTCATACCATGCTAGTGCAGCGCTCTCCTTGCGCCGTAATCTACGAAGATAATCAGATTGTCGGATTAATCACTGACCGAGATATGACCAAACGTGTGATAGCCGTTGGCGCTTCAACCGATGGCCCAATTCGTGACGTGATGACTCATTCTCCGCAAACCGTAAAGCCTGACGACTTGGTACTTCACGCCGCATCCATCATGATGCAATCCAATATCCGAAACTTACCTGTGGTGCAAGATAATAAGGTGGTAGGGCTTTTGACCACCACTCACCTTGTCCAAAACCACCGCGTTCAAGCTATTTTCCTGATTGAGAAAATCAAATATGCCGGTAGTGTCAAATCCCTATCGAGTTTCACACCTGAACGCCAAGCCATCTTTGAGGCTCTGGTTGAAGGTAATGTCTCCCCTGAAGTCATCGGCAAAGTAATGACAATGATTATGGATGCCTACACAAAGCGGCTTATCCAAATCGCCATCGACAAACTGGGTCCCCCGCCTTGTGATTTTTCTTGGATCGTCGCAGGCTCACACGCGCGAAATGAAGTTCACATGCTGTCTGACCAAGACAGTGCAATCGTACTTGCCGATGACGCGACCGAAAACGACCGTATCTACTTTCAACACCTTGCGATGATGGTCACTAATGGCCTCGCTAGCTGTGATTACCCACTCTGCCCAGGCAAATTTATGGCAGCGACGCCGAAATGGTGCCAAACCCTGAGTGTCTGGAAACATTACTACAAGAAGTGGGTAGCAAACCCTGAGTATGAACGCCTGCTCAATATCAGTGTGTTCTTAGAGATTCGCACCGTGTTTGGTGTCAGCGATTATGAAAAACAGCTTAGAGAAGCACTGCATGAGAATATCCGTAGCAACCGCGAATTCTTAAGTATGCTTGTAAACGATGCGGTGACAACAAATCCTCCGCTTGGGATCTTCAACAAGCTTGTACTCGAGAAGTCAGGCGAAAATAAAAAGACACTCAATGTTAAAAAGTATGCGATCAACTTAATTATCGACCTCGCTCGAATCTACGGTTTGGCGGTAGAGACTGATGTTTCTGCCACCGATGAACGCTTTAAAGCCGCCTATGAGAAAGGTATTCTGAGCGAAGATGCGTTTAAAAACATTCTTGGCGCCTACGAGTTTATTCTGTCGTTTCGATTCAACCACCAGCTCGAAGCATTGAAGAGTGGTCATACACCTGATAATCACATCAACCCTGATAGCTTTGGTAGCTTTGAACGCAAACACTTGAAGGATGCGTTTAGGATCATTGCCGACCTTCAAGAAGCGGCGAAAGTGAGATTTGGGAGTCGTTAATGAAAATACTCACAGACTTTTTTCATCCACTTTCAAGGTTTAATCGTAAACGCGCGCACTACAGAGGTCAGGTTCCTTTACCTGCGGATCTAAATAGCGTGTTTAACTTCGAATCAGTACCCGTAGATGCTAACGCTAAAGGCTTGGACTATTTAGTGCTCGACCTCGAAACAACCGGGCTTGATGCCGAATCCGATCTTATCTTGTCGATGGGCTGGGTCGAAATATCAAATGGTGTGATTGATTTAAGTACGGCACAGCATTTTTACCTCAGTAACGAATCGCAGATCAAACCAGAAACAGCTGTAATCAACCATATCACGCCTCAGATGCTAGAAGATGGCATCTCAATCCACGACGCTATGAAGGCGCTATTCGAAGTTGCACAAGGCAAAGTGTTGGTCGCCCACTCTTGTTCGGTAGAGAACAGCTTTATTCAGCGCTACCTTTCGTATCGTTATCAGCTCAATGCCGTCCCTTTAATGTGGCTCGATACTCTTTATATCGAGAAGAAATTGGCACGAGCTATCAATAATCATCAAGATCTTGATGTTTCGCTTGGAGCAACCAGAGAGCGCTACCAACTGCCCGAATACATCGAGCATAATGCCTTAATGGATGCTGTGGCGACCGCAGAGTTATTACTCGCTCAAGAGGCACGACTCGCCTCAAGTAAGCCCGTTACCATAGGTTTACTCTATCGATTAAGCTACTAGAGAAACTAAAAAAGCCAGCATATCGCTGGCTTTTTGATGGATAGTTTGAATCAATTAGAAGCTGTAGGTCAGACCGACACGACTACGCAGTTCACGTTTATCCGATGTAGAATCCACGTTTACATCACCAAACTCAACGTACGGTGCCCATTGACCAAAGTGGCGACGAGCAGTGGCATTCAGTTCATAGTTCGTGTCTGAATTGTCGAAAATATCGTAGCCATCTGCTTTGTAATAGTTCGCTTCAAAGCCGAAACGCCAATCGTACATTCGGTAGTTCACGTTACCTGTTAATCGGTGACGGCGCTGATCATCTGCTTCGATGTTCTGACGAATGTCGTAACGGTAACGGCCGCTTAAGCTTAAGCCTTCAACGCTATCTAAATCATACGTTAGACGAAGTTGCGGTTTGTAGGTCATGCCACTTTCACGACCTTCAATTGGCATTCCCGGTTGAAGCGTCCAGTTGTTGTTTTCACCAAACTTGTAGCGGTAGCCAAGGTCTAGCTCCCAACCATTGTTTTTAAGGTCTTCAAGGAACTTTCCTTTTTCGCCTTTGAACTTTAACTCGCCAGAGTAATAGAAGTTATCGATGCTATCGCCCATCTTTACACGGGTCGCATGCTGCTCTGTGCTGTGTTTGTACTCATGACGAACATCGAAAGAAGCTGCAGAAAGAGAGCCCGCAAATAGAGTCGCCGCAACGGCTAATGAGATTTTATTGTAGTGTTTCATTGTAAAGTTCCACTTATTGGTGTGCCATTAAACTGGCATCGCTACGTTTAATTTGAATTAAAATAATACAAATAGAATACGTATGACCAAGAAGACTTTCTGTGAAATGGATCAAAATACCCCTTTCATTTCTCATCAAACAATTTGTTACAACATCAAAAAAACAATTAAATCATTGTTATAAAAGAAAATAATTGAATTTAGGCCATTCTTTTGAGTTTGAAAAATGTGCGCCAGACCTTAAATTCATAAACCTAACACACCAAGACTATTTGTATTACTTTAATATCTATATCGTTAGTTGTTCAGATTTCAGCAAACCATTTGAGTTACTCGTGGAACAGGAACTCTCGACTTGTGGCTGAGAATAATGAAGTCAATGATCTTAAGGACCCGATGAAGGCTAATGAACGCACCTAATACCAATCTGGATAAATAGGTGTTCAGTAATTGCGCAGACAACATCGCTTAGAGCAAGGCATAGATTGCCGCTAGCTAGTTGACCTACCTACACCATTCTCTAAAAACATAGCTATAACGAAGCTATTAGCGATTTTAGCAAGCAAGAATGACCAGATATTTATTTAGGTTGGTATCATACATTGGAAAGAAAACCTCTGTTATTGCGTTTACTGGCGAGAATAGTCCAGTGTTTGATGACATTAAGTGCAGCACTGCTGGCTACTTCGGTCCCGATTATGATTGCAGCTAACTGGATATAGGAACAAGCATGAACTGACATCGCACGTGGGTTCATAATGTATTCGTCTCAGTTAAATGCCTGAGCGTGACAAAATTCTAGTCCCTAAAAACGTATAATTATTTTTGCTGAGAAGGATTACTCGGCCGGTTACCTACACCGTTGACGTTCATGCGTGGCAGGCTCGCATGAACGTTTTTTATTGCCTACGATAAATCACACAAATACTCAAAAAAAACACAGCAAAACTGACAACTAGCACCATCACTCCCTGTAATAATCTCTCTTCGAACTTATTCACCACGCTGACATTTACTGCGTAATCATGCTCAAAACAAAAGCCAAAGATGTTTTATTGAACACAATTGGTGCAATGTATCACCAGTTTGGCAATTTTAGACATTGATCACTTGTATGATTATTAATATCCCATCAACTAAAACACTTGTCACGATTTTGAGTTATTGTACTACAAATAAGAGTGTCGATAGTTACTATGGACTCGAAGACATAACAAAACTTTCAAAGGTCTAAAGATGGAACTCAATACCCTTATTGTAGGCATCTACTTCCTATTTCTTATCGCAATAGGTTGGATGTTCAGAACGTTTACCAGTACAACCAGTGACTATTTCCGGGGCGGCGGTAGCATGCTTTGGTGGATGGTTGGCGCAACCGCTTTTATGACTCAGTTTAGCGCCTGGACCTTTACTGGGGCAGCGGGTAAAGCGTATGCCGATGGTTTCGCTGTTGCCGTTATTTTCTTAGCCAATGCTTTTGGCTACCTCATGAACTACCTCTACTTTGCTCCTAAATTCCGCCAACTGCGCGTCGTAACGGTTATTGAAGCGATTCGAATGCGTTTTGGTAAATTCAACGAACAGGTATTTACCTGGTCTGGTATGCCAAACAGCGTTATCTCTGCCGGTATTTGGTTAAATGGCCTTGCCATTATTGCATCAGGCATCTTCGGCTTTGATATGACAACGACCATTATTATCACAGGTCTTGTGGTGTTGGTGATGTCGGTTACCGGTGGCTCGTGGGCTGTTATCGCTTCTGACTTTATGCAGATGGTCATCATCATGGCAGTCACAGTAACGTGTGCCGTGGTAGCCATTATTCAAGGTGGTGGCGTTGGTGAGATCGTTAATAACTTCCCAGCACAAGAAGGCGCATCATTTGTTTCAGGTAACAACCTTAACTACCTAAGCATTTTCGGTATCTGGGCGTTCTTTATCTTCTTCAAACAGTTCAGTATCACCAACAACATGCTTAACTCATACCGCTACCTAGCGGCAAAAGACTCGAAAAATGCCAAGAAAGCCGCACTGCTTGCTTGTGTACTGATGACTATGGGCCCTCTGATTTGGTTTATGCCATCATGGTTCATTGCGGGTCAAGGTGTTGACCTAGCCGCTCAGTACCCAGATGCGGGATCTAAAGCGGGAGACTTTGCTTACCTTTACTTTGTTCAAGAGTACATGCCTGCAGGTATGGTCGGTCTACTGATTGCAGCGATGTTCGCAGCCACCATGTCATCAATGGATTCTGGCCTTAACCGCAACTCTGGTATCTTTGTTAAGAACTTCTACGAACCAATCCTACGTCCAAATGCGACTGAAAAAGAGCTAGTGGTTGTCTCTAAACTGACGTCTACTTTCTTTGGTATTTCAATCATCCTAGTTGCATTGTTTATCAACTCGTTAAAAGGCCTAAGCTTATTTGACACCATGATGTACGTTGGCGCTCTCATTGGCTTCCCTATGACCATTCCGGCATTCTGTGGCTTCTTTATTAAGAAAACACCTGACTGGGCTGGCTGGGGAACGCTCGTGGTCGGTGGTATCGTCTCTTACTTTGTCGGCTTCGTTATCACACCAGAAATGGTACAAAACTGGTTCAACCTAGAACCGTTAACGGGCCGCGAATGGTCGGATCTAAAAGTCGCTATTGGTCTAATCGGTCACCTAATCTTTACTGGTGGATTCTTCCTACTATCAACCTTGTTCTACAAGCCATTGTCGGAAGAGCGTCAGAAGAACGTAGATAAATTCTTTGAAAACCTAGCCACTCCATTAGTCGCTGAATCTACGGAGCAGAAGAAGCTGGATAACAAGCAGCGTCGTATGTTGGGTTCACTCATCTCTGTCGCAGGTGTGGGCGTCATGGCGATGTTCCTACTGCCAAACCCACTATGGGGACGCATGATCTTCGTGCTGTGTGGTGCCATTGTGCTCGCCGTCGGCTTGCTGCTAGTCAAAGCAGTCGATGAGAGTGTTGAAGAAAAGAATAACAACAAAGAGGTCGTTCAAAACTAACCTCACCTACCCTACGCGGCTGTTCACGCAGCCGCTTTTTATTTGTGATTTCCACTGTTAATAATAAGAACTCCATTATGAATAAAACCCTTATATCTAGCGTTATCGCTGCTTCCTTATCCGTTGTTGCTCTTTCTGGATGTTCAACGGCTTCTTCACCCCAAGAGCCTGCTCTTACTCAAGCGACTGAGGTTCAAGCAAGTGATATTACTCGTGACTACCTACTCGCCACAGACCGTCTGAGTACTGTGTCTGGCGAGAACCTCAAAGTGGTCGATGATGCTGCTGTCCAAGCGTTAAAGAGCGAGTTAGAAAACGCGGAAGATGGCGATACAATTACCATCCCAAGCGGTAAGTACAGTAACTTAGGCGTCGTTGAAGTCAGTGCAAACAACATCACGATACAAGCAGAGCAAGCAGGAGCGGTTTGGTTAACAGGCCTAGTGCAACTAAAACTGACGGGTGACGACATTACCCTAGACGGCTTAGTTTTTACTGAAGGCGGCCCTGCGGAGCGTTTTGGCGGAGTTAGAATGATGGGCGATCGCAACGTTCTGTCTAATTCTACTTTCTACTACTTTAATCATGATTACGAGTACCTACCGGATGAGCGTCGTGCTGAGTACCCTAAATACCTTTGGGTTTCGCTATGGGGGAAAGATGGCAAAGTGATCAACAATCGCTTTGAAGGCAAGCAAAAGCGCGGCACCTTGATTGGTGTGCAGAAAGATGACACGCCAGACAATCACCTTATCGCAAACAACATCTTCCTTGATCAAAAGCCGAACCAATTTAATGAATTTGATATCAAAGAAGCGATCCGTTACAACGGCAACAGCTGGGAAGCGATTCGAATTGGTGATTCAAAGTCTTCTCAATGGGAGTCCAATTCTAAGTTCACCAACAACCTGATGATTGATATGGATGGTGAACGCGAGCTCATTTCGATTAAATCAGGTGGCAACGAGATCTCTGGCAACACCATATTTGAAAGTGCGTCGCTGATTTCGCTTCGTCACGGTAAAGCGAATACTATTAGTGACAACGTCATTCTGGGTAACGAAAAACTGCTGACGGGCGGTATGCGTATTTATGATGAAGACCACGTGATTGAGAATAACTACATCACTGGCACGCGCGGTCGAGATGGTAAGATCGAAGGAAACGCGGATCTCCGTGGCGGCATCGTTATCAACACAGGTATTATTGATGTGGCAAACGGCGAGACGCTAGACCAATCTGTAAAAGGAAAAGAACTCAACAAGCAATGGACACCTAAGAACATCACTATTCGCAACAATACCCTTGTCGACACAGAATGGGGAATTGTCTACGGCAACCAGACGCACCGTGTGAGCTTATTTGACAACAGCGAAGTAGAAACTATCTACACAGGCGTCGATATCAAGTTCGATCATAATATCGTCGATAACACCCAATCGCCTGAATTTGTCAGTGTTCGCGCTACAGCTGACCACCCACTGGTTGACCCAAGTTATGGCAATGACACTTATCTAGGAACCGTCACGCACTCAGAGCAAATCGGCAACTACAGTGCAAAACTGCCGCGGTTTGAGCAACTCGGGGCTTTCACGCAATACCAGGATGTCGGTGCTGATGTATCTCGACTCTCAGTGATTACGGCTAATACCGCTGGCCCTGATTATGAGCTAACAGGTACCGTTCAGTAAGTTTAAAAGGGCTGTCAAAAGACAGCCCTTTTGTTCGGTCATATAAGTCAAACAATACTATTAGGTCTGAAGTCGAGCCATCTCGCCGTTAATTTCATAAACGGCTTTCACCCACAATGATGATACCGAGCAAACTGATTAGTGGTTTCTTATCGGTTTGACACCCTTAATAGGTGTTATGTACTCCAGTGTACGATTAGCTAGGAAATGGGTAACCACATTGTCTATAAGCTCTCAGCTAAAGGCACCTTGACAAGTAGTCTGATTCTTTCATCTATGCCAAAGCCACCAGCACCAAAAGAGCAAGATGGCGCTGCTGAGAACAAGGTCAAAAACCACCTTCTACCTGAAGGTAAAATCGGCCCCCCCAAGGTCAATAACAACAATCCCCCCGATAGCCAAAATTACAATCGTTCACTATCTACAAGGGCTAAGTAATGCTACCTCTAGTGATGAGTGTGCTTGTCGGCTCTCGGATCAACAGCACACTAATGGCGTCAACCAATCACTAGGGTGATGCTATGAATATCAACTACCTCGCCAAGCAAATGGGACACAAAAACATCAAGATGATCGCAGCTATTTATGGCAAATGGTTGGATGAAGCTAACAAAAAGGAATCTGCACGTGTTTGGGAAGAACTCAAAAAAAGTAGGTAGTTAAAAAGCAACTCGTTGATATAGTGTTAGATAAATATACAAACTGTTTTATACATTATATAAAAATGACGCCTCGATCTTCGTCGAGGCGTCATTCATTTTCTTGGGGCACATTGGGGCATTTCTAGGTGTAAAGCAGGGCTATATTAGCCATTTACATGTTCGGATAACTAGTTAACCGCAACAAGACCATTTTACCCTTGCTGTACCCTATTCCCAATCAAGGATAACTTTGCCAGAAAGCCCGCTACGCATAGCGTCGAAGCCTTTTTGGAAGTCATCAATCTTGTAGTGGTGAGTGATGATTGGTGTTAGATCTAGACCTGATTGAATCAGTGAAGCCATCTTGTACCACGTCTCGAACATTTCGCGGCCGTAGATACCTTTTATCACCAGGCCTTTGAAGATAACTTGGTTCCAGTCGATACCCATATCTGATGGTGGAATACCTAACAGCGCAATGCGACCACCGTGGTTCATTGTTGCAAGCATAGAGCTAAACGCCGCTTGAACACCTGACATTTCAAGACCCACATCAAAGCCTTCTGTCATGCCTAGCTCAGCCATAACATCTTCTAGCTTCTCTTCAGCAACGTTTACTGCGCGCGTTACGCCCATCTTACGAGCAAGGTCTAAGCGATATTCGTTCACGTCTGTGATCACTACGTGGCGAGCACCAACGTGTTTCGCGACTGCCGCTGCCATGATGCCGATTGGGCCAGCGCCTGTGATAAGCACGTCTTCGCCTACTAGATCGAAAGAAAGCGCTGTGTGTACTGCGTTACCAAACGGGTCAAAGATAGACGCAAGATCGTCAGAGATGCCTTCAGGGATCTTGAACGCGTTGAATGCTGGGATCACTAGGTATTCTGCGAATGCACCTTCACGGTTAACGCCCACACCAATTGTGTTACGACATAAGTGAGTACGGCCGCCACGACAGTTACGACAGTGACCACAGGTGATGTGACCTTCGCCAGATACGCGGTCACCGATTTCAAAGCCCCGCACTTCCTGACCAATTTCAACCACTTCGCCCACGTACTCGTGACCAACAACCATAGGCACTGGGATGGTCTTTTGTGACCATTCGTCCCAGTTGTAGATGTGTACGTCTGTACCACAGATCGCGGTTTTCTTAATTTTGATCAGAATGTCGTTATGGCCAACTTGCGGTTTTTCAACCTCAGTCATCCAGATGCCTTCTTCAGGCTTTAGCTTAGAAAGAGCTTTGATTTTCATATTGTTACCTAATTCATCTCGCCCAGCATTTGGGCGAGAATCAAAAATAGTGGTTATCTAGATTCGACTTGAGTCAGACTTAGATGATGCCCATGTCCTTACCAACTTGGATAAACGCGTCGATTGCACGGTCTAGTTGCTCACGAGAGTGCGCTGCAGACATTTGAGTACGGATACGCGCTTGACCTTTTGGTACAACAGGGAATGAGAAGCCGATTACGTAAATGCCTTTCTCTAGAGCGCGCTCTGCGAATTCTGCTGCTACTTTTGCGTCGCCAAGCATGATTGGAATGATCGCGTGGTCAGCACCACCCATTGTGAAACCAGCGTCTTCCATGCGAGTACGGAAGTGTGCTGCGTTTTCCCATAGGCGGTCACGTAGGTCACCGCTCTCTTCTAGTAGGTCTAGAACGCGGATAGAAGCGCTTACGATTGCTGGTGCAACAGAGTTAGAGAATAGGTATGGACGAGAACGCTGACGTAGCCAGTCAATCACTTCCGCTTTACCAGACGTGTAACCGCCTGAAGCGCCGCCCATTGCTTTACCTAGTGTACCAGTGATGATGTCGATACGGTCAACCACGTTGTGGTGCTCGTGCGTACCTGCACCTGTTTTACCCATGAAGCCAACAGCGTGAGAATCATCAACCATCGTCAATGCGCCGTACTTCTCTGCTAGGTCGCAGATAGCTGGTAGGTTTGCTACAACACCGTCCATTGAGAACACGCCGTCCGTTACGATAAGAATGTGGCGTGCGCCTGCTTCTTTCGCTGCGATCAGTTGTTGCTCTAGCTCTTCCATGTTGTTGTTTGAGTAGCGGAAACGCATCGCTTTACATAGACGAACACCATCGATGATTGACGCGTGGTTTAGTGCGTCAGAGATGATTGCGTCTTCTTTGCCTAGAATCGTTTCAAATAGGCCCGCGTTTGCGTCGAAACATGATGTGTAAAGAATCGTGTCTTCTTTACCTAGGAACTTAGAAAGCTTCTGCTCAAGCTCTTTGTGGATGTCTTGAGTACCACAGATGAAACGTACTGAAGCCATACCAAAACCGTGCTCGTCCATGCCTGCTTTACCGGCTTCGATAAGTGCTGGGTGGTTAGCAAGACCAAGGTAGTTGTTCGCACAGAAGTTGAGTACTTCTTCACCAGTAGAGATTTTAACAGCCGCTTGCTGTTGAGACGTGATGATACGCTCTGCTTTGTAAAGGCCTTCCGCCTTCACTTCTTCAATTTGCTGCTGAATCTGTTGGTAAAATGCAGAAGACATTCGCAATTCCTTCCTGTTTATAGTGTCGAGTATTCACTCGATTAGAATTAGGTTGAGCCTTTACGTGACGGGCATCACAGGCACTTACTTATCAATTAAGTGTAGTGTAATTCAAGGAAGGAAAAACGATTATCCCTCAAGGTGGAAAAGCATTAATGAATCCGAGGCACGAATCCAGTTAATACTTTTCTATGAGGTTGTAATGAAAGGAGTTATAGCCAAGTCGGCTTCGCTAAAAGTGCTTCAAAATCCTTAGCAGGCAATGGTCGGCTATAGTGGAAACCTTGTCCGAACTCACAGTTTAGGTTTTTCAGGTAATCCACATGACGCTGTTCTTCGATGCCTTCTGCGACGATCTTCAGATTGAGCGCTTTCGCCATCGCTATAATCACGTTCACAAGCTCACGGTCTGAGTCATTCTCAAACATGTTCTGCAAGAAGCTGCGGTCGATCTTAAGGCGATCAAACGGAAACTTCTGCAAGTAACTTAATGCGGAATAACCGGTACCAAAATCATCAATGGTGAGTTTCGCGCCAAGTGATCGTAGGTTGTGTAACATTTCCATCAGGTCGCCACTGTGATTGAAGAGCAAGCTTTCCGTAACTTCCACATCGAACATTTCAGCAGGCAGTGCCGACTCTTCGAGGTGCTGTTTGATCTGCTCAAAGAGGCGCTCACAGTATCTAAACTGCACACTTGAGAAGTTTACCGACACAAACAGAGATGCAACAGATTGCCAGTGAGCCGCCTGTTGGCACGCTTGGCGAATCGCAAAGTCCCCTAGCTGATGAATCAAACCGTTCTTCTCAGCTATCGCGATAAATTCTTCAGGGTTAACAAAACCGAACTTATCGTCGTTCCAACGCATCAAGGCTTCGGCACCAACAATCTTACCGCTATCAAGTTCAATGATTGGCTGATAGTAAAGCTCAAGAAGATTATGAGATATTGCATGACGAAGGCGACTTTCTAGTTCTAAGAAGCGCTGTAAGTCTTGGTTCATGTTGTGGTCATAGAAGCAGAATGCATTGCGACCATCTTGCTTCACGCGGTACATTGCCATGTCGGCGCAGGCAAGAAGCTGTTCCACATTGCCTCCATCCTGAGGATACATCGACATTCCGACACTTGCCGATAGGAAGAACTCATGGTTTTGCCAAACGAACGGTTCGTTGAACACAGACAGGACAGTTGTTGCAAAACGTTTTGCGCTGTCAGCATCTTGTAAATCAGGGATAACCAAGAGGAACTCATCGCCGCCAATACGCGCGAGCAAATCGGTCTTACGTACTGCATTTTGTAAGCGTTCTGCCGCCAGTTTCAACACTTCGTCTCCAACAAAGTGCCCCATGGAGTCATTGATTTGTTTGAAGTGGTCGAGGTCGATGAACATGACCAATACGTTTGAACCCACTCGCTCGGCGCGTGACAGTTCCAAAGCCAAGCGCTCTGAGCCATAAACGCGATTTGGCAGACCTGTTAGCGAGTCATGTTTCGCTTGAAATGCGAGTTCTTCTTCCGACGCTTTTCGGCGTTCGACTTCACTCGCCAAACGCTGATTTTGCTCAGACAAAAACTCTTTGCGCTTTTTCTCTTCTTCTAGCTTTATTTTAAGCCCTACACGCGTGTTATTGAGATTAAACGCGTAAAGTAGGCCGACCACGATCATTATGGCTAGCACACTTAGCCCGGTAATAAAGGCTTGTGAGGTATATAGGTCGCGCTCGCTCAAGGATTCAAACCATGCCATTAACTTAAAATGGTGGTGGTCGACGGGCACTTCAAAGTAGATCTTCTCCGCGAGTGCTACATTCAGTTCCTTGGTGGATGTGGCGTCAATATCTAGAGTCCGGCTGATAGAATCCCAGACTTTCATCTCTGCGTCGTTTATTTGCAGAACCAGTCGGCTATAGCTGTCTTCATGTTCTTGATTGGTTAACTGTGCAATGACCACCGCTTTGTTGATATCCGCGATCAGATAACCGACCGCTTTACCAGAAAACATAACGGGTTTGACAACTTGAATGACAACGCCGGACGCACTTTGAAACGCAGTCACCCCATCAGACCTTGACTCTACGTCTATAAAACGGGAAGTATCGTTCAAGGTGCGCGCGCTTTTTTCAGTACTGGCGATGGTAGAGCCATCGAGTGCGGTCAAGGTTATCTGTCGGTAAATTATTTGATTATTGACCGCTTTACTGCTCGACTTCTCCACGAGCTTGCGTTTCAGATTAATCAAGCTGGCGCCAAGGCCATACTCCATGGACATACCCGATGCGAGATTGGCGAAAAACGTTTGTACCGTTCTATCGGTCGATAAATGGTCAATATCTTCACTCGCTAGCGTAAACAAATTGTCCAATGTACTCGCATAACTTTTAACTTTAAGGTCAAGTTCTCTATATTGGGCCGCTTTAAGTTTATCTTGACCCAAACTGGTGACCGTAATAATCATCGCCAAATAAAGCGACACTAATATTGCGCAAACGGAAATGATCTTCTGGCTTGATATTTTTCTTGCAGACTGCTTCATATACTTTTCTTACTGTCTTCTAAGAAGTAATCATTGTAAAAGTAGTAAATCGACGGGTAGTATTTTTCGACCAATGCTTGGTACGTACCATCTTGTTTAATTGATTGTAAATATTGATTGAAAGCCGCTTTTAATTCTGGAGAGTTTTTACGAAATGCCACCGCCATGCGCTGATGCTCAGAGATAGGACCGATCACTTTGATTTCTCCAGGCCATTTCTCCAGTGCAATCAATGTATCGGCAACATCAAGCAAGGTGCTCTCCGCGTCGTTTTTCATGATAGCTGGAACCATTTCATTCAAACGTCGCTGAACGCTAGGCAAAATCACATTGGCACCAGTGTCGTATAAGTTATAGAGATTTGGATCTAAGCATGAGTGCTCCATCGCCATCACGTCTCTACCAGAGATAAGCGATTTGACCATCGCGATATCTTGTTGGATTGAGCCCGTGGGCTTAATAGGTTTCAATGTGGAATCACTGCGAGCAACCAACCAGACTGCGGAAGGAAAGTAGTCATCCGAGAAATCTAGAACTTCTTTTCGCCAATCAAGAATGGTCACACCATTAGCGATTAAGTCACCTTCGATGGGCATGTCATCACCAACGACCAATCTAGCGTTTTTATACTCCACTTGCTGGCCAGTCAACTTACCCACAACGTTGTTCCACTTGCCTGGAACGTATTCATAGCGAACGTTTAAAGAGCGTGCGAACCCTTTAATGATCTCAACATCCAGCCCCGTTAGCGTTTGAACCTCTCCTTGGTCAATATAAGAAACAAAGTTTGCGTACGGAACACCAATATGGCGCAGAACTCCGCTCTCCTTAATTCTCTCCAGATCACTGGCTAATGCAGATTGTGGTAGCAGAGAAGTTAAGCCCACAACAAGCGCCGTTATCTTTCGTGTCCAGCGTTTCACTGACATGGTGAGAATTCCTCTCTTTGACAAAGCGCCCTACATCGGGCGCTTTCATTTATCTTTATTAGAATGAGTAATATAGGTCGACGATCGCTTCAACCAATCCATCAACGTCTCTTTCATCGTGGAATAGATGAGTCGAAATTCGCAGAGCGTGGGTCTGGTGAGCGTCGTCTTTATGCACCTTGAAGCTCGTTGTGCGAACAATGTAGCCATACTCTTCACGTAATCGGTCACGGAACAGGGTTAAGCGCTCTTTGTCCGTCACATCACTGAGTGGGTTAAAGGTGGTTAGGCCACTCATTAGCCCTTCTACGTTGGGTGAGTACATTTTGGCATCAGGCAGCGCATAACTCAGTTGGGTTTTACATTGCTGGCTAAGCTCTAGAATGCGCGCTTCGATTCGATCACGGCCGATCTCATCCCACATCTTGCAACTCTCAACAAGCGCTTGCTTTGCTGGGTAGTTGTCATTACCAATGTATTGCATTTGCAACTGCTTACCTAAGTGGTCAGCATGGGATAGTGAGGAGTTAATCAACCACAATGGATTGTCTCGATCACTCCAATACTCATTGAGGCGGTTGCCGTTGTCACGTACATACAAGATTCCCGTTGCGCCTGGACCACATTGCCATTTGTGTCCAGAGCCAGCATAGAAATCACAATCCATATCATGAAAATCCAAGTCAAACATACCCACGGTATGAGCGCCGTCAACCAGCGTAGGAATTTGATGTTGTTTAGCTAGGGAGCAGATCTCTTTTGCTGGTAGAGCCGTTCCGGTTTTGTATGTGATATGTGAAAACACGATTAAGCGAACGTTCTGGTGCGCTTCAATCGCTTCTCGAAACGCTTCAATATAGTCTTGTTGTGTCACCTCTTCTGTACCAGTAAAAACTGGAAGCTGGATCTCGACCACTTCCACACCAAACCGGTGCTTAACAACGTTTAATGGCGACGTTGCCGCAATGTGTTCATGGTGGGTGGTGAGGATGACGTCACCCGGTTCAAAATGGAGACCATTAATAATAGAACAGAGACCATCAGTGGTGTTTCGGCTGAGAATAATTTCATCTGGGTTGGCGCCAAACCCCGGGGCGACATCAGCGACCATCTCAGCGACATAAGGCCAAGAGCCAAACTTGTTCTTCATATCCCAAGGATGTTTCGCCACCAGCTTATTGTTATCTTCATAACCTTCGAGCACATGTTTCGGCATGGAGCCTGTGGTGCCAATGTTCATGTATGTCGTTCGTCTATCCAAAACGAACTGCTTTTTCACTTTTCGCCAAAAACGTCGACTGTTTCGTTGACGCTGTTGATTCCAATCAATTCGGGGTTGCTGCGCTTGAACTACACCCGAAAAAGCCGAAGCACTGACGCCAGCCACAACGGCACCCGTTGCACCTTTCAAAAAACTACGGCGGCTACGATTGGTTTGATTAGATTCCTTGTCGCTCATGTTTTAATCCTTGTCGGAAGTTTAGCCATATCATTTTATTATTAATTATCACTCACTTGCTAAGCGCAGATTATCACTGAATAGTCCTATAGTTTATATTTACAACTGCTATTAAGTGAGGTTAGTTCCAACAATCACCAATGGCGCTGATATAATAAGCAGCTTTATGCAAATTAAATAAATAACATCGATAAACGCAAAGCCATCGTTAAATAATTAACCAACACGTCAGTTGTGTTAATTTTATAAATAACCCCTACCCTGCACTTAAATTTATATTTAATTACTCGTATTGCTTAATATTAACTTCTGCCATTTATGCATTGTCATTGGCTATAGTAATTTGCGTCTAAATTAAATGCATACACCAAACATTTAATTGATACTGCACATTTAGGTAGTAAAAACAAAACTGAGAACGTACTGACATGATGTCGTTTGGATACAGAATTATCCAAACCGGTGTTCTTCCAAGTGATCAACAACAATCATCACACTTCACCTCTCGGTCAAGTGTGATTGTTGAATTTGAGGCACAAATGAGGTGTACTAGCGGCGGTCTAGAGCAATCGTGACGCCGAAAAGGAAAAAGACAACCAGGGCAGCCAGTAGAATGTTTTCAAGCATTGCCCAAAGATCGAGTAAATAATATGCCTGCTGCATGGGATTACCTCCATAGGTCAATGGCAAGTAAAATACCTTACGCAGGCAGAGTAAAACCCGATCATTCTCTCAAAAAATCCTTATTTATAAACATTTTAATATGTGAAGATATATGAATAATACCAAGCTCATTGCCCTTCTCCCTGATTTAGCAAGCTTCATTTTAATCGTTGAAGAAGGCAGTTTTACCGCAGCTGCGAAAAAGCTCGATGTCACGCCATCAGCGTTGAGTAAAATGGTCACAAGGCTAGAACACTCACTGTCGGTGAAACTTTTTGAGAGAACAACGCGTAAACTGATCATCACGCAATCTGGGCAACAAGTGTATGACCAAGCCATCATCATGGTGAATGCAGCAAAGCAAGCGGTGGAACTGTCGACCTCCGATCACACTGAAATGCGTGGCGCGCTGACCGTTGCGGCTCCAGAAGCCTTTCTCAACTCTGTCCTTCAACCGTTTGTTGTGCCCTTCCTCAAGAAGTACCCTGACATCCAACTCAAACTGCGCGCTGCCGATGGTGAAATCGACATTATTCGCCACAACATCGACGTCGCATTTAAACTTACCGACAAACCGGATGAAAATCTGGTACTCAAAGAAATTGGCAGTACCAATCTGGTTCTTTGCGCGAGCCCTGAATACCTTGCTCAGCGTACTACCCCCATGCACCCAACCGAACTCTCCCATCATGATTGTTTGTATCTAGCGGAAAACGATCGCGATCATATCTGGGACTTTTTCAAAGACGACGAATACCATTCCATCGCAGTGAAAGGGCGATACGCCGTCAACCACTCGCAAATGCGTTTAACTGGTGTTAAGAACGATCTAGGAATCGGGATTTTTCACGACTTCGTGATTGCAGATTCGCTCAAGCGAGGCGAAGTAATACAAGTATTGGAAGATTGGACGATAAAAAGTAACTATCACGGCGGAGTCGCAATGCAATATGCGCAAACCAAATATATGCCTGCTAGATTGCGAGCTTTCATCAACTACGTGACAGAAGAGCTAAAGGGCCGCCTGTTTGATAACGGGAATAACAGTGGAACAGAGTAACGTTAAGAATTAGCGGTACGCGGAGGCGCTCTCGGGACGGCTAACTCATAACGCAGGCTTAGAGCCAAATAAGCATACGCATGAACCTTAGCCAAGCGATGGTTGGTTAAGTAGAGTGGTGTTGGAAGCGAATCCTGATGGAAGGTCGAAAAGTGACTAAATGGACAAGGTTTGCTGTGCTGAGTGGTCGAACTGCCCTCTTCAACTTGAACAAGAACGAAACCGTTAATGGTACAGAGCGTCGCCCATACGCCCGCCGAAGAGCCGTGCGCATTGTTCACAGGCATCAGAGTGACCAGTACCCAACTTAGAGCACTTGCCGCTAACATGATTTTCTGGAACTTGGCGATGTGTCTCATGACTGCCCTCAGCAATTAGAAGGTCACTATATAACGAACGAGTAATAAAAGCCCGAATAGAGCGATTAAAACTCGTTCGCTGTCATAAGATTTTCAATAAAGAGACGTGCTCACTCAAAGCAGTCAACTGTAGATGACGGTTTAACCGAACAGCTTGCTCCAAATACTTGGGTTACGTTTATCGTGGTATTCCTCACGCAAAGCATCAACCTGTCGGAGTTCTTGCTTCGCCGCGTCCAGATCACCCTGTTCTAGTTTCGCGTCCACTGCGTCAAGCGCTTGAGATAACTTTGTGAAGCCCTCAAAGTAGAGATCAAATTTTTCTGGTGGGTAATCACCACGTTTTGATTGCTCGACCAAATCAGAGAGATTGTCGACAGCGGCTTGCATACGTACGATCTCGGTTGCTTCTGCAGCCTGTTTAAATTCCACTTTCATCTGCTTCATTGTTGCTTTCAGATCAAAGTCTGACGCATAAACATTCGCAGACAACATCAGAGCTAAAGCTGGTAATAACTTTCTCATCTCGTTTTTCTTATTAGCTATTTAGGGGGTTGCAGTGTACTGAAAAGCAAAGTCTCTGTGTAACGAATTTTGTTTCGACTTATAAATGCTCAAACTCCTCAATTGGAGCTCGACCGCGACGCGCTAAAAAGTCTAAAAACTGATGCGCGCTATGGGTAATCACTTGCTCCTTCGGCACTGCGACTTTTTCAAGCAAGTCTGAAACCAGATCCAGGTTTCCAATGTCTTGGCAGAAATGGGCATCACTGCCTGTGGTAAAAAAGACGCCGATCTCTTTGCCTAATGTGGCGATGTCATAACACCGCTCGACGCTGCCCACACGGCTGTTTCCGCGCAAGGTTGTATTGTTGATTTCGATAGCCACATTGTGGGCTTTGGCACAGGTTAACACCGCCTCAAAATCAAAGTCGTAATTGGGATTGCCTAAATGGCCAAGAGCGTCAACACGGCCACCTTGAATCACATTGATCAAAGCTTCAGTATGCGCTGACTTGCTATCCGGTTTAAACACTGCTTCATGGAAACTGGCGATCGCCCAATCAAGATGACGATCAGTCGTGGGATGGATATCCACATCACCATTTGAATTTAGAATATTCGATTCTACACCTCGGATAACACCAACACCCTCTATAAATCTGGGCAGAACACGTTGATTGGTAAAAAACCAATAGTGTGGTGCACCCGGCATGGACTCCGCGTGGTCCGTGGTACAAAACAGGGTTAAGCCTTTTGCTTTCGCCGCCTTCGCATTCTCTACGAGTGTGCTGTATGCATGACCACTTGCATAGGTATGAGTATGAGTATCGATTTGTAGTTTCATCCTGTATTCACGCCCTTGAATCAAAGAAGCTTCATGGTAACAAGGTTTTATTTCAGTTTCTCCCATTCCTCCTTTATGGACGAATATCGTAGTGATTTTATGCACTCCCATCACTTTCGGCTAATACTTAGTAAGTTAATCACTAAAGGTGAACCATGAGAAAACGCAAATACTCACTCAGCATTCACATAACGAGCTTATTTTTGATCCTCACCACATTAGTAGGATCGGTACTGATTGCGATTAGCTACCGCCATGCCCAAGAACTGTTAGCTGGCAGCGCCAAAGCTCTGAGTGAGGAAAACAGTCGACAGCTTGAATCCACGTTTCAGCTAAAAACGGGTCCCATTCTGACGACACTCGATTTCATGGCATTCAGTACTATTGTTGAAGAAAACGTCAAACTAGAAAAAGAGCGCCGACTCCTAACCTCCATCAACCTCATTTTTCAACGTAGCCCTGGCTTGGTCGCCTTATATTCCGCCAATGAACAAGGCCACCTAACACTCTTTCGATCTTTACGCTCAAGTCAAGATCGCGACCGATTTAAAGCTCCGGATGACGCGACATTTATGATCAACCAAACCGCCGTAGACGGAACCAATGTGTTCTTCTTTCTCGATGAGAATTACGCCACG
Organism: Vibrio sp. NH-7; assembly: GCF_053643215.1. Lineage (NCBI taxonomy): Bacteria > Pseudomonadati > Pseudomonadota > Gammaproteobacteria > Vibrionales > Vibrionaceae > Vibrio > Vibrio sp. NH-7. Next base: position 520,741 of record NZ_CM132188.1, on the reverse strand, counting down.
ATTGAGACAAGGAAAACCAACGACAACCAGTTCGATCCTCGCAGTAGACCGTGGTTTCAAAACGCTAAGCAAGATGGCAATATTCGCCTGACCGAGCCCTATTTTTTCTACTTTTTAAAAACCAATGGGATGACGTTTTCCAGGCGCAGTCCCGATGGCAATTCTGTCGTCGGTGCAGATTTCACACTGGATTCTCTCTCTGAACAAATCGCCCAACTCGGTCACTCACAGTCAAGCAAGCTGATTCTTTTTGATAACCAGTTCCGTGTCCTGGCTCAGCACAGAAGTGGCGTTGAGCTCGGCGGCGATGACCAAGTCGCAAGGGAGATGTTAGAGAAGAGCCTTTTCGCTGGCATACTCGATCGTGTTTCTAGTCAAATACTGTATGAAAAAGCTACCGCGGAGGGTATCGATTGGTCCATCACTCTCACGCCCGTCAATTTGAATCGACACACTCGCATCCTTTTAGCTGAAGCGACGCCTCAAGATGATTTGCTCTCTAACTTATTGTCGCTACGAGACAAACAGATTACCGTTGCGTTCTCACTGATGGCGATGAGTTTCGTCGTTGTTTGGTTTGTGGCACAAAGGCTTGCAACCCCGTTACAAAATCTGATGTATCAGACAGATAGCATTGCCCGTTTTGATTTCAAGAAAACACGATACTCAAAGAGTGTGATCAAAGAAGTAGCCAACTTGACCACATCTATCGAACTGATGGAACACACGTTGCACGATCTTCTCCGCCTACTGCGTGAGACCGCAAGCAACCAAGATTTCTCTGTATTGGCAAAAACCATTACCCATCAAAGCTACTTGGTTACCCGAGCCGAAACCATTGTGCTCTATACCAAAGAGTCCTCCGATAGCCCATTTGATGTCGCAGCCAACCACGCGATTATCCCGTTTAAAATCGATATCAACGCATTTCTAAAATCTACCGCTTGGATACTCAAGGATTTATCAAAAGGCGACGTGCTTCACTTTAACCGTGCAGACAACACGGTCGCCAAGTACAAAGACAACCTCTATAACTCCGACTTTTATTTGTTCCCGTTGATCAACCGAAACAATGAACTGGTCGGTATCCTGTTACTTGGATATGAACGAGCTATCACTCAAGAGCAAAGCGATAAGCACGCTTTTTTACGTGAGCTGCTCAGTTTTGCTCAACTCGCGAAAGAAAACATCGATAAAATCCGCGAACAAAAAGAGATGCTCAATGCCTTTGTGGAGCTTATTGCCTCGGCCATTGACACCAAATCCCCTTACACTGGCAGCCACTGCCAACGTGTGCCTAAGCTGTCCAAAATGCTCACTCAAGCGGCATGTTCAGACAAACAGTATTTTTCAAACTTCTCGATGAATGACAGCGAATGGGAAGCGCTACATTTGGCTGCTTGGCTTCATGACTGTGGCAAAGTAACCACACCTGAATACGTAATCGACAAAGCGACCAAACTAGAAACCATCTACGATCGCATTCATGAAGTCCGAATGCGCTTTGAACTACTAAAAGCGCAAGCGGAAATCGACTATTGGCAAGCACGAGCAAATGACCAAGGCAGTGAGGCGCAACGGATCGCAGATCTCAACGCCACACACCAACAGTTAGATGAAGACTTCGCGTTTGTCGCTCAGTGTAATATCGGCGGCGAAAGTATGGACGATGACTCGATTCAAAGGCTAGAGCAGATCAGCCAGTATCAATGGAAGCGCACATTGGATGATCAGCTCGGCGTCTCTTGGATTGAAAAACAACGCGCCGGGAAACCGCAAACTTTACCGGTAATGGAGCCGTTGCTGTTCGACAAACCTGTTCATCATGTCCCGTGGCCAGATAACGTGAACCCTAAAGATGTTTGGCAAGAAGCTTTTGTTTTGCAACCTGGAGAGCTCAAATACAACCGGGGCGAGCTGTACAATCTATCCATCAAACGTGGCACATTGAATGACGAAGAGCGATTCATTATCAATGACCATATAATCCAAACCATCACAATGCTGAATCGCTTGCCCTATCCTGAACATCTGAAACAAGTACCCGAAATCGCTTGTGGCCACCATGAAAGGATCGACGGTAAAGGCTACCCGAAAGGACTAGCGGAGCACCAGCTTTCTATTCCTGCACGAGTCATGGCGATCGCTGATGTTTTTGAAGCCTTGACCTCAAGTGACAGACCTTACAAGAAGGCAAAAACACTCACTGAGTCAATCAACATCATGACCGATATGGCAACGTCTGGACATATCGACCCGAAACTCTACTTGCTGTTCTTGGAGCAATCGCTCGACCAAGAGTACGCATCACTCTTCCTTCACGAGGATCAAATCACGGACTTTGACAGGAGCGCCCATATCTACAAAGTCAAAGCGCATCTAAAAGACAGATTTTGACACCGTGCTACTTGCCCTTTGATAGAGTTTTAACTCTAAATAGGAATAAGTAACCAACAAATAACTTCACCCTTAAAATCAATGCATTACAAAAAAACCAGTCATAATTTAATCGATTGCCTTCTCAAAGGTTGATGTATATCAAATAGTCGTAGACAATACGCTGCCGAATCGAGAGTGAACTCGCTTTGCATAGGCATTACCTTGCTCAACAGGTCGTGCCAAGATGCACTGTCGGTTTTACCTATCAGAGCAATAGGTAAGACCAATTATCAAAAACTTATTACCACTGTTAGGTTTGGCTGCATGTAAGCGGCCCTCAATGGTCACAGAATAACTACCTCGTTTTTAAGGGAAAGATGATGGTAATACCAGAAAACAGCAGCATCGTTATTTTTGGTGCTTCGGGTGATTTGACGTATCGTAAGTTGATCCCCGCGTTATACCACCTTTACGCGAGTAAGCAGCTTCCAGAAAACTTCGCTATTCTTGGTGTCAGCCGCACAGAGTACAGTGATGACTCTTACCGCGACAAGCTGAAGAAATCACTTCAGGAAATGGAAAAAACAGAGCCTGCTACGCTTGACGCATTCATCAATCATTTGCACTACCAAGCGATCAATACTTCCGATAGCGCAGACTACAGCAAACTGGTTACCCGTCTTGATCAACTGTCTGACCAATATGGTTTTGAGCAGCGCAATACCCTTTTCTACCTTGCCACACCTCCTAGCCTTTACAGTGTTATACCTGCAAGCCTCGCAGCGCATGGCTTAAACGGCGAGCAAGATGGTTGGAAGCGTTTGATCATTGAAAAGCCATTCGGCTACGATTTGGAATCGGCGCAAAAGCTCGATAAGGAAATTCACGAGCATTTCCAAGAACATCAAATCTACCGTATCGACCATTACCTAGGTAAAGAGACAGTGCAAAACCTGTTGGTTTTCCGCTTCTCAAATGCGATGTTTGAGCCGCTTTGGAACCGAAACTTCATTGATTACGTGGAAATCACAGGCGCAGAATTCTTAGGCGTAGAAGAGCGAGGCGGCTACTACGATGGCTCTGGTGCGGTGCGCGACATGTTCCAAAACCACCTACTACAGGTTTTGGCTATGGTTGGTATGGAACCCCCAGCGCAGATCAACGCAGACTCTATGCGCGACGAAGTGGTCAAAGTCCTTCAATGCCTAAAACCGCTTGAAGAAGAAGACCTACGCAACGATCTAGTTTTAGGTCAATACACCGCCTCTGATGTACGTGGCCAGCATTTGCTGGGTTACCGTGAAGAAAACGGTGTGGCTGACGACTCTCGAACTGAGACCTACATTGGTTTGAAAGCGCACATCAACAACTGGCGTTGGAACGGCGTGCCATTTTACGTACGTACAGGCAAACGTCTTCCAACTCGTGTGACTGAAGTCGTTATTCACTTCAAACAAACGCCACATCCAGTGTTTGGTCAAAATGCCCCTGAGAACAAACTGATTATTCGTATTCAGCCAGACGAAGGCATCCAAATGAGCTTTGGCCTGAAAGAGCCGGGCGCAGGCTTTAAAGCGAAGGAAGTGAAAATGAACTTCCACTATGCTGACCTGCAAGAAACCCAAATGCTGACAGCTTATGAGCGCCTACTTCTTGATGCGTTAAACGGCGATGCAACCTTATTTGCACGTAGTGATGCGGTTGAAGCATGTTGGAAATACGTGCAACCTATTCTAGATTTCAAACAAGATCCTCAAGCGCTCTTTGGCTACGCTTGTGGTACATGGGGACCAAAAGAAGCGGATGACCTACTTCAACGAGATGGCCGCGCTTGGCGCTTCCCGTGTAAAAACCTAACCGATACGGATTACTGTGAATTATGATCAACCATAAGATCTTCCAAACAGCCGAGCAGGTTGTTGAAAGCCTAGCGAACGATATGAAAACGTACAGCGAACTTGATCGCCCAGTTCATATCTCGCTCTCGGGCGGTAGCACACCAAAAATGCTGTTTAAGCTATTGGCAACCGAGGAGTACGCAACTTCTATTCAGTGGCAAAACCTACACTTCTGGTGGGGTGATGAGCGATGCGTAGCGCCTGATGACGCGGAAAGTAACTACGGTGAAGCAAATGCTCTGCTCTTCTCTCAAGTAAATCTACCTGCTGAGAACATCCACCGCATCCGTGGTGAAGATGAGCCAAAAGCGGAAGCAGAGCGTTTTGCAAAAGAAATGGCGGAAGTGATTCCAACTGAAAATGGCACGCCTGTTTTCGATTGGATCTTGCTTGGCGTTGGTGCAGACGGACATACCGCGTCGCTATTCCCAGGTCAAACAGACTACCAAGATGCGAACTTATCGGTACTGGCTTCTCACCCAGAGTCTGGCCAAATTCGTGTGTCTAAAACAGCAAAAGTTTTGGAAGCCGCTAAACGAATCAGCTACCTAGTGCTTGGTGCAGGCAAAGTTGACATCGTAAACGAAATTCATACTACTCCAGCAAACGAACTGCCATACCCAGCAGCGAAGATTCAGTCTAAGACTGGAGAAACGGAGTGGTACTTAGATTCTGACGCAGCAGCAAAAATCGCGTAATGCGAGCGTCCAAATAGGAAAATTGGAGAGAAACAATGAAAGGTGATATCGGTGTAATTGGCCTAGCAGTTATGGGTCAAAACCTTATCCTAAACATGAACGACCATGGCTTTAAAGTCGTGGCTCACAACCGTACTGCTGCGAAAGTAGATGAGTTCCTAGAAGGTCCAGCAAAAGGCACCAACATCGTTGGTGCATACTCACTAGAAGAACTCGTTGAGAAGCTAGAAACGCCTCGTAAAGTGATGTTAATGGTTCGCGCAGGTGACGTTGTTGACACCTTCATCGACAACCTAATCCCACTTCTAGACGAAGGCGACATCATCATCGATGGTGGTAACACTAACTATCCAGATACAAACCGCCGCGTAGCGCACTGCCGTGAGAAAGGCATTCATTTCATCGGTACTGGTGTATCTGGTGGTGAAGAAGGCGCACGTTTCGGTCCTTCAATCATGCCTGGCGGCGCAGCGGAAGCTTGGGAAGCGGTTAAGCCTATCTTCCAAGGTATCTCAGCAAAAACTGACGCTGGTGAGCCTTGCTGTGATTGGGTTGGTAACGACGGTGCGGGTCACTTCGTTAAGATGGTACACAACGGCATCGAATACGGTGACATGCAGCTTATCACTGAAGCATACCAGTTCATGAAAGACGGTCTTGGTATGTCTGCAGACGAGATGCAAGCAGTATTCGCTGACTGGAACAAGACTGAGCTAGATAGCTACCTTGTTGAAATCACGGCTGACATCCTTGGCTACAAAGATGAAGACGGCGAGCCGCTAGTAGAAAAGATCCTAGACACTGCAGGCCAAAAAGGTACCGGTAAATGGACAGGTATCAACGCACTAGACCTAGGTATTCCACTAACGCTTATCTCTGAGTCTGTATTCTCTCGTTGTCTATCTGCACTGAAAGACCAACGTGTTGAAGCTGAGTCTCTATTTGGCAAGACAATCACACCAGTTGAAGGCGATAAGCAAGAGTGGGTTGATGCACTGCGTCAAGCGCTACTAGCTTCTAAGATCATCTCTTACGCTCAAGGCTTCATGCTTATGCGCGAGGCGTCTAACGAGAACGGTTGGGACCTAAACTACGGTAATGTAGCCCTAATGTGGCGTGGTGGTTGTATCATCCGCTCTGCATTCCTAGGCAACATCCGTGATGCGTACGAAGCGAACCCAGACATCGCGTTCCTAGGTTCTGATGAGTACTTCAAAAACATCCTGCAAGGCAGCCTAGCAGCATGGCGTAAAGTCGCAGCGAAATCTCTAGAGTCTGGTATCCCAATGCCATGTACGATTTCTGCGCTATCTTTCCTAGACGGTTACACAACAGCTCGTCTACCTGCGAACCTGCTTCAAGCTCAACGTGACTACTTCGGTGCTCACACTTACGAGCGTACTGACCGCCCACGTGGCGAGTTCTTCCACACTAACTGGACTGGTACAGGCGGCGATACAGCGTCGACAACTTACGACGTTTAAACAAAAGGATGAGTTTAGTGTTTATTCAACCCTAAGACTCATACTATAATTAACCATTCATGGAGGATGTTAACTGAGTTAGCATCCTCTATTTTTTGAAACCTATACAAGGAACCGCGCACGTTTGTGCCGGCTATCGGTGGCTACTCTAACCTGGATGGTTAAATAACATTTAATTGAGGTTCTTAAGATGACTATTAATAAGTACTTTGTATTCGTTCCACAGGCTGAGGAACACAACACTTCAAAGGACAATAAAGTGGTAACAGATAAGGAAGCTCAACGTCAGGCTTTAGTAAAACAAGCGCAGCAGCAAGGCGGCTTGTAATCGGCTAGGTTTCAAAACAAAGAGGAGCAGAAATGCTACTCTTTTTATTTGTTCAACAAACTAAGCTCAACCGGAAATTAAACCCAGCGCCTTTAACTTGCGATACACCGTGTTTCGACTCACACCAAGTATCCGCGACACTTTACTGACATTCCCGTTGTGCGCTTGATAGGTTTCGATTAGCGTTGTATTGAGCGTAGACTGCAAATCACCGCCCTCTCTGCTCGCTTCTTTGATTGGTTGGCGCTGTAACAACTGCGACAAGTGGGATGGAATATGCTCCAAACGCAACTCTGGCTCATCGCTAGCGATCACCGACGAGACTTTGATTAAGTTATCTAACTCTCTAAAATTGCCCGGCCAATGGTAGTTGGTCAACAACAGCATAAGGCTGCTTGAGATGGTTTGCCGATTTTCGCGATGTTTCGCATGGATCGCCTCAATCACCGCCGCTTTGTCTTGGCGATCATTTAAAGCTGGCAATTTCACCATCAAACCATTAAGTCGATAGTACAAATCCTCACGAAACCGCCCTTCTGAGACCAGTTTGGGGAGGTCTTGATGCGTTGCAGCAATCACCTGAATATCAACTTGACAAGACTGCGTTGAACCAACAGGCATAACAACCTTATCTTGGAGTACCGACAACAATCGACATTGTGCATCTAGCGGCATTTCTCCAATCTCATCGAGAAAAAGAATGCCTTTATCCGCTTGTCTAATACGACCTAGGTAACCTTGCTTACTCGCCCCCGTAAAAGCTCCCGCAGCATGACCAAACAACTCAGACTCTATTAACTCCTTGGGCAGCGCACCACAATTGACGGTAACCAAAGGCTGGCTGCGTCTCGTGCTCTGTTTATGCAGTGCTTTAACGAACTCCCCTTTACCGACCCCGGTTTCTCCAAGAATCAAAAGGCTAATGTCTTTTCCTATCACTTTAAGTGCCTGCTGCCACGCTTGCTCCACGTAGTGATCCCCATAATGAAGCTCGCAAGAAGCAGACAAGGGAGATTTTCGGCTGCGCTGTTTGTTCAATGAACGCTTTTCAAACACGAGATCGGCGTTGTGGTCGGGCTGTTTTACAACAGTTTCAAACGACTCACCAAGTAACGGAAAATCAGGCATAAGCTGGCTAGCAACTTGATTGTGCGCCACGATCTGGCCATATTCATCGGCAATTACGATGCCTTGCCAACCACTGTTTAGAACCGATTCATTTTGTGCCAAGTTGATCTGCGTTACCCCCCCAGGCGCACTTGTGAGCAGTTGATTCTCGACCAGTTGGACCATGTTTTGTACCAACAGTTGGGTCGTCACATCGTGCTTACTTTGCTCACTTGTGATATCGAGTATCCCGACCAACTCCCCTTGATAGTCAAACAACGGACTGGCCGAGCAGCTAATAAAGCGATGCTGTTTAATAAAGTGTTGCTCGCCAATAATGGAGACGGCTTTTTTCTCGTAAAGCGCCGTCCCTATCGCATTCGTGCCTTTAAGTCTCTCTTGCCAGCAAGTGCCTGACTCTAGCGCAATCGACATCAAACGTTCTCGGAACCGCTCTTGTCCCCAGCTCGCTAGGATCACCCCTTCTGCGTCGGTCAGAATCAAACGACTGTCTGTTCTCGCAAGGACCTGATTAAAAAGTGGCAAAGCGCACTGCTCAACCGCTTCTATTACCGAGCTTGAATTGTGCATACGCTCTTTTAGGAGTGCACCCGTTACATTGATATCGTCCGGCTTTTTAACCTGTTTCAATCCTGCATTTGAGCTTCGCTCCCAAGAAGAAGCAAGCCAAGACTCTAACTGACGCGTTTGTATATCCATAGCTGTTCCATTTGTGAACAATTAAAGTGTTCCATTTTGGAACAGGTGAACATTTTGTTAACACCTGTTCGCCTTATCTGCGTTTTAAACAACACTCTCTACGCCCTGACAACTCTAGCGCGACAAACTTTTTACAACAAGTTTTTAACATCTGGTCTGTGATTTGCGTTATCTGATGAGAAACAATAAATGAGCAACAACGAGTGCTCATCAAACCAAACGAGAAATGTATAAGGATATTTTATGATTTACGCACAACCTGGCAGTCCGGACTCTGTTGTTACCTTCAAAACTCACTATGACAACTTCATCGGTGGAGAATGGGTTAAGCCAACCCGTGGTGAATACTTTGACAACACCTCTCCTATCAACGGTCAGCCTTACTGTAAAGTAGCACGCTCAACTGAAGAGGACATCGAATTGGCACTGGATGCCGCTCACAATGTCCGCGCGACCTGGGCGCAAACCAGTGTCACTGAAAGAGCCAATATCCTCCTCAAAATAGCTGACCGAATTGAAGCAAATCTCGAGGAGCTCGCAGTGGCGGAAACTTGGGAAAACGGAAAGCCTGTTCGCGAAACGCTTGCGGCAGATCTGCCACTCGTTGTTGACCATTTTCGTTATTTTGCAGGCTGTATTCGCGCCCAAGAAGGTAGTGCAGCGGAATTGGACGTAAACACCGCAAGTTACCACTTCCCAGAGCCGATCGGCGTGGTTGGCCAAATCATCCCATGGAACTTTCCAATGCTCATGGCGGCTTGGAAACTGGCGCCTGCATTGGCTGCGGGCTGTTGTGTCGTCCTTAAACCAGCGGAGCAAACCCCGACATCAATCTTGTTGTTAATGGAAAAAATCGGCGACCTCATCCCTGCGGGCGTTGTCAACGTCGTCAACGGTTTTGGTAGCGAAGCGGGACAAGCATTGGCCACCAGTAACCGCATTGCCAAGCTTGCATTTACTGGCTCAACGGAAGTCGGTAACCATATTCTGAAATGTGCCGCTGAAAACTTGATTCCATCGACGGTGGAGCTAGGGGGTAAATCACCAAATATCTACTTCCCCGATGTGTTTGATCACGAAGACGAGTACCTAGACAAGTGTATTGAGGGAACTCTGCTCGCCTTCTTTAACCAAGGCGAGGTGTGTACCTGTCCATCACGCGTTCTGGTCCATGAATCTATCTACGACAAATTTGTCGCTAAAGTTGCCGAACGAGCGAAGTCGATCCAACAAGGCAATCCACTAGATACCGATACACAAGTTGGGGCACAAGCCTCTCAAGAGCAGTTTGACAAGATTCTGAGCTACTTGGAAATTGGACGACAAGAAGGGGCAAAAGTGGTATTTGGTGGCGATATTGCCAAGCAACAGGATGATTTGGCGTCAGGCTACTACATTCAACCAACGCTGCTTCAAGGTCACAACAAAATGCGCGTGTTCCAAGAAGAGATCTTTGGTCCGGTCATTGCTGTGACGACGTTTAAAGACGAAGCAGAAGCACTGGCGATAGCTAACGACACTGAATATGGCTTGGGCGCTGGTGTCTGGACACGTGACCAAAACCTCGCCTACCGAATGGGGCGCAACATTGAAGCTGGCCGAATCTGGATAAACTGTTACCACGCCTACCCAGCACACGCGGCGTTCGGTGGATACAAAAAATCAGGTATCGGACGTGAAACCCACAAGATGATGCTGGATCACTACCAAAACACCAAAAACTTGCTGATCAGTTACGATGTCAATCCTTTAGGGTTCTTCTAACGTTGAGCGAAACGAGTGATAAGAGCGCGTTAAGCGCTCTTTTTTTGCTTGGAAGAACCTGAAGAAGACTCGTTGCTTTTGTACTTATCGTAGAGATAGAGCGCAGCGCTAAAGAACAGAGCAACAATAGAGACCGTCATCAGGGCAGGCATTTTGAGCACCCACGCAAACACAGCAGCCAAAAATGCAACAAAGCTAACCATTCGGCTGTTTGACATAACACGACCGAGCTTTCTGTTCATACATCCTCCCATCTTACGAGATGATTAACCCGCTTTTTCTCGCATTAAGTATCTGACAATTGAACAAAAATAACTCTAAAAGAACCTCAAAAACTATGGCAATGTGATGACTAACACATGCTCGCTTATGCGTACGTCGCCCAGAAAAAGTAACACGTCATGCCAATGCTAGACAGTGCGACAAAATTTTTGATGTGGTGCTGCGCGATGTTTCTTGATACCCGAGCCGCCACATACCCCCCAGCTAGTGTGCCAAGCATCACGACAAACCCTCGCTGCCAATCGACCGCTCCATTCGCAACAAAAAGCACAATTGCGATAATCGAGACGCACGATGAAACAAGCAACTTGATGCCATTCATTTGATTGATGTTGCTGTATCCGGCGAGTACTAGGTAGCTGAGAATAACAACACCCAGCCCTGCATTGAAAAAGCCACCGTAAGCGCAAACAAGCACAAGACAAATGGCCAGCGACAATTTGGCCCAAATCGGCGAAATCGTCGAACGACTGGCGAAACGGACGAAAAATTGATTGATATGTTGCCCACAAAGAAAAAGAGCCGTGGCGAACAGCAGTAGCCAAGGAATCGACTCGAGGAATGCGCTCTCATCAATCGTCAGCAGAAAATAAGCGCCTAGCCCTCCGCCAACCAGACTCCAAAGTATGATCGAACCAATCTGCTTAGTCTGTGAGATTTCTTGTTTAAAGCCATAAGCGCCGCTGATGTAGCCGGCACACACAGCAAAGGTATTGGTTGCGTTTGCGGAAATGGGAGGGACGCCAACGAAAAGCAGCGTCGGAAAGGTGATAAAACTGCCTCCGCCTGCCACGCTATTTAGAACGCCCCCCAACACGCCCGCGATAAATAACAGAATCCATTCCATAGTATTGTTGCGAAACTGGTTGTTGATGATTTAATGTACTGCACCCACCCTTGGCGGTAAACAACCTATCGACCACACTGAGCTCAAACTCACTGTATCGCCAAAGCTATCTCCTTCCAGTCGCTCAATTCTTTTCGGTAGTGTTCGATTTGTTTATCCGAGGCTTGAGTGGCGATTTCGACAATATAGCGAGTCGCAACATCACGATTGTGTTCAATTTTGCTCCGTAGCATAGGCGAATACAGACTCTCAGACTCAACAAGTAAGGTGTTCATTTCTCGCTCTGTCGCGTTCAAATCTGACCGCTGATTCAGCAGTTGGCTAATTCTGATTCGTAAGTTGGTTTGGTGGTCGCTCCAATCCGAGGTCGTAATCTGCAAATCGTTTGACCACTGTTCAACCAAGCGTTCTTGATCCTTTGTTAATCTGCCTAGCCAGTTTTCCATACTTTCTGCGATTCTCTCAGCGTACACTTGGCGAACTTCCTCCTCGTTCAGTTGGCTGTATTTCGCTTTGTATTTGCTGTGCCTGACTCGAATGTTGTCCATTAACTCATCCACTTGCTCGTCGGACAGTTTATGTATCAACTGGGCAAGATCAGGCGCAACCCGTTTGACGATGCGATCGGTATGCGCACGCAGCTTCTCCTCCTGCGCGTTTAACTGAGCGGCGGTCAGATTTTTTAGGTCAAGCGTCATCAGCTCGTCCAGATGCTCAACATAGTTAGGTATTTCTTCGCTCCGGTGCCACTCACTCAGTAGCGCCACCCTCTGCTCAATCAGCGACTCTTGGTCACTGTTTAGGTCGACATAGTCTTCCAAGTAATCGATCAATAGCCAGTCCATGTTGTTGTAGACAAACTTGGTTCCACACCCTACCAACAGCAAACAACACATCAGTGTTACCAACCCAGCTCTCATCATTCATCCTTGCTTTTTATGGTTGCAGAGCATCGTTAACGCCCAATATCAGTATCAAATATCCCATACTCTGATGTCACTATGTCGTCTCTCTGACAAGAAACGAAAGAAAAACACCAATGTCAGGATCGAGCAATCGGCATGTAATCATAATCAACAAATCCTTTACGAAACCTAGGATTATCTTTACATACCTTGACTGACCTCTTACGTAACTGAAGATAGTATGGTTCTCAACGGTTAGCCAAGAGGAGAAACCCGTATGAAAAAAATCATTCTATTAGCATCACTGGTTTTGAGCACATCGGTATTTGCAGCAACGTCAACGGTACTGTCAGAGCGCACGTTTACAACAGATAGTTACGCATCAAAAGAGCAAGCGTATCAAGCGGGTTTTGGCCTCGTTGAGGAGTTCAAACAGATGTCACAAAATGAACTAGAAAATAAACTCGTCACTGGGCCAAATGACGCGATTTACCAGAGTATTATCGTCAACGATATGAACGTCGCGGTGAAAGAGTTTGGAACGATTGACGGCAAGATTGAGTATAAAGCCGTTGTCGATGTCGACTACCAGTACAAACACAGAGAAAGCAACCACAGCTAATCTGCGCTGATTAACCAAACCGCCACTCTAAGAGTGGCGGTTTGCGTCTCTAATACCCGATTTCAGTGACAATCAAGCGATGATCCGATCCGCTTGGGCTTTGCTTGCTCTCTCGCTGGCAAATTCTCCGCCCTTCATTCGTGGATTTTAGCCATAAGTGATCAATCGCTATCATAAAGCTTGCTGGCACATACCAATGCTTTAATCGATTAGGCCAACTTGCCACTGGCGCGGTCTGGAAACTGGGGAAAAGACGTGCGAATCGCAAACTAATCGCCGACAGATTAAAATCACCGACGATCAAAACTTCATCATACGAATGATTGGACAACAAAGAACCCACTTCACTCATTAACGCATTACGCCGTTGCCACAGCTCTAATGACCTCGGTGAAGGTGGATGAGCCGTCATCAACTGAAAGGCTTGCTGTTTGTTTGGTCGCCATGTTCCTTGAATAATAGCCTGTCGATCGGACGTCCAATATACCGACAAACCACTGAGTTCCGTTTGGCTGAGTATCATCTGCCCAGAAGGATAACCAACGCCCTCTTGTCCCCCATACATATAAGGATAAATATCGTCCAGCAATTGGATTTTCTCCCCAACAGGTGGCGAGACTTCTTGCAAAACAACCAAATCAAAAGCGTGATTGTGAAGATAGCTGAGCACTTCATTCAGGTTTTCGTTGTCATAAAGCAAGTTGTACTGCGCCACCGTAATCGCATTGGCGCATTCATGGGAGACTTTCTGCACACTCACCGGGCTAAGCAACCAAAAAACAGCAGCAAAACTGCAACTGATGAGCGACCACACCCATCGTTGGCAAAACAAAAGCACACAGGCAACAAAAAGATAGGTGATAAAAAACAGGCTAGGAAATGTGACCACATTTTCCGCCCACCAAGTCACCTCATAAAACGTCAGCGTGACCCAAACTAAAGAGGGAGCAAACACGCCGATCCATATCATCCACCTCAGTTGAATCACTCCTAAGTTGCTAAGAACTCACTCAAGTATGAACAAACTTTCGGGTTATGCACTCTGTATAACCACTTAATTGTGATTTTTAACATTGCAGAATTTGGCGAGCCCGATATGATTGAAACATTTTGAAATATACTTGTTATTCTTTATAACAATTACGCAGCAAGGACCGCCTCTACTTCATGGCTGAGATTACCGATAAAAAACTACTTAAGTTAATCACTTATGCTCCTGCTAGCATCGTCGGTGCATTCACGTTGCTTTGGGTTGTGCTTGCTGTCACTGACGTGCTGATGGGCTCCCAAGAAAAACTTCTTGCACTCAAAGAAGAGTACCAGCAACGCGAAAACCAACTTTTAACCAAACAAGTCGAATACGTTGCTCAACAAGTAAAGTTTGCCCGTGAGCAAACAGAGCAACAACTTGAAGACACCATTCAGTCGCGTATCTATGAAGCGCACAACATCGCAACGCGACTCTACGAAAGCAACAAGCACCTGCCAGAAGCCGAAGTAACCAAAATCATTACCGATGCCCTTCGCGACATCCGCTTCAACAATGGACGCGGCTACTTTTTTATCTACAAAACCGAAGGGCTCAACGTGATGCACCCGTTGCTTCCTCGCGTGGAAGGCACCTCTCTTTGGGACTTTAAGGACGTTCGTGGCAGTTATATTGTTCGAGAAATGGGTGAACAAGTGAAAGCAAATGGCGAAGCCTTCTATCGTTGGTGGTTCGTCAAACCTGACAACAAAAACAAAGAGTTTGAGAAAATCGGCTTCGGTAAGTATTTCCAGCCCTACGATTGGTTCATTGGTACTGGAGACTATGTTGTTGACGTAGAAGACGACATTAAACAAACCGTCTTAGCATGGATTAAAAACCTAAGATTTGGTGAGTTTGGCTATGTTTTCGTGCTAGACGCGGACGGCACCATTTTATCGCACATTGATCCCGAATTGATTGGCAAGAACGCGCTCACGCTTGGCAATGAAGTTAACATCGAAGGGGTGCGAGACATTCTTCAATCAGACCAGCAGTTTGTCCATCACCAAGCCATTTACGCCCCGCCCGGTGTGTCTGACTTCGCCAAAAGCAGTTACATCCTGAAAGAGCCTAAATGGGAGTGGCGCATCGGCTCTGGGATTTACGATGAAAATAGTCAACGTTTTATCCTAGAAAGGCAGCAACAAACGGAAGAAGAACAGCAAAAAGCCGTCGCTCAGATGATCACTATCGGCGTGATTACGACGCTTATTGTGGCCCTGTTCTCGCTTATGATGAGTAAACTGATCGCTTCTCGGTTCGAACGATTTCAAAACAAGATCAACAGTGACTTTAGCCAACTTCAGCAAACCAAAGACAAACTGGAACACATGGCACTGCACGATGAGTTGACCGGTTTGCCTAATCGCTCTCTGCTGCACGAACACATCAGTGCAGGGATAGAGCGATCGAGAGGCCAATGCCAACAGCTTGCGGTAATGTTCGTCGACTTAGACGATTTCAAAAAAGTAAACGACCTATATGGCCACACGGCAGGCGATCGTTTATTAAGCGAAATTGGTAAGAAGTTTGAAGCCTTTCTACAACCCGATGAGTTTGTCGCTCGATTCGGCGGAGATGAGTTTATTTTCTGTTTTCCTGAGCTCAATAACTTGGCTGAAACAGAGAAGAAAGTGGAGTTGATCAAAGACGTGTTCAAGCAACAGTTTGTTATCGATAACAAAGTCTTATACGCAAGTTGCTCGATCGGTGTCTCCATGTTCCCAACCGATGGTGATGAACCAGAAGATTTGATCTCAAAAGCAGACATTGTTTTGTACAAATCTAAAGCGAGACAAAAAGGCGATGTGTTGTTTTTCGACAGCACCATCAATCAGCAAGTTCAGTATGACTTCCTGTTAGAGCGTGAACTTCGCGGTGCCATTGAACGCGGTGAGCTTTCTGTTGTTTACCAACCGCAAATCAACGCCAAGACGGGCAAGATTTACGGTGTCGAGAGCCTTTTGCGTTGGCACAACCCTCAGCTTGGCCATGTTTCCCCTCTCGAATTTATCACTCTGGCGGAGGAAATCGGCCTGATCAGCGAGCTTGGCGAATTTGTCCTTGAACGTTCATGCGAAGAGATCAATAAAATATTCCCCGACAGTGACTTGGCACTCTCTGTCAACATTTCACCCATGCAGCTAGTCAATGAGTCCTTCGTCACTCAACTGCTCTCGGCGAGTGCAAAACACGCGATGCCACCTAATCGCATCACTTTGGAGATTACCGAAAACGTACTCATTAACGATCTGCCCAAGGTGACACCGATCATCAATCAACTTAAAGAGCTAGGCTTTACCATTTCACTCGATGATTTTGGTACTGGTTATTCCTCCCTCAGCTATTTGAGTAACTTGCCACTCGATGAATTGAAGATTGACCGAGTGTTTATAGACAAGATGCTCAACTCTGAACAAAGTAACTCATTAGTCAAAGCGATCTTGGCGATTGCTCGCTCTTCGGAGATGCGTGTCGTCGCCGAGGGCGTCGAAACACAAGCACAAAAAGACAGGCTAATAGAATATGGCTGCGATTTATTGCAAGGCTACTTTATTGAGAGACCACTATCTGCCGATTTGCTGGCGAAGAATTACGCAAGCGGCGCTCAATAGATGAATCATTCACCACTTGTTGGTAATTCGCTGCGAATCTATTAATAAACATGTTAGTATCACACGCTTTTTGACGCACCTCACAGTTATTGTTTATTTCATATGAGGATACATGCATAGGTCATTCATAACGACTGACCAACAAATAGCGAACTTATTGATGTCTAATTTAACGCAGCCAATGGATGGTGACAGTATCAACGCCACCAGTGCCGCTGCTAACCGCTCGCACACTCAACACAACGCGTTCTTCTACAAACTCGAACTGCATAACCCAGTATTTTGGTTAAGTGGTACGTTCCTCACTGCCTTTGTCTTGTTAGCACTGTTTGATGCAGAGAGTCTGACAGGGCTCGTAAACCAAGGCTTCTCTCTGTCAACTCGTTACTTTGGTGCGTTCTGGCAAGTACTGCTGCTTGCGAACTTTCTGATTGGTTTATTTATGGCATTGAGCCGTTTAGGGGACGTCCGACTAGGCGCTCTATCTGTCCCTGAAATCGCCAACAGCAAGTGGCTTGCGATTGTGCTGTGCACACTGCTCGCAGGGGGCGGCGTATTTTGGGCGGCTGCAGAGCCTATCGCCCATTACGTTTCTCAGCCACCTCTGTTTTCACACGGCACCTCGCCACAGAATATGGCTATCAACGCTCTGGCTCAGTCGTTTATGCATTGGGGCTTTTTGGCTTGGGCAATACTTGGCGGCTTGTCGTCCATTGTGCTAATGCACCTGCACTACGAGAAAGGTTTGCCACTAAAGCCAAGAACTTTACTCTATCCCGTTTTCGGTGATCGCATTCATGGTGTCCTTGGCCATATTGCGGATGCCTGTTGTATTGTCGCTGTGGCAGCGGGAACCATCGGACCTATCGGGTTTCTTGGTCTGCAAATTAGCTACGCGCTCAATTCGCTTTTCGACGTTCCCGATACCTTTGCCACTCAAAGCATAGTGATACTCTTTGCCATTCTAGCGTATACGCTATCGGCACTGAGCGGACTTAGCAAAGGTATTCAAATTGTCAGCCGTTACAACGTCATTTTGGCAGTGCTTCTGGTTGGATACCTCTTGGTCTTTGGCCCTACTGGTTTCATCATCGATGGCTATGTGCAGGGTATTGGACGCATGGTGGACAACTTTTTCCCAATGGCACTGTATCGAAATGACAGCGAATGGCTGAGTTGGTGGACGGTCTTCTTCTGGGGATGGTTCATCGGTTACGGCCCAATGATGGCCATTTTCATTGCTCGGATTTCACGAGGCCGCACTCTGCGCCAAATGATTTTGTCCATTAGCATCGCCGCCCCACTGATCACATGTTTTTGGTTCAGTGTTGTTGGGGGAAGTGGCTTAGCGTTTGAGCTCGAATCGCCTGGGCTAATTTCACAAGCATTTGAAGGGTTTAACTTGCCTGCAGCCTTGTTAGCGATTACCGAGCAACTGCCATTTGCTACAGGGATTTCCCTGCTATTTTTGGTACTCACCACCACCTTTATTGTGACAACAGGTGATTCGATGACTTACACCATCTCTGTTGTGATTTCTGGCTCAACTGAACCAAACGGCTTGATGCGCTGCTTTTGGGGTGTGATGATGGGGATCGTCGCGATCGCGTTGATTTCGGTCGGTTCTGGCGGAATCTCAGCTTTGCAATCGTTTATCGTGATTACCGCAGTTCCCGTATCATTTATTCTGTTACCGAGTCTTTGGGCTGCTCCAACACTCGCAAATAAAATGGCTAAATCACAAGGGCTACTGCGATAGTAGCCCATACTTAGCCAAAGTCAGTATCGACTGTTCATTCCATAACGATTGGAGAAGTCGTCTTCCATTGCCCCACCTTTCCATTGGGATGGGGCAACAAGTTTGAGTATGTCCATTGCCGTATACTCTTCTCCTGAGAAAATCTTGTTCTCCAGTTCAACACGTAGCTTGTCAAGCTCAGCCTGACTCAAGTCGAGTTTCTCACTTGCTTGCTCGTCAAGCTCATTGCAGAAAAGCGCAACATTGTAGTGCAGGTAACGTTTAGAGGCATTCACTCGTTTCGAAGTCTGAATAACCTGTCCGCAAGAGTAAAATTCTCTTGAACCATAGCCTTTGATCAATTCAGGTGACATCTTTGCAATCATCTTACGTAAGATTCTGCGTTTAAAAAAAGATCGAAATATCGGCATTTATACTCCTCGATTATGGTTATCCAGCCACTATACCACGCAACATGTCGCGATCGATATCACTCCCCATACGTCTTTTTTTCTTTTCATTTTTGGAAATTATCTTTGCACATTTGATGTTTAACGCATAATAACAAAAGTGTTACTTTATCTCTCATTGGTTACACCGTTTTAAAATCACGCTCAAGCGCTTAATCTTTTATAACGGCGAGTATATGGATGTAAAACCAAACATTTCCAACTAAACAATTGACTAATTGTTACCTTTTGCCCGCTTAGTCTTTGCTATGCGGGCTTTTTTTCTGATGAGCGCGACTTCCTCTTCAACCATTGGCATAAATTAATCAATTGATTAAATAGTGTTGAATTAATCACCTGTTAACTCGCGTGCAACCCCCTATAATTAATCATCTGTTTAATTATGAGAGCGAATCACATGCCCCCCGTTCATCGAAAAGTCGGCAGGCCAAGCGAAAAGACGCAGGCACGAGAAAGCTTGATCACGCAATCTCGAGAGCTGTTTACCGTGATGCCTTACGAAAAAGTGTCAACGCGCTTGATCGCCCAGCGTGCTGGCGTCAATGTCGCCATGATTCGCTACTACTTTGGCAGCAAAGAAGGATTGTTCGAGGCAATGCTTCGCGAGACGATGGCGCCGATGCAAGAACAAATGGCCAAGTTAATCGCCAACGGTTCCCAAGCCAATTTCTTGGATATTATGCGTACCTATTACCGTGAAATGATAAAAGTGCCACAGTTTCCTCGCTTGGTGATGCAAGTCATGAACATGTCGCCATCTGAGACGCAAAGGAAACTGCTTGAAAAAGTGTTCATGGATGTCACGCAGCCAATGCAACATCTGATGTTTGAGAAAATGACTGGGGGTGGGATTCTCAAACCCGGCGCGGATCCGAAGCTGTGCAAAGTCTCTTACATTAGCTTGATGGTCTTTCCGTTTATCGCTCCCCCCGCGATGCTTGCCATTCACGGGATCGAACTCAATCAAGAATTCCTCGACAAATTACTCGAACACAATATTGAAATGATGAAATTTGGATTTCTCAATACGCAAGGTATCGCCGATGAAAATCAATAAGAAACTTCTGTTCTTTCCCGCCCTTGCTGTGGGAGTTATCGCACTGGTCACAGCGATAAAAATGAAACCTCAATTGCCAGTCAAACCCGCTGGCGACCGCGCACGAATCGTTGAAACCATACCACTTGAGCTGCGTGCCAGCGCCCCACTCGCGATTGGCTTTGGAAAAGTTGAACCTAAAGTGGAATGGAAAGCGATCGCCGAAGTATCGGGAAGAGTCGTATATAGAAATCCGATGCTACAAAAAGGTCAAGTACTCCAAGCCGGTACTGAAGTCATTCGTATCGACCCGCTCGACTACGAGCTCAAACTGGTTCAAGCTCAAGCTGATCTCAAATCTGCCCAAACCTCTTTAGCTAAGCTAAGCCAAGAAGAAGCCAACCTAAAGCAAACGCTAAAAATTGAGAAAAACCGCCTCGCGATTGCCAATAAAGAGTTGGAGCGTAAGCAAAACCTGCGCAAAAAAGGGCTGACTTCTCAATCCGATGTTGACCAGCAAACCCAAAGTGCGTTGTCACAACGTAAGATCGTGCTGGATATTGAAAATCAAATTGGTCTCATGCCCGATGAGAAAAGAGTGGCTCAAGCTTTGGTGAAAGTGAACGGTTCCAAAGTTGAAGAGGCGCAGCGCTCGCTAGAAAAAACCATCATCACTTTGCCCTACGACCTGCGTATTGCAGAAGTAGACATCGAACAAGACCAAGTGGTCAATCAACAGCAAACGATGATTGTCGCCCACGGCATCAACACCATGGAGGTGGAGGCGCAATTGTCCATTCACGACATGCATACGCTCGCGTCCAGCCTTGGCGAGTTCGAACGTGACACGTCGGGCATTCCCAAACCTGATACCTCCTTCATCAATGCGCGTATTGAGCTAAATAGCGGCAACGTTACCGCCACTTGGCCTGCGAAAGTCTCGCGTATCAGTGAAACCGTTGACCCTAATCAGGCGACTGCAGGCGTGATTTTAGAGATCACTCAAGACTACCGCGATCTCAACCCAGCCTCTGCTCCACCACTGGTTAACGGCATGTTTGTGCGTGCCTATATAGAAGGACAAGCCAACCCAAACTGGGTGATACCTGAGCGCGCACTGCATGGCAACAAAGTCTATCTATTGAATGATCTTAATCAACTGGATATCCGCCCGGTGGAAGTGCTGTATCGCCGCGATAACCAAGTAATCATTGATGGTGATTTCGAACAAGGCGAAAAGTTAATTCTGAACGATTTGCTTCCTGCAATTGAAGGAATGCAACTGAAAGAAGCCACCGCAGAGGAGCCAAATGTATGATTCGCTTCTTTGCCAAACACCCAACGGCAGCCAACTTGCTGATGCTGACTTTGCTGCTTCTTGGGATTACCTCATTGCCCAATATCAAACGCGAAACCTTCCCCGAGTTTGATCCTCCTTACATAATGGCGGGAGTCGTCTACCCGGGGGCCTCCCCGCTAGAAGTGGAAGAGAGCATCTGTGTGCGTATGGAAGACGCCGTTGATGGGCTAGCCAATATTGAAGAGACCCAATGTGAAGCGGTCGAGGGCTCGGCTCGATTAATACTGAAGCTCAATGAAAAAGCCGATATCAGCCGGATGCTCGTCGATGTCCAAACGCAAATTAACGCCATCAATGACTTCCCTCAAGAAATTGAGTCGCCCGTTGTTCAAGAGTTAGATTGGAACGAACCTGTTGTTGATGTGGCGATTACCGCGGACACCACTTGGCCAGAACTCAAAGCGTACGCAGAGCAGCTTAAACGAACGTTAAAGCTCGATTACGATGTCTCCTTGGTCGATGTAGCAGGCTTTTCTGACCATCAATATCGAGTCGAACTCGACACTCAGGCAATTCGTCAGCTCGGGTTAAGCGTCGGTGATATTGCTGAGCAAATTGGCCGTCAAAATGTCAAATTACCCAGCGGTAATATTGAAACGCCCGATAAGCACTTTCTGATTCGATTTGATGAACGTCGTATAACACCTGAAGCGCTAGAAACCATTGTTGTTGGTTCGGGCCCAAATGGCTCTCTCATTCGCCTCAAAGACATTGCCACCATTACAGACCGCTTTGAGCTTGATGAACAAAAGGTGCTGTTTGATGGTCATCCGTCCGCCCTGCTGAAAATCAGTAAAAATAAAGAAGATGACGCGCTGCGAATCAAAGAGCGAGTCTCCCAGTTTGTTCTCGACCAACAGGCCATCGCTCCCGATGGTGTCACGTTAGAACTGACCAATGACCTATCCTCTGTCCTTTGGGATCGTCTCACCATGATGGTCAGCAACGGCTGGCAGGGTATTGTCTTGGTGTTTGCGACCATGTGGCTTTTCTTTAGCCTACGCTACTCTTTTTGGGTGGCAGCAGGATTGCCGGTTGCCTTTTTAGGAGGCTTGTTCCTAATGGCGCAGCTGGGGCTGTCGATTAACATCATGTCTTTAGTCGGGTTGCTCATGGCGATTGGTATCATGATGGATGACGCCATTGTGATTGCCGAATCGATCGCTGCCCACCTAGACAGAGGAGAAGAGATAGACAATGCGGTTATCAAAGGCGTTAAAAAAGTACTCCCGGGCGTTATTTCATCGTTCTTAACGACGGTGTGCATCTTCGGCAGCTTACTCTTTTTACAAGGGGAAATGGGCGCGGTGCTCAAGGCGGTGCCTCAAGTTCTCATTTTGGTCCTCACTCTCAGCCTTGTGGAAGCCTTTTTGATTCTGCCAAACCACCTTTCTCATTCACTTCACAAAGAGAAGCGAGAAAAATCACCCGCTAAATTCAAGAAGAAACTGCTCGATGGCTTTGAGAATTTTCGTAATACCAAACTGGTGTCCGCGGTGGATAAAGTGGTCGAGTATCGCTACGCCTTTATTGGTGGCGTGATTACCCTGTTACTGATTTCGGTGGCAACGATAGTCGGCGGAATACTCAAGTTTCAGCCGTTCCCAGAACTCGACGGCGACATCGCAGAGGCGCGCATCATTTTGCCTCCGGGTTCTTCGCTCTCACAAACCGAATACGTGGTAGAAAAGATCGTTGCATCGGCGGAGAAGCTCGGCAAACAATGGACTATAGATAAAGAAAACGGCACGCCTTTGGTCGAGCACATCACTAGCCAGTTCAACGCCAATGCCGATGCCAATGAGTCTGGACCTCACATCGCAACGGTTAGGCTCGACCTACTTGGTGCGGAAAGTAGAAACACCCTTATCGACGAGTTTATCTCCGCATGGCGAGCAGATGTCGGAGAGCTAGCGCAGCCGATTTCTTTGGTGTTTAAGCAACCCACAATGGGCCCCGGTGGTCGCGCCATTGAGATTCGAGCCAAGCATGACGATCTTGAAGCATTGAAAGCAGCCTCGATTGATATCCAGCAATATTTGAACGAGTTTGATGGCGTTCACGGCGTACTCGACGATATGCGCATGGGTAAAGAAGAAGTCTTGGTCAAATTAAGACCGGGCGCAGAGACCTATGGTGTCAATGGTCAGCTCATCGCGAGCCAGCTCAGAGCCGCCTTCTTCGGCCAAACCGCGGACGAAATCCAAGTTGGCGTTGAGAACATTTCCATCGAAGTTCGTTTGGATAAAGTACAAGCCGGTGACTTACAACAGTTGGCAAACTTCCCAATCATAATGCCAGATGGTAGCCAAATTCCCCTGGCCTCGATTGCAACGCTCGATTTTCAGCGTAACTATGTGCGTATTCAACGTATCGATGGCCTACGTACCATCAGCGTGTTTGGCGATACCGACAATACCAAAGCTAACTCGACCGCTATCATTCGCCAATTCCAGCAAGAAGAAGCCCCTAAGCTACTGAAGAAGTATCCCGGCTTACGTTTCGACTTTGAAGGTGAGGCAAAAGACACCGCGGAAACGGGCGCTTCCATGGGTAAAGGCTTTGCATTGGGACTGTTTGGCGTTTTTGCCATTCTTAGCTATCAATTCCGCAGCTATCTTGAACCTTTTGTTGTGATGCTGGCCATTCCTCTCGCCTTTATTGGCGTGGTCTGGGGGCATATCCTTCTTGGCCACTCGCTGAGTATGCCAAGCATGATGGGATTTGTGTCTCTGGCTGGTATAGTGGTCAACGACTCCATATTATTGGTGCAATATATAAGGCATCACGTTGATGAAGGGGACAGCGTTCATGACTCTGTGGTTAAAGCCAGCAGAGAACGGTTTAGAGCGGTATTTTTAACCTCGATGACAACAGCGGCGGGGCTATTACCTTTGCTAACAGAGACAAGTTTACAGGCTCAGGTGATTCAGCCTCTGGTGATTTCCATTGTCTTTGGTATCTTCGCCTCGACACTCCTCGTCCTGTTTATGATCCCAGCAGCCTATGCGATTTTGGCTGACTTCGGCCTCGTTCATAAGCATGAGGAGATATAACTCATAGTATAAAAGCGGCTATCAAGCCGCTTTTTTCTTGTTTTTCAAAAAATTAGACAGTTTATCTGTTGACCTCTAGCCATAGCTCATTAATCTCTAACCACACTCACCAGCTAGGAAACCTCATGCGAACATCACTTAGGGAAAAGGTTATTGCAGTCTGCAACAAGAAAATCGCGCAGAAAGGCGATAATGTCGGCGTCTCATTCTATGCATTTTTTGCTAACAAGAATGATGACCCAGAGTTGCTAATGGAAGCAGCTACTTGGTGGATTCAAACCCACAAACTCGATCATTTTGAAAAAGCACATAAGATTATCGAAATGGTCGAAGCGGGGAAATAGTCGATTTCAAAAAAGAAAGGCGGAGAACAACTCCGCCTTTGATATTAGTTGGTTAGTGCTGGTTGCTTACGGCTGAACAACCGTTTGATGCGACGAAAAACATTTTTAATGTCTTCCAACATCAAGTAGAGACAAGGCACCAGTAGCAGGGTAAGCAAGGTAGCAAACAGAACGGCAAAGCCCAGTGCCACCGCCATAGGAATCACGAACTTGGCCTGCAAGCTGGATTCAAACATGATCGGCAATACCCCAACAAAAGTGGTAATGGACGTGAGTGTAATCGCTCTAAAGCGAGCACATCCAGCTTCAATCACAGCTTGCTTGATCGCCACGCCTTCGCTTCTCACCTTATTGACATAATCGGTCATCACCAACGAGTCGTTAACCACTACCCCCGCCGCCGCAATCAAGCCAAAGGTGGACATCATGCTCAGGTCAAGGCCAAACCAGTAGTGTCCCCATATTGCGCCAGTGAGACTAAATGGGATCACCGACATAATGATCAGTGGCTGGGTGTAGCTCTTGAGTGGAATGGCCAACAGCATGTAAACAATAATCATGCCTGCGACAAAGAAGATTTTCTGCTCATCTTGTTGAGCTTGCTGCTCTTCAATGGTGCCGCCAAGCTCACTCTTCACGCCCGGATATTTAGCAAGGATCTGAGGAATGATTTCCCCGTTGACTTTCTCCACCACCGCACCGGGTTCGACCAGTTCCTCATCAATTGAGCCGTATACATAGACGCTTCGGAATCCTCCTTCGCGGCGAATGGTACTTACCCCTGGTTTCTGAGTGATTTCGACGACATCCCCAAGCATGACTTTTTTGCCTTCCGGAGTTGTAATGATGGCGTAACGCAATGACGAGAACGCTTCGCGAGTCAGCTTAGGATAACGAACCATCACTTTAATCTCTTCACCATCACGAAGAACTCGTTGCGCTTCACCTCCGTAGAAGCTTCCGCCAACCTGACTGGCGATATCAAACAAATCCAAGCCTAAGTCGTACGCCACTGGCGCAAGAGACAACAATACCTCTTGGCTTCCGGCATCAATAGAAGAGGAGATATCAAACAAGCCTTCTTGTTGCTTAAGCGTTACGATCAGCTCTCGCCCTGCTTCATTCAATGTGTCGATGTCAGAGCCAAATAGCAAGAATCCAAACTCATCCCCTTTGCCGTCATCGTTAACATTGTCCGATATCGTCAGCGTCTTTAGACCGGCAATTGCAGGCATTTGCTCACGCCAACGTCTGGCGAGCTCGAAGGTGTTAAACGGTCTTAGCTCCTCATCCACTAACGGAATCACCAAGCTCCCTTGTTTACGCCCTTCATTGAAGGTCAAGATATCCTTGATCATCTTCTGACCGGTTTCTTCGGCGATCACGTCATCAATTGAAAGCACCGTGCTCTCAATCTGTTTTAACGCTGAGATAGTTTGCTCACTCGACACATTGTCATTCATTACCAGCTTAATGCTGGGAAAATCATGAGGCACTTTAGGCGAAGGCACGATACGCACATAGTTCGCCATCACCATTGCAATACTGATGACCAACAAAGCGACAAAGCCACTAAACACGCTCCAACGCCAGTGCGTGCATAGCGTGACAAATCGTTTGTACGGACCATTAACAAAGCTGAAGAAGCGAGTATTGAATCGATCGCGCCAACTCCCCTTCTTAATCGGCTTGAACTTTGAGTGCGCCAAGTGAGACGGTAAAATCAGTTTTGATTCGATCAGGCTGAATAACAGACACAAGATCACAATTGAGGCGATGCCGAAGAAGAAGGCACGCTCAATCCCTTTGGACATCATGAAGGGAGCAAACACCGCAATCGTGGTAAGCACGCCGAATGTCGCAGGGGTTGCGACACGTCTTACGCCACGAACGACATTGTCGACTCCGCCGCCGTTTTTCTCGATTTCAGTGTATGCACTCTCACCGATGACAATGGCGTCATCAACCACGATACCGAGCACCATGATGAAGGCAAACAGGGACACAATGTTGATACTCACGCCAATCGCTGGCATCAACATAACCGCACCCAAGAAACAAACCGGTAAGCCAACCATCACCCACATCGCCAGTTTGAAGCGTAAGAATATACTCAACATCAATGCGACCAATACCGCGCCTTGAAGTAAATTCTTCAGCATCATATCGAGACGCGCATTAAGGTAGTACGTCATGTCGACCAAGGTTTTGATGGTCAAATCCGATGGCAACGCTTTGTTTTTCTCTTCGATGTAACTCTTCACCGACTCTGCGACTGCCACCATATTTTGATCTTTGGTCGCTTTCACTGAGAGGTAAATGGCATTTTCACCGGAATACTTAAAGTATCGATCGTCTTCGGTAAACCCATCTTTGATGGTGGCAATATCTTGAAGTAAAACCTTGCCCCCATTGGCGCCTATTTTGACGGGGATTTGGCGAAACTCTTCGCCGCTGTAGTATTGATTTTCAATACGCACGGAGATCATCCCTGCGTTCGTGCGCACTTCACCCGCAGAATAGTTAGCCGAATAACGTTGAATCGCCTTGCTGACATCATTCAACGTTAAGCTGTATTTTTGCAGGATGCGTGGTTCGATCTCGATTGCGATCTCATATTCAGGCGCGCCCAACTCCACCAAAGCGACATTATTGAGTTGCAGCAGTTCATCTTCAATTTGCTTGGCAATTGGTTTTAGTTCAAGCAGCGAACGATTACCAACAATCGCCATTTCAATCACGTCTTGTCGAAACTCGAATTGGTAGACCTGTACCGGCTCCATTCCTGCGGGGAAGTTGGCGATAGAGTCGACTTTTTGCTTCACTTTGTCGAGAACGTCTTCGATCTCCTCATCCACGTCTATCTCAAGTTCAATTGAGCCATAACCACGACTCGCGGTTGAGATCGCTTTCTTGATGCCCGTAACATCCTTAAGCGACTCTTCGACCTTGATTAAGATGCTCTCTTCGATTTCTTGCGGCGACGCACCTGGATACTGCGCACTTACATTGATGTAGTTCACTTCAATATTGGGGAACATCTGCCTCTGAATGAAGAAAAAGCTCGCAGTTCCTACAATCAGAATGAACACCATCAATAAGTTCGCCGCCACCGAATTGTTGGCGAAATAAGCAATTAAGCCCTTTTGCTTAGTCTCTTCCATGTGGCGCTCCTAGAAAATAATCGCTTCATCTGACACGTTAACATCAACAAGCAGACCTTTTTGCGGATACTCCGGAACGGTCAGCACGATTTGGTCTTCATCTGAGAGACCTCCCGCAATCAACATAAACTCTTTTTCTGCTCTCACTACGTTGACCGTTCTTGGCTCTAGTTCGTTGTTCTCATTGACTACCCAAACCTGCTGATTGTTGACCAACTCTTGTGGCAAGCGATAGATTTGCTCCAGCTCTTTGCCAACAAACTGAACCTCGACATAAGAACCGAATTTAACTGGCGTCTTGTCTGAGGCGATCCCATAAGGGTCTTCCACTCTTACGACGACGTTAATCATTCGGGTACTCGTGTCTACCACGCCAAGATCGCGCTCAATCGCGCCTTCACGTTCAACCGTGTTTAATCCTCGCAACAACACTTTCGCTGGGAGACCGGCATAGGTTTCAGGTAAGAACGCGCTATCAAATCCAGCAATCGGAATGTGGATCTCTCCCGCTTCAACGTTATTAAGTGTCGCGACATGCGCCCCTGCGGTAATGAACTGACCGACACCAATATCTCGAGCAACGACCAAGGCGTCGTAAGGGGCGACCACTTTACAGTTGTCTAGGTCTCGCTTGGCGCGTTTCAATGCCGCTTGTGCTGATTTAACTTGTGCGGTCGCACTCAACACCTGAGGTTTGCGTAGGTAGAGATCTGTGACCTGCTTTTGAGGAAGATTTTTGGCTTGGCGCTTAGCGACTTCTGCCTTCGCTTTCTCTTCGATCAGCATTGCCTGAGCACTCGCCAATTGCGCTTGAGCTTGAAGAACCGCCGCTTGGTAGTTGTCGCTTTCTATCTCAAACAACACTTCTCCACGTTTGACGACGCCACCGACAACAAAGTTACGGTGCCAACTGATCACTTCACCGGAAACCTGTGCAGAAAGTTGGGTTACCTCAACAGGTTGTAGCTCTCCGTGGCTCGAGATAACAACGTTATAGTTGCTTGAGCGAATCGGTGAAACGGTAACAACTGGCAAGCTCTTGTTTGGTTTATCCGAATCAGGCTCTGGTTCGGTTGACGCAATCGCACTGTAGCCTCCGTATGCCCCGGCTAAAATGACACATGGCAGTAACCAACGTAACGACTTAGATATCATGACTATTCCTTATCTAGGTATGGTGCATAGCATTCTCTGACGCTGAGCGTGCGCTAAGAATGAGAATTATAATTTTTATACGTTCAGACTCATGCTTCGACATCAATAGAATCAAAACTATCCATAAGAATGAGAGTATTTATAGAACTCATTAATATTGATTTAGCCGCTCAGAACTTCCAGCTATACAGCAAAGTACATGCCACTAGATGAATTTATAATAATCAACCACTTATAGTATGAAATATCTCATTTAAACTATAGACATGGCGAATATAAAGCAGTTTAGGTATTTTTCACCAGTATCAAGTTCGGCATATTGGTGAGAGATCAGCAAGAAAGAAGAGAATGAAGAGTATAAACAGCAGAAATGAAAAAGGAGCCTGTAAGAGGCTCCTTCTAGAATGCTTGGATTTCCAAAGAGTTTAGGAATCGATTAAGCTTTTTTTAGGCTTTTCACTGGGTAAGTCAGAGTCATGCCGTCAACGCTAACGCGAATGTACGCGCCGCCACTGCTAATACCAACAACGACCATTTGGCCTAGATCGATACCTTGTGTAGCCACTACTACATCATCAATAGAAAACATATTAAACACCTTAAAGAAAGACGATGAAAATCTAGGTGCGTATTTAATATGAACTGCGCCTCATGTACTAATCGGGTATTTTGTCGTTAGGATAAGATTTTGTATTCATATACTTAACGCTTAAGTACGGCAAAGGAATCACAATGAAAAACTTGGATGTAATCTACCTATTTGATTGGGGCAACACCTTGATGTTCGATGACCCAACCCAACACGGCAAGATGTTACATTGGCCAACCATCTTAGCAATGCCGGGGGCAAAAGAAACGCTGAAGCACCTTTGCGCTTCCCACGCCATCTATGTTGCCACCAACGCTCAAGACTCAAACGAATCAGAAATACAGCAGGCATTTCAACGCGTAGAGCTGGATCAGTACATCAGTGGTTATTTCTGCAAAGCCAATCTAGGGATTGATAAAAATGATTCTGCTTATTACTCACGCATTGCTGAAAAACTTAATGTGCGCTGCAATCAGCTTGTCATGGTCGGTGATACGCTCGAGAAAGATATTGTTCCCGCATTAGCCGCGGGGTGCCAAGCCATCTATCTAAACCGAGAAAACAGGAAGGTGTCAGGCGCAATTTCACAGATTCACTCTTTGGACGCGCTCATTAACAAAACGGCTTAGCATCATGCTAAGCCGTTAATTATTCTTTAGGCGTTGCTCGGTTGAGGCTGATATCGGCCAGGCTTGTGATTCATCGCTAAGATGAGGTTGGTGGCAACAGCACCTAGTATAGACAGCGCAATCAGGGACACATCAACAATGAACAGCGACATCACTACAATCGAACAGTCTAGCGCCATTTGAACCTTGCCAGCGCGAATGCCGAAACGCTCTTGGAGGAAAAGCGCAAGGATGTTAAATCCACCTAAGCTCATTTTGTGGCGGAAGATGACTAACATACCAACGCCGATTAGACCGCCACCAATCAAGGCTGCGTACAAGGGGTCGATTCGCGCAATTTCAATCACGTTGTGCAAATGGTCCACGGCCAAAGAAACGATGGAAACCGCAATAAAGGTGTTAATCGTAAATCGCCATCCCATCCGCATCACGGACAATATATAGAAAGGTAGGTTCAAGGCAAAGAAAACTTGCCCAAAGCTAAAGTCGGTCACTTTCGTCAAAAATATTGCTAAACCTGCGGTTCCACCAGTAAGCAGCCCTACTTGGCTAAAAAAGATGACTCCAAGTGACACCAATGCACTGCCTAAAGTGAGTGCAAGTAAATTTTCTCGTAAGCTGTGTTCATTATCCATAATGTACTATCCCTGTATAACTGGCTTAAAAAGCAGACATAAGCCAAAACAGGGATAAGATGTCTATTATTGGAACTAAAGTCGAGTGACTAAGGCCATAAAGCATTTATAAAAGATGTTAAATTTTATTTACACCTAGGCTGTCAGGATACTTAGCGGTTGAATCAACTGGGGTGTTTTCTAACCTGAGCGAGCTCCACAACATCACTTGTGGAAGATTGACACTGCATGGTTTCGCCATCGTAACAGCAAGGTCCTTTTACGTGCTTGGAACGATACATGGCTTCGTCTGCCATGCTAAGCAGTACTTCTTTGTTTCTCGTACTGTCGGGGAAGTGGCTCACGCCAATACTGGCGCTGATCGACAGCTCTCGCCCATTGAAACCAATCGGCTCACAGATGGCTTGCATAATTTGCTCGACCTTTTGCGGTAGAATGTCAAAATTGTTCAGCAAATCGAGACAAATCACAAACTCATCGCCCCCTAGTCGCCCCACAAAATCTGACTGACGAATCGCGTTGCTCAATCTGTTTGCCACGTTGACTAAAATGGCGTCTCCCGCATCATGCCCGTATGTGTCGTTGACCACCTTAAAGTCATCAAGATCAATAAATAGAATCGCCAATTTGCACTTGGTTCGATTGGCTTTCACGATCGCATTTTCGAGCGATTTATCGAATGCGCGGCGATTGTATAACCCCGTTAGCGGATCATGCTCTGAAAGGAAAATCAATTGCTCGTGCTTTTTCTCCAGCTGCATGGTTTGGCGTTTCACCTCTTCTTCTAACTCATGTTTGGTCACCGTTGATTCACGCAGCGAGATAGTCATTTGGTTAAAGAAAAACGCGATTCCTTTAAATTCAGAGTCCATGGAAGCGGTGTCCACTTTTGCTTCGAGATTGCCTTTGGCCAACGCAACAATGGCTTCTTTGACCGACTCGGCATCGGATTTGAAACGCAGCAAAATGAGCCAGGCAATAAAACTGACCAGCAATGAACAAACTATCAACCATGCCGCGGCGGATTTCATGACATTAGAAAGGTTGCTCGCGCTTCGGTCGACCACCACTTGGTGAACATGCGCCAACTCTTCGGTCATGTTCTGTACAATCATGTTGTAGCGCGAATGAAGTAAACCAAACGCATTGATCCCCTCCTCGCTTGCCACGTCTCGGTCATAGAGTTGCTTCTCTTGGGTCAATAAGGCTTGTAAGCTTTGGTTCATCCTTTGCAAATTGTCGAATCGAGCGCCCTGTTCGCCATAAGCTGTGAGCTGCGTGGCAAGCTCAGCTTGGGCATACTCTACCTGCTTAAGACTGGATTGATCGCCAAACTGCAGAAATACCCATAACTGGCTGCGAAGTAGGTCAACTCTTAGTTGAAGGTCAATGATGGTATCAAGCTCAGATTTGGTCTGATTTTGTTCGCTGTTAATCTTGGCAAACGACGCCACAATCAGCAGCGTCAACAACATGGTGGTTGTCGACAGCAGAAACAGTTTTTTAAACAGTGAACTGATCATCGCTAATATCTCTGCAAAGTAGCCTGTTGGTAAGGACGAGAATAGAAAACGTCACGAAAATCTGGGTTCGGACCCGCGACAAGTCCCGCTTCGTCCGCCCAGCGGGCTTGAAACTGTAAGTTAGACAATAACGAATTACCCAACGAGAGCCGAAACACGTAATCTTGCCAAGACCATTCCACTTGATTAACCGGAATGTTAAGCCGCTCCGCGACTAAAATACGTGCTTGCTCTGGATTGATATTTATCCATTGAATCGCCTCATTTAGTGCGCTAAGTAACCGAGTTGGTTCGTCTCCAACAAACTCAAGGTAAGGCGTAGTAGAAAGAAGATTGAACGAGATTTGATACACCCCGCGAGTACCTAGATTAATGACTTCAGCAGCAGAGTGAAGGTTGGCTTGATACCCCATTGGCTCCCAAGCAGAAATCGCTTCAACTCGGTAAGAAAGCAAAGCAGGAACGAGATCATTGGCGTCTAAGTAGACTTTCTCCACATCCAACCCTTTTAGATCATTAGCCAGCAGAATGGAATCAAAGTAAAACTCGCTTGCGGTTCCCTTTATAAGGCCGACTCGCTTACCTTTAAGTTGAGCAACATTACGGATGTTGTTTGGCCCCAAAGTGAGCAACTTGAGATCATTGTCTGACTCAACAAACGACACCAACAAAGCAAGTTCATTGTGCTCGTGACTTTGAAACATCACTACCGATTCTGAGGCGGTGGCATAATCTACGTTGTGGTCTAGCATCAGCTGTGTGCACGCACTGCCAGAAACGCAAGGAAAGAGGCTAACGTCGAGAGAATGTTTTTCGAACAGTTTGAGCCTTTCAGCAATAAGAAAAGGAGACGCTGTCGGAGTCAAGGAGACTCCAACCCGAACCGTCGACATTTCTCCTTTCTGCTTTGAAAGAAGAAAGTACCCTGTCGCTCCTATTAAAAATAGACACACTGAACCTAGCCAAAAGCTCTTGCGTT
The DNA here is from genome assembly GCF_053643215.1 of Vibrio sp. NH-7. Lineage (NCBI taxonomy): Bacteria > Pseudomonadati > Pseudomonadota > Gammaproteobacteria > Vibrionales > Vibrionaceae > Vibrio > Vibrio sp. NH-7. Next base: position 487,384 of record NZ_CM132188.1, on the reverse strand, counting down.
GTAAAAGCAGCATGTTCTCCATACTTATTTTTTATGCAACCGAAACTTTTATTACATTAGCCTATGATTTGAGTTGCACATCAAAAATCACATCGTAATGAAGAAATCTTGCTACACAATTGCTTTAAACGTGTATTCCGTCACAAAAGGTTGGAAATTAACGACATGGTTATAGAATTTGATACAGGTAATTTTGACTCGTCAAAGAAGAATAATCCCAAGTTGGGACAGCAGTTGCTCTTGCTGCCAATCGCAGATCTTCGCGCCGAATAACGACACTCTCCGGACATCGACGCCTTCAAGGTCAACGTGGGCTAGGTTACACTCTTCAAAGTTGGCGCTTTCCCACTGCTCAGAGCTGAACTCACCACTAGACAGATCGGCGCCTTTGAAGTTAACACCAAATAGGTGCGCGCCATTCCAACGATTCTCAAATAGTTCGCACTTTTCCAACACTGCGCGCTCAAAGTTTGTGTATGAGAGATTGCATCGTGTTATGTATGCTGAGCAAAAATAGGCTTTATGACTGATTCGGTTGGTGAAATTCGCTCTAACAAAGTTGGCACCTTTCAAATCGCAGTCTCGCATTTCGATACCAAAACATTCCGCTGAGACAAATTGGCTCATCGCCAACTGACATCCTTTAAAACTGGCATCCCTTAGATTGGCATGGTTAAAGCTACACCCTTCAATCGCACCTGACTCAATAAAGCGGCAGTCAACAAATTGAGCCTCTCTTAAGTCGGCATACTCAAAACTGCAGTTGTAAAACTTACACGCTTCAAATACGGCTGAGTGAAGCTCTTGTTTTGAAAAGTCTTGGTTTATGTATGTCTGTTTGTGTTGGATCATATTCCCTCCGTTTAAGAGTCGACAACCTAGCATCTTCCTCACCGTTTAAGCCAGCTTCATAAGTGCATGAAAAACATAGCAATAAAAATCGCTCAAATCGCCAATTTAAGGCACCAAATACGCACGCTAAGCCCTCTGTTTTTGTTTTTTGATATGCGCATATCACTCATTTATTTTCTGCATCTTTAAAAAGTGTTAAAACGATCACACATCACCCGAAGAATTTATCGACATCAACAAACAAATAACCGTTACAGACTTGCCTATTATCAAGATTTTGCTCTAATTGATTCACTGTTTAATAATGATAAAAACACAATGCAAACAATCTATCTCGCAGGTGGCTGCCTTTGGGGTGTTCAAGAATTTTTAAGGCATCTACCGGGCGTAATATCGACCCAAGCAGGAAGAGCGAACGGGACAAGCTCAACAACTAATGGCCCCTATGACGGATACGCTGAATGTGTTCGGGTTGAATTCGATCCCACCCAAGTGAGTGTTGTCGAGCTGGTTGACTATTTATTTGAGATCATCGATCCATACAGTCTCAATCAACAAGGCAACGACGTCGGAGAAAAATATCGTACTGGCATTTACAGTGACGATCCCGCACATTTGTCGGCGGCGAAGCGCCATATTGTGCAGCGAGAAGACAGCGATCGTATTGTGGTAGAGATAAAACCACTGACAAACTACGTCAAAAGTGACGATGAACACCAAGATAGGCTATCTCGTTTCCCTAATGATTATTGCCATATCCCGATCTATTTGCTGCACAAATACCGAGAAAACTAGTCACCCAATTACAAAAAGAGATACGCTGATGTCGCGTACAAGCGGAGCTTAACCCCTATGCTGCAACAAGTTGTTGGTATCCTATTCCCCGTGTTTGCTTTGATTGCAGTGGGCTTTTCCGTCGGCCGTTGGCTTAAACCTGACTTTCGCCCCATTAATCGAATCAACATGGATACCTTCACGCCGGCATTAGTGTTTTCATCCCTCGTGTCGATGCCACTAGATACCCAGCAGCTTCCTCTACTTTCGGCATCACTCATCGCGGTACTGTTACCCGGAGTTATTATGTTGTTTTGGTGCCGAGTGTCAGGACTGAACTTTAAAGCATGGGCACCGCCGCATATGTTCAGAAACAGCGGCAATCTAGCGATCCCTCTATTTACTTATACGTTTGGTGATACGGCACTTGCCCCTGCGGTTTTGCTGTTTGTTGTATCAGCATGTATCCATATTAGCCTTGGGCTCGCCTTACTAAGCGAAGGCAACCCATTTAAGCAAATCATAAGAATGCCTATTTTTCTCGCCGCGGCATTGGCGCTCACGATCAACTTGCTGGGGATGGGTGTGTGGGCTCCCCTCTATGAGGCAACAGCTCTGCTCGGACAGGCAGCGGTTCCTGTCATGTTGCTTTCACTCGGCGCGCAAATGTGCAACATGAGATTAAGTGGCTTAAAGGTCGGCTTGCTCTGTACCTTACAATCGCTGATTACAGGTGGCATTGCGTTTGCCACCATCTATACGTTTGTCCCGCTGCCAAAGTTGGAGTTGCAGATGATGGTGCTTTTTTCCATGCTCCCACCTGCGGTGATGAACTATCTGTTTGCTGAGCGTTTTAGTATCGAGCCTGTCAATGTGGCCTCTATGGTCTTGTTTGGCAACTTTTTCAGTATTTTAACCTTGCCGATACTGCTGACGTTTGCACTCTCGCTATGACCACTCTTCTGGGTTAGTCAGCATGGTTTTTCCTTGATACGCTTCTGCGCGAATGTCTTGTGGATTGTATATCGCACAAGATTTCATCGATAAACAGCCGCAACCAATACAACTACCGAGATCGTCTTGCAGGGCTTTCAACTGAAGAATTCGGTGTTCTAACATCGCCTTCCACTCAGACGCCATCTCTTCCCATTGCTCTTTGCTTGGGGCTTGATGCTTGGGTAGATAAGCTAATGATTGAGCAATTTCTTCTAAAGTCAGCCCAACCTCTTGAGCCGCTTTGATCACCGCGACACGGCGAAGAACACTGCGGTGATATCTTCGTTGGTTACCTTGGTTCCGCCAACTACTGATTAACCCTTTCTGCTCGTAAAAATGCAACGTAGAGACCTTAACTCCCGCCCGTTTCGCCACCTCGCCAACACTCATATCCATATCCGAACTCCTTAACAAATCCATTTATTCCTCAAGTTTACTTTAGGTATACCATTACGCCTAGATCAGTGATCGCACTTTCGACGTACCCTACATTTTCGCCAAGCTGTTGAAAACTTGAGAGTACGCTGAGCCAGTTGGTTAAAAATTACCGCCGTATCATTGAGAGTTTCCTAAACTAAAGTAAGAATACAAAAATAGTCAGGAAGGCGAATATGGAAGCCATTGGAAATATCAACAATGAGAGCTTTTCAGTAGACTTAAAACACGCTCTCATCTGGGTGGCGCGGGCGCTCGATTATGTGGGCGTTGATGACATTCACCACAATCATCGAGTTGGGTACATCAGCTATGAATGCGCTAAACTTCTTAACTGGGACGTTAAAAAGCAAGAGTTTTGCTTTTTAGCGGGTCTGATTCACGACTGTGGCGTCTCTCAAACGGAAGAGCACACCAAGCTGGTGAGCAAATTCAAACCTGACGATCCCAGCATCCACTGCATTCACGGCTACCATGCACTGAGAAAATGCAACATCCTTGCTCAGTTTGCGAATATTGTCCGCCACCACCATACGGCTTGGGATATCTTGGAAGGCATTCACTTATCGCCTTTCGAAAAAGACATTGCGGCACTTATCTTTATTGCCGACCGACTCGACGTACTACGCGCCCGACATCTAGACAACGAGCATAGCGATCTCATCACTCTCAAAAAACGCAGTATCGCCGAACAACTGCGCCAATATAAAGGAACGCTTTTTCGTCCGGATTACATTGAAGCCATGTCTGAACTGACCAACAGAGATGGTTTTTGGTTTTCAATGGAGCCAGAAAACATTGAAGCCATTCCTTTGAGTTTCACTCATCTTGATTGGCTCCAGCAAGATTTAACCATTGACAACCTTGTCGAGCTCGGCACTTTTATCGCTGGTATTGTGGACGCCAAAAGCCCCTTCACCTACCAGCATTCAATCAAAGTGGCTGAACTGTGTAAGTTTCTCGCCACAAGGTTGAAGCTGCCTGCCAAAACGACCGAACAGTTGTACGTTGCCGGCCTTGTTCACGATATTGGAAAATTGCGAACGCCAGACGAAATCCTTCATAAGCAAGGGAGCTTAACCAAGGAAGAGTACACTCGCATCCGCAGGCACACCATAGACACAGAAATCGCTCTAAAAATGGTGTTCCCCGGTTCAAAAATTGGTGAGTGGGCGACCAACCACCATGAGCGCATTGATGGCAGCGGTTACCCCAACAATAAGCAAGGAGACGAGCTTGACCTCCCCTCACGTATTATCGCGATCGTGGATGTGTTTCAGGCACTGTCACAAGACCGCCCCTACCGTAGCCGACTATCAAAAGAAGAGATCGTCGAAATCATGTACCCGATGGTTAAGCGCAATGAGCTCGATAAAGATGTCTATCATTGCTTAGAGGCTCATCTAGAGCAGTGTTATCAACTGTCTACGGACTTGTCTATGAACGCTATCTAACCGATAGAGAGGTAAACATGTACCACCGCTTGATCGACAAACTCACCCATTTATCGGCGCTGCAAATCGTTGTTTTCTGTCTCGTACTGGCATTACCTGTGACGCTATATCTCGCGGCCACCAGCGCGTGGTTGGCGCTCCTTCTTGTTCTTATTTACTGTCTCTGCTTGGCCATTATCTTAAGCTCAATTACCCAGATTCTGCTTCAAGTGAAAGCCGCCGCGACGCACCTTTCCGAAGGGGACTTAACCCAAAGAATTGCCCACCAGCCGGGCGTGACTCCACCGATTTACCACACCATCAATCGAATCGGTTCTGATATTTCGCGGACAATCCATGCCCTAGGCAAATCGACTAAGCACCTACTAGACGTGGCGGACACTGTGCAAAAGGACTCTCAGGCGTCCAAATCAGGCGCGATTGGACAAAAACAAGACGTCGATAAAGCGGAAATCATCATTCGTGAACTGTCCGACATCACCCATCAAGTGTCCGATCACTGCGAGACGACCGCAACGGTCGCCAACCAAGCAAAACGCCAAGCGGATCAAGGCACGCGCGACATGATAGATCTCGAAAACGCCTTGGACAGTGCCAATCAACACATCGACAACTCGAACACACATTTTGAATCCTTGATGGCAGAAACAGCGCAAATCAGTCAAGTCATGGAGACCATCAGCGGCATCGCCGAACAAACCAACCTTCTCGCCCTTAATGCCGCGATAGAGAGTGCTCGGGCGGGAGAACAAGGACGAGGATTTGCAGTCGTGGCCGACGAGGTTCGTAATCTCGCAATGCGCACCCAAGAAGCAACAGAAGAGATACGCACGAAGATCACCAATCTGCAAAACAAAACCAATGATGTCATGCAAACCATGCAAGAGAACAAGTCCAGCATGCTTCATTCACTCGAAATTGCCTCAACCGCAGAAAATACCTTCAAAGCTCTGAATGAACAGATTGAGGAAATCCAATCCCTAGGCAAACAAATTGCCGCCTCTTCCGAGCAGCAGACAGCGCAAACCAATGAACTCAGCCAGTGCCTGGATCTGATAGCGTCTGAATCGGAAAACAACGTCAAATCAACTCAAGAAACCTTGATCGCCAGTATCACAGTGCGAAACCTGTCAGGCGAAATTGATTCGCTGCTACACCGCTTTGCCATTAATCCTCATCAGGTTGAGCAAGAAGATGGGCGTCGGGATCGGTTGATGGACTGGAGCGACAATCTGGATATCGGCATCGAAGAGATCAATCGTCAGCATCAAACACTGCTACATTTGGTCAATGAACTCCATCACCTCCTCCATAACAACTACGGTTTGGCCTCGATCAAACGCGTTGTTCAAGGGCTTATTGACTACACCGCCAATCATTTCACCTATGAAGAAACCCTATTCGATCAAGTTGAATACAGCCAAAACCAGCAGCATAAGGAGAAGCACAAAAAGTTGGTCAAAGAAGTGCTTGAGTTCCAACGTCGAGTTGAGAAAGGAGAAGAAGTTGGCGATGAGTTAATGCAGTTTCTTAAAAACTGGTTGGTTCAACATATCATGCGAGAAGACAAAGCCTACGCCGATGAGTTCAAACACGGAGGCATTAAGTAAAGAAACCGAGATTAAGGAGAAATGTATGTATTTACCATGTGAGATGGTTAAGCCAACACACCTATTTTCCATACCCTACTGATTGGAAGACAGTTAACGGTGCCTTTGCAGCTATCACCAAAAGACAACCAAATTCCAGACATCGATACTCTTTTTGCTGAAGAACAAGTGTTCGCCCTAGTCAAAGAGGTGCTCGGCTGGTCGAACGTGACCGAGCTCCGACGCGAATACCTCAGATACAAACCAAGCAGCAGTTGCCTATGCCTCTACCAGATAAAACACAATGAAAGACACTTTCTATTTTATCTAAAAGCGTATTCCGACAAAGTTAAGGTCGATAAAGCGCAGCAAAAAAACCAATCTGGCAGCCTTTTTGCCGAAACGCATAGCCATGTCATCGAAACGGGTAACCTTGTCTTCAATCGATATCCCTATGACACACGCTTACCCGCGCTAGAGCGACTTGTCGATATCACAAGGCGTCGTGATTTACTGCAACGCGCTTTTTTCAACTCTACCGATGCAGACAATACGCTGCTCACGCCATTACAGTACAAGCCAGAAAGACGCTTTGTCGCCAAATTGACCTTGCAGGATGGAACGCCTTTGGTGGTCAAACTCTATACTCCTGAGCGATACAAAACGCTAAGTGTGAGTTATTTAAAGCGTCAAAACAGTCCGTTTGGCAACATCGTAGGTAAAAGCGACAAACACTGCATGCTCATTTATGAATGGGTTGAAGGCTCGCCGCTCAATCAAGAAGATCCCATGACCACAGACCAGCTTAAACATTATTATCTGTGTGGAGCGCGCCTAGCGGAATTTCATCATCGAACGGTATCGAAAAAAATACGGGCTGTGGATACCCGCCACTTTGCCAGCCTGATTCAAAACCATGCCCAGTCTATAACCCAAATACTTCCGCAACAGAGTTCACTCACCTTATGGCTCGCCGATCAACTCGCTCAACAAGTCACATCAATTGAAGACGAGAAGTGTTTTATTCACGGCGATTTTTACGCCGATCAGGTGCTCGTCACATCAGAACGAGTCGAGTTTATCGACTTTGATAATCTCACAACTTGGTTTAGTGCATTCGACTTGGGTAACTTTCTCTCTCATTTACGTTATAAGTCGGAGATAGGTTTAATCTCAAAAAACAATTACGCCAAAATCGCACATATCTTTCTTGATGGGTATTTGCAAAAACGAAACGCAGATCGACGTCAAATCGACCTGTTTGTTGCAATTGGCGTATTCCAACTTATCTATCATCCGCTAAGATTTGGGCTCGCTGATTGGCAGTTCGCTTGCCAACGATTACTCACGGCGACCTTTGCTTACTTAACGCAATCTCTAGATACCCAAGACTCGTTCCGCCATTTGGTGGCGCGCTGTCTGGACGCACGCATTGTAGAGCAGCAAATCAAGGCTCAAACGACAACGCCCTTATCAATTGAACACGCAACCTTGGTGAGATTCAAAGACGATAAACGAGCCATCGTCGAATACTCGACCGCCGATGGCAGTCCGGAGGTGATTATCGGGAAAATTCGAGCCAAAGGATTAGACAAACACAGCTGGAAAACTCAATCCACTCTGTTCCAAGGAGAGTTCGGAAACAAAGCCGCAGATAATATTCATGTCCCCGAGCCACTATTTACGATGCGAGAACTGAACATGTGGTTTCAAAAGAAAGTCGCGGGGGACAACGTGTTTAAACCATTTTGTGAAAACGTCGAACCAGCACTTGCTCACCAATTGGCGCTTGCGCTATACAAACTTCACAATACCGAGTTACCTCTTAAAAAAGAACACACGACAGGTAAAGAGTTAACGATCTTACATGACGGTTTGCACAAAGTAGCAGAGCAGCAACCTAGCCTAGAAAATCGACTGCGTGCACTGTTCCAGCAAAGCATCACCCTGAGTGAACAGCTTTTAGCATCCGAGTTGAAACCTATTCATCGAGATTTCTACCATGACCAAGTGCTGTGGGATGGACACAAACTGCACTTGCTTGATTTCGACCTAATGTGTCTGGGTTCTCCATACCTAGATCTAGGAAACTTCATCGCCCATATACAAGAACAATGCCTGCGCGTGTATGACGATCCTCTCTTTGCCCAACACAATATCAACCAGTTTGTAACACGCTATCTTCTCCTTTGCGGACACAGTGACGCAGAGAGAGAAATAGAGATCTACCGAGTCCTCAGCTTAATTCGACATATATCGATCAGCCAACGAATTCCAGAACGCCGGAAGTTTACTGGAAGTATTATCACGCTTTGTGAGGATCAAATTAAAAGTTTGTAGAATAAAATAAGTCAAACTATTTGATCAATATTTAACCACCAACCACTTTCACCCAACTCGTAATCGCCAACAAAAAACAATTTATATTTAAAAATCCGCGAAGATCAGTTTTATATATCTAAACGAAATAACCATTCCAATATTGACAATGTCTATTGTCGACGTCATTTGTAGAATTAACCTAGTACTAAAGCATTAATTTTCAAATACTTTGATCTCAACATGATAAAACTAACAGTAAAAAGTTTGGCTATATAATTAAATCTAAGCTAGATCTATTACTTATAGTTACCCCGCTCCTTTACAATCAAAATAATCCACCAAAGACATCAGATCTAAAAATTCCTTAGTAATTTATCTAATGCTATAAGGTTAATATAAACATGCTACTAATATGGAGGTGCCAACTGAATGACTAGCCCATTACCTAGACGGCTAAGATCTATTAGAAAACAACAAGGAATAACCCAGGAAGAGCTGGGAAATAAACTAGGGATGGAGCCGGCAGGCGCAAGTGCACGAATCAGTCAATACGAAACAGGAAAACATGCTCCAGATTACGCCACCATAAAGCGTATTTCTGAAGTGCTTAATGCACCTGTTGCCTATTTCTATTGTGAAGATGACTTAATGGCAGAGATCGTAATTCAAGTGTCGAGCTTACATACACTCACCAAAATTGAAATACTCGATTTTATCGACACTTATGACCCCGCCAATTAGTCGACTGGCATCAGGCAGGTAACCAACAATAAGCCAACGTTCTTTTGCCACTAGATCGATCACTTTGTATGTGCGCGGCTAAGTCTCAGCAATGTTAGAGGCGAGAGAAGACAGAGTGTTGGCTCAAACAAACTAAAGGGGTTACACCCGTTTTCTCTCTCCATCTATTACCTTCTCGATGTCTTAGCCTAGACTATAACTATGGCGTTAAAAACTATAAGAAATAACCAATATTATGAAGATTCAAAGCTTTCTTTTATCTCTGCTTGCACTGCTCAACACCAGCTGCTCTCCTGAGAAAAGCAGCATCAAACTCGGGGCTGTACTGCCGCTGACTGGCACCTTTGCAATCTATGGTGAACAAGCCTTAAAGGGTGCGCAACTTGCGGTTGATGAAATCAATGCCAATGGGGGCGTTTTAGGACGTCCACTTGAGCTGATTGTCCGCGACAACCAAACCAACCCAGCGAAAAGCGTTAAGCTCAGCCGAGAGCTGATTCAACAGTACCAAGTATTCTCACTACTCGGCCCAGTTAGTAGTGCTTCACGCTACGCCATGACAGAAGTCGCAGAGGAGTTCCAAACCCCTCTTTTTTACGGGATTGATTATGAAGGACGCCATTTTAGCCGTTACCTCATTTGCTACAGTACCATTCCTGAACACTACATTGAGCCAATTGTTCCTTACCTAGTTAACAATGTCGGCGACAACTTTTACATTTTCGGCTACGACTACATATGGCCGCACCGTATGTCAGAACGCATTGTTGAGTCGGTAGAAAAGCACAACGGCAAAGTATCAAATACCGAGTTCACGGCCTTTGGTGTCGGAGACTACACGCCAGTTTTTGAGCGAATTAAGCAATCACAAGCAAACAACCTCATGCTGATTTTGCCCGGTCAAGACGGCTTCAACTTCCTAAATCAAATGGCATCATTCGATTTTGAACGCGAGATACAGGTCGTCGCTTTTGCTGCAGACGAAACCTACCTAACTAACCTTCCCTCCTCTGCGCTCGACGGCGTGCTCACCGCATTGCACTTTTTCAGTAGCTTAGAGGCAACCGCCGCTCAATCTTTTGTTACCAACTATCAAAAACGCTTTGGCCAAGAGTCGGTGGTGACCTATTCCAGTAAAGCGCATTACGATCTTATCTATCTGATTGCTGCCTCACTCGAAGAGGTAGGAGAAGTCGACAAAGAAAAGCTGATCGATGCTTTGCCTAATACCACCCTGTACCTTGGTGATTCGGAGCTTAGAGTGAGAGAAGACCACCACGTCGATCTCCCTATGTATCTGGCGCAGTTTCGTGATAGCTCTCTATCCGTGATTAAAAACCTTGGCACCATCCGACCCGGCGATCAGCGAAGTAACAGTGCTAATGAATAAACTGCGGACCAAAGTCTTTTTCATTCTTCTCCCGCTGGCGGCGAGCATACTCGGTTTTGGTTACGCGTATTATCAATCGCGAGAAGCGTTAACCATCGATCATATATTCCGCTCTAGTCAGCTTTCCGCGCTGTTGGGTGCCAATGAGATCAGCCACTATATTGAGGGTAGGTTCACCGAGTTTGATCGCCTAAGTTCAGCAATGTCACTTTGCCAAGAACCATCAATATCTTGGGCAGAGGTCTCTTCCAATGCGCTTAGCTTTAGTCGCGGTTTTTCGGCGCTGATGATTTCAGACCTATCAGGAAGGGTGCAAAACTTTCATCTTTCTTCCAATAAGAGTAATCGTTACATCTTGAGGCAAGATCTTAGAAATGCTCGAGTATTACCTGCGGAAACCATTGAGTTGCTCAATGGAGCCTTTGAAGAGTGGCAAGTTAATTACCCAAGGAATATCGCGCTAGAACAAAGTACTTTGAAGAAACTCAACGAACTGCAAGAACATGGTGAAGCTAACTCTCAAGCGAATCGAGACCTAAGCAATCAACTGAGCAGATTGCGAGAGAAACGAAATCTTCCCAAACAAGTCGTCAACCTCGCCTCAACAGAAGTGGTGTCTCGTCTTGGTCTGATTTTCGACAATGAAACCTACTTTTTCTCAAGACCTTTAATCGACTGCAATAAGGAACTTATCGGTTATTACACGGCTGTTCTGGATCGAACGCTTATCGAAGACCAACTTTTCGATATTAAACGCTCACTCACCGAGAGTGGTTTAGAGTATGTCGATGTTTTCGTAGTGCGAAATGATAGCCTGGCCTCTCTGTCACGCTCTAACTACATGCGCTTAGATCAACTCAAGCGAAACGGGCTGAATGAAGTTATAGAGCCCGTGTTTCGAGAAGATCTGGGGGGCATCATGATCAACCAGCCGATTGGAATCAATATCAAGCAACACCTTGTCTTTCATGACAATATCAATCTCAAAAACGGCAAACACTCCGTCACTCTCGTCGTCTTTGTCTCTAAGCAAGAAATTGATAAGCAAAACCAAACTCTGATTCGTGAAATCTCAGTGTATTTAGTATTAGCTGCGCTGTTATTTGTTGGGCTCATCAGCTATCTGTCTCACTATATCGCCTCACCGATTACTGATCTTCGAAGACGAATTTCAACGTTATCACGCATGGGGAAAGCCGATACAAAGTTCAGCAATCGCGACGATGAGATCGGTGATTTGTTTCAAGCATTCTCGGATATGGCGTCCAAGATAAAACAAAAAGAAATGCAGCTTACTCGGTTAGCTCGTGAAGACCCACTCACTGGCATACTCAATCGACGTGCGCTGGTTGACGGTGCTGAAGAGATACGCCGCCTCGCCAGTTCTTGTTACATCTGTATGATGGATTTAGACCACTTCAAACAAATTAATGACCAGTGCGGCCACTCTGTGGGTGACGATGTACTGGTCGCATTTTGTGACGCGGTCGCTAAGGAAACTCGAGAATCGGATATGTTTGGCCGACTTGGCGGGGAAGAGTTCGCTCTGTTGTTGCCAAACACCACACTGCGCGAGGCGGCACAAATCGCTGAGAGAATACGCGTCCGAGTTGAACGTGATCTCGCGGAGAAGCTCTGTTCTAGCCACACCCTCCCTGTAACCGTCAGTATGGGGTTGGTCAGTTGGCCTAACGAAAAAGCATTCACCCAAGTTCTAGACCACGCAGACAAACTGCTCTACAAAGCCAAACAAAGTGGCAGAAATCAGATCGTCGCAGAATAAAAAAACTCGCCACGTGTGTGGCGAGTTTTTTAACAATGATTGGTTAAGCGTCTATCGACAAACCAATTTGACTGAGCTTAGATTTGAACTCATCAATACTGCTCGCTTGGTAGGTTGGAGCGCCGTTAAAATATCTCGGTTTTTCAGGAAGCATCGCGTTTTTTAGCGTATTTTCTTGTTCAAGATCATCGTGGTAGACCGTGACGCGATTTGGAATGTCCTGTTTTAATGTCGCCATTCATGTTCTCCTTTTCTTCTGACGTTGTTCCCAATTAAGGTTAGAAAAGAACGCTTTGATGTCAAAATCAACGAAAGTAGTAATCAGAGAAACCAGATCGATTTAATTACATGAATTTATTGGTTTTATTCTTCTGAAATCAAGCTAAGTCCCATCTATCCAATTATCCAAATTGTGAGCTTGAATCCACTATTCATTTCTTTGATTACGCGCCTTTGCATTGCCCGCTTTTTGTCTGAATAACATGGACATGACCACAGCGCTTATAATTACTACTCAAGTCACACTTTCGTTTTCTACGCCCCCAAATAGATGCAAAGGGATGAGTAGAGAAAAGCAGCCTTGTTTTAGCCTGCGAATAACGTTGAAACGAGGAAGATGCATCTCAAATGAAAAAAGCCAACATCTACCAAGTCTTTACCCGCCTCTTTGGCAACACCAATACCAACAATAAGCCGTGGGGAACCATCGAAGAGAATGGTGTCGGCAAGTTTAGCCATTTCTCAGACCGCGCATTAAGTGAAATTCACAAACTGGGGATCACGCATATTTGGTACACAGGTGTCATGCACCATGCACTAATCAACGACTATCGCGAGTTTGGTATCACCGATGATCACCCTTCGATAGTCAAAGGTCGTGCTGGATCTCCCTATGCCGTTAAAGACTATTATTCCGTCAACCCAGATTTGGCGGATGACCCAAGCCGTCGCAATCAAGAGTTTTATGATCTGATAGCGCGCACCCATCGTGCTGGCATGAAGGTGATTGTCGATATCGTGCCAAATCATGTCGCGCGCGTGTATCAAAGTCTGAACAACCCTGAAGGAGTGGAAGACTTTGGCGCGAGTGATGATACCTCTGTCTCCTATCGACGCGACAACAACTTCTACTATCTGCCAGAGCAAGCGTTTAAGTTGCCAGAACAACTCGCGACTGAGCCTCCCCTTGGCGGCGAGTCACACCCGAGTAATGAAACGCCCTATACCGAGTACCCGGCCAAGTGGACAGGCAACGGCTCTCGGCTTGCCCAGCCAAATTTCGATGACTGGTATGAAACAGTCAAAGTGAACTATGGCGTTCGACCAGATGGCACAAAAGAGTTCGACATTCTACCGGACGACTACCGCCACAAAGACCACGCTGCCCATTTTGCATTCTGGCAAGATAAGGACGTGCCTGATTCATGGAAAAAATTCCGCGATATCGCGCTGTTTTGGACCGAGAAAGGCGTCGATGGATTTCGTTACGACATGGCAGAGATGGTGCCTGTGGAGTTTTGGAGTTACATGAACGCCTGGATTAAACATCGCAATCCAGAAGCGTTTCTGATGGCAGAAGTGTATCAACCCGATCTATATCGAGATTACATTCAACTCGGTAAAATGGATTACCTTTATGACAAAGTTGACCTGTATGACTCGTTGAAAGCTGTCATGCAAGGTCATGGCTCCACGGGAGAGATTGGCCGCATCCAGCATGAGCTGCGCGATATTGAACACCAAATGCTGCATTTTCTCGACAACCATGATGAGCAAAGAGTCGCCGCTCCAGAATTTGCCGGAAATGCAGACAAAGGCAAACCTGCGATGCTTGTTTCCGCTTGCCTGTCGAGTTCACCGACCATGATCTATTTTGGCCAAGAAGTGGGCGAACCTGGGGCTGAGCTGGCTGGATTTGGCCAACCCTCTCGTACTTCAATCTTTGATTACATCGGCGTGCCACACCACCAGCGTTGGATGAATAATGGCGCCTTTGATGGTGGTCAGTTGAACGCAAGTGAACGAGAGCTGCGACACTTCTATCAAGCCCTACTCAATCTTGCTCATCAAAGCCCTGCACTGTGTGGCGATTACCATGACTTGTACGCGGCCAACTATGATAATTTCGCCCCGATACAAGACAAGCTGTATGCCTTTGCACGCTCCTCAGCTGAACAAAAACTGGTGCTAGTCGCCAACTTTTGTGACCAAAATGGGCGTTCACTTTCACTGATACTGCCACCGGAGGTTATCAGCTCTTGGCAGCTTTGCGATGGAGACTACCGCTGCATTGACCGCCTCAGTGACACTCAGTACACCTTAAAAGTCACCGGAGGTCAGGGTGCGATCGAGGCTCAGTTGCCCCCTTTGGCGAGCCTGTTTCTAGAAATCAACGTTTCACCTAGCGAGGAGTGCCCAGCATGACGAAACCTTTTATTTTTCATGGTCAATCTTCAGACTGGGTAAGTCGACATGACCAGCGACTGACCGTCAGACTTGCGGTCGAAAAAACCGCGGCATTCAACAAAATTGTTGTCCGCCATGAACCAGACAACGAAGAATACCTCGTCGAGATGACGCTTAGCGGCGAAACAGAACATCTCAACTACTGGACAGCAACATTTGAGCTCAATAGTGACCGAGCCATAACTCACTATGTGTTTAAGCTCGTCGCAGACAAGCATCAATACTGGCTGGATGGCAAAGGAGTGAGTCAACGTGTCCCGAGTAAGGAAACTCACTTTAAATTCAACGCCGAACATCAACCACCAGAATGGGTAAGTGAGCAGGTTTTCTATCAGATATTTCCCGATCGCTTTTGCAATGGCAATCCTGATATCAGCGTGAAAGATGGCGAATACCTTGTCTCTGGCGGTCATAAGTCGGTCACCTCAAAAGCGTGGGGCTCGCCTGTCGACACAGAAAATGGCGACGGTGGATGCGAGTTTTACGGCGGTGACTTGTATGGTGTCGAGCAAAAACTCGATTACCTACAAGCGCTTGGCGTCAGCGCCTTGTACCTTAATCCTATCTTTACGGCGCCAAGCAATCACAAGTACGACACGTCAGATTACACGCAAGTCGACCCTCATCTTGGCACCAACGAACATTTCGCCAGCTTGTGTGAAAAACTCCACCAGCGAGATATGAAAATCATGCTGGATGCAGTGTTCAACCACACATCGACTGAGCATCCTTGGTTTAACTTGCAAGGGCTTAGCCCGACGACAGGCGCATACCAAAGCGTTGACTCTCCTTACCGTCACTACTACTTCTTTGAAGGAGAGAGCCAAAACTACATTGGCTGGAAAGGCATACGCTCTCTACCCGTGTTGAACTTTGAGCATCCCGAAGTGCGCGATTATATCTACCAAGGGGAAGACGCTGTCATCAAGCATTGGCTCAAACCACCTTACTGCATTGACGGTTGGCGATTTGATGTAATACACATGCTAGGCGAAGGTGAAGGCGCAAAAAACAACGCGCATTATGTCAAAGCCTTCCGACAATCCGCAAAAGACGTAAACCCCGATTGTTATGTCTTGGGCGAGCACTTTTTTGAAGCGACGCAATGGCTGCAAGGCGATCAAGAAGACGGCGCCATGAACTACTATGGATTCGCCCACCCCGTCCGAGCGTTGTTGGCTCAGCTTGATATTTCGTTTGACCCGATTCAACTCTCGGTCGGCGATTTCCTTGATTGGCAAGCCGAAGCTCGCGCCAAGATCCCGTGGCACAACCAACTGTCGCAGCTCAATCAACTTGATAGCCATGACACCACTCGATTCCTTGATCTCGTGAAAGACGATCCACGCCGCTTCAAATTGGCGGCGACCCTACTGTTTGGTTACGTGGGCACGCCTTGCCTTTATTACGGGACAGAACTTGGTATGCTGGGCAGCCATGATCCGGACAACCGACGCTGCATGCCTTGGGACACCGTTGAAAACAACTCTTACCTTGCTTTCTTCAAGCAACTGATTGCGCTGCGTCTATCAAATCCGGCATTGCAAAAAGGTGACTATATTCCGCTCCATCAAGACAACGAGAGTTTTGTTTTTGCCCGCCAGCTTGGCGACAACACGGTAATCAACGGCTTTAACCTTTCTGACACACCAAAGAGACTCTCGATAGACGTATGGAAAACCGCTGTAACCGACGGTGAGTTTATCTCTTCGCTCTCAGGGCAAAAAACATCGGCTTGTAACGGTCAACTCGCGCTTACCCTTTCACCCATGTCTGGCGATCTGTTGGCTTTGCAACGAGGTAGCTAGAGTTCACATAAATCGGTATTGATATAAACGGCGCAACCTAATCAGTGCGCCGTTTTTGTTGTATATATGATTCCAAGCCCCCATTGATATAGATTTTTCCTATAACTGACTATCGATTATCTATTTTTGTTTTATATGCATTGGGTTTAGATTATCTGCAAACCTAAACAAGGATTGATAATAATGAAAAAGTTCGTGAAACCTCTTTCTCTCGTCGCTCTTGCTGTTATGGCGGCGAGCCCTGTTGCTGCCATGACCGAAGGTGAAATCACTATCTGGATCAATGGTGACAAAAGCTACGAAGGCCTAGCCAAAATCGGTAAACAGTTCGAAGAAGATACTGGCGTAAAAGTGATCGTTCAGCACCCAGAATCACTGGAAGCTCGTTTTGAAAAAGTGGCAGCAAAAGGCATGGGCCCAGACATCATCTTTTGGGCACACGATCGCTTCGGGGGTTATGCAGAAGCTGGCCTTTTGAAAGAAATCAATCCGAGTAAAGAATTCAAAGATAAGCTGGTCGACTTTAGCTGGGATGCCGTCACCGTGAATGGCAAGTTGATGGGCTACCCGATGGCGATTGAAGCACCATCGCTTATCTACAATAAAGACCTACTTCCAGAGCCACCGAAAACATGGGAAGAGTTGGCAGACATCCACAACAAGATGCAGGCACAAAACAAAACCGCCATTATGTGGGATGTGAAAAACGCCTACTTCACTTGGCCAATGATTTCATCGGGCGGCGCATACGCATTTGAAAAAGTCGATGGCGGCTACAACGGTGCGAAAACAGGCGTAAACAACGAAGCCGGTGTCAAAGGCTTGCAGTTCCTTGTTGATATGGTCAACCAAGGTGTCGTTAACCCAGATATGGATTACTCGGTTTCTGAAGCGGCATTTAGCAAAGGCGAAGCTGCCATGACCATTAACGGCCCTTGGTCTTGGGGTAACTTAGACAAGATGGGTGTGAACTACGGCGTTGCCGTTCTACCGACATTAAACGGTGGTAAAGGGAACCCATTTGTCGGTGTATTGAGCGCAGGCATCAACGCAGCGAGCCCGAATGGCGACCTAGCGGTAGAGTTTTTAGAGAACTACCTGTTTGTCGATGAGGCATTGAAAACCATGAATGATGACAAGCCACTGGGCGCGGTGACATTGAAGTCTTTCCAAGCCATTTTAGAGAAAGATGACCGCATTAAAGCGACCATGACCAACGCCGAGAATGGCGAGATCATGCCTAACATTCCACAAATGACGGCATACTGGTTTGCAGAAGGAGCGGCCATCGATAACGCAATGCAAGGTAAACAGACGGTAAAAGAAGCACTCGATACCGCCGCTAAGCAGATCGTTAACTAATTCGTACACCAATACTGTTTTTCATTGAAACCAAACTCAGCGCGTTACAGCGCTGAGGGCGGAATGTCCTTTTGTTCAATACCTTGCCGGAGTTTATGCTCCGGCTTTTTTTGTAATCAATTCAATCAAAGCCGTGGTTGGCTCTGTCAATGTTCCCACTTTGGTGTAGATGCCAACTTGCCCCAACTGGTCTTTGTTGAGCCAAAGCTGCACCAATCCTTGTTCGGCTAACTCTTTGGCAATCTTAGAGGTGTACGGCATGATCGCATCGCTCATTTTCACCATATCGATGCTGGCTGAAAGTGAGTCCATCTCATAAATCACCCGCGTCTCTTGAGCCGCCACGGTAAAGAGCTCTGCCCCTTCTTCCGTCAACACATCGCCATGACGAGCGTGATCAGGTGTCACTTTAAGTAACGGGTAGTGGTGCGCGTGCTCTTCAACCTCTTTTGCTTCGAGCAACGGGTGGTCAGGTCGCACATACCATGCTTCATGCTCTTGAAATAGCGGGATAAACCTGACTCTATAGCGGCTATTGATGCCGTTGATCTCATGGCCAACAAAAAGATCGATATCATCGTTCACTAGGTGGTGCAGCATCGACAATCCATTACCAAATTCAATGTGCATCGAGCTCGCTGGGTATTGCTGACAAAATGCCTGCATCGCATCTGCGGCAAAACAGTTCCACCAAGCCTCACCAACGCCCAGTTTCACTTTTCCGCCACTGCGCATTCGCATGTCTGCCAGTTGGTGAATCATCTGATTGTGCTTTTCTTGCACCTCTTGCACATAGCGAAAGTAAACCCAGCCGTATTCGGTCAGCTCTACCCCCTTGGAGCGCCGAATAAACAAGTCGGCACCGAGCTGCTGCTCCAACTTTTTAATCGCCGTGGTTAGCGAAGGTTGGCTAATAAACAGCTTGTCCGCAGCAGCTTTAATACTGCCTTGGCGAGCAACTTCATAAAAATAGCGGTATTGCTTATCCATTTTCTATATCACCACACATATTATCGGGCTAAGATTAGCGCTTGATATTGATTTTTTCTATAACCAGATTCAAAGATTCAATTATTTTTGTCGCAAAATGTCGGCTATAGTCATCATCAGTTTCTATTTGATTGAAAAGGTATAGAGCAATGGAACAACGTTGGTGGCATAACAGTGTCGTCTATCAAATTTATCCACGTAGCTTTTGTGACTCCAACGGAGATGGCATTGGCGATCTACAAGGCATCATCAGCAAACTAGACTATTTAGAGCAGTTGGGTGTCGACGTTGTCTGGCTCTCACCAGTGTATCAATCCCCCATGGATGACAATGGTTACGACATTTCCGATTATCAAGCCATCGCACCCGAATTTGGTACCATGGACGACATGCGAGCACTGCTTGATCAAGCCAAGCAGCGCGGGATTCGTATCGTGATGGATTTGGTGGTTAACCACACCTCTGACGAGCACCCTTGGTTTGTGGAAGCCAAGGCGAACCCAGACAGCGACTATCGTGATTTCTACATCTGGCGCGATGCAAACCCTGATGGCAGCGCCCCAAGCGACATTGGCTCCATTTTTGGTGGTAGCGCATGGCAATGGGACGAAGAGAATCAGCAGTACTATTTCCATCTGTTTTCTAAGCGCCAGCCAGACCTTAACTGGGAAAACCCTGCCGTACATAACAAAGTCTTTGACATGATGAACTGGTGGATTGACCAAGGCATTGGTGGATTCCGTTTGGATGTGATTGACCTAATTGGCAAAGAAGTCGACAAAGGCATCACTGGCAACGGTGAAAGATTGCACCCACTATTGAAGCAGATGAACCAAGCCACATTCGGCGATAAAGATCTTTTAACCGTCGGTGAAACATGGGGAGCCACACCCGAAATCGCCAAGCTATACAGCAACCCTGAGCGCAATGAACTCTCGATGGTGTTCCAATTCGAACACATTACGCTTACTTGGCAAGATGGGGATAAATGGCAACCTAAGCCGCTGGATTTGGTCGAGTTCAAGCAGGTGCTCACCAAGTGGCAAGTTGAGTTGAAAAACGAAGGCTGGAACTCACTGTTTTGGAACAACCACGATCTGCCGCGTGTGGTGTCTAAATACGGGTGCGAGAACGAGTACCGCGTGAAGTCGGCGAAAATGCTCGCCACAACGTTGCACTTTATGAAAGGAACGCCTTACATCTATCAAGGTGAAGAGATCGGTATGACCAATGTCGCCTTTGACTCACTCGAGCAATACAAAGACATTGAGACGCTCAATTTCTACAAAGTCAAAACCGAGTCTGGTGTGAGCCACGAACATATGATGCAGGCAATCCATGAGAATGGCCGTGATAACGCCCGCACACCGATGCATTGGAACCGCGACAACCACGCTGGCTTCACCACGGGTACGCCTTGGATAGAACTCAACCCGAACTATCCAGAGATCAATGTCGCTGATGCGCTTGAAGATAAAGCGTCCATTTTCTACCACTACAAACAGCTCATTGCGCTGCGCAAATCGCACCCGGTGATTGTCTACGGTGACTTCATTCCTCTGCTTGAAAACGATCCTCAGGTGTTTGCGTATGAGCGAAAAGACAGCCATCAACACATCGTGGTGATTAATAATTTCAGCAATCAAACGGTTGAATTCAATTTACCTGCCCATTTGGTTGAGCAAGAGTGTGAAACGCTAATCAGCAACCATCAACACTTAAACAGATTGCCAGCACGCTATTCGTTGACCCCTTACGAGTCAATCGCTGTCAAACTATAAAATAAAAAAACAGGATATAAGCCGCGTGCTTATATCCTGCCTTTTCCATCCCCTTTTGCGCTACCAACAAGTGTTAAACTTGGCTTGCATCGCCCGACTGACAGGTAGCTTTTCACCGCCCACTATCACTACCATCTTGCCGGTAAATTCCTTTTTAACTCGCTCAATGGCTGACACATTGACAATGGTTGAACGATGAATCTGCCAGAACTGGTCTGGATCTAACTGAGTCAGTAATTCTTTGAGGGAGGTTCGCAAAACGTACTCGACGGTTTTGTTTTGCTCCTGCTGGAACAAAGACACATACTTATCTTCGGCTTTAAAGTAGAGCACTTCTGAAACCGAAATAAGGTGAATGTCCTCCCCTTTGCTGGCTCGAATCCAACTCAGGTAGTTGGGTGTTTTTTGCTCAGCAAGTTGCTGCATCTGTTGAAACAGCGCCTGCATATCGGGCGCTTGAGCCGTTTCATCAACACTAAATTTTTGTTTAAGCCGAGCAACACACTGCTCCAGTCGCGTTTCTGATAAAGGCTTGAGCAAATAATCCGCGGCATTGTTTTCAAAGGCTTGCACCGCGTACTCATCGTAAGCGGTAACAAACACAACCGTTGTCGCGCTGTTATTTTCCATCAAACGTTTCGCCGCCTGCATGCCATCGCATTTCGGCATACGGATATCCAAAAATGCGATAGTCGGTTGGTGAGCCTCAATTAACTCAAGTGCCTGCTCGCCATTTTCCGCTAAGCCTTTTATTTCTAGTTCAGGCCAAACATCGGCTAAGGCTTTATCCAAATGAAAACGAAGCAAAGGTTCATCGTCAGCAATAATGGCAGTGAGCGGTGTTTGGCTCATAGCAGATACTCCATTTATTAATTAGCTTGGCAGTGCGTTTAGGGGAATCGACACTTTGGCTTTGACGCCCCCAGATTGGGATTCCAAAAGCGATAAGTTGGCATGCTCACCAAACAAGGCTTTTAAACGCTGTCTGGTGTTTTGCAGACCAACGCCGTGACCCGCCTGCCCCAGTCCACTGTTCATTCCCACGCCAGAATCGGCAACTTCAATGATTAAGTCACAATCACTCTGTTGTACCGAAATGTGCACGCTTCCGCCATCGACTTTTGGCTCAATGCCGTGTTGAATCGCATTTTCTACCAAAGGCTGAATAACCAAAGGGGGTAGGTTAACTTCTTGCTGAATCGGGTTATCAATCGAGTAACTTAAGCGATTACCCAAGCGAATCTGTTGTATCGCCAAGTATGCGTCCACCATCTCCAATTCGGTCTGTAAGGATGAGTATTCTTGGCGGCTCGATTTGAGCGTGCCACGTAACAAATCAGTCAGACGTTCCAACATCAACTGCGCTTGTTTCGGGTCCTGTCCGATCAATACGCTCACGTTGGCCAAGGTGTTAAACAAGAAGTGCGGCTCTATCTGGCTTTGAAGCTGTTTTAACTGGCTAAGCAACATCGCTTTTTCGAGCTCACTTTGTTTGCGCTTGGCAATCTCAGCTTCTTTTTGCGCGATCAAGCGTTGTTCGTGCGCATAGAAAAACACAAAGCAGGTACAAGTAAACACTAACCCTAAAATAACGACGGGCTTTAAATCGCTAATCTGAGCGAACTCATCATACTTTTGAAGTACAAAGTAAGCATTAGCAGTGCCTATGGTCATCGCTCCAGCCAAGCCAATCGAGGTAACTTGACGCGATGACAATGAGGGAATGAACAGAGCAACAAGGTGAGATGTACCCACCGCGCTGTACCCGTAGCCAATGCTAATCAACAGGTGCTCCATGTAACTGCTCGGCCAAATCGATTGGGTGACAAAGGCAATGACCATACAAAAGAGCGAGGTTAAGATCAGGCTGCGAATGCTATCTTTGCCATGATGCTTTAATGTTTCGTTCATTAGAACCTTCCCTTAATATTGATAAAAACCATACGCTTATCCGACAGGTTTGCATATACCGAGTCACGGTCTCCGGTCATAAAGCGGAGCGCGGTCTCAATATTTAGTGACATATCACCAGAATCGTACGCTTGATAATCTAGCCATTGCGTTGCGATCAAACCGCCATCTTGCGGCGAGTACAGAAAGTCTGCCGTTGGGGTGAAGTTATTCAGCCACAAGTAATCCTGCGACCATTGCCATTGACTCCACGCACTCGAGTCCAAGCTCCAGTGGACCATCACGTTGTGAGCCATTAAGTTGGCGTGATAGAGCCCCTGAGCGTAAGACGGTGCCAATGGCGCGGTCAGGTTGGAACCGCTTAAACGGTCAACACGTTCAAATGCTTGCTGCCAATCAGACTTGTCCCAACTGCGGCTATCATACCAATATTCGACGATGATATTGTTGCCTACCTCGTTCGCCCAGTTCGCCCCAACTAAAGCCTGATACCCGTTCGACTGTTTATCTAAGCTCACCGCGTCCAAAAGCTGTCCTTGCTGATAGGCCATGTAGTTACGCTGATAGACGGCAGATGCGTGCATCGCCCATGAGGCATCAAAAACGGTAACAAACGAGCCTCCCACAAGACCGTGGCGAACATCATCGTAGTAGGCTAACCATTGATACTCGCTATCACCCACAAACGCGTAGCGACGCAAGCCAATGCCATGCTGCTGAGATTCTTCTTCCAGCTCACTTCCCGTTTGCTGAGTGTGCTTAGAGTTTGAATAGACAAGGCTCCAATCCCCTTGCTCGTCAAAATAGGAGGCCATCGCCGTGAGCGTTCCCTCTTCTACTTGAATGCCCACTGGGTTTCGTCGATAGGGTTTAAACACATCCAACGGGCGATAACCATACCCCACTCCCCAATCGAGGCGCATTTTTCCTAAGGTGACATCGATTGACGTACCCATCAGTGACAGCCCACCTTGCCAGAACAGCTCTTGAATGATGAGCTCACCCTTGTATTCACTGCTGTCCGAATTAGAAAGCACATCACTGCCTTTGGCTGCAAACAAGCCTGTCCATTGATAGGCGCGTAGCTCTACATCAATCAATGCATCGAGCGCCTGAGTCGATGTTTGTTCACGGTCACCCAGTAGCAGGGAGTCTTGATGAGTGGTAGAGCTGCCACTCAAGGTCCAATCCCACTCTAAATTCACCTCGTCAGCATAGCTCGGCGCGACTGACAAACTGGCGACAAGCCCTATCACGACTGTTTTCATCTAGAGCTCCGTCACCGCGTTGCGAGTTAAGTACGCCGGGTTATAGTATTTATCTTCAAGCGATAAGGGCGTAATTTGCTGGTACGTAATGACGGTTTTCTTCGCTGGCTGTATCTTGTCGAGTAGCGTCATAGAGACCACTCGGTTTTCGCCATCTAGCTCACCACCTTCAAAATACGCTTGTTTGGCAAGTTTGCCTGAACGTAAATATAAATCGGCTTTGACCGGGAAATCGTTGCCTGCATCTAGCCAAAGGTCAATACGATGATAACTGGCGCCCTTAGTGGTTGAACGTAAACGCAGCTGATGGGTCGAGACTGTCTTGCCAGCCACATCGAGTTGATCTTGCGAGACAAACGTCGCGTGGTAATCCTCGCTCCAAGTCAGAGTAGAGATGTCACCAACCGACGCTTCACCCAGCAGCTTTTGCATGGGCGTGATTCGAATGGGTCGACGGCTTTTTGGCATCACTAACCAGTAGTTATCCCCTAGCATGAGCATCTTTTGCCCTTGCTCAACCTGAGATTTAAACACCACCAACGACTCTCGGTTTTCACGCGTGTAGACATGGTACTCGCGTGTTTTATCAAGCGTGTCGTTTTCGTATAGCGCCACCTCTGAAACCACTTTGGCTGACTCATACCCTTGGCGGAAGCTATCTGCATTGCGCACCATGGAACCAACATCCATAGGCGCAGATTGAGCACTTAACGCCTGGCTAACCAGCAGTAAACTGACTGCACTGAATCGATTGATGAGCTTAAACATAAGTAAGAGCCTCCGTGATAGGTTTGTTCACGCCTTTACGCGCCGATAACCAAGCGGCTACCGTACAAATTAGAGCCACACCCAAGGTACATGCGAGGACAAGCTCAAGAGAGAAATAAATAGTCAGTGGGTAACCGTCCGTTCTGCCTGGCGGTGGCGGCATTTGAACATCAACCACCATCAGAAACAGCGCCGCTAGCGCACTTAACAAGCCACCAACCACCGAGCCGATCAACGCCAAAAGACCTGCTTCTTTCACAAAACCTGAGACGATTTCACTCGGGTAGGTGCCCAGCGCTGACAGCGTCCCGATCTCACGAGTACGCTCAGTGACCGACATGGTCATGGTGTTAAACAAGGCGACAAAAACCACCAGCGCCATAACCGCGCCCATGATGCCAAAAATGCGATCGTACAAATCTTTTACTTTGCTGTAGAAAAAGGCTCTATCTTGCCAAGGGGTCAGCTCAATGTCTTGCGCCAAATCGATGTTACTCAGCGTGGTATCGATCCAGTTCTGCACGGTTTGGGTTTTCTGGGTATCAAACAAAAACACCGATAGCGTGCTCACTCTGTCTGAAGCCAAGAGATCTTGCGCAGAGAGGATATGTAAGTAAAGCTGGCGCTTATCCAACTCTGGAACACCTGTTGAGAAAATGCCTCGAACTTTAAAATCAAACGCATTGAGCGCACCGTCACTGGTGGTGGCCAGCAGTGTCACCCAATCGCCAACCGAAACTTTAAGGTTCTTAGCCAAATCCACACCAAGCATCACTTCAGGTTCGCTTTCATCGTAGCGCGGCGAATTCACATTAGATAATGTCTTGCCTTGGCGAATATCCAGAAATGGTCCCTTCATATCAAATTCACGGTCATTCACACCTGAGCCAACAAAAATGGTCGACTTACTGCCATTGGAGATCAAACCATTAAACTCGATTCGTGGCTGAATCCCGCGAATCGCTTTATTGGCAATTAACGCTTTTGAAATCGTAGCGCTGTCAGCCAAACCATTTTCGAGCGGCATTTCCTCGTCCATTTCAAAATAGTTGGGCTGGCTGATGGTGATGTGGCCAGTCTCTCTCGCAGTCGATTCTTTCAAAGACTCATAGGTGTACAAGCCAAAGCCACCCGCTGCGGTTAAGGCAAAGACAGCGATGGCGATAATTAATATGGAAAGCACACTTCTGCGACGATTGCGCTGTAGATTCAAAAACGCCACACGGATAGATAAAGGAATCAACTTGCCCATTGCATTGCCTCCGTACTGATTACACCATCCACTAGATCAATGGTTCGGTCACAGTGCATCGCCATTCGCGCATCATGCGTCGCGACGACAAAGGTGGTGCCCATTTCGTGACCGAGTGACTTCATCATTTCCACCACCAAAGCTGCGGTTTGGCTATCTAGGCTCGCGGTTGGCTCATCGGCAATCACCATTTCGGGTTGATGGACGAGAGCTCTGGCGATAGCCACACGCTGCTGCTGGCCACCAGATAAATTATCCGGTCTATGGTCGACAAACTCCGCTAACCCAACTCTGTCGAGAATATCGAGGGATTTTCGCTTCTGCTCCGCGAGAGACAAGCCGTTGAGCATCAGTGGGTAAGCGACGTTCTCCCATGCCGACATAACGGGAATCAAATTGAAGCGCTGGAACACAAACCCTAAGCGAGTGCGCCGATATTGGGCGGCGGCCATTGGATCTCTGGGGTAGGCTTTTCCGGCTAATTCAATTTTGCCCTGATAATCCATTTCGAGTAACCCGAGCACATTGAGCAAGGTACTTTTCCCAGACCCTGACGGACCACAAAGAGCCACCATTTCACCTTGATTGATGCGTCCGCTCACCCCTTTTAGGGCGTCAACACGCTGTTGGCCCAGTTGGTACTGCTTAAAAATGTCCGTAAATTCAAGCATAACGCCTCCTTAAGCCGCTTTTTCGATAATGGCTTGAGCTTGTAGGGTAAGAGGATGTTGGCTGTTTTTTTGCTCCATCACTTTTAGCCACAGCTGCGCTTGCTCTGGCTGCTCGGCGCGAAGTGCAGCACGAATCGCGTACAAATAAATCCAAGACGTTGCATCGTAATGCTGTTGTTGGAACTGCTCATCAGCAAGCAAATCGAGGTAAATGTCGTACCCACGCTCAAAGTGGTTAAACATATCTGGCAGAGACGTAAATGTTGCTGCCGCAATAGCTTGGGCAAGTAAAGATTCTGGTAACCCTTGACGGATCGCTTGCTCATGAAGAGGAACTGTTTCGCTTTGCAGTAAGTCGAGCCCTTTTGAGATAGTCGCTAACCCTTGCTCGGTGTACTTCATCTTATTCCACGGCATAAACGCATCTCTTCCTTTTAGCGTCTCGGTACTGCCTAGGTAGACCAAGCTCAATGGATCCGCGCCTTGGTTTTCAATCGCACGTTGCAAAGTCTCGAAGACGACCTCGACTGCATTTTCATCGCCGTCTGCCGCTTGGTTGTACTGCGCGATCACCTCTTCGCTAGGTGCTGCAAAAGCGTTAACACTAATAAGAGCGGTTGCGAGCAAAGCCATTGTGAATTTTTTCATCGAGTTATTCCCTATTCCTTGATTTGACCATCTTAGAATAGTGGCAAGTGATGTGTAATTTTGGCCAATGCGACAAACGGTATATTGATGGCGTGAATGGCAATAATGCGGCGTGAACAGTTATTGTCTGAGCGGATAAGCGGAAAACAGGTAGAATTAATCACAAAGGGTCGTTAAAGTAGCGGCCATTATTACAAGCTTCGCAAAGCCAGATTCAGAGCATAGACCATGATTGATGACAACAAAGTAATTGATAACCTTAAAGATCTAGAAACCTTTTTGCTAAGCGTTGAAAGTGGCGTTTTAGGACTGCAAAACGTAGCGGGTGTGGCGTTGGCAACACAAAATTCAACAGGTCGCCACTTTGTCGCCGTCCTCGATGACAACCATCAACTGCTGTTAGGTCATTGGGTTACAGAAGAGATTTTTAAAACGGGCCAAGATATGGTTCGCCACGGGCCGCGAAAGTCTCACTAATTGGCGCATAACAAAAGGCTCGCAGTGCGAGCCTTTGTTATGTTTTATCTAATCTAGCGCGTTGGGTTTGCAATCCAGTCACCGTCCAAGCTGACGAGTGACTGCTCGAAATCAATAGCGACCAGAGCCCCTAGCGGCGTCACTATCATAGGGTGCGTATGGCAGCTATCAAAACCCGCTACGATTGGCATCGCTTGACCATTCAATACTTCCAGTAAAATATCCAGTGGCTGCCTACCAGTCCCTTTGTCATCAAACAACTCATGCTTACCGAGAATAATCGCGGAAACTTTATCAAAAACGCCGCACGCTTTTAGATGGCTAAACGAGCGCTCGACATCAGGTGCGCCTTTCAAACAATCTTCCAGCAACAAGATGTCGCCTTGTTTTATCTCTGGCATGTATGGGCTTCCCCAGATACCACTCATTGTATTTAGGTTGCCTCCAATAATCCGACCAGAAACTCTCCCCTCACCCAAGAACTGCCACTCATTGCTTTGCACTGGTTTTGCGTGAGTTTGGCTCTCCCAATCAATCATTGTATCCGTCCAATGCGAAGGCATACGATAGAGATATGGCGGATAAGCTTCGGCTTGAGGCTGGCAAACTAAGATATCAGCGAAAGACTGATACGTTTCATCCACCAACGGCGGATATTCACCAAAGGAGGCCACCAACGCCGGACCATAGTAGGTAATTAAACCTGTTTGTGCGTAGATGCCCATTAGTAGCGCCGTAACATCGGAATAGCCAATAATGATTTTAGGGTCTCGCTTAAGTGCTTCGTAGTCGATATAGGGCAACAGTGCATTGCTGTTATAACCACCAATCACAGACATAATGCAGCGAACATTTGGGTCTCGAATAAGTTGGTTCAGTTCGTCTGCACGCTCTTTGATGCTTCCTGAGCGATAGTGGTCGCTAGCGCCTGTTAGAGAGCCCGCTTTAAGCTGAAACCCTTTACTGGTAAGAAATGCCTTTGCGCGTTCGAATCGTTTTGGAGCAAACACGGTGGCAGGAGATGATGGAGAGAAAAAGCCTATCGTATCTCCTTGATTGAGGCGCGGTGCAAATAACGGCGGCAGATCCTTGTGCATGGTGGCTATTCCTTTAAAACGTTACAAATAACCACCATAAGGTACTGATACTAATAGCGAAAAACAAGTTTCAGTTACGTACAAATCATAACTCTTCTGGCATGACGAGCTGATTTCGTCCACGTTCCTTCGCTTGATACAAACATTCATCTGCAATGGAAAATGCGCGTTTCGAAACTCTCAATCCCTCTAGCGTATAGGGTTCGCTAGCACCAATAGAAATTGTGACCTCGAGTTGATGATCGCCAACCACAATAGGTTTTTTGTTTACCGCGGCGATCAGGCTTTGGGCACGTTCGCAGTAATCGGCTCCGTCACTGACCGCAAGTAAAAACTCTTCACCGCCCCAGCGGACGATGACCTCATGGTCTTGCAACTCACTTTTTATCCGAGCCGCTACTTCTTTCAGCACACCGTCACCCACTTCATGGCCAAAGTTATCGTTGATCAGTTTGAACCTATCGATATCGAACAATGTCACTCGGTAGATGGCTTTAGGATCAAGCACCACAGGCGTCTCTAACTCGCGTTGATAAAAACGACGGTTTCCGACTGCGGTCAGAGGATCATTGAATGAGAGATCGTGCAAATACTGGTTGCGTTTGCGTTCAGCAACCCAACGAGCCACAAGCCAAACCGCGACCAGCAACGCAAAACCCAACCAAATATAGAGAAGCCGAACCCGTTGCTCCGTCAAGCCTTGCTCAAACTCTTTGAGCTCATTTTGCAAATCCAGCAAATCACGTTCACGTTCTAACTCTTGAATTTCAAAAGCGGTCCCTAAGTTCTGAATCTCACTTAAAATCTGGTTGCGCTCTTTCTCATGATAGGTTTGATAGACTTGTAGCGCTTGCTCATGCTCGCCCTGTTTCTCAAGGATATTCGCCTTCAACAAATGACTACGAATCAACCAACGCTTATGGTTAATCTCTGTAAACGACGCAATACTTGTCTCAATGGCCTCGCGAGCTTCGTTCAATCTACCGAGATCTTTCAGCGCCATTGCGTGCTCCATTTGGCAAATACCAAGCTGCCTTGGGTACTTATCAATCGCTTCAGCATTCATACACGCAATCGCCACTCCAAGGGCTTTGTCTGGCTGCCCTTCCAACAGTAGCAATCTCGTTTCAGACTTTAAGCGAATAATTCGGTATAAAGCGGGAGTGTGCTCATCAATATAACGAATTCCTTTTGCAAACGCCTCGCGTGACTCATTTACCTTGCCCAATTTGTTGTAGACAAAAGATTGGTTCATCAGAACGATAAACTTTGTTTCAGGTTCAATAGACTCAAGTGTTTCGCCCAATATCTCTGCTCGAACTAGGTATTCGATTGCACGCTCCCATTGCTCTGAGTGGACGTACAACAGCCCTAAGTTGTTATTAAAGCGAACGTTGTACTCGCTCTCGGGGTATTTTCTACCGACCTCTACGCCTTTAATGAAGTACTTTTGCGATAACTTGAGTTGATTGTCGGAGTTATACAATGCACCTGCGGTGTTATACGCTTCCAGCAATAAAAAGTCCGCTCGGATATGTTCTACAAACTTGATGGCATCCATGATTTTTGTGATGCCTTCAGGGTAGGAGCCACGACGAAAATCCTTGTAAGCACTTTCAATATCGAGCTTTGCCAGCAGCCAACTCAATCGATGTACTTTGGCAATCTTGTTCAGTTCACTATCGATCGAATCGAGAACACTCGGCTCGTTTTTCGCCGCTAGCCGACGGACCCACAGTGAAAAGATTTGTTCGATGACTTCTGGTGGGCGCGTTAAACCCGCTCGCCACTGCTCTAGGCGAACAAGCGCTTCTTCCGGTGAACGAGCCGCCAACTGATGAATGGCGAGCAATGGGTGCTCGGCATCAATCGCTAACAGTTGCTTTTCTGGAGCCAATACCGGTGCCGTTGCTTCAGTCGTAGAGAGTTTCTGAGGGCGAAACAGAAACGTCTCAAGTGTCACTACAGTGAGTAACGACAGTGACATCAAAAGTAACGCAGTGGTTGCTTTTTTGAACATGGGTTTAAACGGGGCTCCAAGAGGCTAAGTGTGTGCGATAGAAATTATACAGAAATTGAATCATTTTCATAAATCTTAGCGTCAAAAACGGCTGGATTCGTAAATGCTGACTGTCAAGGAGCAGGTTTGTCGGCTTTTTGAATGATTAGGAAAGTATGTTGTTCAGGATACTGATCAAACTCCAGATGGCGGATGGCACATCCTAACTCCATAAATAGACGCAAAAAGCCATCCGTGCCTAGGGTTGAGTAGTACATCTTTGGCCCCATGACGTTATTGTCATGCTCGCCCGCCTCTTGCGTGCCGCCAAAAGAAAACAGAAGGACACCGCCTGGGTTTAAGGCATTGACGAGTTTTGTCATTACGTAGCGTTGCGATGACAACGGAATGTGCCAAAGACTGTCCCATGCGGAGATAAAATCATACGTCTTTGTAAACTCGAATTGACAGATATCGGCGTGGTGAAATTGAACAGCAGGATACTTGTTCCGAGAGAGTCGGATCATTTCGCTGGAAACATCGAGGCCTTCTGGGGTAAGCCCTGAGGCTTGCATAAGCTCGATGATGCGACCTGTGCATCCGCAGCCAACATCCAGCCCAGTGCTAGAATGAGAAAGAAAAGTGAGTGCTTTTTTATGAGCGTCGATACCATTGGAGAGGTCAAAGGAATCACTCTGCCATCGATGTGTAATTTGATCGTACGCCAATCCAACTTCGCTAGGTTTCACTGCACTTAATTCCGTCTAATTTATTAACGTTACAAAATAAACAGATAGGAAACCAATTGCAACCATTGAATTACAAATACAAAACAAAAAGTGCACTCTATATAAATAGAATGCACTTTAATAAAACCTACTATTATTTAGAAGGCGGTGTACCTTCCGCGTTGGAAATAATAGCATCAATTTGAACTTTTGCGTCCATTGCTATTTCTTTCACGCCAATAACGGTTCGTGCTGGTAGCTCTTTTTCAAAGAATGAAGGATAAACTTCATTAATTAAATCAATATCAGCCATATCACTAAGTTGAATATTTACTTTGACGACGTCATCCATCACATGACCAATGCTTTCCACAATAGATTGGACGTGTGTTAGACACTGCTTCGCTTGCTCTTTTGCATCACCCGAAACCAAAGACTGAGTGTTCAAATCAATTGGCAACTGGGCAGCGATATGGTTGTAGTGAGAAAACGCAACAGTTTGAGTGTACAACTCGTTAAGAGGTGCCGCATCTGTGTTACGTGCGCGAATCACAATGCCATGACGATCTTCAACTTCTTGAGGAGGCGTGCCGTCACCATGAGAAATCACCACATCAATTTGGACGCGAGCATCTAATGGTAGCGCTTCTACAGAGACGACTGAGCGTGCTGGTACATACGCCACAGCGCGAGCGATCGCCGAGTCTGGGAAGAACGTAGAGTACACTTCATTCACAGCATCAAGATCATTTAGGTCAGTTAGATAGATGGTCGCTTTGACAATATCGTCAAACGGGACGTCGATGCTTTCTAAAATCGCTTTCACGTTCGCCAAGCATTGTGCGGCTTGCTCTTTAACACCGCCTTCAACAAGCGCGCCGGTCGCAGGGTCAACAGGCAACTGCGCAGAAATGTTGTTGTAGTGCGAGAAAGCAACAGTGTGTGTAGAAAGCTCATGAGTTGGCGCACGTTCGGTGTTTCTTGCCAATTTGATCAATTCACATGGATCTTGCGGGTAAGTCCCTTCGCCATTTGAAATGAGTGCATCCATCTGAACCAGCGCATCCGCATCAGGTAGCGCAGCAACAGCGACCACCGTTCTAGTCGGGAAGTAATCGAGGAAGAAACTACGGTACGCCTCATCGACCGCTTCAACGTCTGCCATGTTTTTCACAAAGACGTTAATTTTGACCACATCTTCCATGACGTGACTAATGCTCTCAACAATCGCTTTAATATTAACTAAACATTGGCGAGCCTGCTCTTTCACGCCACCAACGACGATTTCCCCCGTCGCTGCATCAATCGGAAGCTGCGCAGAAATATTATTGTAGTGTGAAAAAGCGACAGATTGCGTTGAATATTCGCTAATAGGTGCATTATCTGTATTTCTCGATAATTTGATGATCACGTCACTCATTTAAGGTTTATCCTTATATTATTTTAAGCAATTAAAATCACTTATGTAGGTGTTATTGGTTATAATCAGAAAGTGAGAAAATACTAAGTTAAATATAAAATTCTAAATGTGACTAGAATCAAAAACCATTTCCACTAGCATGTAATACAAGGGTTGGATATTTAATCATTCGAGACTAATTATCCGTAAACGACCACTCTTTCGTATTACACCAAGATATAAATAAGGGATTTATTGCAAATTAATGAGTAATTTCCCAATTTAGAAAAAGACCAAATTCGCGTATTTTGATCAACTCTGTTAGCGCCTTCACAAATCCTTACTGTGAAATCTACGAATCGACATCAAGGCGTGCTGATTAACCCCGTATAAGTGCATAAAATCTCTGCTAGCTTTCAATATGCAGTAAAGTTTGGCTAACAGCCAACTTAAAACGCTGACCATATTGGTATATCACCGCATTATGATTGGTTGATCACTTTGGCAATTTTCTTGAGCAATAGGTCTGCTCGCGTTGGCTTAACCACATAATCAGACGCACCATTGTCTATGCTCGCTTGAATCATACTTTTATCGGCGTGGCTAGTGAGCATAATGACTGGGATATTTTTTGTTATTTCGACCTGTTTCATCGCCTGAAGTGTCGCCAAGCCATCCATGATAGGCATATCAATATCTAACAAAATCAACTTAGGAATCATGACTTTTGCCTTCATGATCGCTTCAACACCGTTACTCGCCAGTTCCACTTTAAAGCCTCTGGGTTCGAGAATAGTGGCAATGATTTTTTGCATCACGGGTTGGTCGTCTGCAACCACAACAATCGGCCTTTCCGACTTCATATGTGGTTTAACGGTTTCTAACATTGAGGAGAATGCTTGTAGCGAGCCGACACTGTTGTCTTTGTATGTCTCGAGGTTCTCACGGAACGTAGACATCGAAAAGTCCCTTGCTGAGGCTTTTTGCAATGGTTCGGGTAGAGAGCTGATGATGCTAGAAAATGCTTTTTGCCATTCTACTGCGGGTACGTTGTCGAGTAATTCGTCTAGAGGCTTGGTAATTTCGTTGAGATCTTCAGCTTGTTGATCGGCTTGCACATCCACCTTAGTTCGCAGTTGGGCAATAGAATCAATACTCTGGCTTAGTGTCTGGAAGAGTTCCGCATTGTCCTCTGCGACCTTTAACAGTTCAACATCCGATTGCAGGTGCTCCGCTAAGCGCTTTAAAGTCAACTTAACACGGTTGGTGTCGTAAATCGGCTTGATAATTTCGTAGGTGTAAAACTGATTTTTCTCACACAAGTCATACGCATCTAAACGACTCGATTTATCACATAACAATATCTCGAACCTAGGAATGTGTGATTGATTATTGAGTGCATCATGTCCGTGAAGAAGATTAGAGAGCTGCTCTGCATCTGCTGCTGAGTCAAACGCGTAAATAAAAATGATACTCGTATGCTCTCCTGACAACGTTTGAACAAATTTGCTTTGGTCAGATTTGACGTTAATCGGTGTAACATCATCAAACATACTTGTGATCAGTGATTGAATGATATCCAAAACGGCGATGTCTTCATAAAAGACATAGATGCTAGTTTGTTTAAAGCTCATGCCTGTTCCCTCTCCAAGTTACCGCCAACCAATCCTTTTCAATAAGCCCAGATGCATTGATTAAATAATATTGTCTGCTTTGAGCTGTGCTTCGATCTCTTCCATCATCGCCTTCACTTCGACAAGAAGCTCACGAGCGTCTTCTCGCTTGTTGTAGCCTTTTTCAATTTCTCGGAACAGGTCACCGAGCTTTTTAGCTCCACTCGATGTCGACGCGCCTTTCGCCCCGTGCGCTAAGCTTCTCACATCATCGAGCTCATTAGCTTCAACGGCCTCTTCCAGCTTTATGACATCTTGACTAACACTGTTCCAAAACATCGACAACACTGCACGTTTCATCTCCATATCCTCGCTGCCAATAACATTAGCGAGATGGTCATAATCAATCAGTGCTGTATCGGCATTTGACTCTGTAAAGCGACTACTCGACGTGTCATCGCCGCTTTGCTGCTTATCCCGCAGTGCTCGACCTCTAAGACGCAGTGAGAGTACCTTGTTAAGTTTAGCTATCTCTACTGGCTTTGATATATAGTCATCCATTCCGGCTTCCAAGCAGTGCTCCGCTTCACCAACAAGTGCATTTGCCGTTATCGCTACAATCGTTGTACGATCTAAACCCATTTCAGACTCAATCCGACGTATTTCCGACGTCAGCTCGAAGCCATCCATTTCAGGCATATGGCAGTCTGTCAGCACCATAGCGAAATCGCCATCAATCCAACGTTCTAAAGCCTGCTGACCGTTTTCCGTCATCTCAAACTGATAGCCTAATTTGGTCAACTGCTGGCTCAGCACCAAGCGGTTTGTTGGCTGGTCTTCCGCGCACAATATCACTATACCTTCTGTAGGTTCGTTGACTTCATGTTGATGGGAGCCAACGTCACCATACAAACTGGCAGACCAATCAAAGTCGGGGCTTTCGTTGCCAGAAAGTATCGCTAAGCCATACATAAGTTCGGTTGGTTTTAAAGGGTGCGCGCCGACGACAACCTTATTCGGTTCTGCATACCCTTTTGTGGAAGCTGGATTGTCATCTAGAACCAAGCATCGATATCTCTCGCTCACCTCTGCATGAGCAAGATCGTCTCCAACAACAATCATCTTGGAAGACGTCATCAAATCATCGTTTGCGACCGAATTGATGATTTGCTTCGGACTCAGCTGCGCAAGCACCTTTTCGGTTGAATCGCGCAAATACCGATCACCGATATTGAGTACAATAGCAAATTCCGACAGATCAAAACGGTCAAATTGACAATCAGAGTTCGACACTTCACCTGGGATGGTAAAGGTAAACCGACTACCGTGATGGTGCTTACTTGTGACGCGAATTTCACCGCCCATCAGCTCGACAAAGGATTTGCTGATACTCAGCCCTAGCCCGGTACCTCCAAACTTGCGAGTGGTAGAAGTATCGGCCTGAGTAAACGGCTTAAACAGGCGCTCAAGTTGATCTTGAGTCATGCCGACACCGTTATCTTCAACCGCAATTCGCAGCTCTCCCTCCGTATAGCCGACATACACTTTCACATAACCTTGCTGCTCGTGACTTGCAGTAAATTTAATGGCATTGCCGAGTAAATTAAGTAGAACTTGACGCGTACGCACTGGGTCTAGAAGGAGTGACTCGGGTAAGTTATCTTCCACCTCTAGGTAGAGACCGACATCTTTTTGATGAGCATTGACCCAAAGTGCATCGAGCGTCTTTTCGACCAAATTTAGTATATTGACATCAGTTAAATCTAGTTCCATTTGCCCAGATTCAATCTTCGAAAAGTCGAGAATGTCATTGATTATCTCGAGTAAAGAGAATGATGAGTCTCGAATGGTGCTGACCATATTTACTTGATCTCGACTCAGGTTGGTTTCTCTAAGCAAATCAACCATCCCAATGACGCCATTCATTGGCGTTCGAATTTCATGACTCATAGTGGCAAGGAATCGAGATTTTGCTTCGTTGGCTTGTTTTGCTGAGAGTGTCTCTCGCTCTAGAGCCGCTTGCGCATCTTTTTCATCAGTAATGTCCAAGTTAATCCCGAACACCATTTTATCTCCGGACTCCTTGTCGAAGACCACATCACCCGCCGCTTTCACCCATCGAGTTTGATTGGTCTTTTGATTGATAATTCTAAACTCTGCGTTGAACACCTCTTTGCTTTCCAGTGATTCCTTAAAGGCTTTTGTCGCGTAGGAAAAGTCATCGGGGTGCAGTGATCGTTCCCAATCTTCATAATGAAGGGGTTTGTTGCGCTCAACACCATAAAGGGTATACATGCTGTCATCCCACTTAAGAGCACCAGTATCCACATTCAATGCCCAATTGCAGATTCCTCCCGCATCTGAAGCTAAACGCATTCCACGGAGTAACCCATCTCTGGCAGTCTTGGCTGAACGTAACTCTTTTTCTATATTCTTGCGCTTGGTAATGTCTTCCACAACCGCGACAAAATACTTGGGCTGCTCCTCTTCGTTGGTCACAGCTGACACCGATAGCGTTGCCCAAAAAGTATCACCCGATTTATTGAGGTATCGCTTGTCCATCGTAAATGAACGTTGTAATCCCTCAATTAAATCATCGACCATCTGCTGGCTTTCATTCAAATCTTCAGGATGTGTAACGTCCCCAAAATGCATTGATAACAGCGCTTCCTCGCTGTAGCCAAAGATCTGACACATTTTGTCATTCACCTCGATAAAGCGCCCATCCAATGCAACCCGGCATATGCCGACTGCTGCTTGGCTAAACGCTGCTCGGTACACCAGCTCTCTCTCAAACAACTCGTTCTGAAGTAGGGTTTCCCTCGCTTTCGTTTCTTCCTGTACCGTAATATCTTTCACGACGCCGACGAACACTTGAGTATCACCTACTTTCGCTTCGCCAACGGAAACTTCAATAGGGAATACACGGCCAGACTTATGCAGCCCTTCAACTTGTCTTGGCTGACCAATGAGCTTTTTGTCACCCGTTCTCATGAAGCTTTGAATGTACTCGTCATGCTTATTGGCATATTTCGCCGGCATCAAAATAGCAACATTCTCACCAATTAACTCATCCCTATCACGGCCAAAAATCAGTTCTGTCGAACGGTTTACATCAATAATGGTTCCTTTGTCATCGATAACAACCGTACCGTCCAATGCCGTATCAAACACGGTACGAAGGCGAGTCTCAGACTCTCTCACTTCTTCGGTTCGGCGAGCTATCTCTTGCTCCAACTTGGTCGTATTTTCTGCCTCACGACGCTTCATTTCAGTAACATCGGTTTGGATACCAATAAAGTGGGTCATCTCCCCTTGTTCATTGAAAACAGGGTCAATCTTCAAGTTGTTATAGAACAAGGTGCCATCTTTACGATAGTTTCTAATAACTACCGAGCAGGAGGTTTGATTAGCAATCGCGTCACGCAGCTGATCTATCCCTTTTTGGTCTCGGTCGTCGTTTTGCAAAAATCGACAGTTTTTCCCTAACACTTCTTGTCGGCTGTAGCCGGTTTGCATTTCAAACGCTTTGTTGGCAAAAATGATGGGAAGGTCCGGCTGAGTTGCGTCACTCACCACAATACCCGATGTGGTCGAATCGATGGCTTTATTTTGAATATCAAGCATGGAGCGCTGCTCGCCAGTCTCTACGCTCAGTTGCGCTCGCTCTATTACGATATCTTTTAGGTTATCAAGCTCAGAGACCATAACAGCGATTTCGTCTTGACCCTTTACCGCTGGCAAAACAACGTCTTTCTCTCCATTTGCCAGACTCTTTATTGCCAACGACAGCTCATTGAGCGGGCTCGCAATCTTTTTCCCTAGATAGAATGACACTAACAAAATCAGCACTAGCATTATCATCGATAAAAAGAACGTCGTTTTAAATAACAAATTGGAATCAAAGAACGCTTCATCAACCGAGACTCGGATCAATGCAGACCAACCAAGTCCTGGGTAATCGTAAGCACCTTTGGTATGAGCATACCCTGTCACTTGCTCAATCTGCTTTCGAAAATGCATAGATATGTTTGACCCGCTTCGACCCGCTACCGCAAGTCGCGCCCCTTCCACACCGTTTGTCGCCAAGTTCAACTGATTGAGCACATTAAAATCACGCGAGTACCGCGCTTTACTTTGCCCCACTGGGTCATAATCAACAATGATGCGACCTTCTTTGTCTAAGATCGTTAGCTCTGAGCTCACAAAACCCCGATTGGACAACAACTCGTACGTTTCTGCGACAATCGATTCGACCGCTGAAAAATCAACGACGTTGACCCACAAGCCCGCTTTACGGCCTTCATGGTCAAAAATCAGCGATGCAAACACCATATCAAAAGAGTTAGGTTTATCGTCGATGAGGAAACGCTTAGGACCAATAACGTAGCTACTTTCGGGTTGTTCAGGTACTAAAGTTTCGCCGGAAATGGCTTCTTGGAACCAATCACTATTGGCTACTTTTTCGGCCGAAGCTTGAGAGCTAGAAAGCGTTTTACCAAACGAGTTCTTGGTGCTAAATGCCAACAGTTCTCCATCAAGATCGAAAACCATAATACGTCGATACACTTTGTAATTGCTGACAAAATCGTTGAGGCTGGAAGCGAACTTAGGGCTTGAGGTGATGAATTTGAGCTTTCCCTCGTCGACTCTTCCCAATGAAAGGCGAAAAGCTTGAACATCGTGGTAACGCTCAAACAAATTACGCTCTATCAGCCGGATCAACAAGGTGGCCTCTCGCTCCATGTTGAGCAACATTTTTTCTTGCTGAATATCTCTCGCTTTAAGAGAAACGACCGTCACCACTGCAAGCATGATGAGACTTAAACTCAAAAACAGCAGTGGCAATTTGATGGAAAACTTCATTCGCTTTTCTCTTTATGGTTTCAGCCTTGTTTAATCAGCTCTATGACAGAATCGAGTGGCATCGGCTTGGCGTACAAGTAACCCTGTCCAACCCCACAGCCTGACCCAATTAGAAACGCTTCAACGTCTTCGGTTTCTACCCCTTCCGCGACAACTTCAATACCCATCGCCTTTGCCATTTTGATACTCTGTTCGACAATGGCAGCAGACTTTGTGTTAGACAAACAGTCGACGACGAAACTTTTATCTATTTTCAACTCGTTGAAAGGAATGGTGTGCAACTTAGCGATCGAAGAGTAACCCGTACCAAAATCATCGATTGAGAGCTTGAATCGCATAATTCGCAATCTCAACATTTGCGCGTCTATGGTGGTCTGGTCGGTGCTGATTGCGGTCTCTGTTAACTCGCAAACAATCTGTTCATGAGGAATTTCATATGTGCTTGCAACACGATTCAACCACTTGGGGAAATCACGGTCTTCTAATACTTTACCGGAGATATTGAACGCAAATGTGAGTTTTGACAGGTGTTCAAACTGGTTTGATATGTCTCGCAACGCAAATTCAATGATCTGCTTTGTCATTGCAAGTATCAACGAAGGTGATTGCTCAGCAGTGGGAATAAATCGGTCAGGAAAAATTAAGGCTCCATTATGATCAAACAGCCTAGCTAATATCTCTAGACCTTTCACTTTTTTACTACTAAGAGAAAGTTGGGGCTGATAATAGGCTTCCAGGCGACCATATTGGAGGGCTGCCTGAAGTTCACTTTCGCTCAACACAGGCAAATTCTTAGTAGTACTTTTTTTTGAGGAGCGTTTCTGGATAGTATTGAAAAGACACTGAACAGTAGGGAAAGTGATCGGTTTTTCAACGCAGCCTATGATGTTGAGATCGTACAATCTCGCAAGATTCGAGGTTGATGCTAACACCTCTTGCTCTTGACTGCTGATGATAATGACTGAACCTTGATACTCTTGATCACCTAAAAAGCGGAGCACTTCAAAACCATCTTCGACCGGCATGTCTAGATCGCAAAAAATAACGTCAAACTCATAGTCTACATACTTGCTTTTCGCCTCTTGGCCATCTTGCGCTTGCACGACTTGGCCGATACCCAAGTTGTTTAAGCACAGTGATAGTGTATGTCTTACTACCGATTGATCATCAATGACGAGTACTGTGCTGGATTCCATTGTCACAACACTTTCTCCTACTAGCACGATACGAAAGCGTCATTTGCTTTCTCTTTATTGTTAGTACTTTAGTGTAGATAGTAGGATCATATTTCGCCAAATAAGCTTAAAGTAAAATGTGAAGCCAATTAGTTTAAAACAACTCAAACGCACCGAGCCAATCCCGTAAAGTAGCGAAAGACTACTCACACGGCGGAGAAAGATGAATGAGCGCTAACCCTCCCAATGAGGTCTCCCGATACTTCTTGTTCATGTCTTTGCCCGTTTGGTACATGGTTTCAATCACCTTATCCAACGAGATCAAACATTTACTATTACGCTTTAATGCCATGCGAGAAGCATTGATCGCTTTCATTGCCCCCATGGCATTGCGCTCAATACACGGCACTTGAACCAAACCACCAATAGGATCGCACGTCATCCCCAGTGAGTGCTCCATAGCAATCTCAGCCGCAATACAAATTTGCTCGTTGCTACCACCACGTAGCGCGGTCAAGCCAGCGGCTGCCATAGAGGAAGATACACCAACTTCACCCTGACAACCCACTTCGGCCCCAGAGATTGACGCATTGGTTTTGTACAAAATGCCAATAGCACCGGATACAGCAAGGAAGTCTTTGAGCTGTTTAGTATCAAGCGGTTTGATGAAGCGATGGTAGTACATCAATACCGCAGGAATCACACCTGCCGCACCATTGGTTGGCGACGTAACCACTTGTCCGCCCGCTGCATTTTCTTCACTTACTGCAAAAGCAAACAGGTTAATCCAATCCATGATTTCCATTGGATCGTTTTCGATTGCTGCATTTGCTTCAAGCTTCTTCAGCAAGTTTGGCGCGCGGCGGGTCACGTTCAAGCCACCTTCCAAAATCCCTTCTGTCTCGAAACCACGCTCCATACAGCGAATCATGACACGCCAGATCTGTTCTGCACGTTGATTAATGGCATCCATATCCTGAAATGCTTGTTCGTTTTGCAGGATCATGCCGCCTAAGCTCATGCCGTTCTTCTCTGCTTGTACCAGCATTTCGTCTGCACTAGAGAAAGGGAACTCGACCTCTACTGGAGCAATCGCACTGCCATTTTGTATTTCATCCGCCGTTGCGATGAAACCACCGCCGATCGAGTAATAAGTTTCAAAACCAATTTGCTCACCTTGTGCATCGAACGCGGTAATCGTCATACCATTTTCATGCAGAGGTAAATTCTCTTGGCGGAAGAGCATATCCGATTTGTAGTTGAACTCGATGTCATGGCGACCATTGACCGACAATATCTTTTCATCGACAGCTTTGCGCATCGCTCGGTTGGCCGAAGCAATTTTAATCGTATCGGGCTTATTGCCTAACAAACCCAGAATCGTCGCACGATCCGTATGGTGACCAACTCCAGTGAGTGAAAGCGAACCATAAAGATCCACTTGAATACGAGTCACTTTTTCCAAGTTAGAT
This sequence comes from Vibrio sp. NH-7, assembly GCF_053643215.1. NCBI lineage: Bacteria > Pseudomonadati > Pseudomonadota > Gammaproteobacteria > Vibrionales > Vibrionaceae > Vibrio > Vibrio sp. NH-7. The sequence continues at coordinate 445,297 of NZ_CM132188.1, read as the reverse complement.
TCAATTAAGCGCGTGAAATGGTATCCCGCAATCATTGGTCCGTTGGTGTGAGAACTCGAAGGCCCCACACCGATCTTGTAAATATCAAAGATAGACAGCATAAACTTACCCATTAAGACAGTGCAGCATAAAGCCAATCAGGAAGCACCGCACAAGCTGCGATGGTCGCGGCTGCGAACGCCAACAACCCATAGTGGCTCGCCGTTGGCTTTGCAAAGAGATGTTTTTGATTGTTGATAAAGATTTGTTGCTCAGCACTCACCGAGCCCCATCGACGACTGACCTGTACCCCGACGACAAGAAATACCAAGGTGCCTAGCGGTGCAAACCAAGGCCAGGCGATGTCCATAAATCTCGCGACAAAGACTACAATCACACTGGCAATACTCCCTGCGATCACGCCTTTCTCATTGGCAGATGACCAAAATAGGCCTAAAACGAACGAACCTAATCGAATGCCGACAAAGATGGAGGTTAAACTGGCAATGGTTTTCAGTACCGACTCGTTAGATACCGCTAGCAAGGCAGGGATAATAACCAACGCCGCGGCCAGCAAACTCATCTTTCGCGCGACGTGTTCATAGTGCTTATCGCTTGCGTTTTTGCGGACAAAGCGTTTGTACAGGTCGAAAGTGGCCACAGTGGCCATCGAATTATAGGTAGAGTCCAAGGTTGACATCGCTGCGGCTGCAAGAGCCGAAATGATAAGACCAATCACAATCGGGTTAGTATGATTGAACACGAAATCTAGGATCACTTGATTGCTGTTTGCAAAAGCGTGATCTTGGTAAAAAACGCTCAGAAGCACGCCAATTAACGCAAAGAACAGATAGATGAAAAACGCGCCATAGCCACACAACAGCATCGATTTCTGTGCCGTTTTCTCACATTTGGTGGCCAGTGTGCGTTGAATGATCAACTGGTTGGTGCCATACACATTCAAGTGCAAAAAACTCACCGCCACAACCCCAGCCCAAAGCGTTGTATCGACGCCCAAGTCAAAGTTTAGGTTGAGTATATTCAGTTGCTCGCGCGACAAGTGCTCTGCCGCATCAATGTGGGTCAATAAGATAATGAAAATAGCGATGCTACCTAGAACCAACACCGCAGACTGCAACATATCGGTCCAAATCACCGTCGAGATTCCACCAGCATAGGTGTAACCAGCGGTAAAAATACTGATATAGATAATGGCTTGGAAAATATCAATCGGCAGAACATGTACCAGGATAAGGGCCACCGCATAAAGAATCACACCAGCAGAAATACACTGCACCACAATAAAAACAATCGAGTTGATGGTTCGGGCATACACACCAAATCGGTGCTCTAGGTACTCATAGATGGAGGTTAAACCCAGCTTATAAAAAACCGGAACAAAAAAGATAACGGCAAAAAAGATCACGATGGGATAGTTAAGATGAATACTCATCGCTTCCATACCCGAGCTATACACCCAACCGGGCATACCCACAAAGGTCATCGCACTGATGTAGGTGGCCAATATAGACACCCCAGCCGTAAACCACCCAAACTGCTTCCCGCCAGTGGAGAAATCACCACCAACGCGATATCGCCTATTCACCAAGTAGCTGATTAGCAGCGTGGTTGCTATGTACACGGCAATAACAATTAAACTTGAGTACGTAACCATTTTGAAATTTCCGAATCTATTTGGAAGCTGTGCGACGCGCTTTATACTACTTAAAACTCGCTTCCCATTTCCAAAATGTCACTGTAACTGTGACTATCGTCACCAATATAGGTGATTTTGTGTTCAAGAATGACAAAACCATACTAGTTCGAGATCGTGATCACTAAAAACCCCAAAATGGGTACGCATTCATTTGAAAATTGATTTTGATCACGGATCATCATTCACCATTAAAACTATGATTAGCACCGAACAGAAACGAAATAAGATCAAGTGAAGATCAACATCATTTAGTCTTTATATTTTTAAAATCCAATGAAAATAGAGGTTTATCGGTCATGACTGCGAAAAAACACATGAGCGAAGTTCCTATGATTCAAAGAGTAACTGCGTATCTTGCGATACTAGTCGGATACTTTTTCTATTGTTATAACTTTGTAATTATTGACTACGTACGCCCTTACATAGTGGAAGCGTATGATGGCATTAGCTTGTCAGATACCGCTCAGTTCTACACCTGGCAATCACTGGGGGCGCTTATTGGTGCTCTATCTTGTGCTTGGTTTGCCACCCGGTTTGGCAAGAAGAGCACCCTAATCGCCATTACAGCGTTAAATGGTGGCGCCACCATTATCAACATGATGTTTACCGACTACGCCACTTGGGCGGCAATGCGATTCATCGTTGGTATTTCTCTGGGTGGTTATTTCACCGTTGCAGTGAGCATGATGATTGGCCTATTTCAACCCACCGTTCGCGGCAAGCTTACTGCTTTCGCCTCTTCTATGTTCTCAGTGGCCTTAATGGCTATGGGTGCTTACGCAGCCTTTATTTCTAGTATTGATGCGCCTTGGCAAAGTCTGATGTGGGTAGGGGGTGTGCCGCCGCTAGCCGCCGCGGTAGTGATGTTATTTATTCTGCCTAGCGATAAAAAAGTGATTGCCTATGGGGAAGAAGAACAAGATTCAGACCAGGGCAATGCTCAGCAAGAAGTGAAAAAAGGCTCTTGGGGCGAAATGTTAAGCAAGCCGTATCGTACGATTACCATTACTTGTTTACTACTCGCTGGTCTAAACTTCTACGGTTATCAATTCTTCTCAGGCTTCGTGACCACATACTTAAAAGAAGTTCGCCAATTTGATGGTGCAACCATAGGCCTTATCTTCTCAATCTCTGCATTTGGATCGCTGTTTGGTGCTTGGGTATGGGGCGCTATCGCTGACAAATTTGGTCGTAAAGTGAATGCATTTGGCTTCATTCTTGCGGGCATCATGGTTTCAATCTTCTTCGTTGCGCCAAGTGACGTGATGATCGGTAGCCTTAATATGCTGGCGCTACTCGGTCTTATCTACAACTTCGGTCTGTCAGCATCGGCTGTATGGGGTGGCTACTTCTCAGAGCTGTTCCCTCCACACCTACGCAGCTTTGGTGCCGCGCTATTCCATGGTGGACGTATTATCGGCATGTTCGCGCCAATGGTCCTTATTTTCATCCAAGAGCGTACCGACCTACAAACCGCAATGTGGGGCTCACCGATTGTCTGGATTGTCGCTGGTCTACTATGGCTATCTCTACCAGAAACACTGAAAGGCGGCGTGTTCGACAAGAACAAGAAAGCGCAATCAGCCACTGCTTAATCAAAACAACCCTGCCGGCTGAACGGTCAGCCGGCAAAACAAATTAACTTCGAGTCCTGTTCCAACTTTGCTGACTCGGCAACTGAAAGAGAGTTTATTATGTCTAAATATCAAGAAGCTAAGCGTGTTGTTCGCAACTATTTCGACGCTATGGAAAACGCAACGCACGAGAACGTAGCAGAAGTTCTTAAAGCGCATACATCTGAAGATTATCTATGGCGTGGTGTTTATCCATTCCGTGAGCAACAAGGTGCTCAAGCCGCAGCAGACGTTTTCTGGGCTCCTTTGATGAAATCCATGACTCGCATGCAGCGTCGCCAAGATATCTTCATTGGTGGTGAAAACGAAGTGACACCAGGTGAAATTTGGGTAATGAGCATGGGGCATTTCATGGGTCTGTTTGACGCAGAATATCTAGGTATGCGCCCTACAGGTAAGATCATGAACATCCGTTATGCAGAGTTTAACTGTGTCGAGAACGGCAAGATCACTAAAACCGGTCTTTTCCTAGATCTTCTCGGTGCGATGGACCAAGCGGGTTGTTACCCACTGCCGCCATCGACAGGTAAACACTTTGTCTACCCAGGTCCTCGCAATCACGATGGTTTGCTGTTCGAAGATGCAGCGCCAGAAGAAGGCGTAGCAACACTGGCACTGGTCAACAAAATGGTGGATGACCTATCGGCACTCAACGACAGCGGCGCAATGGGCTGCCCACCAGAAGTCTTAGAAAAGAGCTGGTCTAAAGACATGATTTGGTACGGCCCATGTGGTATCGGTGCGTCTTACACCATTCCTCGCTACCAACAGCAACACCAATTGCCGTTCCGTAACAACCTTAAAGACAAGAAGTTCAACGGCCACGTCTGTCGCTTCGCTGAAGGTAACTTCTCATGTTTCTTCGGTTGGCCAAACCTATCAAACACGCCAATCGGCGGTTTCCTAGGAATGACAGGTGGCGAAGTGCGCGCCGACATGCAAGTTGTCGATGTTTATTACCGTGATGGTGACAAACTGTCAGAGAACTGGGTACTGATTGACCTCCCATACTGGTTAAAACAGCAAGGTCTAGATGTGTTCGAGCGCACATCAAGCATCCTAAACCCATCACTATAGTAAGTCCGAAAGGCGGGCCGTTAACCCGCCTCAATATCGCTTAGATCGCCCTTTCGGTTTAAGCGATTTGCTCCCAATTGGTTTGAAGGCAGTGAGTTTGTAAACAGCGACGATCAATTCGTCGCTAGTATTCGTTACTACTTCTGGGAACGCCGCTTGATGCGTTTATCGCAAACGCCATCCATTCAAGCCTTACTTTATGGTAAGGCTTTTTGCTTGAAGCACGTCTTTTGACCACTACTCTCTTTTTGGGTTAACCCAAATGACAAAACCAAAACCTTTTCCAGCCTTTATTTAACTGAAAGATTACTCTTTATGTAGATGAATACGTACCTATTTATGGTAATCTATATGTAGTTTAACGTCGTATGAATCTGCACACATGTCTGCTGAAAAACAAACCGTCACCTCCAAAGACGTCGCCAAGTTGGCTGGTGTCTCTCAATCTACTGTTTCACGCGTATTTGTTCCGGGAAGCAGCGTCTCTGAAAAGACAAAGACCAAGGTATTTGAAGCGGCAAAAGCACTCAATTATCGCCCAAATGCGTTTGCACGTAGCTTAACAACCAATGAATCGAAACTTATCGGCTTGGTCTTTCCCGACGCCGACTACCCTATTCATATGAAAACCCTCCAGCTCATTTCTACCGAGTTGCAAAAGCAGGGTTACTCTGCGGTATTGATTCCGTGGCAAGTGGATGACGAAGACAATCATTCGATTCCCAATATCTTCCAGTATCGTGTTGATGGCGTCATTGCCGCTTCTGCAACGTTTAATAAATCTTTGTACGAAGAGTGTGAAGAGTTCAATATCCCTATTGTTCAGTACGCGCGAGTCGTAGAGGGCACCAAGAGCAGTTATGTTATTAGTGACAATTACGAAGCAGGACAACAAGCCGCACAATTGCTGCACGAAAGTGGGGTAAAAAACGCAGTTTACCTAACTGGTGAAGTACCAACCTTTACCAACGACGAACGCCAAAGTGGCTTCTGCACAGAATTTGAAGATTTAACCGGTAAAACACCGCGCATCATCGAAGCAAGCTACGATTACGCGAGTTCACTTGATAAAGTGCGAACTATGCTGGCTGACAAGAATCGCCCTCAAGCTGTTTTTTGCGCAACCGATAACCTTGCGATGGCTGTTATGGATATCGCAAGGATTGAGTTCGGGTTAACCATTCCACAAGATCTCAAAGTCATTGGCTTCGATAATATCCCTCAAACGGAATGGTTGAGCTATCAATTGACGACTTTCCGACAAGACTTCCGCCGTTTAGCCCGTGAATGCGTAAAAATCATCGTTGATCAAATCAACAACAAAAACAGCAGCTTGGTAAAAATGATGGTGCCTGTGAAGCTCATTGAACGAAGCACGACATAATAGGGTAATGCTATGAGTTTTTGATAGCCTCCAAAAGCGTAAATACCACTCGTTTCGGGGGCTGAGTAGCAACTATCAATACCTCTGAACGATAGACTCTGCTAAACTCCGCCCTTTAATGAGTATGGCGCCAAAAATGATGACTGACGAAGAGCGAATCGAACTGCAACGAAACAACCCACTGCATGGGTTAAAACTTGAAACAATGTTGCAAGAGTTGGTGGATTTTTATGGCTGGGACATTCTAGATACAGCAATGCGCTTCAACTGCTTTAACACAAAACCTTCTATTGCAAGCAGCGTAAAGTATTTGAAGAAAACCGATTGGGCGCGAGAAAAGTTAGAAAACTTCTACCTCTACCGTTTTAAACGCATGCCACGCGCAAGTGCAGAGGAATATAACTTGCCGCCGAGAGCGCGTACGTTTCCTCATGGCCTTGAACCTAAGGAGCCAATGCACCTTACGGTAGACTCCATTTTGAAGTCGCAAGCCAAAGCGGCGTCAGCATTTAAAAAACGCTCACCTCGTGGACGCCCACCACGTCGATAATGCGATACAAAAAAGCGCCTTACTTGTACATCAAGCAAGGCGCTTTTTCTGTTTAGGGAGCGCTCACCAATTCGGCTCACCTCCCTAACATTAAAACTATTCAGTGCGCTTTTTCTTCTTCTTTTTGCCTGTGCCTTCAGGCTTGGCACGTGGCTTCATAGGCAGGAAGTAAGCTTCACTTTGATCGTCTTCAACCTCAAACCCTTCAACCTGCTCGCGCTCAAGCTGAAACTTATTCTTCTTTTCGATCACTTTGAAATGATGATAATCATCATAATCAATCAAAGACAAACCAAGACCAACTTCACCTGCACGACCACTTCGTCCAATGCGATGCATATAGTCAGCTGGACTGCGCGGAAGATCAAAGTTAATCACCACGGGTAACTTCTCGATGTCGAGACCGCGCGCTGCAATATCTGTCGCAATCAGCACTTGAATCTCACCCGACTTAAAGCCATCAAGAACACGAGTACGAGCACCTTGCCCTTTGTCGCCGTGGAACACTTCCGCGGTGATACCACGTTTTGACATTTTTTGAGCCAAGTGATTACAGGCGTTCTTCGCATTCACGAAAATCAAAGTCTGTCGCCATTGATGCTTTTTGATTAGATGCGCCAATACCGCCGTTTTCTCACCTTTATTCACACTGAATACGCGCTGTACCAAGGTACTTGCTTCGGCACTTTGCAGCTGAACTTCAACGGGATCACTCAACAAGTGTTGAGCCAAGGTGGTCACCTTTTCAGGGAAAGTCGCGGAAAATAACAGTGTTTGTTTCTTCTCAGGAAGCAGCGCAAGAATCTTGTTAAGCTCATCGGTAAACCCAAGGCTCAACATACGATCGGCTTCATCGAGAACAAGCGTTTTCACTTGGTCCAACTTGATGGCATTACTCGAAACCAAATCAAGCAATCGACCTGGTGTGGCGACGATGATGTCACTCCCACCACGAAGGGCCAACATTTGAGGATTCACCGATACACCGCCAAATACAGCCACCGTTTTTACCTTATCTCGAAGGTGGTACGAGTAGGATTTCACGTTGTACGCAACCTGTGATGCTAGCTCACGAGTTGGGACAAGAATAAGGTGTGAAACGAAGTTACCGCGAGAGCGGTTTGAATCACCTTGCTCGAGAATCTTTTGTAGGATAGGCAACGAAAACGCAGCAGTTTTGCCAGAACCGGTATTAGCGCCACCAACAAAATCCTTGCCCTCAAGTACGTGAGGAATGGCGTAAGATTGAATTGGGGTTGGCTGAAGATACTCCAACTCCTCAAGTCGTTCGACTAAGGTTGGAATCAGGCCGAGGTCGGCAAAGGTCGCTTGCTGTGTTTTATCTGTCATTGCGATAAGTGGCTCAGTGATAGGTAAAGGGCGTGTATATTATGCTATTTAGCCCAAGGATGTTAGCGATAATAATCAGCCTCTCTTAACATGACTCTAAATGTCACGGATCGAGACAATGCGTGATCTAGCACACTAGTGTCTAATAAGTCGTAGAAGAGCGGCTCATCTCCAAATTACTTAGCTATTTGTTGTTTCGCCAGATTTGATAACCACTTTCCTGCGTCGCCTTACCCAGCAAGTGTGCCGCTACCGGGGCGGTGATAAAGATAAACAACATTGTGCCAATCACTCGAGAAATTACCGTGATATCCGGTATCGCTATCGCCACTGCCAATAACAACGAAGCTAAGCCCACCGTGCCAGCTTTGGTTGCAGCGTGCATTCGCGTGTAAAGGTCAGGCATTCGCAAGATCCCAAGACTCGCGATGAGCGTAAACAAGGTTCCGAGACAGAGTAAAATCCCTACAATAATGTCCATTACACCTCTCCTTTTCTTTTGAAGATAAGCCTTGCAAATGCAATCGTCCCGAGGAAGGCCACTAGACCGAGCGTGATAGCAATATCCAACAAGGATTTTTGTCCACTATCTAAGGTATAAACGGCAATAAAACCCACTGTTACAAATGAAATCAGATCAAGCGCTATCACTCTATCGGCTAAGGTTGGACCAAGAACCAAACGAATGAATGCCATCACAACACTGAGCAACAAGCCAATATAAGCGAACGTGATGCTCATCTGTAACCAACTACCTACCTGTAATCCATCAGCCACGCGTCACCTCCAAAATCCGTTTCTCTAAACCATCTTTGATCTCTCGAATTACCTTTTCGTGCTCGGGTGCAAACATCGCGTGCACCACCATGTGCTTCTTATCTGGCGTGACATCTAAGCTCAAGCTCCCCGGAGTAAGTGAAACCATGTTGGCGAGCAACGAGATCTCTAAATCTGACTCGGCATCTAGCGGCACATAAACAATATCTGGGTCACTCAAATGGGTTGGCGTAACCACATCCCAGACAACTCTGGCTACCGATATCACCATCTCATAACAGAAGAAAAGAAACAGGCCGACCAAAGCACGGAAGCGTCGGAAGTAACTGGTTTTCAACCCAAACGGTTGGCTAAGTCGCAATGCCAAAAAACCGACCACAAAACCAAGAATGAAATTCGTGCCTGTATAGTTGCCGTTTAGCAGCATCCAAGCCAAAGCGAGAAACAAGTTTAAAAACAGATAAATCATTGGTTCCCTCCCGATGCATTCAATGCCACGTGTTCAGCTATTTCGCTGTCAACTATTGCAGTGTCAGCTAAAGCACTCTCTCCAAGAACCGCTTTTACATAAGCTTGTGGCTCAATCAACTGTTCTGCGGCGAGTTCTGCAAATTGGTAAAACGGCTCGGCTGCCAAACCAATAATCAGGCTTAACGTGGTCAATGTCGCTATTGGCACGCAATACAACCCTTTTGTGTAATTGTTCATTGGCTGAGCTTTGAGTGTTTGCTGAGGCTTTTTCCAAAACACCTCGTTCCAGATCTTGGTCATCGAGAACACCGTTAACAGCCCCACTAAGAGCGCTGCCCCTGCAAGCCAATAAAACTCGGTTTGCAAGCTAGATTTGATGACAAGGAACTTGCCCCAGAAGCCCGACAAAGGTGGAAACCCCGCTAAAGAAAATGCAGGAATGAGAAACAAGAAAGCGAGCCAAGGCATGGCTTTGTAGACGCCACCTAATTGCCCCAGATTACCCGAGCCATATTTACGCTCGATAAAGCCGCCAATCAGAAATAAATTTGCTTTCACTATGATGTGGTGCACGATGTAGAAAATCGCGCCCGCAATGGCAAGCGGCGTGTAGATCGCCAATCCCATGATCATGTAACCAATCTGGCTGATGATATGGAAAGAGAGAATCTTTTTAATGTCGTACTGGCTCGCTGCCCCCAATACGCCAGTTAACATCGTAAGCCCTGCCACCCACATCAAAGTCGGTTGCCAACCGCTTTCTGATAGCGGGAAAATCAAGGTGAACACACGGATTAATGCGTACACCCCAACCTTGGTCAGCAACGCTGCAAACAGTGCGACAACCGCGCTCGGCAACGTATGGTAAGAAGCAGGAAGCCAAGCAAAAACAGGGAACAACGCCGCTTTAATTGCAAACGCGAATAGGAACAGTACCGCGAGCAAGGTTTTGGTGTCTGACGGAATCAGTGCAGCTTTGGCGTGTAAATCCGCGAGGTTCAAAGTCCCTGTAGCACCGTAGAGTAAGCCAATCGCGAGCAAGAAGACCAAGGTCGAAATTAGATTGAGCATCACGTACTTCACTGCTCCATCCACTTGATGCTTTGATCCATCTAAGATCATCAAACCAAACGATGCTATCAACATCACCTCGAACCACACGTAGAGGTTGAAAATGTCGCCAGTAAGAAACGCTCCATACACGCCGGCCAACAAGACATGCATTAACGCATGAAACGTGCCGTAAGACGCCTTTTCTTGCAGATCGCCCATGGCGTAGAACACGCTAACTACACCAATAATGGCCGTCACCATCACCATGGCAACGGCAAGATAATCCGCCACAAAAACAATGCCAAATGGCGCAGCCCATTGACCGAATGCCACTGCTTGTGGACCGCCGTTGATGACATCGTGCGTCAACAATGCTGCAATCACCAAGGTTGCCAATGCGCTTGTGCCGCTTATTGCATCCACCAGCGCTTTGTTACGCTTCACGCAGAAGATGGCGACAGCGGTAAGAAGTGAAACAACTACGGGTAACGTCAACCAAATCGTCGTCATTCATCCTCCTCAGAACGTCGCATCGCATCCACATCTGCCGAGCCCGCCTCGGAATACGCGCGGTAAAACAACATTAATGCGAACACCAACAAACCAAAGCCAATCACAATGGCGGTCAAAATTAAGGCTTGAGGAAGCGGGTTTGCCGCACCTTCTGGTGGCAACACCGAATTCGCCTCAATCAATGGCGGTAGTCCGGGGGTTAAACGTCCAGCAGTGAAAATCGCGATGTTCACCGCACTGCTCAACAAGATCAAACCGAATAGTAAGCGTAAGATGTGTCGTTCAAGCATGAGATAGACACCAGCAGCGACAAACACACCGACCACGAGACTCCATAGTATTTCCATCAGTCCAACTCCTCATTCACGCGCAGCAACATCCCCATCACGCCGCCAATAATGGCGAGGTAAATGCCGACATCGAATATCAGCGGTGTGCCAAGTGGCAGAATGTCTTTCCACCACAAACCCGTCAGGAACGGCAAATTGAAGGCAAAGCTTATTAGGCCAGCCACAAAGCTTAAGAAAATGCCAAACAGAGCAATGCTAAATGGCGCGTAATACAAGCGGTCACGCACATACTTTGGCGATTCTGCAAACATCAGTAGCGCAAAACCAATTACAGCGATCAGCGCTCCAATGAAGCCACCACCCGGTTCGTTGTGACCTCGTAATAAAAGGTAAAGTGAGAACACCAACATCAGCGCTGCAACAATGTGTGCGGTAGTCGCAAAGATAAGGGAACGGATACGGTTGCGTTTGTGATAGTGCGTTTTCAACAAGCTAACCGCAGCGATGCCCGCCATTACGACCACAATCACCTCGCCTAACGTATCGAAGGCTCGGAAATCGACCAAAATCACGTTGACGATGTTGCGTCCATGCCCGCCGGGAACGCTGTTCTCTGCGAAGAAATCAGCCAGAGTGGAATCTAAAGGTTGTGCGGTGATGTTTATCAATAACGCCGTTACCGACATACCAATCACACCCGCTATCGCCCCATGCAGTAATCTTCGACGTACAGTATGTTGCGCTACCGTCAATAGACCTGGGATGTGGCGTATCAAGAGCACCACAAATACAACCATCAAGGTTTCTACCAACAATAAGGTTTTCGCTACATCTGGTGCGCTGTAAAGCATAAAGACTAAGGTGGTCATAAAGCCCACCACGCCAAGGGCAGAGACAGCCAGCAAACGAGACGTGGTAAAAGTGCAAACTAAGGCAGCCCCAATGAGCAACAGCGCAATGCTGATTTCGTAGAAGCTAATGTCTGCTAATGCAGCAAAACGAGCTTGTGGGATCACTAACGGGCTGCTTAACAGCAATCCAGCCAGCACAATAAAGAACAACAATACGTAATGGCTTAAGCGCTTTTGCTGCAATAACTGCGTTTGCCATTTCGCCAAACGCATCATGCTAACCATGATTTGGTCGAAAACGGATTCTGCTGTTGGCAACACGGGTACTTTACGTTGCCAAATCACTAGCAGCCTTGGGTAGACTCGATACAAAACAAAACCGAGTAACAAAGTTAATGCGCTGAGCGCCAATGGCAGATTCACGCCCTGCCACAGTTTGGCAGCCTCTGGTGCGGAGTCAGGCAAGCTCGACAAAACACCCGGAATAACCACATTGTTGTTGATCCACCCTAAGCCAAATAACGGCGCAAGCACACTGGCTATGGCAAGCAGCATTGCTGGCATCCATAACCCTTTACTAGCTTCCACTTTCTTGGCTAGCGTGGGATTACCTTCATACGTCGCGAAGAAAGGTTTAACGATTAGCGCCAACGCTAATGCCACCATGGTGACGTTAACCATAAGGAATATCGAGGTTAGGATGACACTCACTTCCAGACCGGATTTGTACATGTATTCTTTGCTTAAGAACCCAAGTAGCGGCGGCACACCTGATTTCGACAAGGCGGCAAGGATTGCGGCTGTGACACTGAGTATTAGTGCTGCTTTCAAACCATGCAGCATTCGAATATCACGCGTTCCTGTCGCCTTATCGATATTACCCACCACCATAAACAGCGCTGCTTTGTAGAACGAGTGCGCCAAGATAAACAACAGCGCGGCCATCATCGCTAGCTCAGTCCCCATGCCTATCAATAGCACCAATTTACCTAAGGCGACGTTGGTGCTGTATGCCAGCATCAGCTTCAAATCGGTTTGCTTTAGGGCCAGCAGCGCGCACCATATCGCGGTAAAACCGCCAAAAATACCGAGCGTGTAAAACCAAATCTCGCTGTGTGAATAGATAGGTGACACACGGGTAAGTAAGTACACCCCAGCCTTCACCATAGTGGCAGAATGAAGATAGGCACTCACTGGCGTTGGCGCTGCCATGGCATTGGGTAACCAGAAGTGGAATGGAAACTGCGCCGATTTAGTAAACGCACCGAGTAAGATCAGAATCAACGAAGGCAAAAACCATTCATGTTGTGCAATCAGCGCACTTTGCGCGACGATGGAACTTATCTCATAACTGCCAGCCATTTCACCCAGCAGTATCAAACCAGCTAATAACGCTAAGCCACCAGCGCCAGTGACAATAAGTGATTGCAATGCATTCTTGCGGGATTTGTCTTTCTCATGATTAAAGCCAATCAAAAGATACGATGTGATGGTAGTGAGCTCCCAAAACACAAAAAGGAGCAGGATATTGTCGCTCGTGACAACTCCGAGCATGGCTAACATGAACAGTGTTAAATACAGGTGGAAAGAGAATCGAGACGAATGCCCCTTCAGGTAAGCCAGTGCGTAAATCTGGATAAGCGCACCGATACCGCTGATCAAACATGCAAATAGGAAAGACAAGCCATCCAACTTGAAGCTCGGGTTTACATCTAAACCCGGAACCCAAGCCGCTTGCCAACTTACGCCTCCCGGCTCATACCAACTAATGAGCGAGACGAAAATGACCATTGGCAGCAAAGGAAAGATCATAAGAATCAACGAACGATCTTTTGAGCCTTGTGTGTTTTTATTCCCTATTACGCTATTCAATATCGCCATCCATTTCGTTAGGTTCACACTTGGATGGTGACTCATAGAATCAACGGAAAGACCGCCCTCTCCTGATACTTCAGGCTTCAACCACAATTGTCGATTTGGGTGTTAGAAAGGAAATCCGAGCAAGACAGGTGAACGGATTATCTAGAATGCGAAGGCTTTGAAGCAGACCGCTGAACACTCAAGTCACCATCATCCATTTCAATATAAATTTCGCAATGGATAGACCTACTTACTGTCAGGAGAGACGTAAGAACGCAGGTCGCCGTGGGTGTTAGTCTGATCAAAGAAGAAAGTCGACTCTTCATTCAGCGCATTAAGAGCGTCATAGGAGCAGTCACCTATGTCATTTCTTGGGCACACGTGAATGTTAGATCGCTCAAGCATCTCAGTTTGACAAATAGGGCATAGTTTCTTCATACAATCCTCCAGTAAATAATTATTAACCTGTGGGCTACTGTCTACCTTGGTGTTGCTCTTTCAGCGAAAGTAAACTCTCGATTACGTAATGGGAGAGACAAAGCCCTCTGGCTTCATGGCGACTAGGGAGCAATTGATCGATTGGAGAATGTTCTCGGCAGTATTACCGATCACAAAGCCAGAAATACCAGTTCGGGCTAAAGTCCCCATAACCAAAACATCTATTTCAGTGTCATTAACACACTCTGGAATTTTATCATCTGGTTTGCCATGCAAGTGGTGAATCACCAACTCACCAGAAATACCAGAATCCTCAATTAACCTTTTTAATGCTTGTTCGTGCTTTGTTTTTGCTTTTGAAATCTCTTCCGACAACTGTGAATCTTCCACTTGGATCCAAACATGGTTGTCGAGGTAATTCTCCAAATAATATTCCCAACAGGAAATAATGTGTAACCGGCTATCACAGGTGTCCGCAATCGAACGAGACAGTTCCAGCAATCGACGCGAAAGTGCTTGTTGCTCATCACCAACCGCCATCGGGTCCACCGCAACGGCAATGCGCCTTTTATCTCTGGGTTTAGATGCCGGGCGATGAAGCCAAACCGGACAAGGGCACTTGCGCAGTAGCGTCATGTCGATCGCTTTAAAACCTTCAGCCCCTTCACTGAGTGGTTCCGCCTCTTTGATGATCAGGTCATGGTGGTGAGCAATCGCCTCTTGGATAATGCAAACCGCTGGTTGTTCACTTCCTTTCACTCGCAATGGAAATGGAACCTGTTCTGGTGAAATGTTGTACTGCTCTCGCAGATTTTTCACGCTCTGCTGAAGTGATTCGTGCAGAGAGTGTTCATAGCTTTGTTGGTACTGAAAAAGCGTATTTGGAAAATCGGGACAGGCGATAAGTCCTGAAACCGGAACGCGATTACTGGCGGCTATACTGATCGCTTGACCCAATGCTTCGCTGTGCCCCGGCAATCCCTGTGTGGCAAAAAGTATGTTCTCGAATCGTCTCATAAACACCTCCTTGTTGGTTAAATATTAGCCAATGGAAGTGACTTTTTTCTAGCACGCAATTGTAACCACTCATTAGGTGAATGACATTTGTTCTCATTCAGTGAGTTACGCAATAAATCGCATTAAATCCATGCGTAAATCCGCCCATTTCTACAGCGATATGTAACAAGTTACGTCAATAATCAGTGAAAGATTGGCTTCAGTAGATGCATCAGGGACAAGAGGCTCAAACTACTCACAATCCTAAGAGTCGCGAACTTATTGCGTAGCCTCACAACAAAAAACTGTAAGCAAGAGGCTGCAATTACGCAGCCTCTATCCGGTTTGAACTGTATTTATTAGCGCGGCTTTTTAGCGATCACCCCTCGGCCGGCCACCAACAATATCATGCTCAGCAATACAGCGAGGTTCATACTGCCACCACCGCCGCCACTGCCACCGCCGGAGTAACTTGGTGTCGGTTGATTAAATGTCGGCTGATTCTTGTCAGCGCGGGTTGGTTTCACTGGATTGTTCTTTTTAACCTCGCGAGCACTTTGTTCTTTCAGTACTCTCGCTTGGTTTTTGCGCTCCATACCTAGTTGCTGGAACATCTCTTCTTCTACCACAAGCAGTGATGTGTAATCTGTTAGCAGTCCATATTCCAAGGCAATATCTTCAATCGCCTGCTCTTTGTCGCGATCTTTTTGCTCCAAATAGTCCATCTGCTCCTGTAGGTCACGAATCGCTGAAAGCGCCCACATTCTTTCAAGTTCAGGATGTTCAGTTGCAGTTTCCGGCAGCATCACTTTAGTACGGTACTCGCGCGATTCCCCACCAATATCCATAGTCAACTTGATGTCCGCTTCCCCGCCTTGGAAGTAGTGACCAAACACCGTCAATTGTTCACCACGGTATAGACTGCTGATCTGCTCCGGCGTCAAGTCTTTAATTTTTACGCCATCGATATCAAGCTGGATGTTTCGGTATGCTTGATGTGTCAGTTTGCTGGTCATGCTCATCAGGTGACCGATAATATCGTCCGCGTTAGATACGGAGGTCGCAACACCGTTCGACAACTTAGTCATTGGCGCGAGGAGCGGCGTGTTAGCGCTGTTCCCCATGATGAAAGTAAACAGTCGCACATCGTGTTTTTCCATCAATTCAAAGAAACGGCGTTTTTCGGTTACCCCCACGTTTGCGACACCATCGGTCACTAGGACAATGCCAGTAGGACGATCATCATCGAGTTTACGAATCGCAGCAGCCATTCCTTCGTAAAGGTTGGTACCATTACTCGGCTCTACCTGCTCGACAGCTTGCAGCGCTTTGCTGATATTGGACTGATTGACCGCCACAAATCCACCCGTTAAGTCATAGGTCTTACTGTCGAACATCACAACGCGGAATCTGTCTTCTGAAGGCAACTTACCCAAGCCTTGGCGCACGCCTTCCACTAGCGTCGAGTACTTGCCAGACATGGAACCTGACTTATCCAGCACGAACACCCAGTCGCGTCCTTGTGTTACGCGAGTCAGATCATCACCGGGAGTAAAAGTCAGTTTGACCGTGCCGCGCTTAGAAGACTCTGGGTCACGGTACGCCACCATATCCACTCGCCCCGGCAAGCCATCTTGCAATCGCCAGTAGAAAACAACGTCCTGATCGAGCCTCATTGAAGCCTGAGCGGTTTGCATAGACTCACCCTCTTGCACAGCATCGGCGACGTGGTTACTAATGTTTGCCTTCCACGTGGTATGCTCGCCATCCGCTTGCTGAGAGATCACTGCCGCAGGGTGCGCTGGCAGCCTGACATCATCCACCGGATAAGCGGAGCGTAATGTCACGTTGAATGAAAAATCTTGCTCAACTTTGTCGTTTCGGGTCCAAAAGCTGTTTTTAGCGACATCCACTCCGCCCTCTTCTAGTGGGTAAACATAACGTCCGATACCATGGTCCAACAAGGCATCTTGCATATAGACGAGTTTTACCTTCACGCTCTGTTGCGGCTGCACTGGATACACTCGAATATCAAAGGTTTTGTATTCGTCTTTTTCAGTCAGTGCTGTGGCGTTGCCTTGCGCTTTTTGGTCGTCGTAAATCTTACGGGCTTTTTCTTTAGGGACCGCCTCGGCAATGACTGGTGAGCCATTGATCCAATAAATAAACTCACCCACAACGGCGTTTTGCGGAACAGGGAATGAGTACAAAGCTTCCAGTTCAGAGTCATTGGGATTGAAGAAGGTTTGTTCTATAGACGTGGTTGCGTATCCATCCTGAATTGCGACATCAACATGATGGGATTCGATCTGAAGATCTTTATATTGGCTGCCAATGGGCTTGAGTAATCCAGCAGCTAGCGCTTTTGATGAAAACGTAGCGATAAGTACAGCGATAAACAAAACGCTCCAGATGGCGGTTTGTGAAATCATTTTCAGTCGGTTCAACATTGTTGCCTCCGTTATCTTCTGTCATCAGAGAGTCTTTCTCTGGCTGTTCAGTAGGTTGCACGAAGGAGAGGCAGCAACAAAGCTCAGCGAGCAAAGTAGCAAATAGTATTACCGCAGGTGTTATCCGATACGACTTTTCTCCGCGTCGTCTTTTATTTCGAACTCATCAAATAAGGGGAAGCTCCAGCGACGCATGGCAATCACCATAGAGGTGCCATGTCGCTGCTCCATAGCCAACTCGTTGTCGCTATTGCACGATTCATAAAACTCTTTCACTAATCGTTGAATCCGCTGTTGGAGCTTGTGATTGGTAGGTAACGACATCAACCCTGTCGCCATCACCAGTTTTTCGTCATTTTTGGAAAAGTGGGTGTGGAAGAAGGTGTTTACGACCTGCTGCTGGAAGAACTGCTGAATAGGCCCCCCTGCAATCCACGAAAACGAGGAAGAGATTTTGAGTTTGATGCGATTACCCGGCATCAACTCAATCACTTTGAGGCGATCAAGGTGCGCCAGTTTTTGAATCAACTGAGGCTCACTGAGGTTGTATTGAGTTAGGATTTGTTCAAAGCGATAACCATTGGTGATACAAACGGCGACCAGCAGTAGCGCCTTATCCACCACTAACTGTTTTTCCTGCTCCCAAGTCAATGAAGAAAGGTTTTGACCCTCTTCTTCGGCAAGTTTAAACAGCGCTGTCATTTCCAGGTCAATCAAGCCACACACCGCAGACAAACGCTCAAGGCTCATGCTGCCACCGTTAGAGAATAGGCGCTTCACCGAACCTTCACTCAAATCCAGCGCTTTGGCGACATCTTGGTAATTCACACCGTGCGATTTTAATTGCTTTTTCAGTGCCTGAATCACCTGTTCACACTCTGACATCCACCTCTCCTTGATTAATCAACGGGCTCACAACCAACCTCTTGTGAATGTTGGCCATATGACAGCTCACGGAGGTATTTTTCGCAGGTTTGATGTGATATTTCAACCGCTAATTTGGCGGAAAAAAGAGTCAGCCTTAACGGTCTGACTCTTTTTAATAGGAGTGTTCTTGGGGAGTGTAACGATGCTAAAGCAAATTACACGCGTTGATTAGTTTAAGTGATGCCCACTGTTTTTTGCGAGTTTTTGCATTGCTTCAGCGAACGTTGTTGTTTTGCCTTTCGCTTTAACTTGCACAACCCTATACCCCATTTTTTCCAACGCGTGGCGCTCTGCTAACACAGCTTTATCATCTTGTTGGCTACCTTGTGCTGGCTGGTGGATATAACAACCCTCAAGTTGGCCATCCTCAACCAGTTGGTGATGCCTCAATGCATCGATGTCAAAATTCATAGTCAATATTGTCGTTCTAAGTGGAGAGTTTTTTTGGTAGGTTACATGCGCTTTAAAGGCTTAACAACGGTATCTAAGCCTTCTATTTTTAGCGCTAGGCATAGCTTAAGGAGGTCACCAAGCTCCCCTTCAGGGAAACCTTTTTTATCAAACCAAAGCAAATACTCTTCAGGCAAATCAATCAAGACACGCCCAGCGTATTTCCCAAATGGCATTTGCACTCTGGCTAATTTGAGCAAATTTTCTTTTTCGAGCATGACAAACAGTCTGGTTCATTTAAGTTGGCCAAGCATAGCATGTTCATCTGCCACTCTCTAATGTGTGACGTGATAAAGCCTATTTCACAGGCTAGGCATCATGCACTGTGTGCGCGTATTCCACGACAACCTGATTACCTTCGATGTAGGCATTTTGTATTTCACCATCCACGGTCATTCTGCTTTTCAAGTAAACCACTCTCGGGCCTGCTTCGCGGTGCTCTTTAAGCGATGGGAAAGTATGTTTGGGCTCTAGATGCAGATGACGACAAAAATGGCTGACAAAAGACATCGTCATCGGACGCTCACCACGAAGAACTTGTGAGAACGTCAACTGATTCATACCCAGTTTTTTGGCAAATTCCATTTGGGTTAAGCGCATTTTCGATTTCTGTGACATCCACGTTTGGTAAAGCGCTTCTCGGTCTTGTTCGGTGAATTCCATTGTTGTTCCCTGTATTGGTAGCATCAATAAATTGTCGGCACTTTTATCCAAGTGGATGTCAGGTCAGCGTTAACGGAGCTTAAAGGTTTGGTTGATATTGAAGAAAATAGGCATGGATTTGCGACGAATAAAAGCGGGAAAAATCATTCACAAATCAAATATAAATGAGAAATAAAGCATTGATTATCAATATTTTATTCAGCTTATCATTGAAAAATAATCAAGTTAATTCATGTCAGAAATTTCAAATCGAGATTGCCCTTCCACAAACGTAATCGGATCGTCGCTTTTAAACAAAACTATCACTACATTTCGCGTGCTCAACTGCACTTCTGGCAAACTATCTGAAAAGTTAGGACGCAAAGTCTCCGGTCTGTCGACTTACTCAAGTCTATGATAGCGGGACCGCCACCCAAGTCGGGTGCCATCATGCCAGGGTGTCATCTTTTTATTCAGCGAATGTATAAGGATAGATGATGAATCAACTCCCTCAAAAAACGCTCATTGCTTTAAGTCTAGTCACTGTCAGTGGAACGGCCATTGGCCACGGCTATGTTTCGGCATATGAAAACGGCGTAGCTGCAAGCCGCGCTGCACTATGTAAATTCCCAACCAGCGACACCAACGAAAAGAATGCGCAATGCGGTGCCATTCAATATGAACCACAAAGTGTCGAAGGGCCTGACGGCTTCCCAGAAGCGGGCCCCCGTGATGGCAAAATTGCGAGCGCAGAAACCTCTCTCGCCGCCGCATTAGATGAACAAACCGCCAGCCGCTGGGTGAAGCGCCCTATTCAATCCGGTCAACAATTCTTTGAGTGGACGTTTACCGCCAACCATGTAACAAAAGACTGGAAATACTACATCACCAAGGCAGATTGGAATCCAAATCAGCCGCTTGCTCGTCAATCATTTGATTTACAGCCTTTCTGTGTTGTCGATGGCAATATGGTGCAACCACCAAAACGTGTCAGCCACCTATGTGATGTCCCAACACGTGAGGGTTACCACGTAATTCTTGCGGTGTGGGATGTTGGTGATACGGCGGCCTCTTTTTACAACGTTATTGATGTGAAATTTGATGGGGATTTGCCTGTTGATCCTGATTGGCGCCAAGGTGGACAGATCAATCCAACCATGGATCTGAACGTCGGAGATACCGTTTTTACACGCGTATTTGACCAAAGTGGCGAAAACATCAGTTACCGAACGCAGATCGTCATTAATAGTGAAGAGCAAGGCAAAGCGAATCAGTGGTCTTTTGCCCTCGCAGACAAAATCAACCAAGAGCAAAACCTCATCCGCTCTGGTGAACGCAAAGAAGATGGCGCTTTTGCCCCTGTGTATGGTTCGAACCCGATTTACCTAAAAGCGGGCTCTTCACTTGAGCGTGTTGAAATAGGCTATGACATTGTAACGCCTGAACCAGAGCTCGATTTGAGTGTTGAAGGCTTGCAAGATAAGTACACTGTGACCGAAGACGCCACCGTACTTAACCTTGAACTCTTGGCGACAGGTGATCTAAACGCTGAACTGACGGTGTACAACCATCACAAGGAGTCATTGGCTTCATACTCGGGCAAGTTAGAAGACGGGGCGGCTCAGTCAATAGAACTAGCGTTATCGAAATCAGAGCCTGGACATCACATGCTTGTTGTTGTGACCAAAGATGACAAAGGCACACTGGTAGGACAAGAGACTTTGGACTTCCATTTGGTAGAAGAGCAAACACCACCGCCATCAGGAGACTATGACTATGTTTTCCCTAACGGTATGGAAAGCTACACGGCGGGAACCAAAGTACTTGCGAATGATGGCAACATCTATCAATGCAAAGCGTTCCCGTACTCAGGATACTGCGTGCAGTGGTCGCCATCAGCCAACCACTATGAACCGGGAGTTGGTTCACATTGGGAGTCGGCTTGGGACAAACTGAAATAACCATGTTACAAGGGGCGACGTCGCCCCTTTTTAGATCTGATGGCACGCGATATTGAGGTCTTCGCTTCCGCTTTTACCATAGAAGAACAGTTTCTTACCTTCGATATAGAAATGTAAGTCAGATTCGAAACTCGCTAGACTGTTTTTATCTCGAACAAATGTCGGTGACTGCTCTGGTTTTAGATTCCAGTCCACCCCCGTAAACCTCTGCTCCATTCTTTGCCCCGTCACTTTGTTGTTGGCCATTAAAACAACCTCATAAGGTTCAACTAGCCCAGACTTATGATGCAAAGCCCCTGATTGGTAATAGAGCACGCTATTGTTGGTTGGGAAATACATGGTGGTGAGTTCATCTACCTTCGCATACTGCTTGTATGCTTCAGAGCTGAAGCCTGCTTTGGTTTCCGAGCAATGCCAACGCGTACCACTAAAATCAACATCACTCAAAGAGTAGTAATAAAGACCAAAACCCGTTAAAACACCAAATAAAAGAGTTAATGCAACTCGCATCTAACCTCCTTGTTATCCAAAGAGCCTGCGATGTTTCTCGCCAGTTGATGCTTATCGACACGGAAGAAGTGCAACATGTGATTACGCTTGCCTGTGGCTTGCTGTAGCCAAACCGTCAATGTGACTTCGTCTGGCTCATAGAGAGAAGGGTATAGCCTTATATAAACATCAGCACCACATATAGTAGTTACCAAGGCTGCTAGTTGTTGCTTTAACTCAAACACACCGATAAATCCATCTGTCATATCATGGAGGTAGTAGTTTGTGTCACCATTTGAGAAATGCTCATAGTTATGTTTTTTAATGTAAGAAGGCTTGGTGACCAAAGGTTTAGAGTAAAAGAGTAACAGCAAAGTCACCAGCGTCGTCAGCATAAACACAGCCCCTAAAATGTAAGGTTGTATCACCTTTTGCTTCCAAAATGGCAATGATGAGGCCTTTGGTTTTATATCTGTAGTCTCTTCTATGTTTAGAGAATCTTCTACGCGTTCATCCAAGCATTGAATATCGATAGCATCAGTTTGTAAGTAGTAACCTACTTTGCTAATCGTCGTAATCTCAGTCCCTTTCGCTTTAAGAGACAATAAATTCCTACGCAGGCCACAAATAACATTCGTCAAAGCCTGATCGGTGACAATCGTACCTTCCCAACACTGGGCAAAAAGTTCTTCCCGTGAGACGGGTTCTTTGGCTTGCAGTAACAGCAGCAGGACCTCATAAGGTAGAGGTCGTAATACTATTTTATTACCATTTTGATTGCGTAACGTCCTTGTTGCACATTCTAAAGTTAAGTTCGAAAACTGAATCGCTTGCATTACTTCATTCAATTTGTTTAGAGGGCAACTTATCTAGCTCAGAAAACATGAGCTGAAAAGTAGAGATAGCCTACGAAGAGGTACTCCGGTCCAAATTTTGAGAAAGCGACAGTCTACCGATAAGTTTTTATAAATCAACAATCCACAGAAATGGTTATTTAAAAATAAACCTTTACTTAACAGTAAAATAGCGAACACAGCCAATCAAAACCAAGAAATTTCTCACTATTGAGACAAGATATAAATGTCGATTTCGTGTGCTTTCAGTTTAGTTACCGAGATCACAAATTTGTAAAGTGCGCGGCCAAATTCATTCGTTCACTGACTAAATGAGAAATTACAAAATGGGAAAAGCTCTCTTACTTACCGCCTTGTTTTCTGGCTTTGCTTCAGCACATGGTTTTGATGGGTTTTACTTAGGTGCTGGTCTTGGTAGTACGGACTTTGATGACGGAGGCGTCTTCAACGATGATGAGCTCCCCCTCTCCACTGATACAAAGGGAAGTACAGTCAAGTTAATCGCAGGCTATCAGATCAACCGCGTTCTAGGTGTAGAAGCTCAATACACTAGATACGGTGAAACAAGCGTTCAAATAGCCGAGCAAAAAGCAGCCGATATCAAACATCGTTCCTTTACTATTAGCGCAAGCCTTGGTCATTCATTCGACAATGGCGTACGCCCATTCGCGACACTGGGTATAGGCTTTATTGAATACACACTTAAGAACAGAATCTACCCTCAAGAATCAAGAGATGAATCTGGTACCACTGTTCGGTTAGGTGCTGGTCTAGAATATACACCTTATGTAGTTAAGGGCTTTACGATACGAGCAAGCTATGAAGCTGACTACTTTGTACTAGAGGATAAATGGGCCAACCGCGATTACGACCAATCTGTTGGCTCTTGGTATTTAGGCACAACTTATAAGTTTTAACTTAAGTCGATGCGAGTAGTATTGACTACTCGCTTTAATCACTCTTAGTCAAAGCTTTACTTTCCATGACAACCACCACTATCTCTCTGTTGAAAAAAGACCTTCCATCCAAACCTCAAAAACAAAGAGCCCCAACAACTTTTTATAAATTTCGTGTCAACAGAAACAGTTACCAACAATTTAAACTCTTAACTATCAAAAGCTTAATCACAACCATAGTGCAATCCACTCACAACTGAATAAAACATAAATGTGTTTTTTATTTGGTTTCGGTTTAGTTACTTGAATGAAAACTGAATAAGGTTTGCAGCTCAATTTTTCCGTTCGAATATTAATGAGAAAACACAACATGAAAAAAGTTCTGCTGCTTACTGCACTAGTTTCAAGCTTTGCTTCAGCACAAGATTTCGATGGCTTTTACCTTGGTGCAGGTCTTGGTAGCACAAATTTTGAAGACGGCGGCCTAGTGAGCGATGCAAACTACGCGTTAGGTAGCCAAGGTCACCTGTCTACCGACTCAAGTGGTACTTCAGTTAAGCTAATCGCTGGTTACCAAATTAACCGTATCGTTGGTATCGAAGCACAATACACAAACTACGGTGATACTGATGTTAAGCTATCTGGCTCTAAACTGGGCAAACTTGAGCACAGCAGCTTCACTGTAGCCGCTAACCTAGGTTACACATTTGACAACGGTCTACGTCCTTTCGGTACTATTGGCCTAGGTTCAATTAACTACAAAGAGACTGGCGCAGGCGCAGCACAAGGTTGGGATTTTGACGACAATGGCGGTGCAGTACGTTCAGGTTTGGGTATTGAATACGCTCCAGCGTCATTTAACGGCTTCGCTATTCGCGCAGGTTACGAAGCGGATTTCTACGTAATGGATGTTGGCCTTGAAGACTACAGCCAGTTTGTAGGTTCGTTCTACATTGGTTCAACTTACAAATTCTAATTAAGAATCAGCGAGTCTATTGACTCGCTGATTACAACGTCAGGGCTATCTCAGCTAAAAGAAGCTTGAGATAGTTCGCTTTATCCAGTCCATCAAACGTTTGAACAGGCTTCCTTGCTCAACATCTTCTAAGGCCACTAAGTCCGCTCGCGCAACTTCTTGCCCTTCGACGTTATAAATCACATAACCTACTTTGTCTCCTTGTGAGATAGGAGCAGTAAGCTCACCGTTAGTTTCGATTTCCGCGGATAACTTTGCCGCATCGGCTTTGTTAAGCGTCAAGTAGCTGTCCTGACTCACTCCCACGTTAAGTGAGTCTTTGTCTCCCATCCACACTTTCACCTCACTTAATGATTCCCCCGCCTTTGCAGGAGAAACAGTATCAAAGAATCGGAACCCATAGCTAAGTAGCTGCTTACTTTCCGACTCTCGGCTTTTCGTACTGTTTGACCCCATAACAACGCTGATTAATCGCATATTACCGCTCGTTGCAGAGGTCGCTAAGCTATAACCTGCGCCGCTGGTGTATCCGGTTTTCATTCCGTCAACGTTCAAACTGCGGTCTCGGAGCAAACCGTTTCGGTTGTATTGGGTAATGCCGTTATAAGTGAAGGCACGCTCACTGTAGAGGGGGTAAATCGATGGCAAATCTCGGATGATTGCTTGGCTTAGCTTAGCGATGTCATGCGGCGTGGAATACAGTGCATCACTGTCGAGGCCATGAGGGTTTGAAAACGAAGTATTGGCAAGCCCTAGCTTGGTCGCCCAGCTATTCATCAGGCTGACAAAAGCCCCTTCGCTGCCAGCGACATGCTCTGCGATGGCGACACTTGCATCGTTCCCCGATTGAACA
The DNA here is from genome assembly GCF_053643215.1 of Vibrio sp. NH-7. Taxonomy (NCBI): domain Bacteria; kingdom Pseudomonadati; phylum Pseudomonadota; class Gammaproteobacteria; order Vibrionales; family Vibrionaceae; genus Vibrio; species Vibrio sp. NH-7. Next base: position 419,859 of record NZ_CM132188.1, on the reverse strand, counting down.
ATCAACCCACGATACAAATCGTGCAACGAGACTTCAGTTCCGACTTCAATAAACATCTTTGACGAATCAGGAAAGTTTTTCGCCCAAGCGCGTTGGCTGATCGTGACTTGGTCTTCTAATGAAATATTGCCATTTCGAATCTCTTGCCCTGCAACATAAGCCGTCATCAACTTGGTGAGACTTGCAGGGTTAAGCTGAGCATCCGCATTTTTTTCAACCAGTACAGCGCCAGTGTGATAGTCCAATAAGATATAACCCTTCGCGCCGATCACAGGAGGATCAGGGATGATGGTGGGAGCAGCTACAACGCTAAAAGAAAACAAAGAGACGAGTGTGGAAGTGAAAAACGTTTTTCTCATAGTGACGCTCTATAGTCCAAATGAAATTAGGGAACGGTTTGAGTATAAACAACGTGGTCATGCACGCAGCAGCTTTGTAATCAATCGTTACCTTTAATCGCGATTTATCGAAATTATTGCGAAATCGAACCCAATTTTGGGCACAAAAAAGCCAGCGACCTAAGCTCTGGCTTTCAATTCTACTTACAACAAACTGATTAAGCGGCTTTTGCTTTCAAGCTCTTGTTCACTGCGCGGTCTTTCACTTTGAACCACAAGTAAGTCGCCACAATTGAGAAGAACAAGTACGACAGCGAGAACACAAACGGAGACGTTACTAGCCCTTGGCTAAAGCCCCATACTACACCACCAACCGTGATTGATATTTTGGCTAGGAAGCCACAGATCAGTAATACAAGTGCTAACTGAGGAAAACGGCTGCTTCTGAATGCGAACCAGTAGCACGCGCCAACAGCAAGAGTTGCAATGTATAGGCCTAATAGAAACGAATGAAGGTGTTCAGCAGATGCGACACCAGCAGTCACGGAAATGATAAACAGGATAAACAACTTCATACGACACCTCGCTTTTAAACTAGAAAAAGCTTCCTTTCATTTTTGCAAACTCATTTTGCGTATATTTTCGCCCATCTAAGAAAAAGATCAAGGGGCCAAATTGTATCTTTTTTGTACAAACCAAGCTCGACGCTCAAATGTAAAATCATTGTTAATGCTATATTTTGTAACAGTCTCGGCAGATTCTGACTTTGCGGCTTTTGAGAAGATTGTGACTTTTAGATGTTACAGTTAGATAACATTTGAAACATTTTAAAACTTTTGTTTTTTGTGACAAACAACCCTCTATAGTTGGAGGGAAAATCCGCCAGATGACACAATGAAACCTAAGATTTCAAATTCACCCCTTCCTTTACTGATTGTTCTATTTATTTAGTGTGAGCTTAGCCACTGTTCGCGCGCCTTTGACTCGTTTAGCAAACAGAGCTCTGGTACCTTTGCGTCACATATTTTTACGTACTACATACCATGCCTTCAGAGTACAGAATCCGTAAAATCGTCGAGATAGGCGATACTCTCCACCGTTGTGGATGTGCGCCCTACAAACTGGAAAAATACACACAGTTTTACGCACGAAAACATGGTGTCGATGTGATGATTCAAGCGACCCCGACTACCGTCAACTATCAGTTCCCTGATGACAATAATGCCGTCATCATGAAGCGACACCAGCCTGCATCCATCAACTTAAGTTTGTTGGCGAACACCATCATTCGCATTAACCAACCGAGCCAAGAGCCGGTTCCAGAGCCGGTTGGTTATCCTAAATGGGTTATTGCACTCGCGAATATGGGGATCCCACCGGCCTATCTCATGTTGGTGGGCTCAACCATGGACGCGATATATCTTTCTGTGTTCTTGGGGTTTATGGTGTGGTCAGCACAACAAGTGTGCAAAGCTAGGCGCTCGATCGCCGTTGAGTTCATTGCTGCCTTATTGACGGGCATATTGGTTGCATTCTTCGCCAGTACCGGCGCTGAAATCCCTGTTTGGGCACTCTGCATCGCTGCGATCGTCCTGTTTGTTCCGGGACTTTCCATCGCCAACTCTTTGGAGTGTCTTGCATTCAATGACTTAGTGTCGGGGACCAGTTTGCTCGGTCAAAGTGCATTAACCTTGATAAAACTGTTTGTTGGCATTGTTATGGGGTTGAATATTGGCGAATCTATTTGGGGACAAGCAGAGCCGCTGAGTTACATCAATGAAGTGCCTACCGCATTGCATATTTTTGGCCTGTTCCTTATCTCAATTTCATTGGGCATTATCTTTAACGCCAGACCAAAGGACATTCTACTCGGCCTACCTGTTGCGATGCTGGGGATGTGGGGACCGTTTTACTTAGGCTTTGAAAGTGGTTGGGTCGTTGGCACTTGGGTGACTACGGTATTGATTACGCTTTATGGTACTTGGGTAGCTAAAAAACTCGATCTCACCGGATCGATATACATCGTTCAAGGTATCATCATTTTAGTACCGGGAAGCCGTGTATTGGTTAGCGCGAGCCAGTCGGTGTTTGAGCAATCCATTCTTCCGATCCCAAGTATTGGTCTCTCCGCCCTATTTATGTTTTCAGCCATCGTCGCAGGACAAATCACCGCGTACTCCATCTACTCCCCGAAAATAGAGCGTTAAAGGCGCTAGACTTTACAGCCAAGCCTCGCAGTAATCGATCATAATGATCGTTATTGCGAGACTAGCTAATACGGCAACGCTCTATATTCACTCCTCGCTCTCTACCAACTATCTAGGCCCCAACCTCGGAAGGTTGTTGGTAAACTGAACAAGGCATACTAAGAAAAACTGTTACCAAATGTTAATTTTCGAGTGAAAATATCATTTGAACAGATGATAATAATTATAAATATCAATAAAAATTATAAATCATCAGTTGAAATTGCCAATTTAATAATGCCAAAGGTAACAGAATCACAATGGATAAGTCATTTGTCGCAAGACAGCCAATTTTAGATAGAGAGGAAAAATTAATTGGCTACGAACTCCTTTTCAGAGAGGGACTCAACAACGCATTTCCAGACATTGACCCAGTGCGAGCCACGTCAAAAGTGCTCTCAAATGTGTACTTCAAAAGTGATAGCTACGAACATGTCATTCAGGACAAGGTAGGTTACGTCAACTTCCCCTACCAAAGCCTAGTCACACTTGTGCCTGCTCTGCTTCCAAAAGAGAAAATCGTGATCGAAGTGCTCGAAGACTGTAAACCGACCGATGAACTGCTGGTGGCAATCAAACACTTGAAAAGCCTTGGCTATACCATCGCTTTGGATGATTTTGTCCCAACCCCTGAATGGAAGCGTTTCCTTCGTTTTATCGACATCATCAAGTTTGATATCAGTGTCATACCACTCAACAAAGCGGCAAATCTCATTAAAAAACTTGGCGAACGAATTTCCTTTGTCGCTGAACGAGTCGAAACTCGGGAGCAGTTTTTGCAGTGCAAAGAGTTGGGATTTCACTACTTTCAAGGCTACTACTTTGCCAAACCTGAAATTATTGAGCAGAAGGCGATCTCAGCTTCCCAGTTGTCAGTGATCAAACTGTGCCAAGAAGTGGCGAAGGAAGAAATTCAAATCAAGCGATTGGAAGCCTTATTCGCGACGGATGTGGCGCTGTCTTATAAGTTGTTTCGCTATGTGAATTCATCAAACCTCAGCGCTCCAATACGCTCATTCAGACAAGCCTTAGCCTATCTTGGTGAAAACAAAATCAGGTTGTTTGTCTCCCTCGTTGCCCTATCGTCAGACAGTGAGTCAGGGCCAAAGCCGATCTATCATATGGCTATCCAGAGAGCCTATTTCTGCTCTCTCATTGCAAAAGAGCTCAATTTGGCTCGTTCGGATGCTTATATAGTGGGATTGTTTTCGCTGTTAGATTCAATATTCAAAGTGAGTTACGACACGATTTTTCAATCCGTCAAAGTCAGCGATCTTGTTACTGAAGCGATTCTCGAACATAAAGGCGTACTCGGAACGGTTTTGCGACTGGTTGAATCCTACGAAAAAGCGGATTGGGACTCGATTACCTCGCTAAACGAAGAACTCCAACTCTGCCCCCACGTCTCATCACGTTGCTTCACTAGCTCCTTAAAATGGGACCAACCTAGTGACAAAGCTAGCTTAGCGGCCTAACTATGTAAAAAGCCCTATTCGAAAGACGCTGTTAAGCAGCTTTTGAATAGGGCTCTTTGCCTCTGTGTTTCATTTTGCGGCTGAAACTGCCTTTGCCTTTTTTCGCTTTTTCCACTCTCACTTTAAACAATTCACTGGTAACAACCGCTTTCAAAGCGTTATCTTTGATCTCGCCGCGTCCCACTTCTAATTCGTGTTGCAACGAGCACTCTTTCCTCATCTTCTGAGGTTTATTTTTGGCCATATCTAGCTCCTTTGATTTTGGATTTTCATTGGTCACTAAAGAGAATTTACTCAGCAACCAAAGCAGACGAATGTTACACCAATAATAATCAAAACTGTATAAATTTAAATCTTTTACCTAGCGCAAACTTTGAATGAAAAAGCTTGTGACAACTGAGATTTGCCCCGAAATCTTATTGACTTAGTTGCACTTCAGCCTACACTGGATTTCAGCTAGAAAACGGTTCTTGTTTACCCCGCCGTTTCGTTGGATTTATGACTGTCCGCCGTAACGTCGTGCTCAATAGCAATCTCCTTTTCCACGCTATCGGTGCCGTCATGGCTTTTGCAAGATTTATCAAGGATATACACTATGTCTAACACTGTAACTGGTACAGTTAAATGGTTTAACGAAACAAAGGGTTTTGGTTTTATTAAGCAAGAAAATGGTCCAGACGTTTTCGCTCACTTCTCAGCAATCACAGGTGACGGTTTCCGCACTCTTGCTGAAGGTCAAAAAGTTGAGTTCGTAATTACTCAAGGTCAAAAAGGCCCTCAAGCAGAAAACATCAAAGCGGTTTAATCACAACCACTTACAGCATACAATAGCCAGCACTATCGCTGGCTATTTTTTTAAGTATTACTATGGCACTCAAACCCACTATCTATAAATTCCGTCTTTCGCTCTCTGACACGAATAGAGATGTGTACGATTCAGCGCAACTGACGATCGCGCAACACCCATCTGAAACCATCCCTAGAATGATGGCTCGTGTCCTTGCCTTTTGTGCCAAGTACCAACCGGACTTGGTCTTTACCAAAGGCTTGTCCACCATTGAAGAGCCGGACCTATGGGTAAAATCACTTGATGATCAGATTCAGTACTGGGTTGAAATTGGCGAGCCTTCATTAGATCGAATCAAAAAAGCGACGCGATTATCACCTCGTGTGGATGTGTTTAGCTTCAATAGCAAATCTGATGTCTGGTGGGAACAAACCAAAAACAAAGCGCATCAATACAACGCGAGCTTTTACCGCTTTAACTGGGATGCAATCGAAGCGTTATCAGAAGTTGTCGAGCGAGGCATGGATATCTCGGTGATGATTACCGGCGATAGTCTGTTTGTCGACGTCCCTCAAGGCTCTTTTGAAGTACAGTTAGAGACCCTCTACAGCAATGAGTGAGCTTGAGAAGTCGCTGCAAGAGATTAACGCTGACGTCCTGTTAAAAACACCGCAGCAAGAACGGCAGTGGCAGCTGTTTTGTGAACAGCATGAACGCTTATTTGTGCAAGTGAGCAAGAAAAAGCCCGATGTTGATTTTACTCATCACCTGTTGGGTATTTTGACCAAAGCGCATATCGAGGCTCAAGCAACCATCGAAAATCACAAGCAGGCGATTCAAGCGATGCAGCAAACCATGTCTAGCCATTTAGGGGATGAGGAAGCCAAAAAGTTTAACAACCAAAGCTTGCTGCAACTCGAGTTTGTCACCCACATGTGGATATACCTGCAGGGTTACTTAAAGATGGACTTTAGTCTGGCCAATGATCATGCCGAGCAAACAGCGCTCACTATCACAGCGGTTACGCCCAGAGATAGCCAAGACCTGCGCACAGAGTTTCTCGAAAGCTTTTATTTGGGCGATCAACACTCGCCACTCGTTCAAAAACGACATTGGTTCTGGTCGTTGATTACTAAGCTGTTTAGTCCAAAACCATAAATTAAGGCCTTCAATTGAAGGCCTTTTGCAATAAAATGTGCACCCCATTTACAGGTAAGTGTGTGGGCCAAACACCTCGTAATGAATGCGATCGCGTGATACGCCAAGTGATGCAAGCTGCTTAACAATGCTCTCCATAAACAGCACCGGACCACAAATATAAAAGTCCGCCTCCTCCATAGGCAATACTTCACTCACAAGGCAAAGATCCATTTGGCCAGAGAAATCCGCTTCTGCGTTTAGATACCACGCAAACTGCTTCCACCCTTGCTGCTCAATTAATTGTGCCGTTTCTTGCTTGAACGTGTGCTGCTCCGGCCCATTACACGCGTACAAGTAGCTCACATCTTGCTTACCCGCATCCGCGAGACTATGAAGCATAGACTGCATTGGCGTCGCCCCAACACCCGCAGAAATTAACACTACAGGCACGTTCTTTTCTTGATAGTAAAAGTCGCCTGCTGGCGCGTATAAGCGAACCTCATCACCCACTTTTACAGCATCATGCATGTGATTCGACACCAAGCCCCTATGCTCACCCACTTCGCGCTTAACAGAGATACGATAGTCTTTGCCATTCGGTTTGTGCGATAACGAATACTGCCTGATCTCAACATGTTCTGAACCTGCAGGCTTCACCTCAATACCTAAGTATTGCCCGGGTTGATAATCCAGTACTGCGCCACCATCAACGGGAGCAAGGACGAAGCTGGTGACAAACTCAGACTCGCGGATTTTTTGCGTCACCTTGAATTCGCGCGCGTTTTCCCAACCTCCTTTGGCTTGGCTGCGCTGCTGATACAAGTCACCTTCACGATCAATAAAAATCTGCGCTAAAAACAAATAAGCCGCTGTCCAAGCTTCTTCCACTTCCGCCGTAAATGCATCTGGCGCAAGTTCACGTAGGGTCTCAATCAAATGGTGACCGACAATGTGGTAATGCTCTGCTTGAATATTGAAACTGGTATGTTTATGAGCAATGCGCTCTACCGCAGATGTCAGAGCAGCAAGGTTCTCAATGTTCTTTGCATACGCTGCTACCGCCTCAAATAATGCGACACTTTGGCGTCCTGTTTTTTGGTGCGTCATATTGAAAATGTCTTTGAGCTCAGGGTTATGCGCAAACATACGCTGATAAAAGTGGGCCGTAAGCGCTGGACCGGCACTTTCAAGTAATGGAATGGTGCTCTTTACAATGTCAATATGCTGGTTGTTAAGCATGAAGTTCTCCTCAATGGGGTTTTATTTATACGTTATATTTACAACTTTACTACCCAGCCTAGAGCACAAATGGTGCCAACTTCTTGTTTACCGATGGCGCTATGGTTCATGGCAATAAAACAAGAGAATCTAGGTCAAAATGACCTTTTGATTTCATGTCTATTTGACTCTACAATGCATTAATCACTCACGCTAAATGAGTGCAAAACAACCTATTTAAAACAAGTACTTGGATCATTATGCAAGATATTTCTGTTTCCACGTTGATCGATATGACCATCAGCCTTGCTGCCGGTGACAATGACCACGATAGATTCAACAAATTACTCGATGCCATTCGTAAAGCGATTCAATGTGATTGCGTCGCGCTACTCTCACTACAAGGTGATACTCTCGTTCCTTTAGCCATTCAGGGGCTGACTCGAGACACACTAGGACGTCGATTTAAAGTAGACGAGCACCCAAGGTTTAAAAAAATCTGTGAGTCCAAAAGTGCCATCCGTTTCGACGCCGACTGCGAACTTCCTGATCCTTTTGACAACCTACTACTGGATTATGAAGGCGACCTGCCAATGCATGCCTGCATGGGACTGCCGCTGGTTTACGCGGAGACGCTCATTGGTATTCTCACCCTAGATAGCCTGACACCGAATGTGTTTGACCAGATTCCTACTCGTAGTTTAGACGCTCTCTCTGCCCTTGCTGCATCAAGCCTTAAGGTCGCACTCACCGTTAGCCAATTAGAGCAGCAAGCGAAGCAGACTCAACAACGTTTTGAAGAACTCAATGAGGAGGCATGGGAACGAGATGGCGGAGAGATCATTGGAACCAGTGATTCAATGCAATTGCTCAAGTCGGATATTGAGGTGGTGGCTCCATCAAATTTCAACATACTGATTCACGGTGAAACCGGCGTAGGCAAAGAATTGGTCGCCCGCAGCCTTCATCACTTGTCGGCACGAAAAAAACAGCCCTTGGTCTATGTAAACTGTGCTGCGATTCCAGAAAATTTGGTCGAAAGTGAGCTGTTTGGTCATGTAAAAGGGGCGTTTACTGGGGCCGATAAATCCCGTTTGGGCAAATTTGCTCTGGCTAACGGCGGCACGCTCTTTCTCGATGAAATTGGTGAACTTCCGCTTGCCGCGCAAAGCAAAATATTACGAGCACTGCAAAACAACGAAATTCAGCCCGTTGGTCAAGACAAGGTTGAAACCATTGACGTGCGAGTACTTGCCGCCACTAACCGTGACCTCAAAAAGGAAGTCGCTGACGGCCGCTTTCGCTCTGACCTTTACCATAGATTGAGCGTTTACCCGATTCAGGTTCCGCCTCTTCGCGAACGCGACGGGGATATAATTCTGCTAGCAGGGTACTTCTTAGAACAAGCGAGACGTAAACTTGGCATTGTACAAATCAAGTTGGGTAAAGAAGCTCGACTGGCTCTGGCCAAGTATAATTGGCCAGGAAACGTTCGAGAGCTCGAACACGTTATTAATCGTGCGGCGCTTAAAGCACGGGCAAGAGTGCGAAGTGGCCACCTTATCACGGTGACTCTTGAAGATATTGGCGATCTGCATTCCGTATCAGGGTTAACCGCCCAAGCGTCCTCGGCTCCAGCCACATTGACTCATGATATTGACTGGTCGAAAGGGCTTCGTGAAACGACGGAATCCTATCAACGAACCATCATCATGGCCGCCCTCACCGAAGCCAATTTCAACTGGGCTCAAGCAGCGCGGGAACTTAAAACCGACCGAGCTAACCTGACTCGCTTAGCGAAACGCTTAGGCATAAATGTCACCAAAAAACACCAAATAGAACTCAACTAAGCCAGTATCCTCTTGATTACAACTTGGTTACAATAGGCCGCATAAGGATGGGACGGGCTACCTAACCCATCCACTATTAAGTCAACCTCCAGCTACACTAAAGGGAATAGTATGAAATTTATTCGTTGGTTTTTGGGCCGCGTTATTTTGTTGCTCAACTTTGTTTTCTCCCCAAGAGGAGTCAAACGTTCACCAGATGCGCAAAAAGAGGCCGATACCAAAGCGCAATCCATGGCCCTGTATCAATTTGAAGCGTGTCCATTTTGTGTGAAAGTTCGTCGTGCAATGAAGCGTCAGTCAGTGAATATTGAGCTCAGAGATGCTAAAAATGATCCCACCCATCGCGCTGATCTTGAAGCGGGTGGCGGCCGTATTAAAGTGCCATGTCTTCGCATTGAAAAAGATGGTCAGGTAGAGTGGATGTACGAATCTTCAGACATCGTCACTTATCTGGAGAAAGAGTTCGCCTAATACCCATTTAAACATAAGGTACAGTCTATGCCCGCAATTCAACTTGATACTACCTCCCTCAAAGCAATTGTATTCGACCTAGACAATACCTTAGTCAGTTCAAACATGGACTTTAAATGGTTAAGAGAGCAAATCGGCTGCCCTTTGGACAGTGATTTGCTCTCATTTGTCGACACGCTCAACTGCCCTGTTGAAACCGAGCAGGCTAACGCAATGATTCTCCAACACGAACTCGACGATGCTCAGCACTCAACGCCGATGCCGGGTTGCATGAAACTGCTCGACTTCATCAACGCCAATCAACTGCAAACCGCCATCATCACTCGCAACTGCGAACAAGCTGCCAAACAAAAAGTCGTTCACAATCAACTGGATATTTCGCGCATAATCAGTCGCGAGCACTATCCGCCAAAACCCGCCCCAGACTCCTTACTCGCTCTTGCCAAAGAATGGTCACTCCGAGCGCATCAAATTCTCTATGTCGGCGACTACCTATATGATTTACAAGCGGCTTATAACGCCAATATGCCTTCATGCTTGGTGACTCATGGACAAAGAGCGCAATTTGCAGACCACGCCTCGTTAGTGGTTGAGTACCTCGACGACATCATTGACGCCATCAGCCGCGGCAGTCGTTAGCACGAGGCTCCCTCAGACAAACTCATACATGGATTGTCCACGAATTTTTGAAACTGTTTCTGTCATTTAGTAAAGGTTACAAATGGTTAAAACGGTATCTCTGTGCAACAATAACCTCATTATATAAAACCGTGAGTCTTTGTTTGCTATGCCAACCAACAACGTCCTTGTTCTCTATGCTCATCCGTCACCGAGACGTTCAGAAGTGAATCAACCTTTGTTCCGCGCGGCAAAGGCGATCGAAGGTGTCACCGCGGTCGATCTCTATTACGAGTACCCAACTTACAACATCAATATAGACCTCGAGCAACAGCGGTTGCGCGATCACGACATCATCATTTTCCAATTTCCGCTTTATTGGTATTCCACGCCGTCCATCTTGAAGGAGTGGCAAGATCTTGTGCTGGAGTACGGTTTCGCGTACGGCAGCGAAGGTAATGCCCTTCACGGCAAGAAGTTTTTCTGCGCCCTCACCGCTGGCGGCAAAGAAGACGCTTATCAAAGTGATGGCTATAACCATTTTACGATTCGCAAACTGCTCTACCCGCTTGAGCAAATGGCATCACTCACGGGGATGAGATACCTCGCGCCTTTCGCCCTGTTTGGCGCAAGAACAGCAAAAGAAGAAGGGCGAATTAAACAGCACGTTGAAGAGTGGAAAACGCTCCTTCAAGCGCTTGTGGATGGGCGCTTAAATTTCAAACAGGCAGCAAAAGCAGAAAAACTGACTCATTGTTTAGCGAGTATCAAAACTGAGGACAAGGCATGACAGGTTACTTTCTCCAAGCATTTATCTACCTTGTCGCAGCCGTTATTGCTGTCCCCATTGCAAAGCGACTCGGCCTTGGTTCGGTACTCGGCTATTTAATTGCCGGGGTAGTCATTGGCCCAATAATCGGTTTGGTTGGAGAAGAAACCACCACCATTCAACACTTTGCCGAATTTGGCGTTGTCATGATGCTATTTCTGGTCGGTTTAGAGCTAGAGCCGAAAATGCTCTGGTCAATGCGAAATCGACTTCTGGGCCTTGGCGGTCTGCAAGTTGTCGGTACTGCGGCTCTGATCATGGCGATAGCTCACTACTTTAATCAACCGTGGACAATTGCCTTAGCCATCGGCCTTATTTTTGCGCTTTCATCAACTGCGATTGTACTGCAAACCTTTAACGAAAAAGGGCTTAGTAAGACAGAAGGCGGCCAAAATGCCTTTTCGGTTTTGCTATTTCAAGACATCGCTGTTATCCCAATGCTGGCGTTTATCCCCTTGCTTGCTTTGCCCGAATTGGTCGAGAAAGCACAGTCTGGCGCTGCAGCGGCGGCGGCACACCATGAGGAACTGAGCTTAGTCGCCGGATTACCTGGCTGGGCCTACGCGATCGTGATTGTGGTCTCGATAGCAGGCTTAGTGGTTGGTGGGCACTACTTGAGCCGCCCACTGTTCCGATTTGTCGCCAGTTCTGGCCTACGTGAGATCTTCACTGCCACGGCGTTGATGTTGGTCGTCGGCATCGCTGCGTTGATGAGTTTGGTTGGGCTATCTCCTGCATTAGGCGCGTTTTTGGCTGGTGTCGTATTGGCAAACAGTGAGTTTCGCCATGAACTGGAGTCAAACATCGACCCATTTAAAGGATTATTGCTCGGTCTATTTTTTATCACCGTCGGGGCGGGGATCAACTTTGCCATCCTGTTCAACCAGTTCTTCGTTATCGTTGGTCTAACGCTTGGGGTCATGCTGCTCAAAGCGCTGATTCTTTTCGTATTAGCCTTTGCTTTTCGTATCAAGAGCAGTAATCGATGGTTGTTTACACTTAGCCTTGCCCAAGCTGGTGAATTTGGTTTCGTATTGCTGAGCTTTACAGTACAAAATCACGTTATTCCTGTTGAGCTTGCGCAAACACTCTCTCTCGTCGTCGCCCTGTCGATGTTTTTAACACCAGGCTTATTCATCTTCTTTGATAAAGTCATTCTTCCTCGCTACCAGCATCAGTCCAATGATCAGGTCGCTGATACGATAGAAGAACATGGCAGCGTGATCATTGCAGGAATTGGTCGCTTCGGTCAGATTGTGAATCGACTGCTTGTGTCTAATGGAATTAAAACCGTGGTTCTTGACCATCAGGCTGACCAGATTGATGTCGTTCGCCAAATCAATACTGAAGCCTATTTCGGCGACGCCACCCGACCGGATATGCTTCACACGGCGGGGATTGAAGAAGCAGAAATGTTGGTCATCGCTATCGATAATCGCGAAAGCAGCGTTGAACTCACTAAGTACGTCAAACATACCTACCCGCATGTCAAAGTCCTTGCACGTGCCTTTGACCGGGGTCATGGCTACCTTCTTCGCCAAGCGGGCGCGGATGTGATCGAACTAGAAACCTACCACTCAGCATTAGAACTGGGCGCGCATGCGATGCGTGGCCTCGGGCACCATCCATTCTTTGTAGAGCAGCAAAAAGCGGCTTACCAGCGGGTCGAAAATCGCAAGTCAGACAGTTTGTATCAAGCTTGGGAAGAAGATTCGAGCGGAGAGCGGTTTGACAATAATTACCGTAAACTGTTTATGCATCTTGAAGAGCAGATCAAACTTGAGATGACGCGAGATCGATCCGACAAGCATGCAGCAGACGAACGAGGCTGGACACCACCGCCAAAAGGGTACGCAGACGATCTTGACGACTAACCCGCAAGAACAGTTTTCCAAGTGCCGAGGTCATGCCTCGGCTTTGCTTTCTAAAGAACCGCCTTCACTAAAATAGAGAGATTATGGCTTCAAACACGCTCAATACATCGCCTTCTTTGGCACGACAACTTTTTAATATGACTTGGCCAATGCTATTTGGTGTCTTGTCGCTTATGAGCTTCCAACTGATTGACAGTGCTTTTATTGGTCAGTTGGGCGTTCTACCGCTGGCCGCACAAGGTTTTACGTTGCCAATACAGATGATCATTATTGGCATCCAAGTCGGTTTAGGTATCGCGACAACGGCAGTCATTTCCAGAGCACTGGGCGCAAAACAAGAACGTTATGCGCAGCAGCTAGGAGGCTTGATCATTGTGATGGGCAGTGTCGGCGTCGCCCTCATCTCGCTGTTCATTTATCTGCTGCGTGGCCCTATCTTGGCGCTACTTAGCGCGCCTGAATCGGTACTCCCGATCATTGATAGCTACTGGATAGTTTGGCTTGTTAGTGCGTGGACAGGCGCCCTTTTATACTTCTTTTACAGTATATGTCGTGCAAATGGTAACACCATGCTACCAGGCACCATGATGATGGTGACGAGTTTACTCAACCTCGCATTGGACCCGATTTTCATTTTTACCTTTGATCTGGGTATCAATGGCGCTGCTATTGCAACGATCTTGGCATTTGGTATCGGGATTCTTGTCGTTGCACCCAAAGTTAGCCGAAAAAAATGGCTTTGTTACCAATGGGCAGACCTTGATGTCAGCCAAAGTGTTCGTTCAATTGCCAACATCATGGGACCTGCCATGATTAGCCAACTGCTGCCTCCTTTATCTTCCATGTTAGCCACGAAACTGCTTGCCAGTTTTGGCACGGCGGCTGTCGCTGCTTGGGCGCTCGGATCTCGATATGAGTTTTTCGCCATCGTATCCGTGTTGGCTCTAACCATGTCGATGCCTCCAATGATAGGGCGACTGCTTGGCGCCAATAAGTTAGATGACATTCGCCAGTTGGTGAGCATCGCCTGTCGTTATGTCCTAGGATTTCAGCTGCTTATTGCCTTGATTACTTGGCTAGGCGCTGAGCCACTTTCAACGCTGATGACCAGCGAAACCAACGTGAGCGATATTCTCCATTATCACCTGCTGATCGTCCCATTTAGCTTGGGCGCCTTAGGTATCTGTATGTTGATGGTGTCTGTCGCAAACGCACTTGGAAAATCCTACACGGCGTTGACGATTTCAGCGCTGCGGTTGTTTGCGTTCTTCTTGCCATGTCTTTGGGTTGGTGCTCAAATAGCCGGGATTGAAGGACTATTTTGGGGCTCATTAGTGGGTAATTTCCTTGCAGGTGGCTGCGCATGGTGGATGTATCAAAGAGCCCTGGTTCAATTGGAACAGCAGTCGGCGGATAAAGAGGTTGCATAGCACTTACTATCACGTTAGGCTAAAAAATCATCAAACAGGATTATGATTATGCACTGCACGTTTACCTACCTATGGCTCCTTCTGCTTAATGCCCGTAGCTGGTAGGTAATTGTGTGCCTGGCTACGAGAGAACGTAGCCAGTCGCCCACTCTCTCGTCGCCTTATCTTCACTTTCAAGGATACGAGACTATGACCGAAGACTCTCAACCCATACCCTCAACCGCAGCATCTGCAACACAGATCGGCATCTTGCTGGCTCTAGCAGGGTGTATTCTCTTTTCACTGAAACCCGTTTTAATAAAAATTGCCTATCAAGCCGGCGGCGATGCAACCTCGATAATGGCGCTGCGCGCGTTTAGCTCTCTGCCTCTCTATATCGCGATGTTTTTTTACCTTTGTCGTCGCGCAGACAATCGAAACAAAGTCAGAGATCATGGGCTAAAAGCGGTGGTGATAGGCATCTTGGGTTACTACTGTGCCAGCTATCTTGATATTGCATCACTGGCTTTTATCTCGGCTCAACTTGAGCGTCTGCTGATATTTTTGTTCCCAACATTTGTGGTTCTGATTAGCTGGGCGCTCTACAAACAAGTTCCGACCAAGCAGGTCATGCTATCGGCGCTGATTGGTTACTTAGGCATCGCCTTTATTTTTATCCATGACTTTCAGCTACTTGGCAAATCCATTGTTAAAGGCAGCCTGTTGGCTATGGCCTCCGCACTGGTGTTTGCGTTCTATTTGGTTTGGAGTAAACCACTCATCTCCCATCTTGGTAGTGCGCTATTTACCAGCATAGGAATGGGCAGTGCTGGGTGCGCCATCTTACTTCATCTGCTCAGCAGTGGTGCACACATAACACAATGGAGCCAAGAGCTGATTGTTATTGGTGTGCTACTCGGTATTTTTTGTACCGTTCTGCCTTCTTATCTGATTGCCGCAGCGATGGCGCGGCTCTCCCCTACACAACTGAGTTTAACGAGCAACATAGGTCCAGCGATTACGGCCATCGCCGCCGTGTTTGTCCTTGGTGAGACCTTTACGCTCTGGCACGCGATTGGAATGACGCTAGTCGTTTTCTCTGTGGTCACGATGAATCGGCGTAAACCCCAGTAAAACAAGGGATTAACCCTCGATAAATTTGAACATCAACAACGAGATAGAGTGGTGACGCAAGAGGGATAAACACGTATGATTCAGCAACCCTTTTTCATCTTTACAAGATTATGAATTCTAGAGCCCACCACCCTATTCAAGGCGCAAGCTGGATGCTGACAGCTGGTCTTGCTTTCGCCATCGTCAATAGCCTTGCGCAAGTCGCCAGCATCAACTTTGGCCTCTCGTCCACAACGGTGGCACTAATACAATATGCCATCGCTTTAGTGGTCATTCTTCCTTATCTAAAAACGCTTGGCATTAGACAATCGCTGAAAACACGACACCTTGGTCTGCATGTGTTTCGTGTGTTTCTCTCTGTTATCGGTATTCAGCTTTGGCTTTGGGCGTTAGCTTATCCGGTACCGATTTGGCAAGGCATTGCACTGCTCATGACATCGCCTCTGTTTGCGACGGTCGGCTCTGGGCTAATCTTAAAAGAAAAAGTAGGACTCGCCCGTTGGTTTGCCACCCTCACCGGTTTTGTTGGCGCGATGATCATTTTAGAGCCATGGGCAGATAACTTTAACTGGGCATCCTTGCTGCCCGTTGGCGCCGCCTTCTTCTGGGCATGTTATTCATTGATGGTGAAGAAGCTTTCTTCAGATGACTCTCCTTCGACCATGGTGGTATACCTGCTGGTGCTGATTACGCCCTTTAATATCTTATTGGCACTACCCGACTGGCAAATGCCGACGGGTGGAACGATCTGGTTGGTGCTTCTTGCCGCTGGCGCCATGACGGCCTTAGCTCAATGGGCTATTGTTAAAGCATATTCCGTTGCTGACGCCTCTTTTGTACAGCCTTTTGACCACGCAAAACTGCCTTTGAACGTACTTGCTGGATGGATGGTGTTTGGCTGGGTACCACCAGGAAGGCTGTGGCTAGGAGCTGCAATCATTATCGCGTCAGTGGCATTCATCACCCAGTGGGAATCAAAAAAATCGCGCCAAGCTGAAATTAAATCCTCCTAGTTCCTTTCTATTAGGTAAAGGTTTACGGGAGAGAGTTCAATGACAAAGCCAATTAAAATTACACTGTATCGCTGGGGAGGCAGTTGGGGACCATTCAGTGTCAAGATTCCTTGCGGTGAATGTACTCTAACAAAAGACATCCTCAAAGATACGTTTGAAAACGAACTTGCTGACGTGCCAATAGAGCTCGAAGTAAAAGATTGGCTCTCTCATTGGTGGGAACCATTGAAAGTTGGTGCTTGGCATGCCCCGATTCTGATGGTTGAAGGTAAAGTCATCAGCCAAGGTGAAGCACTAAACCGCGGTGTATTAGTGCAATCTGTGATCAAAGAATGGACAACGCGCGACACCCTGAAAGGTAACATTGTCTATGGCAAAGCGACTTGCCCTTACTGTGTCAAAGCGAAGAAAATGCTCGACGATGCTGGCATTGAGTACCAATATCACGATGTCGTGAAAGAGAGTGCCGCTTTGTACCGAATGATTCCAGAGGTCAAAGCCATTATCGGTGAGAAAACCCCTGTGACTGTGCCACAAATCTGGATGGATGGTCACTATGTGGGAGGCTCAGATAACCTTGCCACTTGGTTGGATGAAAAAGGCTTGAGTAATGTACCTGATAATGTGGTGACTCTGGACGAGAATCAAAGCTCAGTCGGATAACTCTCAACGTTACCCAGAAAAGCAAAAGCCGGAAATCAGCGATGATTTCCGGCTTTTTAAATTCCATTTCACTCTAAGCGTTTACTTGCTCATTTTCTTCATCATGCGTTTGATGAAAGAAGCTTTCTTCGCCTTAGGCTTTCCGTACAATGCTTCGTGCATTGCTTGCTTTGCGATCATTTGACCTAGATATGCATTGCCTAATTCGTGATTCATGTGTATCTCCTCGACAGTAAGGAGCGTGATTTTAATCACAATTAAAACAAAAACAAGATCTAAATCACATTATTTTGCACGTTTTGGTTGGTGATACGTTTTGCCTGCCGCTTGGTAAGTCTCTTTGCGTTTCACTTCAAACATGACATCAAAGAACCAAGCAACGAACACTATGACATTATCGCCTTCGTTCATCACATGCTCGATAAACTCTTGCTCTTCACCTTGCTCATTTTCTTGGATCGTAACATGGTAAATTCGCTTCTCGCCTTCCACTTCCGCCAAGGCAAACTGACCAACCAAAGATTGTGCCGCTTCTGCCACTTCAGGGTCGTCTGACGCTTTTAGTACTTCCAGCGCTTGGGGCAAATTCTCTTTTTCGCACAGGTCTTTCACCAACTGTTCAAACTCTTTGTGTTCCATGCTTTCTACCTACTTGGTGCATTTAATTTTGCTGCGCGCATTGTAACAGTCGTTTGTGCCCATTCAAGCAAACTCTTGCTTAACAATAGGTCGACGAAACGTCATGTAGGTCACGCTCGCCATGATGGTTGCAGCGATAATGTATCCCCACCCCAACGAAGTTTGGCCTTGAACCCAATGCTCAACCAGGTAGCCACCAAATAATCCTGCTAGACACATTTGAATAGAACCCGATAAAGCGGACACCGCTCCGGCTTGTTTTTTATGCGGCTCCAACAACATGCTGATCGACAAAGGAAATGACATTCCCTGAGCAATCGTCAACCAAGTAAACGCCCAAACCAGATTAAACAGCGTGGTTTGAGTGACCAACAGCCAAACACCAGCCGATCCCATAATCGAAATGGATAAGACTAAAAGCTGCGCAGTAGATAGATAACGGTTGAGGACATTGAGAGTTAAGCTACCCAACATTAACCCCGCAGAAGGGATGATCATCACAGAGCCATACTCTGCCGCCGTTAATCCGATTTGATGTTGCAGCAAGAACGGCATCACCGAGAGCGACACTAGGCTGGTTAAGTAACTAATCCAGTTATAGCTGGCACTCGAGATAACTTGTCGGTTGCCAAGCAAACGCCCATAGTTTTTTACCACCTCGACAACGTTGAATCGATGCTTGCCGCTGTTGTTTGTCTCTGGCAGGACGAAATAACCCAAGGTAAAAATCGCCGCCAAGTAGATGAGCACAAACAAAAACACCGACTGCCACCCAAGATAAAAAGCCATCCAACCGCCAAACACTGGCGCAACAATAGGCATGATTGAAGCCGTCACCGAGATATAAGAGAGCGCCTTAGTCAATTGCGGGCCGTCGTAACTATCTCTGAGCACACTCCGCCCAAGAACAGATGCGCTTCCCGCACCTAGACCTTGCAGTAAACGCCCGAGAATCAAGGTTGAAAGATCACTCGAAAATGCAACGCAAATCACCGTCCCCAGCAAATACACGCCCTGACCCAACAAAAACACGGGTCGTCGTCCGATAGCATCAGACAAAGGTCCATAAAACAGCTGGGAAGCGCCAAATCCGACCAAGAAAAGGGTCACTAACAGTTGAACATCGGCATGGCTGGCAGCCAAGTCTTGGCTAATTAGGGGTAAAGACGGCAGATAAATACTGACACCAACTTGACCCGTCGCAATGATCATCATTGCCAACAAAATAGGTGTTTTTCTCATTCTCCCCCCTTAGTTGCACCGATTTCATTTCAGTGTAAATTAGGTACTGGATAAAGATAATACACTTCGTTGGAAACTAATTAGTTCCAAACAAGAATCAATAAGGCAATGGTATGGATTGGATTCAAAGCGTTCACAGTTATATTCGTGTAGTTGATGAAGGGAGCTTCAATGGCGCAGCACGAAAAATGAACACCACCAGCTCTGCTATTTCCAAACGAGTCCACTGGTTAGAAGAGCGAATTGGCGTACAACTCTTAAAGCGCACCACCCGGACCGTAACACAGACCGAGGCCGGGGCTCTTTTTTACGAACGAGCCAAGATGCAACTGGAGGAGTGGCAATCCATTGTCGATGAGACTCGCTCGGTGAGCCAAAGTCCTGCAGGGTTACTAAAAATTGGTGCCACGCTGGCGGTAGGATCGAAATTTCTCGTCCAATACTTAAATGATTTTCTTCGCATGTATCCTGATATTCGCATTCAGTTGATCACCACGACACCAGGGCAACTGCCAGAGCTGAGTTTGGATCTATTTATCAGTCGCGAGTTGGAGCAACTCAACTCACTTAGCTTCAAAGCCACACCACTCTTCGAGCATAAAGCGGGCTTTTATGCCTCACCAAGCTATATAGAGACTCACGGAGAACCGAAAACAATCGAAGAATTGACCTCGCACAATGCCCTGATATGGGGGGAGAGACCGCAAAGAGAGATCACACTAACGCAGGGAAAACGCATCATGCTGTCTGGCAATTTTGCAACAACCAACCCAGAGGCAATGTTCTATGCCGCGAAAAACAGCATGGGTATCTTGGTCACAAACGATGTGATGATCAAAGACGATCTCAATAACGGTACGCTTCGACGCATCTTACCGAACATCACAGCAGATGAAGCGACAGTGTACGCCTATTACCCTAAATTGGACTACCAGCACACGCGCACCAAACTGTTTTTGGACTATTTAAAAGAGCGCCTAGCCAAAGAGCGATCGGACTAAAGTCGAAGGGATAAATCGACAATCTCACTTGCGATAATATGCGACCTATACCATATTTAATTTGAACCAATACTAACAACATGTGACTCAAGTCACTCAATATGGGTTCTACTATGGCTAGGAATACAATGATCGCTCCGTCTATTGATTTGGATGTAATCAACAAAACATTGAGTTTAGATGGCGCGGAACTGCTCAACAACGTAACCCTCGTGTTGCATCAGAATTATTCAAGTTTTTGCACATGCTTGATAGAGGTTGATCGCTTCAAAACCAAAGCAACCACCTTGTCTTTCGCGTGCGAGAATCAGTTGCAACCCCCTTTCGACTATGCGTTAACAGCAACACCCTGTGCGACGGTCACCAACACAGAACTTGACCATGTCCTGTATGAAAACGAAGTTGTAAAACGCTTCCCTCACGATGTGTACCTCAAAGAAAATGGCATCAAGTCCTATTTAGGTGTACCACTTCGTTCAGAAACGGGCGAAGTGTTGGGCGTGCTTCTCTCCAGTTTCACCCGAGAATTACATGATGTCGAAGAGATGATTTATCACCATAAGCTGTTCGCCCATGTTGTGGTTCACAGCCTACGTGCTAAATGGCTTTCAGCTCGCTCAGACAGCTTGGTCAATCAACTGAGTTTCGAGGTTTCTCACGACAATTTAACTGGCTTACTCAATCGAAGCTTTTTGGCTGATAAGCTGGAGCGGTTGACCGAAATCGGGACAACTCCGTTTACACTTGCCTATATCGATATCGATAACTTTAAGTCAATCAATGATCTGTATGGCAATTACATTGGTGACCAGATCATCAAGTTCGTCGCCAAAACGATTGAAGAAACTGTACACGACAAACAGCTGGCCTTTCGTATCGCGGGGGATGAGTTCGCCTTTATTTCACTATCTGGCGACCCGTTTGAAGTGTGTAATCGCATCATCGATAGACTTGAACAAGGGTATCAAGACCCAGCCCACACCATTCGAGTGAAAGTCAGCATCGGCTTAGCTCGCTACAGTGCTCATAGCTTAAATGCAGATCAAATCATGTTAAATGCCAGTCTCGCGTTGAAAGAAGGGAAGAAGTCTCGACACCTATCCATTCAATGCTACGACACCCATTTGAGCTCGCAATACTATCGAAGAGCAATGATCATTGATGCGTTAAGAAACGAACTGGACCCCACGACCAGAGAAAACGAGATCTACGTGGTGACTCAGCCAATCGTCAGTCGCCACTCTGAACAATGGAACTACTTCGAAGTGCTTGCTCGTTGGAATAGCCAAGCGCTTGGTGCGATTTCTCCCTTGGAGTTTATCGAAGCTGCGGAGCAATCAGGCCTGATCATTGAGCTTGGTGAGCGAATTGTTGAATTGGCCTGCGCCGCTAAACAGAAACTTGAAAAAGGATTGGGACATAAAGTAAAGCTCGCGCTGAACTGCTCTGCCTATGAAATAACCAATGCCAAACGGTATTTAGAACACTTGCTAGAAACCATTGAGCATTACGGATTTAAACCGGAAGAGTTCACCATCGAGCTCACTGAAACCGTGCTCCTTTCACGTACCAAAGAAGTGAAAATTATCTTAGATAAACTGAGATTGCTTGGTTTTACCGTGGCTCTCGATGACTTTGGTACTGGCTATTCGAGTTTAAACTACATTCACAGCTATCCAATTGACTGCATCAAGATCGACGCGACGTTTATTCGCAATATGTTGACCAACGAGACATCTGAAAGTGTGGTTTGGCTGATCATCCAGCTAGCAAATAGACTTCAAGTGAGCTTAGTGGCCGAAGGGGTTGAAGACCAACAAGCGCTCGACAAGCTTTACGCGATGGGATGTGAACAAATTCAGGGCTACTATTTTGCTCGCCCTGCACTTCCTGAAGAAATCATTGAAATGCAGTCTGCACTTTTGGATAAACAGCAGCATGTTTCTAATGGCTAGCTTCCCCCTTCGCTAGCCAGTTTTCTTTTTCCATACCGAAAGCAGGGTTGATAAAAAGATCTTATTTGATAATAATTATCATTAAGATTAAACAATCGAGGCGAATCATGCATTGCCAGCAACCCTTGTATTTGTGTTTCTTTAAAGCACAGGACCGCTTTAACAATAAACTCACGTCTGGTGGTTTTGAACCCGACGTTATTCAAGACTACATCCACAGCGCAATGAACCTGTCGTCGTTCTATGAACCCGGAGCGACTAACGAAAACACACTACTGTGTGAGCTCTTCCTAAGACGGCTCTATTTCGACTTGTTGGACGCCATCCAAGACCCAATTCGCAGCCGAATATTTCGTCGTGTCTGCCTCGATTCCATTCACACGCCCCTACTCTGTCTCAAGCGGTTTTACTACCACTGGGATGACGGTGATATTCGATTTCTTCAATTACAACAACAATTACAGCGCATTCAAGCGCCTTTAGACTGATAACGTAAGGAATAAACATGACTCAACCTTCAAGCTCGCCTACATTTCGTGTCGAGAAAGACAGCATGGGAGAGGTTCAAGTACCTAAAAATGCCCTGTACCAAGCTCAAACTCAACGTGCCGTCGACAATTTCCATTTTAGTCGCCACAAGATGCCGATCGCTTTCATCCAAGCACTCGCTTATGTCAAGCAAACCGCAGCACTCTCGAATGCACAGCTTGGTTTACTTGAGGGTGATATTGCCAATGCAATTGCGGACGCCGCTCAGCCAATCATTGACGGAGAACATCTAGAACACTTTCCAATCGATGTTTTCCAAACTGGCTCCGGCACCAGTTCAAACATGAATGCGAATGAAGTGATCGCAACGTTGGCGAGCGAAATTCTTGGCGCAGACGTAAGCCCTAATGACCACGTGAACATGGGCCAAAGTAGTAACGACGTTGTACCAACCGCGATCCAAGTCAGCACCGCCATTTCAATTGAGAAACAACTGCTACCTGCGCTCGATCATCTGATTAACGCACTTAAAGTAAAACGAGAAGAAGTGGGACAAGTTGTCAAAACAGGACGTACTCACTTAATGGATGCGATGCCAGTTACATTCGATCAAGAGCTGGGTGGTTGGCAATACCAAATCGAACAAGCTCGCACTGGCATAGTTCATAGCTTGGCCGCTGTTAAAGCGCTCGCTCAAGGTGGTACGGCAGTAGGGACAGGCATCAATGCCGATCCTAGATTCGCTGCTGCATTTGCAGACAACCTATCGCAAGCGACGCGTATCCAGTTCACTGCCAGCAGCAACTTCTTCTACAACCTAAGCTCGCAAGATGCGATTGTCGCGCTGTCAGGACAACTGAAAACAGCCGCCGTCGCCACCATGAAAATCGCGAATGACCTCCGATGGATGAATTCTGGTCCTCTTGCTGGCCTTGGCGAAATCGAATTGCAAGGCCTTCAACCGGGTTCTTCAATCATGCCAGGTAAAGTGAACCCTGTGATTCCAGAAGCGGCTGCTATGGCGTCTGCGCAAGTGATTGGTAACGATGCCACCATTACCCTTGCCGGCCAATCAGGCAACTTCCAGCTTAACGTCATGCTACCGGTTATTGCTCACAACGTAATTGAAAGCATCGAGCTGCTGTCTAACTCAGCGATTGCACTGGCAGACAAAGCAATCGCCACTTTCAACGTGCGCGAAGACAACTTGCAAGTTGCCCTTTCACGTAACCCAATTTTGGTCACTGCACTCAACCCAGTAATTGGTTATCTCAAAGCAGCGGATATTGCGAAGAAAGCCTATAGACAGGGCCGAGCCATAATTGACGTGGCAGAAGAAGAGACCGATCTGGATAGAGCGACATTAGAACGTTTACTCGATCCAACTCAGCTAACAAAAGGTGGGGTTGCGCAGTAAAAAGAACACATCCTTGTGCAGTGTGCTCTGGTTTAAATCCAAGCCAGGGCAATCAGCAAAGCAGGCACCGCAATCATTGCGGCCATTTTTGCCAGCGACATCAGTTCGCGGAGTGCAACGTCACGCTTTCTAGACGTCATGTGCTCCGCGGAATGCGCCGCTACAGCTTGTGTGGCGTTCATCGGTATTTCCTTAAAATACAGATTGAATCAAGGAGCGGCGATTCTACGTAAATGCCCTTCGTGGTGCAATGGAACTGACCTATTCTTACTCCCCCTTTAACCAACAACGCATCGTTTGCCATTTAACTAAGTAATAAAGCGGCACTCGGAACTGATAAAGCTTGCTCCGAGTGCCCTACCCTTTTGCTTTAGCCGAAAAGTTGGCTTGAGCTAAAAATCCCAGTCCTCATCTTCGGTGGCAACCGCTTTACCAATGACATAAGACGAACCAGAACCCGAGAAGAAATCGTGGTTCTCATCGGCATTTGGCGACAGCGCCGCCATAATGGCTGGGTTAACCTGACACAACTCATCAGGAAACAGAGGTTCGAATCCAAGATTCATCAGCGCTTTATTCGCGTTGTAGTGTAGGAAGTGCTTCACGTCCTCCGTAAGACCCACTTGGTCGTACAACGATTCTGTGTATTGGCTTTCAATTTCATACAAAGAGAACATCAGTGAGTAAGCCTCATCCTTAACCTTAGCTTTCTCTTGTTGTGACAGTTCGTTAAACGCCAGTTGGAACTTATAGCCAATGTAGTAGCCATGAATCGCTTCGTCTCGAATGATCAATCGAATCAAGTCTGCGGTGTTGGTCAGCTTGGCTCGACTCGACCAATGCATTGGCAGGTAAAAACCGGAATAGAACAAAAAGCTTTCAAGGAAAACACTGGCCACTTTTTTCTTGAGCGGGTCGCCTTGCGCTAGGTAATCTTCCAGTACTAACTGAGCTTTCTTTTGTAGTAGCGGATTCTCTTCAGCCCAGCGAAACGCTTCATCAATTTGTGGCGTGGTGCACAAGGTCGAGAAAACAGACGAATAACTGCGAGCGTGTACTGCTTCCATGAAAGCGATGTTGGTCAAAACGGCTTCTTCATGGGGAGTGCGAGCATCAGCCATTAAGGCAGGAGCGCCAACGGTATTTTGAATCGTATCAAGCAGAGTCAAACCAGTAAAAACTCGTATCGTCAGTGTTTGCTCTTCTTCAGTCAGTTGCTTCCAAGTTTGAATGTCATTGGACAGTGGCACCTTCTCGGGCAACCAAAAATTCACCGTTAAGCGGTTCCAGATCTCGAGATCTTTATCATCTTGCATTCGGTTCCAGTTGATCGCTCGAACCGGTTCAGTATGTGGGTGACTCATAATGGGGTTCCTTGTTTACAACGAGCAAGAGACGCAGCCTTCAACTTGCGTACCTTCAAGGGCTTTTTGGCGCATGCGAATGTAATAGAGCGTTTTGATTTGCTTTTTCCATGCGTAGATTTGGGCTTTGTTGATATCACGAGTGGTCACTTCATCACTAAAGAACAGCGTTAAAGACAAACCTTGGTCGACGTGCTCTGTCGCTGCTGCATAGACGTCAATAATGGCTTTAGGGCCAATTTCATAGGCATCTTTGAAGTACTCGAGATTGTCATTACTCAGGTATGGCGCAGGGAAATAAACCCGCCCTATCTTGCCCTCTTTACGAATTTCAACTTTTGCGGTGACTGGGTGGATAGAAGCCGTCGCGTCATTGATGTAACTGATCGAGCCTGTCGGCGGAATCGCTTGCAAGTTGCGGTTGTACAGACCAGACTCCATCACCTTAGACTGAAGCTGCTGCCAATCATCAATCGACAGTACCCGCATATCCAATCGTTCAAACAGTGCCGCGACAATGTCTGTACGAGGCGCGTAGTCTTGCTGCAAGTATTTGGTGAAGAACTCGCCAGTGGCGTACTTGGAGTGTTCGAAACCAACAAAGACTTGCTGCTTCTCCTGAGCTAATTTGTTTGAAGCGGTTAAGCAGTGGAATAGGGTCGTGGCAAAGTAAGCACGAGTAAAATCGACGGCCTCTTCGCTGTCATAGTGAATTTGCTCACGAGCTAAAAATCCGTGCAGATTCATCTGACCTAATCCAATGGCGTGGCTTTCATCATTGCCTCTACGTATCGACGGAACGCTGTCTATTGCACTCATTTCAGACACAGCGTTAAGTGCGCGAATCGACACCTCGACAGTATGGGCTAAGTGGCCGCCATCTAGCGCCTTTGCGATGTTGACTGACCCCAAATTGCACGAGATATCACGCCCAAGGTGTGCATAGCTCAAGTCATCATTAAAGTGAGAGGCATCATTAACCTGCAAAATCTCGGAGCAAAGATTTGACATGTTAATTCTTCCCTTTATTGGGTTGGCTGCATTCACCGTATCCTCAAACATAAGGTAGGGATAACCGGACTCAAACTGAATCTCTGCAAGGGTTTGGAACAATCCACGCGCCGAAATTTTACTCTTGCGAATACGCGGGTCATCAACCATTTCATAGTACTTCTCACTCACGCTGATTTCAGAGAAAGGTACACCGTAGACCCGCTCCACATCATGAGGCGAGAACAAATACATGTCTTTGTTCTGCTTGGCGAGCTCTAAGGTAATATCGGGAATCACAACGCCCAAGCTCAAGGTTTTGATGCGAATCTTCTCATCGGCATTTTCCCGCTTGGTATCAAGAAACTGCATAATGTCCGGATGATGCGCGTTCAAATACACTGCGCCCGCCCCTTGACGAGCACCTAGCTGATTCGCATAAGAAAAGCTGTCTTCAAGCAGCTTCATAACAGGCACAACACCCGAACTTTGGTTGAGTATCCCTTTAATCGGAGCGCCTTGTTCGCGCAAGTTACTCAAAAGAAGGGCGACTCCACCACCTCGACGAGAGAGCTGTAACGATGAGTTAATCGCCCGACCGATACTCTCCATGTTGTCTTCAATGCGGAGCAGAAAGCACGAAATCAGTTCTCCGCGACTCTTTTTCCCCGAGTTGATAAATGTTGGCGTGGCAGGTTGAAAACGTTGAGAAATGATCTCTTGCATGAGATCCAGAGCAAACGCTTTGTCACCACGCGCAAGAGTTAGTGCCGTCATCACAACGCGGTCTTCGAAGCGCTCCAAATAGCGCTTTCCGTCGCGGGTTTTCAGTGCGTAAGAGGTAAAAAACTTGTACGCACCAAGAAAGGTTCTAAAGCGGAATTTGACTTGATAAGCTCGATCCCAGATCAGTTGGAGAAACTCTCTATCATATTGTTCTAAAACTTCTTTTTCGTAATAGCCTTCGTTTACCAAGTAATCGAGTTTTTCCGCCAAGTTGTGGAAAAAAACCGTATTCTGGTTAACGTGCTGTAAGAAGAATTGACGCGCGGCTTGTCGGTCAGCATCTAGCTGGATATTGCCCTTTTCATCAAGCAAGTTAAGCATCGCATTGAGCGCGTGATAATCGAGCGGCTCGGTGCTAAGTTGGTTATCCATGTTGTTTCCAAAATTGTTCGAGTCCCTGCTGCACGGCTTGAACATCGTGCTGGGTTCCTGAAAGTTCGAAGCGATAAAGCACAGGGACCTGGCATTTATGCGCAATAATATTTCCAGCTTGGGCGAACAGTTCACCAAAGTTACGATTTCCCGAGGCGATCACCCCTTTGAGGTGCGCGCGGTTTTCTGCATGGTTGAGAACTTTGATCACTGATTTCGGTACCGCGCCGCGCCCTTCTCCATCCGCATAGGTGGGACAAACCAAAACATAAGGCTGATCTAGAATAGGCATAGGCTCGTCGGCGTTTATCGGAAGTCGAATTGAATCTACCTCCAATCTTTCAACGAACCGCTGAGTATTTCCCGACGCGCTGGAGTAATAAACAATCATTAGGCGAGCTGACTGATCATATCTGGACGAAAACCAGACCAATGTTTCGCTCCCGCCACAACAACGGGCGCTTGCCGATAACCCATCGATTGAACAGATTGCATCGCCGAGTTATCGAGCGTCAGATCAATCACTTTGTGTGAGATGCCTTTGGCTTTAAGTGCTTTTACTGTCGCGGTGCACTGAACGCATTGGGGCTTGGAATATACGACGATGTCCATGAATGAATACCTCTTAGATTTAAAATGTAATGATAATTATTATCAATTGAATCTACATATAGTATTGCTAGGTAACCATTTGTCAATATATAGAAATAATTCGCATTACCCTCACTAAACTCATGGTTGATAAATAAATGATAATCAATATCATTCTCATGCATTTGCGAACAATAGGAATTTTAAATGAGTATTCCAAGTTCAGATTCAACTCAAATCTCTATTCACGATATGGAGTGGCAAGGAGTCCGTCTCTCTGAGAGCGCGGCAAAACGCGTCGCGGGGCTAACCAAACAAGGACAGTATTTTCACCTTAGTGTCCGCCCTTCTGGCTGCACTGGGTTTGCCTATGAAGTCACGCTAGTCGACACCATCGCAGACGATGATTTGCGATTTGAGTCACACAACACCCCTTTCTATGTCTCGTTGAGCGCTATGCCAATGCTTGACGGTACTGAACTGGATTTCGTCCGCCAGGGCCTTAACAGTCATTTCGTCTACAACAATCCCAATGTGAAAAACCTTTGCGGTTGTGGCGAAAGCTTTGGAGTTTGATCATGTGTGCAGTTGAAACACAGCCCGAAGTCGAAGAACTATTCCAAACCAGTCATTACAAAGAAGGTTTTTACACCCAACTTTCCTCTGACACACTCTCCAAAGGCATCAACGAAGACGTTGTTCGTGCCATCTCAGCAAAACGCAGTGAACCAGAATGGATGTTGCAATTTAGGTTAGATGCCTTCAGGAGATGGCAGCAGATGGAGGAGCCGCACTGGCTCAAAGCCGAGTATCCCGAGCTGGATTATCAGGACTACAGCTACTACTCAGCACCAAGCTGCGCAAGTTGTGACACAGGCTGCTCGGATGATGGTTCCAATGAATATTTGACCAGAGAAGTTGAAACCGCTTTTGAGCAACTCGGTGTGCCAGTTCGTGAAGGTGCGGAGGTGGCCGTTGATGCCATTTTTGATTCCGTTTCTGTTACGACAACCTACAAGAATGAATTGAATGAATTGGGAATCATCTTTTGTTCATTTAGTGAAGCGATCCAAGAGCATCCCGAACTTGTACAGCAGTATCTTGGCACGGTCGTTCCCCCTGAAGACAATTTTTTTGCCGCGTTGAATGCAGCTGTCGCCTCCGATGGCACCTTTGTTTACATTCCTAAAGGTGTTCGATGTCCTCGGGAGTTGTCGACCTATTTCCGCATCAATCAAGCGAAGACAGGCCAGTTTGAACGCACCATATTGATTGCTGATGAAGAAGCTTATGTCAGCTACATCGAAGGTTGTTCAGCCCCCATGCGCGATAGCTACCAACTGCATGCCGCGGTTGTAGAAGTCATTATTCATGACCGTGCAGAAGTAAAATACTCGACCGTTCAAAACTGGTTCTCTGGCGAAGAGGATAGCCAAGGCGGCATCTTAAACTTTGTTACCAAAAGAGCTGTATGCGAAGGCGACCACAGCAAGATGTCATGGACTCAATCTGAAACGGGTTCTGCTATTACCTGGAAATACCCAAGTGTCATTCTCAAGGGTGACTATTCTGTTGGGGAATTCTTCTCAGTGGCGCTGACTAATGGCGTTCAACAAGCCGATACTGGGACAAAGATGATTCATATCGGTAAACACACGCGTTCTACCATCATCTCAAAAGGTATCTCCGCGGGGAAGAGTGAAAACAGTTATCGCGGCCTAGTCAAAATACTACCCAACGCAGAAGGGGCGCGTAATTTCACCCAATGCGACTCAATGTTGATCGGCACTCAATGTGGCGCACATACATTCCCTTACATCGAAGTGAAAAACCCAACGGCACAAGTGGAGCATGAGGCAACCACCTCTCGGATCGGTGAAGACCAACTGTTTTACTGTGTGCAACGCGGCATCAGTGAGGATGATGCTATTTCCATGATTGTAAACGGGTTTTGCAAAGACGTTTTTTCAGAATTACCGCTTGAGTTTGCTGTAGAAGCCCAAAAACTGCTTTCAATCAGCCTTGAGCATAGCGTGGGATAAATCAATGCTAGAAATTAAAGATCTACACGTGAGTGTAGAAGACAATCCAATACTTAAAGGCATCAGCCTGACGGTGAAGCCAGGTGAAGTTCACGCGATCATGGGGCCGAATGGCTCGGGTAAAAGTACCCTTTCTGCGACACTAGCCGGCAAAGACGACTACGAAGTTGATAGGGGTGAGATGTTGTTTAAAGGTAAAGACCTAACCGAACTCGATCCAGAAGAACGGGCTGGTGAAGGTGTCTTCCTTGCGTTCCAATATCCCGTTGAGATTCCGGGTGTCAGCAACAAGCTTTTTCTCAATACCGCATTAAATGAAATTCGTAATTATCGTGGCCAAGAGCCGTTAGATCGCTTTGATTTTGAAGATCTATTGGAAGAGAAAGCAAATCTACTCAAGATGCCAACCACCCTGCTAAACCGTTCAGTGAATGAAGGTTTCTCTGGCGGTGAAAAAAAGCGTAACGACATTTTGCAGATGGCGATGTTGTCACCCGATCTGTGCATTCTTGATGAAACGGACTCAGGCCTAGACATTGATGCTTTGAAGGCCGTCTCTTCTGGCGTTAACGCTCTGCAAGATGGTCAGCGAGCCTTCATCCTTGTCACTCACTACCAACGAATTCTGAATTACATCAAACCAGATTATGTGCATGTCTTGTACAAAGGAAAAATCGTTAGATCAGGCGATCACACACTGGCACATGAGCTAGAGGAGAAAGGCTATGGGTGGATTACTGGTGAAGAGTAACTGTCCTTCAGTGGATACCTTACAGCACCTAGTACAGGGTCAAGACTGGCAAAAAAATCAATTTGCTAAAGCCAAGTCTGTAGGTTTACCTAGCGCTAAAGAGGAAGGGTGGAAGTACACTTCTCTCGAATATTTCTATTCGCTGCCATTACAATCTGCCGCCTTGCAATCTGCAGAAAATATCTCTTATGAAGGGCTCAGCCTAGGTATCGATGCCTATCGACTCGTTTTCTTTGATGGCCACTTTTCAGCCAGGTGTTCAGATTGGATTCCTAAGGTGCGGGTCACTCCACTCAACGTGCTAACCGCAGTCGAAACCAATGAGCTCTCGCGCTCAGTGCGAGCCGATGCGTTTACCTACCTGAATGATGCGACAGCATCAGGCGGCGTGCTGATTGAAGTCGAGCCCAATACGCGAGTCACCAAGCCGATTTATCTGCTGCATATCAGCTCTGGTCAAAAAGGCGAAGTGTGTAGCTATCGCCATCATATTGAGATGGCTCCCCTATCGGAACTCGAAGTGATCGAACACCACATCTCACTTGAGCAAGGCGGTGGAGTGACGTTGTCACGATTAACAAGCTATATTGGTGAAGGTGCTAACTACCAGCACACCAAGTTGATCGAAGAATCGAATCAGCAACATCACTTTGGTCACAACGATATTCGTTTGCAAAGAGATGCCAAAGCGAATTCAACGGCCGTGTTGTTATCAGGCCTGTTGGTGCGTCATCAAACCAGCTCAGAACTGAGCGGCGATAATGGAGAGTTGGCGATGAACAGCGTCGCCATACCGAGAGATAAGCAGACATTTGATAGCCGAACGTATCTTAAGCACAATGCTCCACACTGCCGCAGCGAGCAAATGCATAAGATTATCGGTCGAGACAAAGGCAACGCGGTCTTCGATGGCATGATTTACGTTGATCCGGTCGCCCTGAAAACTGATGGCCAAATGGACACCCATAGCTTGTTGCTCAGTGACCATGCACAAGTAAACTGCAAACCTCAGTTAGAAATTTACGCCGATGATGTGAAATGTAGCCACGGCGCAACCACGGGGCAACTGGATAACAATCAAATTGACTATATGCGTGCCAGAGGAATAAACCGACAACAAGCCGAACAGATGCTGTTGTCCGCGTTCGTTTGCGAGGTTGCCGACAAAATCCGCCATCCAAGCCTGCGAAGTTACGTGAATACCAGACTTGCAGACTCGTTACACAAAGAGGTTAACTATGGCTGATTTACCTCCCATTGTAAGCCCGTGGGCAAAGGACTTTCCAGCGCTAGGTACGCAAGTCTATGGTAAACCGCTAGTTTATCTTGATACGGCCGCCACCGCTCAGACACCTACTCCAGTGATCGAGAGAATGACGCAATTTTACCAGCGCGACTACGCTAGCGTTCATCGTGGCGCACACTATCTCAGCGCTAAGGCGACCGAAGATATGGAGCTGGTAAGAACTCAAGTTGCTGATTTCATCAACGCCGCCGAAGCCAGCAACATTGTGTTTACCAAAGGCACCACTGAAGCCATCAACTTAGTGGCCAATAGTTACCTTCGACCAAAAGTAAAAGCAGAAGACGAAATCATCGTCACTGAGATGGAACATCATGCCAACCTTGTCCCGTGGCAACTGTTATCCGACCTTTGCGGTGTAAAGATTCGCGTCTGGGAAGTGAACAACCAAGGCCAACTCGATGTGGCAGAGCTGCAAAAACTGCTCAACAACAAAACTCGCTTAGTCGCATTGACCCATATTTCTAATGTGCTAGGACAGGTAAATCCGGTGAAAAATGTAGTCAAATTGGCGCACCAAGCAAACGTGCCTGTACTGATAGATGGTGCTCAAGCGGTTATGCATCAGCAAGTGGATGTCAGCGAGTTAGACTGCGACTTTTATACCTTCTCTGCCCACAAACTCTACGGCCCAACAGGTACTGGGGTGCTTTACGCCAAAACCGAGCACTTGACTAGCATGGTGCCATGGGAAGGGGGCGGCGCGATGATCGATCAAGTGACGCTTCCCATCGGCACATCTTATGGGCAAGCGCCGTGGAAGTTTGAAGCAGGGACGCCCAACATCGCGGGTATATTAGGTTTAGGGGCTGCGATTGAGTATGTTGAAAACATCGGCCTGAACGCAATCGCGGCTCACGAAGCCAAGCTCATGCACTACATGGAAAAGTCTTTAGCCAACGTGGCTGGAATCGAAATCTATGGAGAGAGCAAAAATCGCAGCGGCTTGATCTCATTTAACCTCAAAGGCCATCACGCGTTTGACGTGGGCGCATTTCTAGACAGGTACGGGATCGCAATTCGAACTGGCCACCACTGCGCCATGCCGCTGGTGAAAAAGCTCGGCCAAAGCTCTGTCTGTCGCGCGTCCATAGGACTGTACACCAGTTCTAACGATATCGACAACTTGTGTCAGGCGCTGCAACGAGTCAGCCAGTTGTTAAGGTGATTATCATGACACCAGAGAAAGTACTCAAAAACTTTATCCGCTGCGCCGATTGGGAAGAGCGATATCTTTATCTCATCGAACTCGGTGAACGCTTACCCGCCTACCCGTTAGATAAACAGCAAGATGACTACCTTGTAGCTGGCTGCCAAAGTCAGGTTTGGGTCGATATTCAATGCTCAAAGCAAGGAATTCTCACTTTACGCGCCACCAGCGATTCTTCCATCGTTAAGGGGTTATTGTCGTTAATTTCGATTGCTTACGATCAGCAAAGTGTCGAGCACGCGAAACGCTTTGACATTCATGCTTGGTTTGATTCGCTAGAGTTAAAATCTCACCTTACTCCGGGAAGAACGCAAGGGCTGGATGCCATTATTCAACACGTTCGCCATCTCGCGGCTGAAAGTGACATTACACCGCTCCCCCAATAGCGAATAGACATCACATCAAGAGGCCCACACTCTGGCCTCTTACTCTCAAACAAAATCGTTTGTCGTCTAGATAAAATCCATCAGTTGCTGCTCTCACACCTAGTCACTACACTGCGCCCGTCCCCAGCGCTGTGGGCCTATTATGCTCTTTAATATTGATGACTCTTCGATGCAACCAAACTATCTGGTTGATCCAAAAACGCTCCCCCTAGATAGCCCCCTTTTAAAGAACTCGTTCTATTAACCTTTTGAGCACATGTAAACGCTCTCAACTATCTACATGACTTTATTGGAGTACTCGTTGTGAACAAACTTAAAGGCATCAGCCAGAATCGCATCGGAAAAGAACGTATCAAGCGTGAATATGATCTGCGCGTTCTTAACCTCGTCGGTGAAAGCGAATACGAATCTCGTATGGCGATCTGGAACAACCTTAACTTCACGAATGATACCGTCAATGACATTAAAACATTTGTCGATCAGGCATTTAGCAAGTTACAGCAAGAGCTGTCTAACAATAAGGCGGAGCTAAGCATCGATTACAATGAGTTTGTAATTACTGCAAACGAAGAGATTAACTACATTAAAGGCAATGTCGCGGATACCACTTCTCAGTACTTTTGGTATGCGATGATTGCACTTATGGTGGCCGGTACAATCGCGATTTGCATTTGACGCCAAGCAGACCCAATATCACTCTACTCTTTTGAGTTGTCTATTTCATTCGAAGTGGGATATCTGCTCCCGCTTCGACAAATGTTGACAGATAGATTACAAAACCCTGCTGATTCGTTCTAAAATCTGTTCACTGTTTTGATTTTGGACTCTCTGATGCTCGGGCGCTTGTACCTCATCTCGCTGGCTTACCTTTTTTCTTGCGCGGCATTTGGCCAAGATTTACAACACCAATGGCAAGCATTGTACCAAGAAGCGTGGCAACAGACAGAGGTCACCATTAAGCAATCTCATATTGCTCAGTTTCCAAAAGCACTGTGGCTATCAAGCAGTCAGTACCCAAATTTCGAGCGCTTTAGCTGGCAAGACTTACGTGCACTAGAGCAAGTTGCCACCGACTGCCGAGCAACTGCGAATGCACCGCAGCACATCTCAGACGCAATCGAATTTGAGCTGGCGTTATGCCAAAACAAACAGCTTGATCCCGCTTGGTTTGCCAATCACACATTGTTGCATCCCGCGGGTGGCAGCTACGCAGACCGCTATTTGGAACAAGGTAAAGCGCATAACCAAGTATTCTCACCCGAGTTTCTTGCCTTCACCAGCTTATCCAACCCGAATAACCCACTCTATTCACAAGTTTCCTCGCTTTCTGCAGAAGGTAAACAAGCCTTGATTAACGGTTATCGAGCTTGGTTAGAAGGTGATGCCTTATGGCTAAGTGGAGAGTCTGGCTGGAAGCGAGTAACGGCAAATGTCTGGCAGCCACTTGCGAAACACTACAACATCACCCTAACAGGAAACAGTTGTGGCTTAACTTACAGTAACTTGTGTATTAGTCATACTGACACGACTTGGCTCAGTCAGCAGCAGTTGTTGTTGCTTTTCGGCACTTTAGTTGCTGTGTTTATCGCTCGGCTTAGCGTACTCAAACACAAACAGCAGCGAGAAAAGCGCTTTGTTCTACAATTATTGACTCACGAGTTGAGAACGCCTATCACCAGCTTGGGGCTCACCATCGAGCTGTTTCGTGATCAATTCGATCAGTTTGATTCAGAGACTCAGCAAGCGTTTTGGCGTTTGCTGGCCGACTACCAAAGACTGTCGCAACTGACAGAGAACAGCAAAGTCTACCTAAATGCGAGCAAGGGAACCGCACTGCTATCCCAAACGGCCTCGGTACATGATTGGCTTACCCATTGCTGCGACAAACATCAGGTCGAATTTTCACTTAATCAAGATAAAGAGATAACGCTGCCCTATTACTGGCTTTCTGTTTGTTTAGACAACTTAATCAAAAATGCGAAACAACACGGTCAAGGCGAAGTCTATGTCAGCGCGCACCTTGGCAAAACACTGACTATTGAAGTTCAAGATCAAGGGCATTTCCCAAATCCTTGGCAGCGCATGTTTAGGCGAAGAAAGGTGTCCAGCGATAACATGGGCATAGGTTTACACATCGTTGCCCACCTCATAAAGCTCGCTAATGGCAAGCTAATCTTATTGCGTAAACCAACTCGATGTATTTTGGAGCTGCCGTATGAGCACAATACTTCTGATTGAAGACGATCAACTCCTAGGACAAGGCCTCGTCAGCGTCTTTGAAAACAATCACTACCGATGCTTATGGGTGCAAAACAGCGAGCAAGCCAAAAAGCTATGGTATAAAGCAGATTTGGTGATTCTCGACAGACAGTTGGACGACGGCGATAGCTTACAGCATCTCCCGCATTGGATGTTGCTTAAGGCACTCCCAGTGATTGTGTTAACAGCCAGAGTCACGGTTGAAGAGCGCGTGGAAGGCTTGATGGCCGGCGCTAAAGACTATGTAAGTAAGCCATTCTCTACCGATGAGTTGCTCGCACGTGTCACTTCTCAGCTTCGTCCCTTAGGTGGTGGCCAACTCAATTATGCCGACATCCAAATAGATATAGGTCGACGCCAAGCAAGCATTGGGCCGCAGTCGGTCGCACTCAAACCCAAAGAGTTTCAACTCTTACTGTTGCTGGTACAAAATCAAGGCCGAGTGTTTCATCGCGATGAGTTACTCAATAAAATTTGGGGTTATGAAGCCTTTCCAAACACACGTACGGTCGACAATCACGTTTTGCATTTACGCCAAAAACTGCCGAGCTTAAACATTGAAACTCACCGAGGCGTAGGCTACCGACTGAGAGAGGCAAACCAATGAGTAAATCCGCATTGTTTGGCGCCACGTTTTTGATCGCGCTCGTCGCCTCGACGCCCTGCCATAGCGAGCTATTCCTTGATACACCGCTGCAACCGGCGTATCAAGCAACACTCAATCGACAGCCTCAACTTGCTTGGCAAGAGCTAACCCTTGCTCTCAGTCAGCACGAACTTGACGACCACCTCTGGTTACCTGTGAAACAAGAAGTCCTCCACCAGACCGATTGTGGAAGCGCTCTGTCAGGTGGTACGACTAACAACCTGCGGCTCAGCTTTGTGAAGCGATTGGGTACCACGGCGAAAGGTTATCAGGTGCGAATTTCCACAGAGAACAGCCCGAGCACCATGGATGTCACGTTATTTACCCCAGATGGTTCGCCATTAGTCTCAGGGCAATTTGCCGCAGGGCAAAGCTATCAAGAACTTGAAAGTATTGAGTTGTTACAGAAACCACGTTCTGGGGTCTTCAATCTTGTTATTGACGAGCAAACCATTGGATTAGTCATTGCTATTGAAGATCAGTCGCAATGGCTCGTCTTTAATCAACAGCGCGCCATCCCAACCGTCGAACTGAATCTGCCACAAACCCTTCCAGGTTGCCCGAGTGTGTCGGCAAGTTGGCAGTGGTTTGATAGCGATTATCGAATGTTGGGTCACAAAGTCGCGTTTCAACAAAACCCGCAGCCAATACCAGCCAACAGCCCTTATCAAACACAAGCAAAACACCT
Source organism: Vibrio sp. NH-7 (assembly GCF_053643215.1). Classification (NCBI taxonomy): domain Bacteria; kingdom Pseudomonadati; phylum Pseudomonadota; class Gammaproteobacteria; order Vibrionales; family Vibrionaceae; genus Vibrio; species Vibrio sp. NH-7. The sequence goes on along the minus strand of NZ_CM132188.1, from coordinate 382,663 downwards.
TAGTGCTAGCGTCGAACGAGTCGAGTTTCAGCATGGAGTTCGCATCGAATACATTCAACGCATTGCCATTCCATACCAGTAAAATCATAGGCATCACTCATTCTCGAATGGAGACAAATGGGTGACAAAACTCTAGGTAGATTCACGTTAAATACTCCTAACTTAATGTCGGAGTTTCACAATGAAATTAAATCTACTTTTTTTAACAACGCTACTGGTTGGCAGCACTTTGGCGGCCAGCACGTTAGCCCAACCAATTGAGCTCACTGCAAATAAACAACACGTCTCAATTGTTCCGGAAACCTTACAGATAGACTGGAACGGTTTGTCCATCAATGACAATGCCCTATCGATCAATCAGCAAACCAGCTCCAGTTATCGGCTGATAAAGAAAAGTGCAACGTATGCGAGCTGGCAAGTTCAACCAAGTGGTATCCAATTGCAAGCGTCGCTGGAGGGCGAGGTTTTGCAACTCACATTGACTCCGCCAAACAACCTGAAGATTGACCGAAAACACCCGTTAGTGATTGATTGGTTTGAACTCAACGAACAAAAAGTCGATACCTTGTTATTACCCCTTAGCGAGGGAATGCGTATTCCAGTGAAGCATGCAACTTGGGCAAACTTCCTTGCTGATGAATACTCAGGCTCAAATACGACTCAAGGCTTGAAAATGCCCTTCTGGAGTGCGGAACAACAAGGGCGCTTTATCAACTACCATTTGTTGTCACCCACGAATAACCAGTTGAGCTTCTCGAACCACAAGGGTCGAGTTGATATGGCGCTAAACCATCACTTCACTCCTTTGAACCGTAATCAGCCGCTGCGAGTAAACATCTCTATAGGTGACGACATGTTGAGCGGCGCAAAGCAATACCGAACCTGGCGACAGACTCAGCGGCTAGCCGCCCCCTTAAGCGCGAAAATTGCCCGTAATCCAGAGATAAAAAAACTGATCGCAGCCAACCACGTTTATCTCTTTGGCACTGGCCCTCTTAGCATTCAGGATGTCAAAAACTGGTGGGGCCTAAACGAATGGTATACAAAAAGATCAGGGTTAATCCTGTCTCGTGAGGCAGAAAAAGAACTGTCTTCATTGAGCAAAGATCAAAGTTGGTTTAGCGCATTTCACAAGCAGTTGCTGCTAGACGAATTACAATCCTCGTTAACGAAAAAATTCCCAGTGCCTCACCCAAGCTTAATTGACAACACCATTGCAACTCAGTACCAAATGGCACAGGCTCGTAAATCGTGGCTGATTAAACAAGCAGGCCAATACTTAGTTAAACCATCAAAGTGGGGCCAGGCGTTATCTAGCGATATGCTTAGCACCTTTCAACAAGCGGGTCTTTCCCATTTGTGGCTTGGCTTTGATAATTGGATGCCAAGTTTCTATCAACCGGAAAGCGTAAATAAATCCAAACAACTTGGCTACCTTGTCGGGGTTTACGACTCATACAACACGGCGATTGCACAAGGTGTGAATGATGGATGGCTCACTGCCTTGCTCCCTGACGAGATGCGTAATGACTGTGCGATTGAAAAAGCTAATGGGGATAAAAAAACCGGTTTTCGCGGTAAAGGCTTCTATCTGAATCCAAATTGCCACTTAGATTATGTCAAGCAACGTGTTCTCGATATTGCTCATTACGGGGGGTTCAATAGCTTGTTCCTTGATGTTGACGGTACATCAATGGCTCGAGAAGACTATGGAGATAACAGTAGCCAAACTGAGGTCCTGTCTGCTTACAACAAACGTTTAAATTGGATCAGCCAGCAAACATCATTGGTATTAGGTTCTGAAGATGGGAATGCATTAACCAGCACAGGTATGGCGTTTGCTCACGGATTGGAGACAGTGGGCTTTGGTTGGGTAGATCCGGATATGACCAAGAATAAACAATCTAAGTACTACTTAGGTCGCTGGTACCCCAATCACAAGCCTGAATATTTCTTCAAATCAGCACAGGTAAAAGAGCCTTATCGCAGCTTGCTGTTTTCACCTCAATATCGCCTCCCACTCTATCAAGCGGTGTTTCATGATGAGGTCATCAATAACCATCATTGGCATAGTGATAGCCTAAAGTTCAGTGACGTTAAAGCGTACCGAGACCTCACAGCAATGCTATACAACACTCCAGCAATGGTTCATTTAACAAGAGACGAGGCACTGAGTGTTAACAGCCCAAGAATTAAAGCTCTTCAACATTATCAAGCCGGCTATTCACCACTCCATAAGGCTCTGTGGGATAAGGCGCTGACCGACTTTGTTTGGCTAAACCCGCTCGGTACGGTGCAAAAAGCGACCTACTCTGATGGCAGCATTATTGTGGCTAACTTTACCCAACAGCGCGTCAAATACGGTGACAAGCACATTGACCCGCTTGCGATTTACGCAGAGCTTAGCGATGGCACGCGGTTAGATTGGCAGAGTCAGTAAATGTAACCGAACAAAGTGCGCCACGGAACCGTTACCCGTGGCCACTCAAATGCAGTGCTAACCAAAGTAGACAGTCACACCTTTTCGTTTAAGAAAGTCGATATCAGCTTTTGGTGCCGATTTATCAGTAAGCAATATTGAGATCTGGTCTGTCGCACCGATAGTAGAAGGGAAGATTTGACCAAACTTGCTTGAATCAGTGAGGATAATATTGCGACGCTGTTTAGCCAAAATAGTGTCGGCAATGTCTGCACGCATCATATCTCGACTAGTGAAGCCCGTATCTTGGTGGAAACCATCAATACCCAAAAATGCAGTACTAAAATGAATGTTTTCAATACAAAGCTTGGTAAGAGGTCCAACTAAGCTTTCACCTTGATGCTGATACACACCACCGAGCAATATGATGTTTGCAGAGGTATTGCGAATTAGGTGAGCGATGTAAGCAGAGGGGGTGATAATGGTAACGTCACCTCGCTCCGCTAACGTCCTAGCCAACAAGGCGTTGGCACTGCCACCTTCAATCAACACCGTTTCATTAGGAGCAACTAGGTCAGCCGCTTTATTGGCTAATGCCTGTTTAATATCAAAGCGTACTTCGAGCCGACTATCGATGTCGTCGCTTTGCAGTGCCATCGCCGCACCATGAACACGCTTCAAGTAACCTTCATGCTCTAAGAAATTCAGGTCTTGACGAATAGTTACTCCAGATACGCCTATTATCTCTACCAATTCAGTCACTTGTATACGTTTTCGATCATTGACGAGTTGCAGAATTTCATTTTGTCTTGGGTTCATCGTACTGGCTCAATAAGGTAAGAGGCACTATTATAGTGCCTCTTACTTTCATTTGAAACTAAAGTGAAACTTCAGTTACAGATCGTGCTCAGTACGTGCGATGATGTCGTCTTGCGCGTCTGGTGATAGCGCGGTGAAGAAGGCTGAGTAGCCTGCAACTCGCACAACAAGATCACGATATTGTTCAGGGTTCTTCTTCGCAGCTAGCAAGGTCTCACGAGAGACTATGTTGTACTGCACGTGCCAACCTTTGTGGTGGTTGAAGAAGGTGCGAATCAACATAGAAAGCTTGAGCTTATCCCCTTCAGACTCAACCGCTGCTGGGCTTAACTTCTGATTAAGCAGCACGCCACCAAGGATCTTGTTCGCTTGGATCTTACCGACCGAGTTGTACACAGCCGTTGGACCTAAACGGTCTGAGCCAGATGACGGGCTTGCACCTTCTGCCAATGGCGTTTTCGCTTTACGACCATCTGGCGTTGCCATGGTTGAAGCACCGAATGGGACGTTTGCCGAGATACTTGATGTACCTGCGTAGTAACCGCCGCCAATTGGACCACGCCCATGACGCGTATTAACGAACTGCTCTAGCTCATCAATGTACACTTGGTAAGCGTCTGCCAGTAGTTGGTCTACTGCGTCATCATCATTACCGTATTTTGGTGCAAAGTTGATAAGACGTTGGCGAAGCTGCTCGCTCTCCATGCCGTCGAAATCTTCTGCCAATGCTTTTGCCAACTCTGGTTGGGTGATTTGCGCATCATCGAAAACAAGGTGCTTGATGGCGGCTAGGCTGTTACCCAAGTTCGCGATACCGACTTGCAAGCCAGATACCCAATCGTATTTCGCGCCACCTTCTTTCACGGTTTTACCGCGAGCCAAACAGTCATCCACCAGCGTTGAACAGAAGATGTCTTGTGCCTGCTGTTCAAGCACACTGTCGACTACAGTATCAATCTCAATCGATTTACGGGTGTAGTAGCGGATTTGCTCTGCCCAAGAAGCGGTCACTTGCTCAAAGTTCTCAAAGTTGCCTTTTGCTAATGACTTATCGTGTGGCAAGAAAGCTTTACCCGTTGTTGCATCCACACCTTCGTTCAATGAAGCGAGCAGGATACGAGCGAAGTTAATGAAGCTCATGCCCGTACAACGGTAACCCCATTTGCCCGGAACTGCGGTCTCGATACAGCCGATAGATGCGTAGTTGTAAGCGTCTTCTTTCTCAACACCAAGCTTGATGAATTCAGGAATAACAATCTCATCGTTGTTGAACGCTGGCATACCGAAGCCGCATTTAATCACTTCGATACAACCCATTAAGAATTCTTGGTTCAAACCTTCGTGGTAACGCACACTCAAGTTAGGTTGCGTCGAACGTAACTGACCGCAAGATTCCAGAATCGCCCAAGAAAGTGGATTCACTGCGTCTTCAGGCTCACCCTTTTCATTCAACTTCTGACCGCCGATACACACGTTTTGATACAGCGGAGAACCAGCCGATGCTTTCGAGTGTGCACCAGAGCGAATCTTGTTTACTTCAAGCAACTTCAACCAACAGCTTTGTAGCAACTCTAACGCGAAGTCTTTCTCAATTGTGCCGTTTTCGATATCACGAACATAAAATTCGTTTAGGAACTGGTCCATACGACCGAAAGAAACCGAGTGACCATTCGATTCGATTTGTAGCATCAACTGAACGAAGTAGCTCAACTGCAATGCTTGCCAGAAGTTTTCTGGTGCGTGGCTTGCTACATGACGACAGTTTGCCGCAATGCTTTCTAACTCAGCTTTGCGCAGCGGGCGCGTCTCTTCTAACGCCATTTTAGCTGCTAATTCAGCGTAGCTCACCATGTGATCTTGAATGGCAAGCAGTACGATTTCGACTGATTTATAGAACTGCTCTTTCTTCAAGCCTTCAAAGGTCGAAACATCATTGTTAGCACGGTGCTGACGAACATCCTCTAATAAGCCGTTCATGCCTAGCTTCAAGATTTTCTCGTTATCCACCGCAAGGTGCGCGTCACCCGAAGTCATATTGCCTTCAGCTTTAATGATGGTGCTGGCTAAGATATCTTGCTGCTCATCAGTAAACAAACCATAACAACGGTCTTGAACGGTTTTACCGCGCCAGTACGGTGTGATGCTGTGGATGCTTTGCTTATCTTCTTCAGTGACCGCGAAGCCTGCACCAGGACGGTCGGCTAGCTCATCAATTTCCGCTTCAATCCAACGTACAGTGTATTCTGGGAAAATAGGCGCAGCGCGCACTTTGCTCGCTTGGTTACCGACGATCAATTCATCGTGTTTAATCCAAATCGTACGAGTGCGTAAGTGCTCTTGCAGTGCTAGCGCACGTTGGACAATTACAGGTTTGTCTTCGTTTGCTTGATAAGCACGAGTGTATGCCTCTGCACGCTCGGTACAGACAGGTGGCGTTACGATATTTACCAGTGCCGATTTGTGCGCTTTGATACGCTCAGGAAGGTAATTCAGGTCCATAGTTAACCTCTTACAATCACGTTAAGTTGGGTGTTTTCGCTTGCGTATTGCATGGCGCTTTCTAGCAGTTCTGGTTTGTTTAATGGCTTGTCAGAACACTCGTAAGGCATATCGAGCAAACGGTATTTATTGATGCCGAGCGTGTGGTACGGCAGCAAGTGAAGTTCTTGGCAGCTCTCTAGTGAAGCCGCAAAATCGATGATGTCTTTCAACTCTTCGATGGTGTCATTGAACCCCGGCACAACGGGAACGCGAATCACAATGCGTTTCGCGATAGGTGCCAGTTTTCGGAAATTGTCTTTGATGCGTTTTAGTGAACCTTTCGCCCAGCTAAGAAACTTTTCTTCGTCGGTATGTTTTAAATCCGCCAACCAGCAATCAATATATGGCGCGGCTTTTTCAACGTTCTTCCACGGAACATGCATGCACGATTCAATGGCGGTAGAGACTTGGTTGTCATGCAGACGCTGCGCGAGTTCTGCCACCAAATCGGCTTGCATGAGTGGCTCACCACCGGAGAAGGTCACGCCACCTTGGCTTTGGTCGTAGAAAGGTTTGTCTTTCATTAAGGTGTCAAACAGCATGTCTGATTTTGCTTCGTCACCGCAGACGGTCAGTGCTTGCGTAGGACAGACGTTTCGCAGCGCGATCAGTTGGTCTTCTTTGATGGCTTTGCGATTGATGATGATCTGGTTGTCGATGCGTTGAATACCATCGCTCACCGTTTCACTACCCGCAGTAGATTGAGTTGTAGCTTGATAAGCAGAAACGCACAGCTGGCAACCTTCCATACAGCTTCGCTGATCAAACAACAGTGAATGCTTTTCGCTGCGGCTTTCTGGGTTTTGACACCAAGGGCAAGACAAGCTGCATCCTTTAAGAAAAAGAATGGAACGAATGCCATCGCCATCATGGGTAGAGAATCGTTGGATATTGAAATACATCTCTGCTTGCCTCTTGGTCTGTGCTACCGCTATTTACTTAATTCGTTTCTTTTGCTCGTTGAGTCTTATGAACAGCTTTTCTGTTTTCTAACTGAAAGCTTCATTTGAGCCTTTACAAGTTTCACTTAGCCTTCATTTAATGAAATTATTATAGTTTCAAATGAAATTTCAATTGATCAAAATCAAGATCTCGTTCGATTGTCAGCTCTATAGTGATCCCATCATCAAAACGAAGATTTTGTTTAAGGTAGAAACCATGATTGAACTTTATTTAGATACTGCTGATGTGGCAGAAGTAAAACGCTTTAACCAGTGCCTACCGCTAAAAGGCGTGACGACAAACCCAAGCATTTTGGCGAAGTCAAAGCAGGGACTGAATGAAACCCTAGCAGGCATGCAAGAAGCACTTGGCGGGACACCTCGCTTTCATGCTCAAGTCGTGAGTTCAACCGTCGAAGGCATGGTGGCAGAAGCGCGCCAACTGAATGAATTGCCTTACGATATGGTGGTAAAAGTACCAGCAACAGAAACCGGCTTAGCTGCAATTAAGCTAATGAAAAAAGAGGGAATTCAGGTTCTTGCTACCGCTATCTATTCAGCTCAACAAGGTTTCCTAGCGGCACTGTGCGGTGCTGACTACCTAGCACCTTACGTAAACCGCATTGATGCGATGAACGGCAACGGTGTTGAAGTGGTCGCGGATCTTCAATTGTTGCTCGATCAAAACCAACTACCAGCGAAGATTTTGGCAGCCAGCTTCAAGAACACTCAACAAGCGATGGAAGTGATGAAACTGGGTATCGAAGCCATTACATTACCTACCGATGTGGCGGCACAAATGTTCGCTCACCCAGCAGTAAAACCGGCGGTTGAACAGTTCGATAAAGACTGGAAAGAGACGTTCGGCGACAAACTTTCATTTGAAAGCTAGTCATTCAAAAGCCGCTGAACACTAGCGGCTTTTTTACTCACGATTTCAGACACAACCTTCCTACCCCTCGATCTTCGATATCTAAGAGTTCAAATTTATTAATGGCATATGCCAGTAATAAGCATATAGTCATACTGTTCAATTCAGAAAAAGCTAGGAGTCAGCATGATTTACGCCGTGCCGTGCAATAGCACATTGATCAGTAACCACTTCTCTCGTTGCGAGCAAATCGCCATCATCGATTCAACCACTCATCAGACTCAATACCTGTCTATCGCGCCCGATACATCTTGTTGTAGCGTAAAGAAAAAGTGGCAACAGGTTATAGCTGGTTACAAAGTAGACGTTGTTGTGGTGAGGGACATTGGCCAAAATATGCTCAAGGGACTGTTTCAGTCTCAAGTTAAGGTGCTAGCTGCAAAAGCGAGGCAAGATATACGCAACATCCATTTTTCCGAGCTTATGACAGTGGAGAGTTTAGACTACAGCCGTGTATCACCAAAGAAAAAAGCCTGTGGCAACGGGAACAACGCCACATCCTCTTTGGCACTGCCGCAGTCAGGCTGGCACTCAATCCGGAGGATTAGACGATGACGTTACTGCTTACTGTACTTATATTTGTGAGTTTTATCAGCCTCATGGCGATAGGGGTCATGTTCTCTCGCCGACCGATTCAAGGCAGCTGTGGCGGTCTATCTAAACTAAGTATTGCTCGGGAGTGTAATTGCAAAGACACTTGCGAAGGAACAAAGCGCACGCTTTATCAAATTAAAGAGCCTGATTAAGCGCCTGCTATTGAAGCTTTAGAGCGTGACCTTGGATGATGCTACTCGCAACCTTTTGCCTCGCTCGTTTGATGATATTGCCAAACGTTTGACGTGACACCTGCATCTGCACTGCAGCATCAATCTGATTGAGCCCTTCTTGATCGGCGAGCCTCAGCGCTTCTAACTCATCTGGCAGCAGTTCGACAACTTGCAGCTCGTCCATCCTAACGCCATTAGGTTTGTAAAAAGCATAAGCTGCACGCGTGCAGACTTTACGGTGTATTTTCGGGCGAGCCATAATCTCAATCCAACAGTTTCTCAAAGAGACGTTATCGTTACGTCGGTGCAAGATTGTAGCAACCTAGCCAAGACTAAACCATCTGAATCCAAAGGTTGCATTTATGACTGAGCCGATTTCGCGCAGAGAGGTCCAGATACTCTCTGCGCTTGCCTGTCACTAACTCGATAGATTGCGCAGCTTTGGATCGTCGGTCAGATACTCGACAAACTCTACCTCAAAACCCGCAGGGTCAACAAAATAGATGTTCTTACGATACGGTTCTTCAGCGCCAGGTTTGGCGATAGAAAAGCCTGCGTCTTGTAGGCGGCCGATCACAGCATCAATATTGTTGGTGACATAGGCAAAATGCGCTAATCCAACCTGATGGCCGGGTAAATCACGGTTCTCTCCTTCTCCGTGGTCACTCAGCGCAATATATTGATACTCATCACCAAAATGTAACCAGTTTCTCGGCTTTCCACTCCACTCGCCCTGACCTTCATCGCGAACATACCAATGCGGGAACGCCGCTTGATAGAACTTCAACATTTCTGGGATATCTTTTACTACTAAGTTCACATGCTCTAGTTGAATCATGGTTTTCTCCTTTGATTTCTTAGCCAACGGAGACCATGCTAAAACCTCAAGTTAGGTTTAGGTAAAGTGTTTTTTTGCTTTTTTTTACTCAGGTGCGTTTTTCACTAGCGCGACCATGATCTCGCCACTTTCAGGCTTAAAACTCTCTGGCTGAGTGATCAGATTGATATGCTGAGCGGTACTGACGACAAATAGAGGCACCACCGTCGCCGATTGGTATTGCAGTTGGTAATCCTCAAAGGTGAAACTATCGCTTATTCGAGTGTGCTTAACCTCCGCCCCCTGAGCGATCAAGCTAGCGATTTGTTTATAGCCAATTGTTCCTCCAAGCAGCAACGAGTAGGAATGCTCTCCATTATGAGAAAGCTTGTCTAATGAATCTTGGTTCTTTTTATCTTGCAGGCTAAACACTTTTCTGGCGCCAAATTCATGAGAAAAGTGCACGCCCGCCACAGAGTTTAAGTGCTGGTCGGGAGTAACAGATATCACCTGACCTATACCGATCAAGTCTAAATACTCATCCGCATGGCTTGACGTTGGATTCCCATAATAACTTTCAAAACCCGCCATGCGCGCCTTACTAACGTAATCCCAGTTGGTATCCGACATCAGTACACGGCAATCGTAGTTTTTTATTGCGGTACCAATCGTTCGAGCCACATCATTTGCGCCAACAATGAGGAAACCTCGCGGAGATGGTTCCGCAACCCCAAGCAACCTTGCAACAGGACGCGCTGTTGCACTCTGCAGTACGACTGTCCCAATGATCACCATAAAGATCAGAGGCACCAGCAGGTTCGCCTGTGAGACTTCTAAGTTCGTTAATTTTAGGGCAAACAACGAGGACACTGCGGCGGCTACAATACCACGTGGAGCAACCCAAGCGAGAAAGGCTTTCTCTTGAAGCTCTAGGCTACTTTTGAGGGTTGAGAGAAAGATGGATACCGGACGCGATACAAGCTGGATAAAGGCAAACAACACTAACGCGGATAGACCTAGCTGTTCAAAATCACTCAGCTCAACACTGGCTGCGAGCAAAATAAACAAACCAGAAATAAACAGGATGGTTAAGTTCTCTTTAAAATGAAGAATATGACTGATGTTGACGCCCTTGGCATTAGCCAACCACACCCCCATCACGGTGACCGTCAATAAGCCTGATTCGTGCTCTAAATAATTTGAGGCGGTAAATACCCCAAGTAGTATGACAAGAACGGCAAAAGGCTGCAGATACTCAGGTAGCCAATGCCGCCTTATGATTGCTGCGACTAAAGCGCCTGCTGCAATACCGAGCGCAAAGCCAACAAGCAGTATGAGTCCAAACACAATCAGACTGTTCACTTGGCTTTGCGAGACAATAAACTCGTAGACCATAACAACAAACAGAGCGCCCAACGGATCAATCAGTATCCCTTCCCAACGCAGAATGTTTGACAACTTGCTACTGGGTCGCACGGTGCGAAGCAAAGGCACAATCACCGTAGGCCCCGTCACAACGGTCAAACTACCGAACAGTAAAGAGAGGGTCCAATCAAACCCTAATAGATAGTGGGTAGCCGCTGATGTCATTGCCCAAGAGATGATTGCCCCAAGGGTCACAATACTCCAAACGCTTTTGCTTATTCCTCTTATCTGCTTGAAATTCAGAGTCAGGCTACCTTCAAACAGGATCACAGCGACGGCGAGGGAAATAAACGGGAAGTAAAGCTCACCCAAGGTATCTTGAGGTTGGAGCACACCTAAGATAGGTCCAACAATGAGCCCAGTGACTAACAAGAATAGAATCGCTGGCAATTTAAAATGCCAAGCAACCCACTGACAGCACAACCCCAACAATCCAATACTGGCCAGAGTCAGCGCAATTGTTTCTGAAGACATCAACAAATTCCATTTCGTGGACCTAATGAATCTTGATTAAGCACGCTTGCCTAACCCTTTTCCCAGGTCATGAGTTAACTGTGATTTCCGCTTACACGGATGAATAAGAGAGTACTCCTTTAAAGTAGCCAACAATCACCCATTATTGAAAGCACTGTTTGCCAAAACCAAAAAGGACGGTTTATAAAAACCGTCCTTAAAGAAGAGTGAGCCATGTGGCCAACTACTTGAAATACGCTATTGAGCTCAATCTAATTGGCCAACAATCACTTACTTAATCGCAAAGTAGTCTAGCGCTATGCGCCCTTTGCCTTCTAGGTTACCGATAGGTTGCATCTCCACTTTGATGGCCTCTCCCTTTAACTCAAATTCGTTAACCGTCACCTTAATCGCATCACTATCAAATGAGTTCACATCAACATTCGCAGCGACGATACGGTCGTCCACAATCAAATCAAAGGCGGGAATCTCAGCTTGCTTGGGAACCACAAACTCAATCGAATAGCGTTCTCCCGGCGTGGCATAAGCCGTGGCATAGATTCCACCATTGTCATACCAACCAGTTCCGTTGAAGTCGAAGCTCTCCGCCTTCCAGTAGCTGAAGTACGCATGGTAGTCCTCGCTATTTTCTGGCGATGCTGGCGTCCATTTCACTTCATCAAGTTTTACTTCCTCTACATAGCTGAAGCCATGCGTTTGCATCGTTTGTTTGATGAAATCAAGGCGAGTGAGCGTGTTTTCAAACGTGTCAAACCAGTATCGCGCGCCAATCTGTATCCCAATCTCGCCCAAAAGGTAAAACTCACCATCCTTTTCAACCGTGATACCAGACCCTGAATCCCCAAGAATCGAATGCCACTGCAGATCGGTTTGCGGGGTGTAGGCGTCGTCAAAAACCAATGGCGTCACCCAACGGTTGTGGCGATCAAGGTAAACGTATTTTGTCCCGCCATTTCGACCGTTATAGTTTCCGTAGCCAATCTGATTAACTTTATAGTGCTCTTTTGGATCAAACATACCTTCAACGGGCAACTTGGCAGGCTTTATCCCAATGATCGGTGTATCCAGTCGAACCAGCGCGAAGTCTCTACCATCAGGAGACGTAAACTCGTATTCCCCATACTCCCCATCCGGATCGGTAATCGCACTGACGCTTTTTACCTGATGGAACACACCATCCTCATCTTTTTCGAACGATGAGCACGTAACTCGGTTTTGATAGTTTTCAGATTTTGCGCCACTCACATGATCCGCTGTAATAACCCAGAATGGGTCGATAAGTGTCGCGCTGCCCGCGTTCATGTGACAAGCGAAGTCAAACTTGCTCTGCAAAGCAAACTCTTTATGCTGCTGAACGGAGCGATCAGCACGACCTAAGCCTGCGTTGGCCGAAAATGACGCCAACACTGCGGTAGCAATAAGTAACTTGTTCATTTATTTGCCCTCACTTAGGTTGATCGCTTCCAAGCTCAAATAGCCGTCGTTTTGTGACCAACCAAATTGATCAGGCTTAAATGCAAGTTGAATCGTTAAAATGTCTGCATCAGATTCGGTAGTGAACTGCACACTATTTTGGGTCGTCGCGATGCTGGTCGGATAGAAGTTATCAATAGTGACGCACTCTTCGTTTAGGCAAGCAGTAAACTCTGAAGCAGACAACCAGTTGTGAGTATACAAATCAAGCCTAAAGTCACCTGATTTACCTGGCTTAACCTGAAAAGAAAAACCACCACCCGGCTTGGCATAAATGGCGTGATTCGACTCATCGAGGTAGTCTTTAGAGCTTCCGCCTTCCCAATAGTACTCGTTACCATGGGCTGGCTTTTCGTCCTTTAATTCGTATTCACCAATCATCTGAACATCACTGATCAGATCGACACCTTGTTTCGCAGTAAAACGATGTTCACCGTACCAAAACGCCCAATCCAAGCCATCGAGATCAACGACATCCGCATAGCGAGAATCACCTTGACTTAGTGTGTAACCGTAGAGTTCTGACGATATCGACAGCGACTCGCCCGCGACGGTAGAAATATTGGACAACTGATTTTCAGACGCCAAAGCACCACCCGATAGAAACAGCAGAGCCATTATTTTTAGCTTCATTATTACTCTCCGTTATAGACAACCTCATGACTATACATTGGAAAAATGAAGCGTAATTACATGCGTTTAATATCAGGAATGAAACTTCAATTAATTTAACTGCTTACAGTTGCTTACTTGTAAACAGGCGAGGCCTTGTGTAAATAGTACGAAATTCCATATTAACCGAAATATGACATTATGTAGGAGAAGAGAAATTGAGAAAAGAAAGTGAAGTAGAAACGAAAAAGCCCGCTAACTAATTAGCGGGCTTTCTTAAATGTGGCGGAGAGATAGGGATTTGAACCCTAGATACGCTATTAACGTATGCCGGTTTTCAAGACCGGTGCTTTCAACCACTCAGCCATCTCTCCGTTGCGGGTTGTATAGTAGGTTTTGGCACAACTCTTGTAAAGCAATAATTTGAGGCAACGTGTTCAAGTGGTGAGTTTTCACACACCTGACTAAACTCTAGTCAGATGGAATAACGCTGTTGTGTATGATTTTTGTTGTACAAAAACTCTAATCTTTAGATTGTAATAAAATAGTGTTTTATTTATAACTCAATGAATTTATTGAATTTAAGCACTTTCAAGCAACAGATGTACGCTCGAAAGTCATTGCACAATATTGTGAAGTAATTCAAACTTACTGAGTTAATCGAACCAAATTGTATATTTCAGAGGTTTTTATGAAAGTCGCTGACCTGTTTAAACATCGTGGTGAATCCCACTCAAAACATCATTCAGAATTCATGCAGTGGATGTCTCCAACTGTGCGTGAGTACTGGGGAGAGTTTTTGACGAAGGCAAACAATCGCCACCTTTTTACACGTCTACGCGATCTTCAACAACCTGCTGTTAATGACGAAGTTGAGTCTCCTGCTCCAATTACGACTGAGCAGCCTAAAACGATCGAACTCAAGCCAGAAGCCCAAGCCTTGTATGAAGAGCTTCAGGCAAAAATTGGTGAAGTCATTCATGTGGGTGATTGGCTGGATGTCTCGCAAGAGCGAATTAATCAATTTGGTGCCGTTACCGAAGACATGCAGTGGATCCATACCGATCCTGAACGTGCGGCGGCTGAATCGCCTTTCAAGACAACGATTGCACACGGTTTTTTGACTTTGGCTCTATTGCCAAAACTAACAGACAGCGTCGACCCTGACCAAAACCTGTTTCCAACCGCGAAAATGGTAGTCAACATCGGTCTCAACCAAGTTCGTTTTCCTTACCCAGTAAAATCAGACAACCGCATTCGCGCAGTGAGCACTTTGTCAAAGGTAACGCCTATTCGCAAAGGGTTAGAGATTGAGCGCGAAATTAAAGTTGAAATCGACGGTGTTCGACGCCCAGGCGCAGTAGTGACATCGGTCATTCAATTGCATTTCTAGCTCGATAACAGAGATCAAAAAAAGGATACGCATGCGTATCCTTTTTTGTTTCTGCTGAATCGCGCTATTTATTCATGGTGTAACAGCATTCCAAGTCGTAGTCCTCACCGCTTTTAGCTGTGTAGGCTTTTGATTCTGTGCACGCTTTAGGTTTACCCTTCTCATCGCCTCGAACCAAACTAATCCAGTGACGCATTGCTGAAATTTCAGAGCTTTCTTGAGGGAACATGGTGCATGTTTCCAGTTGGATATCATCAATTTCAATCAGCTCAACGCAGCCAGTCCCTTTATGGCGACCAAATGTCAGCTCAACGTGGCTACCGTTACCATCGCGGAACAGAATCGACGTTGGCGTCTCCTTTTCACCGCTGTAAGCGACAAAGTGCTTGTTGCTTTTCAAACCACTGTGAGACCCATCTTTGAAATACGCTACAAGGTGGCGGTAATCAACCATGTACGCCGTTACTTCTTGGTGAGAGCCGTTCTCTAATGGAAACATACGATCTAGTAGCTGTTTTGCTTTTGTTTGCTTCTCAGATGATTGCTTCGAGTTTGTTTTCTCTACCGCGAAGACTGCTTCAGCGATAAATGGCTTGTCTTGTTTTTGGATGTCTGTTTTATCGATTGTAAGCATGTTCATAGCGTTTCCCTCGCGGATATTTCACAACTTTTATGTCCTAGAGCAAAGATTTCAAACTTGCGTTCAGTTGTTTTAAGTTTTGTGACTTTGCTTACTTTCTATACTAGTGATTTTTTGACTACAATTTCACAACAAAAATTTTACAATGTGAATTTTACAAAATTATGCTGTCGAAAAGTCTTATACGTCAGTCCCATTTTTTAGGGACGAAGATCAGAAATCTTAGAAAACGCAACCACTTAACCATGGAAGATCTCTCTGCGCGTTGCATTCGAGTAAATCCAGAATACGCACCGTCGGTTTCTTACCTGTCAATGATTGAGCGAGGGAAACGAGTCCCAAGTATCGATATGCTAGAAGTCATTGCGGAAGTGTTCCAAAAAGATCCCGCGTGGTTTTTAGATGATGAGCCAGAGCAAACGGACATCACTCCCGACAAGGGGAATCGTGGTGGGATCAGTGGCATGGCGCTTGAGCCAAGTTTCCTGTTCTCTAACGATATTCTTCAAATCGCGATTCCTGAGATGCTCTCGCAAACGGGAATCACCGGACGCCAGTTCGCGCACTTGCTTATTCGAGCGCATCAGGAAAACAACCAGAATCACTTTCCTGATCTGGAACGCGCAGCCGAAGAGATTGGACTGAAGCGCCTTAACCTCTCTGCGGAAGACTTAATGGATATCGCGCGAAGTATGGGGCTTACCATCCGTTGGACATCTCGCCCGCCACAAGATATTGTCGATGAACTTGGCGTTAGTGCTAAGCAAGTCGTTACTTCCTTTTTCGAGCCACCCGGCTTTATCTACTTGAATGAAATACTCAAGCAGTACCCTACGCGCCTTAAATATGACCTTGCGGTCTACCTAGGTCACTGTGTGTTACACAACAAAGAAGGGCTAAAGAGCGTTCTATCTGTCGGTCACGCCAACAGCTGGGAAGACAACACTCAACAAGTGAACCCAACGTCTGAGTTGAATTCGCAAGACATACTCCAAGCCTGGCGAGATTTTGAGTCCAGCTTCTTTGCTGGCGCATTACTCTGTCCTAAGGTGCCATTTCGTCAGTTGCTTGATCGAAATGGCTACGAGATCGATGTTCATGCTAAGGCAGGCGTCTCCCCATCAGTTGCGATGAGGCGCATGACCGTTGTCTCCCCTTATCCGCACTGGCACTACTTTGATGCGTATGGGCAGAACAAACTCAAAGCAGTCTATCGGGGAAATGGCATCCCGCTCCCTTGGGGCAACATGCGACAAGTTAACGACCCATGCCAACACTGGGCGGTGTTTAGACGTCTTTCTGAGCCTCGCAGTGGCAGTTCAGCGCAGATCTCCATTTTGAATGTGGGCGACGAACCAAGAATATACTGCTGCGAGTCCATTAATATGACTGATCCTGCAGGTAACAATCGCGTTCTCTGTGCTGGCATTGATTTAAATCCGGCGATCGATGCCCAAGGCGGAGACTCGAGAAACATTGCAGAAGAGCTCAAATCCTTGTGTGTCAGCCAAGGTGGTTCTGCACCCATTCCAAGACATATTCAAAAGGAGTTCACGACCATCGCGAAGATTCTAAACATCAATTGGATAGAGCGTGGAATTGAAACGGATGCGCGAGTGATTTGTTCCCGTGGTGCAGTTTGCCCAAGAAAACCAAGCTGCTATAGCGGATGCCAAGACGCCTAGCTCAAAAAGAAAAAAAGCCAATCACAATAATCGTGATTGGCTGTATTTGATTGTGAACAAATTTCGGTTCACTAACAACGTCAGTTGGCTAGGTGACCCTCGGCTTAATAAGGGTCATTACAACTAAAGCATGATACGTGCCAACTTTTTCTATCAATAAAAATCGTTGATTTTGTTCACTTAATAAACTGTTTATTAAAAACAAGGCTCATAAAGTAATCTCGAAATGATAAATTTCGCATAATGCGAAAATTACAATCTTTGCAAAATGCAAAATCCTGGTTGGATACTGGCGTTACTTCTTCCTAAATACCCAAATAGGACCAATCAATAGGTAAACCAGATCGTCAAGAAATGAAGGTCTTTTCCCTTCTATTTTGTGGCCAATAAACTGCAGTAACCACAAACTTGCAAAGCCGGTCAAAGAAATAAGGAAGACGGGAAGCCGCATCAAGTCAAGGGACCAAATCAATGAGATGCAGGCTAACGTGAATCCGAGCATCATAAGAAAGACACTCAACGAAAGCCGAAAGTAGAATACCCAGATCGGCATCGCTGCGACCCAGACCCAGTTAACGGTTGTGCCAAGCAAGTTAATCGACGGAATAGACCAAACCAAACCGACGACCGAAAGAAAAATACCGGGTACCGCGACTTGATGAATTTTCTGATTGATTGGATGCTGATGGCTCTCGCCGTAATCCGCTAACCACTGAGCTAAACTGCGCATACTGACCTCACAACCGACTCTTTATATTGTCTATAGCATGGTTTGAGAGTATTTGCCCACTAGCTCAATGAGTTAACATCATTTCTTTGTGACTGACGCCGCTTCTCTAAATACATTCTCTCGTCCGCCAGCTTAAGCATATCTTCTATGGTCGTAAAATCCGGATGGTACAACGCGTAACCAACACTGACGTGAATATTGATGAGTTGCTGATCGTAAATCACTGGACTGTGACAAATTGCTCGCTGAAGCTCGAGGTTTATGTGGTCAATGTCTTCAGACTTGGTCACTCGTGGCAACAGCACTAAAAACTCGTCTCCGCCAATACGGGCAACAACATCCGAGGATCGAAGTACTCCCTTGATTCTTTCTGCCGTTGCAATGAGTACTTTATCGCCAGCAACATGACCGTAACTGTCATTAATTGCCTTAAATTTATCAAGATCGATGTTTAGAATTGCAAAGCCTTCTTCAGCTCCGCGTTTTTTAGCAGCGTCGAACTGATTTTCTATGGTGTACAAAAAATAACGTCGGTTTGGCAAACGAGTAAGAGCATCTTGAAGGGAGCGTTTTTTCGCAACAGAATACAACCGATAAACCAACACAAATGCCAACGCCAGTAGCACTAACAGCGGATAGCCTATAAGCCTGACCGCATGGACACGATACCATTCGCTTTTGCTTAAAAGGTCTTCCTTTGTGCTTGCGGCAATATGCCAGCTACCATAAGGAAAATAAACATTCTCCGTGGCAAATGCAGTCTTGTAGACATTAGCATTCCCATAAAAGTGCTCACCTTCTGAACCTGTACTGTCCAGCCCACGCATCGCAATATTGTATTTGTGCTCAAACTTTTCGATGCCCACATCGTGAAACAGAGAGTTTAAATCGAGCACGACACTGCACACGCCCCAATAGCTGCTGTTATAAGGCGGATCTTCATAAATGGGAACACGGGCAATCAAACCTTTGCCGCCTTGAACTAAATTGACGGGACCAGCTATGAAAATATCTTGGATTTCATTAGCTTTGCGAACAGTGCGCCACTGGCTTGGAACGGTCTTATAGTCTAAGCCCAAAGCAGCCTCATTACCTTTAAGTGGGTAAATGTATTTGATGACATCATTAGGAGCTAGGCCAATGACTTTGACATGGCTACTTTTGCGCATAATGCTGGAAGCAATAAGCCCCCAGCCGTTAAATTCAAACTCAGGGTTAGCAGCAAGCAACACCGATATACTGTTTACAGCAAAAATATCAGACACTATTGCCGCTTCCAGTTCGGAACGAATAATCGAGAGTTCTTCTTTAGCTCGACCGAGTAGACTGTCTCGCAAAAAGTTTTTCTGACTGCGATCGATGACTTCGACCAATCCAATTGCGAAGCTACTGATCAAGATAATAAATATGTAGACAGACCAACGCCTGTTTATGCGATCCTGCATTTCTTCCCCAAAACTAAAAAGCGCTAAAAGCCTTTTTCGACAGCGTAGTTGATTTTCTAGCACTTCTACGGTGCTGTATTTTTTGTTATTTCTATCAATTATACAAAAAGGCGCATTGATTTGGATATTTTTTCATCTCATATTCAGTCAATATTTTGCATCTATCTGACAAGCGCTTTACATCCAGCAAAGCAATAATTGATATTTTATCGCCAATTCAAACTCAATCACTTCCCCACCAAGGAATGGTTCGCCTACCCAACGAGGTAGGCTTCGATAGGTAATGGTATTTTTATGCGCCAACGAATACTCGCCCTTTGCTTAGGGCTCGCTCTACTGCCTACAGTTTACGCTACCGACTTAAACGAAGAGTCAGCGGACATCATCAAGCAGACATACGAAAGCCAGCTATACACTTTACCAGCCTTCAAAGAAGGACATTACGGTTTGCGTATGTACCGACAAACGCTCGACAACAAATACGCTGCCGCAGTCTGGAGTGACATGGCGCGTGTTGCGAGTCGGCTCAATCGTTTTGCGGCAGAAGTGAACACACCGGAGCAAATCTTGCTCTACTCAGAGAAGCGTATTGCTGGCTATCAAGACGAAACAGACGAACGCAGCGTGCGTCGCTACACCGTGACAAAACACATGCCTGAATACCTCTACTTAGGTGTGGATTTACTAGGCTCGATGGCGCGAGCCAATGAATATGGATTAAAGCACAAAGAGGACGCGAAACTGCGCCAAGTGATTCGCCGCTACGACTTCAACAAATACGCCACAGATCCAGAAATGATCCGAGCGTGGGCAGCTCAGCTCGCAAACCAAGTCTTTTGGCTAAAGCAACTGGGCGAGCAAGATGTCACCCAAGCGTTTATTGAGTCCTTTAAAGCCACTTATCCAGACAACGAAGACAAAAAATTGTCCAAACAGCAGTATGGCAATAAGCTTTACGGTTTGACGCATATAATCTTCGCCGATTCGCAGTATTACCAACGTCTTGTGAGCGAAAAACAGTATCAATGGATTTATGACTATTTTCGCGCCAATATCGACACCATCCTCCTTAGAGCGAAAGAGGATATCATCGCCGAAGTGGGCATCAGCTTTTTGCTGGCAGGTCTAGAAGACGACCCTGTTGTGGCAAAGACCCGCGACGTAATACGCAAGTCGATTGATAAAGACAAGGGGATGATTCCGTCTGTTTCAGGGGATTTTGATTTGGCTTACGGTGAACACAGAAACGTTTTGGCAATCATGCTGCTAGATTGGCAAAGCGTTAACAAAGCCCCGACAATGGAACAGCATCCACGGTTTTTTTCTCGCCTTCCATACGGTTTGGAGAAGAAGTAGCGCACTCTGAACTGTTGAGGGAATGCACAAAACGAAGAGTACCGTTAGACCATTTTATTATATAGGCCTGAATATAGAGGTACTTTTCGTTTTTAATTCAGTAACTTGCCACCGTCAACAAACTAGCGCTTGCTTGAAATCTTTCTTTTATACAATACGTTATCTAAGCGCCAATTTTCTGCCTAGCTCCAATCTATTACGTCAATAAACAACTAAGTTCATACAAATCAAACTAGGTACCTAACCAGCAAGATACTATCACTGAAGCAAAATCACATTTTACTTCTAGAATTTATGCAAGAAATACCAAAAATAGGACTTGCGGTGAATGGGTAATTTTGTCGGTCGGCATTTAGAAGAAATGGCGGACTTGCGCTCTTCGAGGAAGCACAAGGTTGTACAAATATGTTCGATCGTCTCCATCACGATACTGCTAGTCTACAGTACGGTCCATTTTCTTAACGGATCCTTACTCTTTGCCATTTTTAACTTGGGGTGTACGCTCATCCTGCTCCTTAACCTATGGTTTGGACGACATCAGCAAGCGCGCTTTAATGACTTGATACTCAGCGGAGTCTTACTTCTTCAAGCATTCATATTGCTACTCTTCGGTGAGCACGGAACAGGAACGCTTGTTTGGCTGTATCCAATTCTCGCAGCTGTCATATTTGCCAACGAATTCAAAATCGGCTCAATATTGAGCACCTTATTCTGCTTGTTGGTCGCTGTTATTACACTGTCCGGTGGAGCCATCACATTAGAATCACTATCAGCCGACCGATTTGTGATCAGCTTGTTTGCCCTCTGCCTACTTTGCAATACCTCGGCCTATTTTTACAATAAAGCGGTAGCCTATATTCAATCTTTATATCGCGAAGGTATTGAAGATCTCGCCTACTTTGATCAACTGACTGGACTTGCCAATCGTTGGAGCTTTGAAAGCTGGGCGATCGATAAACTGGAAGAAGAGCGGCACAGCAACACGCTCACCGCGATGATATTTTTAGATATTGATGATTTCAAAGCGATTAATGACTGCTACGGCCACGATGTCGGCGATCGCGTATTGCAGCACTTTTCGCGCAGACTGAAGAATAATATCCGAAACAAAGACAGGAAAACCGACAAGCATGATTATTCCATCGCTCGATTTGCTGGAGATGAATTTGTTCTACTGCTCTACGGAGTAAAAAGTCGTGCAGATCTTGAAGGTATACTCAATCGCATCCTGCACCTATTTGAGGACTGCTATCAGGGAAAAGAGGAAATCGGCAAAGTGAACGTGAGCCTTGGTGTAGCACTGTTTCCTGAAGATGCTGACACTTTACCAGAACTCACACGTTGTTCAGACAAAGCGATGTATTCAGCTAAACACAGTGGTAAAAATCAGTTTCACTACTATCGAAAAGATCGGGGGGAAAAACCAAAAAAGCAAGATAATGTAACACCTATTACTCAAAGAAGAGTTTAGCCCGTCATATACATTAACCATAAGCTTACTGCCATAACCACAATCATCCACACCGCATATCTCACCGTATTCGGCTTATCCTTCTTCGGCGTAATAATCGGTTTGAATGCAACATCCTTCGCGTCAGCTAGCACCGATTGTCGGGCTGATAGTTTATCTCGTCTCTTTTGAGCGGAAGACGCGACTTTTCCGAAACGGTGCAATTGGTCCTGAGTCAGGTCTTGGCTCGGATCATATCGTTGGTGAGAATCTTTATGCTTAGGAACAACAGCCATGTTCACCTCCTAGTTACAATTTCTCATAATAGAAGTATAGCCTAGGTTTATCTTGATAACTTTGATAATAACTGAAGGACAGTTCGGCAAAATCGAATCGGCGCTTGGAGTAAACGAGCGCACTTTGCCCCTAACTGAGTGTGACAAAACAAAACGCCGCTGATTAGCGGCGTTTTGATTTATAGAGCGATTTTCTTAGAGGTATTCACACAGGTAAGCAGTCGTTACCAGTATTTTGACGTCAAATGAAGAGTCTCCGGACACATCGAAAGACTCACCTGCCTTGTAAGTGTTCCAATGGCTTTCACCATCTCGCTTAACCGCCATTTCACCTTTTACAACCGTCATTTTTTCTGGCGCCGCGGTACCAAAGGTATATTCACCAGCAAGCATGACTCCAACACTCGAGTTCTCTTCGCCCTGAGTAAAGCCCAACGACTTTACACCATCATCGAAATAGCTGTTTACTGTAATCATATGTCCCTCATGAACCTGTTTAATCAAATTATTGTTGTCACGTTTTAATCGATATTGTCGGTCACAGCAATCTAAAATGCTGAAATCTAACCAATATCGACAGCGTATGTGTCTAAATCAAAGCGTGCCTACATAGATTTCATGCTGTTGAAGAAGATCTCATTGCCGTTGACTGCTAGTCTTACAATAACCAGTGACAGTTTACTCTGTTTTCTCATTGAGTTAGCGACGTTCAGCACTCAATGGATTTGAGGTAAATATCAAATTTCTTGGTCAGGTAATTGATTTAAATATTCATTTCTTTCAAGCTGACTTTGGTTGACGAGTTCCACTAGGAATGGCAGTTCACATCCATTGCTTCAAAGGTAGTTATGATCCAAGCCAAAATTATCAAGTTGTTGTTTGTTGCCATATTCTTATCCTTGGCGGCTGGCTTTTCATCGCTACTCTATTTTAGCTACAACGACTATATTCACCCCAAACACGTATACGGTACTTGGATAGAAGTCGGAGCCCCCTCTTACAGCACCGAGACGCTTACCCTGAATGAACAGGGCGTATTCCGTAATAATCGCCTTATTGCCACCAGCTTTGAGTTTGATGGAGAGCAAGTCTTTATCGAAACAGGCAGTGGTACCACCATCTATCAGATTGCAGGAACGTTTAATTCCCCTCAATTGCGTCGTCTTCAGCCAAGCATACCGAGCCAACGCTTCGTCAAAGCAGGTTATGAAGACACTGTCGATATGGAGGGTGGTGGTGGCGCAAGCAAAAGACGCGCTGCACTATCAGAGCATTTTGGTAACAAATAGGATCGCTCTCTATTTAGGCTTATTGTTCAAGCCAACCGTTTCTTCACCTTGACGTTTCAATACAGAAACAACTACCCGTAACTCCATCACCCGACCTAGTATCACTACAAAGGATTGCTTATAATCGCTCCTCCTCCACCATAATAAGAATCGTTTATATGGATCAGCTACTTTCCTACTTACCGCCTTCAATAGCCGGCTTGTTAGAGCAATGGGATACCAACGTCATACTCATCACTGTTGCCAGCTTTTTTGCTTGGGTTATCTGGAGAATCGTTTATGGACGATTGGAGATCCTAGCGGAAAAAACCCGCTTTCACTGGGATGATCTCACACTTGCTGCGTTGAAAACGCCCGTCAGCACTTTGATTTGGTGTTGGCCAGCGACCGTTTCACTTGGCTTTCTACTCCAAGATCATATGGGTGATAAGCTCAACTGGCTAAGCACCGTCAAGCTCCTGCTCGTTATCGCTATCTTCGTCTGGATTACCATACGCTTAATTAACAACATCGAAGAGTATGTTCTTGACCAAACGAACCGAGACGAGACCACCGTACAAGCAGTAGCCAAGGTTTCGCGTTTGTTCTTCATTGTCATTGGTGGGATGACGGTCATGCAAGCCTTCGGTTTGAGCCTTTCCGGTCTGCTCACCTTCGGTGGTGTCGGTGGTTTAATTGTCGGTCTGGCTGCTAAGGACTTGCTGTCCAACTTCTTTGGCGGAATGATGATTTACTTTGATCGTCCGTTCAAGGTCGGCGACTGGATTCGCTCCCCAGATAGACAAATAGAGGGTACCGTAGAACGTATCGGCTGGCGCATGACCATCATCCGCACCTTTGACAAACGACCGCTGTATGTCCCTAACTCCGTCTTCAGCAGTATTGTGGTCGAAAACCCTTCACGCATGCAAAACAGACGCATCAATGAAACGATTGGTGTCCGATATGACGACAGCACTCAGGTTGAAACCATCGTTGAAGAGATAAAAGAGATGCTGAAAACCCATCCGGATATCGACGCTAAGCAGACGTTGATCGTCAACTTCAACGGCTTTGGACCATCATCACTGGATATCATGGTCTACACCTTTACTAAAACCGTCAACTGGGTGAGATTCCATAAAGTAAAGCAAGACGTATTACTGAAGATATTGGCAATCGTCCATCAAAATGGCGCGGATATCGCCTACCCAACTCAAACCATTAAGTTGGACGCACAAAACAACGAGATGCAAGGCGAACCCGTTTAGCAAATAAAACAAAGGCTAGCAAAACGCTAGCCTTTTCAAATCCCCAATCTTGAGATCAACTATTTGAGACAGCCACCTCGCGCTCCACTTGATCGTCAGTGTGCTGAGCAATCCAGTAAAGCCAAATCATGGTCACGCTGACAACAAAGCAGAGTCCAAATAGCCATTGTGCCCCCAACCACTCGACCATTGCGCCACCCAACGCTGGTCCAATGGCAAAACCCAGTGAGTACAGAGCTGTCGCACCAAAATAGGAACCCCGTAAATGCGCGGGAGCCAAACGGTCGATTTGCACGTTAAGCGTCGGGAAAGTAATCACTTCTCCCAAACTAACGATAAAACAGGCAACAGCCCATCCAATCGCCGACTGCTCAGGGGTAAAAATGAACGCCAGTTGACCAAGCGCGATGGCACTCATCCCGATTCGAGTCCGAGTAAACAGTGGCAGTTTTTCCATAACCTTGAGCACCGGAAACTGCAACAATACAATCGTCACAGCATTGACCATCATCAAGAGCGCGATCAGTTTTGCCGCATCTTCAATACCACTGCGGACAATGACTTGCGGAACCGAAGATTCCAATTGAGCGTAGACAAACATCAAGAGTACGTTGGCAAGCAAAAGCAATACAAAGACGCGATCCCTGCTGATCACTTTGACCGTTTGACGAAAGTTAGGCAGTAAAGAGAGGTCTGGCTTGGTAAAACTGCCTTTGCGTTCAATGCCAAACAAGATCCACCCGCTGTAGAGCAAGTGAGTGACACCAGTAACAATAAATAGCAACTGAGGCTGGGCCAAAGCGAGTGTCACGCCGATAAGTGGACCGACGGCCGCGCCAATATTCAACAAAAAGTAGCGAATGTTGAGCGCTAGTTCCCGATCTTTAAGATCACTCAATGCATCGCCGATCACCGCCTTGGCAGGGCCATCGATCAACGGGCGCATAAATCCAGCCAATAGGATTAAGGCATAAAAGTGCCAAACCTGAGTCGCTAAGCCAATCCCCGTGTAGGCGATGAACGCTATCAAACACCCTGCGACCATGATCCATTTGCGCCCGAACTTGTCTGACAGGTAGCCAGAATATAATCCGGTGAGCGATCCCGTTACCGCTGAAAGTGCAAGCATTCCCCCCACTTCCACCGCCGATGCTCCGTAATCTTGATAGAGAAAAACAATCAAGAATGGCCAAGCCATAAAGTAGCTTGTGCGTGCAATAAGAACGCCCACGAGTACAGTCCAGACAGGAAGATTAAATCGTTTTACTCGCTCCCACTGAAACAGGCTTTGTTCTTGTTCCATACGCACTCCTTTGAAGTCAATATTGTTGCATTATTGTGATCGAGTATAAGGAGGTTTTATAAAAACAAAAGCGTTATTTACCCTTGCATGCAAACATCTAGAAAATACGAGTAACAAGTTAAAATTATCAATTATTTTAATTACTTAATAAGTGGTTTTTGAAATTTTACTTGTACGTTTTCTAGCATTTTATCTTGAATTTCCCACTAAAAAGTTGCGTATATCTCGTTTTTGAGCGCCTACTCTCCACACTATGCAAATGTGATCAACCGTACTCTTCATTTCCCTTATGTTCGCAGAGCCATTTGCAACTACCCAAGAAAGTAAACGATGATGTATACTTTGGGCATGTAAATTCTTGAAGGTTAACTCGCCCGTTAACTTTAAATCGGTACAGGTTCTATTCATGCTCAAAAGAAGTGATATAAAACAAGAAGATATCATCCAATCTGCGATAGAGGTTTTTTCTCAAAAAGGACTTGAACAAGCGAGTATGGAAGGAATTTCCAAGCATGCAGGCGTGTCTAAACGCACTTTGTATAAGTACTACCCGAACAAAGACGCGCTGTTCGAAGTCATCGTAGACAAATTGATATGTCGCTTTGATGACCGTTGTGAGCTCAGATATGAGCCGTCTGTCTCAGTGTTTGAACAATTGAAGGCGCTGACACTTAAGCAAATGTGCTACATCAACACGGAAGATTTTCAAGTAACCGCAAGGCTAGTGATGGCGGAATGCATTCGTTGTCCGGAGACGTCAAAACTCTTAATGAGTAAATTTGAAGCG
The DNA here is from genome assembly GCF_053643215.1 of Vibrio sp. NH-7. Taxonomy (NCBI): domain Bacteria; kingdom Pseudomonadati; phylum Pseudomonadota; class Gammaproteobacteria; order Vibrionales; family Vibrionaceae; genus Vibrio; species Vibrio sp. NH-7. The sequence goes on along the minus strand of NZ_CM132188.1, from coordinate 355,820 downwards.
ATTGGCGATTCGTATGGTTTGCATGAGTGGATTAAACAAGCGGTCGCCGCTGAAGCCATCGAGGTAGACAACATTCCACTCGCGGTGGAGCAGTACATTGGTAGCATTAAGGCGATTGTATTCTGGCCTCAGTTACTGGCTCATCAACCGCCTGCCACCCAAGATCAACTCATAGTTGCTGTCGACACGGCTGCGCAGATGTTCGTTTCGACCTATCAAACAAAGAGTTAACCTCACTGGCCGATAGATTAGAAGATCAAATCCGGCCCTTAGACTGAATCGATAGTATTGGTCAGGCGTTTGAACAGGTTAATCAGCGAAGATTGTAGTTCAGTGTCTGTAACGAAGATGCTTATAATCATGATTGCGACCACACTCAAGATGAGGACGTATTCGATCGTAGTCACTCCACGCTGATCATCTCTAAACTCTGTGAATAGGAGTTTTAGCTGACTATAAACTCTATTAAACATTTGAATTCTCTTTCTATTTTTATCAATCGACGTCGTGAGACCAAACGAAACCGCATAAGAGTAAGCTCAACTTCATTTTTATTGGACTATGAAGGGGGCTATCTGACTAATTTTACAAATAATTAATGACGATTACGTCGTTGTGCAGCCATTTAATGGCATGCAGTCTAGTTACCTTGGTCCACTCAATCAAGACATTCACTTGTTTTTATTGATTCGGCCCTAATTCGGGCCGATATTCATTACCTTCGATTATTGATGATGAATGATGACATCGTGGTCAAGCAACGAAGAAACAATGTCCAATGAGCTCATACCATCAAGCGACAGCTGCGGCGCCAGATCCTGAACTAAAATGGTCTGTTGTCCTTGCCCTCCTCCTGGATGAAGTGTCAGCTCGATATCTGCACCATCTATCACTTTGGCGTCAATATGATCGAGCAAAACATCCATGTCTATCGACGCTTGTTTAAGCTCAGGAAGCACTTCTCGAAGATCGATTTTATCTCCTTCTGCGATACTAAAGTCTGTGATGGTGTCCGTCGCGCCGTCATCAATATCCAACCAGACGAAGGTATCCATGCCCCCTCCGCCAGTGAGGATGTCTGAGCCAAGCCCACCTTCGAGAATATCATCGCCTTCTCCTCCTTGAAGATGATCGTCTCCAGCCCCTCCAATCAGATGGTCATTACCCGAACCACCTTGCAGCAAATCATCACCGCTGCCGGAATGGAGCTCTGTGTTTCCACCGTCTCCAATAAGTTGCACATCTTGGGCTTGCGTGGACTGGTCTATCGTCGAGCCGTCAATCACCACATCCAAGTTTAAATCTAACGAGGTTGAGCTCGCGGTATCCCCGTTGGACTCTTGCGATATCGCCGTTACGGTGAGCGTGTGGTTCCCCACATCTGCGCCCTCTAACTTCAGGCTGCTGATCGCGTCGGCAGACACCGTCCAAACACCAGACGATAGTGTCACGGTGCCAACATCACTGGTTAGCGTCGCCTCTGCTGGTACGCCAGAAACCTGCAAGAACAGAGTCTCGTTGCTATCAACCAATGCGGCTACTATCCCGACAAATGCGATACCATTTGAGCTTGCCGTCTGGGTCGCGCTGATGTTTTTCACATAATTGTACTGAGGGTCGATGGTTAACGTCGGTGAGTTGGCGACAGGCATGACAGTGATCGTATGTTGAGTCGTCTCCTGCATCACCATTCCAGACGGGTTACCTGAATCAGTCGCAACAACGGTTAAACTGATGGTATCTGTTGGGGCAAAACTTGAATCAAGTAACACACCGCTGCCACTTGCAGGGCTATCCAGCAGAGCATTTAGTTCTGTGATAGTACCCGTTAGCGTGATGGATGCGCCAGTCACTGGGTTGACGACAATTCCCGAACCCGTAGGCACAACAACGCTGAGCGTACCGTAGTCAACACTAAGCTCGACCGACATAAGATCGTTGCTATTGGCGCCAACGTAATCCACATCTGACACGGAAATACCACTAATTAACTGCCCTGCCGCTTCATCAATCAATGCCGTGGCACTGCTCAAGTCCAACTCGGGTTTGTCATTAACTCCTTGTACCTCAAAGTGCACGCTGGCAGCGTCTTGCTTAAAGTCATTCGCACCATTCGTTGTACCATTGTCTTCAATGGTGTAGTCAAGTTTCACCTCGCCATTGAAGTCTTGCGCCGCGGTAAACGTCCAAGACACACCATCTGGATTGAGCGTCAAGCTGCCTTGCCCCTCGGCAACCGTTAGGTCCGTCACCGTGAGTGTATGATTTTCTGGATCGCTTGACGCGTCGATCAATTGCTGAGCGGTGATGATAATCTGACCTTCTTCCAACATCGGAGCCAAATTAACATCCGCAGCATTTGGCGCATCATTGACCTCCGTCACCTGAATCTCGAAGGTTGTTTGATTGGTTGATGACGTCGAGGCGTCTCCCGAGATGATTGCGCCATTGTTGCCGCCATCATCCACACTTGCTGTCACGGTTACCGCCCCACCTGAATTAAGATCGTTGCTGTCGAGATCAGGATTAAACGATATGTTGCCCGCAGACAACGCCGCATTGATGTTGGCGACAGTACCTGAAATGACCAAATTCTGATTGGCGTCGTAGTTCAAACTTAGATCAAAGAGAGTAGCCGTATTCGGATCGAAAATAAGCTCCCCTTTATCGAGACTCAATGTGAGTGTATAAACCGCGTTGGGGTCATCATATTGAGCATCAATGTCCGCGATTTGGAAATTATCAATCGCAATCGCCGTGTCTTCTTGTGTCTCTAAATCAGTGACATTGACAAAGGTAGGACGGTCATTAATTGGGTCGATGCTCAATGCCACCTCAAAGCTCACCGCAGGTCCAAGGTATTCATTACCAGAGGCATCTTTATCGACTGACTGAACGCTGATTGTGAGAGGCGCATCAATGCCAAAAGCGTTGCCCACATCACTATTGTGCTGACCAGAATTAAACACGATTTTGTCGAGTTGTTGTGCAGCAACGTTAACAATCCAGACATTGTTCACTGCATCATATTGACCTAAATTGCCATCGGCGTCATAGATAGTTGCATCGCTTGGAACATCGCGAATTTCAACACGGACAGTCTCTGGAGCATTTTCGCTGTAGACTCCATTGCCTGTTGCCGAAAGCGCTTTATCCACTACTGACGCATTGATCGCAATATCTATGTTTTCTCCCTCAACGCCACTGACGGCATTCGTTGCATCAACATCAATCACGTCTCCCTGTGGCGTCACGTTGATTTTGAAGTTAGGGAGATTCGCCGCTTGCGTCGGCACACCCAGCAGCGATTCTTGGGTAAATACCGTCAAAGCAAATTCCGCGCTGCCACTAAAATGCTTCGGAGGCAGAACAGATAGAGCTCCTAAGTTGAGAGAGTCTCCCGCGCCAGAAGGCAGTTGAACACTCCATTCTCCCCCACCATTGTTTTTTACTGTGTAACCGCTTGACGGATCAGCCGTTAAAAGAAAACCTTCCGGCACATCAGTGAACTTGATGGAAACAAAATGCTCGGAGCCATCGAGATCAGTCAGCGAAATCGATACGTCTCCGGAACTTGCCAATGAGATTTCTGTGTCTTCCAACCCCGTCACTTCAAGCGTTTGGCTAGGGTCCACACCTGGACCTGTAACAAGCACCGGATCAACCACAGGTACAACATCAAAGCTCACACTCGTTGAAAAGCTTCCACTGTCTGTCGCGGTTTGCGTTGGAACAAGCTCGTTAAACGTTGCGGTATCCGTTACAGAGCCAGTCACATTGACTTGGACAGTATTGTCGTCGTTACCTGTTGGGTAGTTTGCTTGCGGCTTGAAGAGCACATTATCGAGTGCTCCCGCTGCAATCTCCGCTTGGCTGAAGGTGACTGTAGAACCAAGCGCCTGATACGAGAACGTCCCATCACCATTATCAACAAGCTGGTAGAACTCCCCGACCGAAGGATCCGCCAAACTTAGGGTGATGGAGGAAAGCACTTCATTGCCACCTTCAATTCCCGTCACTTGGTCTGCGATTTGGTAGCCAAACCCAAGTTGAATGTAGCTATCTTCATAGCCCTCCAGGTCTTGCCCAGCGATGCCGTCCTGATCAATTGGCACTTGGTTATCATCTAACGAGCCTTTCACCGTTAAGCTAATGTCCGGTTCACTGCCAGTGACGTCCGCAATCGGGTCAACTTTGACGATCACATTGCCATTTTCCACTTTCTCATCACCGGATGTCGTATCTTTGGTAATGACGGTAATTGGCAACCTGAAATCTCCTGAATAATCATCAGGTAAGTTGAGCATCAGGCCATCAAAACTTTCCACTTGTCCAGAGGCTGAAATACCCGTTTGGAACACGAACTGACCGTTGACAAAATCGACCTCGCCACCGGATATCGAAATCGGATAAGTCACGCCGCCAACGGTTACCGTATTGCCTATGATGATGGTCACTTCGTCAGCGCTGCCGTCTTGGTTGGTAAAGCTGATCACTGAATCCAGCTGTTTACCTAGGTCGACTTGATTGTCTTCAGTAGCGGTAATCACACTATCTGGTGTAATGCTGGCCACAGCAGCGACCTCATTGCCTACCACTACCTCTTCAGGGAAGGAGAGATCCAACGTCGTTTCGCGAAGCGTAGATTTGGAGTTTTCATTGCTATCTTCACCTTGGTCAATGACTAAGGTTTGAATGTTCATCTTGATACTGTTGAACGCCAGAGGATCGTCATCAGAACTGCTATTCGGCGTCAGATCCAAACCATAAGGCGCACGAATACTGAACGCATCCTCATTGGTAATGACCCAGCGCCCATTGCCCTCATAAGCGGCACCTGTCACCAGCAGTTGGTCGAGAATATCCTCACTCAACGCACTTCCATCAAGGTGAGTAAGGGTAACAATAACGTCGCTGACCACTTCTTGTGATGACAAATCGGTTTCTTGATATTTCACCACATATTCGCCATCCCACACTTCGGCACCTGTTCCGTCGGTCGCGGTGTTATCAGCATTAGTGGTAAAACGAATCCCCCCTTGCGCGTTAGCCGTAATTGCATTGACAACGCTGGCACCAGACTCATCCGTCACGATCAAGGTATTGTTGCTGTCTTGTGGCTCAACGATTGGGCGCACCACAACGGTCAGTTCGCCCGTGATGGTAGCGGTTACCCGACCACCTTCGCCGACAATTGAGTCACTCGTGTATTCATGATCTCGCTCTTCCACTTCCACAACGGTATTCAATTTGAAATCCGTACTGGAGTCTTTGGGCGGAGTAATTTGAATAAAGTTATTTGCCAAAGCATCTTGGGTGAATGACTGTGCGGATTGGGTTGCCCCTGGGGTAATGGTTAACGTCCCCGATGCCGCGTCATACACCGCGACAACGTCGCTACTGTTTACATTGACCGCGGCACCATTTGGAATTCCAGTAATCGTAATGGAAGTAAAGTGTTCGTCATCATCAATGTAATCTGTCCCTTCAGGGTGCCAATTGATGTTGATTGGTGTGTCTTCATCGCCAACAGACTGATTGGTATAAGTCGCTGAGGCGTCAATAACGGGTGCAACCTTAATGCGAATCTCTTGTTCAAACTCGCGACTGTGTCCATCATTTTCCGTCACGATGACGGTACCTTTGATGTGAATATTCTCCGTTGATGAATCAACCGGTCGAACAATAATGCCTGACGTGGTGTTTAAACCCGTTATATTGGCTTCATAGATCGGCTGACCGCTGCCATCATAGCCGACAAAGTTGAGATCAATCTGCGTTCCATCACTGTCCTCAATGACAACACCTTGCGGAATATTTGAGAGCAGTACAGTTAACGACTCTGAACCGTCCAGCGGTTTGTCTTCGCGCTCGCCAGAGATGATCGAGAAATCAAGTACCGCAAAGCTATCACCATTTTGACTCTCATTGATGGTTGTCTCTACGCCTGAAACTGCGCCATCCGTAAACTCGCTCCACTGGCTTCCGGCAACAACGCCCTGAGGAACATCCGCCACCCCTTTGACACTGACATTGACTGTTTTCGAGCCCATGATCGCTTCGTCAACTAACGTTGTCGTCGACAGGCTTGCGCTATCTTTCACTACCCCTGTCACATCAAACTTGAAGTCCGCGTTGCTGTGTAACTCTGGTATCACTTCTACGTTATGTATCTGATCATAAGGGACTTCTTGATAGACGACGCCATTGATCGTTACCGTTGTCAGTTGACTAGGCGCAGCGCCTTGCCAAGAAAGCGTAGCGCCCTCTGTAATGTTTGAGATTCTAACGAACAGCACTTCAGAGCCATCGGTGTCCACTGAAGGTGACATTTGAATCACTTCGTCCAAAGTAAACGGGTCTTTGTCTGTCGCGGGATCAACCGTATTTTGGGTCGCCGCATTGTCTTCGAAAATAGCAATCCGATTGACACTAAAACTGCCAAGATCCGCATCCGGTCGAACATCGAAAATGAGCGCTTTTACATCAGACTGGGCACTCCCCTTGTCGGTCACAGCATTGGTTGACTCGGTTGTAATGGCAACCACATCAATCTGTATCGTGCCGGAGAAGTTCTCATTCGGGTTGACTTGAATCGTATTGATATCAGCAGATGAAACAATGAAATTCCCGTCTGCGTTTGGCACTAATGGTGAGCCGTTTTTGTCAAGTAACTCGAAGTGGCCATCACCCTGCGAAACGGTTAATTGATAAGTTATCGTTTCCGGGTTGAGCGTGTCTTGAGTCAGCGCCTGTAGATTCAGGGTTGCATTAGATGAATCTTCATCTAACACGTAATGATACGTGCTATTGCTATCGTCCCATGTCGCAATATCCGCCACGCTTTCCACTTCCATGGTGAACTGCGAGTTGAGTCGATGATCTAACGCACCATCATTGTGAATCTCAAGTTGATATTTAATTTGAAAACCGCGATCAGTCGTGGAGTAGTTTCTGTCTGGCACAAAATACAAGTTGTTGATTGTAGTTATCTGATCGCCATTACCATTCACAATCGAACTCTGGTCTATCAATGAGCCTGCAAAGTAAATTTTGCCTGAATTATCAGCCGTGAGCTCTACATACTCTGACCCATCAAAATAGAAGAATTTACCATGATGTTGCCCTGCTTTGATTGTCATGCCGCCAATCGATTCGTTATTGTCGGCATCGTATAGGTTGGCTTGCAACTTAACCTGTGTAGGAACGCCAACACCCGGAATGTCCGCTTGATTGTCTTGTGAGTTGGCTGTCTCCAAAGGTGTAGGATTCGCGGCACTATAATCAATTGATGGCGCTCTACCCGAGTCTTCAAACGAGACCACTTTAAGAGGGATCGCAGAGGCTCTTCGGTCTTCAATGGTGATTTCAAGCGGCGCCACAGAGGTATCTTTATCTCCGTCGGTGGCGGTCAGATTTACGGTAAACACAAAGTTATCACCGTCATGTTCGAGGTTATCGAACGCTCTAAACTCAACTTCTCCGTTAGAGTTTATTCTTAACTCGCCCAAATCACGCACAGCGGTATTGCCATTGCTGTCTTGATACTCCTGCGCCACGACAATGCGTTGGCTTCCAGAGCTCAGGTCGACACCATCCACATAGCTGCCACCCTGCTTGAACAGAATGTCCGAACCACTGGACGTTGTCCCTTCAATTCGGGTTAGCTCTGCGCCATCTGCGCCTTTGTCGGTCGCACTGTCAAACATATTGACCATCGAGCGATTGAAACCTTGCCCCTCAACACGACTGATCTCCTGCTGGGTTAATGTCGGAACGTCATCCACAATAGTAATAGGTAGGCTAATTGGGTTGGATTTGTCACCATCAAAATCAAGCGCCTGAATATTGAAATCAATTTGTACTTGATTCTGCTCATTGGCATTCGGATGCTCGACCGGCTGCAATAAATTAAAGGTGTAACTGTTGTCAGAGGTATCAAAAGTCAAGGAGAACACAGCTTGCTGACTGCCAGACGTCTGTGCAATATAAGTAAACGTCGTCCCGTTCTCGACAACGGCTCTCCACTCGAGGCTCTCGCCCCCACTTTGCAAACCAACCAGGCTATCGGCAGGCGCGATTAGCTGGTACTCGGTAACGCCGTCGGCGCCTTCGTCAACCACAAACTGGCCGTGGATTTGGGTATCCTCTGTTTGATCGGACCCAATACCAACCAGATCATCCTCATCAACTCGCGTTTCGCCTTGAGTACCTGTAATGATCGGCTCGTCGTCTGCTACTGAAATAGGCAACGGGTACGCAGGTGACGCATCCCCATCTCCATCAATCGCAACAACATCAAAGGGAATAGTCAGAGAGTCGGAATCAGGCGCATGATCTAACGGTTGTAATAACTCGAAGCGATACGAACCATCGTCGCCTAGTTCAAGGGTAAACACGACCGTATTGCCTGCAACCGCTTGATAACTTGTGGTATTCGCCGCACCGTCATATTTTTCGATTGTTAACTCGACGCCGCCGGAATGAAGACCCGACAGTGCGCTGTCGATATTCCCAAGCTCGAAGTGGACAATATCGTCGGCACCTCTCGTGACTTCAAACTGTCCGGTCGCGACCGAGCTAGCGGAGAGATCATTTTCATCCACATTGAAACCACTTCCAGCGGCAGTACTGTCTATGGTAGGGAGATCATCCGCAATCGTTACCACCATAGGTTTCATCACTGAGTCGTCATTGTCACTATCAACCGCATAAACAGGCAAGTTAAAGCTCAATACATCATCTTTTGCTCCAGATAGAGCATGATCGAGCGCTTCAATCAATGTAAAGGTGTAATCGCCTTTATTGCTGGCATCGAAGTTGAGTGTAAAGACGGTGGTCTCCGCACCGTTCACCGCCGTGGTAAAGCCGATGTACTGGCCAGAATCTGCAGGCTCTTCTCGAAGCTCTACCTCTAGCCCATTCGATTTGAGCGAGCCGTCAGTATTGAACTCACTTGGCTCAAGGCGGAAATGACCTAGGTTGTCGCTGCCTTCGGTATAACTGATCGTGCCCGTGGCATGCACCGCACTGCCGCTTGGTGCAGAGCCATCCGTTAGTTGAGATTCAGATAGACTCACCGACGGAACAGTATTGATCACCGGATCGTCGCCATCTTGGATGGTTAAAGTAACCTTGGCGCTGACACTGTCTTTGTCGAAATCGCCCGACGTCACGACGATGTTTTTCACAATATCGCCACTCTCATGGTCTAAATCACGATTGGGCTCAAAGCGCATTTCGCCATCAAGGGTGATATAGAGCGAGCCTTCTTGGTAGTCAAACTTCTGCTCACCAGTGACGTTTTGGTCAAGCTGCTGCGTTGGGTTATCACCAAACTTAAATTCGGTGATGGTGGCGCCATCGGCACTGTGTCCAGGCATCACATCGATGGTCGCTGTTGTTGGGTTTTCGCCTTGATTCGGCTCAGTGATGGTCCAGCTGCCATTTTGCATTAACTGGACATCATCAGTGATGGTGATATCGAGATCGGCTTGGACAGAGTTATCACCGTCGCTGTCAACCATGTAGACGGGCAGCGCAAAACTGAGATCGTTATTCCCGTCCGCATTGGCATGATCGATGGCTTCAATCAGTGTGAAAGTGTAATCGGCACTATTAAAATCAAGGGTAAAGACAATGGTCTCTGCGCCGTTTGCCGCCGTGGTAAAGCCGATATATTGTCCAGAGTCTGCGGGCTCTTCTCGAAGCTCTATGACAAGCCCATTCGATTTTAGCGAGCCGTCAGTATTGAACCCAGTTGGTTCAAGGCGGAAATGACTTAGGTTGTCGCTGCCTTCGGTATAACTGATCGTGCCCGTGGCTTGCACCGCATTGCCGCTTGGCGCTGAGCCATCCGTTAGTTGAGATTCAGATAGACTCACCGACGGAACAATATTGATCACCGGATCGTCGCCATCTTGGATGGTTAAAGTAACCGTGGCGCTGACACCGTCTTTGTCGAAATCACCCGAAGTAACGACGATGTCTGTCACAATATCCCCATTTTCATGGTCCAAATCGCGATTCGGCTCAAAGCGAATCTCACCATCAAGGGTGATATAAAGCGAGCCTTCTGGGTAATCGAACTTCTGCTCACCAGTTATCGATTGGTCAAGCTGCTGCGTGGGGTTGTCACCAAACTTAAACTCGGTGATGGTGGCGCCATCGGCACTGTGTGCAGGCATCACATCGAAGGTCGCGGTGGTTGGGTTTTCGCCTTGATTCGGCTCCGTAATGGTCCAACTGCCGTTCTGCATTAACTGGACATCGTCAGTGATGGTGATATCCAAATCGGCTTTAGCGGAGTTATCGCCGTCAGTGTCAACCATATACACGGGCAGCGCAAAGCTAAGATTGTTATTACCGTCCGCATTGGCATGGTCGATCGCTTCAACCAATGTGAAGGTGTAATCGGCATTACTAAAATTAAGGGTAAAGACAGTGGTCTCCACTCCGTTTGCCGCCGTGGTAAAGCCAATGTACTGACCAGAATCTGCAGGCTCTTCTCGAAGCTCGACCACTAACCCATTCGATTTGAGCGAGCCGTCGGTATTGAACTCACTTGGCTCAAGACGGAAGTGACTTAAGTTGTCGCTGCCTTCGGTATAACTGATTGTGCCCGTGGCTTGCACTACACTGCCGCGCGGCGCCGAGCCATCCGCCAATTGAGACTCAGATAGACTTACCGATGGCACAGTATTGATCACCGGATCATCGCCATCTTGGATGGTTAAGGTGACCGTTGCGCTGACACTGTCTTTATCGAAATCGCCCGAGGTCACGACGATGTTTTTCACGATATCGCCTGCAGAGTGGTCTAAATCGCGATTAGGCTCAAAGCGCATCTCACCACCAAGAGTGATATAAAGCGAGCCTTCTGGGTAATCAAATTTCTGCTCGCCAGTGACAGTCTGGTCAAGCTGTTGCGTGGGGTTATCACCAAACTTAAACTCGGTGATGGTTGCGCCATCGGCACTGTGTGCAGGCATCACATCGAAGGTCGCGGTGGTTGGATTTTCGCCTTGATTCGGCTCGGTAATAGTCCAGCTGCCGTTTTGCATGAGTTGGACATCGTCGGTGATGGTGATATCGAGATCGGCTTTGGCGGAGTTGTCGCCATCGCTGTCAACCATATAGATGGGCAGCGTAAAGCTGAGATCGTTGTTACCATCCGCATTGGCGTGATCGAACGCATCAATCAATGTGAAGGTGTAATCGGCATTATTAAAAACAAGGGTAAAGACAGTGGTCTCCACTCCGTTTGCCGCCGTGGTAAAGCCGATATACTGACCAGAATCTGCAGGCTCTTCTCGCAGCTCAACCACTAGCCCATTCGATTTGAGCGAGCCGTCAGTATTGAACTCACTTGGCTCAAGGCGGAAGTGACTTAGGTTGTCGCTGCCTTCGGTGTAGTTGATCGTGCCCGTGGCTTGCACCGCACTGCCGCTTGGCGCAGAGCCATCAGCTAATTGAGCTTCGGATAGACTCACCGATGGCACAGTATTGATCACCGGATCGTCGCCATCTTGGATGGTTAAAGTAACCGTTGCGCTGACAGTGTCTTTGTCGAAATCGCCCGAGGTAACAACGATGTTTTTCACGATATCGCCTGCAGAGTGGTCCAGATCGCGATTCGGCTCAAAGCGCATCTCACCGTCAAGGGTGATGTAAAGCGCGCCTTCTGGGTAATCAAATTTCTGCTCACCAGTGATGTTTTGATCAAGCTGCTGCGCTGGGTTGTCACCAAACTTAAACTCGGTGATGGTTGCGCCATCGGCACTGTGTGAAGGCATGACATCAATGGTCGCGGTGGTTGGGTTTTCGCCTTGATTCGGTTCAGTGATGGTCCAACTGCCATTTTGCATCAGTTGGACATCGTCGGTGATGGTGATATCGAGATTGGCTTTGGCGGAATTATCACCGTCGCTGTCGACCATATACACGGGCAGCGCAAAACTGAGATCGTTATTCCCGTCCGCATTAGCGTGATCGATCGCTTCAATCAATGTGAAGGTGTAATCGGCATTATTAAAATCAAGGGTAAAGACAGTGGTCTCCACTCCGTTCGCCCCCGTGGTAAAGCCAATGTACTGACCAGAATCAGCAGGCTCTTCTCGAAGCTCAACCACTAGCCCATTCGACTTGAGCGAGCCGTCAGTATTGAACTCACTTGATTCAAGGCGGAAATGACTTAGGTTGTCGCTACCTTCGGTATAGCTAATCGTGCCCGTGGCTTGCACTGCACTACCACTTGGCGCCGAGCCATCGGCTAATTGAGCTTCGGATAGACTTACCGATGGGACAGTATTGATCACCGGATCGTCGCCATCTTGAATGGTTAAAGTAACCGTTGCGCTGACACTGTCTTTGTCGAAATCACCCGACGTCACGACGATGTCTTTCACGATATCGCCATTCTTATGGTCTAAATCACGATTGGGCTCAAAGCGCATCTCACCATCGAGGGAGATATAGAGCGAGCCTTCTGGGTAATCGAATTTCTGCTCACCAGTGAGGCTTTGGTCAAGTTGCTGCGTGGGGTTATCACCAAACTTAAACTCAGCGATGGTGGCGCCGTCGGCACTGTGTGCTGGCATAACATCGATGGTCGCAGTGGTTGGGTTTTCGCCTTGATTCGGCTCGGTAATGGTCCAACTGCCATCTTGCATTAACTGGACATCGTCGGTGATAGTAATATCGAGATTGGCTTTGGCGGAGTTATCACCATCGCTGTCGACCATATAGATGGGCAGCGCAAAACTCAGGTCGTTATTACCATCCGCATTGGCATGGTCGATCGCTTCAATCAGCGTAAAAGTATAATCGCCTTTGTTAGTTCCATCGAAGTTGAGCGTAAAGACGGTTGTCTCAACGCCGTTCGCTGCCGTGGTAAAGCCGATATATTGCCCTGAATCTGCAGGCTCTTCTCGAAGCTCAATCACAAGCCCATTCGATTTGAGCGCGCCGTCGGTATTGAACTCACTTGGCTCAAGGCGGAAGTGACTTAAGTTGTCGCTGCCTTCGGTATAACTGATTGTGCCTGTGGCTTGGACCGCACTGCCGCTTGGCGCAGAGCCATCGGCTAGTTGAGATTCGGATAGACTTACCGATGGTACAGCGTTGATCACCGGATCATCGCCATCTTGAATGGTTAAGGTGACTGTGGCACTGACACTGTCTTTGTCGAAATCACCCGAGGTGACGACGATGTTTTTCACGATATCGCCTGCAGAGTGGTCTAAATCGCGATTAGGCTCAAAGTGCATCTCACCACCAAGAGTGATATAGAGCGACCCTTCTGGGTAATCGAACTTCTGCTCACCAGTTATCGATTGGTCAAGCTGCTGCGCTGGGTTATCACCAAACTTAAATTCGGTGATGGTGGCGCCATCGGCACTGTGCGCTGGCATAACATCGATGGTCGCTGTGGTTGGGTTTTCGCCTTGATTCGGCTCGGTAATGGTCCAACTGCCATCTTGCATTAACTGGACATCGTCGGTGATAGTAATATCGAGATTGGCTTTGGCGGAGTTATCACCATCGCTGTCGACCATATAGATGGGCAGCGCAAAACTCAGGTCGTTATTACCATTCGCATTGGCATGGTCGATCGCTTCAATCAGCGTAAAGGTGTAATTGACATTATTAAAATCGAGGGTAAAGACGATTGTCTCTGCGCCATTCGTCGCCGTGGTAAAGCCGATATATTGCCCGGAGTCAGCGGGATCTTCTCGAAGCTCGACCACAAGCCCATTCGACTTAAGCGAGCCGTCAGTATTGAACTCACTTGGCTCAAGGCGGAAGTGACTTAGGTTGTCGCTGCCTTCGGTATAACTGATTGTGCCTGTGGCTTGCACCGCACTGCCGCTTGGCGCTGAGCCATCGGCTAATTGAGACTCAGATAGACTTACCGATGGCACAGCGTTGATCACCGGATCATCGCCATCTTGGATGGTTAAGGTGACCGTGGCACTGAGACTGTCTTTGTCGAAATCGCCCGACGTCACTACGATGTCTTTCACAATATCGCCATTCTCATGGTCCAAATCGCGATTAGGCTCAAAGCGTATTTCGCCGTCAAGCGTGATATAGAGCGAGCCTTCTGGGTAATCAAATTTCTGCTCACCAGTTATCGATTGGTCAAGCTGCTGCGTTGGGTTGTCACCAAACTTAAATTCGCTGATAGTGGCACCATCGGCACTGTGTGCAGGCATCACATCGATGGTCGTGGTGGTTGGCGTGTCTCCGGTATTCGGTTCAGTAATAGTCCAACTGCCATTTTGCATCAACTGAACATCGTCGGTGATGGTGATATCCAAATCGGCTTTGGCGGAGTTATCGCCGTCGCTGTCGACCATATAAACGGGTAGAGCAAAACTGAGATCGTTATTACCATCCGCATTGGCGTGGTCGAACGCTTCAATCAGTGTGAAGGTGTAATCGCCTTTGTTGGTGCCATCGAAGTTTAGCGCAAAGACGGTGGTCTCCACTCCGTTTGCCGCCGTGGTAAAGCCGATATATTGCCCTGAATCTGCGGGCTCTTCTCGAAGCTCTATTACAAGCCCATTCGATTTGAGCGAGCCGTCAGTATTGAACTCACTTGGCTCAAGGCGGAAATGACTTAGGTTGTCGCTACCTGCGGTATAACTGATTGTACCCGTGGCTTGCACCGCACTGCCGCTTGGCGCTGAGCCATCAGCTAGTTGAGACTCAGATAGACTTACCGATGGCACTGTATTGATCACCGGATCGTCGCCATCTTGAATAGTTAAAGTGACCGTTGCGCTGACACTGTCTTTGTCGTAATCACCCGACGTCACGACGATGTCTTTCACGATATCGCCATTCTTATGGTCTAAATCACGATTAGGCTCAAAGCGCATCTCACCGTCAAGGGTGATATAGAGCGAGCCTTCTGGGTAATCAAATTTCTGCTCGCCAGTGACAGTCTGGTCAAGCTGGTGCGCTGGGTTATCACCAAACTTAAATTCAGTGATGGTGGCGCCATCAGCACTGTGCGCTGGCATCACATCGATAGTCGCAGTGGTTGGCGCCTCTCCGGAATTTGGCTCCGCAATGGTCCAACTGCCATTTTGCATTAACTGGACATCGTCGGTGATGGTGATATCCAAGTTGGCTTTGGCGGAATTATCGCCATCGCTGTCAACCATATAGACGGGCAGCGCAAAGCTGAGATCGTTGTTGCCATCCGCATTGGCATGGTCGATCGCTTCAATCAGCGTAAAGGTGTAATCGGCATTATTAAAATCAAGGGTAAAGATGGTGGTCTCCACACCGTTTGCCGCCGTGGTAAAGCCGATGTATTGCCCAGAATCTGCAGGCTCTTCTCGCAGCTCGACCACAAGCCCATTCGATTTGAGCGAGCCGTCAGTATTGAACTCACTTGGCTCAAGACGGAAGTGACTTAGGTTGTCGCTGCCTTCGGTGTAACTGATCGTGCCCGTGGCTTGCACCGTACTGCCACTTGGCACAGAGCCATCCGTTAGCTGAGATTCGGATAGACTTACTGATGGCACAGTATTGATCACCGGATCGTCGCCATCTTGGATGGTTAAAGTAACCGTGGCGCTGACACTGTCTTTGTCGAAATCGCCCGACGTCACGACGATGTTTTTCACAATATCGCCATTCTCATGGTCTAAATCGCGATTAGGCTCAAAGCGCATTTCGCCGTCAAGAGTGATATAGAGCGCCCCTTCTGGGTAATCGAATTTCTGCTCGCCAGTGACAGTCTGGTCAAGTTGCTGCGTTGGGTTATCACCAAACTTAAACTCGGTGATGGTGGCACCATCAGCACTGTGCGCTGGCATCACATCGATGGTCGCGGTGGTTGGGTTTTCGTCTTGATTCGGCTCCGTAATAGTCCAACTGCCATCTTGCATTAACTGGACATCGTCGGTGATAGTAATATCGAGATCGGCTTTGGCTGAGTTATCGCCATCGCTGTCAACCATATAGATGGGCAGCGCAAAGCTGAGATCGTTGTTGCCATCCGCATTGGCATGGTCGATGGCTTCAATTAGCGTGAAGGTGTAATCGGCATTATTAAAATCAAGGGTAAAGACAGTGGTCTCCACTCCGTTTGCCGCCGTGGTAAAGCCAATGTACTGACCAGAATCTGCAGGCTCTTCTCGAAGCTCTTCTCGAAGCTCGACCACAAGCCCATTTGATTTGAGCAAACCGTCAGTATTGAACTCACTTGGCTCAAGGCGGAAGTGACTTAGGTTGTCGCTGCCTTCGGTATAACTGATTGTGCCTGTGGCTTGCACCGCACTGCCGCTTGGCGCTGAGCCATCGGCTAACTGAGTTTCGGATAGACTCACTGATGGGATAGTATTGATCACCGGATCGTCGCCATCTTGAATGGTTAAAGTGAGCGTTGCGCTGACACTGTCTTTATCGAAATCGCCCGACGTCACGACGATGTGTTTCACAATATCGCCATTCTCATGATCTAAATCGCGATTAGGCTCAAAGCGCATCTCACCATCAAGGGTGATATAGAGCGAGCCTTCTGGGTAATCGAATTTCTGCTCACCAGTGAGGCTTTGGTCAAGTTGCTGCGCTGGGTTATCACCAAACTTAAACTCGGTGATGGTGGCGCCATCGGCACTGTGTGCAGGCATCACATCGATGGTCGCGGTGGTTGGGTTTTCGTCTTGATTCGGCTCCGTAATAGTCCAACTGCCGTTTTGCATTAACTGGACATCGTCGGTGACCACAACGTTTAAAGAGGTTGTTGGTGTTCGGTCATTGTCGGAATCAATTGCGAAAATCGGCAATGAAAAAATCAGTTCATTGTTATTTTGCCCATCGGGATGATCCAGAGCTTCGCTCAACTCAAACGTATAGGAGCCCTTGGTATTGGTATCGAAACTAAACGTGAAAACCGTAACTTCACTACCCGTAGAATCAGTATAAACACCCAAATAGGTCCCCGAATCTGCCGGCTCTTCTCTAAGTTCAATCGAATATCCCTGTGACGTTAAATTTGCCGAAGCATTAAACGCATCGACATCAACAACAAACTTAGTGATAGTGTCACTACCTTCGCTAAAGGTAACCTGCCCCTGTGATTCGACGGCACTGGTTGATGGTATCGACCCATCAGTCAAAGCTGACTCGCTTACTTGAGCCTGAGGAACAGATTCGATAGCCGGATTGTCACCGTCAGCGATTGTAACTTGAGCGGACACGGGAAGCTGAATAGGGTTGCCTCCAGTATCACTACCACTAATTTCGAATGAGATGGATACCTGATCATCAGCGATCGACACCAAGCCCCCCGCGATACTCGGCACATGATCGATGGGTTGGTATATCGTGGTTGTCAGCTGAAGATTGACGTCTTTGCCAATGTTGGTCGCATCTATATCAATGTTCACGACCTCAAGACCGCCGAGCTCACCTATAATGGCGTTCGAAGCTGAATCATATCTGAAAGAGACGGCCTGACCGCCAGAGGTGATATCACTGTTGAGCTCAGCCAATAGCGCTGAAAGCGAGGCCGCCGTTGGCACAAAAGTGTTAGAGTCTAACGGTAAATCGCCAGCAAAAATCGTCGCGGAAGACGTTATAGACTGAGGGTAGGTACTAAGAGATATTGAGCCTTCGACCAAGGTTTCTGAAAGATTATTTCCCCCGGCTGCAAATACCAATGGCCTAGCTTGCTCCTCATCGACAACGTCCGCTTCTCCTGAAATCCCATTCGTTTCGAAAAACGTACTCGCGAGTACCTCAGCACCATTGTATTCGATCGTAACAAAACCAGCGTTAGCAGAACCTGCACCGCCACCTGCTGCTGTCGCTTCCAATATTTCAGTCGGATCGGCGCCAGCTAAAATGGCTTCTTGTATGGCATCAATATCGAGACCAGAAATGGAAGCGTCTTCCAACTGCTCGACGTCAATTGAGACATCTCCATCAATATCCGCGGTTACCCAACCGCCAGAATTGTCAGAGCAGGCAAGGCAATTATCAGGGACATATACGGTGTCCAAAACAATAGAGGCGTGACTAGCCGTTAATACTATGTCGTTGACTGCAATAGTATCGCCGACTTTCGCCTTTCTGGCATCCCCATCGACGTTAACAATCACAACGTCACCGTTAACTTCTTTTACAACAGCAGCTTGGCGCAATACCTCAATATCCATACCTTCTCCCCCGACCTTCTAGCCGATGCGACTCGATCGATGTTTATTATTTGTTTTATAAACTCATTCACCCAAAGTAACAAATTTCGACATTTTTGCGACTCATTTAACCTGATATGAGAACTATCAAACGGCTGATTTGAGTATAGCCAGTGACATATTTCTTGTAGCTTCTCTAACTTATTGAGTTATTGACAAAAATCATCCGCTGAACCATGCGTATCAAAAATGAGAATTTAGACTACAAAAACAAGCAGAATCGAAGAAATTGGCTGATTGAAAGCAAATATTCGTACATCTGAAGAAAATTAAAACCTATAGTACTTACATCGATTTAGCGATTGAGCGCGATATGAAAAAACGCAATTTTATGGTTGAAAATAGATTCAAAGAGATTTGGAGTCATTTCCCGGTGCTATTGCCGGTCACATCGATATTTGTGGGCGTTTTCTTACTCGCGGCCATCTTCAATCACCACCAATTACGCAAACATGCGCTGAACGATGGAAGCGATTCGATCAATAAACTAGAACGTTATATCGATACCATGGCGGATGATTTGCAGACGCTCGCCATCAAAGTTGGGGATGATTGCAGCGAACAAGACAAACTGGCGCTAAGGGCAAAGGTTTTCAACTCGAGAATGTTGAAAGAAATCGGCCTGTATAAAGATGGCATCGTTTACTGCACGAGCAATGAAGGCCCATCACAAATTCGGCTCTTTAACTCAACCTTGCAACGTATTGACGCCTCCCCCAAACACATCACCATTTCTCTTACCGAATCGAAAAGCAAACTAAAAACCTTTTTTATTTACTCATCTTCAGATAAGAAACGAGGCATCAACGCACTTCTTCATCCTCAGCAGTTTTTGGAACTCATTTCACCAGTATTTGAAGAACGTAAGTATGGATACCAAATTCATGTACTCAACGAAGTCATCCAAAGCAATCAAACACAGCCCGGCTTAAAACTCTACAGTTTTTCGTCCTCGCTTTACCCTTTGTCTATCAGCGTTTACCTCACCAGCGAGTCATACCAAAATCACTACTTGTCGCACATGGGTGAGACCGTCTCTATCGCCCTAGTCTTATCATTGCTCTACTTAATGATCCGATACCAAACATTAGTAAAAAGCTCCGTTGAATACTCACTCGTTAATGCAATCCACCAAGAACAAATCGAACTCTACCTGCAACCTATCGTTGATATTCACTCGAGAAAAGTGGTGGGAAGTGAAGCTCTAGTGCGTTGGAATCATCCGGTACAAGGGCAGATTTCTCCGGAGCAATTTATCCCTCTCGCAGAAAAGCTAGGGATCATTGATCGCGTAACGGAATACGCGTTTAGGGAGGTGACTCGTTTTCTTAAACGCAATCCAGACTATTGTGAACATAACTACATCAGCATCAACATCAGTCGTTACCAAATCGTCAAACCTGAGTTCGTCGAATATCTGACAAACTACGCCAAGCGCCATCCAAAACTGGTCTCAAGAATACTATTGGAGCTCACAGAGAACGTTGACCTTACCTCCGAGCAACTTGATTTAGCACTCACCCATTTAACACAAATCCAATCACTCGGTTTTGAAATTGCCATTGATGATTTTGGCACTGGATACTCGGGATTAAACCTCATTAGGCAAATGAAATTTGATGTGGTCAAAATCGACCAAGTGTTTATCAAAAGTTTGCATTCAGATTCCAATATTAAGCCGGTTTTGAAATCGATGATTCAACTCGCGACAGACTTGGGGATGAGAGTGATTGCGGAAGGCGTGGAAACCGAATATCAAATCGAACAACTCGAGCAACTTGGCGTTAAATACATCCAAGGTTTTTACTACGCCAGACCGATTAAGCCTGAAGACTTTGCAGTGTTCTACCAAATGAGCGACACCGCACACATCCAAGCTCAGCCTGTTCCTAGGTGGAACACGGATGGCTAACCCGAACAACCTTACCTAATTTAACTTCTCAATATCGTTTCCTACTCTGTGATAGATGGGTGATCTATCGCCCATTTTAGGGCGTAGACGGGGAGAATGATGTCGCACTTATCGGTTCCTTTTATGATTAGCTAACTATCATAAAAATAAGGACTATTACGTGAAACATTGCCATACTCTCATCGCGGCGAGTATATTGCTCGCGACAAGCACTTCGGCCTTTGCTGCGCCTAGCTTATCGGTTAGCACTACCACCACGAGCAGAGACTTTCCTTTGACCACTTCAGAACCACTCGTTCTGCCACTCACCAAACAACTCTACCAGCTAAAAATTTCAGATGTTGAAGGGGAATGCGAAGCGCCTGCCGAACAAAAAGTGAAGTTTCGCCGCCCTTTACAGTTGAACTGCGGTAAAGAAACGCTGCTTGACCTCAACGTTCGCTTCGCTGGTGATTACTCCTTTTCTTACGATGAAGAAAACAAAACAATCGCAATCGCAAGGGAAGCCAAAAAAAGTAAGCAAACCGTATTTAAACGCCCGATTCCCAATGTGCAGTGTGAACAATTGTCAACCGAGCCTGCAACGTTGGATCTCGCCGAAACTTATCCAGATGGCACGAAGTTAAAAGAGGCATTCAGCGGACAAGTTGTCACGGTTGAAAATGGGAAAGTCACACTTAGCCCAGCACAAACAAGCGGGGGGCTGGTTCTCCTTGAACCGATAGAAAGCCAACCTAACGCATTTCCATTTAGTTACAGCAACGCCAATATCTACTTTGTTATGGTGGATAGATTTAATAATGCTGACCCATCCAACGACCAAAGCTATGGCCGACAGAAAGATGGCAAACAAGAGGTGGGCACATTCCACGGTGGTGATCTAAAAGGCGTAACGGCAAAACTAGACTACATAAAAAGCTTAGGGACCGATGTGATCTGGCTGTCACCGATTGTTGAGCAAGTTCATGGGTTCGTGGGGGGCGGAGAAAAAGGCAGCTTCCCATTTTATGCCTACCACGGTTACTGGACGCGAGACTTCACCAAGATAGATGAAAACTTTGGCAACGATGATGATTTAAAAATCTTGGTCAACGAAGCTCACAAGCGAGGCATAAAAGTTTTCCTCGATGCCGTGATCAACCACTCTGGATATTCCACATTAGCGGATCTCCAGTTCGACAACATTGATGTTGTTAACCCGCAATCACTGCCAAGCAAATGGGCACAATGGTCTCCAAATGGCAGTGAGAACTGGCATAGTTACCACCAAGCGATCAACTATCAAAGCGACAATTGGGTAAACTGGTGGGGGCCGGATTGGGTTCGAACTGGTCTGCCTGGCTACTCGAAACCGGGCTCAAGTGACATCACCATGACATTAGCAGGCCTACCCGACTTTCTCACCGAAGCCGACCAGCCCGTCACGCCGCCTCAGTGGTTACTCGATAATCCAGGAACACGAGTCACCAAAAGAGATAATTTTACCGTCTCTGATTACTTGATCAGTTGGCAATCTGACTGGGTCAAACGCTTTGGTATTGACGGTTTTCGCGTAGACACCGTCAAGCATGTTGAAGGAGATGTGTGGCGCAGGCTCAAAGCGTCCGCCTCCCAAAGCCTTGAACAGTGGCGCAGAGAAAACGGTAAACAAGGCGAGCCTTTCTGGATGATGGGAGAAGTGTGGGGCCATTCGGCGTATCGCTCTCCGTACGTGGATGATGGCTTTGATGCATTGATCAACTTTGATATGCAGAAAAAACTGGATAAAGGTGCCGCATGTTTTAGCCAAATGCAGGATACCTATCAAAATTATGCTGATTCAATGCAAGAAACGCCTGATTTTACGCCGGTAAGCTACATGTCATCTCATGACACAGAGCTATTTTTCGACCGCTTCAAGTCGTTTGAAATGCAGCGCAACGCTGCCAATGCGCTCATGCTAAGTCCAGGCGCTGTTCAAGTGTACTACGGGGATGAAATCGCTCGTGAGCTTGGCCCATACGCCGATGATTTCCACCAAGGCACTCGCTCAGACATGCTGTGGAAACTCGACATCGAGCGCAAAGCCCTTTTAGAACATTGGCAAACTCTCGGCCAGTTTAGACAACGACACCCAGCCATTGGTGCCGGTCAACACAAGCTCATCCCGAATGAGTCCGCCTATGTATTTTCTCGTACCTTTGGCAACGATAAAGTCGTAGTGGGTTACTTGGGAAAATAATCTAAATAGAAAAACGAGCTCAAATGAGCTCGTTTTTTAAGGTTGGTCGTTTGGCAAAATCAAACGGGTTCGATATTCCTGATCCGCCTTTGCTTCCGCGACCATTTGAAGCACGAACAAACTCGTATTTCTTACCCCACATTTGACATCACACGGCTGTCGGTATTCTATTGGCAGAGTCTTATCTTTTACGAGTATTTCATCTGAATAACTCTTTTCAGGTTGATGAAGATCTTCTTCGACCGGATTATTCAGCGAGTAGAGAAATAGCGGCGACGTTTGACTGTTCGCCCAGCTCAGCGAAGAGAACGACAGCAAGAGCAACAGACTCACTCTAATCAACATAATTCATTCCTTCTATTATTAACTGGCGCAGTATAACCATACACCTATAAAAAGCAAAAAAGCTCCCGAAGGAGCTTTTGTATCGCTAAAAGGTTGGCTTACTTATTGTCTCGGCGAGCTTGGACCGAATCGGCCAATTGGCGCAACACTTTCTCAGTGTCTTCCCAGCCAATACATGCGTCAGTGATCGATTGACCGTAGTTAGGCGCAACGCCGTCCACTAGGTCTTGTCGCCCTTCAACCAAGTGAGATTCAATCATCACGCCAAAGATCGCCTCTTCACCACCGGCAATTTGACCTGCGACATCATCACTAACAACCATTTGGCGTTGATACTGCTTGGAGCTGTTTGCGTGGCTAAAGTCGATCATCACTTTTTGAGGAAGGCCAGAAGCTTCAAGCTCAGCCTTGATTGAACCAACATGATCTGCACTGTAGTTAGGCTCTTTACCGCCACGAAGGATAATGTGGCAATCCGGGTTACCTGCGGTTTCTACAATCGCAGAGTGACCATACTTGGTAACAGATAAGAAATGGTGAGATGCACTTGCGCTGCGAATTGCATCCGAAGCAATCTTAATATTACCGTCAGTACCATTTTTGAAACCCACTGGGCATGAGATACCCGAAGCCAGTTCACGGTGCACTTGTGATTCCGTAGTACGAGCGCCGATTGCCCCCCAACTGATTAGGTCTGCCACATACTGTGGTGTGATCATGTCGAGGAATTCACTTGCAGTTGGCAGCCCCATATCCGTCAAATCGAGAAGCAGCTTACGGCCCATACGCAGACCATCGTTGATCTTAAATGTATCGTTTAGGTAAGGGTCGTTGATTAGCCCTTTCCAGCCAACTGTCGTACGTGGTTTTTCGAAATACACACGCATGACAACTTCAAGTCGGTCGCCCAATTCATCGCGTAGCACCTTTAAACGCTTGCCGTATTCAATCGCGGCTTCTGGATCGTGGATAGAACACGGACCAACAATAACAAGCAGGCGGTCATCCTCACCTTTTAAAATATTTGAAATCGCTTGGCGGGAGCGAAACGTGGTTGAAGAGGCGGTTTCTGTTGCTGGAAACTTCTCTAAAACAGCAACTGGTGGTAATAATTCTTTTACTTTGCTGATTCGTACATCATCTGTCTGGAACATTGCTACTACTTCCTATTTCTCTTGGCGTGAGCGCCAGCATCCAACGGGTTGATGCATAATTGCTCAACGTGTTTTTCCTGTTCCTTGTAACTTATCTATCAAAAACCAAGGTTGCAACCACTATTTGCACCAAAAGGCAATATTTCCACCAATTTTACACTTTACGATTGGTGTAAAAATAAAATTACACCTCGTGATTTGCGGTTAAAATCCGCGATTTAGCGGCAGATATTCGCTATGTGTGATGCAATATCCGATTGATATTGCTATGGTAATACCACTATAAAAACAACGCAGTATCGTCATGAACGCGATTAATTTTTCGAATGTCAGCAAATGGTATGGGCAATTCCAAGCCCTAAAAAACATCCAACTCTCGGTATCCAAGGGAGAGATTCTGGTCATCTGTGGCCCTTCTGGATCGGGTAAGTCCACCCTGATACGAACAGTCAATGGGCTAGAAAGCGTATCGGAAGGCGAAATCTCTATTCTTGGTTCATCCATTGATCAAGTCCCACCTGGAAAAGTGGGTATGGTGTTCCAACACTTTAATCTCTTTCCTCATTTAACTGTGTTAGAAAACTTAACACTGGCCCCTGTTCGAACCCTCAAGCTCTCTAAGCTCGAAGCCCAACAACGAGCAATGCATTACTTGGAGCGGGTCAACATCGCTGAGCAAGCATCTAAATACCCAATCCAACTTTCAGGAGGGCAACAACAGCGTGTCGCCATAGCCCGTTCTTTGTGCATGCAACCAGAAATTTTACTGTTCGATGAACCAACATCAGCCCTAGACCCTGAAACGATTCAGGAAGTCCTTGATGTAATGATCGACCTTGCCAACGACGGCATCACAATGATGTGCGTGACCCACGAGATGGGTTTCGCGAGAAAAGTCGCCCATCGAGTGATCTTTATGGACAAAGGTGAAGCACTAGAAAGCGCTCCTCCTGAGCAGTTGTTCACCGCGCCGTCTCATCCACGAACAAAGCAGTTTCTCACCCAAATACTCTGTCATTAATCATGGTTAACATACTTAAACCCGTTTTTTCCGCCATTTTTCAGATATTGCTGCTCGCTGCGGGGCTATGGTGGCTGTTGGATTCAGGTGCCAAGACGATGGGCTACCAATGGCAATGGGACCGAGTACCTGACTACATCGCCTTTTATGAAGAGGGAGAATGGTGGCCTGCTGAGCTTATTGAAGGCCTGTTTGTCACGATAAAAATATCGTTAATCAGCCTACTCTTTACCTTAGTGATTGGGTTAACCACCGCTTTGCTAAAACTGTCCAACTCGGTTGTCGGGCGTGCGCTAGCGACTGGCTACATTGAACTGATCCGCAACACTCCGTTGCTGGTGCAGATCTATCTGCTCTATTTTGTCTTTGGTCCTGTGATTGGCTTAGACCGCTTTGCAACAGCGGTACTCGCTTTGTCCCTCTTTCAAGGTGCTTACACGGCCGAGATTTTCCGTGGTGGCTTGAATAGTATATCGAAAGGCCAGTTTGAAGCGGCCAAGTCATTGGGGCTCAATCCGTTTCATACCTACTATGATGTTATCTTGCCTCAGTTGCTGCAAAGGACGCTGCCGCCTTTGACCAACGAAGTGGTATCGTTGGTCAAAAATTCCTCCATTGTATCTGTGATGGCGATTTTTGACCTCACTACGGAGGGGAGAAACATCGTTGCTGAAACTGCGATGCCATTTGAAATTTGGTTCACCGTCGCAGCGATTTATCTGCTGCTCACCCTGTCATTGTCCGCTTTGTCTGCTCTCCTTGAGCACAAATTGGGCGCTAGTTGGCGAACACAATAAGGAACAACCATGAAAACGTTAGGAAAGTTCGTATCGAAAAAGAGTTTCAAGCGTGCTATTACCGCATTGCTTGGATTGGCGATTGCACTGCCTTCTATGGCAAGTGACACGCCCAACATCGATAAAATCAATGAGCGCGGTACATTGCGCGTTGGTATGTCAACATTTGTCCCTTGGGCTATGCGCAACACTCAAGGTGAGTTGATTGGCTTTGAAATCGATGTTGCCAAGCGCCTTGCCGCAGACTCTGGGTGGAAAGTCGAGTTCGTACCCACAGCGTGGGATGGCATTATTCCCGCGCTATTGGCGCAGAAATTCGATGTCATCATCGGCGGAATGAGCGTCACGCCAGAGCGTTCTAAAAGCGTGTTGTTTTC
Organism: Vibrio sp. NH-7; assembly: GCF_053643215.1. NCBI lineage: Bacteria > Pseudomonadati > Pseudomonadota > Gammaproteobacteria > Vibrionales > Vibrionaceae > Vibrio > Vibrio sp. NH-7. The sequence continues at coordinate 329,775 of NZ_CM132188.1, read as the reverse complement.
GACGCCTTACTCGCACTCAGGGGTTCAAGTGGCCGCGAACACAGAGCTTGCAGCCGGATTTACAGAGTTCAGTGACTTCGACTCTCGCCGCGTAAAAATAGCCGCCAGACGCGGGGCATTTACCGTTCAAGTGGCTCGTGAGACGTTCCCGAAAGCAAAAATCCTTCAATTTGATGACGACGCGCAAGCATTCCAAGAAGTCCTCAATGGCAACGCGCACGCAGTGATCGCCTCGAGCCCGAAACCGGAGCATGAAGCGGTCAAACATGCCGATAAACTGTTTATTCCTTTCTCAGAGCGTTTGTCTAAAGGCAATGAAGCCTTTGCAGTTCGTTTAGGGGAAGAGGATAAAAAAGCCTTTTTCGATGAGTGGATCAACGCCAGAACTCAAGATGGTTGGTTAAGCGAGCGCTATGAGTACTGGTTCTCCACACTAGATTGGCAAAACCAAGTCGCAAACGGTCAATAAACATAACGAAGTGGTAGTAAAGTGAGTAATGTACAATCCGCATCTGCACCCGTTGTTGCAGCAAGCAAATTCAAGTTCAATAAGCTAGACGTCACTCTATTGTTTGGCTTAGCGCTTCTTGTCGGCTGGCTCTACTACCGCTCTTCCATTGGCGTTAACTACCATTGGCGATGGCAACAAGCCTTTGACCTCATTTTTACCGCTCGGTCCGATGGCTCACTGCCCTACTTTTTTCAAGGTTTGGTCGCGACACTGCGCCTAAGTATTTGGGGAGGTGTACTCGCCTTCACCCTAGGGACATTACTTGGTATCGGTAGGCAATCGCGGTTTACCCTCATCCGTCAGCCTATCAATATTTTCATCCAGTTAGTTCGCAACATTCCGCCATTGGTGTTTGTGTTTATTTTCTATTTCTTTATCTCAAACCAATTAATCCCTTTATTAGGTCTAGGAGAAATACTCAGAAACCATTCCGGTGAAATTACCTCACTGCAATCTCTGTTGTTTGGTCCCGCAGCGCTGTGGGAAAACTTGCTTTCTGGCGTGCTTTGCATTGGTATTCTGTCTTCAGCTTACGTCGCAGAGATCGTCCGCTCAGGTTTAGCCAGCGTTGAAAAAGGTCAATGGGAGGCCGCTGAATCACTGGGTTTATCCACTTGGGTGAAGTATCGCTATGTAATTGCGCCGCAAGTGCTTGTCACGATAACGCCAGCGTTGGCAGGACAGGCGATCTCGCTGATTAAAGACACGTCGATTGTGTCCCTGATTTCTATTCAGGAAATGACGTTTGTCGGCACCGAGATGGCGAACTCGTCTGGGTTAATTTTTGAAATTTGGTTGATTGTCGGCCTAACGTATTTGACGATTTGCTTAGCCCTTTCCATGCTCTTTAAAAAGCTAGAAAGTCATATTCTGCGCCATCAGCGTAGGTAAGCAGGGTAACGAAAGCCCATGTAACAAAGATAAGTAAGGCTTCCAATCAACACACCACTGATATTGATCGCCAAATCACTATAAGAAAACTGTCGAAGTGGGAAATACATCTGCGAAAACTCATCGATCGTGACGGCAATAAGCAGCAACCCGACCCAAGGTGAGATTGGAACGCTTGAGTATTGATAGAAGCTTTTTGGGGTTGCCCAAGATGCAAAAAAGCCCAGCGTTGTGGCTACGATAAGGTGCATTGCCCAATCACCGCCCACCAGTGTTTCCATACCAGCAACAATGTGACCGTAAATATCAAACGATTTAGCCAAGGATGCAGAGCCACCGATAGCGACTAACGCTACCCACAATAGCAATCTTTTCCCAAACAAATCTGACAACGACAACATAGATTTCAACTCAACTCCTACAAGGGCTGCAAAGATTAACCTATGTTGTACCGTGTGAACAGTCAGTTAGGTTAAATAATGGTCAAATAATAATAAGACAAACAGTGCCATTAAATGGTAGATCGAGAATTTGAAAGTTTCGATAGCTGAACCTTCATTCGGGTTAAATTTTAGTTTCCAAGCATAACCAATAAACCCTAGGCTAAGAAATACCGATCCTATCCAGTAAATCGTGCCGCTCATTCCTACCAAGGCAGGCATCAAACAGACCAACGCCAGAAGAATGGTATATAGCAAGATAGACGTTTTTGTGTACTCAACACCATGGGTGACTGGCAGCATAGGAATATCAGCTTTTGCATAGTCCTCTTTGCGGTGAACGGCGAGCGCCCAGAAGTGAGGAGGAGTCCAAATGAAAATAATCATCACCAGTAACCAAGCGTGAGCATGTAACTCTCCGGTGACGGCAGTCCAGCCCAATAGTGGAGGCATCGCACCGGCAATACCTGCGATGACGATATTTTGTGGCGTCGCTCTCTTTAGGTACATGGTATAGATCACCGCATAGCCAACCAAACTGGCGAACGTCAGCCAAGCGGTCAGTGGATTGACCAACGCATAAAGAATTACAAAGCCAATCAAGCCAATACTGGTCGCAAACATCATCACATGACTGGCTTTGATGTCACCAGACGGCAACGGGCGCTTATAGGTCCGTGCCATGATTGAGTCGATTCGTCGGTCGATGAGATGGTTATAGGCGGCGGCTGACCCCGCCATCAACGCAATTCCGAACAGTCCAAATGAGGCTTGTTGAAGAGGCAATGCATCCGGCACCGCGAGGCACATGCCAACCAATGCTGTCAAAAGCATGAGTGCAACCACTTTGGGTTTAGTTAGAGTAAGATACACATGCCAGTTGGCGCGAGACGACGCTCGTGTGTAGTGAATCGTTTTACTCATCGTACACCTTCCTTATCTAACAATTCAGAGTGGGTCACTCGACTGGTCGAACGGTCAAACAACACATAGTTGGCTCTTAGCACTGTAACCAGCAGCAGTGCCGCCCCCAAGTTGTGCGCAACAGCCACGACCAACGGCAGGCTAAACACCACGTTGCTAATGCCAAGAAGCAGTTGCAGCGTAAGCAATGCCACCAGCCAAACTGCAGTTCTCACCAACACTTTGCTTTTTGCTGAGAGCAGTTGAAACGCCAAGGCAATCACCACAAGCGTCGTCAGTATTGCGCCAAATCGATGGGTCACATGAATCGTCATTCTGGCTCCGTAATCAAGGGTGCCAAACTCGTAGCTTTCGTGTTGGGGTTGAATCAGCTCAAACGCGGTAGAGAAATCGAGATAGCTTGTCCAATCTCCCTGACAAATCGGCAAGCTGGTACACATCAAGGCGGCATAATTTGACGATGTCCATCCTCCCAAGGCGATTTGCAAAACCACAACGACTAAGGCGATTGCAGCCAGTCCCTTCGCGGCTTTTGGAACAGATAAAGCCGCTGCCGAGGGCGTCGATTTATCTTTGAGTCGCCAATAGAGTATCGCCAACAAACAAAATAACGAGAACCCGCCAAGCAAGTGCCCCATCACAACAATGGGCATCAACTTCATCGTCACTGTCCACATACCGAGCAATGCCTGAAATACCACGACCAACGAGAGCGTCAGTGGCAAGCCAATCCCTAAACTCTTTTCTCGAATACACCGAAACGAAATAAGGAAAATGATCAACCCGAGCGTGCCTGCAAAATAGCGGTGAATCATCTCAAGCCAAGCCTTGTTGGCTTCAATGGTCAGTGAAGGGTACAAAGTTTTGGCCAATGCGATCTCATGGTGCTCATTCGGCACAGTCAGATGACCATAGCAACCGGGCCAATCCGGGCAGCCCAATCCAGCATCTGCGAGTCTTGTATAGGCGCCAAGCATAATCACGACAAAGGTTAACGCTACACTAAGCCGCACTAAATTTATCAATTTCATCAACGTGCTCCCTGTCTTAAATCGTGTGAACGCTTACCCTACTCGCGATAGTTTGAGTAGCTTGCGTAAATCGGCCAACACATCCTTGCTTTGTTGGACCAAGTCACTTTCTGTTTTCACTTTTGGATAACGCATGACTAACTGCCCTAGAGGATCAACAATCACGACCTCGAATCCTGAGACCAAGTGGTCCAAATTACCGCTTACATTAACCACGTTAAATTGCTCGGCTACCTTTGGCATCACCTCATTGTCCGAGCGAACCAGTAATACCGGAGAAACCCGACCTTGGTACTTGCCAAGCGCGGTATGACTTTGCCCCAATAGATAGAGTTGCTGCTGGCAAAATGCCTCACAGCGACTCGGCATCACATAGGCCAACTGCCACTGACTTCCAGCATAGGGGTTGTCGATGCCGAGAGTTTGGTAACTGACACTTGGCTCAATCAACACGCCTCGATTGGTCACCCCAGACTGATACCAATGATTGATTAATACCGTCTTGGCCAAAATTGCAGGCAATGCGAACATCAGCACTAATGTGAGAAATATGATTCTTCCTCGCCACACTGGATTACTCATGCGCCACTCCTTTGTTTATCGCTCTCACGAACACCCAACCACTTAACCCAAGCAGTGCCGCCGCCATCGCAAACCACTGCACTGCATAGCCAATGTGCTTTGATGATGTCATTGGTACGGGCTGCCATGGTTGAGGATACGTCCAATCTTCAACTTGGGGCTGAAATACATAAGGCTCTAACGGCTGCTGCCACTCTTCGGCCAATCGTTCCAAGTTGAGATTTTGAATCCTGACCACTGGTCCTGACTCAGCAAGCAGCTGCTCACTCAAAGGGTTGTTCGAACGTTGATACAAGCGTCCTGTCACCTCGATGGGTTGATTTAACCACTCAACCCTAGGCAACACTGAGCGGCTCTCCGCTGCTGGTACAAATCCTCGTTCGAGTAACACTCCTTTCCCCTGCTCATTTATCGTCAACTGCATCGCCAGATAGCCAACTTGTCCCTGATAGATTTGGTTATCCAGCAGCAGATACTTCCCGCTCACTGGCGTAAGACGAGCCTTGACCTTAATGCCAGTCAAATACCCCTTCGTCCGGGATTCCAACTCACTCATCGATATCGGCTGAGAAAATTCTCGGCTGCTAAGGTATTGCTCCATCGCCAGTTTCTCGTCTGCTCGCCCTAACTGCCACAAACCCAAGTTGATCAATAGCGAAAAGACAACCAAAGTTAATATCAAAGCTAACCAAAAAGTTGGTCTCTTTACTAAAAAGCCTAAGGACAACCTCATGGTATTTCTTTTCAAATTGCTGCTTGTGGTGTTATTGCTGTTCATTATTTTCAACCTAGCTCGCGCAATGATCGAGATGGTCAAAGGACCACAACAAGACGACGAAGATACTCAGCAACCCGACAAACCAATGAGCTTCTACCTTGGTCGTCGTGTGTTTCTTTCTGCATTGGCCGTCGTCCTTATGGTTGCTGCATTGCTTAGCGGTTTTATCGACCCAAACGTGCGCCCCTACTAGCGGTCTACAGCACGTAAACAAAGACAAACAGGCATAACCAAACCACATCAACAAAGTGCCAATACCAGCTGCCCGCTTGGAATGCAAAGTGATCTTTCGGCGTAAAGTGGTCTTTCGCAATCCGAGCAAGTAAAACAATAAGGAAGGTGGTACCAAGCAGCACGTGCATGCCATGGAAACCCGTCAGCAAGAAAAAGGTATTACCGTAGATCCCCGATTGAAGCGTGAGACCTAGATCTTGATAGGCATGAGCATATTCGACGCCTTGGTAATACAAAAAGAAGCACGCCAACACTATGGTGATCTCAAGCCACACAATCAGCGCCATCCGTTTATTTTGCTCCAAGCTGGTATGCGCAAGATGCAGGGTTATCGAAGAAGTCAGCAGAATTAGCGTATTAATAAGAGGGATCCCTTGCCAGCCCATGGCCTGCGTTTCGGTGCCCCCTGGCGTTGTCGTTAATGGCCAAAGCGCTTCAAAGGTTGGCCAAAGCACTTCATGGGTCATCGCATTGTTACTGGCGCCGCCTAACCAAGGGACGGCTATCACGCGGGCATACAACAAAGCACCAAAAAATGCCCCGAAGAACATAATCTCAGAGAAAATAAACCAGCTCATGCCCTGTCGAAATGAACGCGAGATTTGCTGTGAGTATTGACCGCTCATCGACTCGGTAATCACATTGCTAAACCAGCCCGCAAACATGTACAGCAAGAAAAGAAATCCCGCCAACAAGATAAGTTTGCCAAAAACGCTGCCATCGCCACCCTCGGCCATGTTTTGCACCGTTAGCCCCGCCCCGACCGCGATTAGAAATAGGGCAACCGCGCCGACAATGGGCCAACTACTCTGAGCGGGAACATAGTAAGGTTGATGTTTTGAGCTCATTGGGCTGCTCCTTGCTTTGGTCTTGAGGGTATTGAGGACGTGGCAGTTAATGTCGCCACTTCTAACGAGGCGTCCACAGACTGAGTAATGTCATACAAGGTATAAGAGAGAGTAAGAGTGTGGATCGAATCGGGAATATCAGGCTCGATATAAAAGATCAGTGGCATTTCGGCGCTGTCTTGACTCGCCAGTGGTTGCTGATTAAAACAAAAACACTCGATCTTATTGAAATAGGTTGCGCCTAACCCTGGGGACACGGAAGGTACCGCTTGGCCAACAATCTCTTTCGCGGCGAGATTTTTTGCCACAAACGCTGTTTGTATGACTTCACCAGGGTGAACATCCATGTAGGCTTGCTTTGGCCCAAACTGCCATGGGATCCCTTGATTTAAATGGGCCATAAACTCCACGCGGACAACACGAGAGGTATCCGCAACCATCCCTTGAGGCTGAAGAACAGATTCTGTGTTGGTTTTGCCGTTGATGCCAAGCGCATCACACATCACATCATAAAGAGGCACCAGCGCAAAGCCGAAGCCAAACATCGCCATGGTTGCCACGAGCAGCTTCAGCGTCAGTTTTTGATTCGACTTCGCTTGGCTCATAACGCCCCCCTAATCCACTTTTGGTGGTGTATCAAAGGTATGATGAGGCGCAGGGCTCGGCACGGTCCATTCAAGTCCTTCCGCCCTTTCCCACACTTTAGCCGGCGCTTTCTCTCCGCCGCGAATGCATTTGATCACCAACCAGAGGAAAATCAGCTGCGATAGACCAAAAGCAAAACCGCCGATGGAGACAATCTGGTTTACGTCAGCAAACTGAATCGCATAGTCCGGAATTCGGCGTGGCATGCCCGCCAAACCCAAGAAGTGCATAGGGAAAAACAGCACATTGACTGAAATGACCGAACACCAGAAATGCCACAAACTCAACTTATGGTCATACATGTGTCCGGTCCATTTTGGCAACCAGTAGTAAGCGGCCGCCATAATCGAGAATACTGCCCCAGAGACCAAGACATAATGGAAGTGCGCCACCACAAAATAGGTATCGTGGTATTGGAAGTCCGCAGGGACAATCGCCAACATAAGCCCAGAGAATCCACCGATGGTAAACAAGATAATGAAGGCTATGGCAAACAGCATCGGGGTCTCAAACGTCATCGCCCCTCGCCACATAGTGGCCACCCAGTTGAACACTTTCACGCCTGTCGGCACCGCAATCAACATGGTGCAATACATAAAGAACAGCTCTGCAAACACCGGCATGCCCGTGGTAAACATATGGTGTGCCCAGACCAAGAATGAGAGCAGTGCGATGCTGCAAGTCGCGTAGACCATCGAATGGTAGCCAAACAGTTTTTTGCCACTAAATGCAGGAATAATCGCGGAGATAATGCCAAACGATGGCAAGATCATGATGTACACCTCAGGATGGCCAAAGAACCAGAAAATGTGCTGGAACATCACAGGATCGCCCCCACCTGCGGCATCAAAAAACGAAGTGCCGAAGTATTTGTCGGTCAACACCATGGTCACCGCCCCAGCGAGCACGGGCATCACAGCGATAAGCAAAAACGCGGTGATCAACCAAGTCCAAACGAACATTGGCATTTTGAACCAAGTCATCCCAGGGGCGCGCATGTTGACGATGGTAACAATCACATTGATCGCCCCCATGATCGAGCTGATCCCCATGATATGTACCGAGAATACAAACAGGGCAGTGCTGTCTGGACCATACGTGGTGGACAGTGGCGCATAGAAAGTCCAACCAAAATCAGGGCCTCCGCCTTCGGTAAACAGCGAGGCAATAAGAATCAAAAACGCAAAGGGAAGAATCCAAAAGCTGAGGTTGTTCATGCGAGGCAAAGCCATATCTGGCGCCCCGATCATCATTGGAACCATCCAGTTTGCCAAACCAGTAAAGGCCGGCATAACGGCACCAAATACCATGATCAAGCCGTGAACGGTCGTCATCTGGTTGAAGAACTGAGGATCCACCAATTGCAAGCCTGGCTGGAACAATTCGGCACGAATGATCATCGCCATCGCGCCTCCGGTCAAAAACATGATGAAGCTAAACCACAGGTAAAGCGTCCCGATGTCTTTGTGGTTTGTGGAATAGAGCCAACGCGTTATCCCTTTAGCAGGCCCATGATGATCGTGCTCTTCAACGACAATCGCACTGTTCGCTCGGCTGATCTCCGCGTCGGCTGCTGGAGCAGATTTGATCTGTTCTGATAACTCAGGTTTGGGCGTTTTCATTGTGCCTCCTCAGATGCGCCAGATTGCGCCGCTTTGAATGCGTTCACGTCAGCAGCTTGTACCACATCACCCGTGTTGTTACCCAAACCGTTTCTTTGGTAGGTGACAACCGCAGCGATTTCTTTGTCCGTCAACTGATTGGCAAACGCCTGCATCGCCGTGCCTGCGCGACCATTGACAATCACATCAATGTGTTCGCTGATGTCTCCCGTTGCGACTGCACTGCCGGTAATCGCAGGAAACGCACCCGGAATACCCGCGCCATTTGCTTGGTGGCACACAGCACAACGGTCAACATAGACTTGCGTGCCAATGTCGATCAGTTCTTGCTTTGAGAGTGTCGCAGTCAATGATGCCGCAGCCTCTTGCTTCGCTTGTTCGATTTCCGCTTTCTTATCTGCAAGCCATTGGTCGTACTGCGTTTCTTCCATAGCGTGCACTACGATAGGCATAAAGCCATGTGCTCGACCACAAAGCTCTGCGCACTGTCCTCGATAAATGCCGGGCTCATCAATTCGCGTCCATGCTTCATTAATAAAACCGGGAATGGTGTCTTTTTTGACTGCGAAATCGGGCACCCACCAAGAGTGGATAACATCGTCCGACGTCATCAAAAAACGGACTTTGCGATTGATAGGGAGGACTAAGGGGTTATCGACTTCCAGAAGGTAGTGGGCTCCCTTCTCTTCGAGTCCGTCGATCGACTTTTGACTGGTTGCCAACAGGCTAAAAAATTCGACGTCTTCATTAAAGTAGCTGTAATGCCACTTCCATTGTGAGCCGGTAATCTTCACCGTTAGGTCCGATTGCGACGTATCTTCCATTGCAACGAGAGTCTTCGTTGCGGGGATCGCCATCAGGACCAAAATGATGATCGGAATCACCGTCCAAATCACTTCCACCTTGGTGCTTTCATGGAAATTAGCCGCCACCGCTCCTTTCGATTTACGATGGTGATACATGGAATAGAACATAATGCCAAACACAACGACAGCAATCGCAACGCAGATGTAAAAAATCAGCATATGCAAATCGTAAACTTGGCCGCTAATGTCCGTCACACCTTGCGTCATGTTGAAGGTGTTATCTTCAGCCACGGTCGTTGCCACGAAGCTCATGTATGTAGCAAGGCCAATACAGACCGATTTGAACAATCGCCACACTGTAACCTGTATTCCTTTCAAAAGACCTCTCCTCTGCCTTTACCACCCGTTAGATGGCTGCTTTGAGGCTCCGTAGCAAAAAAGTCCAACTGAGCCTGTGGGCTTTGAAAATTCCGTTTAAACAGCAAAATTGACGTAATTTGTTATATTTATGTTAATAAAAGCTAGTTGGCGTTTTTCGATTGTGCAAGAAAGTGCTAATCCCTTTTAATAGGACTTCTGTGCAGTTTAGCGATTGCGCTATCACAAATGATAATCGTTATCACTCATAATCTCCCAAATGTCATACACTTGGGATAACGATTAAGAAAGGTAAAGAAACTATGATGGAACAAGTCACGCATTGGTTAGAAAAAGATCCTGATCCTCGTACCCGAGAAGAGCTTCAACACCTGATTGATGAAAAGCAGTTTGATGAACTTGATGATCGCTTCAGCCAACGTTTAGAGTTCGGAACGGCGGGTCTACGGGGCAAAGTCGGGTGTGGACCAAATCGGATGAACCGCTTAGTCATTCAAGAAACTGCAACCGGACTTGGTCACTACTTGATTGAACAAGTTGAGAATGCAAAGGAGCGCGGGGTTGTGATCGGTTACGACGGTCGCCCTGACTCAAAACAGTTTTCTCATGATACTGCCGCCGTTTTGACCTCGCTAGGTATCAAGGTTTACTTGACTCACGAGGTTGCCGCCACCCCTATCGTTGCGTTCGGCGTTCGTCACTTTAACGCGGCAGCGGCCGTGGTGGTGACAGCCAGTCACAACCCACCAGAGTACAACGGTTTTAAGGTTTACTGGGAGAATGGCGCGCAGATTATTCCGCCTCACGATTCTGGTATCGCAAAAGAGATTGATATTGCCGCGACAAAGCCCGTGCCTCTAATGTGTCTTGACGATGCACAAGCACATCAACGACTCGTTTGGCTCAAAGAGGATTACTACCAAACCTATCGCCAGACCATGAACAGCAATGCACTGCTGTCTAACCACAATGCCCCTGAAGCGGTCGGCATCGCTTATACTGCGATGCATGGCGTCGGTGCTGAGATGGCAGAAACATTGCTCGCTGATGCAGGCTTCACCAAGGTTTACAGTGTAAAAGAGCAACGTGAACCAGACGGTTCTTTCCCAACGGTCAACTTCCCGAACCCAGAAGAAGCCGGTGCAATGGACATGGTTGTCGCGCTGGCAAAAGACAACGATGCCGATATTGCCTGCGCCAACGACCCTGATGCGGACCGCTTTGCTGTCTCGGTGAAAAAGCCAAATGGCGAGTATCAAATGCTGACAGGCGATCAAGTCGGTTCACTGTTCGGCCACTACTTGCTGTCTAAAACAGAGGCAAGCGGGCAACTGGTGGGCAACACGATTGTTTCATCAACACTTTTGCAAAAGATCGCTCACTCTTTTGGCGCCGAATACTATCAAACGCTCACTGGCTTTAAATGGCTGACCAATATCGCGATGCAAAAGCAAACACAAGACAAGCGGTTCTTGTTCGCCTATGAGGAAGCATTGGGCTATACCGTGGGTAACAAGGTTTGGGATAAAGATGGTCTTTCTGCTTTAGTGGCGTTTGCTCAACTGACGGCGGAACTAAAAGCGCAAGGCAAAACGATTTGGGATCAGCTAGAGTCGATTTATCGTCAACATGGTATGGTCATCAATGCCCAACACAGCACCGCTTTGGATCCGAAAGCGCCGCCAGTGGGCGACAAACTGCGCGCCAATCAACCGACTCAAATTGCCGGTCGACAGGTCGAAGTATTAGAAGATCTTAAAACACTAACCCGTACTCACTCAGACGGCACGGTTGAGAGCATCGATTTACCCGCCAGTGACGTGCTTATCTACCATCTTTCAGGCGGTGCTCGAGTGATTGTTCGACCTTCAGGAACCGAGCCAAAACTCAAGTGTTACTACGAAGTGGTGGAAGAGTTCTCGAGCCAAGAGTCTTTTGAGCAAGCCTACGAAAAAGCAGAACTTGCAATGGACATGCTTATCGCCGAGCACCAACACACGCTCTAAATAAACCAAGCCTCCCATCTCGGGAGGCTTTTTACTATTGGTGAAACATGACTCTCGCCAACAAACCGGGCGGCGTCGTAATACCTGTGGTCATTGATACTACTTGCCCATTTTTGACGATTGCGATGGTGGGCGTTACCGATATTCCCCAACTGCGGAAAATGTCACTTTTTGGATCATTAAGATTATCAAATTGATATTCTCTGTGTGCCATGTAGCGTTGAACACGCCCATCAGCACCTGAGGCTCCAGACACAGCCACAACCGGATAGTACTCACTGAGCCAATCAATCGTCGGTGTGACAAATCGACAAGCGCCACACCATGTCGCCCAAAAGTAGACCACAACAGGCTGCTGATGACTTTGAGCAACCACATCAAAATATTCTCCACTAATCAGCTCTCCGGTAATGTTCGGGGCATTATCTCTTGGCAAATCTTTGGTGCGATACCAATCAACAGAAACGGCAATCACAATAGCCAGCGCTCCATAGATAGCGAGGTCTTTACTCCAACCTAATAGGCGTTTTTTCATTACTGTACTCCTTTGCTTGCCATGTGCATCGCATCCATGACCACTTGCTCGGTCAAGATAACAGGCAGTGGAATACCATCGGGAGCGTAAGGGCCATAAACGATATTAAATGGCACTCCGTAGCGACCATTGGCGCGCAAGTAGTCCGTCACTGCGCTGTCAGGATGAGTCCAATCGCCTTGAATCGTGACCACATTTTCTGCCAACAGCGTTGAGTAGACAGGATCTTGCAAGATGACACCAATTTTGTTGGCTTGACAGGTAATACACCAATCTGCAGTAACGTTGACGAACACGGTTTTACCCTGTGCAACCGACTGTTCAATCAGGCGATTAGAAAGCGGCTTCCAGTTTGGGTCTTGCGGTAATGGTGTAGCCCAATGCTCCGTCGTCACACTGGCAACCAGCAGCGAGCCCGCAAGTGAAAACAGCAAAATAGCGCCGGAGAACGCCATGGCTTTGTCTCCATATACGCGTTTGATGCGTGCGAGCAACACCACGATGGCGGTCACTGCTAATAAGATAATCCAGAATATGGGTAAATGGTTGGCAAGTAAGTAGAGTAACCAACAACTCGTCGCCAGTAGCATAAGCCCAAACAGCGCTCTGACTTTATTCATCCAGCGGCCCGGCTTTGGCAGCGCTCGAGCGAGGTTTGGCCACATTGCCACTAAAAGCCAAGGCATCGCCATACCCGCCGCCAAAGCGGTAAATATCACCAATAGTTCCACGTTGCTGGCTGCTAAGGCGAAAGCCACGGCTGTCCCCAAAAAAGGCGCGGAGCACGGGGTTGCCAGTAAGGTTGCAAACGCACCTTGGCTAAAGTGCCCCCAGTAACGACCGCCTCCTCTGGTCGCAAGCCAAGTGGTGGTATTGGCGGAAAGACGAATCTCAAATAAGCCCAACATATTGCTACCAAACAGCAAAGTCACCAACACCATCAAGCCGATAAACCATGGACTCTGAAATTGAATGCCCCACCCGACCACACTGCCTGTCAGTTTCAACCCCACTAACATCGCAGCCAGTAGCCAAAATGAAGCCAAGATCCCCGCAGAGGAAGCTAAGAATTGGCGCCTAACTTCGCGACGCTGCAAACCTTGAGTGGACAATACGCTACTCAACTTCATACCAAGCACTGGTAACACGCAAGGCATGATATTGAGTATCAAACCGCCTAAAAACGCAAAACCGAGCATCGTAGTAATCGAGGCACTTTGTTCAACCCGCCCGCTCCTTGCGATGACCGACTGCTCGGCTAAAAAATGCTCGTCTTTAATGGAGATACGTAACTCGCGACCATCAAGATGTACCTCCCCCAACCAGCTTTTTACCGCAAAGGTTGCAACGGCCATATTCTCCTCGACAACCAAACCAAGAGGTTTAAATCCGTACTCTTGAGATGACTCAGTCGCCCCATCGACGACCATCTCAGGCAGATGCCAACCTAACGACTTGGCAACTCGAACTTCCAATCGCTGCTGATCTCGGTCCCAAGTGGCTTGAGTGCTTTGAATCAAAGGAGAGGCTTTAGGTACCCTGCTGATGGCTTGCGCGTACTGATACACCGCGTCTTCGGACAAAGTGAGTTGTTCTGGGCGAAATGAAAGCTCGAATGGATAGTCGGTCAATACACAAATGGTGGTGCAGGAAGAGAGTCGTAGAGTCGCCTTTAGGTCAACGGGCTGCGACCAATCCTCAATCGTCAAGGTCATCGGGAGCACGGTGTCCCCTTGGTAACCCAGGGTATGGATGCCAAGTAGATCAAATTGCTGAGGGTAAGGCCAATGCCAATCAACGTTGCCTAAGTTTTCTGAATCATGCCAATCAATACTGGGAGCAACACCTCCTTCAGCAGGACTGCGCCAGTAGGTTTTCCAACCATCACTCAGCTCAACTTCAAGAAATCCCTCAACCTGTTGTTTGGTTTCATCGACCTGTCCTGTGATCACAAACCGAGTACGCACTGGAGGATGTTCTGGGCTGCTCATCCAGCCAGTTTCGACACTTGCCTGAACTGAGAAGCTCAGTAAAGCGCTTAACATCGTCAATGCAAACAGCATCAGGTAGGCGGAGGTTGATTGAATTCGGTCTCTCATCACTTTTCTCTGGTTATTACACGTGCTTGGCACCATCCATAGCAAGGTTATGGGATAGCTTGATTCAGGGCACTGGTCATTTGTTGGCCCCATTATCATAGAGTTACACCGATAAGTGCTAGTGATGTCCTCAAGATCCACCCGCTTCGTTTGTAAGATTCTATTAACATTTCTTAAACCAAAAAATGCATGCCATCCTGTATATAACGGTAAATCCCTTGCCAACCCGCGAAACCAAAGGCGCTTTTCTCCTTAAGCCGTCATGGTGCCTGTTTTTCATAAGCGATTAAGATTAAATAATAACAATTCTCATTTGCATCTTTTCTAATTCAACGATTAAATCCCCGTCGAAGTTAAGCGGTGAACAACGTGCTCATCGTAACATCACGTTTTTTGCCGTTCGTTAATCTATAAGGAGATAGGGTGTGGCCTTCATACGCAACCATGTAACTGCCATTTTGCAATCTAAGCCCCAAACCACAAAACTTGCCACTTGTATTGCTGCAGCCTTAGTCAGCCCTTGGCTAAGCGCGAACACCGGACAACATGACCAGGCTTCCGATTCAGTCACCACACTCGACACCATCGTGGTGATCGGTGAGAAAACGGAGCGCAGCATTTATGAGACCGCCTCCAGCGTAAAAGTATTCGACGAATCGACCATCGAATCGACACCGGGGGCCACTGAAGTCGCTGACCTGATCACGCTCGCGCCCAACGTTGTTGACTCTGGTGTCGGAAACAGTATGCCTTCTGTACGTGGTATTGATGGCTCCGGCCCTTCAGTGGGCGCATTGGCGAGCTTTGCTGGCACATCAACTCGATTGAATCTATCCATTGACGGGCGCTCACTCACCTACTCTGAAATCGCCTTTGGTCCACGTTCGCTCTGGGATGTAGACCAAGTCGAGGTCCACCTTGGCCCGCAAAGTTACATTCAAGGCCAGAATGCCTCTGCGGGTGCGATTGTGATCAAAACCATGGACCCAAGCCACGATTTTGAGGTCAAAGCACGCGCGGGATACGGTCAGCATGACTACACGCAAACCTCAGCAATGATCAATGCACCGATAATCAGCGACCAACTGGCATTTCGCCTCAGCGTTGATCATCAAAGTCGCAATAGTCACTTGGATCTAGAAAGCTACAATCCTGCCGGAGACAGTCGCGAGTTTCGGACCACTACCGCGCGAGCAAAACTGTTGTTAGAGCCAAGTGCCATCGCCGATTTTAAAACCATGCTGACTTTTGATTCTAGCGACACCCATGCCCCACAATCCGAGAATGAAATCGGCGCTTCTTTCCCGGCAAAACGTCCGGTGTATGAAACAGAATCACGCAATGTCATTTGGGATATCGACTGGCAGTTCGCCGATGCTTGGACGTTTGAAAACAGCGTCGTCTACAGTCAATCGAAAGCGGAGCGCATCACTGATCCTGAGGGGTGGCGTGCTGACTTCATCACCGAAGGCACAGAAATGCACATCGAGCCTTTACTGCGTTACCACGCCGCAGACAATCGACTCACCGCGCTATTTGGTGCGCGTTACTATCGCTCAAAGCAAGATGATCTGTTCACCAATGTGCGCGGAGAAAGCCCTATGGACGGCAAATCCGAGACCAAATCTGCTTTTGCGGAAGCAACCTATGCGATTATTCCCGAGGTCGAAGTGACACTTGCAGGTCGATTTGAGCGCGAGAACAAGCAACGTGAAGTTGACATGCTCAAGCTGGATTATGATGAAACCGAAACCGTGTTCTTGCCAAAGTTTGATATCGCCTTTAGACCGGATTCCCGTCAAACCTATGGTTTCAACGTTGCCAAAGGTTATAACAATGGCGGTGCTGGTGTAAGTTTCCACTCTGAACGTCAAGGACCAATGAAACCTTACGCCTTTGAAACGGAAAGTGTCTGGAACTATGAGCTCTACACTCGCCACGGCTTAAACGATGGAAAAATCGAGCTGACGTCTAACGTATTCTACAACGACTACGAAGACATGCAGATTCAACAAAACCTTGCTGACGGCTATGTTGCAATTCAAAACCTAGATTCAGCCTCCACCTACGGTGCTGAGCTCGGCGCACGTTGGTTGCCAAGCTACCAATTGGAGCTGTTTACCAACTTAGGTTTATTAAAGACTCGCTATAAACAAACCAAGGCCGCAGGTGGTGACAACAAAGAGCTGCCTCGCGCTCCTGCACTGACCGCAAACATGGGCGCCTTGTATGCGATTACCGACAATTTCGAAATCTCAGGCAACGCGCAGTACACAGGCAAATACTACTCCGATTTGAAGAACAGTGACGACCAAGAGATCAAACCGTATTGGACAGCCAATATGCAGCTCTCCTACTTGTTTGAAAATGGTCGAGCCAGCCTTTACGCCACGAACCTGTTTGACTCTGATAAACGAACGTTAGTTAGCCACCATACGGCAGTTGACCAGCCAATCAGACAAGCTCCTCGTACGATTGGCGCAAACCTTGAACTCTTCTTCTAACTTCAATGCGAAGCCCTAGTGGCTTCGCTTTTTGACATGGTAGTCGTAATGAAATTTCTCACCACACTTCTTACTCTTACACTAAGCTGGGCGATGCCAGCACACGCAACATCAGTGACGATCACACACGCACTTGGCGAAACCACCTTAGAGAAGAACCCGCAACGAGTAGTTGTTCTTGGTGTGGGCGCTCTCGATATGTTGACGGCCTTTGGCATTAACCCTATCGCCACTTCTCAAGACTATCTTCCAGAGTACCTCGAGAAGTACACTCAAGCGCCTTACGCCTCAGCAGGGACAATTTTCGAACCTGACTTTGAAGGCATTTATACGCTCAAACCCGACGTCATCTTTATTGGACCTCGAGCTGCAAAAGGCTATAAAGATTTATCAAAGATCGCGCCGACCATCGTCATTTCTCCCTCAGAAACGGGCAGTTACTGGGAAAGCACTCAGCAGCAATGGCGTAATCTAGCGGCTATTTTCGAAATTTCAGACCGTGTAGAAACGACGATTCAGCGTTTGGATAAGGAGTTCAAAGCCATTCACCAGTTCACCCAAACTCACCCATCAAGCGCACTCACAGTGATGAGTGCAGGCGGTGTGGTAACGGCTTTTTCCGAAGATTCTCGCTTTGGCTCATCGATATACATGGATTTTGGTTTCGCTCAAGCGGCACCGGGACTGAAAACAAAACGACACGGAGACGCCATTTCGTTCGAGTTCATCAATAAGGTCAACCCAGAACATCTCATCATCCTTGACGCGGATAAACTACGAAACCAATTCTCTAGCCGCACGAAAGAGGAGTTCAGCAACCCTCTGATTGAAGCCACCCTGTCATACAAAAACGACAACATCCTATACGTTGATATGAACGCTTGGTATCTGGCAATGGGCGGTGTGGTCGCAACAGAGCGTATGCTTAAAGAAGTCAAACAACTGATTGACGCAACACACGAGGGATAAGCTATGAGTGACCGCAAACCTATTGTCATCGGCATGGCGCTCGCAATGAGTTGGTTGACCCGCTCTGCGTGGCGACGAGAAGAAAGTGATGTCGAGCACTTATTTGATTTAAAACACTATGTCGCTCTCGCGCAGCAAGCGGAAGAAGCCAAACTCGATTTCCTTTTCGCGCCCGACACCTTGTTTCTGGCGAAGGAAGCCCTCGCCCATGAAGTGGGATTTACGGGTTTCGATCCAACAACGCTGATCGCGGCCATGGCGTCACATACCCGTCGTATCGGTCTGGTTTCGACAGTATCCACCACTTTTACTCCGCCCTACATTGCCGCGCGTCAGTTGCAATCATTGAACTGGTTAACCAAAGGTCGTGCAGGTTGGAATATTGTGACCGCGTTAGGCGGGAATGAAAACTTCGGCGTAGAGACCATGCCTTCTTCGCAGCAGCGCTACGCCAAAGCGCACGAGTTTGTTGAGGTGGTAAACCGACTGTGGCAAAGCTACCCGCACACAGCAATCAAAGCGGATAGAGCCAGTGGGCAGTTCGCTAACGTAGACGACATTGAAGAAATTCACCACCACGGCGAGTTCTTTGATGTCCTTGGACCATTGAACATTCCCACCCTCCCATCTGGGCGAATGCCATTCTTCCAAGCGGGCGCTTCCGATGCGGGAAGAAACTTTGCAGCGCACGTCGCCGACGTGATGTTTGCAGCCACGCCCGATATAGAATCAGGCATTGCGCTCAAACAAGATCTTGCTTCGCGTTGTCAGCAAATTGGGCGTTCACCCTCAGCGCTCAAGGTGCTTCCGGGAGTGGCTCTCTATTTAGCGAAGTCAGAGCAAGAAGCGCACGACTTGTTTACTGAGACGCACAAAGCGATTGACCCTGCCAAGCATTTTGCACATTTGCACAAAGCGTTGGGAATCGATTTTTCCAACCACAACCTTGATGACGTAGTAGAAGTTAACTCACTTGCAAAAGGATTTATCCCATATAGCCAAACCCATACCGACTTACTCCTTACCTATATCCAGCGCGAATCGCCTACGCTGCGCCAACTACTGGCAAGGCCCGAAGTGATCGGCTCTTCTCACTGGTTGATTATTGGTACAGTACAGCAAGCGTATGACGACATCGTCCAACGCTTGGAACAAGGCGCTGCTGACGGATTTATCGCAGTTCCGGGTGGGTCAAAAGAATCGATGCGACTCTTCTTTGAGTCACTGATTCCAATGCTGCAACAAAATGGCTGGTTTAAGTCTGAATACATCGGTGACACACTCGCCACGCATCTAACTGAGCAAGCGCTATAAACTAAAAACCCGATAAGCTGAGTTTATCGGGTTTTGCTCTTACGTGACTTTGGTTGCAGTGTAAGCGACTGTAATGGTATCGACTTGGCTCTATACGCTCTCAACTATGCAACAGCAATCTGCTTTTGAAGGAAAATCTTGTCGACCCCTGCGGTCGGAAAACCGGTGTAGCGCCCGACTTCTTTAAAACCTAACTTGGCATAAAAGCCTGGCGCCTGAAACGTATAGGTATCTAAATAAAGATGAGTCACGCCGTGTGCTTTCGCTTGCTCTTCTAGAGTTTCCATTAATTTACGTCCCATTCCCACAGAGCGGTGCTGGTCATCGAGCCATAAAAACTCGACAAAAAGCGTATTGGTGAAAATCTCACCCGTCAGGCCACCGAGAAAACGCCCTTCTTCATCTTCAGCAATGCACGCCAGCGATTGAATGTCCTCATCCGGAAAGTGCTTTAGGTTAAACGCTTTCAAACCTTCATAAATGCGTTCTTTGATATTTTTCGGCGGGTTGAACATGAAATGCACGTGCATAAGATTCCTTCCTTTAGATAGCAAAAAGGCCGGCAACTGCCGACCTTTTGTTAGGGATAACTGATCGTTAGCTCGCAAATGAGCTTAACATCCAAATGGCGAGAAGAACAAAGATTGCGCCCATAAATTTGTGTTGATAGGTACGAAACTTTGCGTTTTCTAACAGAGGTTTACCTAGCGTTCCTACTAACGCGACCAACAACAAGTTAAATGCGAGTCCAAGCACGTTAAGCAGCAGCCCTAACGCAAGCATCTGCTCCCCAGATGTGGCTGAGATGTTGCTCGAAACGAACTGAGGCAGGAACATAACAAAGAACACCAAAGCCTTCGGGTTGAGCAAATTACTCACCAAGGCGCGTTGATAAAACGTGGTCGCCATTGTGCGTTCGCCATTTAGCTCTGGTGCGTCTGCGGCGCTTGCACGCAAACAATCCCAGCCCATTTTAAGCAGATACGCACCACCTAAAAGGTGAAGCGCCTTAAGGGCAATAGGACTCATCGCAATTAATGCTGATACCCCCAAGGCGGCTAACAAGGTCAGAATAATGCCCGAGGTCGCATTGCCCAAACTGGCAAACACGCCCACCTTGCGTCCGTAGCTCATACTGGAGCTCGCAATCAACAGCATGTCGGGACCAGGAAGCAGTAAAAGTGCAACAACAGCCGTGAGATACACCGGCAGCACAGAAATATCGATCATTTTTTAGTATTACATAGACAGCAAAGCGCGGAATTTTATACCAACATTAACTCCCCATCCATAGTAAACATATAACTTATTTACTTAATTTCAGCACAATGAAATTCACTTAGTTATATTATTCTTAGTGAGCAAAAAGCAATTTTGTACAAAAGTTCCAAATATCGATAGGCTAAACTGTCCGCATCACAATCAATAGGGATGATGAATGACAGCGCAAAAGGGAAAAGAGTCGGCTCATTTTCAGCTCGCCAGTGAACTGGGGGGCCTTGAACTGCTAGACGCCAAGTACACAAACCAGAACTTTTCTCGACACAGCCACGAAGGCTATACCATCGGTGTCATTGAAAAAGGGGCGCAGCGCTTCTATCGCACTGGCGGCAATCATATCGCGCCGCAAGACAGTATTATTTTGGTCAACGCTGATGAAGTGCACAACGGTCAAACCGCCACCGAGGGCGGATGGGAATACAAAGCGATGTATCCTCTGCCAGAGCAGTTTGCTCAAATGACCGACGGGCTCAATCGAGCGTCGTCTGTCCCCTACTTTCCTGAGCCTGTCGTCTACGATCCTGAACTCGCTCAGCAGTTAAGACTTGTGTTCGATACCTTGGCACAATCAGACAATCGCCTACTTCGCGAAACCTTGGTCTACGGCACTTTGGTGAAACTGGCCGCGAAACACAGTAAAACTCGCGCGATGTGGGAGCCCACGACGCGAAGCCAACGTCAATTACTGCTCGTCAAAGAGTTTCTCGATGACTTTCCGCAAGCCGATGTTAGCCTTGAAGATCTCTCTAAACTGGCGGGGCTCAGCCCTTACTATCTCGCGCGCAGCTTTCAAAAAGAGTTCGGCTTGCCACCGCACGCCTATCAGATTCAATCTCGGCTGCGGGTAGCGAAACGACTTCTGCGCCAAGGCGTACGTATCTCTGACGTCGCGCAAGAGTGTGGTTTTCATGATCAAAGCCATCTCCACCGACACTTTAAGCGCGCTCTAGGCGTTACTCCGAAGCAATACGTGAGCGGCAAATAAGCGCAATTTTGTACAATTTTATCCTCGCGGCTTGTGACGTAATGGTGACTCACTCCAACAAGCAGAGGCGATAGCCAATAATGATGAGTAGTATAAGTTTGACTTCAATTGATAAAGCCAGCAATGGCAAGCTGTTTATGCACGGTACACTCGCAATGGTTCCTTTGAGCATTGCCGTCATCCCTTGGGGCCTATTGGCGGGTTCGTTTGCCATTGAAGCGGGATTAACCGTGTGGGAAAGCCAAGCGCTTTCAGCCATTTTGTTCGCAGGCTCAGCGCAACTTGTTGCCACGGGTATGCTTAAGGCAGGGGCATCCCTCGCAACCATGCTATTGGCGACCTTCTTTATCACCTCTCGCCATCTACTTTACAGCGTATCCATGCGCTCAAAAGTGAGCCCGCTGCCGTTAAAATGGCGATTGGCGTTAGGTTTTTTGCTTACCGATGAATTGTTTGCAATTTGTGGCCAACAGTCTGATAAGCAATTTAATCGATGGTATGCGCTAGGGGCAGGATTAAGTTTCTATTTGTGTTGGAACCTTGCCACACTGGTCGGCATTGTGGCGGGCAGTTATATCCCCGCGATGAACGAGTTAGGATTAGAGTTCGCCGTTGCTGCGACCTTTATCGCCATCGTCATCCCCAACGTTAAAAATGCCCCTATTCTGATTGCCGTATTGGTTTCGTTGACGCTGTCCGTCTTATGTAGCTACTTAAACGTCGAGTCAGGACTCATGATCGCCAGCATTGGTGGCATGCTCGCAGGGTATGTCGCGGAAACACTTAAAGGAGGCAAGTAATGGTAATGCTCTCAATTTTGGCCATGACGCTACTGGTTTTTGTTAGCCGCTACCTGTTTTTGGAGCCGAAACTGCCTCTCAGACTAAACCCACAAGCGCAGCGTCTACTGAGTTACTCGAGCCCCGCCGTGCTGACCGCAATTTGGGCACCCATCGTATTTATGCCGGAAAACGAACTTTGGCTTTCACACAGTAACCCTTATTTAATCGGTGCTGTGATTGCTGCCATCATTGCTTGGAAAACCGGTAACGTTCTGTTGACGACCATTGTCAGCATGGTGATTTTCTTAGCGTTAAAACTGCTCTAGCCAAAAAGAGCAGCGATAAGCAGCAGAGCGATGGCAATGATTAACGTCACCTTAACCAGCACGCCCAATTGAGACGTTCCACCGCGTGGAGATTGGTTACAACAGCCCATAAAAAACCTCTGATTGTTGTCTACAATCAGAGGTTAAACCTTAACCTTGGGTGAATGTAAAGCCCTACGTCCGATTGATTACTGCGCGACCCATTCAATCTCAATTAAGGTGGATTCGCGCGACTTCAAGCGGGCAAGAAAGACGTCTCCGCTATGGACTTCTCCTACTCCTTTGGGCGTTCCTGTCATCACAACATCGCCATCACACAGCATCGTGTAGGATTTAAGCTCATTGAGAATCACTCTCGGTGAATAGATCATTTGCGATACGTCGCCTTTTTGTACTCGAACGCAGTTGATAAACAGTTCTATCTCAAGCGAGTCCATCTCCAGCCCCGCAACAGGAATAAAGCGACTGAACACCGCAGAACCATCAAACGCCTTCGCGCGCTCCCACGGTAAGCCCTTACCCTTGAGCTGTCCTTGCAGCGCACGTTTGGTGAGATCAAGACCAAGGCCAACCGCTTGATACTTGCCATCTTTGATCAAAAAGCAGATTTCCGCTTCGTAGTGCAAACGCTCGTGATGATAGGAGTTCAACACAGATGTTATGGAAGTGGAGGGTTTATTAAACACCACCATTTCGTCGGGAATGGCGTTGTCTAACTCATGGATATGCTCTAAATAGTTGCGCCCAATACAGAGTACTTTTGATGGACGAATCAATTCATCGCCAAGCTTTACCGAATACATAATGTCTTCCCTGAACGTTTACATAAGCGCATGATTTTAATTCAATCTCGGTACAATGAAACGACTGATAGAGCAAAAACAGGATCTAATGCTCATTATTTACTCATTCGTCACTTAGCTCAAATCCTCGTCAAAACCGACATCAACGTGGCCTCGGTTCATGCATTTTTTACCGCTAGAATTATCCTCATGATTTTAGACCTACTCGGTCACACATTTTAGGCTGAGAGCCTCATCCTTTCGCGACCGAGCTCCTCCTCAGCTTCTCATCCACCGCTTAGTTCAACGTGACCAAGCACACTGTGTCGTACAAAAATTCCCCTACACAACGTGACTTTCATTTAAACCATCAATTATTTATCGAACAAAATTAACTTTGATTATTCAACTCACAGCGTGCTGACTTTTGCTAACTCTATGATTTTCTGCGTCCAATAACCTACGTATGGAAACAAAAATAATGAACACTCTTAAATTATCTCCGCTTGCCAAAGCGCTGATACCTATCTTGTCGGCCAGCGTGCTAATGGCCTGTAATGACAACAGCTCCGATACCAAACCCGTGACCGAAATTCTCGACAACAAAGTCGTCATCTCACCAAGCGATATGCCAACAGAACCTACCGTTGCGGCTGATGAAATCATGGTCAGTTACATTGCAGAAACTACGAGCAACAGTGCGCGCTCTCTATCACTTGGCGAAAACTGGCAGCTTACCTGCGGAAACGATGAGTACAACGCAAAAGGCAGCGACAAATTTGGCCCATACTGGGTGCTACCGAAATCCAGCACTCTTGGCGCGTGCACAATTGCCAAAGGGGAAGAAACACTGGCGAGCGTTACTTTAGATGCCACCAGCGGCAGCAGCTTAGGAGTAACAACGAAAGGTGAAGTAATCCAAGGCTCGCGCACCGACACTTACCTTACCTCTATTGGTTTCGATCAATCAGGCACAGATGTAAAACTGAAACAAGTCGAGGCGCCAACTGAGCTAGCCAATCCACCAAGTGGCCACTTTGCCATTCAGTTTTATGACCCACTTGGCGATTACAACGAAGAAGGCGCAGATAAGTTAGGTTACGGTAAATTCAACCTTCACCTTTGGAACAACGCCGATTGTAATGCGGGCGATCCAAATGGATTTAACGATGGCTGGGACGATGTCACCATCACCCCAAATGATGCCGATGAGTTTGGCCCAGTCTGGTACATTCCTGTCACAGAGGATGCGACGCAGTGTTTCAACGTCATCATCCGCAATAGCAACAAAGACAAGGTGATCAACGCTGATTTAAAAGTCGATATTTCAGGTAAGGCCGACAACCCTAGCGCAACCTATATGTCAGGAAAAACGCGTGCTTACGCCAGCCGACTTGAAGCCTACACCACTGATGGCCCATCTAGCGAGTTTACCATCGACACCATTGGCGCCATTTTGCTTGATGATGAAACCTTGGTTTGGAAAGCAGCAAACAATGCCGACTTGGTTCAGCTGATGTTCTCCAAAGATGGTCAATATAAAGTGGGGCAAGATGGCGTTGTAAGTGGCTCGTCACTGAAACTCAAAGCCACCAAACTGAGTGACGCACAAAAGTCGAAATTCCCACATTTAGCTGACTATCCAGCATTTGAGCTGCCTAACGTGGCGTTGAACGAGCTGCTTAAATCAAGCCTTATTGCCATTGCTTCAAATGATGTTCAAGGTGAGAGCTTTGGAGAGCTTCGCGCCTCAACCGCGGTGCAATACGCCGGCGCGTTGGATGCTATTTTCGCCGAAGAAGCGACAGAGCTTGAGTATGGTCCAATCTATGGCGACAACGGCGTCACCTTCCGTCTTTGGGCACCGACCGCTCAAGAAGTCAAACTCGTGGTGTATAACGCAGACAAATCGGTCGCGGGCACCCATGAACTGGAAGAAGATAGCGAATCGGGCAGTTGGAGCGTAGAACTCGATAAAGAGACGGTGGATGGCAAATTCTACCGTTACGCGATGAAAGTATTCCAGCCAAGAGGACAAAAAGCCGCGGAATATGAAGTGACTGACCCATACTCAGTCAGCTTGTCGATGAACTCCATTTACAGCCAAGCAATCGACCTTGATGACGACGCGCTAAAACCAGCGGGTTGGGACGCTCTATCGGCACCTCACTCTCAGCTTGAAAGCGACGGCAGCTTATCCGATATGGTGATTTACGAATCTCATGTTCGTGATTTTTCAGCTCTTGATAACAGTACTGAGCCGAATCACCGCGGTAAATATCTGGCCTTCACTGAAAATGGCACCGCGCCTGTGAACCACCTCAAAGAGCTCAGTGAAGCGGGCATGACACACCTTCATTTGATGCCAGTGTTTGACATTGCCACCATCAATGAAGATCCAGATAAAGTCGCCAACATTGATCAGCCATTTAGTAAGCTGTGTGACCTCAATACCGCAGTGAAAAGTGACGCAGAGTTCAGCCAATACTGCTCAGGTGACCAAACCATCGCAGAGGTGTTCGAGACCATCTTGCCCGATGACAGACTACAAAACCCAGTGGTGCAAAGGCTGAACGACTATGTGCGTTCCGTCGACAGTTACAACTGGGGCTACGACCCGTTCCACTACACCGTTCCAGAAGGTTCATACGCGACCGACGCTGAAGGCAGCCAACGCATTCTCGAATTCCGCCAGATGGTTCAATCGGTTAAGCAAGACATTGGTATGAATGTCGTGGTCGACGTAGTGTACAACCATACAAACGCATCAGGACTAAACGATAAATCGGTTCTTGATAAAGTGGTTCCGCTCTACTATCACCGCCTAAGCCCAGATACAGGCAATGTTGAAACATCAACCTGTTGTGAGAACACAGCGCCAGAGCACGCGATGTTCGCCAAGTTGATCGATGACTCAGTCAAAACCTGGGTAGAGGCGTACAAAATTGACGCATTCCGCTGGGATCTGATGGGCCACCACCCACTGGCGCAAATTCAAGGTACCTTGAGTGCCGCTCGTGAAGCAAACCCAGAAGTGTACTTCTATGGTGAGGGCTGGAACTTTGGCGAAGTGCAAAACAACAAACGTTTTGTTCAAGCCACACAGCCAAACCTTGGCGGCACAGGCATTGGATCATTTTCCGATCGTCTGCGTGATGCAGTACGCGGCGGTAGCCCATTCGACAGCGGTGACGCACTGCGTAAAACGCAAGGTTTTGCCACAGGTGCAGGCGTTCAGCCTAACGAAATGAACAAGCAGTCTGATGGTTCAGTGAGCGAAGCGGAAATGACGCGCGCACTTGAGCAAATCGATCTGACTCGCCTTGGCATGGCTGGCAACCTCAAACAGTTCAAGATGATTGACCACACTGGCACAACCATCTTGGGCAAAGATGTCGATTACAACGGTCAAGCGGCTGGGTACGCAGAACAACCTTGGGAAATCCAAAACTACGTGTCAAAGCATGACAACCAGACGTTCTGGGACATCAACATGTACAAGGCTCCGCAAGAAGCCGCCTCAGAGGAGCGTACCAAAATGCAAACCGTGGGCATTGCTACGGTTCTGCTAGGTCAAGCGATGCCATTTAACCACATGGGCGGTGAATTACTGCGTTCTAAGTCAATGCAGCGCGACTCCTATGACTATGGTGACTGGTATAACGTCGTGGACTTCACGCGCCAAGCGCAAAACTGGGACAAAGGGCTACCAACAAAAGACAAAGATCTGAGTAACTACGAGCAGATCGAGCGTGCAACCTCGGATGTTCACTCTCAAGCAACGCCGTCAAACATCGATACCATGTTTGAAAACTACAAGGCAATGCTCAAACTCAGAACATCAACGCCATTGATGACGCTTCCGAGCGCACAAGAGATCTTTAATCGCGTTGATTTCCGAAACACGGGTAAAGATCAAACACCGGGATTGATCGTCATGACCATCGACAATGGCTCAACGCAATCGACCGATCTTGATGAAAAACTCGATGCCGTGGTTGTGGTGATCAATGCCAGCCCTGACAATCAAACGATTGGGGACTTCTTCGATCATCAAAGCAAGAAGATTGACCTGGCTGGCTTCGAGCTTGCTCAAGATGCAAATGGGATTGCAAACGGCGCGACCTTTGCTGATGGCCAGTTCAAGGTCCCTTCTTGGTCAGTTGCGGTATTCATTCAACCTCGTGGTGACGTACGTGGGTTAGGTTTACCTGTCAGCGAAAAATCCGATGATTTGCCTCCGTTTAAAGCGGTGCATGTCGCGGGCGCATTTAACGGCTGGAGCCATATCACCAAAGCGACTTACGCTAATCAAGGACTGTATACAGCGCGAGTCGGTTTATCTGAATCGAGTGAATACAAATTTACAGCAGGCAATTGGGATACGGCTTGGGGCTGTGGTGCATCGGGCTCAGACAACTGCGTTGCCACCTTCACCGAACTCGGTATGTATGAGCTCTCGCTCGATGCGTCCGACCCTGAGAAGCCAGTCGTCCTGGATGCTAAATTGGTCGAAAGTTACGAAGGTAGGACTTGGTACATTCCTGGCAGCATCTCGGGTGGCTGGGGCCATGATGGCGCGCAGATGATGGTGTCAGGTGACAACAATACCGTCACGTTTGAAACGGGTGAGTTGCCAAGCGGTGAAACCGTCGAGTTTAAGTTTACCTGTGGAGGTTGGGGAGAATGTGAACATGGCGCTGCCGATGTTATCCCTGCAACAAACTCCCTGCCAATTGGCGGTGACGGCAATATCAGCTTCACACCAAAAGAGACCGGCTCCTATCGAGTGAGCTTTAACATCTTGAGCAAAGAAATCACGATAGCGAAGATGTCGTGATATAGAAAATCACGCTTAAGATAAACCACCATACAGGGAGGCGCTATGCCTCCCTGATTCCATAAGCCTCACAGATTAAGTTCACAAAAATAAAATCTTATTCAACAACCAAATTAGTCAATTCAGCGCAAAGCGCACCGACAAGCTCTCTGATATAGCCTTTGCCTATACCACTAACACGCTAATCAATTTCAATCTCCGCCACTGCGCAACTAAAATTAGACCTATTCCATCAATCATTTTGTGACGTCATTAAGCGAGTGCCCAAAAGGGATGAAACAACAAGTTGGAGCACAACACGCGCTCTTATTCTATGGCGCATTACACAAGCGAGTTTGAGAAAATAACATGAACAACCTACCCAATTTATATCTAAAAGGGACTTTCAACGGTTGGGGGTTAGACACACCTTTCACCCAACTGTCAGCTGAACAATATTCAGCGTGCGTGGTCTTCTCGGCAGACCAACATCGCTTCAAAATTACCGATATGGATGGCTCTGAGCAGTGGACTCTTTCTGGCCATGAGATAGACCCTACCACCGTCGAGTTAAACCAAACGACACCGCTTCTCACGACTCACGGCATTGGTAATGACTTGCTATTTACGCCAAGCGCCACAGGTCGATTTACCCTTCTGCTTGACCTATCCGATGACGCGCCAAGTCTGACCATCCAAACGGGTGGAGACAACCAGCAGACCCTATCTAAACGCGATCGCCTTTGTGCTCGACTAAACAGTGTGAGCGCACCGGCATCCGAAATCCTCTGTGCAGAGGGCGCCCTTGAACCCTCCACTCTTTTCGATGCGCTTGCGATTGAAAACGATGACAGTTTTCCGTTCGTCTTCGGCGACAACGTCGATGGCTACTACGAAGGGCGAACTCACCAATTTGTCTCTGCGGGTCGCTATCGTCATCATCAAGGTTGGTACTTAGGCGGTTTCGCCTCTTGGGTCGATGGCGAGCTCAATATAAAACCTTCCGCGCTCAAAGCACGCCTGCTTCCTTTTGGAATAGAGCACCAGTTCCACAACGCTAAAGACTTACTCAGCCTTCACCAAGCGCAGCGAATGGCGTCGCTCACTGTCAGCACAAACGAAGCAAAACCGTTGAGCGTACTTCCAGAGCTCAATGTTGGCGTGAATGATGTCAGCGTGGAAATAGAGGGCGATGTGATCGTGTTAGCGATCAACGCCGAACTTTGCCCAGAAGGTAGCCCAAGATTCATCGCCATCAGTGCCAATCAACCTGTAACCATCGAGGAAGTGTCATCAACGCAGTTCCCAGAGCTGGAACAGCACTTATTCCTGTCTGGTTCACACTGCCAGATCATGATCAGCAGCGTTCAACCAAGCGTTGAACTCACGGCGTATCTCTGTTTTGAACACAGCAAAGCTAAAGCGATTGAACATTGCCGCCAAGCGGCCCAGCACAATGCGCTTCAACAGCATAAAACGAAAATCTACCAGTTTCTCACCCACAACTATCTTTGGACAGACGACCTTGAATACAACCGCGCCGTGATGTGGGCTCGTTTGTCGAGTCGTGTCTTCGTCAGCCATGAGTTTGGCACAGGTATATGGGCGGGTTTGCCTTGGTTTAAAGATTGTTGGGGAAGAGACACCTTCATCGCGCTCTCTGGCACAAGCTTAGTCAATGGCGAGTTTGAGGAAGCAAAATCCATCATCGAAAACTTTGCCTCAATGCAACAGTTGGACACTCAATCTGTCAACTATGGTCGCATCCCAAACCGAGTTACCAGCAAAACCAATATCATCTACAACACCACTGACGGTACGCCTTGGATGATGCGAGAGATCCTTGAGTACATCAACTACAGTGGCGACAGAGCGTTTGCCAAGCGGATTTACCCTGTCATTCAACGTTTCATTTCTGGTGTTGAGACGCATTATTTTGATGCTGATGGTTTGATGAAGCATCGTCATCCGGATACGTGGATGGACGCCAAGATCAACGGCCAAATTCCGTGGTCGCCACGAGGGCCAAAAGCCAACGACATCCAAGCCCTGTGGTTTGAAAGCCTCAACGTCGCAAAACAAGTCGCACTTCTCAATAACGACCAAACATTTGCCGAGCATGTCAATGCGCTCGCCAAACATGCCAAACAAAGCTTTATCGATAAGTTTTGGGATGAGAAACACCTGCAATTGGCCGATCGTCTAGAAGAGAATGATCGTCCTGACTTCAGTGTCAGACCGAATCAGTTGATGGCGATGACTATCCCACAACAAGAGAGTCTTATCGCCCCTAGCATTGGCCAGCATATGGTGAAAAACTGCGTCGACAACCTGCTGTTCCCTTGGGGGATTTGTTCGCTCAACCAGCAACATGCCGATTTTCACCCTTACCATGACAATCGCAGCGAGTATCACAAAGACGCCGCCTACCATAATGGCACCATTTGGGGGTGGAATGCAGGGTTTACCGTCTCAGCGTTAAACCGCTACCACCAACAAGACTTTGCTTATCAACTGAGTAAAAACCTCGCCAAACAGATTTTGCAGCAGGGTCATCGTGGCACCATGAGTGAAAACTTAGATGCCTTTCAGACTCATCCTCAGCAACTGGTTGAAACGGGCACCTATGCCCAAGCGTGGTCAGTGTCCGAGTTCGCCCGCAACGCTCAACAAGACTATCTGGGCTTTAAGCCAAAACTCATCGCCAATAGGATCGAACTTGCGCCCAAAATCCCGTCGCAATGGCAGAGCTTTAAAGCAAAGCTGCCATTTGGAGAAAACAACGCACTCCAATTTGAGTATCAGCGAGACGCACAAGGATGCCGCTTCCAATTAACCCCTGCGGTATTGAAAGCGGATATTCAACTTGATATCAAATTCCGCGTTGGCGACAGCGTGATTGCGGTAACAAGCGACTTGTCTGCGCCTATCACAATACACTTAGATCTCTCGGGTAACTGCACTTACATCTCTTCACCCGCTAACGTGAAGCAGGTAGAAAATGAGTACCGATGGGAACTGGAAAAGCTCGCGTTTGCGTCTCCGGACAACTCAGCGTGTTTTGCTTCGTTGAATGAGCGCGATTATCTCTTCAACAAGCGAAAAACTGAGGGGCTACAGCAAGATAGAGACGCCATCTAAATACTAACGCTAGATAGCAAAAGAGCTCCAAACAAGGAGCTCTTTTTTATTATGAGTGTTTAGATGCTTACTTTGCGTTCACCGCTTTGACGAACACTTCCTGAGCACCTTTGATATTGAGCGCTTTCGCTTCATCAAGCAGGCTTAATGCTTTGGGAATATCACCCGATGCTACCGCAGTCTCAATCGCATTGTAGTAGTAGGTTTGCGTGTCTGGCTGCGCTTGAATCACCGGTTTTGTGACCGCTTTTTCCGTGGTCACGACAGCGGAACTCGCCGCGGCAGCACGGAATGGACGCAGCTTCAGGGTTTCTACCTCTAGCTCAATATCCCCTCCCAATTGGTAGGTGTAGACAGGGTCAGTCACCATCGGCATAACTTCGCCAAATTCTTGCGCACGAACTTTCGCTGGGTGGTCAATTTTGACGCTTTTACCCAAGGTGTCGGCTGGCGTATAAATAACAAAATAAGGCGTTTTCTCGGCGCTAGCTCGGAACTTAGCGACATAGCGAGTGCGGGTAAACGCATTTGACGCTAACACTTGGAAGTCATCTAAGGTCAACGTTTTTACGACCTTGAAATTGCTGTCTAGAAGTTGGACTTGAGGCGAGAATACCGAGTCATCAATCATTAAACTCGATACCGTTACCTGCACTTGTCCAGAGCGCTCACTAAAACGGAACGCTTCAAAATAACTGTTGCCTTCAGCAAATTGTCCGACTGGGGAAGAAGGATTAATTTCGAATGAAAGCGATTCTTTGTCGCCCAGTTGAGCGAATGGGAACTTAGAGTAGTCACTGCAACAAACTTCAGCGTTGGTTGGCGCAGCCACTTGTTTATCAATCGGGGTATTCGATGCACAACCCGCTAGCAAAGCACCTAGCACAACGGCTAAAAAAGAGTGTTTATTGTTCATCATTATCTCTCACTAAAGGTTGTTTTATTAAAATGACAAAAGGCAGCCAATTGGCTGCCTTGCAGTTTATCTGGCTTAGAACCAGATTTCTGTGTGGATACCGACAATAACTTCTTTGCCGTCAGTGCCACCTAGACCGATACCACCTGCACTTTCTTCTTCAGTGTTGTAGTAAGTCACGTAAGGTTTGATTTGTGGACGACCGAAGTAGTCTGCGTTAACCGTTACTGGAAGCGCGGCTTCTAGCATGTAGTACATGTTGTCGTCTTGACGACCCCATGCTGCGCCATCAGCAATTGTTTCTTTAGAGACACTACCTGTCATTTCAAAGCGTAGGTTGTCGTTGATCTTGTAAGAAGGACGCGCTGCTACAAGGATACGAGTCAAATCTTCTTGACCGAACATTTCGTTAGTGATGAAGGCTGTAACTTCTGTACCTAGCTGCCAAGAGTCAGACAGGTTCGCAACACCGTAAGAAGTTAGGAAGATGCTGTTTGAATCATCGCTAAAGCCGTTGTCACCGCTCCACGCACCGAAGTTCACACCGCGGTTTGCTGCTGCGCCGTAACCGTAAGCAATACCTGTTTGGCTCCAACCATCAAAGCCGTAGTAGTCGCGGTTATAGGTAATTGCTGCGCCAACGCCGTTGTCTGCTGCAGGATCCGTTTTGTTCGCACGAGTGATGTATTTCACATCAAAGTTGAAGCTGCCGCCAAGCGCTTGAACGCCGTGGTAGTAAGCGTTGTACGCAACGTTTGTTTCGCGGTCGCTGTTAGTGCCGTTATTGATGTCATCATTAGTGTCTGCAGCAATCACTGCGAAACCTGCTGTGTTACCGCCAAGTTTGGTTTGGAAACCCGCACCTAGACCAGAAGATTGGTTCCAGAATTCACCAGAAAGCAGACCCGCTGAACGGTTGAAGTATCTGTGACCACTCCAGATAGACGAATCGTCACCCAAGAAAGAGATGCCACCTAGCTCAACGTACGCTTCTTTGATCTCAAATTGCGCTTTGTCGTTCGCTTTTTGGCTACCCTCTGAGGAGTAAGCGAATGAGTTACCGTTACCGAACTCTGAACGAACAACGAAATCAGACCAAACACCGTTGTTGTGCTCTGTGTGTTTCTTGATTGTGAACTCGACTTGGTTTGTGCTTTGACCTGAAGTACCTGCACTGTGGTAATCTGGCTTACCGAACTCAGAATCGATCGTCTCGCCATCTTTCATGCGGAAGTTTGCTGACATGTAACCATGCACTTCCCAGCCATCAGAAATCACTTCTGTTGGGTTTGCTACTTCCACTTCCATCGCTGAATCGCCTGATGTTACGTCTAACGCAACGTCTGTTTCAGCCATGACAAATCCCGATGTTAAGGCAGTCGCCACTGCAGCCGCTAACACGCTTACTTTTTTCATTATATAACTCCGTTTAGGGTTTCTTATTCTTATGCCTCGTATTTCGATACATCCTGAAAGGCAGCAACAGGTCGCGAAAAATAGAGGTAAGACAGAACTCAGCTTCAAGTGAAACCTTGTCCTCATTTGTTTCAACTGTGGCCAGATTACAGGGGGAGTAGAGGGTCGACTTCATCCGAAATAAATTAATTTTGGGGGGATGAGAAAGGAGGAGAAAACTAACCGTATGATATATTAGTGCCCTAAATCACACTATCTAGGAGGAGGATACCTCGTAGGAGAAACTATTCTTAGAACAAAATGCCAACTTGCTCACTAATTGAATTAAATTCGCCACAAATTTGAAATAAAATTACATTTACAAATTTTATCCAAGGCGCTTGACCAATGTCTTACAACACTATTTACTTAAGTTTCGCTATATAGAACACAATATTTGTAAGTAATGATCATGCAGTGCTCTCATCCATATCCGTTAGGCGCAACACCCCATGAACACGGGTGTAATTTTTCTATTTACGCGCCCGATGCAGACTCGATTCAATTAGCTATCTTCGACCAATCCGGTGACTTTAAAACGTTTCAACTCGATGGCGAATACGCGGGAATAAAATTCACCTTTGTACCTGGCATTCTGCCTGGCGCTCAGTATGGCTATATTGTCGAGCACAATGGCGAGCCGCATTTAATCTCAGACCCGTACGCAAAAGCGCTGGCAAAACCTTTGCATTACACGCTGCCTTTTAATTCAGAGAAGAGCTTTGAGTTAGCGCGCTGTGTGGTTGTCTCCGACGAGTTTGACTGGCAAGGGGTTCAGCGACCAAACCGTCCTCGTGATGAGATGGTGCTGTTTGAAACACACGTCAAAGGGCTGACTAAGCTCCACCCAGACTTGCCAATTGAGTGTCAAGGACGCTATCTGGGACTGGTTAGTGACGCCATGCTTGAGTTCTATAAAGAGCAAAACATTAACACGCTCCAACTGCTGCCAGTGGCTGCCTGCATGCATGAGCCTCACCTGTTAAAGATGGAAAAGGTTAACTATTGGGGCTACAACCCCTACTTGTTTATGGTGCCTGATCCAAGATACGCCGACAAAGATGCCGTCAACGAGCTAAAAACCGCTATTCGCGAGCTGCACCGCAACGGCATTGAGGTGATATTAGATGTTGTTTACAACCATACGGCGGAAGGCGGCAGTGATGGCCCGGTATTCAACCTAAAAGCGCTCGACAAACGTTACTACCTGAAACACGGCGAGCACTACGCCAACTACACCGGATGTGGCAATACCGTCGATCTTTCTTATCAGCCGAGCTTGAATCTGGTGATGGATACGCTCCGATACTGGGTTAATGAATATCAGATTGATGGGTTCCGTTTCGATCTTGCGGCCACACTGGGCCGTCATGGAGAGCACTTTAGCCCAGACGCAGGTTTCTTCAAGGCTGTGGCTCAAGACCCGGTATTACAGCAAATTAAACTGATTGCAGAACCTTGGGATATTGGCCCCAACGGTTATCAAGTCGGCAACTTCCCATTCGGCTGGAACGAGTGTAACGATCGACTGCGCGATATCACCCGTAGCTTCTGGCGCGGCGATCAAGGGTTTCTCAAAGAGTTTGCGACACGCCTTATGGGCTCACGTGACTTGTACAGTGCTGCGAACTGGCCTTATAAACTGACGGTCAACTACATCACCTACCATGACGGTTTCTGCATGCAAGATCTTGTCTCTTACAAGCACAAACATAATGAAGCCAATGGGGAGCACAATCGTGATGGTCACGGCGACAACCGCTCTGACAACTATGGCGTAGAAGGCCCAACGGAAAACCTCACCATCGTTGAAAAACGTGAAAAGCAAAAACGCAACTTCATGGCCAGTTTGCTGTTTGCGTTCGGTATTCCACATATTCTTACCGCGGATGTGCTTTCTCATACGCAACGAGGGAACAACAACGCCTATTGCCAAGACAATGAACTGAGTTGGTTAGACTGGCAGATGGATGAGCGGAAGACGCGTTTCAAACAATGGCTCGCAGAGATGATCCAAGCTCGCCAGCATTATATGGTGCCTTTTATTCGTGCGTTCAGCGGCGAAAACCGCAACGACAACCGAATATTCTGGCGCAGACTCGACGGTTCGTTTATGGAGCATGAAGACTGGAACCGACTCAGCTCGATGGCTCTGCACTTGGGTATCGGCGAAGAGGGATCAGAGCTGTTTTACTGCATCAACCAAACCAACGCACCCGCCAGATTTACCTTACCAGAAAGAAAAAGCGCTGAATGGACCATGATCTGTAATACCGACTCACATGATCTTCATCAATCGATCGATCACAAACAGGTATTGGTCGCCCCCGCGTCCATAGCGATCTTCCACTCAAAATAGAGACACAAAATGAGCGATATGGTGACATATCGCTCAATTTTATAAAGCCATGCAATTATAGACTGGATTAATATGCATTGATGTGCTTTCCAATACCGTTTAGTATACTGGGCATAATTACTATATATTCCGTATCAATCAGTTGGCACACATGGCGTTACCAAAAATACTTATTCGAACGCTGAGACCGTATATCATTCTTCTTGTTTTAGGGATGATTTATGCGGCTTATCATCAGCTCAATCAATCCGAAAAGAGTGCCTATCAGCAATCTTTTGGCAACTTAAAAACCGCATTTCATCTTATTTCCTCTCAAGTCGAAGCGGCAACAAGTAAACTCTATCTCCTCAATGATACCGATTCACTCAAGGACTTTGATTCAACCGCAAAACGCATCTTGGAGCATTCACCTGCTTACCTAGATATCATCACCGTCGATCATCAAACTGGGCAATATCGTTCGGTGTTACTTAATCCAACTCTGGCCGAGCAAAACACCACTATGGTGTGGAGTCCGCTGAATAAAGTTGACCCTAGATTTACCGTTTCTTCTGTTTACGAAAAGCAGCCAGAGCAATGGGTGTTTGCCGTCAAATACCAACAAGACAACCTCAATGAAATCTGGATTGAGTTTGACCTCAAGTACACCACACAAAGCCTGCGCGGCCTAAGAACACTTTCCGATGGGTACGTCTTTGTCGTTGATAGCTCAACCGGCAGACTTGTCTTTCACCCAGATCCGCGACGAATCGGCACCCCTTCTGTCAGCTACCATGCGGGCATCAGTGAAATGATCACTAACGGCTTGCGTTTTGGTCGGCATGAGTATTACTACAAAGGTCAATTTAAACTCTCCGTATTCGATAGTGATAACCCATACCAATGGGTATTTATCTCTGGGACGGATAGGTCTGATGTTTTGTCCTCTTCGTATCAGTTTTCGCTAACGGCGATAGTGATTGCGTCCCTGTTGTTGCTTGCCGTCGCTTTTAACTATCTGACCTATCAACTTAACCAATCTCTGGCCGACCTGAACAACAAGCACGATCTGCCAGATTTTAAACACCATCTGCGCGCTATCTTGGATCGCTTCTGCCATCATAAGGGGATCCAACTCTGTTTTTATGACTCTGATTACGGTTACTTCAGCACTATCGATTACCATGGAAACAGTCACATCGTTCTGAAAGACAAAGATCTCGCCAATCGATTTTCACCCAGCTCACTACGCTATACCGCCAAGCGCTACGCCGATCCTTTAGCCAAAAAACTAAAGATCGATGGCCGACATTACACCATCCCCTTGTTCGATAAAGGCAGCTTAATTGCGGTGATTTACATGACGGCAACCTTCCCTACTTACCGCAGTATTTTGCGCATGATTCGTGACTACTCAGAAGTGGCGCTTTCCAATCTATTACTGCACAAAAAACTGCGCAGTAAAGATGTGATGACTCACCTAGATAACAAGCTAACGATCCGTGAAAAAATTGATTCAAACTTAGATAAAGAAGGCATCTACCTAGCGATACTCGATATCGATCACTTCAAGCGTATCAACGACGTGCACGGGCACCAATGCGGTGACCATGTCATTCTCCATACGGCTGAGTTGATGAAGAAATGTTTCCCTAAACCCGGGGCAATGAGTTTGGCTCGCTATGGCGGCGAAGAGTTTTGTGCGTTGTTTTACGCCAATGATGAAAACGATGCCTATGAACAGTGCGAGCTGTTTAGGCAAGTAGTAGAACAAACCGAGTTAAGTTATGAAGAGATTAATGTTCGCTTCACCGTCAGCATCGGCATTACCTCGGTGCAAGATAGCCAACACACGACGATTGGCCGCGCCGACAAAGCCCTTTATCAAGCGAAAGGACTTGGTCGGAATCAGGTAGTGCTCAACACGTTTCGTGCGTAATAGAAAGGGGAAGTGGCTAAGCACTTCCCTTTTCTTTCCCAATCAACCTATTGACGCTCATACATTTTCCTTGAACAATGATTCCATGTTCAAGGAGCGCACTATGTCAGATAAACTATCCACCACCGCCCTCGCCAAGTTGCGTCAACAAGATGCGAAGGAACTCTTTACCGAGTTAAAAAATGCTGGCTATATCAACCGAGGTGACGAAGGTTGGGTGCTCACCGAGATTGGGGCTAAGTTTGGCGGTGAGTACATCACGCACGCCAAATTTGGAAAGTTTATTGTTTGGCCACAAAACCTCCTCATCGATCATGCTGCGACCAGTGGTAATACACTCTCTGCTACTCAAATAGGCCAACGCTTTGCTCTGCCAGCAAAGAAAATCAATCAACTCCTGCAAGAGCTGGGCTGGCTTAGTCGCACTGAACAAGGTTGGCAGGTAACTAAATCAGGTCTTACTGTTGGCGGCCATCAACGGGGAGATAAAGAGACCGGTGCGCAATTTGTGGTTTGGCACGATACCATCATTCGTAATAAGCGCTTGAAGCAGTCGGTCGTCGAATTTTCCGGACAAGACGCCGAAACACACACGACAGACAAATCCTTGTCCAGCTTTAGGCAAAAGTTTGAAGCCAAACATCGCACCCTCGATGGCCACTATGTGCGCTCTAAAGGTGAGCTCATCATCGATAACTGGCTTTACATGAACGGCATCGTTCATGCCTATGATCGCCAACTACCTATCGAACAGGACGTATTGAGTGACTTTTACTTGCCGGCAGGAAAAGTGTATCTCCAATATTGGGGAAGTGATTCTGGTGAAACCGATGCAAAACAACGAGATAAAATAATAGCGTTATACCAAGAGCATGGGTTTGCCCTTATCGAAGTGACTCCTGATGACATAGAGCACCTTGATGAGCGATTGCCAAGTAAATTACGAGAGTTTGGGATTAAAGCCTACTAACGCCCCGTTGCTCATAAACTTAATCAAGCAATCAAGAGCATTCGTGATAACGGCACGTACGACAAAATCGCTGCCAAGTACTTTTCATTTGATATTTATGGAGAAGAGTAGCCTTCGAGCCGCAAACAAAAAGCCCTCTATAATCTAATATTGAGGGCTTTTTCTGTTAATGCCTTATTTTGAGTAACGCGCCATTGCAGCTTGCTCTTTAGGCACTACAGTTTTACCAATCGGCGCCAGTGAAATGTAGGCGAGCTTCAAATGCTGAAGTGCGAATGGAATACCGATAATGGTAATAAAACACGCCACTGCCGACATGATATGACCAATCGCCAACCAAATGCCTGCCAACAAGAACCAGATCACGTTACCTATTGTGCCTAACGGGCTGGTGCCTATGTCCATCTCTTTGGTGAGCTCATCTCGTCCTATCACCTCTTGTCCGAACGGGAAGAAAGAGAAGTTCCCCATCACGAAACACGCTCGTCCCCACGGAATACCAATAATACTGATGAAACACAACAAGCCGACTAGCCACCAAGCAAGTCCCATGATGACGCCACCACACAAAAACCAAATAATATTACCGAGTACTCTTAACACTTGTTTCTCCTTTGTAGAAAACCTTATCCGTAGACCTTTTCAAAGTGTTCTACGGTTGGGAAGGGATCATAAAAATGATGTAAAAGTGCCTTCCATTCCTGATATTGCGCGGATTGTCTAAATCCTTGCTCGTGGTCTTCTATTGTTTGCCAGTTCACCAACAAAATATAGCGGCTCGGGTTTTCAACACACCGTTGCAGTTGGTGTGAAATATAGCCCTTCATGGACGCTATGATCGCCTGCGCTTTGGCAAAGTTTTGCTCGAATTCAGATTCCAAATTCGGCTTCACATCTAATATTGCGACTTCCAGTATCATGTTTTTTCCTTAACCTAAGATGAACAGCGCCCGTTTTATTGAACTAATCCCTGCCATACCGCCGTTGCACCACTGACCGTACATAGGGCGAGTGCGCCCAAGCGTATCTTCTCTTTGGGTAAAGAGTGGGTGGTTAACTGCGCCAGTTTATAACCGACCCAAGAAGCGGGAATCAATGGAATTGAAATCCAAAGATGATGCCAAGTGAGAAACCCAGCAGGCATTTGAATGATCAGCGAGATGA
The DNA here is from genome assembly GCF_053643215.1 of Vibrio sp. NH-7. Taxonomy (NCBI): domain Bacteria; kingdom Pseudomonadati; phylum Pseudomonadota; class Gammaproteobacteria; order Vibrionales; family Vibrionaceae; genus Vibrio; species Vibrio sp. NH-7. Next base: position 289,760 of record NZ_CM132188.1, on the reverse strand, counting down.
TGGAACTAAAGACAAAAAACGCCGACAGATTTCCCCGAAGCTGATTCGCCTCTTGGTGCTGTAAAAGCAGTGCCATTGGCGGGCCACCGATGGCTGAGCTGGTTCCAAAAAATCCAGAGAAGAATCCCGCAATGCCCATCCTCGCCGGTGTGGGCTCGATTCGAAATGGCAGTAAGCTGACTGCAACCGCAAACAGCACCAATAAACCAAGCCATAGTGCCAGTAAGTCGGTGGAGACTAGAACAAGCAGCACCCCACCCGCAACAGAGCCGGGAACTCGCCCTATCAAGGCCATTTTTAAGCCACCGATTTCGACACTTGCGCGGTGTTTTAAGGCATTGAGAATCGAGATGAATAGCGCCACCAAGCAAATCGGCGCGGGAACGTAATCTGGGGACACCAAAATCAGCAAAGGCGCTGCGACAATCGCCAGCCCAAATCCAATCGCTGTTTGCACAAACGATCCTAAGAAGATCAAAAACGCGGCAATCAGAGCCTCTGGCGTTATCCATTCAGCGTACATATTCATCATTTACTACGAGTCAGTGAGAAACTTCATAATAATCTAACGCGATGAAAATGCGACCGTTTTAAATGATTAAAATCTCACTGTTTTTCCGCTGTGTTTTGCCATCGGCGAGTAAACGATGAATCGGGGTCATAAAGCTCAGCTTGCTTGGCCAAATTAAATCGCCTTGAAGGATTGGGATCAGCGCCAACACCCGCTAGGTACTGCCAATTTCCCCAGTTTGACGTCACATCATAGTCAATCAATTGAGTTTCAAAATAAGCCGCTCCACATCGCCAATCCAAACCTAACTCATGAATCAAACAACTCGCCACCAATTGACGCCCTCGGTTAGACATAAAACCGGTCTCTTTGAGCTGATTCATGCACGCGTTGACGATAGCAAAATCTGTCTCACCTTTTACCCAGCGTTGAAACGCCTCATCATCAAACGGCTTAGGGGCTTGTTTCGATGTCAGTCCAGAAAAATAGAACACCCTTTGCTGGTGCTTGCGCCCGTACCAATGGAAGTACTCGCGCCATAACAGCTCAAATATAATCCAGTAGGTCGACTGATTGGCGCCATTGCGTTGCTCATATTGGCGTAACAAAGCGACAATTTGTGCAGGAGAGATGCACCCGAGAGCGAGCCAAGGAGAAAAGTGCGTCGAGCTCGACTCTCCCTCTAAATGGTTGCGAGTCTCTTTGTAGCTACTGGCAAAAGGTTGGGAAAAGTACCAAGTCACGTGTTGGATCGCAGCGCGCTCGCCACCAACAAACCCCGTGGGAGTGGCAATCTCTCCGAGACGATACAAAGCGTCTTGAGAAGGATAAAGATGCTCAAAAATGGGCTCTACTTGTTTGCGAAACTGAGTAAAGGTTGCCGGAAGCTCATCAAGTGGAAACGGCAACTGATCTAAGTGAAAAAGCGTGGTGTTGTCAGACTGAATCACCTCTAGCGTCGGAAATTTCTGCTTGATGACATTGATCATGACGGTCTCATCAAATCCCGCAACCTCGCTGACGTAAAGGTGGCTAACGCCTCGTTGCTCGATTATCTCTGCCACGGCTTCTGTTGCGCCTTGCTCAGCGATATTGAGTTCGACGCCCAACGCCGCGAGGCTCTCTGAAAGGTCCTCAACGGACTGGTGTATAAACTGCTCTCTGTGGGTTCCGAGGTTGTGCTCGCCGGAGAAAGCCGCTAGGAACTCGGTCACATGAGGTAGACAATAGACGGCGACTAACTCGTCAACCTCGTTTAATGCGCGGTCGAATAATGAATTGTTTAAGCGTCTTAAATCGTTGGTAAACCAGTATAAGCCCACAGTTGTTTGCACAGTAATGCCTCCTCTACGTTGCACGATTATTCGATACGTAGAACAGAGGCATTTAGTTTACCCAGTTAAGCAATCGCAACGCGCTGGATAGGCTTGTCGTTGATTGGTAAATGAATCAAGGCTGCGACAAACGCCAGAACCACAGTTGACCACCAGATTGGATCGTACGAGCCGTAGTAATCGTAAATACGTCCTCCTGCCCAAGCGCCTAAAAAGCTGCCAACTTGGTGAGTGAAAAACACCAAACCATACAGAGTTGACAGGTACTTGGCACCGAAGATCTGACGAACTAAGCCAGACGTTAACGGCACCGTACCGAGCCAACAGAAACCAATCGCACCGCCAAAAATCGCCGCCGTGTGTTCAGTGACAGGCAAGGTAACAAAAGCACCAATCACAACCGTACGCACCAAATACAACGCTGACATCACGTGGCGCTTACTGTACTTATCGCCCATCACGCCCCAAAAATAAGAGCCAAAGATGTTGAAAATTCCGACATACGCGAGTGCCATTGCCGCGGTTTGTGCCGACAAGTTCTTATCCGCTAAGTAGCTTGGTAAATGGGTGGCAATAAACATTACGTGGAAGCCACAAACAAAGAAGCCCGCATGGATTAACCAATATCCTTTATGGCTAAATGCCTCTTTTAACGCCTGCTTAAGCGTTTGTTGTTGCTCCGCAGCTTGCGCTATAGCATTATCTGACGGCTTAGGCGCACGCATAAATAACGCAAAGGCAATCATAGTCGAACAAAGAATCGCAAAGCCCTGCAATGCGCCTTGCCAGCCAAACTCAGATAGCATAGTTTGCGCGCCCGGGATCATCGCGAACATACCAAATGATCCAGCAGCAGTTGTCAAACCGAACGCTTTTGCAGCGTGCTCCGCCGGAACCACTTTCGCCACCGCACCCAACACAATCACATAACTTGTGGCACTTAAACCAAGACCAACTAATACCCCCAATGACAGGTAAAGCATGCTTGGCTCTACCGCAATAGACGTTAGGTACAAACCTAAACCATACGCGATAGCACCTAAAATGATGATCCGTTTCGCGCCAAACCGGTCTGCAGCCATACCCACGAACGGCTGAAACACACCGAACAGTAGGTTTTGTAGGGCAATCGCAAAGCTGAAAAACTCGCGCCCGGTTTGAAAGTGTTCAGATATTGGCATCATAAAAATACCAAAAGATTGTCTGATACCCAGACAGGTAATTAAGATGGCGATCCCTAGCCAAACAATGATTGGAAATCGAAAAATGCTCATCGCATAACCTTAGTGATGATGGTGGTGAGAATGATCATGGCCTTCACCTGTTGTCTGGTGACAGCCGCTATTAATCGCTTGCTGAGCCAATAACGCCAATAGTTTGGGAGAGTTATGGACGGCAACAAGAGAAAGCACTAGCAGTAAAGTTATTCTCATTAGCTGAGCAAAAAGTGATTGAGAAAACATAGTTCTAAATCTCAGCATGGGTTTCAAAAGAGCGCGAAGTGTAGAGATCCGCGCGCAATGACTCAAATGACATTTAAACAAGGAGACTATGCATTTTGTGCATACTGTGACTTCTCCAGTTCAAATCCTTCATCGAGCCAACCTGTCACGCCACCAATCATTTTCTTTACGGGTCGACCTAATTTGGCCAAGCGAATGGCAGCTTTCTCCGTCCCGTTACAGTGGGGGCCTGCGCAATAGACGACAAATAAGGTCTCCTGAGGGAAGTGAGCTAATCGCTTTTCATTGAGCCGCGGGTGAGGAATATTAATTGCGCCGTGAATGTGCCCCTCTTCATACAGCGCTTCACCTCGTACATCAACCAGCACAAAGTCTTGCAAACCATTGGTTAGCGCGTGGTGAACATCCCAACAATCAGTTTCAAACTTCATTAGCGCTTCAAAATGTGCCAATGCTTCTTCACTGCTTGCCGCTGCAACGCGCGATACTGCACTTGCCATGTTCTTTCTCCCTGTTTGTTTGAACACTTACCATTATGCGAACAAAGCTTAGCCACAAAAATTGGCTTATAAGACAATGTTCGTTAATATTAAGCCAAATCATTTGTTCACCAAGGATTGGAAAATGTATGAGCAAAAGTTTCGTACTCAGTTTCCAAACGTCGACTATCAGCCAGACGTTTTGTATGTGTTTGACGGCAATCTCGGCTGCTCAGCGGGCAGTGCGGCTGCGTTAGATTTAGGACTGGCTGTCATTCGCCACGATTTTGGCTACACAGTCGCGAACCAAGTGGCAAAAAGGTTGGTGGTTTCAGGGCATCGCTCTGGCGGCCAAGCTCAGTTTGTCGAAACGCCTTTGCTTGAAGTCCCTAACCAGTTTTCCCAGACCTTGGATTGGGCGAAGAGTAACTTAGATAAAGTGATTCAAATCGACACCTTAGCCACTAAAGCCAATATGTCGCGTCGAACCTTTGATCGCAAGTTTCGTAGCAGCTTCAATATGTCACCAAAAGAGTGGTTAACCCAGCAGCGAATTGAAAGGGCGAAAGCATTATTGGAACAAGAATCAACCTCGGTGGAGCGATTGGCTATTCTGGCAGGCTTCGACAATGCCACAACCATGCGGCACCACTTTCGCCGTTTGGTCGGCGTTTCACCGCAGCAATATCGCTCACAATTCAATGCTGGCTAATATTTCACTTGATGCAAATCAACCGTATAGCGTTTATACCCATTAGTGCGATGTGAAAATGACATCCGCTTGATAGCATGCTCGCACCCAAGACCAAACGGATCACACGCGAATGCATCAACACATGAGCCAAGTGCTGCTTGATATCGCCCTCAACCTTACTTCGAATCAAAATAGCGACGCACAATATCAGCATTTGATCGATGGCATCGATCAGGTTTTTCCTTGCGATGCGAGCGCATTGTTCATCTTTGATCAAGATGGTTTCTTAGTACCTGTCGCCGTAAAAGGACTCGCGAACAGTGTTCTTGGGCGTCGTTTTTTCCCTAAGGCGCACCCTCGTTTAGAAGCGATTATGCAAAGCAAACAGCCGGTGCGTTTTGATGCAAACTGCCCCCTACCCGATCCGTTTAGTGGCGTATTGCTGAGCGAAGAAGCCGAGCTTGATGTTCATGACTGTTTGGGTCGTAGTTTGCATGTTGATGGGCAACTGGTTGGCTTACTCACCTTAGATTCAATGACAGTCGGCGCCTTTGATGCCATCGAATCTGTCACTATTGAAACCTTCGCTGCCCTTGCTGCGGCAACCCTGCGTAATATTGGCCAAATAAAAGCGCTCAAAGCTCAAAACAAGAAGCAAAAGCACGTCACCGAAACCTTAATCCAGCAGGCGCGTTCCAAGGAGGGGGAACTGGTCGGATTAAGCCCTCAGATCAATCAATTACGCAGCAACATCGCGACGGTAGCCAAATCAGACTATGCCGTGCTGATCACCGGAGAAACCGGCGTGGGCAAAGAACTTGTTGCTCACAGTGTGCATGCCCAATCTCATCGCAGCACCAAGCCGATGATCTACGTCAACTGCGCCGCATTACCAGAAGGTTTGGCAGAGAGCGAGCTGTTTGGTCATGTGAAAGGCGCATTTACTGGGGCAAACCATTCGCGAGCAGGTAAATTTGAACTGGCTGATGGGGGCACCATTTTCTTAGATGAGCTAGGCGAGCTACCTTTGCTGCTGCAAGCTAAGCTATTACGAGTGATTCAGCAAGGTGAATTGCAACGAGTTGGCAGCGATAAGCATTTGTTGGTCAACGTTCGAATCATCGCGGCAACCAACCGAAATCTAGAACAAGAGGTCGCGGCAGGTCAGTTTCGAGCCGATTTATACCACCGCCTCAATGTCTTTCCGATTTCGGTACCACCACTGCGTAAACGCGAGGGAGACATTCCTGTCCTGTCAGGCTATCTGTTAGAAAAGGTTCGCAACCAGTTCAACATTCCTAACCTGCACCTTCACCCAAAAGCCCTCGCCCAACTAGAGCGTCAGCCTTGGCCGGGTAATGTGCGTGAGTTAGAACACACTCTGACACGCTCAGCGTTACGGGCGATTCAACAGAACGAAACCATCATTCAGCCGCGGCATTTCGATAGTGATTTACGCCCTACTGACGCCCAAAGCGCATCAAAGTATTTCCCACAACAAAGCGCTGGTCTTCGTTCTTTGGTGGAAGAGTATCAACGAGATCTGATTGTTCATGCTTATGAAAAATCCGAGCAAACATGGTCAAAAACCGCGGAATTTTTGCAAATGGACCGCGGTAATTTGTACCGAATGGCGAAAAAACTCAAGGTGGTGGGCTAGGTCACTCTTTATCGAAACTGTCGACCACGATGGCGCCCATAGAGGCAGGCATGGTGATAACGATCACCCGCCTCAACGAAAGTAATGGATCGCTAAACAGCGGAAGTTTATCGATGCAAAGCAGTACCAAGGCAACCACCATCGCCGCCATCAAATAGGCAGACACAATCCGGAACACAAATACAGCTTTGCGCTGTTTAATATCGCGTTGAAAAACACTCTCGTAGGTGAACAAGGTCAGAAAAACTGTGGAGAGTACGACCAACATAAAGATGTTCAGAGCAGGAAGTGTTTCCCCCAACTTCCATGCCTCCTCGGAAAAAGAGATAGGCACCGCGAGCGCAAATGCCCCAACGAATATTTGCCCTGCATCTTCGATATTAAAATTGAGCTTCATTTATTCCGCCTTAATCTCCGCTTCTTGCGCTGAGGGTTCCGTCTTCTTTGCCACAATCTTGGTTACGCCCTTTTGCAAGATTAGACTATTTGGGTAAGTGATGATGTTCCCGCTAGCATGACGCAACATTACGTGGAACATAGTAATATCAATGATCACACCACTAATATCGTCATCTTTGTCAGAGACTTTTACTTCATCGCCAATTCGGTAAGGAAAGACAAAGAAGATCAAAACGCTGGCCGTCAAATTACTCAGCATCGACCATTGCGCTACCAATGCCACGCCAAGTACCGCAAAAATAGAAGAGAGGAACAAAGAGATATCACCAAAGCCAAGATCCAACAAAATAGTGAACACCGAAGCGAAAATGATAAAGGTACCGAAACCAAAGGCTTTGCTAATAAATTTTTCTCTCTCTAACGAGACCTGCTTACGCCGCGCGATCGAACTGATCGCTCGATTCCCTAGCTTTCTTAACAACAAGTACCCGGCCAGCAAAAGAACGCCCAGCAACACCTGTTGAACCAATGGCGAAATTAATATTGATTGATCCACGCTATAACATCTCAAACATAGGCGACTCCCCAGCATCAGCGGCACGATTCTTCATGAGCCGTAAATTCACGCGTTGGGCGGGGACGCCCTTTAAAAACAGGCGTTCATTAAACCACAACACAGCCAAACATAGATACAAAGAGCACCACTCATTTTGTTGCTCTGCGGCGCAATGGCTGTTCTTGTTGTCATTTTTACATCCCCTAAAGATCTGTCGATATAACATGCGGTTTTAACTCGATTTGTTGTTTTTTTCGCCACACTTCAGGGGAAAACCTAAATCACCCACCGAAGTCCCGCTGTCATTAACACAACACAACTTGTGTCTTAATGACATCAAGCCCGTAAAACTGGCAATATAAAACATTAATAATCAATAACTTAAATATTGGCACGCTCCCTGCTCTAACAACGCATATCAAGGCGAACCGCCAACTTCTAACAATTGCAATTGGAGACGCGCAATGTTTTGTATTCAATGTGAACAGACTATTCAAACCCCAACCGTGAAAGGCTGTTCTTTTGCTCAGGGTATGTGTGGAAAAACATCAGAAGTTTCTGACCTACAAGACGTATTGGTTTACACCCTTCAAGGTGTCTCATACTGGGCTGAGCAAGCCAAAAAATTCGCCATCATCGACAGCGAAGTCAATCAATGGGCACCGCGCGCATTCTTTTCTACGCTCACCAACGTTAACTTCGATCCAGCGCGTATTCTAGAGCTCTCAGCAAAAGCTGCAACATTCAAAGCCCGCTTAAAAGAACAAACCCTAGCGGCAGCAACACTCGCAGACACCGCACTAGAAAACACACCTGCTGTGGCAGATTTTGAGCTCCCAGAAAGCGCAGAGGAAATCTTAGCATTCGCCCCCCAAGTGGCGGTGAACCGCGGCTACCAAACCATCAGTGAAGATGTGATTGGCCTTCGCCTGCTTTGCTTATATGGTCTAAAAGGCGCGGCAGCGTACATGGAACATGCGCGCGTATTAGAGCAAACCAGTGATGACATCTATGCACAATACCACCAAATCATGGCATGGTTAGGGACTGACCCAGAAGATCTTAATGCGCTTCTTGAATGTTCCATGCAAATCGGCCTTATGAACTACAAAGTGATGGAGATGCTCGATCACGGTGAAACGAAAACCTTTGGTCATCCAGAGCCTACTGCCGTTAACGTCAAGCCAGTAAAAGGTAAAGCAATCCTAGTTTCGGGTCACGACCTACACGACCTAGAGAAAATCCTTCAACAAACTGAAGGCAAAGGCATCAACGTCTACACCAACGGTGAAATGCTTCCAGCGCACGGCTATCCAGAGCTGAAGAAATACTCTCACCTTGTGGGTAACTACGGCAGTGCGTGGCAAAACCAGCAGAAGGAGTTCGCTAACTTCCCTGGTGCTATTGTCATGACATCAAACTGCCTGCTTAACCCGAACGTCGGTCAATACGCCGATCGCCTCTTTACGCGTAGCATTGTCGGCTGGCCGGGTGTGGCTCACATCGAAGGAGATGATTTTAGCCAAGTGATTGAGTGTGCTCTGGCACAAGATGGCTTCCAGCATGATGAAATCGAGCACATGATTACGGTCGGTTTTGGTCGCAACGCCCTAATGCAAGCAGCGCCTGCGGTGGTTGAAGAAGTCAAAGCTGGCAACATCAAACATTTCTTCCTTGTCGGCGGTTGTGACGGTGACAAGTCAGAGCGTAGCTACTACACCGACTTTACGGCTGCAGCACCTGAAGACAGCGTAATCCTAACCCTTGCCTGTGGTAAGTTCCGATTTAACAAGAACCAGTTTGGTGACATTAACGGTATTCCTCGCCTACTCGATGTCGGTCAATGTAACGATGCCTACTCTGCTATTCAGCTAGCGCTGGCGCTTTCAAAAGAGTTCGATTGTGACATCAATGAGCTGCCGTTAACCTTGGTTCTATCTTGGTTTGAGCAAAAAGCGATTGTCATCTTGCTTACGCTGTTCGCGCTTGGCGTGAAAGGGATTTACACAGGCCCAACTGCACCGGCATTTTTAACCGATAACTTATTGGCCATCATCCAAGAGAAATTCGACATGCGCAGTATTGGCAATGTTGAAGACGATCTAAAAACCATCTTAGCGGCTTAATCATTTGCTAAACCCCAGCAGAAAGCGTTTCGCGAGCTGTTGGGGCTCACTTCTAAGAGAAATCAGATGTTTATTGAATGGCAAAATAATCAAGCTGCGACAATGCGTTGCAGTGACAAATGGCAAGAGACTGACGATGCTGTCAGTATAACGCTCGTTGCGGCCGACGCGAGTCATCTTCATTTCAGCAACTTCAAACCCGGTCAGTTTGTGTCGCTTGGGTTTGAACTCAACGGAAAGATGGAATACAGAGCGTACTCGATTGCTTCTGCGCCCGGCGATGCTCACCTAAAACTGACCGTAAAAAGAGTCGACGGCGGTTTAGTCTCAAGCCACATTGTCGATCATTTTAACTGTGGGGATACAGTGGCGGTGCTTGCGCCAACTGGGCCATTTAACAGTATTGATTGTCCTCCAAAACAAAAGGTCACGCTGATCAGCGCCGGATGCGGTATTACCCCGGTCATGTCGATGGCTTCCACTTGGCTGCGAGATAAAGCCGACATTGATATCGTCTTTATCCATATGGCAAAAAGTGCCGCCCAGACGATCTACTTTGACCAACTTGAATCGATGGCCGCGGCTCACTCACACTTCCACCTAAAGCTACTCCTCAAAGACAATGCAGGAACGAGGCACCCACAGGGGCGATTAGACAAAGCATGGTTGAACACATTGTGCCCTGATCTTGCCGAGCGCACTGTCTACTTATGCGGGCCAACGCAGTTTATGCAAGACATGGAATCGCACAGCCGCGCTCTAGGGGTCGAAGATGGGCATTTCCACCAAGAGAGTTTTACACCAATTGAATCCAAGCAAAACGAAACATCGTCTGCCGCAGTACAGGTAGAGGTTCCCGCATTTGGTGTCACGGCAGAGGTCGCTCAAGGCTCGACGTTAGCCGATGTATTGGAGGAAAACGGCGTACCTATCATCATCGCCTGTCGCAGTGGCATGTGTGGTTCTTGTAAATGCAAGGTAACCAAAGGGACGGTATCGCGCACCAGTACCGAAACCTTGTCAGAGGAAGATCTCGCCAACGGCTATACTCTTGCCTGCTCTAGCCAAATAGAAAGCGATGTCGAAGTTGAGCTGGTATAACCTGCCGAAAGCGAGACAGGCTCTCGCTTTCATTGCTCTTTACTGCGGCTTAGCCACGAGTTAGGCGCTTACGTCAGCGAATTTGTAGATAAAATCCCCCAGTTTGATGATCGTAACGCGGTGAAATCAGTAACAATGTAACGACTGATAAATAAGGATGACCGCAATGAAAACGACATGGATTTTGTTGGCTACACCTCTGGCTTTAACATGGAGTCTGGCCGCTCAGTCTGCCAGTTGCCCAGAGGTGCTCAATTCAAAGCAAAGACTGCTCAACTCGAATCAAACCATCGATCTCTGTGAGGAATTCAAAGGCAAAACATTGCTGGTCGTCAACACCGCGAGCCAATGCGGGTTTACCTCTCAATATGCTCAACTGGAACAGCTGCATCAGACTTATAAAGACAGCAACTTTGCGGTGATAGGGTTTCCATCAAATGATTTCAAACAAGACCGTGGCAGTGAGGAGAATACCGCCAAAGTGTGTTACCTCGATTATGGCGTGACATTTCCAATGATGGCGAGAAGCTCAATAAAAGGGGCATCGGCTAACCACGTGTTTACCAAGATAAGCGAGCAAGCGGGCGTTGAGCCTCGTTGGAACTTCTACAAATACTTGATCGATGCGAAAGGTGATGTCGTGGCAACATTCCCGAGCTCAACACTGCCAATGAGCCCTGCTCTCACTCAAACCATAGAAAAGCATCTTTAAACGGGCTCAGTTTGCTGAGCCCTTCCCGATTAGTGAATAGATTTGAACTGGAGCTCCACCAGCCTTTGGTAGAGCTCACAGCTTTGCATCAAATCATTATGACGGCCAATATCGACAAGGCGTCCTTGATCCAATACGGCAATTTGATCGGCGTGTTGGATGGTGGAGAGTCGGTGAGCAATAATAATGGTCGTGCGCCCTTTCATTAACTGCTCAAGCGCTTGTTGAACGTGGTGTTCACTTTCGCTATCGAGAGCACTGGTTGCCTCATCGAGAAGCAAAATCGCCGGATCCTTTAAGATTGCACGAGCAATGGCAATCCTTTGTTTTTGCCCTCCCGAAAGACGAACGCCTCGCTCGCCGAGAAAACTGGCGTAACCTTCCGGTAGCTTGGTTATAAAGTCATGAGCGTGAGCTTTTTTCGCCGCTTCGATCACCTGCTCGTCTGTTGCATCTGGGTTGCCGTAACGTATATTGTGCATCACATCGTGGCTAAACAAGGCAGGTTGTTGAGGCACCAACGCCATCTTTTGGCGAAGTGCACTCGGGTCAAAACAGCGCACATCCACACCGCCTAGCGTCACTTTCCCCTCGCTCGGGTCATAAAACCGCTGCAACAACTCAAATAGGGTGGTTTTCCCTGCTCCTGACGGTCCAACCAAGGCCAACACTTTGCCCTCATTGGCAACAAGGTTGAGTTGCTCAATCGCTGGGTGTTGCGGTCTTGATGGATAGTGAAACGTCACATTCTCAAAAGACACTTGGCTCGATAAGCCTTCGATGTCGTGTACCTGACCGTTTGGCGGCGCGATATGGCTTTCAACGTGCAAGATTTCGATCAAGCGTTCTGTCGCTCCTGCGGCGCGTTGTAGCTCGCCAAGGACTTCAGAAATCGTCGCCACCGACGAGGCAACCATAATGGCATAGAACACAAACGCACCTAGATCCCCCGCCGACATGGTCCCTTCAATCACGTCGTTGCCCCCAACCCAGAGCATTCCCGCAATCGCACTAAACACGATGACAATAACGCCCGATATCAATATCGCACGCTGCTTTACTCGACGTCGGCCAATATCGTAAGCACGCTCTACTTCTTTGGAAAACGCCCGCTGTTCGTGGTTCTCGTAACTGTAACTTTGCACCGTCTTAATGTGCTCTATGGCTTCACCAGCGTAACTGCCAACATCAGACATGGAATCTTGGCTCTGACGCGACAACGCCCGCACACGACGACCATAAAAAAGAATCGGGACCAACACGAAAGGAACGGATGCCAAAACAATCAAGGTCAACTTGACGTTAGTGGCAAACAACATGATCACCGCGCCAATACACATCAAAGCACTGCGCATCGCCATTGAAAACGACGACCCAATGATGCTCTGCAACAAGGTGGTATCCGTGGTTAAGCGCGACATAATGTCGCCGCTGCCGTTTGTTTCAAAATAACTCGGATGAAGACCAATCACATGATTGAACACTGCCAAGCGAATGTCTGCGCTCACTCGCTCCCCAACCAATGAGACCAAGTAGAAGCGAAAAAAGGTGCCAACCGAGATGAGTATTGTGATGGTCAAGATAAACTGAATCGCCCCTGTTAGCTCCTGTGTTGACTGCTGGGCAAATCCTTGGTCAATCAAGATACGAACGCCATAGCCGACCGACAAGGTGAGTGACGCGGTAAAAATCAACGCCAAAAGCGCCGCCGCGACTTTGAGTTTGTAGGGTTTGATGAAGGTGACCAATTCGAGGAGAATCGCCAGATTTTTGGACTTCCCATCAACAGCAGCGGATTCTGCTGGCAAGGAAGAGGATGGGGTTTGGCTCTGCACAGGATTCAACCTCTTAGTTGTTCGGACCTTGTTCTTTACTCAGCTTATCACTTGGCATCACATATCAACAAACCTTGCGAGTGACACCACACGATATCCGCTACAAGCGTATAGTTTACATCACCTCAGCTTGCCGTATCATAGCCAACTTAATTGAGAACGTTGAGAATAAGAATGCCTACTACATTCACTCCAGTTATCCCTGTCGGGGTTCGCTTCATGCTGTTGTCTGCACTGGGTTTTGCCCTGATGTCAGCCTGCGTGAAATACGTTAGCGTGCATGGCATTCCTCTGTTTGAAATTGTCGCAGCAAGGGCATTGGTTTCTCTCGTCATTAGCTACATCGATATTAAACGTAAGCGACTATCCGTTTGGGGCAACAATAAGCCTTTGCTGTTCTTACGTGGCGCTGTGGGCACGCTGGCGTTGATGTGCGTTTATTACTCCGTAACTACCTTACCCTTAGCAGAAGCGACCATATTGCAGTATGTTCACCCTGTATTTACGGCGCTACTTGGGCTCTTATTCCTCAAAGAACGGATTCAGATCGCGACACTTATCTGCATTGCGCTCTGCTTGGCAGGATTAGGTTTAATGGTGCAACCCAGTATGGCTAATAACGCAACGCAAGAGTTACCGTTGTTCAGCGTGATGATGGCGTTGCTAGGTGCGCTGGGAAGCTCGATCGCCTATGTGGTGGTTCGAAAACTGAGCCAAACAGAAGACAGCTCTGTCATCATTTTCTACTTCCCTATGGTGGCGTTGCCCACCTCCATCGCACTGATGTGGAATGACTTTGTCATGCCAAGCCTGTTTATCACAATAATGCTGGTATTGGTTGGGGTCTTTACCCAAATTGGTCAATACGGTTTAACCAAAGCGATGCAGACTCAAGCCGCAGGACAAGCGTCTGCCTACTCCTATGTGCAAATCGTCTTTTCAACCTTGATCGGCGTAACGCTGTTTAACGAAATTCCATCGATTTGGACCTATATGGGCGGTGGATTGATTGTAACGGGCGCGCTGATCAATGTGTTTGGTAAACAGCTTCTCCCTGTGCGCCCGCGTTAATCAGAGCGAAACTAGAGTCTAGTCATCGTAGTCTGAGTTATGGCAGACTAACCTTGTATCAGCCACAACGATAAGTCGAAACTCATGGAAGAGCACGAAACGACCATCGCAAAGCTCAAAGACCGTATTGCTGAGCTTGAAGAAAACAACCGCCGCCTCGAAGAGAAGCTCAATGCCGCCTTAGATGGCACCGGATTGTGCCTTTGGGAACAGCATGTTCCGACGGGGCAACTGCGCATCTTTAATATGGAATGGGGCAAGATGCTCGGTTACCAGCCACATGAGCTAGAAGCGACCGTTGAAGTATGGAAAAGCAAACTGCACCCAGATGACTACGATCTTGCCGTAGGCGCTTTCGAAGCCCATTTAAGGGGTGAGGCGGACGCTTATCAAGTTGTGCACCGCATGCTTCACAAAGACGGTACCCACAGTTGGGTATCGGATCGTGGCCGAATCGTTGAATATGATGACAACGGCTCCCCACTTCGGATCATGGGCACACACATCGACATTACCAATGAAAAGCGTTACGAAGAAGAACTGGCTCGGTTGGCTTCTGAAGATCCACTCACTGGGCTATTCAATCGCCAAGCATTGACGTCGCATTTTGCCGACTACGCAAAGCGATACCCACACCGCCCTTCTGCGCTGATTTTTATTGATTTGGATGATTTCAAAACCGTTAATGACAATTTAGGTCACAAAGCGGGCGATTTGGTTCTCATGCAAATCAGCGCTTGGTTGAAAGATTTTGCACCGAAAGACGCCTTCATTGCTCGTCTTGGTGGTGATGAGTTTGTCTTACTTTGCCATGAAGATTCTCCCCAGAGCATAGACCGCTTTACTGACGACTTGCTAAGCCAATCTCAACAGCCAATTCAACTGGATAATGGCTCAGCGAAAGTTGGGTTCAGCATTGGTATTTGTCATTTCACCCCACAATCTTACGACTTTGAAGCGCTCTATGTCGCCTCTGACCAAGCGATGTACAGCATCAAACAAAATGGCAAGAATGGCGTTGCACGAATACACCTGTGAACGCCATACAGGCAATCTAACGAAGGTTGTGATTCATTCTAAGTCGCTCAATCGCCTTTACCCATTTGGGAATGAAGGCGCACAACACATTCGCCAACACAATCAAGCCTAGACCAAGCAACTGAATCGACTCATAGCTGTCATCAAAAAACAGCCACTGCCAAAGCGCAGTAAACAATAAATTGGTGTAGATGAGCGGCGCGAGCTGAGAGTTGGACTCTGCCAATTTGTATGCTTTGGAACGAAACACTTGGGTATTGATGATAAGAGCAGCTAAGGCAAGCAATACCGCAACCAACAACATCAGACTGCTCGACTCACTCACTATCCACTCTGGTTGTTGCAGCGCACTCACTCCGACAAACGGCAGCAGCACGACCGAGGCAAAAAGGAAGGTCCAGAAATTGATTTCAAATGGATTGAGATCGGTTTTGCTCGACCGATACAAAGCCAACTGCGATCCAGCATTAAAAAAACCAGCGGCTAATCCGACCAACAACTCTATTCGCAGCGATAAGTTGGATACATCACCCGCCAGCAATAGCACACCGATAAACGTTATCACTAACCCTAAAATGCTAAGGGGGCGCACTCGAGTCGAAAAGATTAATTTTTCTAACAGTGGAATAAACATGGGGCCGGTGCTAAACAAGACCACACTTTCTACCAAAGAAAGGTGCTTTAGTGAGTAGATAAAACAGATCTGACAAAGACCAATACAGACCGCGCGTAGCCAAAATGGCTTCATCAAGCGACGTTCCGGAATGCGAATTTTGGGCAACGCGACAAACACTAAAAGTAAACTCATTGGCAGAAAAAATCGCAAGAAACCAAGCAGACTTGGCTCTAACTGCTGACTAAGAAATTTGGAAAACAGCCCAGTTAATGACAAACTGAACGTTGATAACAACATAAATATTATTGGGTACAACTGATTAGACATAACTCCTCCCGATTGATGCTCAGTGTATGTCTGATCAGCAGCAATAAAAATCGCGTAATAATTACATTATCGGTAAGAAAAACTAACAGATGAAAAAATACGCTCCACTCAAATCTCTTTACTCGTTTGTCGCTGTTGCTGAGTCTGGCAGCATGACCGAAGCCGCCCAAGCTCTTAGCGTAAGCCACTCTGCCGTGAGCCAAGCGATCAAATCCCTCGAGAGCCAACTTGGTCAGCCGCTGTTTCAACGGGTGGGCAGAAATGTGGTGCTAAACGCCAGCGGACGCAAATATTATAAGCAGGTAGCGCCAGCTCTTGAGCAAATCGTCAACGCGACTCAAGAGATGATCGCCGACAAACAAAGCCATCGCTTAACACTCAATATGGTCAACTCGCTCGCTATGCATTGGTGGATACCGCGAGTAGGTCGACTCAATGAGTTTGCGCCTCAGCTCGACATTCGTATTTCTACCTTAACGGGCAGCTTTGCCATGGAATATGAAGGGGTCGATGTGGCGATCATCCACGGCAAAACCGATGAATGGCAAGACTATTACTGTGAGAAGTTGGCAGAAGATGAGCTCGTTATGGTTGCGAGCCCTGAACTACTCGAAAAAGCCTCGACGCCGCAAGCGCTGCTCGCTCACTACCCTGCGATCATAGCCGCAAATGAACGACGCAAGCATGACTGGCAAGTCTGGTGCGAGGCTCACCAACTGCCTATTCCAGATAGCACTTACAATCTTAGCTTCACTGCCTCAGTACAAGCCGTGCAAGCGACGATTCGGCGTCTCGGAGTGTTCGTCACCCATAGGCAGTTCATTCGCGATGATGTTGAGCATGGATCGCTTGTCGAGGTAGGAGACCCCGTACTCAACCCGCATCAAGATTTCTACTTTGCGTGCTCTCCAGACAAACTGAAAAATGAACACGTGCTCCTACTCAGACGTTGGTTGCGAGACGAGTTTTCCTTGTAGCGGGACATCTGGTCAGGGTTAACGCTCGCTTAACCCGAACAAATCCAGCGGAGTAGCCTGATAGCTCGCTAACGAACGGCCCTGACGCCAGTAAACATGAGTGTCATCGCCACCAATAACTGAACAACGAAGCAGACCACAAACAACCACTCTACGCCCACAGCGGATGCAATGTACCCCGAACTGGCTAATCCAATAGGCATCAACAGCTTAAACAGCGAGCCAGTTAACCCCGTTACGCGGCCAAGGTATTGCTCATCAAAAGCCTCTTGGCGGTAACTCCATATACAGATACTGCTATACAAACCAATTGCTGAAATCCAAAAGAAAGAGATTGCCAAGCTCACCACATTCGGCAAAAAGAGCGGGATGACAAAACCTATTGCTTCTAGCGCTATCGACGCAATTAACAACCAGCCCAAACCCAATCGCTGCCTGACTTTATCGGCGCTAAATGAACCGACTAGCCCACCGATTCCGGATGCGGCAATCAAGTAACTAACTTCCACCGCATTCAGTGCAAGTTCAGCTTTGGCATAGTAAATCGCTTGAATCCAAAACACGGCGCCCGTGGTATTGATCACCATCACGGCCAACGTAATGGTCCACATATTTTGCTCTGCTCTTAGGATTTTCCAGCCCTCTTTTAGCGCTGAAAACACTGGCTGGTGATGGACTGAAGATGACGCAGAGTAGTCCAATCTTTCTAATTGCCAATAGGCAAGCAGCAGCATCACCCCGACACCAATAAAGACATTGTGGATCGCCGACATCAACATTAAAGCGCCAGATAGGACAGGTCCTACCGTCTCCATAAAGCTATTGAGTGAGCTCATTCTCGCAATGGCGGTATTTTGTGTTTCTGGTGCCAACGCTCTTTTCATCATCGACATGCGTGCGTTGTGGTAACCGTAGTTAAACGCCATCATAAAAAACGCCGACGGAAACAGGATCCAATGAGGATTAGCCATCCATTCCACCGCCAAGTAAGACGTCAACACCATCGCGGCTTGACCAAACAACATCACTTGAGACCACTTCTTCTTGTTGACCCTATCCACCCAAACGCCAATAAATAGAGCCAACACCAGATTTGGCATAAACTCGACCGCACGCATCCAACCCATCACTTCAGATGATTGAGTAAGCTCATACACTAAAAGCGGCATCGCGAGATTGTAGACCTGCGCACTAAACGCGACAAACAGCGTGCTGGCGAAGAGAATTTGAAATGAGCGATTGCGCCAAATAGACCCGTGTTGTGCTGCAGTTAACGTATCCATGTTTCGTTCCTTTTTTCTTCAACTGACTGCGCTATTATTCGCCGAGAAAAGATGAAGAAAAATAGAAATATCTAAACAGGATTTCACCTTTATGCGCTATTGGAAGGCTCTCGCTTTTTGTCAGGAACACCTGTCTCAAACAGATTGGCAACCCGTCTCGCTCGATCATTTTAGTCAAGCAATGGGATGCACTCGCCGCAACGCCCAGCTCCTTATTAAACGACTGATTAAAGAGGAGATCATCGAATGGAAACCTGGCATCGGCAGAGGTAACTTACCTGTTTCACGCCGACTAAAAACGCTTGAGGAGCGACTAACTCGTCACGCATTACATTTGATTGAGCAAGGTAAAGTGGAAGACGCGTTGACGCTGGTGAGCCTAGCGAAACGAAATCAGTTTCTGAGTGAGTACCTAGAACGCTATCAAACCGTCCAATCAGACCACCATGTGCTCAAGATTCCGTTTTATCGCGGGACACACGATTTGGATCCCATTGGAATAAACCGCCGCACCGAGCAGCACATCGCCGATCACCTTTATGCCACGCTACTTAAAGCCAGCGACACTGAAGGCAGCTATCAAGGCGATCTTGCTCATTTGTGGACATTGGACGGCAATTCCCTTCGCATTACCCTGCGTAAAGGGCTCTGTTTTCATGATGGCAGTCCCTTGTTAGCACAAGACATCAAAGCCCACTATGATCGTTTGATGGCGTCGGACTCCATCTCGAAACAGATGTATCGCTTCATCGATCGTGTTTCGGTGACTGGTCCATATTCACTGACATTTGTTAGCCTTTCTCTTCCTTCATTGTTACCTAAGCTGCTTGCCAAAGGTGCCATGGGTATCTGTAAACAAGAGCAAGGACGCCTGATCGGAAGTGGACCGTTTATCCTCACGCAGCAAACAAAATGGCTTACAAGCCTCAAAGCCAACCCTCGCTACCATGGATATCGCCCTTGGATTGATGGGATCGAAATTTGGAACGTCGGTGACAAGGCCACAGATTTTGAGCTAAACAGCGATGTCGTTCATGGCAGCCACCTGAAAAAGAGCCGCCACGGTTTTACTCAACGTCACCAATGGGAGCGAGGCTGTGTACACGCCATGCTCAACCCTTACCGGCACCCTTGGATGTTGCGCCGCCAACACCGTCAATGGTTGCAGTCCATTCTTGTGAAGATGAGCCCACCAAACGACGAGCAGTGCGAAGAAATTGCCCAAGCACAGGGCATGCTTTCACAACCAAGCGAACAAACGACACACCGCGAAGACAAGGTTCAGCATTGGAATGCCCCACTACCAAGCAAGCCACTGATTATCATGACTTACCAACTCGCGACACACATCGCTGTGAGTAAACAAGTAGTAAAAACGTTCGAATCTTTTGGTCTCAGATGTGAATTAAAGATATTGGAATATCCAGAGTTTAACTGTGAAAAAACGCTCTCAGATGCGGATATCCTTATAACTGGTGAAGTATTCGGCGAAGACTTCGAGATGTCTTGGTTGGGTTGGATACTCTCAACGAACTCTAACGAGGCGTGTCTCAATCAGAAAGACAAGGCATGGCGCGATAAGCAGGTGGTTCAGATCATGTCTCGCCCTACGCTCCGCGGGCGACTGAGTGGCTTTGAAGCCTTAGAGAAAAAACTCATCACACGGGGCATTTATCAACCTCTCTACCATGTTAAGCAAGATCTCAACATCTCTGACACCGTTAGCGCGCCGGAGCTGTTAGCCAACGGCTGGATAGACTTTAACCAAGTGACTATGTGATTGCAGAGCGGATAGAATGGGCTATTGGGAGCGCTGTTGGTAACGAGCCATTACTTCACTGTCGGGTTGGTATTGTGCTATCAACTTTTCTCTTACCCCAGCGCTTCTTAGCTTTTGGTAACTGTTTCTAAGGGCGCTGACGACGGCTGGCGATGTTTTATTGCCCGTCACCAACCAAAGCTCTTTGCATAACTGGCGCACTTTCATGACCTCAACAAAGTCGTCTGGGTTGAGTCCATACTGCGCCATTCGGTATGGGTAACTCACAGTGACTAGCGGCGCAAAGTCGACTCTATTCGCCCTAAGTAAACGAAGCACATCTTTGCCCTGTCCAACTTGGATGGTGTTGGTTATGTTGAACTTATCCAAAAGCTCTTCAAAAGAGCTCTCGACTTGGACGCCAAAGCGAAAATTACGCAGCTCTTCAAGCGTCTTAGGTGCCACGCTGGGGCCATCTTTGTAGCGATACAGCGCCACTTCATAGGGCGACACCTCACCAATCCATTGATACTCATGCTCACGCTCCGGAGTGCGAGATATTGAGAAAAATAGATTGTTTTCATACATCTGCGTCATACGAATCGCCCGCTTCCAAGGCATAAAATGGACTTGTGCAATCTGCATTGGGATTGATTGAGAAGCGTCACGGACGAGGGCTTGTACAAAATTGGTCACGTCCCCCTCAGGGCGGCCTTGTACCTTAACTTGTAGAGGAGGGAATTCTTGTGTGTAGAGGTTCAAATGAACAGGATCTGCAAACGCAGAAGCACTGATTAAAGTCGCACTTAACAGCGTGCTTATTTGAAAAAATAGAGAGCGAACCAAACCAAACATAAACCAACATAATTTATAAGATTATTATCATTATGTTTGCACTATAAAGGAGCAAATTAAGTATGCCAATTATCAATAGGTCTAACCACTTCAACGATTTGAAGTCGAGCTGTTGGTGATTTTTTGCTAGGTCGCTTTGACTAAAACGGCAATTCAATTTGCATCATTACATCGCCATCATATTTGTCATGCCAGCGGTAATCGAGCCGCATTCTTGGCTCTCCTGCACTCTTTTTGCCAAACCCGACACTAAGAAGCAGACCGTGGCTCAGTATCCACTCTTCGGTATCCATGGCGTGCAATCGATTTTCGAGTTCAGTCGGTACCCAAACACCAACACCCACATAGTTTGAGGAAAGGGCGCGTGTAAGAATCGGATTGGTTTCGCTTTTTAACACCCAATCGTCCCAATAGGTGTCATAGCCTTGATCATCATCGAAATCGACAATATCTAAAAAATCGTCAAATTTATTGGCTGTATATTCAATCCCTTCAAGGAGCGAAAAACACACGCCAGAGGGAGAATGAAACATGACCGACTCCTCGAACTGTTTCGTCTCATACATCTCGCATGCCTGTGCAGAGGCAGTCAGCAAACTTACCAGACCAATCGCTCTTACCGCATTCATTCACACCTCAAATATATCGTATAACAGCCTTAATAATACCCAGATTCGGCCAACTTTTGCCACACTCTCTTAGTGGTCAATGACGAAATATCCTCTCCCGCCTTGATGCCATCACGAATGTCCGTGCTTCGCACTTTTACCTTTTCGGGGCATGCCATTACTGTCCAGCGACTGAGTATTTTGTCAGCATTGTAGAACTTAGCAAAATTCAAAAGATTGTCAGGCCCCATGACAAAAGTTAGCTCGCAATTTTCGTACCTTTTTTCAAGTGCCTCTAAAACTGCAAAGGTAGTCACGCTTTTTCCCGGTAGGAATAACTGCTCTTCGATGTCGGAGCGTTCAACATTCTCTAGCGCTAAATCCTCAATAAACGCATCCACCAACTCACAGCGTATGGCGTAATCCAACATCTCTTTTCCCCAAGCATGGGCAATACTCGGCAGTAACAGCACTTTGTCGAAGTGGGCTAATGACTCGATAACACTTTTGTGACCTAAGCTTGGTGGATTAAACGCACTGCCAAAAACTGCGATTTTGCTCATTTTTTCCCTTATTTTATGCTGAAAACTGTGATCACAGTTTTCTATTAGTTGTATTTAGGTATCATGTCAGTCTGTCATCTTACGAGATTACTTTATCAAAAAGTTCATCTCTTAAGATGACTCAGTATGATGACAAATTTTAACTTTATTGCTTGCAGGAAGGAAACAGAATGGAACAGTTGATTCGCGACGAGATGCGCGTACTGCCATCGATTGACCCTCAATTTGAAATTACGCGTCGTGTCGACTTTATCAAACGCAAATTGCAGGAAGCAGGATGCAAATCCCTTGTCCTTGGTATCAGCGGTGGCGTTGACTCTACTACATGTGGTCGTCTGGCGCAGCTTGCGGTCAACCAACTCAATGAAGAAACCGACGGTGGCTACCAGTTCATCGCTGTTCGTCTCCCATACGGTGAACAAAAAGATGAAGACGAAGCGCAGTTGGCGTTAGGCTTCATTCAGCCAACACACTCCGTGTCGGTAAACATCAAACAAGGCGTTGATGGCATTCACGCAGCAACCAATACTGCGCTTGAAGGCACAGGCCTAGTTCCTGAAGATGCTGCCAAAATCGACTTTGTAAAAGGGAACGTAAAAGCGCGCGCTCGCATGGTGGCGCAATACGAAATCGCTGGGTACGTCGGCGGATTGGTACTGGGCACGGACCACTCAGCGGAAAACATTACGGGTTTTTACACTAAGTTTGGTGACGGCGCGTGCGATTTGGCCCCGCTTTTTGGCTTAAGTAAGCGTCAAGTACGTGAAGTGGCAGCAACATTGGGCGCGCCTGAGTTACTGGTTAAGAAAGTGCCAACCGCTGACCTTGAAGAGCTAGCCCCTCAAAAAGCGGATGAGGATGCGTTAAATCTTACTTACGATCAAATCGATGACTTCCTTGAAGGAAAGCCGGTTTCTGAAGAAGTGACGCAGCGCTTGGTTCATATCTACAAAGTGACTCAACACAAACGTCAGCCTATCCCGACAATTTACGACTAAACAACACGGGCAAACTTGCATGGTGAGTTTGCCCTGTCTCCTCCCCCACACCAACGTCACGTTAAGCCGCCCACAAACTGACCATATGCTGACGTTTATCTCTAGCTACTTTTATTCGTTTTATCTAAAATACGCCGTATGAGCCTAGCTCAGTGTCAATTCGTCCCTGAAAACTAAAATAACCATGCTGCTATAACGCTTGGCTGCGTCACCTTGTTTTTGACAGTAATAAGTGTGTTGATTTATGGATCAAGATAAGTTCACGAATATCTATCGATTGCCAACGGCGATTCAAATTCGAATCGGCAAATGGCAACAAACGTTCAACGGCACCTCAGACTTGGTCATGCACCAAGCTATCGACGTGCGCAACAAACAGTTTCGTAAACCCGACTACTTCCCCAGTGGCTGGTGCGTCAAACTGTTCGACAAAGATGATATTTCCATTACTCACCACGGTAAGTACATCCAAACTGCCATGCGCACAATGATCGATCGTAAGATCTCTTATAAACGCATCTATTTATCTAGACTGCCGCTAGAGGTTGCTGAACCTGGCTTAGTTGCTTTTAAGCAAGAGTGGATTGCCAAACACAATCGCGTGGCAAAGAAATACAATCAAATTAAGAAAAAGCAGTTCATTCGTTTAGCACTGGAAGAGCAAGAAACCCTCTACCCTTCTTTGGAAAAGGGCGAGTTTGACCGAGCGCTCTGGAACAAACTGGTGATGTCTGAATTGGGCAATCCAAAGAAATTCGATAATCCTTACTTCGTCAAGAAGGCAAAAGTATAGTTAACCAGAGCAGCCAAGTGCTGCTCTTAGTATTTTGCCAATATCTCTTCATAAAGAGTCATCCCTGATTCGCCTTGCGTTGACTTCAACAAATCTAGCCCTCGTTGCAGTTTCTCAACCACATCGGTAGATGTCGATTTGTTAAACGCGAAGTAAACCTCTCCCTCTCGAACGATATAAACTGGCTGAAACATTTCAGGATCGACATTCACCTGTCGTGACCACCAGAATGCTGCTCTTTGCGAGTAAACCAAGAGATCGATGCGCTTTTTCATTAATTGCTCAGCTAAAACCGTCACGTAAGAAGCCTCTTGCATCGAGTCACGAGGAATCCCCATTGCCAACAGGCTTTGCTCACCAATATCGTCACGGATCACGCCAATTCGATAACTCGCCATGTCCATTGGGTTTTCTATCTCTATACCGGAATCTTTGCGCGCTAAAACAACCACCTTGATGTCAGCGATTGGGCCAGCCCACTGGAACAGGTTTTCTCGGTGTTCGGATCGCGTGGTCGAAAACAGTACCGAGTTTTCCTGAGTAAGCACTCGCCGATAGGAACGCGCCCAAGGCTGCAAAGTCAATTGATTCATCTCGATCGGTTCGCCAACAAGGCGGCTCGCCTCAAGTAAAATGTCGACCGCATAACCGGTTATGTTGTCATTAACGAGAAAGTTAGCAGGCGGATAGGATTCCGTAAAAAACGATAAGTTTCTAAGATCGTCTTTTTCTTGGCTCCAAGCCGCAATCGGCATCCATAATAGCACCGCGAATAAGAGGTGACGGTAAGCTCGCAGATTGACCATAACCCATTCTCCTTTGACACGCCTGTTATAAACGTAGCTCAGAAGAAGCAAGTACAAAAGAAAGTGTGATGAATATCTCTCAATTGAGTTATTGAATTGAAGAACTACTCAGCACGAAAGCAACAGAGGGCAAAGTAGATTAAGTCGTTAACAGTCCATTTCTTGATAGCGCTCGTTTGACGCTGCTGCACATTTTTCCAAACCGTCGTATTTCATCGAAATGAGGCGTGATGCCACGCGCCATTGCCGATTCCCAATATGTCAGCTCAGAATCGACCATTTCCAGGAGTTTTTTCGGACACCCCTGACAGCTTCCCTTCAATCCACAAATAAAGGTTTCCGGCTCGTAGAGTGGAAGCGTTGACTTTACTTGTTCAATAATGGAACGCATTGCGGTAATTCGGTCAGGCTTTGGTGTGGTCGCGCTCATACTTCACGTTGTTTGGTGAGAATCAAAAACGCGCATTATAGGTATTGGCCAGCCAAAGCCAATACCTATTGTGAGTAGATTGTGCAGATTAGTAGTATTCGATTCCTTCACCTTGCGTGACTAACGTGCCCGCCTGCTTGTTGATCACCTTATCTAGCTCAAACAAAGAGCCGATCGCCGCTTCACCGCGACCTGATTCGACAAATTTACACACAGCATCGACTTTTGGTCCCATTGACCCTGCCGGGAACGTAAACTCAGACAAGCCTTTCGGCGTTGCGACCTTCATCTCTGCTTGGTCTTCTTTGCCGTAGTTTCGGTAAATAGAACCGTCGGTGAGGATGACAAACAGGTCCGCATTGATTTTTTCAGCAAGAAGTTCAGCGGTGAGATCTTTATCGATGACGCACTC
Organism: Vibrio sp. NH-7; assembly: GCF_053643215.1. Lineage (NCBI taxonomy): Bacteria > Pseudomonadati > Pseudomonadota > Gammaproteobacteria > Vibrionales > Vibrionaceae > Vibrio > Vibrio sp. NH-7. Next base: position 264,354 of record NZ_CM132188.1, on the reverse strand, counting down.
TACACCAACGCTATGCCCTTCTTCGATGGAGACAGGCACGCCACCACCACCACAGGCGATCACAACGTTGCCTGAATTGAGCAAGGTTTCAATCTGTTCGACTTCCACAATATCTTGTGGCATTGGAGAAGGCACGACGCGTCGGTAATATTCGCCGTCTGCTTTAAACTGTTTGTCGCTTGCTGCCATGATCTCTTGTGCTTTGGCTTCGCTGTAGACAGGGCCAACAAACTTAGTCGGGTTGGCAAATGCTGGGTCTTGCTTGCTCACTTGAGTTTGTGTCAGCAAGGTCGCAATACGTAAGCTCGCATCACAGTTGCGCAGTTCTTGCTGAAGCATGTACCCCACCATGCCACAAGTCTGAGAGCCAAGAACGTCCATTGGGTAAGGTGTTGTCTGTGGAGAATACTCTTGGTAAGCCGCGTTTTGCTCCATCAATAACCCCACTTGAGGGCCGTTACCATGCACAATAACAACTTGGTGTTCGCCAGCAATATCCGAGATATTTTTCGCTGCTTTTTGAATATTCTCACGCTGGTTTTCTGCTGTTAATGCTTGACCACGAGCAAGCAGAGCATTGCCCCCTAACGCTAATACGATACGCATAAACCTACCCTCCAGAGTCGGCAAAAATGATTGGAAAATTAATAATTTTGTTCGGAGGAGAGATTAAATAATTACGACTAAATAAATCGTGATAATTATCGACAATATTTAGCATGAATAAACTAGGATATTAATCCAGACAATTAACCAATGAATATATTTTCTTTTTTAAATCTATTTACGACGATTTCCTTGTTAAATAGCCCTACCCAATGAATAGTTAGTTGACTGAAACTGCGTCGAGGGCGCAGTTTTTTATTCGGGTTCTTAAACTAAGTCACATTATGGTTTATCGTAAAGTTTGCTCAGCAATAATTATCCGACAGTTATTCAGTATGGGAGACAATATGGACACAGCAACAAGCCCAGAGATCGTGCTCAAGTTCTGGTTTGAAGAACTCGAACCGAAAGATTGGTTTATGAGTAACGACGAGGTTGACCAGATGATTACTGATCGATTCGAACCTTTACTCAAAAGCGCTGCTCAATCAGAGCTTTACCCGTGGAGAACAACAGCAGCAGGAAGGCTGGCCGAGATCCTCGTCCTCGATCAGTTTTCACGCAACGTCTACCGCAACACGCCTCAAGCGTTCTCTCAAGATCCACTTGCCTTAGCACTCGCACAAGAAGCGATTGGATTAAAGCTAGATGACGAGCTATCGACAACTGAAAAGTCATTTTTGTACATGCCTTTTATGCACAGTGAATCAAAGATTATTCACCAAAAAGCCGTCGAACTGTTCAGCCAAGTTGGATTAGAGAATAATTATGACTTTGAAATAAAACACAAAGTGATCATCGACAAGTTTGGTCGTTACCCGCATAGGAATGCTATTTTAGGCAGAGAAAGTACGGCTGAAGAAATAGAATTTTTAAAACAACCAAACTCCAGTTTTTAATATAATACGTCAGTTGAAAATAAGGACAGCCCATTGAAAATCGCAATTTTAGACGATTACCAAGACCAAGTAAGGCACCTCAGTAACTTCACAATGCTTAAGGAGCATGATGTTACGGTGTTTACTGATACGCTAAATGATATCGACGCACTCGTAGACAGGCTCGAAGCGTTCGATGCCATCATCCTGATTCGTGAACGCACCGTCATCACGGATGAACTTCTATCGCGTCTGCCCAATCTAAAGCTCATCAGTCAAACAGGGAAAATCAGTAACCACCTCAATCTAGACGATTGCACTCGCCATCACGTTGCGGTCGCAGAGGGTGTCGGCTCCCCTATAGCGCCTTCTGAACTCGCGTGGGCACTAATCATGGCAGCGGCTCGGCGCTTACCCAACTACATAGGTAACTTTAAGCGCGGACAGTGGCAACAATCTGGCGTACTTGGACTTGGAACCACCTTACACGGCAAAACGATGGGCATTTGGGGATTTGGCAAGATTGGCCAACGACTCGCTAAGTACGCCCACGCGTTTGAGATGGATGTGGTAGTTTGGGGTAGCGAGGCATCAAGGGAAAAGGCGGTTAGATCCGGTTATCGCGCCGCAGAAAGCAAGCAGGCGTTTTTTAGCCAATGCGATGTCATTTCACTGAACCTAAGATTGAATGAGGCGACTCGGCATATTGTCACTCAGCTTGATCTTGACGCTATGAGGGCGGACTCTATGATCGTCAACATCAGTCGAGCGGAGCTTATCGCCCCCAACGCGCTCTATCAAACCTTGGTTAAGCACCCGACAAAGCTGGCGGCAATCGATGTGTTTGAACAAGAACCCGCCAATGAGCACAGTGAGCCGCTGCTAACCCTGCCTAATGTGGTGGCAACGCCCCATCTCGGATATGTAGAAAGAAATAGCTACGAGCTTTATTTCCAATGGGCATTTGAAAACGTCGTGAAATTCTCGGCAGGCACCCCGGAAAATATCGCCAATCCGCAAGCTCTAAGTTAAGAGCCAAGCCGCGGGGGAGTCTGAAAAGGGGCTAAGCGCCCCTTTGTTGTCAGCTAGCCGGTATGGATAGACACTTAAGCGTTGGAGACTTTTTTGTGCCCATCTTGTAGATGAACAAAATCCACGAGATCATCGCCTGAAACTTGGTACGCTTGACCAAATCCTTTTACAAACAAGCCTTGCTCTGGCTTCATGTTGAACAGAACAAAATCTTGCAGTTGGCTTAAGCCATCAATAATTTCACCGAACCGTTGTTGCATCTGTTTGATCACTTGTTGCCACTGCTCTGAATCTCGTTCAACAACGCTAGCAACGGCATCAAATGTGAGGCGTTTACGAGCAAAGAGTTGCTTTGAGCTCTCTTCATCCTCAATCATCATAATAGAAACGCTTGGGTTGACTTGTAAGTTGCGCGCATGACGGGCAATTTCCGAGATCAGCACAAAATATCCATCCTGATTTTGAACAAAAGGGGCATAGCTGACATTTGGTCGACCCTGTTCATCAACGGTCGCCAATTGTAGCGTACGACGTTCTTGGCGAAACTCCTGAATTTCTGGCCCCAGTCGACCTTGCAGACGCTCTTGTTTTACTTGTTGATCCATTGTTGACTCCTGACTTCTATCTACTGAGAGAGATGGCTATCGCCTCAGCTGTTTTTAATAATAATATGACTATTTTCTTAGCGCTTGTTGCCACTGCTTAAACTGCTCAACTTGCTCAGTGATCAGTTCGCGTTTTTCATTACGCCCTAGGTAAACTTTGAAAATATTGTTTCCTTGAGAGCAAAAGAACCCAAAGTAGTGGCTTTCTCGCCCCATGAATGGCTTGCTGACTAGCGCGATGTTTTTCACGTTGTCCAGTTTGAGATGGCCATGCAACTCACCTTCACGTCCCATCAAGTTGTAATAGCCGCGTGCAACCTTTCCTTTTGGAAATGGCGCTTTGACTTCAAAAATAGACCCGAAAGAGTGAACGATCGTTGTCACTGGTCCAAAACCGACCAGTTGCTCAAGTATGGTTTGAGCTTGCTCCCCTGGCGCCAACGCCACCATTTCGTCCGGTAGCGCCTCAACCGCTTGGTATTCAGAGATGGCTAAACGCTCAGCAATCGCAGCTGGGAGCAGTGTTGGCTCTTGCTCAATCAGTTGAGCCACTTGTTGTTTGATTGTTTCCATAATATCCACTTATAACGATACTGCTGGTTGTAAAGCAGCCTGTTCTTGGTAAGTTTTCTGTAATACTTGAATACTTGCTTGAGCGAGAGAGACCGCCCAAAAGCGGCCGGCAAGAGTCAATACCAAGTATTGTTCATCGACCGTAACAAGGCCGCGCTGCTGCCAAACCTCAAAAAGTGGTAACAGCAGATCAAAACTTGATTGACCAATAAATGAAGGCAGAGCATCTCGGCGCACTACGCCATGATCAAACCCGGACTTCAGTGCTGAAAACAGCGGCTCTAATGCGTGCTGCTTGGTCATCATGGCAACGGTTGAATCACCGGACTTCATGGCACTCATATACGTTTCGAGTGTGCGGTGGTTCATCATCCCGTACCCGCCGATATTGCCTCCAGCACCACAGCCAATTGGCAGCACTTCTGCATACGTTTTCGCGAGACTGTTGTATTGGCTTCGCTCTCTGTTATCCCGAGCCCAATGATTCACGCTGAGTCGACGAAGGTGGTGTTGATCCATAAATTGGCTGCCCAACTCATACATACTCGCTTTTTCGATCGTGGTCGCTGGAGCCGGAATCTTGCCTTTGTCGACCAAGTTGATCATCGGCGCGCCTCCTCCAACAACTAACTGATACAAATCAAGCCCATGAGCGCCAGTCGCCATAAAGTCGATAAGATCTTGCTCGAAAACTTCCGCCGTCTGATAGGGCAAGCCATACAGCAGATCGACAATGATCGGCGCTTGCTGCGTTGCACTTAAAGACGCGACGCGCTCCATAACATCTTCTCGGTCGTCTAAACGTTTGGCACTTCGACGGACTTGCGTATTGAAGCTTTGAATACCAAAAGAGAAGCGATTAAAACCACCTTCAAGGGCGCGCTCAAACATTTCATCGCTAAATCGATTGATACGCCCTTCTAGCGTGATTTCGCAGTCGGTCGATAACGGAAACGAACGCTGAATCGCTTTCCCTAAACGCTCAACCTGCTGAGGAGAAAGATCTGTAGGTGTCCCGCCTCCAATATAGACAGCATGAAACACGCCGGTCTGAGTCCATGGTTGAGCGGCTTTTTGGTCAATCTCGACCATCAGAGCCTCAAAATAGTCATCAACCAGTTTTCGACTGGCCGCATTTTGAAAAAAGTTGCAGAACGTACAACGCACTCGACAAAAAGGAATGTGGATGTACAAGCAGCGCTTTTGATGCTTGGAACCGGGTTGTTGCAACAGTCGATTTAGAGTATGCGCTTTTTGCTCAGGAGGAATTGGCGCCGCCATACCACCGGCATGTGCCGATGTTTTTTGAGGGAACGCATAACGGAGAGGATCAGGAGAGTTCACCCCCGTGATTGATTCGTCAAATTTATCAATATCTAACATCTAATAACTCTCTCAACGCTTGTCGTCCCTAGCTTCGCGTCGATGTTGTAAAAAACTGCGTGCAATCTTAAATTGGCGATAATGATAATGCAATTGATAATTGATCTTATTTGCGTTGTAAGTAATAATCCTGTTCCATTTTATGAGAACAACATGATGTGAGGGCAAGGTGAATCTGAAGCGATACTCGATAGCAGGAGGCGTATCATTAGCAATACATGCGGCGTTCCTGTTTGTCGCCCATGAATCAAAATCGTTTGCGATGCCAACGGGATCAGATACACCCACTGTGTCTTTAAAATTTGCGCCGACGCCTAGCCCTAAAGTCGAACAAGCTGCGCCGTCTGAGCCTCAAGAAATGCCTCCTGTCGAAAAGGCTGTTGAGCCTCCGCCGCCTGTCGAACCTCCACCAGTAAAGAAAGCGGTAGAGAAGGCGCCGATCGAAAAGCCTAAAAAGGCGGTTAAAAAAGAAAAACCTAAACCGGTCAAAAAGAAGCCTGAAGTTAAAAAAGCGCCGCCTAAAAAGCCGACGCCGGTGAAAAAAGACACACCAAAAGAAGAACAGCCGAAACCGGTTGTTGAAGAAAAGGTGGCGAAGAAGGTTGAAGAGAACAAGCCAGCAAGCAAAGAAGTCAAGAGTGACGCCGCTTCTCGACCTGGTGCAACAGAAAACCCTGTTTTGGTAGAGCGCCCTTCATTTTTGACGAAACCGCGCCCACCAAAATACCCGCGCATTGCTCAAAAGCGCGGCATTGAAGGGGTCGCTAAGTACGAGATTTGGCTCGATGAAAATGGCAACCAAGTCAAACAAGTGCTTATTTCTTCATCGGGCGCAACCATACTCGATAAAGCAGCACTCGATGCAATCAAGAAGTGGAAATTTTCTCCTCACACTGTGGGCGGAAAAACGGTGGCACATCGAGTAGAAATCCCAGTACGTTTTAAGTTGGATTAACCATGGAACAATTACACACAATACAACAACAACTTGGCTTGATGGCATGGCCACTGATTATTTGCTCAGCACTCACTGTGATGATCATTACCGAGCGCCTCTTTCAAGTCATCATCAGTTTGGGCGTAGGCAAACGAGCGATACGCTCCGAACTTAAAACGATTTCACCAACCAACGGACAGCAGATCGAACAGCTCGCAGAAAAACTCTCGCCAAGACGACCTCTGCTCTACAAAGGCGTGGCGATGCTTCTTGCTCACCACTCGTTTTCTAAGTCTCTTCGTGAAGATGCGGCAGGTATGTGGTTACAAGAGAAACGCCACCAGCTCAACTCTGGATTACGTCTGCTGACCTTGATCGGTGTGATCAGTCCACTCATCGGTCTGTTGGGCACGGTATTGGGCTTGATTGAGATGTTTAAAGGCGTAGCCGCATCCACTGGGAACATCACGCCAAATGATTTAGCCGATGGTTTAGGCTTGGCGATGCGTACCACTGCCGCAGGTTTATTGATTGCTCTGCCTGCCATTGCTGGCGCTCAGCTGCTTGGCCTTTGGGCAGACAAAGTGATGGCGAAACTCGAACATACGCTCAATTACGTCAACCTTTGGCTTGAAGGCATTAGCTTGCAACATGTCTCCCCTGAGCGCGCAATTCATAATATTGAGAGTGCGCCTAAACAGATCCAGCCATCTGAGGCGAAAGCATGATTAAGGTCAAACAGGATGAAAACCGCTTCGGTCTCACCCCAGATCTGACCCCGTTGCTCGACATCATTTTCATTGTGATGGTGTTTTTGATGCTGACGGCCGCAGTGAAGTTGGATTCATTGGAAGTTGACTTACCCACGACCGACTCACAAGCCGTGTCTGAGGTGGATAGCAAATCCATTACGGTCAATTTACTGGCTGAAGAACCGTACTGGGCAATCGACAGCAAAGAGTACATCGATTGGGAGAACTTCAAACTCGCGCTGCTCGAGCAATACAAGTCAGATAAAAAACCAATCGTAATCGGTGCAGAGAAAACCGCCGATGTTCAGCATTTGGTCAAATTGCTCGCCTTCCTGCAAGAGAATGGCATTCAAGCTACACAGTTATTGACAGAACAACCTGAAAACTGAGCTCATTATGAAAAAAAACATCCTTAAAACCGTCGCGGCTCTGAGCCTTACCTTTTGTGCGACCTATACGAACGCCAGTGAACGCATTATCAGCGCAGGCAGTGCGGTGACTGAAATCATTTTTGCTCTAGAGCAGCAAGACAAGTTGGTCGCAGTAGATGTTACCAGCGCACTACCTAAGGATCTGGAGCTGCCAAAAATTGGCTACCATCGCCGCTTATCGGCTGAGGGTCTGCTCGCTCTTGGCGCAAATCGATTGATTGGTTCTGATGAAATGGGGCCAGACACAACCCTAGCACAACTAAAATCGGCGGGCGTAAAAGTCGATGTGGTCAACACGAAAGCGACACCAACGGGTTTATTGGAACGCATTGATGAAATCGCACTCATTACTGGTGCCGAGCAACAAGCAGAAAAATTGAAGCGTCAAGTTAACCAGCAGATTGAAACGCTCGAGGCGAATCAACCTGAGGTGGGTAAAAAAGTTCTCTTCTTGCTGATTCACGAAGGTCGTCCGGCAAATGTGGCAGGCAAGGATACGACGCCCAATGCGATTATTGAGCTCGCTGGTGGCATCAATCCAGCCGCAGAGCAGCTTACCTCATACAAACCAATGTCGACGGAAGCCATGGTCGAGATGCAACCTGATGTCATTTTAGTTAGCGGTCGTAGCTACGACAAAATGGGTGGCGCAGAGCAGATTCTTAGCAAGATGCCCCTCTTAGCGGCGACACCCGCAGGCAAAAACAAACGTATTATCAAAGTGAATGGACACGCGCTTGTCGGTGGACTAGGGCTCAAAAGTCTCTCTGAGGCAGAGCGCTTAAGCAAGCTACTCAACTAGAGTCAATCGGATATGTTGTTACGTCGTCTTCCTCTTTCCGCTAGTCTGCTTATTTTTGCGCTTGCGCTCGGTGTCACTGCTGTTAGCTCCGTTTCCGTCGGCCCGATGTCGATCAGCTTTATGGACAGTATGCGTGGTTTACTCAACCAAACCAACGAGTTAGCTCCGCACATCAACTTAGTTATTCACGAAATTCGTTTCCCAAGAACGCTACTCTGTATGTTAGTCGGGGCTATCCTCGCGGTCTGCGGCACCGTAATGCAAGGGCTGTTTCGCAACCCACTCGCTGAGCCAGGAATCATTGGGGTTTCAGCGGGGGCGTCACTTGGTGCGGCGTTCGCAATCGTGATGTTTGCCGAACTTGCTTCTCAATACCCTCAATTTATGACATTGGCTGCGGTTCCGTTATTTGCATTTCTTGGCGGATCTATCACGACCCTGTTGGTATACAAACTTGGGACGAGCAAAATGGGTACCTCGGTCACGATTATGTTACTGGCTGGAGTTGCGATCAGTGCGCTCTCAGGGGCGGGTATTGGCTACATGAACTTTATCGCCAGCGATCAGATGCTGCGCGATCTGAGCCTTTGGTCAATGGGCTCATTAGCGGGTGCAAACTGGAACAGTATCCTCTTGTGTGCGGTGACACTCATCGCCCTGATGATCATATTCATGCGTAAGTCGATGGCACTTAATGCGTTGTTGCTCGGCGAAGCAGAAGCCAATCATTTGGGCATCCCTGTTCAGTCACTAAAGCGCCAACTGATTCTCTTGACGGCCATTGGCGTCGGTGTAACGGTGAGTGTCTCAGGTATGATCGGCTTCATTGGCCTTGTCATTCCTCACCTTGGCCGCATGCTATCAGGTCCAGACCATCGCTCTTTACTGCCGATTTCGGCGTTAATGGGCGCTCTGCTGTTAACTCTCGCCGATATGTATTCGCGTGTGGCGGTTGCGCCTGCAGAACTCCCGGTCGGCATTGTCACTGCGATCATTGGTGCTCCCTTCTTTATGTTCCTGCTATTTAAACAAAAAGGAAGAATCCTTTGATGAAAAACGTCGTTTTGTCTGGCCGTCATATCTCGATGAAATTTGGCCAGCATTCCGTGCTTGACGATATTAATATTGATATTCATGCAGGAGAAGTGACTGCGCTCCTTGGCCCAAACGGCGCGGGGAAAAGTACGCTGCTGAAGCTGTTATGCGGCGAGATTCCTTCCACAAATCACATTGAGTACTTTGGTGAGCACAAGCAAGATTGGCAGCCAAAACAGCTCGCACGTCATTTAGGTATGCTGCCTCAACATAGTACCTTGAGCTTCCCGTTCTTAGCTCACGAGGTTGTAGAGCTAGGTGCAATTCCACTGGATGTACCCAATCAGGAATGCAAGGCCCTTGCTCAAAGATACATGCAAATGACGGAAGTGGCACACCTCGCTGACCGACTCTACCCTTCGTTGTCGGGTGGAGAAAAGCAGCGTTTGCACCTTGCGCGTGTCTTGGTTCAATTGGACAAGTCAGAAGAGCAGAAGATTCTCATGCTGGATGAGCCGACGTCTGCTCTGGATCTCGCTCACCAACACAACACCTTGAAGATCGCCCGTGACTTGGCCGATAAAGAGCAGACTGCGGTGGTCGTGGTATTGCATGATCTTAATCTTGCCGCTCAATACTCCGACCGTATCGTTCTGCTTCACAAGGGAAAACTAGTCACTGATGCGGCGCCATGGCAAGCGCTGACTCCAGAAAATATAGAACAGGTCTACGGATACCGTTCGATAGTTGCTAAACACCCATCGCTGAACTTCCCTGTGGTTTATCCCGCTCATTAACTCGCGGTCATCTAAAGTTGGTGGACGCCGTACCGCCCTTGTCTATACTCAAACAGGAGACAGAGCAAGGGAGTTGTTCAGTATGAAAAATGGTTGGCTGCAAAGCTGGGTTGTGATGTTACTTGGGTTTGCTTTCCAGGCACACGCCAACTTAGATGGCGAGCATCCGACACTTCAAGTGTGCGGTGACGCCATTGACTGGCCACCTTACACCTACATTGATGGTGACGTCGTAAAAGGAAGGGATATCGACATACTCGACGAACTGCTTTCGGAACTAGGGTATGGTTTCGATATCACCATGACGTCTTGGAGTCGCTGCCTCAAAGGAACAAAAGATGGCGACTATCAAATTGCTGTCAGCGCTTCCTACAGTGAGGAACGGGCACAAGACTATCTCTACACCACTTGGTATTACGATATTACGCCTTACTATCTGTACTCGACCAAGCGATTCCCGAATGGCTTGGATATCACATCTGTGTACGACTTAGAGCCATACATCGTGTGCGGCATTCACGGTTACAACTACTCTGATTTTAAACTCGACAATGTGAATCAATTCTCGGTCAGTATTTTTGAGGCCGTTACCGAACTCCACAGTCTCAACTGCGATGTGTTTATCTCATGGTACGAAATTCTTGATGGCATGAATAACGTTTGGGGCATCAACTATGTTCAGGACGACATTGTTGCAATGCCCATCCCAGACATGGAAAAACATAAGTTTTACATGCTGATATCCAAGCATTTTCCCGATGCGGTGGCACTTCAAGAAGCTCTCAGCCGAGCCATGGTCAGATATCAGTAAGTCTCAATCACAGCAGTCGGCGACGTAGTCCTGCTTTTTCAAGGATTCGCGTCGAGATCTCCTCCACCGAAAGTGAACTGGTGTTGATGTAGGGGATCGCTTCTCTGCGAAACAGCGCTTCGACACTCGCCAGCTCAGTTAAGCATTGCTCCGTGCTCGCATAATCACTGCCCGCCAAACGGTTCTCCCGGATCTCAGTGAGGCGCTCTGGATTGATGGTTAAACCAAAAAGCTTATGGCGATGAATTTCGAACTCAGGAAGCAAGCGTAAGCGCTTTATGTCTTCCTCGATAAATGGGTAGTTTACGACACGCAAACCAAACTGCATCGCCATGTACAAACTGGTGGGTGTTTTGCCACTGCGCGACACCCCAAGCAGAATGATATCAGCTTGCTCCAAGCCTTTGAGCGTGATGCCATCATCGTGCGCCAAGGTGTATTCAATGGCGGCAATTCGGTCAAAGTAGGTGTCCGAGTCTTTGCCTACACTTCGCGAACGCTGCAATTTTGGCTTAGGTTTGAGCTGAATGTCGTCTTGCACTTTTTGAACGATGCTTTCGAGTACGTCATAACAGTATGCGGGCGCATCCAACAGTGATTGACGAATCTCAGGAATCACAATAGAGAAAAACACCAACGGCTTCACGCCGTTTTGACGGTAGGAAATGTCGATCTCTTTAAGTAAGTCCGACAATTTGTCTTCACTTTCTACAAATGGAAAGGTTTTTTCATTCGCTCTAAACGGAAATTGTCCCAGAACAACATGCCCTAAGGTTTCACATGTTATGGCCGTTCCATCAGAAACATAGAACACATCACGACTTTGACTATCAATTTGCATGTTTTATTTAAACTTTAAAATTCTTTTGAGTAGGATGGTAACCATAATATCGATAATAAAACCCGGCTGACTATTATGTTCCCCACAGCTTTGAAAATTTGTTAAGAATTTTTTTAAGCCAATACGTAATCGTTTGCCTCTTCCCTACAAGCTGCAATGTTTCTGGAGAAAGACATGCAAAAGAACACCCTCTGGTTCAATAGCCTATCCATGGATGATGTTGATAAGGTCGGCGGTAAGAACGCTTCACTTGGTGAGATGGTCTCTAATCTTTCCAATGCTGGTGTATCAGTACCCAACGGCTTTGCAACCACATCGTTCGCTTTCAATCAATTCCTTGATTTTGAAGGCTTGGATGAGCGTATCCATCAATTACTTGATGAATTGGACGTTGATGATGTTGAAGCCCTGCGCAAGACAGGTGCCACCATTCGTCAATGGGTTTTAGAAGCCCCCTTCCCTGCGGATCTCGAACAAGACATCCGTGACAACTATCAAGAGCTGACCGACAACCACCCTGAGGTGTCTGTTGCCGTCCGCTCATCAGCGACCGCCGAAGATCTTCCAGACGCGTCGTTTGCTGGTCAACAGGAAACCTTCCTCAACGTAAAAGGCATCGATGCTGTTTTGGAAGCAACCAAACACGTCTATGCGTCGTTGTTCAACGACCGTGCAATCTCATATCGAGTACACCAAGGGTTTGACCACCGTGGCATCGCACTGTCTGCGGGCATTCAGCGTATGGTTCGTTCAGATAAAGCGTCATCGGGCGTCATGTTCACACTCGATACAGAGTCTGGCTTCGACCAAGTGGTGTTCATCACCTCTTCTTGGGGCTTAGGTGAAATGGTGGTTCAAGGTGCGGTTAACCCTGATGAATTCTACGTTCACAAGCCAATGCTAGAAGCAGGTCAGCACCCAATTGTTAAAAAGACTTTCGGCTCTAAGCAGATCAAAATGATCTACTCAAACAGCCAAGAGATCGGCAAACAAGTGGAGATCATCGACACCTCGGTAGAAGAGCGCAACGCCTTCTCTCTAAACGATGACGAGATCAAAGAGCTAGCAAAACAAGCGATGATCATCGAGAAGCATTACCAGCGTCCGATGGATATTGAGTGGGCAAAAGATGGCATTGACGGTAACCTCTACATCGTACAGGCACGCCCAGAGACAGTCTGCTCTCAAAGCGAGCAAAACGTGATTGAGCGTTACGAGCTCAGCAACAAAGCAGATGTATTGGTTGAAGGTCGTGCAATCGGTCAACGCATCGGTAAAGGTCCGGTACGTTTGGTGGATTCTCTGGACCAAATGTCACTGGTTCAAGATGGTGACGTGCTAGTCACAGATATGACTGACCCTGACTGGGAGCCAGTGATGAAAAAAGCGTCTGCGATTGTTACTAACCGTGGCGGGCGTACTTGTCACGCAGCAATCATCGCACGTGAGCTTGGCATTCCTGCAATCGTAGGTTGTGGTGACGCCACCAGCAAGCTAACCGACGGTGAAACCGTAACCGTTTCATGTTCTGAAGGTGAAACAGGCTACGTTTACCAAGGCGAGCTGGATTTCGAAATCAAACGTTCTGCAGTCGATGAGCTTCCACTGCTGCCAACCAAAGTGATGATGAACGTGGGTAACCCAGACCGCGCATTCGACTTCGCTCAGATTCCAAATGAGGGTGTCGGACTTGCGCGTCTTGAATTCATCATCAACAAGATGATTGGTATTCACCCGAAAGCGCTGTTGAACTTCGATGCGCAAAGCGATGAGCTAAAAGCTGAAATCACTGAGCGTATCCGTGGCTACAAAGATCCAATCGATTTCTACGTGAGCAAGCTAACCGAAGGCATTGCGACCATCGCGTCTGCTTTCTGGCCAAAACGCGTTATCGTGCGTATGTCTGATTTTAAATCGAACGAGTACAGCAACTTGGTCGGCGGTAAAGGTTACGAACCACATGAAGAGAACCCTATGCTGGGCTTCCGTGGTGCCTCTCGCTACATTTCACCTGTGTTTGAAGACTGTTTCGAACTAGAAACTCAGGCAATCAAACGCGTACGAAATGAAATGGGGCTGAAGAACGTTGAAGTGATGATCCCATTCGTGCGTACACCAAGCGAAGCAGCATCGGTTATCGACCTTCTGGCAAAATTCGATCTGCGCCGTGGCGATCAAGGTCTTAAAGTCATCATGATGTGTGAGCTGCCGTCTAACGCGGTGCTTGCTGATGAGTTCTTGAAGTACTTTGATGGCTTCTCAATCGGTTCGAATGACATGACGCAGCTGACGCTGGGTCTTGATCGTGACTCTGGTGACGTTGCCCATCTCTTTGATGAGCGCAACCCAGCCGTAAAAGCGATGCTTAAAATGGCGATTGATGCCGCGACAAAAGCAGGTAAATACGTCGGTATCTGTGGTCAAGGGCCATCAGACCATGAAGACCTTGCAGAGTGGTTAATGGCGCAAGGAATAAGCTCAGTATCTCTCAATCCAGATACGGTGATCGACACGTGGCTTAAACTGGGTAAAGTCAGCCAGTAGCGACCACTAAAAAGTAGAAAGGCGGCTAAGATAGCCGCCTTTTTTCTGTCTCTCAATTAACCCGCTTGGTTAGAGTCGCTTACGTTGGCAAGCGATCTTTCTTGCTCTTTGAGCATGGCATTTAGCTCATCACGACGCTGTTTAAAGGCTGCCATTTCTTTCTTGGGTACAGAGCTCGCCATCGGAATGTTTGCCTTCATCGCGTTAACTGCTCGCCCGCGATCAAGCAATTCATAGTGTATATGCGGTCCCGTCACTCGCCCTGTCGCACCTGACAGGCCAATGCGTTGACCTCTAGACACTTTCTGCCCTTTACGAACAAGAATCTTACTCAAATGCAAATAACGTGTTTTGTATCGGCTGCCATGTTGAATCACAACATAATTACCCGCGTAGGGGTGCTTGCGAGTCATGATTACTACACCATCCCCTGTCGACACAATTGGTGTTCCGGTTGGCGTTGCCCAGTCGGTACCATTGTGCGGCGAGACACGTCCAGTAACCGGATGTTTACGATGCGGATTGAAATGCGAGCTCAAACGGTATCGGCCATTGACAGGCTTACGCTGAAACGCGCGCTGCAAACTTTCACCGTTTTTGTCGTAATACTGTCCATCAGTGTGGAGATAAGCCGTCAGTTCTCTGCCTCGATTCACGATCTTCACCGCTTGAAGCTCACGATTGCCAGTAAAGACACCATCAACAAACTGTTTTGATTGAACCACTTCAAACTTGTCACCCGCACGCAGATCTCTCGAGAAGTTAATTTTCTCTTTTAGCAGGCTTACCACCTGACTGATCTCATTGCTACTCAACCCCAGCGAATAGGCAGACTGGGAAAAACTGCCTCTAATGTCACCAACTAGGGCGAATGAGCCCCACTGTCCTGGAATTTTGACATCTTCAAAACTGTAACTGCCGTCGTCAAGGCGTGTATAAACGGCGCTCTCAACCAGGCTAAACTCTAGTTCCATTTTCTCGAGGATGGAATCATGCTCCCCTTTCCAAAAACGCAACACGTTGCCAGGCTTTAAAGTATCTAACGCGAGATAGTTCAAGTCGGTCGCCATCACATTCATTAACTGGCTATAGCCAAAACCGAGTTGGTCAAAAATCGTGCTTAAGTTATCGCCTGGCTGAACGGTGTATTCATAGTCAGGAAGGTCGACAATCTCTTGCTCGGTTTGAAGAATATCGGAAACAATTTGCGACTCTGGAATGGAAAGATCAATTGTACGAGTGAGTGAGTTGCTGTCATTGAATGAAGATGCAACGACAATAGCCAAAATTGGCAGACTGAGAAGTGACCACTTCTTTCTTTTCGAAAGCTCACTTAGGCGAGTATTAATTATTTTCGCACTCACAACTGTACCCTTTGCTACTCTATGAAAGCGCTAAGAGTACGAATTTATCCGTGCCTTGTCACCCATCGAATGTCAAAGTTAGATCAATAAGAGGTGCTCGAAAGCACCTCTTTACGTTGTTTCACTGTTTAGGCTACTGATAAGTGGTAATTAAGCCGTTATCCTCACCAAATCCATTGGGCTTATATTGATCAGCATGGGGATCGTTCACCCATTTCTCGTTATCAACGAGATAGCGAAATTCAAACTCGCTGCCCTTTGGTAGCCGAGTCTTAAATTTGTATGACTTCGACTTGACGACTTTTTTCATTTCAGCAGGTTGCCAGCCGAGAAAATCGGCAACAATCGATGCCGTCTTACCTACCTCTGAAGCGGGCAACTCAAAGGTCACTTCCACTTCATCCTTGGTTTTAAAATAGCGCTTATTGATCATCTTTCACTCCCTTAACAACAAACAATAAAATAAAGGCCATTTCAAACAATAAGCAACCTTGGTCATATTTACAACTTGATTTAATCCGCTGGCTGAAATTTACCTTTATTTGATAAGGCAAAAACTCGATGGTTTGACGCTGTTGGCACTTGAGCCATCGACTGATCGACGCCGTGAGATAAGTACTCAAAACGTATGTTTTCTTGCTCAAGTGTGATGGATTGAAGCACCACTCGATCCCCCAACAGTTCACTATCTCTAAGGACCATACGCTTTAGCGCTCTATCGTAGTAGAAGTACGCGGCATACGTGAACACTCCGCTCCCCTGATTCGAAACCGTCAAAGCAGACACATAATCGGTCGCAGAAAGTTGACTTAGCCATTGAATGTTGATTGAAACCGAGCCACGCTCCGCCCCTGCATCGTAATTACCTGAAGCAACTTGATTGGCCTCATCGTACTGGTTGATAAAACTAAACGCATGGGTATTTGGCACCTCAACCGTCCATGGGTTTGGCGTAGACAAGTCAAAAATGGCTTTAAGGATCGGATCCGCCGCTTGCTGTTGGCTTGGAAACTTAGCCAAAATATCTTCATCGCTCAAGCTGAAGCGATAGATGCCCGCAACAGCCACAATGATAAGCATAACGATAGGTATCAATAAGATAAGTGGAATGGGGAGACGTCGCTTTTTCATTTTGCTCTCTTTCAGCTCTTAAAGGTGAGTCATGTTACATTACGCGCCCTTCACATTTGACTGATTCTCACTAACTAACCTAAAAATAGTGACATGAGTAGTAGAAACTGGCGGGGATTGGAGAACTCATGAAGAGCGACAAAGTGATTCGAACCGCAGAATGCAGCTGTGGACAAGTTTTTCTCACCTGTAATGGCGACCCAGAAAGAACATCCATTTGTCACTGCTTCGAATGCCAAAAGCGAACAGGTAGCGTATTCGGTGTTCAAGCTCGCTTTAAGAAGGGGCAACTGAAATACAGTGGAGAAATGGCGAGCTATGTGCGTATCGCCGATTCGGGCAATCAGGTTCACTACTACTTCTGTCCGAAGTGCAGTACCACCATGTTGCTCACATTGTCGTCATGTCCGGATGATTGGGTAGTGCCTGTTGGTGTTTTTCATCAGCAGGATTTACCTTTACCCAGTTTTTCAGTTTATGAGGAACGACAGCATCAGTGGGTAAAATTTGATTGCCAGATGGAACACGTCCAATAGCGTTTGGTTTTAAACCGATATGTTGTGCAAGATCAATGGATACTGCTGTTGCTGGCTGCCGCGTAGATCTATAATCAGCGCCTAGTTTCAAGAGGCAGAACTGTGATATCTAAGTTACCAAAATGGGTAGAATATGGAGCATTTCTACTTGCACTACTCGCTGGTGCTGTCAATGCAATAGGATTGCTCGGATTCCAACACCAAGCCGTCTCCCATATTTCTGGAACGGTAACACTACTCGGTACCAGTATCGAGGCGTTTGACAGCCAAACGTTTCACCTGTTTATGGTCCTGTTTAGCTTTCTACTTGGCGCGACGCTTAGCGGACTTTTCATAGAGTCGACCGCACTCAAACTCGGACGTCGCTATGGCGTCGCACTCTGCATAGAAAGCGCGCTTCTACTCATCGCCTACTGGATGCTAAAAGAAGGTCACATTAGCGGCCAATACTTTGCCTCTGCCGCATGTGGATTACAAAATGCAATGATTACCACCTTCAGTGGTGCTGTGGTCCGTACCACACACATGACTGGAATCATTACCGACCTCGGCATTATGATCGGCGCACGTTTACGCGGCGAGTATTTTGACTATCGCAAAGCTAAGCTGTTCTTGTTTATCTTTTCGGGCTTCCTGTCCGGGGGCATAGTAGGGGCCAAACTCTTTTCCGTATATGCGATATCGGCGCTACTGGCCCCGATCGCTTTCGCGCTACTTCTCGCGTTTAGCTACTGGGGTTACTTGTGGTTAAAACGCACACAAGAAGATCGAAATCACAAATAACATCAAAACCCAAATTTATTAACAATAACATTACAAAAATCCATTATCATGCTCCATAGCAAAACTATAAGTTGAATATTTAACGATGATTAATGAATAGTATTGCAAGGAAAATAAAAAGGCGCTAACCTTGCGCCTAATTGACCGAATATGGATGTTTAGTGAATATATATGCCAGATTGACTGGCTATACTATTGACTAGTAGTAACTCGAGAAATGTAATGTCAGATAATACTCAAACCATTAATCAGCCTAAACCTAAAGGCAACTTTTGGATGTTTTTCATCCCTTCAATCATTGGCTTATTCCTGTTCATGGCGCCTATTAGCTACCAAGGGGATATCACTATCCCGGTCGCAGTATTGGCAAAGAGCATTCAAGCCCTATTTGGAGACTATCTTGTTGGGATGATCACAAGCATCATCGTCTTCATGGCAACGGCATCCTTGCTATGCCGCATCAAAAACCCATCATTCATCGCTAACAACACATTTTTAAATGGCTTGTTTAACCCATCTCCACTTTGGCTAGCGGTTCGAGTGATTGGTGGCCTAGCAGTTGCAATGACTTACTTCCAATTTGGGCCTAAAGCCATTTGGGAAGAAAACACTGGCGGCTTGGTGTTAGAGGGGCTCCTTCCAACGTTATTTTCAGTCTTTATCTTCGCAGGCCTATTGCTTCCTCTATTGCTCAACTTCGGTCTATTGGAGCTGTTTGGTACGCTCCTAAGTAAGGTAATGCGACCACTTTTCAACTTGCCAGGACGTAGCGCAATTGACTGTATGGCTTCTTGGTTGGGCGATGGTTCAGTGGGTATTCTACTTACCAGTAAGCAGTATGAAGGCAAGTTTTACACGCAGCGTGAAGCCGCTGTTGTGGGTACGACTTTCTCTGCCGTATCAATTACGTTTAGCTTGGTTGTGATCGCGCAGGTAGAACTGGAACACCTATTCTTACCGTTTTACGGCGCTATTTGTTTGGCAGGTTTCGTTGCAGCAGTAATCATTCCAAGACTGCCGCCACTGAGCCGCAAGAAAGATACATTTATTGATGGCACGAAACCCAACGCTGAAGCAGATGCGATTCCTGAAGGTCACTCGACATTTTCTTGGGGCATGGAACTCGCGCTGAAAAAATCTAGCCAAGTCACATCCGTGAAAAGTGTTTTCGGCGAAGGTGTGCGTAATGCCGTTGATATGGTGTTTGGCGTGCTTCCAGTCGTGATGGGCTTGGGTACTATTGCGCTTGTCATTGCCGAATACACATCAGTATTCGCTTTCTTAGGCCAACCATTCGTTCCGTTCTTAGAGCTGTTACAAATCCCGGAAGCCGCAGCTGCATCTGAAACGATTGTAGTCGGCTTTGCGGATATGTTTATCCCTGCCATTTTGGCAGCCTCTATCGACAACGAAATGACACGTTTCGTGATTGCGGCAATGTCTGTTACCCAGTTAATTTACATGTCTGAAGTGGGTGCTCTGCTTCTAGGCAGTAAGATCCCAGTGAACATTTTCGAACTGTTTGCGATCTTTATTCTCCGCACGCTGATTACTCTCCCAGTTATCGCGGGCGTCGCCCATCTCATTTTCTAACATGAGCGAATCACCTTCGATTAGCCCCTCCTTGTGAGGGGCTCTTTGTAGCAAAATCAAAACAGATTTCATTCTGTCTAGGTAACATTGGATTTGTACTACAAACTAGAAAAAGCGAAGCGACCACTATTAACTCGACTTATACTTAATGATATAACGGTTAATTAAGGACAATCTTACCCGGAGGGACTATGGCGAAGCTGTTTGGCTTGTTTTTTCTCATTGCTAGCTTTCAAGTTATGGGCTCTCAACTTGTTATTCGTGTTCCAGAGAAAAGCCCCGTCACTCTTACTCATCAGCAAATTGAATCTAATTTTGAGCCGGTCACGTTCGAAACTAAACTCCCGTGGTTCGAAGGTAGTAGGTCGTTTACGGGCTTCAAGATCACCTCGCTGTTGGACTACCTACGCATCACCGATGCGTTTTCTTTGTCGTTTATCGCCCTGAATGACTATGCTGCCTCATCTCGAGTTGAAGACATTCTGCAATATGAACCCATCATTGCCTATGAGATGAACGGCAAGAAAATGAAAGTAAGGAATAAAGGCCCTTACTGGCTGATCTTCAACCTATCTCGCCATCCAGAAATTGATAACGCCTCTTTCCATTCGCAGATGGTGTGGCAAATCGATGAAATCATGATACATAGACGAACTCATGATCAATAACCCGAGCAGCACGCACATATCTCCCCTACTTTCTCGAGCCAAGTTTTTGTTGATTGTACTATCCGTTGTTTTGATTGTTGCCAATCTCTATCTACTTACCGCAACTCGGCATTTGGCAGATTCGTACTCCGCAAGGCAAAATCAAGCAACCTGGTTTTTGTTTCAGCTCACTAAAGAGTTTTCTGAACTAAGTGCAATCACGCCATTTTCACCACAAAGCCCAGAGTATCAAAACCAGACCTTATTGAAATATGAGCTGACTTGGAGTCGCTTCGATCTGCTCCTCAACAGCAAAGAAGCCGATAGCTTTATTCGCCTACCAGGAGCAAAAAGTTTCTTTGAAACGCTATTTACTAACTTTAAACAGCTTGAACCAGAGCTAGAATTGATTGATCACCCATACTACGCAGACAAGGTTGGCCAACGTATTTCAAATTTATATATGTCGATGATCCAATACATCAACACAAACTTCCGGATTCAAAGTCCACTTTATCAAGAACAAATGAAGCAAGCGGAAATGCTGCACCATGCTCAAGTCGCACTCCTGATATTGCTGATTATCTCCGCCACTCTTGCAGGTTACATTATCCATTTAGAGGCTAAGCATCATCGCGCGCTTTCTCTTACAGATTCGTTAACAAAAATAAGAAATAGGCTCGCGCTGTTTAATGACCTCAACAAACATTTATTAGAACAAAAACGCTTTACCATTTACCTGTTAGACCTCAATGGCTTCAAACAAGTCAACGATAAACACGGTCATCAAGCGGGAGATAAAGTATTAAGGGAAGTAGCGGGACGTTTACGACAGCTCAGATTACATTGCTATCGAATTGGAGGAGATGAGTTCGCTTTACTCGACTTCAGTGGTACGAAGAGTGATGTTGTGCTTGCTCGGATACACAGCTGTTTTGGGCAGAAAATATCCATTGACCACGATAATGATGCGTTGTTAACAACAAGTATAGGCATCGCAACCTATCCACAAGACGCGATACAAATCAACCAATTGATCTCTATCGCAGACAGCGAGATGTATCGGATGAAATTTGAGGAAAAGCAAGCATTGTAAGATCGATATAATTAGTCAAACCAACGCTTATTTACTCAACCGTTTAGACCAACTTAGACATGCCTTTTCCAACAACTCGTAACTTTGTCTGAATGCGTCTATGTCCTTACCTATGGGATCTTCTATCTCGCCGACACCAATCCATTGGCCCAACAGCAAAGCCTTAGCTCTAGCGCCACGACCTATTTGGGCTACCTGTTCCAAATGCTCATGTGTCATTACCAATATCAGGTCGCAGTCGTCAATAAGCTCACTTGTCAGCTGTTTTGCCTTATGATTTGAGAGGTCCAGCCCGTTCTCTTTCGCGACTATTCGAGAGTTGTTAACGGCAGGGTGAGCGGACAAATCATGGTGAACCACAAGAACGCCAGCTGAATCAATAGAAATATTAGGTAACAGACGACTGAGCAATACCTGAGCTAAAGGAGAACGGCAGATATTCCCCGAACAGACAACAAGTACTCGTTTAAACATCAGGTGACACCTTCACTTTGTTGGTGTATTTGGAAGAGTCTGTCACTTTAACTGGCAGGCTTCCAACCGCGGGCAACACTGCCGTAGCATTGGCGAGGAAAAGAACGAGAATAAAAGTCGCTGCATTTGCCATTGGCTGCAAGTTGAAATCAACACTTATATGAATCAACATACCGATAATTGCCATCATACAACCGAGGGCCACCCCCTTCATCGTTTTACTATGCCTGCTCCGGATGGTATTGAAAGTTCGCCACAACGAATACAGCACAATTGAACCCAAAAGCAAAGTGGCGGGAATCCCCGCTTCTACCATAAATTGAACATAATCATTATGGGCATGATCGTAAAAGCCGATATCTGCTCTAGAGTACATTGGAAATATCGTATAAAAGCTAGCCATGCCTGTTCCGGTAAACGGAAAGTCTCGGATAATATCCAGTGACCAGACAACAACCTGATCTCGAGACTCAGCATCGAGTGAAGTTTCTACCAATCGTTGCTTCACTTTCTCTAAACCAAACAAAGCACCAACGACGATTGTATCGATAGCAATCACGCTCCCTACCAGAGCAACAAGAGCTTTGGGTTTATACTTATAGAACAGCAAAGCAATCATTCCGCCAATTGTCGTGGCAGCAAAAAAGGCAGTATTTCCCATTCGAGAACGTGTCATCACCAAAGCGATCACCATTATAACAAGGCACAAACGAAGCAGCATTTTATCGCTAAGTAAGCCTTCAATAAGACGCTTAACAAAGACAAACTTTGAACCGGATTCAGTAGTATGAAGCAGTGAGATGATCAGCCCTAATCCTAGGCAGAGAGACATCATCAAATAGTTTGCTAGATGATTCTTATAGACAAACGAGCCTGTGGCGATTCCATTTTGGCGATAACCAAAGACTGGGCTTTCAACCACGTTAAGTAAAACCATCATTGCAGCATAAAACGCTTGTATGGTGCCGCTAATCACTATAGCAACAACAACTGTTTTTAACCTTCGACTCGAGTTAACCAAGAAAATGGCATTGAACACCAACAATGTGTAGGTAAGGCCTTTAAACAAAGAGACGAGTGACATTCTCGAATCTAACGAAATGAAACCTGTCGGAGCCTCAACCAATTGGTATATTTCAGAACTTTTGGGCGAAACTAAACTAAGAATTGACCAATCTAAAGGAACAGTTTGAAGGAAGACCCAGAATTGAAAAGCGACTAAGCCAAACACTAGAAGCCCGTAGTGTTTGACATGCTCAAATGGCAAATTTCCTTTGTAGGAGACTATTAATAGTAAGGATTGTAGTGCGACCCACATTTCAGCAATAGCCCATGCCCAATCGCGATTACTGCCTAAGGGGATAGGTAGCCAAACAATCAATGCGATAAGAGAATAAAAAGTAAACTTCTCGAGTTTATTCATTTAAAGGGGATCCGGAAACGTACTAATGGTGGAAAAGCAGTAGAAGAATAGCGAGACAAAAATTAAAGCCCAGCGGGCGCCGGGCTTTATGGAATACTAGTTAGGAGAGACTACACCCTCACCACCGCCTCCATTACTACCAACAGCAGGTGCTGAAGGAGGAGCAATAGTTGTGATAGTCTCAGCTGCATTCGTAGCAGCGGTCTCAATACCTGCTGCTGTTGCCTCTGCGATCTGAGTCGGGTCAATACCAGATAGAAGCGCCGCAGTAGTAATTATCTCGTTACTAATACCAGCGTCACGAGCAAACTGAGCAATTTCTTCTGCACGCTCTGGAGCGACAGCAAAAGCGGCTTCAATCGCAACTTGAGGATCCACATTTTCGCTATTTAGCAACAAAGCTAAAATATTGAGCACAAAATCTGGGTTTTCTTGATAAACAGACTGCATAACTTCGCTGCTTGGCGTCTCGCCTAGTTGAGCTTCAATTGTCTTCAATGGTTGAGCTGTTTCAGCTAATACACCTGATGACCATAGCAAGGCAGTTAAGCTGAAAATAGTAATAGGAGTTTTCATGAGTCTTCCTTGGGTAATCTTAACTCTGTAAGACCAAACCGATTATTTGGCACCAATTGACATATAATACTTGGTTTACACACTACATTTGTTCTCATTAATTGGAATGTAGCAAAAATAAACGCTCTGTTTTAAAGGCAAGCATCAAACTTTAACTTGTTAAACGCCAACATGTTACAAATTCTCTGCTTGCCAGGTGAATAAAATATCATCTTGTTCAACTCAGTCCGATATCTCCAGCTTTTCGCAAGCGTGAGCAGTTGAGTCGTAGCCTCGATTCGCTGTGCATCTTCTACTGACAACCAGTTGGAATATACATAGTCCACATTTAACGATAACGTTGTATACGAATGAGGGCCAAATTCGTTCGACTTCAGCATTCGCGACTCAGATTCTAGTTCGTCGCCGTATGACATAGCGATTTTGGCCAGCTCTACATGCGTGTTCGACCAAGTGGGACGAAGATACGAGCTTGAAACGAACAGTTCATTAGCCAACGAGGTGCTCTCTAAATCATTATTTGCGTAACCTTGCCATCGCAATAAGTGAGCAAAAGTGTTTAGAGAATGGGCAGTAGTAATAAGCACGTTTGATTCTGGTAGCTTCAAAGTTAGCTCTACGTGTCCCAGACTCTCAGCTGAGCTACCTTGAAGGGTATTCACTCTTTTTTCTGCCGCGCCCACATTGAGTGCATTCAATAAGTACCTAACACTCGATGTAAGCAAAACAAACGAAAGCAAAATAAATAATAAAGAGTAAAGCTTACGCATCATCTTTTAGACAATTTTTCTTTGATAAGTAGCCAAGCAAACTTGGAGTTGGTCACTAAGTATCGTTTCCACATTCTACGCGGCTCTTGGATTACCCTGTAAAGCCACTCAAGCCCCGCATTTTGCATCCACGTCGGTGCACGATTAACTTTGCCGGCAACCACATCAAATGTTCCACCGACTCCCATCACGAAGTTAACACCAAGTTTATCTTGCCACTTATTGATAAAGTTTTCTTTCTTGGGTGAAGTAATCGCAACGAATAATAGCTTAGCGCCAGACTCTCGAATTTTATTAACGACAGCTTCCTCATCATCCCAGAAATAGCCATGGTGTACCCCGGCTATTTTTAGGTTTGGGTGCGTTTCTTTCATACGCCTTGCCGTTTCTTCAACAACTTCTTGTTTGGCGCCCAAATAAAAAACCGGAAACTGCTGAGACTCAGCCATTGCGTTAAGATTGTGAAACAAGTCGACCCCGGCCACACGCTCAGGTATTTTGTGCCCTAAAAACCTTGCTCCCCAGACAACACCCATTCCGTCAATATTGATGATGTCACACTCTTTAATACTACAAGCAAGAGTATCGTCACTGCGCATGTTGACTAATTTGGCAACATTGACGACGACATGCTGGGTAAACAGGTTTTGCCTCACTCTACCTTCAATTTGCGCTACGGTATCTTGCATAGTCGCAGAATCCATTGGGCTATCTAAAAAATTAATTCGTTCCATGTTCTTCACTTGTTGCATTCAAATAATAGGAAAGTGCGTAATACATCCATGCCTGTGTCCAGCGCATATAGTTGATTTTATTGGTATGTGATTTGCTTTTTTGGTACACGAACTGAGCCTCATCTGGCAAATAGAGTGTATCAAAAGCACGTTCAATAACTTTTTTCACCAAATTCAAATCACTAGCACCGTCACCTAACTTCAGAAGAGTAATTATTGCTTGCGAAACCGAGTGGGGATCAAGAGGATAAGGGTTGTTGTTGTAATACTTAGCGGTGCCATCACTATCAATGAGGTTTTCACGATAATACTTTAAGCCCTTATCGATTGATTGATCAAACTCATCGGTAGACAGAGCCTGACGAATAATATGTAGGGCCTCAAGATTGTACCCAGTATGAAAACCATCGATAAACTGATGGTGATGCCTTGAGCCATATACCCATGAGCCATCTTCGGACTGCTCGGATACAGACTGCTTTGCTACACGAATAGCAAGGTCACGATACTCTTGGTTGCAGGTTTCCTGTGAAACTACAGCTACCCACGCCGCAGCCCAAAGACTAGCATTGTGAACAAAAGTGGTTTCTCCAGGGATATAAGCAAAAAATGCTCGATCATCTGCTTCGGTATAAAGCGTATTAACAATAAAATTTGCGGCATCTAACGCTTCATCTCGAAACCGTTTAGCCTGCTCAGGCTGAGACGACTGAATCTCTTTAGATAGCTTATAGAGCGCTTGCGCGACATAAATCGTGGTGATGACGTTTGGCTTACCTTTAGGTACGTAGAATGCGCGCGCCTTCCAATCAAAATGATAGCCCCAACAAGCATGTTGCCACTCGGATTTATCACATTGTTGGGTTAACAACCAATTGCCCAAATCTACCGCATCAAGGAGGAAAGACGCTTCGCCTGTACGTTGATAGTCTTCAATCATTCCCAAAATAAACAAACCAATTCCTTTCGGATTGCGCTTTTGAGGGACACCGAGTACAGGCCTGAAATTAATATGAGACCGTTTGAACAATTGTATCCAAGCAAGACCAAACGTTGTGTCTTTTAAAAACGGGAAGACATCGAACAGTTTGCTATTTAAGCCATCGAAGGGGTCATAGCCAGAATAGTCGTTGAGCATAGAGCTCTGATAAATAGCAGAATGGACTGTACTAATATTCAAAAATTGTCTCCTAACTGACTTCCTTTACTAACTTCAAGTATTTAACACATTTACGAGTGCGACTATAGATAACAAGATCTCGGAACAACACACTCCAATGTAAACTAGCTCATATACTCATGTAATTGGCACCTGATTGTAATGCCAATTCCGGTGCTCATCGACCATCTACCAATGTTGAATGATGGATATACAGAAAAATTGATTCTCAAAACATATCAAAGTTGGTTACAAAAAACGCAGATGCAGTGACAAATAGAAATCACACACCACAACTAAATTAGTGGCCTTTTTTGGAGAGACTAACTGAATATATCGCTCTCATTTCATCAATCAAAGTAATAAAAATACTGGATTTGATTTTCTTAACAAACTTTGATTTAACATCCTTCGCTGGATTTATAGGTAGAGAATTTAGCTCTGGTGCCAATTCATCTATCAAAGAAGCATACAACTCACAGTTATTATATGTAGTGTACTTTTTATTCAATTTAATCATTAATGATATATTGAAGTGACTAGCAAATGGATTAACTTCTTCAAATGCAATATCAGACTCAGCATTTCCGACAGCTCCCCAATTACCCAACTTTTGCTCAATGTAATATAAGGTATTCATAGGGTATTTACGAGTTAGTTCAGAATTAACAAAATCATCTCGCCATTTCTTGGTCTGAAGAATACCATAGTTTGAATTGCCACAGAGATATTTATTGCAGAGAAACCCAGTACTCTTACTTGACGCAGGTGTTCCATATACAGAGCGACCAAATTCACCAACACCACAAATATTTATATAGTGAGAAAGATCACAGCTATAGTAATAAACTTCAGGCAAACGCTTTTCCATTGCGAAGAATACACTATTGAGGTATTCATTCTTGAAATCAACAGGTATCTCATTCACATCTAATAGGCTATCGTGAATATTATATTTCACACCAAAAATATCACACAACTGGCGCCCAATAGAAATGTCAGTATGATCTAAAGACATCGATGGTAACTTGTCGATAAAGTAATAACATTTATCTCTAATATCTTTAGAGGCCGCAAGCATAACTCTACTATCATTACCACCTGTTACGGCAATAGACAAAGGAGATTCATGGGAAAGTACATTAAGTGTCTTTTTTAACTCCTTAGCCAATAGCGCTACAGATTTGCTAAACTCGTTTTCACAATAAGGCTCCCACGGCCAATAACGCACTTCCTTAAATTCAACTAAATCTAGAGCAAAATTAGGTAAAATCTTATTTACATCGGTATAGATGGATTCATTACCCACCCAAGCATTCCCGTTACCTTTCGAAGGAAATGTATGCACGTAAAAATCGTGAGCTTGTTGATTTAATGATAGCTCGCCAGATATTTCTTTTACTAGATTAAGATCCGTAGCTATGATTTTTTCACTACAATGAAAGTTAATCTGAGCAAGCGATGTAGGATCGGCCCTTAGAAAGTCACCATCGACACCAGAATAAATAAAATAAAATCTTCCCACACAGTGCTCTAGGGCTTTGTTGGCATCACAGAAAGAATTAATAGCACCACTATTTAACAGTGCCGAGAAATCAAAAGAAAGTTGATCAGGATGAAATATCTTCCCTATAACAATACACTTAAAATTATCTTCTTCATAAAAATGCACGTCATTTAAATCGTGATAGTATATATCCAACTCACCAAAACATACGTGAGAAAAATTCGCTAACCGCTTTTGATTTGCTTGTTCTTTATATATATATATCTGTCGACTAAACACTTTAATTTTCCTCAATGTAGCAGATTGCTTGTCTGAATTTACCGGAGCGAGTTCGAGCAATTTCATCAGTTAGTACAACGTTTACTTCGGTCTGAGGCCCTAAGTAACGCTGAACATTACTAATCAATTTGCTTATAGAATTGGAATTAAAGGCATCGCTAATTACCACAATTGCATCGATTTTCTTATGCTTTCTCTGAACCAATTGCAGTTCAATAAGTCCAATAACACCCTTAGGAATATGATTAAAAATACTAACACGGTCACCCGTGTCTGAGATGAGGTACTCACCTACACGTCCCTCGATTCTATCAACTCGACGAAACGGTAAACCGCACCCACATAAGGTAAATTCATTCTCGACGCCGGAGAATCGGTCTCCAGTGTTGTACCTAATCAAGGGCATCTTTGAGTTATGAAAGCCAGTAGCAATTAATACTCCATTTTCATCAAATTCGTGCAACCCGTAGTCTTCGATTAAATGGAGCTTTCCCTCACGGCATGTACCTACTGTTGAAACCCTCTCACTCAGGCCATACCAACTAAATACGGGGCAACGAAACACTCGCTCTATTAGCGCTTTTTGTTCAATAGAATATGACTCAGATGACAACACGATACTTTTAAGTGAAATTTTTAAATCTGCGCCTGACTCATCGATCAGTTTCGCCAATAAGTATATCGCCGAAGGGTAAGCTTGAATAATCTTAGGGTTATAAACGTTCAACTCAGAAACATAGTCGCTGACCGTTTCGCTATTAATATGATAAGCAGACAACATTAGCATGTTGTCCACCAGATTAATTCTTCCATAAGGCGCCGTTTTTTGAGAGAGAGGAACTATCATATCCGCTCTTAACCAAACACGTCTGTCGCCTGGTTCAAATCCTGCCCAGACTAACTGACGGTGCGATTGGGCGTGATCTTCAATGATGGCGGTTAGGTTAGACAGCAAACTGAGAGGCTTACCCGTTGTACCTCCAGTCGATGACTTGAAACTAAAGCTCAACTTTTTCCTGTTGTTGACATACTTTTCTAGGCCATTTGCCACATCATCCTTGGTCGTCACTTTATAGTGATTAATATCTGTCCCGCCGTCTCTATAGGCTTGTGTCCCCAAGCTTGCTTCTCGTAATATAGACTCAGTTGATCGCGCCTGAATCTCTAGTATCTCTTTCCGAGATGCACTACAATTTCTCATCAGCTCGGTGAGGCGTTTTCTATATAAAAAGTTCTCTCTTATAAATTTATATATTAATGATTTTACGTTGATATATAAAGTTTGAGCTATGATTGGTGAAATTAAGTAGAGCTTTGAGCTATACACGAGCCGACACTCCTAAAGCTTTTGCCATCGAAGCTAGTTGTTTTCCAATGCTAGCTTTAGCATTAACTGTTGAAATTGCATTTGTAGACACTTTATTTTTTAAGTAAGGATCACAAGCAGAGTTTTCAATAAAGTACTTCCATTCATTAACTCCACCTTCTTCAAAAATAAATCCATTTTTCTCATTTTCCAAATAATATATTTCTGGACTGTGGAATGAAATATTCTCTGTCAAGATTGGTAAGCCATGACTAAAAGCATGAACTATCGCTAAACCAACGTAGCCGGGCATAACAAACCAATCTGAACTTTTAAAGATTATTGACAGACGTTTATCTTCAAATACTTCTCCGAGAAACACACTTTTAAGACCAACATCTTCGCACATAGACATCCATTCATCTTTCATCTCTCCATCACCAACTACAACGAGAGAAATTTTATCCAGATTCTTGGCACTACCAGCTGCTTCAATAAACCTTTCCAACCGCTTACCCGCGCGGAGCCTACCACTGAAAAGAAATATAGTGGTATCTTCCAACCCATGTTTTTTCTTGAACTCTGAAACATCGTTCAAATCAACATCATGGTAACCCTTTAGCAATTTATTGGTATTAAGCGTATTGGGAGCAACAATAATTTCTTTTTTTGTAACTTTCTTTTCTTCTAAGTATTCCTTTCCTTTAGGAGAAAATACGATGATATTGTCAGCGAGAGACAAACATGTCTCAATTATTTTTACTCTAAATCTATTTAATTGCCCACGAATGCCTTCTGTTGGTCGTCTACAATGATCATAGCCATGCGTCCAATAAGTTAAATTGGATTTAGTCAATTTACAAAACACTGACAGAGTCAACTCTGTAAAATTGGACACATTAGGGAGAGCCAGGACTGCGTCCGGCTTACGTTTCAATATGTAAAAATACACGTAAGGAATAAGGTTAAGTTTACTAGAAAAAGATAGTAAATTTGAGGAAACTATATACCTTAGGCCTGAGGTTTCCTTGATATATTCTTCTACATCTAAACAAGTTATGACTGTAACTTCACAGTCATAAAGTCGAGTTAGCTCTGCTAAAACTTCATTTCTATAACGTTGCCAGTGTGCATCTTTCGAGACAAATAATATCTGCTTATTTTTCACTTTCGACCTCATGTAAGCGCATTGAAGAAAAATATATTAGTGTGTACATAACCCAGAGATAGTTGTTACTTCGGAAAAAGTCCGTTTCCAGAAATGAATGAATCGTTAGAAACAACAAAATTGAAAAGTAAAGAATGTTAAATTTTGAAATGACTGAAAAAGAATTCACTACAAAGATTGAAAACACCAGCACCCCAATCCAACCTAGCATAACCCAAATATCAAGATAAGAATTGTGTGCTTGGTTTAGCTGGGTAATAAACCCATCATATTCATTTCCATATAACACACTGATTCCAGTTTCTCCTACCCCCCAAAATGCTCGGTAACCAACACCAAACAACTCACGTCCCTGAAGCTCAGAAATAGCAAAATCCCAAATGACAAGCCTTCCGGTCAAGTTAAGACCGATCTCGTGCAGAGTATCAATCGGTACAACTAATAGACTGATAAACGCTACACAAGAAAACAGCCAAACAAACAATACAGTTCTATATAAAATCTGGCTACTAAACTTAGCTAGCGACACTATTGATAGTATCGACACTAGAGAGAGAATCATCGAAGTTTTGGAACGCGTCAAAACAAGTAAAACGATAGAAACCAAAAGAGCAAATATGAAAAACCTATTACGGTAGTCATTGCTATGAACATGGTAAAACAAAATTATTGCAGATAGTGCATACAAATATCCAGCTGTATTTTTATGTCCATGAATGCTTCGATAGCCTATGTCTTGCCATGCTCCAGGTATAACCAAACAGAAAAAACCCACAGCAACTAAAACCAACACGGTAAATATTAAAACATGATATATCCGCTTTGAATCTAGAGTGATGGAAATGGCCAGTAAAAATACAAATAGAAATAATTGCTGGAGTAATCTCACAACTGAAACGCTGCGTAAGTCAGACCACAATATAGATAGCAATGCGAATAGAAATAGGAGCCAAACAGGCCAACTTTTAACTATAGCCAAACGCAATCTATAAACTTCAGTTCTAAATATGACTCCTATGCCAAAAATAAAGGATGAAAGCATGACCAATCTATTTATGGTGTTAGAAGAGACACTACGAGCCAATTCCCAATCTTCACCTCGCATGCTTAATGTCGGGGAGAATAATCCGGCAGAGTTTAGAAGAAACACCGCCAGAACAATCATAAATACAGAACCTAGTTTAATTTCCACTAAATATCCCACTCGTATTTATACGTTTCCTTGTGTTTATGAAGTGCATAAACTCCCCTAAGCAGAACCCGATTAGAATGCCTTTTGCACCAAATAAGAAACCTAAAGAAGCAGAAAACGCCACACCCAATATGGCTACTTTGGTGCCCATTAGTCCTAAATATTTAAAATCTTCAGAAACATTTAGTATGTTGCTATTTGAAAACTTGAAGCACTGAATCGCAGCTGATAAAAACCAAAGCATTAGCAATACGACATCTAAATCCGTTGCTAAGAGATTGCTCAGCGAATCCATCATAAAAAAGCTGACCATTGAAAAAATGGCGACAAAGGCAAACATAAATTCAGTGACTCTTTTACTGACAGTTTTTAGTCGCTTTTTATCAGTAGCATATAGGCTAGCCCACTTAGGCTTCTCTGCCATGTAAATACCCGACGCCACAACATTAATTGGCATGGTAATCAAACGAGCGGCAGCCAAAGCAGCTGTAGCTTCGAGTCCGATAATGATCGTCGCTAAGTATGTGTAACTATTGTTTTGAGCCCATGTAGCAAATGATCCAAGAGAGGTCCACTTTGCAAAAGAAGCAACTGTTGTTCTTGCACTAGTTAAAGAACGAACCGATAACTGTTTACGCGATACGCCAAGTACAAGCATCGTAGTAGAGAGCAAACCGGACATAGCCAGAACTGCATATATGAACTCCAATGATTGGATATCAAACGTTACACCTATCAACAGTGCCGTTGACAGCGAAACGACTAACACTATAGAAGACAGAATAACTCTGCTCTTGTTACCAAAGACAAAGTTATACGTTCTATATAACTCCCTATTTAGGTACATGGCGTGAGCAAAATAGACAAATACCACTAGCCAAATTGGATAACTTAAGCCAAACAGCATAACCGGTAGGAAGCAAAGCACCTGAGCCAAGTTAGACAATACGCATAAGTGAAACGCGTGATTCTCTTTCTCAAACTTATCGCTTATTTTTGAGCAATGGACTGATAGTGCTGTATTGATGAACGCATTTTGAATCGTGCTTAAGAGCATAAGCACAGAAAACAAGTTGACGTAGATCGCATACTGACTATCGGAAAGCTCTCTCAAAATAAAGAGTGAAACGATAAAATTTGTAGCACTTACACTAGCAACATCAATGACGCCAGCAAACTTCAATACAATATGTTTAACTCTACTTGCCATACATCTCGACTACTTTGCCAAAGAGCCCTCCTATCTGAGCTACTTTCGCTATCGAGATTTTCATGAGCGATGTTCCCTTTTTCTTAGCAGTCAACAATACGATCAAGCTAGATAACGCGAGAGAAGGCAGTCCGACAACAATAGACGTAGTCACGAGTTTTAGCTTATCTACTAAACTGTAGTCCGATGCCCTTATTCTTGAATAAGTTTGTCCACCTCTTATTGCTCGGGTTAGCAAATACTTCAAAGTACATCTCTGCAATTCTAAGTATTCGTAAACCTCCGCTTCATCGCACCAGACCATATTCAATCCATGCAATTTACAACGATAGAAAAATTCCGAATCTTCACCACCAGTACGACCAAAAACTGGATTAAACAGGCCTATGTCCATTATGGAGGATACCTTAACTAAAGCATTTCCAGTATTTCCTGTATCTACTACTTCTCCGCTTTTCTTTCTGCTTCGTTCATATGATTTACTTTTAATTACCCAGTCCGGCGTGTCGGGATGATACAACGTAATAACCGGACCAATCACCACATCAGGCTGTAAGTCATTAACAATATTTTCTAGTTGGATGAAATAGTTCTCGGACACAAATTCATCGTCATCTAAAAACAATATGTAATCAAAGCCCATATCTTTTGCACGCTGTAAACCTACATTCCGCACCTCTGATATGTTTCTTTTTGGCTCACTTACATATGTTAAGTTAAAACCACCGTAACCATCACGACATAACGCTTCAGCACTTTTTTCACTATCATTGTCAATAACTAAAATAGAAACTCTGAAGCTTGAGTATTTTTCTTCCTTAAACACGCTTTGTAGTAATTCATCAAGTAACAATGCTCTCTTATAAGTACATATTGATATCAATATCGTCTTATTCTCGCTATCCATGCTTACACTATCCCGCGAGTATCAATCACTACCTTAGTCGCAAACTGTGTCTTGTCTGCAGCTTTAAACTGCTTGTGATCAACAAGAATAACAATAATGTTTGCTCTCTCTAGAGCAGCATCTAACGCCATTTGCTCGACACCTGCGTTGACAAGTTTTTCAGGAATAGCGTGTACATTTGGTTCGACAGCTAAAACTTGACCTATATTTTTTGCCGCGAGTTCTTCTACTATTTGTAGAGCAGGGCTTTCGCGTAAGTCGTCGATATCTGCCTTAAACGCTAAACCTAAACACGCAATGACCGGTCGTTTAAACTCATCTGCAGCTTTCTCTACCTGATTAATAACATAGTGTGGTTTTGCGTCATTCGTTAAACGCGCTTGACGTATGATTTTTGCCTCTTCTGGCGCGCTATCCACAATGAACCAAGGGTCAACAGCAATACAGTGTCCACCAACGCCAGGACCTGGGCTAAGTACGTTTACACGTGGATGGCGGTTGGCTAATTTGATCAACTCCCAAACGTTGATTTTTAGCTTGTCACAAATAACAGATAGCTCATTGGCGAACGCAATATTCACATCTCGGAATGAGTTCTCCGTTAGTTTCGCCATTTCCGCTGTACGTGCATTGGTTACGATACATTCGCCACGAACGAAGGTAGAATAGAGTTCTGCCGCTCTATCGCTACATGCTTTCGAAAGCCCACCGATAACTCGATCATTTGAAACGAGCTCTTGTAAAACGTAACCAGGAAGCACGCGTTCAGGGCAGTGTGCAACTTTAATATCAGCAGCATCACCTTTTTGTTGAGGGAACGTCAAATCAGGTCTAGCCGCCGCCAACCATCCAGCAAGTTTTTCAGTCGCGCCGACCGGTGAAGTAGACTCGAGAATGACTAAGTTACCTTTCTCAAGCATCGGAGCGATGGCTTCACAAGCCGCTTCGATATAGGAAAGATCAGGCTCTTTATCTCCTTTAAAAGGTGTAGGAACAGCAACCATAAAAGCATCAGCCTTTTCAGGTGTTGTTGTAGCTCTTAAATTACCTGTACTCACCACACCGCGCACGACAATGTCTAAATCTGGCTCAACGATATGTATGTTACCTTCGTTAATAGTATCAACCGCGTTTTGGTTGACATCTACACCAACGACTTCAATACCTCGAGATGCAATGACCGCAGCTGTAGGCAACCCGATATAACCAAGACCAATAACAGAGATTTTTTGGAACGACATGATTTATTCCTACTATCAGAAAATTAAAAATTACGAAAAATGGTTGCGAATAGCATTAATGATGCGACTGCACGCTTGACCGTCACCATACGGGTTGTGTGCCTTACTCATTTTTGTATAGGCTTCTTCATCATTAATTAGGCGATTGACTTCTGAAATTATGGACACTTTATCTGTACCCACTAATTTAACTGTCCCTGCTGCTACAGCTTCAGGGCGCTCTGTTGTTTCGCGCATAACGAGTACTGGTTTTCCAAGTGAAGGGGCTTCTTCTTGAATACCACCAGAATCAGTTAAAATGAGATACGATCTATCCATTAAATAAACAAACGGTAAATAGTCCTGAGGTTCAATAAGGTAGACATTGTCTATACCTTTCAAAATTCGATTCACTGGCTCTTGGACATTCGGATTAAGGTGCACAGGATAAATGATTTGTGAATTTGGGTTGGTTTGCGCTATTTCTGCCAAAGATTCACAGATACGTTCAAATCCCCCGCCAAAGCTCTCTCTTCGATGGCCAGTCACCAAGATCACCTTTTTACTAGGATCTAACATTGGGAAAACATGTTCCAATGTTTCGATTAAATCGACGTCTTCTCTGAGGCGATGTTTTATTAGCATTAATGCATCAATAACTGTGTTCCCTGTTATTGATACACTCGTTTGTTCAACGTTCTCAGCGTATAAATTGCGTGCGGAACCTTGCGTTGGCGCAAAATGTAACGTGCTCAAAGCACCAGTTAGTTTTCTATTCCCTTCTTCTGGCCAAGGCGAGTAAATATTACCCGTCCGCAGCCCTGCTTCCACATGACCCACAGCAATTTGTTCATAGTATGCGGCAAGGCTAGCCGAAAGAGTTGTCGCTGTATCACCGTGCACCAAAACCATGTCCGGCTTAAATTCCTGCAATACGGGGCGGAGACCTAAAAGAATTTTGGTCGTCACATCATTTAGAGATTGGCCCGGTTTCATAATATTCAGATCGAAATCAGGCTTAATATCAAAAAGATCCAATACTTGATCTAACATTTCTCTGTGTTGTGCTGTAACACACACCTTTGCTTCAATACCAGCAGCCACTTCAAGCTCTTTTACCAACGGAGCCATTTTGATTGCTTCTGGACGAGTACCAAAGACAGTAAGTATTTTAATTGGTGAGTTCATTGTATTCCGTTACCTTTAACTATTTTGCGCGTATTGCGCATACTCTGAGTAATTGTGTGAGCCCTTTTTCGGTGAAGGAACCTGATTTAGTACTACACCATCAATAGTTATTTGATGCTTGGTAAACAGAGTCATTGTGTGTTTATACACCGATTTAGATGTACTATTTGCTTTTATAACCAGA
This sequence comes from Vibrio sp. NH-7, assembly GCF_053643215.1. Classification (NCBI taxonomy): domain Bacteria; kingdom Pseudomonadati; phylum Pseudomonadota; class Gammaproteobacteria; order Vibrionales; family Vibrionaceae; genus Vibrio; species Vibrio sp. NH-7. The sequence goes on along the minus strand of NZ_CM132188.1, from coordinate 227,880 downwards.
AGAATGCCTTGGGTTAATTTTCCGATTATAAATGCGTCTTTAACCGGTAGCACAGGAGGTGTATCAAATATAATTCGGTCGTATTTACTTGCTAAGTATGTCACGAGTTTTTCAAATGCTTTACTGCTTAGCATCTCTTGAGGGTTTGGCGCTAACATACCAGCACCTAATACATCTAGATTCGAATCTCCAATTGTCGCTATACATTCTTCAAAAGGCGTATTCATCAACAAAATATTAGTTAAGCCTGGTTGACTAACCGACAAGCCGAATCGCCCTGCAATAGATGGCTTTCTTAGATCGCAGTCTATGAGAAGGACTTTTTCAAGCTTAGAAAATGAAAGTGCCAGATTGACAGACGTCGTAGTTTTACCCTCACCCGGAACAGATGACGAAATAGCCAACATCTTTCTCTCTGAATTCTGAAGGTTCAAGTACAAAGATGTCCGGATAGAGTCGACTGATTCTTGGAATACCGCAAACTTGTTATTAGTAAATACTCTCGAGTCGATAGGTGATTTCCTGTATTCCTTATCTTTTACTATCGGCAGCGTGCCAATGGGTAAGAGGCCAAGTTTGTTTTCAAAATCACGAGCAGACTCAATTGTATTATTGAATGCGTCTAAGCAGATAACCAGCACAGTGGCAAAGCCAAGACTGGCAACAAATGCTAGAACAACAATCAGCTTTTTGTTTGGTTTGTTTGGATATTGAGGTGTAAGAGCATAGTCACTAAAGCGTGCATTGGCAGCACTAAAGTCACTAGTTGCTGTTGTTTCTTTTTGGCGAGTCAAGAACAAGTCATACAGCTTTGCGTTTGTATCAACTTCTCTCTTCAATGCATCATATTCGCGCTTTATTACACTCAGAGATTGAAATTCATCTTTCTTGCTTAGTAACTCTCGTTTTAAAAGCTCTTCTTGATTGATTGCGCTAGCTAGCTCTTTTTCAATGCCATTGATTAGTTTTTTTACAACTTTCGCTGCTCTTTGTTGAATAGATTTAAGCTGCGCGTTGGCTTGAATCATTTTGTCATGCTTTGGACCGTATCGCTTGGCGAGCTCACTGACTTCTCTCTCTGCATTTGATTCTGCAAAACGGATATCTCTTATCTGTGGGTGGTTAGATATCTGCGAAATGGAAGCAAGAGTAGCGACATCCTTTGCAGAGTTGCTCTTAAGAGCATTGTACAACGCTTGAGTTTCAATCCGCCTATCCGTAGCCTTTGCAATTCGGTCGGTTAGATTTGAAAGCTCTGAACTAGTAAGCGCGATAATACCGCTATCATCAATCAGCTCTTGCTGTTTTAGAAAACTCAATAATGCTTGCTCAGACTCATCGAGTTGACTTTTTAGTTCTGCCAAACGTTGGTTAATCCAGCCAGTAGCTTGCTCTGTTGCGACTAGTTTTGATTCAAGGTTGTTCTCAATAAACGCGAGACCGACTTCGTTGGCAATTTTTGCAGCCAATTCTGGGTCAGTAGATTCAAACGAGATGTTCACTAGTTGCGTTTTTCTAATAGGCGAAATACTCAACTTACCTTTAAAAGCTGTTAACACTTTGCGATTAACGGACTCTTCAACACTTTTGAGATCAAGCTCTGTTATTTCTTTTTGAGGGAAATAAGATTCAACAATTGGATGCGATAGTATCTGTTGTTTAAGACTTCCTAATAAGCCTTTTTCTGAAGACTCTACGCTCGGATTAAACTCCTCAAGTTCCGATAGTCGGAGCTTATCAATCACACGTTGCGCCACTTGATTCGATTTCAAAATTTCATATTGAGTGAGGTAGTATTCTTGTGCTTTAGTATCAATGCCAATCACCTCCTCAATAGAGACAGCTTTGGCTGTGCTCGATTCAATAAGAAGCGTTGCCGTTGCTTTATAGGTTGGCGTTATTGATAAAACCACCATGACGGCTAAAGCAGTACACAATAGTGCAAAAAACGAAATGGAAAACCAGCGGGATTTGATCAGGTGTACATAATAACCGATGTCGATCAATTGCTCGTTTCTAGACTGTGTTGTATGGGTGTTATTAAGCATGCTGACGTCCATAGCTTGTTATTTTAGATAAACGGTCGTAATTAGAAAAAACTTTGCTCAATAACAATAATGTCCCCTGGCATCACTTTATTTGAGAGTTTTACTTTGCTTTTGGATTCTTCTGAACCAGATTTTGCAATATAGACTTTTCCTCTTGCAGCACGGTCAGTAAATCCACCAGCCAATGCGATTGCTTTATCGACGGTTAAACCCGGTTGATATTCATAGCCACCCGGCTTCTTTACTTCACCATTGACATAGATACTGCGAAAACCGATAACGCTCACACGCACCTTTGGATCGATCAGGTAATCGCCTTTCAAACCTTTCACGATTTCGTTGCGCAATTGCTCCGGTGTTTTATTAAGAGCGTTGATTTGCCCTAAATAAGGATACTCAAATCGCCCGCCATTACTTATATAAAGCTCTGAAATTGACAAGTCTTCTTCACCATAAACTGAGATTTGAAGCTTATCACCGGCCCCTATCTTATAGGTATCATCAAACGCTTCAGCATTAGCTTTTAATGTCAAAGAAAAAACAACTAAAAATATTGATATGTATTTAATCATTGAAGACATTATCCGTTAGAAAATAAGATTTGCTGACACGTAGTAAACATTTTGCTTATATTTATTTTGTTCTATAGATGAGTCATTATTCTCTAAACGCCATCCCGCACCAATCTCGATATCATCGCGTAGTTCATATCCTAGTCCGAGGCCGAGTCTATATAAATCTTCGGTACGTGTTGACTCTGAATAGTCATCTTTTACATATAAAAAAGACAGGTTCGTAAATAAGTTTGAACGCCAGTAGTGCTTCCAGTTTGAATCAAAACTCTTTTCATCCACGTAATTAGAGCCTTGCTCAGGATCTTTTGCACGCTGGGCGGCAGAGACAAGCACCGTAGAATAGGATAGCGGTTTCCATTCGAGGTCTAAATCCCAACTAAAGCCATTAAAGTCCACTTTGTCTGCTTCAGAATAAGACTTGTTTTGGAAACCTAATCGCAATTTACCTTTGGTTTTCCCGGTAATGTCCCAAGTTGCACCTGTTAGTAGAAATCTATCTACGCTATCTTGAGACGTAGTTGTATCTGTTCCATCGTATTTATAGTCTCGATTATTGACATCTACTTCCACTAATAACTGAGTTGCGGGTAAAGCTCGATAGTAAAACGCCATTCCGATACCAAACTCAAAGTAGTCTTTGTATTTGGTACTTAATGGGGTAAATTGAGGTTCTTTGATGTTTCTATAATTTTGATAGTTTTTGTCTTCCAAGCGAAGAGATGACTCAATTCGCCCCTTTGCTTCGTCAGAACCATAAGCATGAGTGATACTCGCTTTATGAACGGAAAACTCTACCGGACTTTCCGCAATAGTCGACAAATTATCCCCGGCAAGAATACCAGTACCACGCTCTTCATGTTGGTATAAAAATGCATAGTCGATAGACAACGAGTTGCGGCGGTTGATCGAAATGAAGTTTTCGCTTACAAAGCGATGATCAATGTAGTTATCGTCACGACTGTCGAAGTAAGTACCAGAAGACACTTGATAGAGTAGTTGATACAGGCTCTCCCCTCTCTCTGCCTGCAAAGCAACACCTGGCTCAAGTACGATTAAAGATGAGGACTCGGGGTTCTCTTGCTTAGAGTATCGACCTATGTTGTCATTGTATTCATAAGCACTGTTAAAAATCGGAATTACTTTTATTCCAGATTCCGTTACATATCCATTTCCTTCCAGAGCTGCATGGGCATGACTACTCCCGACAATAGATAAGGCAAGAGCAGGCAGTATCTTGTTCGATATCTTCATGGATAATCCTTTAGTAAGCTGTTTTACCAGTGAAACCTTTGAAAATCGTTAGATAGACTATTTTGATATCTAACCACAGTGTCCAGTTTTGAATGTAGGTTAAGTCGTACTCGACTCTTTTCTGCATTTTATCGAGCGTGTCAGTTTCGCCCCGGTAGCCGTTTACCTGTGCCCAACCTGTTATTCCGGGTTTGACATGATGACGAAGCATATACTTATCTATCAGTCCTCTATACTCTTCGTTGTGCGCAATGGCATGAGGTCTTGGACCAACAATCGACATTTGTCCGGTCAACACGTTGAAAAATTGCGGCAGTTCATCTAAAGAGGTCCGCCTTATAAAAGCGCCAAATTTCGTGACTCTCGGGTCTCCCTTAGTCGCTTGCTTAACAACAGGGCCATTATCTGTTGCTCGCATTGAACGGAATTTCCAAACTTTTATTGAACGACCATCTAACCCATAGCGATCTTGTTTGAAAATAATTGGACCCGGGGAAGAAAGTTTTACACCGACGGCAACAAATAGAAGGATTGGTGCTATTGCTAGAATGATAAGAATGGATAAAACTACATCTTCAATCCGTTTAATCACCGATGAAAAGCCTCGAAAAGGAGTATCATGTACACTGAGCGTCACGACGTTGCCTATGCTATTCCACCTAGAGTGCAGTAAATCAAAAGTGAAAAAGTCAGGGACAATATGCACATGTGCGTTAGAGTCAGCAAAGGCATTCAGAATTTGTTTGATACGCTTTGCAGCTTCCATTGGAAGAGCGACATAAACGTTCTTTACACTTCCATGTTTGGCTAGTAATAAGGCGTCATCAATGTTGCCCAACATTTTTAGATTGGTTTGGACAGAGCCTAAACTATCTTCAATCCTTTCTAACGTTCTGTCATCGTAAAAACCAACTAACTTCTCGCCATTGTGTTTATTTTTCTCTAATTCTTTTCCTAGTAGCAACCCTGCTCGAGTCGCACCAATAATGATAGATTTATTACGGTAGCAATCATCTGGCCTTAAACGCTCGGGTAATGCAAATACTGCCCATCGCCATAACATCAAAGATACGGGGGTCACTAGGAACCATACACCAAGTACGACACGAGAATACGAATCTGAAACCTTAAGGAAGAAACCTATTGCTAATGAGATTGCAATACAAATAAGCCAGGAAATAAGAACTGTTACTAGAAGTTGATTTAACGAAACACGTTTGTGTGTACGGTATACCCCAGAGACTTCAGCAGCTAAGTAATAAGACACTAAAACGAAAGATAGAATTACCTTATAAAGAGATGAAAACTCATCTACATAGATAAGTGTTGTGACAATAAGAACAAAACTGATGATAAATATATCGAAAAATCGATACATCAGTACCGATTCTTCTCCATGCTGCTTTATAGGATATCCAGTTTCCATATGAGTTGTTAGGCCTATCTCTGTCGTTCAACGCTACCGCCCTTAGGTTTAGCCCCCAAAGTACTTAAGCAAAAATAATTGTTGTCTGTCGAAATCCAATTTCTGAATCTCATTTTTAAAGCGTATATAGTCTGAATATTTTTCACCGAAAAACAAACACCCTTTAATACCTTATTACTAGAGTTCTTTTTATTGAGAGTGCAAATTTTCTTATCTTTGAGAAAGAGAGGTTCAACGCGATTTAACTCGAATAAATGTGAAAAACAGCTTTCGCAGGCAGTAATTATCCATTAGTAGACATGACCAACAACTAGCACTTTTGATCTTATGAATACGCCAATTAATAAACTTGTGTTCTAGTACTTTGTGTTATGCATTTTTTATTTTCAATCTTGTTACATTCGAAAGCTAAAAAACAAAAAAAGCCCCTCATAAAGAGGGGCAAAAGTACCATCGCTTATAGTTATAGTGATATTGCCAGTAAATAGCGTTTAAAGTTAACCGAAATCACCGTTGACATAACCTTTGGTGCGATCATCTTTTGGTGAACTAAAGATATTTTGCGTTTCATCGTGTTCCACTAACTCCCCCATTAGAAAGAATGCGGTCCGGTCAGAGATACGACGCGCTTGCTGCATGGAATGCGTCACGATGACGATGGTGTAGTTCTTTTTCAGCTCTTCCATCAACTCTTCAATTTTGTGTGTCGCAATAGGATCCAGCGCAGAAGTAGGCTCATCCATCAGGATCACATCTGGCTCCATCGCGATGGTTCGAGCGATACACAGACGCTGCTGCTGACCACCAGATAGACCGAACGCATGAGACTTAAGACGATCTTTTACTTCATCCCATAGTGCCGCGCCGCGTAGAGAGCGCTCAACCACTTCGTCAATGTGCTTTTTGTCTTTCACACCTTGAGCACGCAGACCATACGCCACGTTCTCATAAATGCTCATTGGAAACGGGTTTGGCTTTTGGAACACCATGCCAACTTTGATACGCAGATCCGCCACGTCGATATTGCCGTAAATATCGGTGCCATCCATATCCAGCTTACCGGTGATTTTTACGCCTTCAATGAGATCATTCATGCGGTTTAGACAGCGTAGCAAGGTCGATTTTCCGCAGCCTGATGGGCCGATAAGTGCCGTTACTTGGCGAGTTGGAATCGGCAAATTGATCGCTTTTAGTGCTTGGTTGTCACCGTAAAATAGGTCTAGATTTTCAATATCAAACTTGTTCATTTTCTTAATCTCTTTAATTCGTGTTTGTGTGCGATTAGTACGTCGCTTTGTTGAAGCGGCTAGCAATAAGCTTTGTCGTCATGTTGATTAATAAGACCACGACAATCAGCACTGTCGCTGTACCGTAAGCTTGGTTCCACTCTTCAATAGTGAACAGCTCGGTAGTCAGCTTGTATAGGTGAACGGTCAGCGTTCGTCCCGAATCGAGCAAAGAGTCTGGAACTCGAGCAACCATGCCAGCTGTTAGGAAAACAGGGGCCGATTCACCAATGACACGACCAATACTAAGAATGACCGAAGTTAAGATACCTGGTGTCGCACTGGGTAAGATTAAACGCCAGATAGTGTAAATTTTCGAAGAACCTAGCGCGTAAGAGCCCTCACGATAGGTTTGTGGTACAGCCATCAACGCTTCTTCCGTTGTACGGATGATGACAGGCAGAATCAGGATACTCAAAGTCAATGCACCCGAAAGGATCGAGAAGCCCAGACCGAGAATCGCGACGAAAAATGTCATACCAAATAGACCAAAGATAATCGATGGAATACCCGCCAATGACTCAGTACAAAAACGAATAACTTTGACCAGCTTACTGCCGACTTTTGCATACTCCGTTAAGTAGATGGCCGTCATAATACCCAGTGGCGCTGCCACTGCAATAGAGGCGATAACCATGTAGATAGTCGCGACTATCATAGGGAAAATACCTTTCTCTTCCCCAGTTGCCGTGTAGTTATCGGTGATGAATGCCCAATCTACATGCTTTAAACCATTCGATAAGATGTACCAAATGATCCAGAACAGGAAGCCTACCGTTAAAGCGGCGGCGGCCCAGATAAAACCGTTTAAGATCTTGTCCTTAAACTCTCGAGATTGTTTTAGTTTTGCGCGGTCCATAATCGTCACCTATCGCTTATTTCGCTTTTTCGCGATTGAGATAAAGAAGAGCTGCATTGAGCATCATGATGAAGACAAGCAGTACAACACCCGTGGCGTAAAGTGCGTTAGCGTGAACACCACTTGCGTAGGACATTTCAATCGCAATATTGGCCGTTAGCGTACGCGCAGAGTCCAATATGCCCTCAGGCATTGCGGGTGCGTTACCCATTACCATGATGATCGCCATCGTCTCACCAAGAGCACGGCCGATTCCAAGGATTACCCCGGTCATAATGCCGCTGCGTGCTGCTGGAACAAGGAGCTTAAATATGGTGTAAATCTTAGAGGCACCAAGTGCTAGCGAGCCTTCTTTATAGGTGCGAGGAACCGCTCGAATCGAGGTTTCAGAGACGGTAATTACCGTGGGTAGAATCATGACACCCAAAACAATAATACCCGCCAAAATTGTGTTACCTGCCGGTACTTGGAAGATATTTTGAATTAGAGGAACGATGATAACCAGGCCAAAGAAACCGTACACTACCGATGGAATACCCGCCAACAACTCGACAGCCGGACGAATAACATCGGCAACACGTTTCGGCGCGATTTCAGCGATGAAGATTGCGGTCAATACGCCTACGGGTACACCCACTATAACGGCACCAAATGTTGACACAACCGAGGCAACAATCATGGTTGCAACGCCGTAAAGCGCCGGTGGTAGCCAATCTTGGCCAAGGACAATCCCCGACACTCCAGCTTCTTGGAATGCAGGGATGGATTCTTTAACAATGAAGTAAGCAATAATTGCCAGTGAGACGATACCGATTACGGCACTCGCGAGAAACAGGCCATGGAAGATACGCTCTTTCCAGTCAACGCGTTTGCGCTCTCGTAATGCTGGCTTAGAAACTTGAGTCGCTTCAGTATTCATAAGCTTTTCACTATTGGTTGCGATGGTCATAAAATTCTTACCTGGAGAACGAAAAGAATCGTTTCAGAGTCAGAAAAGGCTCAGCCCAAAACTAGGCTGAGCAATTAAGTAGATTTACTGGGATTAGTTAACTGAGATGTAACCTTTCTTGTCTACAAGCGCTTGTGCGTCGTCAGATACCATCCACTCTAGGAACTTCTGAGTTTGTGCTGAAGGCTTACCTTCTTTGTATAGAACTAGGAATGGACGTGCCACTTTGTAAGAGCCGTTCTTCACATTATCAACAGACGCAGGTGTGCCATCGATAGACAGTGCATTAACAGAAGCGTCAACAGTGCCTAGGGAAATGTAGCCGATTGCGTAAGGGTTAGATGCAACCATTGTTTTTAGCGCACCGTTACCGTTAGCAACTTGAGCGCGCTGAGAAATTGCAGAAACTTTCTTACCAGAGATTTTCTTTTTCAATTTCATGATGTCTTCGAATGCACCACGAGTACCTGAAGCTGTATCACGAGTGATTGCAACGATAGGCTTGTCTGCGCCACCAACGTCTTTCCAGTTAGTGATTTCACCTTTGTAGATTGCTGTGACTTGCTCAGCCGTTAGGCCGCTTAGATCGTTTTTCGGGTTAACAACAACTGCGATACCGTCCATTGCCACTGTAAGCTCTTTAAGAGCAGGCTCTTTTTCGGAATCTTTTAGGTTACGAGAAGACATACCTAGGTCAGCACTGCCGTTTTTCGCCGCTTTTACACCCGCAGAAGAACCTGGGCCTTGAACTTCAATAAATACATCTGAGTTTGTCTTCATGTATGTTTCAGAGAAAACTTCCATCAGTGGAGTTACGCTGCTAGAGCCCACTGCAGAGATCGTTTCTTTAGCAGAAACTGAAGTCACTGCCATTGCGCCTAGAAGTGCGATTGCACCGATAACTGTCTTTTTCATCACAATATCCTTAATTGGCTTTATTGCCGTTGTGTTTCACTTGAACGATGCTCACTTTAGGACCATTATGTGACAGTTGTGTTTCACTTAGTTGAAGCCTCTATGACAGCTTAGTTTTGCTCTCTCTCCTTTAATACTCATTGAGTTATGAATCAATTATTGTGAGAAACTGTGTCAGCTGGATTATAATAATTGATGCAATTAGTTACATAAACCACTGAAAATTAAATAAATTCAGTTGCATAACGTCCTATCAAAAATTGCACACAACTCTAAATTTGTGTATTGAATTATCCTCGCAGGGAATTAGAATCATTCTCGAAACTAATAAAAATAATAATTTATTTACTATTACATTGCTTTTTTATGAAGAGGACCTTTCATGCGCCAACTACTCAGTGGCTTGTCTATTAAGCTTCAGGTGGTTGTGCCTGTTATTTTTACTTTGTTACTTCTCGTTGCAGGTATCAGTTACAGCACTTCAAATCTGAAAAATGTATTCAATCAAGTAACCATCTCTACCGAAAACTTGGTCACCCACAAGGATGAACTCACCAAAATCATCGACAACACTTACGGAATGCGCATTAAAGCCATTTACAGCCTTTTTAGATCCGATGATGTAGCGCAACTTGCAACGACTTTGGAATCCAAAAAACAAACCAATTTCCGCTTGTTGGACTCCCTAGCCCAAGTTAAAGGCCTCGAGGCAGAGGTGAAAGCGATGCGCAACGCCATCGACGATTACGTGAGCTACTCTATTGATACAATGACGCCTTTGCTAAAGACCAAACACGCTAGCGAATCATTTTCTGCGGCGTTTGAACAACAGTACGAACAAGCATCAAACGTTTACCGAACCAAGGGCAACGCGATGGTAAAAGCGATCGACGACTTGTCCGCTAAGCTCAACGAAATTGCATTGCACGAAGTCGCAGCCAACGAAACCAGTCACTCGAATGTGATGTTTAACGCGATCCTCGGCTTACTTGCCGTGCTTGGTACCGCTCTAGTGATAAGCTGGCTACTGGCAGGTATCATCGTTACCCCAATCAAATCACTGCAAAAAGCGATGAAAGAGCTTGCTCAAGGCAACCTCAAAACGGAAGTAAGCGTGGAGGGTAACAACGAAATCACTGCGCTATCACAAGACTTCAACTCGACGGTTAAGCAGCTACAAGGAACCGTCGATGCGCTGGTACGAATCAGTGTTGATGTTGCTTCTGCTTCGACTGAACTTGCGGCTGTAATGACGCAGTCAAGTGCAAACTCCGATCAAGAGAAGAACGAAGTTGAGCACGTTGCAGCTGCCATAAACCAAATGGAAAGCACCGCTTCTGAGGTCACCGAAAACGCTAATCGAGCCGATTCTGCCTCTACACGTGCTGACAAACTTGCGCGTGAGAGCCTTACCGTATTTGAACAGAACACGCGTTCAAGTGAGAAAATGGCTCATCAGCTTTCAGAAGCCGCAACAGTAGTAAACTCACTGAAAGAGCAATCTGAGCAAATTGGTAAAGTCATTGAAGTTATCGAAAGCATTTCAGAGCAAACCAATTTACTTGCGCTCAATGCTGCGATCGAAGCGGCTCGAGCAGGCGAGAGTGGTCGCGGTTTTGCCGTTGTCGCAGATGAAGTCCGTATGCTTGCAGCACGCACGCAAGAGTCCACCAAAGAGATCCAAGTCATTATCGAAGAGCTGCAAAGACAATCAGGAAGCGCGAATGAGAGCATGAACTCGAGTTTAGAGCTACTGAGTCACAATCAAGACCAAGCCAGCAAGGTTAGAGAGTCCTTGGGTAACATTAGCGCCTCAATCTCAGAACTGACAACTATAAACGCTCAAGTCGCGGTTGCATCGGAAGAGCAAGGGCAAGTGACCTCTGACGTAAACAACAACCTGAGCAACATTTACGAGCTTGTAAGCCAAAATGTAACCGGAATTACCCAAGCTGCTGCCGCAAGCCAAGAGTTATCAACGCTAGCAGAAAACCAAAAGCAACAACTGGGTTTCTTCAAGGTCTAACCGCGGTATTTAAGCAAAAAAGGGGCTGCCAATTGGCAGCCCCTTTCTGTTTTGTTTGACCTGTTTATTCGTCGTCCGCTTTGGGAGCAACTTTCTTTTTCGGGATGAACACACTGTCACCCACAGCCACGTTTTGGTGGAAGCTCTTATCTCGCTTCACTGGTTTCTTAACTGCTTTCTTCGCTTGAGGTTTAGCACTCTTAGTCACTTTGCCCTTATTGCGGAAATCTGGCTTACGCGGTTTTAACCCTTTGAATTTCCCTTTTAAACCTTCAAGCTCTGAAAAGCTAAGGTCTTGCTGTAAGTAGGCTTCGACGCGTTTAAAGCTGTCCCAGTCTTTCGGACCAACCAATGAGATCGCATCCCCTTTATTGCCAGCACGACCAGTACGACCTACTCGGTGAACGTATTCTTCCGTGTGTTTTGGCATATCAAAGTTGATTACGTGGGTAACATTCGCAATATCAAGGCCACGAGAAGCAACATCTGTCGTGACCAAAATCTTAAACACCGCTCGCTCAAACTGGCTCATGATGGTGTTGCGCTGAGTTTGATTTAGATTGCCACTTAGCGCGATGGCTTTCAGCTTTTTCTCATTGAGTTTTTCGGTCAAACGATCTGTGTCAGCTCGAGTTGCCGTAAAGACAATAATCTGCTTGTACTCTGCTTCTTGCAGCACACGCTCCAATATCGCCTCTTTGTGATCAAGGTGATCACACAGGTAAAACTTCTGAGTGATGTCCTTGTGCTCTTCATTCGAGACTCCGACAGCAATACGCTTTGGTGCATTCAACATTTCAAAAGCGATATCGTTCACTTCCGCATGATCCAATGTCGCAGAGAACATCAAAGTCTGGCGACGACGGTGTTTTGCCGCATTGTGAATACGGCGTAACTCTGGTGCAAAACCAAGGTCGAGCATACGGTCTGCCTCATCAAGAACCAAGGTTTCTAACCCTTCTAAGAAAAGCGAACGATGCTCTAGGTGATCCGCCAAACGACCTGGGGTCGCGACAATAAACTTAGGGTACTTTCGTAGGGCTTTTACTTGGTCATTAAAGTTTTCACCACCAACGATCAAAGTGGCGTCATAAGACAAGCCAGCCAACATTGTGCGCAGCTCTCCGTACACCTGTTTTGCAAGCTCACGCGTTGGTGCAAGTATCACGGCACGAGGATCTTTGACAGAAAACGCTTTGCTCTTTAACGACTTGTGCAGCATAGGCAAAACAAAGGCAAGCGTTTTACCTGAACCTGTTTTTGACGAAGCCAACAAGTCTTTACCAGCAATCGCGACCGGTATTGCTTTTTGCTGGATCTCCGTTGCTTTCTTAAAATCGAGATGTTTTAAGTTTTTTAACAAGCGGTTGTCTAAGCCTAAATCTTTAAAATGCAAAGTATTCTCCATTGGTACAGCAATATTTTCCATCACTCAAAAAGAGTGAGTTGGAACAGAAAATGAGTAAAAACAGGCTATGATACCTAGATTTACCCAAAGTAGATAGTGATCACATTAAATATCACTTGATGGTCGAAAATGGATAAGAATCGTTCTCAAAAACCGACGTAATTATAGCTCTCACCAATGAGACTCAGCTCAACTTATTGGATAATTGCTTAAATTCTTGGGTTTTTTTGACTTTATTCTGCTTTAGCAAGCGTAAAATTAGCACTACACTATTCACGTCACTATACGCAAGAGAAGGTATAGGACGACTTTATTGATACATATATTTCAAGGAGTTCGATTATGAACAAAATGTTGATCGCAGCTGCAGCGTCTTCTGTACTTCTACTAGCTGGTTGTGCTTCTGGTCCAGATGCAGCAACAACCGCTAAGATGGATGAGCTAAGCAACCAAGTTAGCCAACTAAGCCAAGACGTTCAAGCACTTCAATCTGAAGTTCGTAAGTCTGGCGACGCTGCAATGTCTGCACAAGAGGAAGCGTCACGCGCTAACGAGCGTATCGACAACATTGCTCAGTCTTACACTAAGTAATTACGTCTTCTTAAAGAAAGGGTCTGCAAATGCAGACCCTTTCTTTTTTCTGTGAAGAGACTAAGCTAATTGACAAACGTCGGAGCAACAATCTCTACAGGCACACCGTTCTGCGCCATGATTGCGGCCCTAGCCTTCACATCTGAATGATCAAACTCTTCCAACCACCATCCTAGCTCAAGCGGCATTTCTAAGCTCTTTTTTGAACCATCACTTCTAGTCAGAGGCTCGTGGGCTTCAATAAACACACTGCGATCGGGTTCGAGCGAAACCTTAATTGGCTCATTAATCACCCGTACTTTCTCTCCCAGCGAGACTTTGGGAAACAACCAGTCGATATCTTTCGGCTCCATCCGAATACAACCCGAGCTTACGCGCAGGCCAATACCGAAATCTTTGTTGGTGCCATGAATCAGATAATCACCCGCGCCATAAGCGAGACGAAGTGCGTATTCACCGAGTGGGTTTTCAGGTCCTGCGGGAACCACAGCAGGGAGTTCTATTCCTTTCGCTAAGTACTCTTTGCGAATAGACGCAGGTGGCGTCCACGTTGGATTAGGACGCTTCTGGCTGATCGTGGTCGACATTTCAGGCGTATCGCGCCCGACTCGACCAATCCCCACTGGGAAAATGTGCACCAGACCAGAGTCAGGCTCGAAGTAATACAACCTTAGCTCAGCTAGATTTATGACGACCCCTTCACGTTCAACTTGCGGCAAAATGATTTGCGTCGGAATCGTCAATACGTAGCCGGCTTTAGGCAGAAACGGATCAACGCCTTTATTTGCCGCCATCAATGAGAGAAAGCCAACATCATATTGCTTGGCAATTTCCGCCAAGGTTTCGCCTTCATCAACTTGGTGGTACTGAGTTCGCCCGACAATGTTGCTCCCTTCTGGAGGTAGCGGGTAGCTAGCCGCGAAGACTTGCGAGGCAAAACAACAACCCAGTGCAACGAGTTTACGTAGCATCCATGAAATCCTTAGCATTTTTATAGTTGGCTAAGGTTATCTCTCTTTGAGCCTTGTGATCAACTATTGGCGAAGGATATGACACGCCTTTTGCATTGGCCCACTTGCTTGGTTGATGAATAAACTTATCAGGTACATTCTTAAGCTCAGGGACCCAGTGGCGAACAAAATCACCCTTCGGATCGAACCGCTCCCCTTGTGTGGTTGGATTGAAAATTCGGAAATAGGGCTGACCATCGCAACCCGTTGATGCACACCACTGCCACCCTCCGTTATTGGCTGAGTATTCTCCATCGATCAGTTTGCTCATAAAGTAATCCTCACCAATCCGCCAATCCACTTGCAGATCTTTAATAAGAAAGCTCGCGGCGATCATTCTTAATCGATTGTGCATCCACCCCGTTTGGTTTAACTGGCGCATTGCCGCATCGACAATGGGGTAACCCGTCATACCTTCCTTCCAAGCCTGAATGCGCTTCTCATCATTCTGCCATGTGAGATGTCTCCCCCAAGGAAGGAAACTCTCTCCGCGACTCAACTTTGGCTCAAAATAGATAAGATGCTGATAAAACTCTCGCCAAATAAGCTCACTCAACCAAGTTTGACGTCCTTCACTCAAGGGAGGCATTTGCTCATAAAGTAGCCTTGCCATACATTGCCTGACAGACAATGCACCAATCGCTAAATAAGGAGACAATCGGCTGGTACCCTCAATAGAGGGGAAATCACGGTCTGCTTGATAATCGTCACTGCGTTCATTGACAAACGCTCGCAACAACTCAAGGATCTGTGTCGTATTTACGGGATAAACGTCACTACACTCCGTCGGGTAACTGAACGTCATATCATGTTGCAATATGTCTTGTGGTCGCAGCTCTCGACCAAGCTCAACCGCGCCTTTTACTTTCTGAACCTGCACAGGGTATTCCTCGAGTTTCTGTAAGTAAGCACGTTTATAAGGAGTAAAGACTTTAAAATAATGCCCCTGCTTATTTACGACACTGCCTGGCGCAAAGTGGCACTTGTCGTCATAGCGATGCAGCATCACTCCCAGTTCAGACAGCTTACTCTCAGCCTTATCGTCGCGACTCACTTCGTTCAGCTCGTACTCTTTATTGACGTGGACGTTGGTCACACCATATTGCTTAACCCAACTTAACACCACATCGACACTGCTCGCATAATCTGGAGCTTCGGAATAGATCAGGGGAATGTTCAGCTCAGAAAGCTCGCTCTTGAGTTCGACAAGCCGCCTTTTGATTAAATCCGCTTGGATAGGCGCCATTTTATGCTCACGCCAACTATCAGGCGTTGCCACAAATGCGGCGATTACCGGTTCTCTGCTCTCAATCGCCGCGTTCAGTGCCGTATTGTCGATCGTGCGCAAATCGCGCCTCAGCCATACAATTCTCATCTATATTCCTCGTAAGCGGCTAGCACGTCTGACAAGAAAAACTGACCGGAAAACCCACCTCTCACACTCTCAATACCACCAATTTGCTGCTCGGTGAGCGGACGTGGGCTATAGAGCGCTATCGAATCAAATTGCGTATCAAATTCTGCCCGAACTAGACCTGACACATCATCAACGCCATCTAGCAGCGTCATGTTCCATCCATCATCAGATAATTTTGCCGCCCACAAACGACTCTCGATGTCTCGACTTGGATCAAAGTTGATGAACAGGCACTTGCCTCGATGCGATGCTTTGTTTTCTGCTTCAATAATGGCTTCTAACTTTGCGATTAGCAGACCATTAAACAATGCCGTTTGTAGTACCTGCTGGTTACGCTTTACTAAAGAGAGCGATTCGTAGATCGGCTTCACGAACTGTTGAATGACCGCAGGCAATGGATACTCTTTTAGCACCGTATTAATGGTCGATTCGACCCGCTTTTTATTGAGTATGGCAAGAGCAGCGGTGACCTTATCTACTTCTTCTAGGTGTTGGTCAATGGCTACCCCTTGATCCTCGACTAGGGATTCTGCGTCTAACAACGCTTTTACCTTGCCAATAGAGACACCCTTGTCCAACCAGACTTGAATAGACTGAATACGAGCGATGTCTTCTTCTCTATATAAACGATGGCCCTTTTCAGTTCTTATAGGTTTAATCAGGTTGTATCGACGCTGCCACGCTCGCAAAGTGACGGGCTTTACACCAGTCAACTCTGAGACCTCTCTAATGGCATACTGTTTTTCATTACAATCCATAACGTAAACGTAACTCCTGCGGATATGGGTCAAAATATTTTTGTTGTTGCAAATAACTGTCCGGATGGGTCGCTAAATAGTGTTTAATAAGCGTCAGTGGTGCCAATAACGGTATCAGACCAACACGATAGTCATCGATCACTTGGCAAAGCTCCGCTTTCTTTTCTTTATCTAGGTCTCGCTTGAAATAACCCTGCAAGTGCATTAGAACATTGGTATTGTTCTTTCGGCTTGCTCTGTGAGCCATCGCTTTCATCAACCCTTCTCGATACAACTTGAAGAATTCCTCAAGATCGTAGTCAGAAATATTGGCGACCAGCTGGCCAAGTTTCTTATAAGATTCTGGGTGATGAGCCATGAGCGTTAACTTATAGCGAGAGTGGAAGGCCACAATCGCTCCACGTGTTAGGTTATGGCCTACAGACTGGTAGTAGTCATGCAGTGTGTATATACGAGTAATGAAGTTCTCTTTCAATACAGGATCATTTAGACGACCGTCTTCTTCTACTGGTAACCACGGCATTTTTTCCATCAAAGTTTTGGTGTACAAGCCAATGCCTTCTTTCGCAGCACTGTTCTTGCTGTAAACCTTCACACGCTCCATGCCACACGTTGGCGACTTAGCACAGACGATGTAACCACAAAGCTCTTGATCAACAAGCTCCGCAACCTTCTTCTCAGAATAATCGATCATGGCTTCAGTATGCTTATTGTCAGGATTTTTGGTTTCAACAAGTTCGATTCGCTCTTCATTCGACATCAAGCGAATAGTGGGTCTTGGAACCGGCATGCCCATACCGACTTCTGGGCAAACAGGCATAAAGTTGAAGTAGGGCGCCAACTCTTTGGTGACGAATTTACTGATCTTATGCCCTGAGTCGAAACGCACGTTTTCGCCCAGCACACATGAACTGATACCGATATTGATTACATTACTCATCATACTGTCCTCTCAAAGGTGTACAAATTTTTTGTTTGTATAATTATTAGCACAATTTTCTCATGTTATACAAAAATTATTTTTGTACACACAAATGACCGATACGATAAATTGCCTCAATAAGTTCACTTTAAATAAGCAATCGTTTTTCCGAATCGATTGCATTACCACTTTCAACACAAAACGTTATCAATAGCCTTTTTCACTTCGAGTTTGGGTGCTTTTGTGACATACATCTCACGGCTCGAGCGCTTATCTAGCTAGTATTGCCTCAACAGATAAAACAGAATCAACAAAATTGGTAATCAGGAAACTGAATAATCAATAACTTTGGAGTATCAACTATGGCAACCCCACACATTAACGCTCAACCAGGTGATTTTGCAGAAACAGTACTTATGCCGGGTGACCCGCTACGCGCTAAATACATTGCAGAAACGTTCCTAGAAGACGTGAAGCAAGTATGTGACGTACGTAACATGTTTGGTTTTACAGGTACTTATAAAGGTAAGAAAGTATCAGTAATGGGCCACGGTATGGGTATCCCATCATGCTGTATCTACGTTCACGAGCTAATCGCTGAATACGGCGTTAAAAACGTAATCCGTGTCGGTAGCTGTGGCGCAGTGCGTGACGACGTAAACCTAATGGACGTTGTGATCGGTATGGGTGCATCTACTGACTCTAAAGTTAACCGTATCCGTTTCAACAACCACGACTTCGCAGCAATCGCTGATTACGGCCTACTAGAAGAAGCGGTAAACCAAGCTCGCGCTCAAGAAGTGCCAGTAAAAGTGGGTAACGTATTCTCGGCAGACCTTTTCTACACACCTGAAGCTGACATCTTCGAGAAGATGGAAAAACTAGGCATTCTAGGTGTAGATATGGAAGCTGCTGGCATCTACGGTGTTGCTGCAGACCTAGGTGCAAAAGCACTAACGATTCTAACCGTTTCTGACCACATCATCCGTGGCGAAAAACTTAGCTCAGAAGAACGTCAAAAATCGTTCAATGACATGATGAAAGTGGCGCTAGAGACAGCAATCAACATCTAATTCGATTTACTTTGCCACCAAGTGTCTGCTTGGTGGCCCGAATAATCCCGAGGGGGAGATAGTGACAACTGGCAAACTGCCACAGGAAGCAGAAGGTTTACAGCTCAACTTTTGTAAAACATTGGCGTGTGACAACTTTGGATTGAGTGATGCATATCGTTACGTTGTGCAACATGCGAACCCTAAACGACCTGCGATGGTTTGTCGGGAGTGCGGTGCTTTCCCCCCCTTACTTAACAACCAAGAAGTTCTCAACGAGCTTCACCGCTTGCGTCATCTCCATAGCGATGGGCTTCCAGCCTGCCGCAACGATGATTGCGAAAACTTTGGCTTATCAGTCCATACTCACAAGCACCTTTATCATGCGTTTGGTTACAGTGGTGACCGCCAACGCTATCGCTGCAAATGCTGCCAGACAACCTTCGTCGATAAATGGTCTGGAGCCAATAAAAAACTTCATTTCCAAGAAAACCTGCTTGGCTTGCTCTTTATGGGCTATTCTGTCCGCGAGATTTGCCGCAAATTAGAGATCAATCCAAAAACGTTTTATGACCACTTGGACCATATCGCAAGTCGTTGCCGACGCAAGTTGGCGATGTTCGATGCGAGATGGGTTAACCACGCACAATCCTATGAGTTTGCTTCCCACTACGTACAGTTGCAGCCTAAAAGCAACAATGGCGTCCTTTGGATGGCAACGGGCGAAGCCAACAGTGGCTATATATTGTGTCAACACGTCAATTACTCGGCTCAAGAAGAGCCAAGTGGAAGCGTCGATCACGATCCGTATTCAACACCATCACGTTTTGTTTCACGCGATCACTCTTCAGAAGCAAACATGCCAGCACCCAGTCCTTCACCGGTGCTGAAGGAACGTATAGACCAGCAATATCAAACCATTCTGGCACGTGGCAATGTTGAAGACCCAATGGGCAACTTGACGGTATTCAATTACCCGTCAAAAGGCGCATTGATTCGACCTCCTTACACCTCGTACGCTCACTTTTTGCACGTTCTAGATATGTGCCAAGAAGAGAGCCGAGTCAGCATTTACTTGCCACAAGATCCTGTCCTTCGCTCGGCAGCGTTGAGCGTATTCTTGCCAAGAATTCAGCGCCAAAATATCGACTTGATGTATGTAGAGGAAGACAGCCAGTGGCAGACAGGCAGTACAATCGACAAGATTGACATTGTCCATATGGGATGGTGGCGAGATCGCTGGGCAATCAGTTCGGTTGGTAACAACTCAAAAGGAATTTGTTACCTAGCGGGTCAACAAAACGAGCCTGAATACTGGTTGCAAAAGGCTTCAATTCGAAAAACAGCGTTCTACCAACAACGCTTTCAAACTCTATTCGAAAGTTTTATCAATGAGCCTCGCCGCAAACTTCGACCTGGTGGTCTACTACCAATGTTGGATATTTTCCGAGCATGGCACAATTTGTGCTACCAAGATAAGTGCGGTAACACGGCGGCGCAAAATCTTGAGCTAACACAGTCTCCGCTGACATTAAGAGAGTTGCTTTCATAATTGTCATTAATGTGACGCGCCCCCGTAAACCGCCCGAGTTTTAGTACTTTTAGTAGAGTAAAGTAAACTGCTATTCTTATAATAAGTATGGCGTTTTAAGCATAGAAGCGGTAAGGGATTGATTCATTGGATAAAAGCCAACGACTACTAGAGACAGAGATAGATCAGCTTAAGGCGCGCATCGAAGCCGAGCCTGATAAGGTTCGAGCTATCGCGGAACAGTGCGCGGCGCGTTCTGCACAAATCCTCTACCCTGAAGGCGAAATTCAGTGCTTAGTGATCATGTCTCGCTGCGCATGGAATACCATGGACTACCGAAAAGGGATTCGGTACATCAAGGAAGCGCACAGCAAGCTTAGCTCTCTAGACACCGACGATCTCCTGCCTGAAATTCTTCACATTCACGCACTCCACTATTGGGGACAAGCCAAGTATTACTCTGCCCAGCAGTATTGGATTAACGCGCTTGAGCAATCGGCTTTAGTCGACGAAACAGAGATTCAACTGGAAGCATTGATTGGCCTTGGCAACGTGTGGCGTATTACCAATGAATACCAGTTGGCCAAGACCACCCATGAGCTTGCGGTTACCGTCGCGAACAATGCCCGAATAAGCTGGTTAGAGGGTAAAGCGCGTATCTTGCTTGCTTGGGACCACTATCTACTCAATAACTATGTCGAGATGCTGTCGGTACTTGATGGCGCCGCTGAAGCGCTAAAAGATCACCATGACAATACCTGGCAAGCGGAAATTTGGGATTTTCGCGGCCTTGCGCTGCTTGGCTTGGAGCGATTGGAAGACGCTGAGGAAGCGACCAACAAAGCGCACTCCTTAGCGGTTAAGCACGATTTAGTCTGGATGAAAGCGCACTCTTACATCAGCCGTGCTCGCCTAGAGCTATTGCGTAAACACCCACAAAAAGCCTCAGAGTTATTGAAAAATGCGGAGCAATCTGCAACATCATTTGATAACGGAGAACTGTTGTCTCAGATCTGTTTTCAACAATCGAGAGTGGCAGAAGAGTGCGGCGAGCACAAAATCGCCCTGCAAGCGTTCAAAAAATACCGTAAACACTCGACCGATATGCTACGCGAACAGACCGCTCGCGTAAGCAACGACAAAGCGCGCGCTTCCAAACGTCAACTTGAGCAACGTGCTCGTAAACTGATCAACCGAATTCGTGGCCAGCATGAATACGATCCAGAAAAACACCTCAGCCAGATGGTGTCTGAAATTTACTGGTGGGAACAACTGGTTCTGTTCAAGACTGAGCTAAAACGCTCAAACCATGCCGTCATTATGATTCAACACTCTGACTCTGGATACTTAGACGTATGTGCGGAACTGGCTCACTCTTTGTGTAACAAACAAGACCTGCTCTCACGCTTGAGCAGTGAAAGACTTGGGCTTTTATTGGCAGACAAAGGCGATGAAGCGCTAAATGTTTTCCATGTACTCGCCAAAATGATCGAAATCTACCCTTGGCATCGCAAAGGACTCGACAAACCTCTGCCAAAAGTTGTCTTCCAAGACATACTCACCTTCCCATTCACCCTAGAACAATTAGAAGAAAACCAGCGACAGGAAGAGCAAAATGGAAGTATTACTGAATAAAATTTCCGACTCTGGTTTAGATGCGTCTTCGGTGGCTGGTGAAGAAGCGTTAATTTTCTGGAGCCACGTTCGCCAACATGTCGCCTCGACGCCTCAAGAAAAAGCCCAGTGCTTAATCATAAGCGCTGAGTTTCGCAGTGAACTAAAGCAACCTCTTACCAGTATCGAAGAGTTGAGAGAAGCGCTTAACCTGCTTACATTGCCTCAAGATGCGGAATTGATCCTTGAGGTAAAAAACAGCTTAGCGGATCGCCTCGTTGAAGGCGGAGACTACAGCGGCGCGCTTCATGAATACATCACCGCCTCCACCATCGCTGTAGATAACAGCTTTATCGATGAATACGCCCTAGCCGTGCTGGGAATGGGTAACCTCTGTGACGCGTACGGCGATCACAATCGCGCCCTTCGCTATTACCAAAAGATTGATAGCATAGACCACGCGATAAGTAGCCGCTCACTTCGCCTTAGATACAAGCTCTACATGCTTGCCTGCTACATTGAGCTTAACCGCTACACAGCGGCACAAGATTTAATTAAAGAGTGTGAAGAACTCAGTATCCTCGTTAGCGATAAAGTGCTGGCAGGGCAAATCTTACTCTATCAAGCAAAGTTATATCGCCAAGAGAAGCGAACCGATCTCGCGATGTCGTGTCTATCCAATGTTCAATACGCATCGGGCAACATCCATTCGGTGTGGTTATCCAACATGACGCGCTTAGAACTTGCCTACTGTTTGAATGAATCAGGGAAATCGCATTGGGCCAACATGATTCTTGAAGCGGCGCATAAGAGAATCAAACAACACGCGTCACCGATATTAAACCTTCAGCTTTGTAACTCACTGGGTGAGATTTGCGAGCAACAAGGCGACTACGTGCGCGCGCTCGATTATCAAAAACGAGCATTTCGAATCGAAAGTGATTTGATGAAGCAAATCCCGATCGGTGAACTCGGCGCTAGCCAATTACGTAGGCTTTCTCGTTTCGAACTGCAGCTCAAGCTCATCTTATCCGAGATTGAAAATCGCGAACTCAAAGAGACAACAGAAAGCCAGAAGCACACCGTGGCTCAGTTGCAACAAGACGTG
This sequence comes from Vibrio sp. NH-7, assembly GCF_053643215.1. Taxonomy (NCBI): domain Bacteria; kingdom Pseudomonadati; phylum Pseudomonadota; class Gammaproteobacteria; order Vibrionales; family Vibrionaceae; genus Vibrio; species Vibrio sp. NH-7. The sequence continues at coordinate 205,134 of NZ_CM132188.1, read as the reverse complement.
TTTACCGACCCGTTAACCAAACTGCACAACCGACGTTGGCTCGACGTGAAGCTGAAAGACTTACTGCTTCACGACGTGCCGTTTGCTTTGATGGTGATAGACATTGACCACTTTAAATCGATCAACGATGAGCTTAGCCACTTGGTTGGCGACAAAGCGATCGTCAACGTTTCAGCCGAGCTAGCGGCTTACTTCAAATTCCGCGGAGCCTCATGTGTTCGATTTGGTGGTGAGGAGTTTTTGGTCATTATTGAGCGCTGCACACTAGAACAAGCCGAAATGCATGCTGAAACCTACCGCGAGCGCATTTTCAATTTTGGCTGGGGAGATATTCTCGGTGAGCGCGGATTAACCGTGAGTGTCGGTATCACTTTGCATCGCGAAGGTGAAAACACACAACGTACCTTCTACCGTGCAGACAAAGCGCTCTACCGAGCAAAAGCCAACGGTCGCAACCAAGTCTGCACCGAGTAAACACCACTACTGAACAAAAAACAGCGAGATTCCGATTATCGCCGCCAGAGTGCCGAAAACGCTCTGGCGGGTCACCCTTCTTCCTTTAAACAGATAGATAAGCAACATAAACAGCGGACTGGTTGCGATTAATGTTTGAGCTACTGCCGGATTGGCATATTTTAGTGCTATCTGCTGCAACCACAACGCTAAAAAAGTGCCCACGAAAATAGCTGCGAGAAGCCAGATAAAAGCGGGCTGTGATAACGAGCGTAAATGACGTTTAGTCTCTTCAAATGGCGACTTTTCAATGAATCCAATGACCAGTACCACGGCCAACACACCGACAGATAACCGAATCAAGGCGCCAAGCAATGGTGGAAGATCCCCAGCAACCAAGGCATAGTGCGAAATAACAACACCCGATGCCTGACATACGCTGGCTAGTAATCCAAACATTACCCCTGTCATGCTAATTGATTGACTCTGTTCTTCGGGCTGAAAAATGACAAATGTCACCGCAACCGTTGTAACAATCACACCTAGCCAACTCTGAAACGTTAAGACAGACCCCAATACCAGCAAAGCTAAGACACCCGACAACGGCGGGGCAAGCGATTCCAATAACAACGTCTTATTCGCACCAATTCGTTTTAACGAAGCAAAATAAGCGCTATCACCAATAGCGATACCTATCACGCCGGAAATGGCCAGTATCAACAAATGAGATGTGTCGGGCTTTACGATGTTAACCGAGGTAATCGGTAGCGCAATCAACATCATTATTGACGCTATCGTTCCCTTTAGGATGTTCAATTGCAAAGCGCTAAATCGGTGACTAAACTGGCTGTAGATCCACGTTGCTAACGCCCATACCACCGCTGCGGCGAGCGCTGCTACCTCTCCTTGGTATGCCATATCACCCCACATAATTGTTAAAACAGTTAATTGAGAAGTGTAACCAAAAAATCTCTAATTTGTTGTTTTTATTTCTATACTTTATCTCTTAACCACCGTACGATTTAACTTTCCATGATTTAAAAAACAAGGATGTAACTATGTTTTTAGATTACTTCGCATTGGGCCTTCTGGTCTTTGTCGCGTTGGTTATCTTTTACGGCATCATCGTTATTCATGACATTCCGTATGAAATAGCAAAAGATCGCGAGCACCCTCATCAAGATGCGATTCACTATGCTGGCTGGGTTAGCCTATTTACCCTGCACGCTATCTGGCCATTCCTTTGGATTTGGGCAACGCTATGGCGAAAAGAGCGTGGCTGGGGATTCCAAAAACTGGAAGCGGAGCAGCATGATATTCACCATCGCGTCGATGCATTGATTGATCAGGTCAACCAACTACAAAAAGAAGTCGCCGAACTAAAAACCGAATCCAAACAGACCACAGCGCCTTCCAACCAGACTGATGGTCAAGAGGAGAAGCAGTAATGGATTTACTTTTAATTCTGACGTACGCCGCTCTGTGTATCACCATATTCAAAGTCTTTAACATTCCGCTGAACAAATGGACAGTCCCTACCGCAGTTCTTGGCGGCGTTGTCCTTATTGGTACACTCATTTTATTGATGAACTACAACCATCCGTTCACACAAACCGGTAATCAAGTCTTTTCTTCGACCCCTATCGTTTCTGGCGTAAGAGGAAAAGTAATCGAAGTACCCGTTCAGCCAAACCAACCACTCCAGCAAGGGGACGTTCTATTCAAGATTGACCCAATCCCTTATGAAGCGGAAGTAGCCAAGAAGAAGGCTCAAATTAAAGAGGCGAGTCAAGGCGCGCTTGGACTCGAGTCGCAGCTTCAAGCAGCCAAAGCGGCAGAAGTGAAAGCGATAGCAGAGCGCGATAAGGCGCAGCGTGAATTCGATCGTTACCAACGAGGTTACGATAAAGGTGCATTTACCGAGCAACAACTCGATACACGCCGCCAAGCCTTCAAAGCCGCACAAGCTGCCGTTGAGTCAGCTCAAGCGGGCGTTGAACAAGCAGAACTCGCACTGGACTCTGAGATTGGTGGAGAAAACACCACTGTCGCTCGTCTATTAGCAGAGCTGCGCCAAGCGGAGTTTGACTTGGAGCAAACCGTGGTTCGCGCACCGACTGATGGCTTTGCTACCCAGCTTGCTTTACGCCCTGGTGTCATGGCAGTACCTTTACCGCTCGCGCCTGTGATGACCTTCGTTCATACCGAAGATAAAATATACACGGCAGCCTTCAGACAAAACTCGCTGCAACGATTAAAACCTGGCTATGAAGCCGAGTTTTTATTCCGCGCACTGCCAGGTAAGGTGTTTAAAGGTGAGGTAATCGACGTTCTTCCAGCGATTGGTGAAAGCCAGTTCCAGGCTCGTGGCTCACTTCTTGGAACAGAAGCTCTGCGCACCAGTGGCCGCGTATTTGTGACACTGAAGATCACTGATGACTTAACAGAGTACAATCTTCCGATGGGTACAGCGGTCGAAGTGGCGGTGTATTCCGATAAATTCACCCACGTTTCTATCATGAGGAAAGTATTGATTCGAATGAAGAGTTGGCAAAACTACCTCTACTTGGATCATTAATACTCGCATAAAACAGGCCTCATTCGAGGCCTGTTTTTTGTCTCAACCTCTATCCTCATCTGCGAGCCGACCAACAACGGTTAGCCATCTAGATAGTTGGCTTTCCAAGTCATTTATCAACAGGTATAATTCGCACCTTGCGCTCATAGGTGTACAAAAATCAATCAAATAAAGCACCTATAGCTACGTTCTTTAAAGAATTTATCACTGTTTCCTTGAACAGCAGACACAGAGTATTGCTGTTCTGAAATAGGCATCACACTAAGGGTTATCTATGAATCTTTCTGCAAAAACCGTTGTCGTTATTGCAATTGGCGCAGCGCTGTATGGAATTGGCGGCTTACCGATGTTCGGTATTCCTGTTTTTGCCAATACAACACTTAAACCGGCAATGGCGGTATTGGCACTTTTCTCTGTTCTGTTTGGTCCTATTGTTGGCTTCTTAGTGGGTTTCATCGGTCACTGGGTGACGGATTTGTTTGCAGGTTGGGGCGTTTGGATCACTTGGGTGCTAGGTTCTGGCATCGTGGGACTTATTTTGGGTTTCTATCCTGCGCTAACCAAACACCGTCTACAAAATGGCCACTTCAACCAAAAAGACTTCGCGCTGTTTGTCTTGCTCGCACTGGTTGGCAACGTGATCGGCTACGGCTGCTCCGCATTCCTTGACACCATTCTATACGCTGAACCATTCACCAAAGTCTTCACTCAGTTGACCATTATTGCTGCTGGCAACACAGTGTTAATTGCGGTTGTTGGCTACTTTATTCTCAAATCAGTCGCAAAACGCAACGCTCAAAGCCGTAACCTAACTGAGGCTTAATCATCAATGACTATTGAATTTTCTGACTTCTCTTTTAGATATGAGTCGCTGGACAAACCGACGCTTAAACATATCAATCTAAGGATAGAGAAAGGAGAGAAAATCGTCATTATCGGTCCAAGTGGTAGCGGAAAATCTACCCTTGGCCAATGCCTAAATGGGCTCATCCCCCATGCCATCAAAGGGGAAATAACGGGGCAATTGACCTTACATGGTCAGCAATGTGCCAAGCTCCAATTGCACCAAATCACCGAACAGGTCGGTACCGTCCTGCAAGATACTGACAGCCAGTTTGTTGGGTTAAGTGTCGGTGAAGATATTGCATTTGCACTCGAAAACCAGCAAGTTTCCAATGTTGATATGTATCCAATTGTCAAATCAACCGCCAAAATGGTTGAACTGGAAACGATGCTTGACCGCTCGCCGCAAGACCTCTCCGGAGGGCAAAAACAGCGAGTTTCGTTAGCGGGCATTTTAGTCGACGATGTCGACACACTGCTCTTTGATGAGCCACTAGCAGCGCTCGATCCAAAGACAGGTCGAAAAACGATTGAAATCATCGACCAGCTTCATCAAGAATCCGGCAAGACCATCATTATTATTGAGCACCGACTGGAAGACGTACTGCATCGCCCCGTTGACCGAATCATTCTGATGGAACAAGGGGAAATCATTGCCGATCTCACGCCTGATGAGATGCTTGCTTCGCCATTGCTGGCTGAGCATGGGATTCGTGAACCTCTTTACCTCTCTGCATTGAAAAGCGCGGGGTGCGCCATACACGCAACAGATAAGCCCGCGAGTCTAAACCACTACCCCATAGACCAGTGCCAATCTCAGTTTCTGCAATGGCGCAGTCACGTCGTTTCAGAGAATAACAACAGCGACAAACTACTTGAAATTTCAAACCTCACCTACTCGTACGATGGCGAACGAAACGCACTGGAAGAGGTTAGTTTTTCTATTCGACGCGGTGAATTTGTCTCTATTTTAGGGAAAAATGGATCGGGTAAGTCGACCATCACCAAGTTGATCATGGGCGTAATTGCACCGGATGATGGAACCATTACATTTAATGATGAAGCGCTGCAAGAACTCTCTATCTTCGAGCGCAGCCAAAAAATTGGTGTTGTCATGCAAAACCCTAATCATATGATCTCTCACCATATGATTTTCGATGAGATCGCTTTTGGTCTGAGAAATAAGGGGCTAAGCGAAGAGATAATCAAAGAAAAAGTGCTCTCGATTCTCGAGCTCTGCGGTTTAACTAAGTATCGTAACTGGCCAATAGAAGCACTCAGCTACGGTCAGAAGAAGCGGGTCACTATTGCATCCATTTTGGCATTAGAGCCAGAACTTCTGATTCTAGACGAGCCCACTGCCGGCCAAGATTATCGCAACTACACCGCGATGCTTAACTTTATTCACAAACTCAATAGAGAGCTCGGGATAACGGTGATCATTATCTCTCATGATATGCATCTCGTTTTGGAGTACACGCAGCGATCCATTGTGATTTGTGATAGCAAGTTGATTGCTGACGCACCGATGACGCAAGTGTTTAGCCAACCTGCGTTACTCGATAAAGCGAACTTGACCACCACAAGCTTGTACGATCTGGCGGACAAGTTAGGCATCGATGACAAGAATGGGTTTATGCAGCACTTCATACAACTTGAGAATCACCTCGCATGAAAACGTCTAAAATGAAATTTGGTATCAGCTATGTCGATACCAAATCCCCCCTGCATGCGCTTAATGGCATTACTAAATTTGCACTCTTTATCGCTTGGGTAACCGTTGTATTAACAACCTTTGATCTTCGGCTGATTGGCCTCATGATTCTGATTGGACTAGGGTTATTAAAAATGACTCGAGTGCCACTCACCGTGTATAAACCGTTATTAATCGGAACGGCGAGCGTGCTGTCGCTCAATGCACTGTTTATGTTTTTGCTTGCGCCAAATCAGGGCTCCGAATATCTGGGCAGCACCACGCCATTGGTGACACTGCCTGGCCATTACTCATTAACGCAAGAAACCTTGTTCTATCTGATCACGGTCACTCTGAAGTACTTTAGTATGTTCCCAATTGCGTTGGTGTTTGTGTTTACCACGCACCCAACCGAGTTTGCCGCTAGCCTTAATCGTATTGGCGTACCTTACAAAATCGCCTACGCAGTCAGCCTGACACTACGCTACCTGCCAGAAGTGAAAAACGACTTCGTCAACATCATGCATGCACAGCAAGCTCGCGGGCTAGACATTTCGAAAAATACGCCTTTGTTTCAGCGCTTGCAAAACGTATCAAAAATTTTGGGGCCGTTAATTTTCTCGAGCTTAGACCGAGCAGAAGAGATTTCAAACGCCATGACGTTGAGGGGATTTGGCCGCCACAACAAACGGACTTGGTACAGCTACCGCCCACTCCAGAAGCAAGATATCGCTTGGTTACTCGTGATTGGGATAAGCGTTGTCGCAGCCATTGCGAAACGAATCACCGACACCGAACTTTTCTGGTATCCACTCTGATAAAAGGGCCTGACAGCAGTCAGGCCCTTTCACTTTATACAGGAGCCATTAAGGTTTTCGTCCACACGAGCATCAATGTTGCTGCCGCCACTAGCCATACGAGTGTCGCACCACCTAATGTGGGAATTAAAGACCATCGGTAACTCAAGTAGTATACGGCGATTAGATAGCTCGCGTAAGGCAACAACGAGTAGAGACCAAAAAGCGCGGTTAACCTTAGCTCTTCCATATTGCGCTCGGAACCGACAATAAAATGGGCGATCAAGGCAAACGTTGGAAATAGAGGCACAAGACCTGCGATGTAAAAGTTCTTACTCTTTGACAGCAGCGCAATCAACACGACTGCACCAGCGCCAAGCAAACTTTTGAAAAATAAAGAGACCATGGCGTGTCATGCTAGGTTGTTGAACAGTTCATCATCCGACATGTATTTATGCTTACTGCCCAAATTACGTAGATGCATAAACATAAAATCAGGAAAGCCAGGGGCGAGTAAGTCATTTGGCTCCCACACAATACCTCCGACGAATACGTATCGACCTTGCTTTTCTTCGCTGTGCAGGCTGTTGTTGATCTCTGTTGAGAACTCTGGACGAACCCCTTCGATAACGCAGACGATCTGCCCTTTTGCAACACCGACAACGCGCTTGACTAGGTTAGCCTTAAAACCGCACTTCCAAGCCTGCCGAGTCGCCATTTCGAAACCGTGTTTACGAACGTTCTTGTGAATATTGACCACCAGATTCATCTCAACGCACCACCTATCAACCCGTAATTAATTCCAGATTAGAGAGCAACAGCAGATAAGGCGAGTGAAATGTTCCCAGTAATTCTCACTCGGTGAAAATAATCTTGTATTCACCACGAATACGCCGACGTAACTAGAATCAAAAACCCAACAAATGTCACACTTATAAAACAACACAAATATCTCATTGCATTATTATTTGAATAATGTCGCATAAATCTGTCGAATTTATCGATAACTTTAATACCTTTAATGACTCATAAAAATTCGACTCCACTAGAGTCTGAATTGAGAGGAAAACACAATGAAAGAAGTCGATTTTAGGACCATAGATCGCCTGTTCATCAAGATGTCAATCAATGATAAGTTCTGGGTGATACTTGGCCTGTTTCTCGTAACCGTTTCATTCCTAGCGGGAGGACGGTACTTGGATACGATCAAGCAAGCAGAAACAAGCGAGATACTAGCTGCCCAAGTTCGGTTGGATACTCTCGTTTCGACGTTGGAACAGAACCAGCTTACGACGGTTTCCGATATTTCGCGAGTAACATCTCGTCAGGAGTCGAACATCAGCAATGGCGTCATTTCGGTTTATCAAACCAGTCGAGACGGCAATCACTATGTATTGACTAGCCAAGTCAGCAATGCAGTTGCAGAAACAAAAACGCAAGCCCTTACCACCTTTTTACTTAGCTATTTATGGACTTTGCCGTTTGCTCTTTTCTGTTACTGGGTATCGACCTTTATTGGCGGCGCACTATGGGTGCTGTTCACGACAACTCAACGTATCGGAGAAGGCGACTTAACCTCTCGCTTAGGCTTTCATCCAGGAAGGGATGAGTTCGGTACCATTGGCTGTGCACTCGACAAAGCTATGGACACACTCAGTGACTTAGTCAACAACGTCAACCAAAACACTCAAACGCTGACAGACACCTCTGCCTCTTTCGAACAAGATATGAAGCAAAGCGAACAACAAGTCCGTAGCCAATACGCTTCACTGGACTCGGTTGCGACCGCAATGGAAGAGATGACAGCGTCTGCAAGAGAAGTATCCAACATATCTCGCCAATCCACCGAACAGACCGAAAATGATTCGAAACACATTGAAGGTAGCCATAAACGCGTTCTGTCAGCCATCAAAGAGATTGATACGCTCTCACAGTACATCGCTCAAACAGAGAACTCGGTAACGAGCCTAAATGACAACACGACACAAATTAATGAAGTCATCACGACGATCAACTCCATTTCTGAACAGACCAACCTACTCGCGTTGAATGCAGCCATTGAAGCCGCACGGGCAGGAGAGCAAGGTCGCGGCTTTGCCGTTGTCGCGGATGAAGTAAGAACGCTCGCAAGCCGCACTCAATCCGCCACCGTTGAAATCCAGTCCATGATCGAGAAGCTCCAGTCTGAAAGCCAAAACATTGCGACGATCACGTCTAAAACTGTCTCTCAGGCGCAAACAAGCAGCGATTTGATCGCCGCGATTGGTGAAGATGTTCAATCCATCGCACAGTCGGCGCAGTCATTGACAGAAATGAGTATTCAAATCTCAACCTCAGCGGAAGAACAAAGCGCAGTCGCCAATGATATCGCCGCAGAGCTGACCGACATCCGAACTCAGTCAAACGCCTTACGCACAGTGGCAGAGCAATCGTCTCAAGGGATAGAGAACTTAACCGCCACAGCCATATCGCTTTCGCAAATATTGAAACAGTACCGCACACAATAAACGAAAATCCCTGTCATACATGACAGGGATTTTTTTACCAATAGCGCTCATAAATGATCTGCCCACCTGTGGCTCGCCGATGTTTCTCGAGGCCAAAGCTTTTTAACACCTCGACAGACTCTTTAATCATATCTGGGTTGCCGCACAGCATCACAAAGCTCTCTTCTGCGCTAAGATTGACGCCCGCTTCCTTTTGTAGTGTTTGGTTGGAGAGCAACTGCGGTATACGCCCATACAAAGCGCTGTCCAACTGTTCACGCGAAACGACGGGGACATACTGTAAGCGGCCATCATATTGCTCAATCAATGTTTCTATCAAGTAACGATAAACCAAATCTTTTTCTTGGCGGACGGCATGAACAAGCATAATGTGCTCGCAACCCGGCCTGACGTTAATATCATCTAGCAGCGAAAGAAAGGGACCGATACCCGTACCAGTAGCAAGCAGCCATAAGTTTTGAGTGTTTTTTGGAATCGAGCTTAGAGTCAAATCGCCATACGCTTTGTTACTTACGTAAATGGTGTCTCCTTCTCTCAGTTGCTGCAATAAAGGGGATAAGGATCCTTCAGGATTTGCAACAATCAAAAACTCCATCATGTCACTGCTGTTTAAAGGAGCGTTAACAATAGAGTAAGGCCGTGCTACCAGTTGTTCGTCTTGGTTTAGTAGTGCCAACTTCACGTATTGACCCGCTTGAAATCGAACAGAAGCACCACCGAGTCGTAAACTGAACAACGAGCTTGTCCATTCAGTACGACGTTCAACATGGGCTTGAGAAAAACCATCGAGTGCTGCCATCACAGTTCCTCCAATTGGTTAACTATTTTTTAACTTACGCCCTGTCGTCTTAGTTGTAAAATCCCTTGTCTATCAAGTTATTGTGGATCACATTTATTTAACAAAGAGGCAACGTTAAAGGAATTAACCTCAAACTGTGATATTTAGCGTTCTACTCGGTTTGAGATATACTGCGCTCCATAAATCCACTCCATAACTAGATGTTTAATGAATAAGAGCTTACTCACCAACATTATTGCGTTAGCCCTACTTGCTGGAGGCTATCAAACTGATAATCAAATCGCCTTTTATGCGGGCCTTTTTGCTTTCTCAGGTGCCATTACTAACTGGTTAGCCATTCACATGCTGTTCGAAAAAGTACCGGGATTATATGGTTCGGGTGTGATTCCTGCGCGCTTTGAAGAGTTTAAAGCGGCCATCAAAAACTTGATGATGGAGCAGTTCTTTACCCAAGAGAATATCGATAAGTTTCTGAACAAAGAAATGGCTGGCGGTAAGTCGTTAAATCTTGAGCCTGTCATTGAAAAAATTGACTTCAACCCTACCTTCGACTCCCTTGTGGATGTGATCGCCAACTCTCAATTTGGTGGCATGATTGCTATGTTTGGCGGCGCTGAAGCACTCCAACCTCTTAAGCAACCTTTTGTCGAGAAAATGCAAGAAGCCATCGTTGACATGAGCCAGAGCGATACGATTAAAGAAGCGCTAAAGGAGCAGTTTGAGGCCCCCGCTATGATGGAAGAAATTCGCGGCAATGTTGAAAACATCATAGACCAACGCCTAAATGAACTAACACCAAAATTGGTCAAAGAAATGGTGCAAAAGATGATCAAAGAACATCTTGGCTGGTTAGTGGTTTGGGGAGGTGTATTCGGCGGTGCGATTGGTATCGTGTCATCCTTCATCGCATAATACTCTGTGAAAAAACAACAAAGGGAGGCTGGTGCCTCCCTTTTCATTCTTAGTGAATCAAAGCTTACTGATCAAATCCGCATTCACACCAAAGCTAGTTTTGTGCTCTTCTATTACAACTTCACTGCGCGTTTGGATAACGCCAGGTAAAGTGCCAAGCTTTTTCGACATAAAGTATTGATACGCCTTCATGTCTTTGACTCGAACTTTAATCATGGTATCGAAATCTCCAGACAACGAGTAACACTCTTCGATTTCAGGAATGTCAGACACAACATCTGCAAACTTTTCAAAGATAGAAAAACTGGTTTGATCGAGGCGGATATGGATGAACACTTGCACGTCTAAACCGAGCTTTTCAGGATTTAACTCAGCGTGGTAGCCTTTAATATAGCCTTCTTTTTCGAGACGTTTTACGCGGTCGGAGCAAGGAGAAGTGGTTAAGTTAACTTGCTTAGCTAACTCGACAATAGGTAGCCTGCCTTTGAGGTTTAAGGTACGTAGAATTTCACGATCAATTCTATCTAGGTCCATGTAACACTCTTATTATTGGTTATTATTCTGACCAATAATAAGCGAATAGCCCTCTACACACCTAGAGACAAATAGAATCTAAGCGTGATTTTGGTGATTAGGTCACTCACCCCAAAGTTTAGGCGGCTTTTACACCAGAAAAACCATCTGAGCTCACCACATCTGCTTGCGTGTTGCATACTCGACAAAAGCACTGCTTCTCCATCTTCATGTAGTGCGCACCTTGGAATACGGTTGCAAAAAAACAAGCCAGACTTTTTACCATTGATTGATGCTCTTCCTCACAACGCTTCATGACAATTTTATGCGCTGTCATTTTGTTGCAGCAATGGCAGTAAACCTGTGGCATTGGAACTCTCCCTGTATCTGGTGTGGTTATTGATAGTGGACATAGTTGTAAGGCCTTGGTTCCCTTTGCTCAAACTTTAGTGTGCAATTTGTGAAGCATGTTCAATTCCTGACCAACAAATAAAAAAGCCCCTGAAACTTTTCCGTTTCAGGGGCTTTTAACAGAGCAGTACGATTAGTCTAATTCGACTAGCTGTTTCTCAAATTTTGCGTGCTGCGCTTTCACTGATTCTTCAGGTTCACCTGTCAGCAAGCTCACTACCACAATGGAAATCGTCGAGAAAATAATGCCCGGTACAATTTCGTAAACATCAAACCAACCGCCACTCAGCTGCTTCCATACTACGATAGTAACACCACCAACCAGAATACCCGCCAACGCACCATTGCGGTTCATGCGAGCCCAGTACAAGCTTAGAATTAACGCAGGGCCGAATGCCGCACCAAAGCCAGCCCATGCATAAGACACAAGGCCAAGAACTGAGCTGTCTGGCGTCATTGCAAGCACAAGAGCAACAATAGAAATACCAATTACCGCAATACGGCCAACCATCACGATCTCTTCAGATGAAGCATCTTGCTTGAACACTTGCTTGTAGAAGTCTTCTGCAAGCGCAGACGAAGAAACCAATAGTTGTGAATCGGCTGTACTCATTACCGCCGCCAGAATTGCCGCCAGAAGAATGCCGGCAATCACAGGGTGGAACAACGAGTTAACCAAAAGCATGAAGATCTTCTCACCATCATCAACCGTTACACCGGAGTTGTTCACGTAGATTAGACCAACAATACCAACGAGCATCGCACCAAGCATAGACAGCGCAGTCCAAATAACGGCAATACGACGAGCTGTCGTTAAATCTTTGTTGGTACGCGTCGCTTTGAAACGCGCTAGAATGTGTGGCTGACCAAAGTAACCAAGACCCCATGCAACAAGCGAAATGATCGCAATGGCAGAAAGTGGCTCACCTTTTGAGTCATTCCATAGTGTCAATAGCTCTGGGTTGATGTTTTCTAGCTGACCACCAAGATCGCTAAATCCACCTTCCATGGCCGCGATCGGTACGATCATTAATGCTGCCGCCATCAACAGGCCTTGCACCAAGTCCGTCCAAGATACCGCAAGGAAGCCCCCAAACAAGGTGTACGACACAACACACACGGTGCCAATCACAACCGCCGTCGTGTAATCCAAACCAAATACAGTTTCAAACAACTTACCACCAGCTACCAAGCCAGAACTTGTGTAGAAAAGGAAGAACAGAAGAATGAAGAAAGCAGAAATTACTTGAATCATCTTTGATTTGTCGTTGAAGCGGCGCGACAAGAACTCTGGCAAGGTCAACGCATCGGTTGTAATCGAGTACGTGCGCAGGCGCTTGGCATTAATCAACCAGTTGAGCCATGTACCTACGAGTAGACCACCCGCTAGCCAAAACGCTTCAATACCCGCTGCGTACGCATACCCCGGAAGCCCCAATAGCAGCCAACCACTCATATCTGACGCCCCTGCGGAAAGCGCCGCAGGCCAAGGGCCAAGTGAGCGTCCACCCAAGAAATAATCTGATGAGTTTTTCGTTCGTTGATACGCAATAACGCCTATTGCCAGCATCAAAATTAGATACGCAATAAACGTGGTCGTAATAGCAAAGCTATTTTCCATGTGATTTGTCCTCTTTTAAACGATCGCCTTCCCTAAACGCCCCAACCTGTAATTATCAAAATAGTCGTTGGGGCTATACACGGAAAAGGATTAGTGAGTGTCGCTACCAAGTTCTAGCAAGGTCGCGTTACCACCCACCGCTGTTATATTTATTGTGCGTGTGCGCTCGGTAATGAAACGCAACGAGAGATGTGGATCATGGGCAACGGGAGTTGCGTTGAGATCCGTTTCAGAAACTAAGCCAACGATGGCTCCTTCACGTTTCGCAAGTTGACGGTTGATACTACGTTCAACTTCAACATTACCTACATAACCGACACTACGTACGTCAGACTCCAGCAGCTGATGATAGGCATCTAAAGAAGCAAACTGTACTAGGTTGGTAGGTAAAGAAGACTGCGTGTAAGCAGCTTCAAGGTCTTTGCAAAGCTCGGCATCATCACTACAAAAGATGACACTGTTGCCCGCAATAAGCGCCGCGGTCATTTGCGCAACCGCTGCGTTTTTTGCTGGTTGCGTCGCATCACCTTGAATGATCAAAGCGACGCCACGTCCAGCAGTGTACAACTCGTTGGTTTCCCCAGTAGGGCCAATAAGTTGATGAGTTTCGGCAAGCAAAGTAGACGCTTGCTCGATATGGAAAGAGACCACAGCTCCAAGCAACGCTTGGTTTTGCTGCAGCGATTGCTTAAAAGCAAGTAGGCACTCACTTTTTGAATCAAAATCGGTCAGATTCCAGTTTTCCCAAGCAGAAAAAGCATCAGAAAAACGAGTGACTTGATGAACCATAATTATTCTCCTGCCTGAACTTAAGAAAAGGTTGCTTGCGTGAAACGGAACAAGTAATGCGGACCACCCGCTTTTGGCCCCGTTCCTGACAACCCTTGGCCGCCGAATGGTTGAACACCAACAACTGCGCCGACTTGGTCGCGGTTGATGTAGCAGTTACCCACTCGGGCGTGCTTCTCAATCCAGCGATAAGTCGTCTCGTTACGGCTGTGGATACCCATCGTCAAACCAAATCCAGTGTGATTGATTTGCTCAACAACTTGCGTCAGCTCACTCGCTTTAAAGCGAACGATGTGCAAGATAGGACCAAATTGCTCCTCTTTCAGGCAAGAGATGTCACGGATTTCAAAGGCACTCGGCGCGACAAAATCGCCATGCTCATGCTCTTCTGAAAGCGCTAGCTGAGCGACTTTCTTTTCCGTTGATAGCATCAGTTCGATGTGCTTAGTCAACTTCGCTTTAGCCGTTGCGTCGATCACAGGCCCAACGTCTGTAGAGTGAAGGTAAGGCTTACCGACCGAAAGTTCCTGCATCGCACCTTGGATTAGGGCAACAATGCGATCCGCGATGTCCTCTTGAACATACAGAACACGAAGAGCACTACAACGTTGACCTGCCGATGCAAACGCAGAGCGAATCACGTCACGAACGACCTGCTCAGGCAGCGCCGTACTGTCGACGATCATCGCGTTCTGACCGCCAGTTTCAGCAATAAACGGAACTGGCGCCGCATCACGCTGGGCTAACGTTTGGTTGATGCGCTGAGCGGTTGCCGTTGAGCCAGTAAACGCCACACCAGCTATCGCAGGGTGAGAAGTAAGTGCAGAGCCAATCTCGGCGCCGCGGCCCGTCAATAGCTGAACAGTGCCCGCAGGGAATCCGGCTTCATGCATTAGCGCCACAGCGCGAGCGGCAATCAGACTCGTTTGTTCCGCAGGCTTGGCAACGACAGTATTACCCGCAACTAACGCGGCCGTCACTTGGCCAAGGAAAATAGCAAGCGGGAAGTTCCAAGGGCTGATGCAGACAAACACACCGCGTCCTTGACGTGAAACTTGGCGAGTTTCACCATCAAAGCCTGTAATAGATAATGCCGCCAACGCGTCGACCTGTTTCGCGTAGTAGCGACAGAAATCCACCGCCTCACGAACTTCGTCGATGCTGTCATGAATGGTTTTTCCTGCTTCCTGATGACAAAGTGCCACCAACTCCGCGAGATGTTCCTCAAGCAAATCCGCCAGCTTCTCTAACTTTTCACCACGCTGTTGCGGCGACGTCGTTTGCCAACCTTCAAATGCAGCTTGTGCTCCTTCAATCGCTTCGAAAACATGATCAAGGTTTGCAAAGGCAACCTGACCGACTTCAATTCGGCGATCGTAAGGTGCTTTGACAAGCTCAACATTGATGTTTTCCTTGATCATGCTTTCGGCATAATCGTGACCATTGATGACAGGAGCCGCCTGCCATTGCTTATCTAGGAAGCGCTCGACTTCCGCTTCAAACGGTTTCGCTTCACTCTCAATATCAACGTTGACGCCAATTGAGTTCTTGCGCTCAGGGAAAACTGCAGGGGGCAGTGGAATTTGCGTATTGTTCAGGGTATCGAATGCTTTTAGCATATCCACAGGGTGTTGCGTTAACGACTCGACAGGACATCTTGCATCCACAAGACGATGAACAAAGGAGCTGTTGGCACCGTTTTCTAGCAGTCGGCGAACCAAGTAAGGCAGTAGATCTTTGTGGCTGCCCACAGGTGCATAGATGCGAACTGACTGCTGATAAGCTTCCATCGCATGGTTGTAGAGCGAATCGCCCATACCGTGTAAACGTTGGAACTCAAAATCTTTGTGCTTAGCCATAACCGCGATAGACGTTACTGTCTGAGCGTTGTGGCTAGCAAATTGTGGGAAAATATTGCCACGTACATTGTCGCTTAAAAGAAACTTAGCACAGGCTAAATACGCCACGTCGGTCGCTTCTTTACGCGTGTATACCGGATAGTTTGCGTAACCGGCTTGCTGTGACCATTTGATCTCACTATCCCAGTAGGCACCTTTCACTAGACGAAGTGGAATTTGATCGCCCTGCTCTTTCGCCAGTCCGTTTAACCAGACTAACACCGGTAATGCACGTTTTGAGTACGCTTGAACCACCAAGCCAAACTTACCCCAGCCTTTGACCAGTTCGCTGCGATACACTTTCTCGAACAGTTTAAGAGATAACTCCAAACGATCCGCTTCTTCTGCGTCAATCGTGATTGCGACATCTAGCTCAACCGCTCGGCTAAGGAGTTGTTGTAACGTATCGTACAACTCAGTGAGAACACGCTCTTCATTCGCGACTTCATAACGCGGATGCAGCGCAGAGAGCTTAATTGATACCGAAGGCGCAGGACTTGTTTCAAGGCCATACTTGTCGCGACCAACGGCTTCGATCGCCATTAAATAGTCTTTGAAGTACTTATTCGCATCAGCGGTCGTCAATGCCGCTTCACCGAGCATGTCGTATGAGTAGGTAAAACCTCGGTCGCGATTCGAACGTCCATTTTTCTGCGCTTCTGCTATGCTGCGACCAAGAACAAACTGGTGTCCCATCACTTTCATTGCTTGATGCATTGCTTTGCGAATCACGGGCTCAGACATTTTGTTGACTAGGCGATTAACCGCACTTACCGGGCTTTGAGCTTCCCCCTCAGAAAGACCAACCACTTTACCGGTTAGCATCAAACCCCAAGTCGAGGCATTCACAAAGACCGAATCTGAATTCTTCAGGTGAGATTTCCAGTCCGCCACTGTCAGCTTGTCGCGAATCAACGCATCCGCCGTAGCCGCATCCGGAATACGCATTAAGGCTTCTGCCAGACACATCAACAAAATGCCTTCCTGAGTATCAAGGCTGTATTCAAGCAGCAGTGCGTCGATCATTTGAATCGACTTTTTATCTGCACGAATCGCTTCAATTAACTCAGTGGTTTTTAGGGTAATTTGCGCTTTCTCAGCGTCAGTTGGCATCGCCAAAGGCAACAGTTGTTCTAGCCATTGTGATTCGTCCACCATATAAAGTGGCGAGATCAGTGACCAAAGCTTCTCAAGCGGCTGCTCGACAAACTCAGTGTTCAACACATCAGTTGCTGTAAACATGCGTTTTCCTCAATCTCACACCTGACAATCGTTCAGGTTTCCTACAATGGCATGCAGTGTATTTTGAGCGTGCGAGGAATACTTGTCAAAAACTCCGAGCTTTTTGCTAAAAACTCTGTTTTTTAACAAAACAAAAACAGAATCACACCAAATTAAGCAATATTATATTCGGTTTGTGCTTGCAGTTTTAACCAATTCTTTTCTTATAGGCTGAAGGTGAAATACCTTGAAGACGAGAAAAAGTGTGCGTGAAGGTACTTTGCCCTGAGAACCCCGTCAGCTCTGCCACTTGCCCAAGTGATAGGTTACCTTGCGCAATAAGCTGTTTCGCCATATCAATGCGTTTGCTTAACACATACTGATGTGGCGTAATCCCCATTTGTTCTTTGAACAGATTGTGAAACTGACTTTCGCCGAGAAAGACACTGCCCGCTAACTGAGCGACGCTGATTTTCTGGCTCAAATGCTGCTCGATGTAGCGGTCAATCGCATCGAGATCAAAACGGGACTCTTTTCGCAACGTTTCAAAAGAAGACATGTGACGATGCAGCAATGCAATTACCGTGTCATTGCAAGCACGGCTTAACAGCAAGTCCTCAGGACTGGACTGCATCTCTAGCACCAGCATCTGGATGAGCTTTTGAATCTGACCATCGAGCTGAAAGTAAGTGTCACGATCATTGAGCTCATTGAGCTTTTGAAGCATTAATGGGTCGTCATCACTCGCTATCGGCATATTGAGAACCAAGATATCGGATTGACCGACAACCCCACCAAATGCATGCCCTGATCCGGAAGTCACGACGCAACCTTGGCCAGGGCCAACATAGTTACCCTGCCCATTGACTTCAAATTCCGCTTGCCCCTTTAGCCCTATCACAATTTGCGTGTAGCTGTGGTCATGACACTCCATGTAAGAAGGGAGAGTCACCAATTCTGCCGGTTTCGGTGACAACTTATTGGCAGCATCGGGCGTGATGAGGGGTTTAGGAGGTAGATGCATAGAACACCACACAAATAGGACGGTCAGTAAGCAAATGGTATAACAAAATCGCGAAGATTCGAAATTCCTATCATCGAATACCAAATCAAATGCATAAAGCCTGGCCGTTCTTTTCTTTGCAAATCGATAGCTTAGAAGAGAAATCAACAAAATCTTCCTCACCGGAAGAATGATCAAGTGCACATAATTTACGGTCAATGTGCCTTCTATCCATTAACTGATTTCCAGATTCGAATTTGCCACTTGAATATTTCTTTAATACTCACAGAATGGTTCGACGACTTTCCTGATTTTCTAGAAACTTGTGTTAGAATCGCAGGCTGAGTTTAGCCAAGAGTGCTAAAAAGGACGAATCGATATCTCTGAAAGGCAAACGTGCAAAGGAGTGTCAATTGTTTGTCTTAAACATCTATCTGTCCGCTGGCTGTGGTTGTCTATTCAACATTCACACCCCATAAAGCAGACTGAGTTTTGAGATTAGTGTATTAAACATTATATGTTGCAGGGACTTATGAACAAACGTCGCCTCCCAGCGCTTCTACTAGCGCTAACCCCTTTTTGGGTTTCGACTTCAACATTTGCGGAAGAATCTGCCCCGTCAGACCCTGTTGCCGCAATAGAAATCAAGATAAAGCAAAAAGAATCTGAACTTGATTCCGTGACCAATGAAGTCAGTGCGGAAACAGAACAGTTAAGACAGCTACAAAGTGAAAAAAATCGCTTGAAGCGTGCAGAGCAAGAGCTGATCGTGAAACGAGACCGCGCAAAAGCCGCTCTGGATACGCAATATACCCGATTGCTTGAAGACCCAGGCTTGGACTTAGCGTCGTACCAAAATGAGTACCGCCAATCATGGGCTGCGGTAAAAGAGACCCAGCAGGCACAGCTTGAGAATAGACAAGCGATCGCCGAGAGCGAAATGCGCGTAGCTTCTATCAATCAAAAACACGCCCGTTTGAAATCTGAATTTTCATACTTGAAAGAGCAAAAGGTAGACGCGCGTGTCAAACGTTTAGATCGTGAACTGCGTGACAGCAGTGTGCTTGAGACAAGTTACACAACAACCTGTTCGGCGACCATGACGTTGGGTGAGTGTTCAAACCAAGGTCAATACCTTACTAAGCAAAAAGCCGTAAAGATTTTCAAATCACAGCTGCTTGATGGTGTTACTGAGTCCCACACCGCGAAAGAAAACGCTAAAGATGTTCAGCTCAATGTCATCGTGCAAGAGTCTCAAGTGATCCGCTCAAGCTTTGAAGGCACGAATCAGTACTTTACCCAAATCCAAGCTCAGCTGCGCGCTCGCCCGGACAAGAGCACAGCGTGTAAGCTACTTAACGTCTCGACTCGATACTGCCTTAAAAACGCTAAGAAAAAGGATAAGAAAATCGACAAGAGTTGGGTAAACGTGACTGTTCGCTCTGACCAATACGACGATTCTGTGACCATCAACGGCATCAGTTACGGCAGCACACCGGTTGAAGTCGTCCTACCAAAAGGTCAGCACCAAGTGACGGTATCGAAGAACGGTTTCCAATCTTACAATCGGATCATTACCATCAATTCGAACGATACTGTGTGGGTGAAATTGCGTCCTAACGGATAATATTGAGTAAAAGACCAACACAATTCACAAAGATGAGTAAAAACGCCACTTTGATTCTCAGTTATCTAATGATAATTTGAGACCAAAGTGGCGTTTTCGTTTAGAATGAGCCAATTAACTTAATTTTTTGGATGTAGAAGAAAGACAATGCGATTCGGTTTCTCGACCCTTTTGCTAGCATTATCTCCGACCTTGATGGCGTCGTATGCTCAAGCACAAGAAACGCCAACATCATTGATGGAAATCGATGACCAGATTTTTACTAAACATTCGGAGTTAGTGACTTTTGAGCAGTTCAGGGATGGACAACAAGAGCTCGTTAATCAGCAACAGAGTGAAATAAAGCGCCTCAAGGCTGAAGCTGCGACTCTATCGGCAAAATTCGAGGATGCAAAAGTTAAACTCAAGCGCGACTACGAGCGCATGATTAATGATCCCAACATCGATATTGCCGCTTCTCAAGCCGCCTACCAAAACGCGTGGCAAAGTGTTAAAGACAATCAAGATCAAACACTATCAGCGCAGCATCGTCTTACTGAGCTCGAAGCGGATCTTGTCACTAAGCAAGCAGAAATCAAAACCATCAAGCGGTTGATTGAAAACCTTGAAACCGCCAAATATCGCGCTCGTGCAGAACGCTTGGCGCAAGAGCTAAACCAACATAAAAAGATTTCCGTCAGTTTCACCAACCGCTGTGCTGACTCGATGACATTTGCTCAATGTGAAAGCCAAACCAAAGAGCTGGCGCTGCAAAAAGCCGTCAAAGAGTTTCGCTTGTCACTGTTAGAGAAACTTTCTGAAACCAATGTTGTAAAAGCTAACCTGCACAAAGCGTCTATCAACATCCACGTTCTCGATCATCAAACGCTTGAAAGCGGCTTCCAAGATGGAATGCGTTACAGAAGCTTGATGGACGTCGAAATGGAGTCTCGCCCAGATAAAAGTACCGCTTGCCGCCTGCTGGATCTTGATAAGCAATACTGCCTATCTAAAGGGCAAAGCAATGGCAATAACGCGGCAGTACAACAGGAAGTGGCGTGGGTGAACGTGTCAGTTCGCTCAAACTTGTACGATGATAACGTCTTGATTGATGGTGTATCCTACGGTTCAACACCCGTAGAGGTCATGCTACCTATTGGCGAACACACAATTTTAGTTGAGAAAGAAGGTTACTACCCATTCAGCAAAAGTGTTGAAGTGGGCTCTGATTTCGCAATTCGTGCTGAGCTAAAAGAGAGAACCAATCAACCGAGATCGGGAGACAAGTTTGCTGACTCTCTCGCCAATGACACCAAAGCTCCAGAGATGATTACCGTATTGAAAGGCCAATACCTTGTCGGTCAAAATGCGGCAGAGCGCGTTAACCTTGATCATGCTTTCGGTATCGGCGCAACGCCCGTCACTGTTAATCAGTTTAAGTTTTTTGTCGAACAAACCAACTATAAAACGGATGCGGAGCTGAAAAACACCTGTACTGCATTGATTGATGGCGAGGTAACGCCACTGTCAAAAAGCAGT
The DNA here is from genome assembly GCF_053643215.1 of Vibrio sp. NH-7. Lineage (NCBI taxonomy): Bacteria > Pseudomonadati > Pseudomonadota > Gammaproteobacteria > Vibrionales > Vibrionaceae > Vibrio > Vibrio sp. NH-7. The sequence continues at coordinate 183,951 of NZ_CM132188.1, read as the reverse complement.
TGGAAAAATCCTGGCTTTAAACAGTACCCGAACTCACCGGTGGTATGTGTTAGCCAGAATGACGCGAAATCCTATGCCAAGTGGCTAAGTAAACAGACGGGAGCCAAATATCGTCTGCCAACGGCACAAGAGTGGGAAATTGCTGCTCGAGCCGGAAGCCAAACCAAATACTGGTGGGGCAACACATTCGAAACCGGTAAGGCAAACACCGGCTGGAGTGGAACTCCTTGGTCTAATGTGAGTACTGCACCAGTCAGTGCATTCGCGCCAAACAAACTGGGTATGTACGATGCAGTGGGCAACGTATGGCAATGGACCAACGGCTCAAGTGGTATAGCCAAAGGTGGTGCATGGAACTTCTCACCTGAAATGGCCGCCGCCGATCAGCAGTTGATTCTTTCAACATTTACCGCATCTAACTACCTCGGCTTCCGAGTTGTGCGTGAATTAAACTAACGCACTTCACTCAAACACGAGTAAGGGGGGGATTTCCCCCCTTTTTTGTTCCCGCGTACTAAGTAAAATGTCTATAGAGTCAATCTAATGCCAAATCTGTGCTAGCGAAATATTCCGCCAATTACAGAAACGGCTTTTAGGTCGCTCGGTATCTATTGATACGTCTATTCCAGCTAATATTGGTAATAGAACCTCTTCTACACGTCGACAAGAGTCATCTTGTGTTTGCCAGTCACTCTGTGTCTGGCATTTTTTATTCCTTAGCAACAGGGCCTTAAGCTAGAATCTCAGGGTTGCTCTATGAGGTGCATATAAGAAGTGAGTCCGCATTTAGTCTCCTTATTTAATCAGTTACCCGGATACTGGGGATGCAAAGACCAGAACTCCGTGTTTGTTTACGCAAATCTTGCCTACGCTCAACTTGTCGGTTTGGAAAGTCCTGATCAGTGTATCGGTCTAAGCGATCATGAGATCCCCAGCCCAACATCACGCTGTGCGGAAGATTTTCGTAGCCAAGACATCTATGTAATGGAACATCGCACCAGTCTAAAGGTGCTCGATATCCATCCTTATCCGGATGGGCGGTGGCGAGCTCATATTTTTATCAAAACGCCTTGGTACAACGAACTGGGTGAAGTGCAAGGGTCGATATTTTATGGACAAGATTTGTCAGACACGGCAATTTTGGAGGTCGGGCACTGGATATGTCGTGCAACGGGATTGTCAGACGACTCAATGCTGTCGTTAAAGAGCCCGCAAACAGAGCTGCCTCTTAAACTTTCTCCTCGAGAATCAGAAGCGCTGTTCTTGCTACTGTACGGGAAAAAGCCAAACTACATTGCAAAAGTGATGAACATTTCGATCAAAACGTTGGAAAGTCATGTCGCGCGGTTAAGAGCAAAGTTTGGAGCCCATACCAAAGCGCAATTAATCGACCTTGCCTTAGAAAGAGGATTCGGCTCTCAAATACCGCATACTTTGTTGAGAAAACAGATTTCGGTGGCGCTCAATACAGAATACGCCGCATAAGCGGCGTATTTTCAATGCACTAAGGTGCTAAACGGTCAATGTGCCAAGCCTCAGCTTCTTTCGAGAAGAGGAATCGATCATGCAAGCGGTGTTCACCTCCTTGCCAAAACTCTATCGACGTCGGTTTGATACGGAAACCACCCCAGAAACTTGGTACAGGAATCTCGCCTTTTTCAAATTTTTGCTTGAGCTCTAGAAACTTACCTTCAAGCACACCGCGTGCAGAGATACGGCTGCTTTGTTTACTGGCAATCGCCGCCAACTGGCTATCTTTTGGTCGCGACGAGAAGTATTTCATGTTTTCTACCACGGATAGCTTCTCGGCAACGCCTGTGATGTGAACCTGACGCTCCATTGGGTGCCATGGGAAATGAAGACTGACTTTCGCATTTACCTCTATTTGAGAAGCCTTACGACTGCCTAGGTTGGTGTAAAAGACAAACCCCTGCTCATCAACATGTTTAAGCAAGACGATGCGCTGGAATGGCTGCCCAGATTCATCCACGGTTGCCACTGTCATGGCCGTCGGGTCAGTCAGCTTGGCCTCAATGGCTTGTTTTAGCCATAAATCAAACTGCTGAACAGGATCGGCGAGCAGATCTTTTCTTCTAAGACCGCCTTTGGTGTATTCGCGGCGAATATCTTCAAGTTCCATCTTATCTCCTGACGAAATTTTTTGCCTGATTGTGAGCTCTAATTTAGGAGAACTCAAGCATGAAGCTCGATACAAACACTACACTTAATCATGCAATGTAAGAAAGAGAAATTGCATACTGAAAGGCGATTATGACAGCAAATTCTTAACATTTGCATCAGACAGTAATAAAATCAATAAAATAACCTAATTTTACAAGGATCACCAATGAGTAAGAGCGGTTACAATAAGCTTACTCCTGACGAGCTAGAGTATGTCGACGACAAAACAGCGGCACTGCTATTGAATACGCCTAACAGCGCTCGAATCATGCTTTGGATTATGGTGCTCTTTTTCGTACTTGCCGGTGTATGGGCATCTTGGGCTCAAATCGACAAAGTCACCGTTGGACAAGGCAAGGTCGTTCCCTCTTCACAAATCCAAGTGGTTCAAAACCTTGAGGGCGGGCTGATCAAAAATATCTTGGTCCAAGAAGGGCAAAAAGTCGAAAAAGGACAACAACTGCTGCTTATTGACGACACGCGTTTCCGCTCAGATTTCCGTGAGCGAGAGCAGCAAGTCGCCAACTTAACAGCAAGCGTTATGCAACTTTCTGCGTCGATTACCAGTGTGGCGATCAACGAAGACTTCGACAACAACACATGGCAAAACAACGTCCTAATTAACTTCAACAAACTCGCTTTCCCACCACAACTATCTGAGAGCAAGCCTGAACTCGTAGCACGTCAGCGTGCAGAGTATCGACAAGACCTAGACAAGTTGAGAAACCAGATCTCTGTTGTCGATCAGCAGGTGAAGCAGAAACAGCAAGACCTGATCGAGATCCAAGCACGCGTCCGTAACCTAAGAGACAGCTACAATTTCGCCAAAAAGGAGCTCGATATTACCAAGCCCCTTGCCGATGAAGGGGTTGTACCAAAAATTGAGCTGCTCAAACTGCAAAGGCAAGTTAATGATACCCGACGTGAACTTACATCCAGTGAACTCAAGGTCCCTGTTCTAAGATCGGCCATCCGTGAAGCCATGCTTAGCCGTATCGATATCGCGCAAAAGTTCCGTTCAGAGCAACAAGAAAAGCTCAACCAAGCTCAAGATAAACTCTCTGCGATGACAGAGTCCGCTGTAGGGTTGGAAGATAGAGTCAACAGAACCATCGTCACCTCTCCAGTTACGGGCACGGTAAAAACTCTCTACATCAATACCGTTGGTGGGGTCATTCAACCGGGTATGGACATTGTCGAAATCGTACCGAGTGAAGATACCCTGCTCGTTGAGGCAAAAATTGCGCCTCAAGATATCGCCTTCTTACGCCCAGAACTGCCCACTATTGTTAAGTTCAGCGCCTACGATTTCACCAAATATGGTGGTCTAGAGGGGACACTTGAACACATCAGTGCCGATACCACTACCGATGAAGAAGGCAACAGTTTCTACTTGGTACGAGTAAGAACCAAAGAGACAAGCCTAAACAAAGATGAAACTTTGCCAATTATTCCAGGCATGACCGCATCTGTAGATATCATCACTGGTAAACGCACGGTCATGGAGTATCTGCTAAAGCCAATCCTTGGTGCCAAAAACAATGCTTTGAAGGAGTGATGCATTATTCTATGTTCATACCAATACAGATGCCCAAATCAAACGACAATAGTGCTTAAATGAAATATCTCTATTTAGCACTCCTGCTTTTGATTGCCTCAACCACATCGTTTGCTCTTAATACCCAAGAGCAACGTTGGGTTGAGGCTGTGCGCAACACGTATGGTGATCGCGCCGCTCGCCGAGTAGAAACATGGCGTAAAGAAATGGCAGCTTACCGCTCTCTCTCTGAACGACAGCAGCTTACCGAGGTAAATCGCTTTTTCAATCAGCTCAACTTTGTCAACGATGACCGCTTGTGGGGCAAAAACGACTACTGGGCAACGCCTCTCGAATTTCTTGGCAGTAACGCCGGCGATTGTGAAGATTTTACCATTGCGAAGTACTTCTCTTTACTCGAGTTAGGAGTCTCAGACAAGAAACTCCGTTTAGTGTACGTTAAAGCCATAGAGTTAAATCAGTTTCATATGGTTCTCGCTTATTACTCCAAGCCAAGCGCAGAACCGATTCTACTCGACAACATTGACCCAGAAATTAAGCGGGCGTCGAAACGACGTGACCTGCTACCGATATACAGTTTTAACGGTAAAAACCTGTGGTTAATGAAGTCGAAACAAGGACAGTTAGCAGGGAAATCATCCAGATTGAGTTTATGGAATGATCTCCGTGCTCGCGAGAAATCGCTAAAACTAAACAAACCCATAGTCAATTATGATGAGTAGGCAATATGACGTTATATAAACAGCTTGTCGCGGGAATGATTGCTGTAATCTTGATGCTACTGATCTCGGTGTTTATCATCGAGTTTGATACCACTCGAGATAACCTAGTACAGCAACAACAGTCGGAAGTGAACAACACCATTAATACGGTCGGTTTGGCTCTCGCTCCCTACCTAGAAAAACGAGACACCGTTGCTGTTGAATCGGTAATCAATGCGCTGTTTGATGGCAGTAGCTATTCGGTCGTGCGACTGATCTTTCTCGATACTGGGGAAGAGATTCTGCGCTCATACCCAATCAAACCCAACAATGTGCCTCAATGGTTCACTGACCTTCACCTGTTTGACAAAATCCACGATCGTCGTGTTGTCACCAGTGGCTGGATGCAATTGGCCGAAGTTGAAATTGTCAGCCATCCCGGAGAAGCCTATGCTCAGCTGTGGAAAGCATTCGAACGATTGGTGATTGCGTTTTGTATCATTATGCTGATTGGTCTGTTCTCAATTTCATTTATTCTTAAACGCGCGCTTAAGCCTCTCAATCTCATCGTAAACAAAATGGAGCAAGTGGCGCGCAATCAATTTGGCGACCCACTTCCCCGCCCTGCTACGCAGGACCTCATCTATGTTGTTGATGGCATCAACAGTATGTCTTCTCAGCTTGAAAAGTCCTTTAAAGCGCAAGCAAAAGAAGCGCAACAGCTTCGCGAAAGAGCCTATGTTGATCCAGTTTCAGGGTTGGGTAACCGCGCCTTCTACATGAGCCAATTAAGCTCTTGGCTAAGCGAAGGCGGATTTGGTGGCGTTGCTATTCTTGAAGCGAGCTTCATTCGTGAGCTGTATGAAGATAAAGGGTATGAATTTGGTGATGGTATGGTCCGTGAGCTAGCCGATCACCTTAAAGTGTCATTGACCTCACCGAATGTCACTTTAGCCCGTATCTCAACGGAAGAGTTCGGTTTTATACTGCCAAACATGGATAACACAGAGTTGAAACTGATCGCCGACAGTATTGTCACCTACGTACAAGACATCAACTCCGACCCTACTGGCATGGCAACATCGAGCATCGCGCTTGGCGTAGTCCACAATGAAACCTCGGTTAATACCAGTGAAGTGTTGACTATGCTCGATAACGCACTGGCAACCGCAAAAGCTAACCCAGAGATTTCTTACGGCTACATTTCTGCTGCCAATCACGACAACCTTATGGGCAAACAGCAATGGAAAACCTTGGTGGAAGAAGCGATCAACAACGATTGGTTCACCTTCCGTTTCCAAGCAGCCAATAATTCGTGGGGACAAACATTCCACCGCGAAGTGTTCTCGGCAATTGAAAAAGATGGCGAGCGCTATAGCGCCAACCAATACTTGTTTGCACTAGAGCAGCTTAACGCTAGCCATGTGTTTGATGAATACGTAATCGAGTCCATGGTTAAACGCATCAAGGAAGGGGAAGTCTCTGAACCTGTCGCGATCAACATTGCTCAAACAAGTATCTCTCAACCAAGTTTCATTCGATGGGTAACCCAACTGCTCAACAAAAACAAAGCATGTGCGGGTCTGCTTCATTTTGAGATTCCTGAAAACTGTTTTATCAACTCCCCACATCACACTGCACTATTTTGTAATGCGGTTCGTGCAGCGGGTGCAGATTTCGGTGTCGACAACTATGGACGAAATTTCCAATCACTCGATTACATCAATGAGTTCCGTCCTGCGTATGTGAAACTGGATTATCTTTACACGCATCACTTAGATGATGAGAAGCAGAAGTTCACCTTGACCTCTATTTCACGCACAGCTCACAACCTAGGTATCAAGACCATCGCTTCACGTGTTGAAACTCAAACTCAGCTCGACTTCTTGTCTGAGCACTTTATTGAAGTCTTCCAAGGCTTCATTGTAGATAAATAGGAAAAAGGTATAGCATGCAGGATCCGCTATTAAATTCGCTTATCTACGTAAGCCGTTACTATGGCTTAGCGAATTCTCCGGAGGCATTGATCAATGGTTTACCGTTGGCCGACGGAAAGCTCACTCCTTTTCTATTCCCGCGCTCTGCTGAGCGTGCGGGCTTGGTAGCGAAAGAAAACAGAGCACCACTAAAAGACATATCACAACTGGTCTTGCCGGTCGTGTTGCTGCTTAAAAGTGGCGATGCTTGTGTTCTAAACAGCATCAATGACGACAAAAGTGAAGTTGAAATCGTTACCGGAGATTCAGGCTTAGTCCCTGTATCTATCAGTTGGAGCGACCTCGAAGAGCAATACATTGGTCGCTACTTCTTAGTCAAAAAACAGTTTCGCTATGACGAACGCTCTCCCGAAGTATTGGAAACCAAGAAAGGTCACTGGTTCTGGAGTACCATTTGGCAGTCGAAGCACATCTACCGTGACGTACTAATCGCGTCGATTCTGATTAACTTATTCGCGGTCGCGGCGCCGATGTTTACGCGCTTAGTCTACGATAAAGTGGTGCCAAACCTCGCTTTTGAAACACTTTGGGTATTAGCGAGCGGTATCTTTGTCATTTTCTTGTTTGACCTGTGCCTGAAGTTGATGCGCAGCTACTTTATTGATGTCGCGGGCAAGAAGTCCGACATACTGATCTCATCTAAGCTGTTTAGTAAAGTGATGGGGATTCGAATGGAAGCAAGGCCACCCTCAGTCGGTGCGTTTGCGCGTCACTTACAAGAGTTTGAGTCCATTCGAGAGTTCTTTACTTCAGCCACGATTGGTTCCTTGATTGATCTTCCGTTCGCATTACTCTTCTTGCTACTGATCTGGCTGATGGCTGGCAACCTCGTTCTCGTGCCTATCGTCGGCGTGTTGATTTTGGTGATTTACTCACTGCTAATCCAAGGACCATTGCGTCATACCATTGAAGAAGGTTCACGTTTGGCCTCGCAAAAATACGCTAACCTGATCGAGAGCCTTGCCGGGCTCGAGACAGTAAAGCTGTTTGGCGCACAAAGTCAGTTCCAGTTCCGTTGGGAAGAAGCGGTTGCTCATATGGCCAACTGGAATGTCAAAAGCAAAAGGATTACTGACGGTATCCAAAATACTGCGGGCTTTGTTCAGCAAGCTTCAAACGTCGGCATGATTATCCTTGGGGTTTATCTGATTGCAGAAGGCGAATTAACCATGGGTGGGCTCATTGCTGCCACCATGCTAAGCGGCCGTGCCATTGGTCCTATGGTTCAGTTGTCTCTGTTATCGACACGCTATAACCAAGCGAAATCCTCCATGTCGATCATTGAGCAAGTCATGAGCATGCCGGATGAACAAGAGGAAGGGAAACGCTACATCCATCGACCTATCGTCCACGGTAAAATTGAACTGGATAAAGTGACTTTCCACTACCCCGACTCTCCGGTCGCGTCGGTTAGGGACTTGAGCTTAACTATCCAGCCCGGAGAGAAAGTCGCGATTATCGGTCGTATTGGTTCAGGGAAAACCACCCTAGAACGCCTAATTATGGGTTTATACCAGCCGACGGAAGGCCACGTTCGTATCGACGATACTGATATCCAGCAGTTGCACCACATTGATGTTCGACGCAACATCGGCTGCGTGCCGCAAGATAGCCAGCTGTTTTACGGCTCTATCCGCGACAACATCACCCTAGGGCGACCTCTGGCCGATGATCGAGACGTAATGGACGCAGCGAATCGAGCGGGTGTTACCGTGTTCACTCAACAAGACCCTGCAGGTCTGGAGCGTCAGGTAGGTGAAGGTGGCATGCTATTGTCCGGAGGGCAACGTCAAGCAGTGACCATTGCGCGTGCACTGCTAGGCCGTCCACCTGTACTTCTTATGGATGAACCCACCAGCGCCATGGACAACCGTTCAGAAATGCATATCAAACAGCAACTCGCTCAGCTTAAGCAAAGTGAGACGCTGATTTTGATCACTCACAAGACCTCTATGCTCGATGTCGTCGACCGAGTGATTGTGATGGAAAAAGGTTGCGTGATTGCTGATGGGCCAAAACATGAGGTACTAAACAACCTCAAACAAGGTAAGGTAAGAGCGGTCAACTAACCATTTCGAGAACTAAAAAAGCCATTCAGGTCACCCTGAATGGCTTTTTTGTTTTAGCTCGAATATCGATTAGTTAGTTGAACAACTTGCTGGGCCAACTTCTTTCCATACTCCCCATTGACCAGACTTCGTTGGATCGTCACCTTTAGTCCACCATTTCGCTTCCCACACTTTACCAGCCCAAGAAACTTGGTTGCCGCCAGTGTATACCGTAGATGCACTCCAAAGGTCGCTACAAAGATCGCCACCTGTTACCTTCTTCGCCACAACGACAGTCGAAGAAGCCGAAGCGGTCGCTTTGCCATCGCTTAGTGTCACGGTGAAAGCAAGTGATGTATCTTGCGTGTACTCAGCAGCAACAAAGCTCACTGTTGCACCATCCACAGTTGCATTCAAACCTGCTGGTACATCCCAAGTGTAAGTCAGCTGATCGTTGTCAGCGTCACTTGAAGAAGATGCATCAACGACTACCACGTCACCCGCATTGACATTCGCAGGTGCGACAATCGCTGCCACTGGTGGCGTGTTGACAGGTGGTAGGTCCTTAGCGTTGACAGTAACCGTCACGGTATCTGATGCTGTTGCACCTTCGTTGTCAGTGACTGTCAGTTTGAAGCTCAGAGTTTGTGTCTGTGTGACTTCATTGACATCAAAGCTTGCCGCTACACTGCTTGCGCCAACCAAGGTCACTGGCGTGCCGGACACTTGGCTCCACTGGTAGCTCGCGATAGTACCGTCAGAGTCTTTTGAAGCGCTGCCGTCAAGAGAAACAGTAGCAGGACCAACAACCGTAATATCAGCACCTGCATTGGCAACTGGTGCGCGGTTTACTGGCGTTGTTGTGCCGCCCGCTAAACCTTCATGCATCGCATTTAGGATATCGCCATTGTCAGCATCAATTTCCCAAGAGAAAAGACCAGCAAGGCCAAGAGAGCGCACGTACGCACCTTTTGCTTTCACTGAGCGATCATCGTCAAACGTGATCAACTCACCAGTAGAACGGTTCCACACCCAAGGCGCTTCTGCTTGCTCATCATAGCCATATTCAAAGCCATTAACGCCCTGCTTGTTATCGCCAAGCATGAAGGTTTTCACGCCTTTGTAATCAATAACGCCATCTTCCCAAACGCCTTGCTCGGTAGACCCTTTGAGTTTACCTGTTGCAACACCTGTCATTGGGTCGGTTGGATCAGACAATGTATCTGGCATCACACCTTCCCAACCACGACCGTACATAGCAGTTCCCAGTACGAGCTTGTTGGCTGGAACACCTTGCGCTAGTAGCAATTGAATACCGTTGTCAGAGGTGTAAGCAGGACCTTTGTACGGTTCGCCATTTTCATCTAGGCCTGTTCCATCACACTGACCAGGGCGCATAAACGAACCACAGTACAACGCTGTTTGGTGACCCACTACGTTGTTCCAACCACCATAGAAGTCGTAGGTCATCGCGAAGATGTAATCCATGTATTGAATCGCTTCACCGTAGTTCACGTCTTCAATCTTATCGTGACCAACACCGATTGCAGATGTCAATTCGTAAGTACGGCCAGTCTCTGCTTCAAGTTCATCAAGCATGGCACGCAGCTCACGCATTAAGGCGATGTACGCCGGGCCATCGTTTACTGGATCACCTTTATCCGCCGCAGCACCGCCGCCACCAGGGAATTCCCAGTCAATGTCGACACCATCATAGAATTTCCACGTTTTCAGGAAGCGCTTCACTGACGCGATGAAAGTGTCACGATTTGCTTTGTCTACAAAATCGTAGAATGGGTCTGACAGTGTCCAACCACCGATAGAAGGGATGATTTTCAAATCTGGGTTACGCTGCTTCAGCGCCATCAACATTGCGTAGTTGCCCTTGATAGGCGAGCTGTATTCGTGACCGGCTTGCGGGAAGCTCTTTTGATAAGCAGCCCAAGGGTCATGAATGACCACTTCGTAATCCGCAACGCCCTGACACGCAGTTTGCAAAGCGTTGAAGCTGTTGCCTCCAACAGATTTCACCGACTCGTTCGGACCACAAACTGGAATGAAGCCATAAAGAATATGAGTTAGGTTATCGGCTGGAATGTTGTCCACGGTGTACTTACGGCCATAGATACCCCACTCAACAAAGTAAGTACCCACAACGGTATTGGGATCGGTATTGTAGGTTTTATTGTTCGGGTCAACATTCATTGTCAGTGGTTTTAAGTGCGAACCATCCGTATCCGCGACCACAATTTCTGCTGGAGCACTTGCGCTACAACCTGTCGCATCACATGCTTCAATCGTCATCTGATAACGACCACCTTGGCCATAGGTAAAGTTTGCTGTGGTTTGGCTGCCAGTAATCGGGCCAGTCGCCACTTCAACGCCATCAAATAAGATCTTGTAAGTGTCACCCGTAGTGCCACTCCACTGATTAAACTTAACGGTGATGTTCGCTTGCTCGTTGTATTTCACCATCTGGTTGTAGCCAGAGGTGGTTTCCATTGCGAGTTCTATTTTAGAAAATTGTAGGTTGTTCGAGCCATATACGTCGACGCTTGGAGCGGCTGGTGCTGCAAGCGTGGCCCCAGAAAGTGCCATCGCGATGCTAGCTGCACACAAAGTAATACGATTCATATCTATTTCTCTCATTCCTTGAAGTTCACTCTAAAGTCAGAGTTAAAGCTGTTCCTCTACAACTAATGAAGAACATCCACTTCAGTATTTAAGAGACTTTTTTTTAGTTGGAAAAAATAAAAGTGCTTTACGAGTCAAAGTCAAAATTCATAATCGTGTTAGCACTTTGTTACATCAGTAATTGGATACTGAGTCAGAATTTATAAACTCATTGAGTTGCAGAAGAAACCGTATGCTTATGAATAAAATGCAGAATCTGTCACTAGCTAAAGACATGGGATTAAAATAGAACACTGCCCCAGTGAAAATCGCTGAGGCAGTATTTCGGGTCTATTGACCTTTTGCGGTTAAATCGAAATAAGGGAACTATTTCGATTTGAAACGCGCGGTAAAGTGGCGCAATACCGGAGGCTCGTACTCAAATGTCAGCCCTTTTAGCTCGTGCGCACTCTCTTTCAACGCAATAATGGCATCCGCGATGTAGTCCATATGGTCGTTAGTGTAAACACGTCTTGGGATTGTCAGGCGCATCAATTCTAATTCTGATGCTTTCTGCTCTCCGGTTGCCGGATCGCGACCTAACAACAAGGAGCCAATCTCGACAGCACGGACCCCAGCTTCCAGATAGAGTGCATTACATAACACTTGTGCGGGAAACTCGTGCGCAGGAATGTGGGGCAATATTTTCGCTGCATCAACAAACACAGCATGACCACCCGTAGGATATTGAATAGGGATCCCAGCTTCACGTAGCCGCTCACCAAGGTATTGCACTTGGCTGATACGGTAATGAAGGTAGTCTTCATCCGCCCCTTCGTACAAGCCTCTTGCTAATGCTTCCATGTCACGGCCAGCCATACCACCGTATGTCACGAACCCTTCCATCGGTACGCAACGTGTCTGCACTGCTTGGAACAGCTCTTTATGATCACGAATACAGCACATTCCGCCAATATTAACCATCGGATCTTTCTTCGCTGACATCGTCAGCATGTCACCATATTGGTACATTTCTCGAATGATCTCTAGAATCGACTTGTCTTGGTACCCTTCTTCGCGCTGCTTAATGAAGTAAGCATTTTCACAGTAACGCGCGGAATCAATAACTACGGGGATGTCGTTCTTCACAGCAATCTCGTAGACCGCACGCATGTTTGCCATAGAGACTGGCTGTCCACCCGAGCTGTTGCACGTCACGGTGGTGATAATTGCACAAATGTTTCGCGCCCCATGCTCTTCGATCGTCGCTTCCAGTTTTTGCAGATCAAAGTTGCCCTTCCAGTCGTACGGCGTGGTGGTATCAAAGGCATGCTCATCAACCACATTGATTGCCTTACCCCCATTTAACTCAATATGTCCGGCAGTGGTGTCAAAGTGATAATTCGAGATAAATACAGGATCGGTGCCACCGCGAACCGTACGCATACGTTCAATGAGTGCTGGAAATAGAATTTGCTCAGCGCCGCGCCCTTGGTGGGCTGGAACCGTTAACTTGTAGCCAAAGAAATGCTCGACAGCTGCGCACAAGTTGTAATAGTTTCGGCTACCCGCATAAGACTCATCCCCCATCATGATGCCAGCCCACTGATTGTCACTCATGGCACCTGTGCCCGAATCGGTGAGCAGATCGATATACACATCATCACTTCGAAGTAAGAAAGGATTGAGACCGGCTTGGTTGAGCGCCTCGACCCGATCTTGATAAGTGGTCATTTTGATCGGCTCTACCATTTTGATGCGAAAAGGTTCTGGAATACGTTTCATTATAATTTCCTATAGATATAACTGGCCCTACAGAGGAATCTGTATCTGGCTAAATAAATAACTTTTTGAATGTGCGCGAAATGCGCGAGAGGAAATTACAGTGAGTCTGTTTCTTTGCTTTGTAGCGAGAGGCAGTAGTCTAAGTTATACCATGACGACAACACGTATCGGCTGTCGTGCATCCAAATGCAATTCATAGCGTTGTCCTTATCGTTGATGGCAAACTGACCAACAATATAGTCGCTTAATTTGCTCCTTTCCGTGAAATGCGACTCATTTTATAAAAATAGGGCACTCTCCGTCATGTTGCGGTCAAAATTCCCTTCATTGTTAGGGTTCTGATTGCATTCGCCTACTCAGGTTGGCAGAGTTAAGTCCACTCTGTTTTAACGGCGAAAATTATGAAAGTCCAAACCTCATTATTGGCGTTTGCCGCGCTGGGTTTAAGTACAAATGCACTGGCAGATGTTACGATTTCCATTCCAGATACAGTTGAAGTCCTTTTGGTCAATGAACAAAAGCCGCAACTGGATGGCGGTCTTTTCTCATCTCAAAAGACAGTGACCCTACCTGATGGCGAAAACCAAATTCTGTTCTTATACAAGCCTTACTTTACTCAAGGAAAGGATCGAATCATTGTTGAAAGTGATCCTATCGTTGCCAAGTTTGCGGCAAAAGAGAGTGAGCTTGTGTTCGACTTTCCAAGCTACCGAAACGTGCGCGAAGCAAAAGCAGAGATTAAATCTGCCGAATGGCAATTTAAGAACCAAAACGGTCAGGTAGTTGCCGTTCAGCAAGAGCAGCTGGCAAAGGAAGGTATGCAAATTGGGCGCAATTTCAAGCTTGAAATCGCCGAATACAATCGACATGACGGCATCGCCTCATTGAACAAGTCGATCCCGATACCAACCAATGTCTCAATGGATGATTTGAAAGGTGAAAACACCGCAGAGCAGATGCTCCATTTTTGGTATCAAGAAGCCGATAAAGAAACGCAACAGCGCTTTAAACAGTTTCTTTTAGCTCAATAGATTACAGATCATGCACGGCGTGCTCACTGGTGCGCCGTTGCTAGCTCATCGAGACCAGTAGAGATGTTGTAACAGCACCTCGCATGGTGTTGTAAGCAACCATAGACCTTTTCATCCAATTGCCCCTTCTCCACCAGCTCCTTGAGAATACACATCGCTTTAGAGAGCGTTAACCCTTTTCGATAAGGTCTCGATTGCGTCAGCGCCTGAAACACATCCGCGATTGCCACAATCCGGCTTGGTTGATCGAGTTGTTCGGCTGTCTTACCCATTGGGTATCCAGAACCGTCGAGTCGTTCATGGTGGTTGGATGCCCAATCGATCACTTCTTGGCAATGAAACATTTTTATCAAAGCATGACGCGTGTCGGTCGCATGTCGACGGATACAAACATACTCCTCTTCGGTCAAGGCTTGCGGTTTATGCAAAATCGCGACTGGCGTTTTCAGCTTACCAATGTCATGGACGAGGCCGGCTAAGTACAACATTCGTTGAACGCGATGTGAGTAGCCAAGTTGCAGCCCAAGAAACTCCGTCAGTTTTGCTACGTTCCGAGAGTGCTCAAACGTAAATGAGCTTTTTGCATCTACAATCTGGGCAAACAGTTCGGCAACCGAAATGGTTTCTTCTAACGTCAGGTGGGTGGAAAAGAACGGAACGGCGTCAAAACGATAAGCTAAATTCTCGATGTAGCGCGAATCCATGGAGAACCAAAAGTCATCACTGTCGATCAGCTCAACCATGTGTTGAACATGATTGGCATCAAACATAGTCCATGCGTTGGCTAACAACTCTTGCGTAATCACCTCACGGCTAGATTGAGTCACATTGCCGTAGCTATCAGGACAATAGTTGGCATGCAGATAGTCAACTCTATCGGATATAAACAGCAGCGCGGCGAACTGCTTATCCTCCTCGGAAATGCCTTCTGTCTGCGCTAGCTCAGACCACCATGTATGGTGATAAAGAATCGGGACAGCTAAGGACTCCAAAGGTTTGCAAGCACGAAGGAGTTCGTACCCTTTCACGCAATGAGAAATCGTGTCTTTGGGCACCAAGCTTTCTAGCAGTGCGCTTCTTTCCGTTGCTTCCGTAACGCCACAGTCATGAATCAAACCCAGTGAAAAGGCAATTTGAGCCTTTTCTTCACTCCAACCCATTCTTTGGGCACAGCGATACGCGATATAAGCCACTCGATGGCCGTGATGGATATCATCCACGCCAACCGCATCCAGCGCACAAGCCATTTCAAACAACACCTGACGTAAATCGACGCTTACGTGATCAAGTGACACTTCCATATTATTCCGCACCAACAAATTTCGTTGTTATTATTTTAGTGCCGAGAGAGTAAACTAAAGTGCCAGGCAAAAACCACATCAATATAACGGCTATTTACAATTATGTGATTTATATAACGTAACCCAATAATTTCGTGCCACACAAAAAGTCAATTATTTGAAGTAGTTATGGTCTTACCAGTGCGTTCCTGTTAGCTTGTTGTAACCACACTCTCTAGGAGATCTTATGTTTACCGTCCAGATCGACAATGAGTTGCAACTTGCACTCATACAGGAATCCTTCGCTCCTCGCTATGTAGAATTAGTATCCGAGCAAAAAGAATACCTATCCCAATGGCTTGCATGGCCAGCATTTTGCCATGCAGAACAAGACTTTAAGCTGTTTGCCCAGCGTATGCTGCATGACTATGCCGATGGAAAGTCCATGACCTGTGCCATCATTTACCAAGGTGAAATTGTAGGTAACTGCAGCTTCAACACCATTAACCATGATACTAAACGAGCAGAAGTCGGGTATTGGTTGTCTCAGCCTCATCAAGGAAAAGGCATTATTACCCGGGTGGTCACCAAGCTTATTGATATTGCATTCAATGAACTCAAGCTAGAGAAAGTCGAGCTATCCGCCGCAAAAGACAACCTCGCCAGCCGAGCAGTCGCAGAACGAGTCGGAATGACGCTTGAAGGTATTATCACTAATGCTGAAAAAGTGGGCGATCGCATTCTCGACCACGCCGTTTATGGGATTAAGAAGCAGCATAACTAAGTAGATTGGCTTGACCACCCGCACATAATTCTTCGCTATCTCATGTATTTACATGACTGAAGTGCTAGGATTGCGATTTTATAAACGAAGGAAGCGTAACGTGCCTTCAATCATTAAATTCGCACTGATCGCCTTGGCCCTCTGCGCGGGGTTCTTCGCTGGTGATCTCTATCATTGGTATAAAAGCGAGGCCGCTCGTCCATCTTTAGATGACTACTGCCTGCTTTCAACCAAACCGTGTAGCGAAAACGATATCACGGTGACGCTGGATCGAGATGTCAGCCAGCCTTTGATTCCAACCCAAATTCAAGTCGAATGGTCGTCTTCTGACAGTGACTCCCTACTGTTAACGCTCGAAGGTTATGAGATGGAGATGGGCATCACGCTATTCAAACTGAACAAAAAGCAGGACAACATCTATACCGGAGAGATCCTTCTCCCCGTCTGTACCTTGGAAGCCATGACCTGGGTTGGCCAGTTGTCAGATGGAAAGAGGCAAATTAACACGGCCATTAGGATGGAACGATGAGTAAAAATTGGACATTAATATTGATCACCGCGTTTGTGTTGGGGTTTGGACTAAAAAGCTACCTAGACAATCAACCAAAACAAGCGGACGCTCAACCAAGCCAAGTCATGCTTTTTGGCGAAAATAACCAAGAAGTCAACATCTTCGATACCAGCGACTCACGTATCCGTGTGGTCTATTTTGGTTTCACTCGCTGCCCTGATGTGTGCCCAACCTCTTTGGCGATGCTAGCTGGCGCACTCAATCAAGCCGATGAAGCAACCAAACAGAAGTTTCGTCCGATGTTCATTTCGCTGGATCCAGAGCGCGATGCCGCTGCAGACTCGTACAAATATGCGCAGTATTTCCACCCTATGATAGAAGGGCTATCCGCGCCGCTTGACGTCACCACACCATTGGCTCACCGGTACGGAGTGATTTTTAGAAAAACTGAGCTAGAAAACTCAGAATTGAAATACACCCTTGATCATAGTTCCTATTTTTATTTCCTAAAACCAGATGGCACACTCATAACAAAAGTGCCACATACGCTAACACCGGCACCATTGGTAGAAGCGTTTCAATCCATCACATTAGAAGGACAATAGCCATGAAGTTGAAATCACTGCTTCTTGCAACCTTGGCACTGAGCCCCCTTGCCCAAGCGGACATGGATATCATGACTCATCATGCTTACGCGAGAGCGACACCACCGAATGCCGCCACCAGCGCAGTGTTCGCTGAAATAATGAACCACAGTGAAAACGACAGAGTCATTGTTTCAGCGTCCACCGAAGCAGCGGGTAAAGTGGAACTGCATGATGTGATTAAAGAGGGCGATGTGATGAAAATGCGCCAAATTGAGTCAATCACCGTTCCTGCCAATGGAAAAGTTGAGTTGAAACCCGGCAGCTTACACATCATGTTGTTTGACCTAACCCAACCGTTAGTGGAAGGGGAAGCGATTGATGTTCAAATCACTTTCGCCAATGGTCAAAAACAGACCTTCAATGCCCCTATCAAAAAAGTGATGAGCGGTATGAAGCATCATCATTAAACTGATTTCTTTGTGACCAAGCCAAAAGGAGCATTGCGCTCCTTTTTTGTTACTCATAAAAACAATAACACAACACAAAATTCACACTTACTGGTTAATCTTAATTTTTCCTGCTAATTTTCAATTAAATCTAGACACAATATTTCAACACGCTAGTATGTCCTGCTCAGTTTGAGATAACTGAAATTACTATAAATCTATAAATTTATTCATTGCAGGGATAACTATGCAACACAACTCACTTATTGCCCGTTTCGCTCGTGGCAATCTGGTTTTGCAAATCCTAGCCGGTATCATTCTTGGTGTTGGTCTAGCGACAATTGCTCCAGAGTCAGCGAAAGATGCGGGATTACTTGGAAGCCTCTTTGTCGGTGCACTAAAAGCAGTCGCACCTATTCTTGTGTTTATTCTGGTCGCCGCTTCGATTGCCAACCAGAAGAAAAACCAACACACCTACATGCGCCCAATCGTGGTTCTTTACCTTTTCGGTACACTAACAGCGGCATTGACTGCTGTCGTACTTAGCTTCTTGTTCCCGACTACGTTAACGCTTGTTTCTGGTGCCGAAGGTACAACACCACCACAAGGTATTGCGGAAGTGATGCATACTTTGCTGTTCAAGTTGGTGGATAACCCAGTTAACGCCCTAATGAGCGCTAACTACATCGGTATCCTTGCTTGGGCAGTTGGCCTCGGTTTGGCACTGCATCATGCCTCAGCAACCACCAAAGCGGTGTTTGAAGATCTTAGCCACGGCGTTTCACAAATCGTTCGTTTCATCATTCGCCTAGCGCCATTCGGTATCTTTGGCCTTGTTGCATCAACACTGGCAACAACGGGCTTTGAAGCGCTTGCTGGCTACGCGCACCTTCTGGCAGTTCTATTAGGTTCAATGGCGATCATTGCGCTTGTGGTTAACCCAATCATCGTGTTCGTAAAAACCGGCGAAAATCCATACCCATTGGTGCTGCAATGTCTACGTGAAAGTGGCGTCACTGCCTTCTTTACTCGTTCAAGTGCAGCAAACATTCCGGTCAACATGGCGCTGTGTGAAAAGCTAAAGCTGGATGAAGACACGTACTCAGTTTCTATTCCGCTAGGTGCAACCATCAACATGGCGGGCGCGGCAATTACGATTACAACACTAACGCTAGCTGCAGTACACACTATGGGTATTGAGATTGACCTGCTTACCGCTCTATTGCTGAGCTTGGTGGCGGCAGTGTCCGCTTGTGGTGCTTCAGGTGTGGCAGGTGGCTCGTTGCTGTTAATCCCACTGGCATGTGGCCTGTTTGGCATTCCAAATGAGATTGCGATGCAAGTGGTTGCGGTAGGCTTTATTATCGGTGTTGTTCAAGACTCAGCAGAAACCGCGCTCAACAGTTCGACAGATGTGGTGTTCACCGCTGCGGTATGCAAGTCGAAACAGAAACAAGCAAAATCATAAATCAAAAAAATGGCCTCTAGTTAAGAGGCCATTTTTATTTCTTACCATGGCCTAATTCTTATCCATTGGAGACTGGCTGAAATCCACTCTCGCCGGTTTATCTTCAATCACCGCTTCCACACTCTCTCCCGTTGGCGCTTCAACCTTTAATAACTCTGGCGCTTGCTCTGCTTCTGTAGGCGTTTGCTCTAACAACGGAATGTTGCGCTTGTACAGTTTGTTTAGTGCTTTGATGATTGAGTGCTTGCCGACTTTATTCTCGCGAATTTTTTTCATCATCGGCTTACTTAGCCCTTGGAGCCCAACCACGGTATCGACCCCGATATTGAGCGCGACTCTGTCCCGCAGTGATTTGGCTCGCTCGTAGCCAAGTTGACTCGCTAAGAAGAGCCATATGTATGCGATGGCGTTACCATTGGGTTTGTAATCCATCCACACTTCCCCTGCCGCATACATCGCTTCTAAGTAGCCTTTCTCTGCGGCTCGCTCTAGCCAATAACAGCCTTTGGCGTGATCTGGCTCGACGCCAATCCCCTTGATATAGCTGAGTCCGAGCTTCATGCGCCCTTCATTGCTACGCAGCTTCGCCGCGCGGCGGTAATACTCTATCGACATTGCAGGATCTGGGTTGCCATTGTTGTCCGACACATGCCAGTCGCCGAGAAAGATCAACGCATCAATATGATTATGAGAGGCAGCCGCTTCCATGACTTGAATCGCCTTGTATTGGTCCGGCTCTGTGCCTCGACCATGGAACAGCGCCACGCCCATTTCGAACTTATGTTGTAAGCTCCCTTCAGATGCCGCTATGCAAACTTTCCAGAACTTAGATTGCTCTCTAAGAATGACGTCTTGCTGCATTTTGGCACTTAAGCGAATAATCCCATACATGCCTGTCACATTGTCCAACTTTGCCGCTTTGGTATACCAATATAAGGCTTCTTTCGGTTTGGTTCGCTCTGCTTCTTTCGCCAAAAATAAGATCGTCGGAATGTGACCACCTTCCGCCTTATAAATGCGATCTTCGCGCTCCTGTTTGCGATTTTTCTCCATAGCTTTGCGATAAGCGATCTCTCGCTCTTTTCGTTCTTGTTCTAAACGCTTTTTGCGCACCGACAATGCCAGCATCCACAAGAACATGCAGAGTAATAGCAACCCCGTGATACCTATCGCAATACCTATAATATTCATTCAGATTTCTTTGTTTTTCTTCAACATTTGGTTATCGGCTGTCTGCCCAATAAATTGAGCGCTAACATCATACCCTATTTTGTATGCATATCACTTAAAGCTAGTCTATTGGCGAACATTTAGCGGTCGTATTGCCTTTATCATTGTTGAAGCATCAAAAATTAACGATGTGAATTAATGCCCTCCTGCCTCGAAGTCAAGCTGCTAAACTCAATAACGACAACGTTTAACCGTGCAAAACTTAATCACAAATCAAATTAATCAAGAAAATTTGACCGAAAACAATAGAAGATCGCAAAAACTTATTTTATAATGCGAATTAATGTTTCAGAGCATCATAAATTCTAATACTTAGGGGCAAAAAATGAGACTTATCCCGTTAAACCAAGCAGCACAAGTAGGTAAGTGGGCAGCTGCGCACATCGTTAAACGCATTAACGACTTCAAACCAACTGCAGAACGTCCTTTCGTTCTTGGCCTACCAACTGGTGGTACTCCTCTTGCAACTTACAAAGCACTTATCGAGCTGCACAAGGCTGGTGAAGTAAGCTTCAAGCACGTTGTGACATTTAACATGGATGAGTACATCGGCATCCCTGCGGATCACCCAGAGTCTTACCGCTCTTTCATGTACAACAACTTCTTCAATCACATTGATATCCAAGAAGAGAACATCAACCTTCTTGATGGCAACGCTGACGACAACGAAGCTGAGTGCAAACGCTACGAAGACAAAATCAAATCTTACGGCCGCATCAACCTATTTATGGGCGGTGTAGGCAACGATGGTCACATTGCGTTCAATGAGCCAGCGTCTTCTCTATCTTCACGTACTCGTATCAAAACGTTGACTGAAGATACTCGCATCGCTAACTCACGCTTCTTCGATGGCGACATCAACCAAGTTCCTAAATACGCACTGACTATCGGTGTAGGTACTCTGCTTGATTCTGAAGAGATCATGATCCTAGTAACAGGTCACAACAAAGCGCTTGCTCTTGAAGCAGCGGTTGAAGGCAGCGTAAACCACCTATGGACGGTTTCTGCACTGCAACTGCACCCGAAATCAGTCATCGTATGTGACGAACCTGCAACGCAAGAGCTAAAAGTGAAAACAGTTAAGTACTTCACTGAGCTAGAAGCAAAAAACATCGAAGGTTTCTAAATTCTTAGAACGCCAGAATTAAAAATCCGAGCCCTTATGGCTCGGATTTTTTCTTTTTACTCGAAGAATGCATTCAGCATCAGCTTTCTGGCATTTCAGAACTGCCCTGATGAGGAGACGACGCGCTCCAGTGCTCATTCGGATCAAACGCCTCATCGCACAAATCGATAGAGTAGCCCATTTCCAAGACTTCTTTTATGGTTAGGTTATCGGCAACTTGGGTCACCTCACCTTTTTCATTACGTAGTTCCATAGTTCACCTTCCCAGTGTGTTGACCACATAGTCCATCACTACTTCGAGTATAGATGACATCGCACAATTATGGCTGCTGCTTAGTCGGTGCGAGCGCAATTTCACGCACACACACGTTTTGAGGTTGGTTGTAGGCAAACTCAACGGCTCTCGCAATATCATCCGCCGCGAGCACACCTCCCATCTCCTGTTTCCAATCGTCATAGCCCGCTTTGATTTCTTGCGACGTGGTATGAGAGAGCAACTCCGTTTCTACCGCGCCTGGTGCAATAGTTGTAACACGGACATTGGAAGCGGCCACTTCCTCACGAACATTTTCCGAAATCGCATGAACGGCAAACTTAGTACCGCAATAAGCGGCATGGTTTGGGAAGGTTTTTTTACCCGCAATCGAGCTGATGTTAATGATGGTACCGCTATTGCGCGCCATCATAGGAGCCAACACTACCTGCATACCATTGAGCAATCCGATCACGTTAACGTCGAACATCTGTTTCCATTCGTTGGCCTCTTGGCTATCGATTTGGCCAAGAAGCATCACGCCCGCATTATTAACCAGTCCATCGACCGGACCAAATTGCTGCTCTGCTTTGGCAATCGCTGCTTCAAACGTGGTTTTGTCTGTCACATCGACTTTTTCACACAGTGTATTTGGAAGATTGAGTTCAACCAAACGCTCAACACGACGAGCAAGTAGAAGAAGAGGATGTCCAGCCTCACTGAGTCGACGCGCAATTGCTTCACCAATACCCGAGCTCGCGCCTGTAATTACGATAAGTTTTTTCATTGTCTATCTCTCACCTGTTCAACATTGCAGCTCAGTTTGGCTGCGATGGCGATATAGTAAAAAAATCCGGTTTGTTGATATATACGCCTACAGTTGAAACACTGTTGCTAGAGTGCAACAATAAAACGCCTGTACAGGAGGGCCGTGATGCTCAACCAAATCAATCTTGCCGATATTCGATCTTTCGTCCTTATTGCCCAATTAGGAAACTTTACCAAAGCGGCCGAGGCGCTGAATGTCTCTCGCTCTCATGTCTCACGCCAGATCAGTCAACTGGAAAAACAGATGGGGGTTACCCTGCTGATCAGAACCACGCGGACGCTGAAACTAACCGACGCAGGAAGGCTCTTCTACCAACAGTGCGCTCACGCGTTGGGCACGATCGATCAAGCCTTGAGCGCCGCGACTGAAGACACAGAAACTCTTCAAGGCATGATAAAAGTGAATGCGGTTGGTGGTTACTTGGGTGAAGAGCTTGTAGCGGATTTGATTTCAGAGTTCATGACCAGCCATCCGAACGTGACGGTCAGTCTCGAATTTAGCAGCCATCGCGTTGACCTCATTGAAGATGAATTTGATATCGCGTTTCGAATGGGGCAACTTGAAGATGCAGGATTTGTGGCACGCAAACTCATGAACGTTGAGATGGGCACATTAGCAAGCCCGAGCTACTTAGCAAGTTCGCCACCGCTTGAACACCCGAACCAACTTCGCCACCACCAATGTTTAACAGGGTCAGTCACGCGTTGGAGCTTTGAACACCCGAGTACAAAGCAAGTCATGGATGTGAATATTAATGGCCACCTAAAATGCAAAAATGGCAGAGTGCTGGTTAAAGGGGCACTAAAGGATCACGGCATTATTCGTGTTCCTCTTATCTATTGCCAAGAGGAGTTGAGGCAGGGAGCACTCAAAGAAGTATTCCAAGATTGGCGCGTGCCCAGCGTTGAATTCTCTATGATTTATCCCAAAGACCGCTACCAACCCAAGCGGCTCAAATTGTTTATTAGCTTTGCAAGAGAGTACTTCCAAAGACAAAACGAAAGGATGAAGGACAATGCTGCTCTCTAAGGGCGAGAGCAGCAAAAGGAAGATTAACGAATAAACAACTTAGCCAACGCGCTCTGAGCGAGCTTTCGATATTTTAGTATCAGGCGGCTTCTTGGTAACCAGCTTGGCGTCATCAATACAGTTTTGGCTTTTGAAAACGTCATAAAACCTTCGATACCGTGATAATGGCCAAGACCCGACTCTCCAATTCCACCAAATGGAGCATCTTCGGCGGCAACATGCAGCAAGGTATCATTGATAGCGACGCCGCCACTGTGTGTATGCTCGATAACTTGACGTTGGAGCACTTTATCATCGGACATCAAATACAGAGCAAGAGGTCTTGGCTTCGAGTTGATGTAGGCAAACACCTCATTAAGATGTTGATAGCCAATCACTGGCAAAATCGGACCAAAAATCTCTTGATTCATCACCAGCATCTCTTCCGTTGTTCCGGTGATTAAGTGCGGCAACATTCTCCGCCCAGATACCTCTACCCCTTCGATGGTATGAATGCCCGCCCCTTTGGTTCTCGCATCCTCTAGCAACTGAGTTAACCGTTGGTACTGTGCATCATTGATGATCTGAGTGACCGAATCCGCGCCTTTTTTGTCTATATAAAGCGACTTATACCGTTCTAAATAGAGGCGAATGAACGCAAGTTCTTTCCCCTTTGGCACCAGCACATAGTCGGGTGCGACGCATATCTGGCCAGCATTGACCGATTTACCCAGCATGACAGCGTCGACGGCGCGGCGAAGCTCGATCTTATCATCGACAATCGTCGGGGACTTCCCACCAAGCTCTAGCGTGACAGGGGTGAGATTTTTTGCCGCGGCCTGAGCAACAAGGCGGCCAACAGGAGTCGAACCCGTAAAGAGAAGATGATCAAAAGGCAACTGAGAGAAGTGACTGGCAATATCGGCTTCGCCTTCCACTGAGTAAATCTGCTTATCTAGCTCTCCAAAAATTTCGCTTAGCACTTGGTTTGTATGAGGAGTATGCTCGCTGAGCTTCACCATCACTCGGTTTCCTGCCGCTATAGCGGTGACAATCGGCGCAATGCTCAAAACAATCGGAAAGTTCCACGGTACAATCACGCCCACAACGCCCAGAGGTTGGTACTCAACGCTGACTGAAGATGGCGTTAGCAATAAACCCGCAGAGCGACGACTGGGCTTCATCCATTTTTTAAGGTGCTTAATGGTATAGTTGATGTGCGAAACCGCTGGCAAAATGTCGCAGATAACGCTGTCAAACTGGCTGCGAAAACCGTAATCCTCACTGAGCGCATCCGCCAAAATTTGCTGCTTCGCCAACAGCGCACTTTTTAGCAACTTGAGCTGTTCAACTCGTGATTGATAATCAGGATAAGGTTGAGCGTTATAGCATGCACTCACTTCGTGAAAGAGCAGCTTAAGATCATGCTCCGATTTGATGTGCTCTTTTTGCCAACGACTCAGGTCAACCACTCTTTCCATAACTTAGCCAATACTTGTAGATAATCTCGGCATAATCTTAGTCACAAATCCCCTGAAAGTCTCGCCTGCTTGGCTCTAGAGTGAGTGCTCTATCTCATTGTTTAACATTTATGCACATCGTAAGTTGGAAAGAGCACTGGCTGATATGGTCGTGGGGGTGTCAGGAGCATATTGCCAACCAGTGCCCGAGGTGTGGCAAACCACAGAGCCAGTTTGCCGAAAAAATAGGACAACTAAAACTCATCAATAAAAACAAATTCCTTCCTATTTTTGCCGCATATATCCACCGACTAGCGCAATCTCGGCTGAAAAGCGCTAATATGAGGAACAAACAAATGCTTTCGCCTTCACCCTATCTGGAGATTATTGTGTCTGACCTCACGCTACTTCGCTACTACACGCGTCTGGTGCCATTGGGCACAAACGAAGAGATCAAAACGTCCTTGCCGGAAGTGGCAGATGCCATGTTTACCAGCACGCGTCATGCACGTAACTTGTTGCAAGATATGCAAAAAATCGGATGGTTAACTTGGTCTCCAAAGGTCGGTCGAAACCAACGTTCCACGCTTTGTTTGACTTACTCTCTTAGCGATCTCAAAGTCCAACTTGCGACCTTGCGTATCCAAGAAGGGAAGTATGAAAAAGCACTCAGTCTATTAGACGGCGACCAACAAGCCTTTGGTCGACTACTGCAAAGCACCTCGGGGGCGACAGTACGCGAAGGACAGCTGCATATTCAGCTTACTTACAAACGACCTTTCGAACGCCTCGTTCCTCACCATCTGCAACGTTCGAGCGAACGCTACTTGCTAAGGCAAATCTATTGCTGTTTGGTATCCAGTGGAGCCGACGGGGAACTTCAGCCTGAGCTTGCACACCATTGGCATTATGACCAAGCAAGGTGCGAATGGACCTTCTATCTGCGACCTGGTCTCACTTTCCACAATGGTGCTCCGATTGACGCGAGCAGTATTGCAACCTTGTTCAACCAACTTAAGCCATTGGAACATTACCAAAGCGAAATGTCGCATCTTATCGAGGCAACCGCGCCACTTAGCAACAAGGTGGTATTTAAGTTGGCCATACAAGACAAGGGGTTTGGCGGGCTAATCTCTGGAGTGAAGTATGGCATCCAGCCACCAGCGCAGTTGGAAAAAACGGATTCAAAGCTCGTCACTGGCAGTGGCGCATTTGCGGTGGTTGAGCACTCTGGCGAACGTCTGCGCTTGGAAGCCTTTGATCACTACTATGCGTGCCGAGCGTTGACCGACCAAGTCACTATTTGGCAGTTGGATGAGAAAGAAATGGTCAACAAGCAGATTGAAACCAATCAGCCAGAAGCGCGCGACCAAGGCTGTAACTATTACCTCTCTCACGCTGTGGAGCCAAAAGCGCAAGTAGCTAGCCAACAATCGCGAGTGGAAGATGGCTGTCTGTTTGTTCTGTTTAACCAACAATCTCCATCGACGCTGAGTGATAAACAACGTCGGTATCTATCCAGTTTTATCCGTCCCGAAATAATCTTAAAGCAGCTCGAGCAAACCAATACGCTGTTTGGCTGTGAAATTGCCTCGAACCTCTTGCCCATGTGGCACAAAATCGTCAGACCAGACGCGCCCAAAGTGACGCTTCCAGAGCATATTTCCATTGCAGTATACGATTACACAGCCCTTAAAAACTGTGCATTGGCACTTCAATCCATACTGGAGAAACAAGGAACGCACGTTAGCGTCAACACCTACTCATTTCGTGAAATCAATCAGTTGGCTATGGAAGGAAAGCTCAACGAATCGCTTATTCTAACCAACATTAACTTGGACGATAATCGGCACGCGTCCGCCTTCAACAGCTTGTATCACAATCCAGTATTACAAAGCTGTATTGGTCATGAATCTAAGGTTTGGCTAACTCAGGCTTTAAGCGATTTGCGAGCACAAACACCTCTGCCAGACTACTTAGACGCTCTTGAGCCCATCGCCTCAGCCTTGATCAATCAATACTGGCTAACGCCGCTGTTTCATCATAGACAAACGTTGCGCTTTCATGGTGTGCTCAAGGACGTAGAACTCACTAACTGGGGCTGGCCTGACATTAAGAATGTCTGGTCCGCAGATTAATCATTTGAGCTCGAACCAACAAAGTTGACATACCGATCTAACCCCAACTTTCATTAAGTAATAAAAGTAAATTCAACCGTAAATCTGTGAGATAAATCACTTAATTATTGAATTCAAAGCCCAAAATCGACAATTTTTAATTTGAACTCTAATCATTAGATCTCTATTTTTATAAGGCATTCATTAAAAAGGGAAATTATGATGAGAGTAACAACGGCTGCATTGTTAGTAATGAGCGCAACCGCTCTAAATGCGCAGGCTAGCGAATGTGGCAAAGTGACCATCGCGGACATGAACTGGAACTCAGCGACGGTTATTGCCAACATTGACCGCTTTATTCTTGAGCATGGGTACGGCTGTGACGCTGAACTTATTCCTGGCGATACTATGCCGACAGGCACCTCGATGATTGAAAAAGGCCAACCTGATGTGGCCCCAGAATTGTGGAGTAATAGCCTAAAAGATGCGCTCGACAAGGGGGTAGCAGATAAGCGCTTACGCTATGCTGGTAAATCTCTGGTCGATGGTGGTGAAGAAGGTTTTTGGGTTCCAGCAGCACTGGTTAAAAAGTACCCTGAGATTGCCACCATTGAAGGGGTGAAAAAACACGCAAAATTGTTTGAGCACCCAGAAGACCCCGATAAATCCGCTTTTTACAGCTGCCCAGCCGGTTGGAACTGTCAAATCAGTGCGGGTAACCTGTTCAACGCAATGGAGTTAGACAAAGCCGGATTTGCGATTGTCGATCCAGGTTCGAGCGCGGGTCTTTCAGGCGCTATCGCGAAAGCGAATGAGCGCGGAGAAGCATGGTTTGGTTATTACTGGGCACCTACTGCTGTATTGGGAAAATACGACATGGTGAAAGTTGACTTTGGTAGCGGTGTCGATGAAGACGAATTCGTTAACTGTACCACTCAAAGCGAGTGTGCAAATCCAAAACCAACCATGTACCCACCTTCACCGGTTCATACCATTACCACTGAAGAGTTCGCAACGCGCGCGCCACAAGCCTATGACTACTTCAGTAAACGTGGCTTTACCAACGCAGACATGAACCGCCTGCTCGCATGGATGGAAGACAACCAAGCCGACGGCGAAGAAGCGATGTTCCATTTCCTAGAGGACTATCCGCAAATTTGGCAAGCTTGGGTCTCACCTGAAGTCGCAAACAAAATCAAACAAGCTCTTTAATCCTGCTAGCCATTCAACGCTAAACTAAAGATGTACTCCTCACCCTACTCATCAACAGGGTGAGGAGAAGAAAAGGAATTTATAGATGTCTAACGAAAACTGGTTCAGTAGCTTTCCAGAAATGGATCGCTCCGATCTGAGGGCTATCCGCAAAACACTCGATGGTGCGTATCGCGACTTTTCTCGCGAATATGGCGATATGATCGAATCCTTCTTTGATCCTCTGCTCTCGTTCCTAGTTTGGTTCGAAAAGCTGCTTATTTCGACACCTTGGGTCATTACACTCGCGGTGTTTACGGCGCTCGTTTACTTTGCGAGTCGCTCATGGAAACTGGGTGTCGGTTGCCTAGTTTCACTCTTGCTCATTGGTTATTTCGGCATGTGGGATGACACAATGCGCACGCTAAGCATCATTACCGTCTGTACTATGCTCTCCATTGTGCTTGGAATCCCCATTGGCATTGCCATGGCACGATCCAACCGTGTCCAATCGACGGTGACACCGATGCTCGACATTATGCAAACCATGCCAGCGTTTGTTTACCTGATCCCCGTGGTCATGCTACTAGGTATCGGTAAAATTCCCGGTCTCATTGCGGTCGTCATTTACGCCATCCCACCCGTCATTCGACTCACCAACCTGGGTATCCGTCTAGTCGACAAAGAAGTATTAGAGGCATCGACGGCGTTTGGTGCCAACGCCAAGCAGAGACTGTTTGGTGTCCAGCTGCCGCTTGCCATGCCAACGATTATGGCAGGCATCAACCAAACCATCATGATGGCACTTTCCATGGTCGTAATTGCGTCGATGATAGGCGTAAAAGGACTGGGGCAACCCGTTCTAAAGTCCATTACTAACCAATACTTTACTCTTGGCCTTCTTAATGGTTTTGCCATTGTTGCATTGGCCATCCTATTTGACCGCGCGTCGCAAGCGTACGCCAAACGAACTCAGGCTCACTTAGGAGATCTAAAACATGACTAAGCCTCTTATCGAAATCAGTGGCCTGTACAAGGTGTTTGGTCCAAAACCCGCTTCGGTCATGGAGCGGGTGAAACGCGGCGACAGTAAAGACCAAGTTTTGGCTGATACAGGCCACACCGTAGGTCTCAAAGAGATCGACTTAAAAATCAACAAAGGCGAAATTTTCGTCATCATGGGGCTTTCGGGCTCAGGTAAGTCGACGCTCATTCGCCACTTCAATCGCCTTATCGACCCAACCGAAGGTAAAATTCTGGTGGAAGGCACTGACGTGATGCAGCTCAACCAAAAAGATCTTGAGCAATTTCGTCGCAAAAAGATGTCGATGGTGTTTCAGCGCTTTGGTCTTCTCCCGCACAGAACCGTTGTTGACAACGTCGCCTATGGGCTAGAGATTCAAGGACTCTCGAAACAAGAAAGAACAGACAAAGCGTTTCAGTGGCTCGATACTGTGGGTCTAAAAGGGTATGAAAACCAGTACCCTTCGCAGCTATCTGGCGGACAGCAGCAACGGGTTGGCCTAGCGCGTGCCCTGTGTACCGATGCAGAAATCCTACTGATGGATGAAGCCTTCTCTGCGCTGGATCCCCTTATTCGCAGTGAAATGCAGGATCAATTGATCGAGCTGCAAGAAAAGTTGCACAAAACCATCGTGTTCATTACTCACGATCTCGATGAGGCGCTGCGCCTTGGAGACCGAATTGCGATTTTGAAAGATGGCTTACTCGTACAGCAAGGCACACCAGATGAAATCTTGCTTAACCCAGCGGATGATTACGTTGAAGCTTTCGTCAAAGACGTGAATCGCGCGCGTGCATTGACGGTTGAAACGGTGATGAATCCTCCAGCGTCACGAATCACAGCAAACACGATTCAAGAAGCCATCGCGCAGATGAAAGGCATCAAACAAGATTACGCCTATCATGTGACCGACGAAGGCTATCAAGGCGTTTTGACCAAAGAGGGATTACTCGATGCTGCCAAGCAAACCTCTACGGAAGAGATCGGTGACGAAATATACGAAGAAGTACCTGCTATCTCGCCAGACTCAGCGATTGAAGAAGTCTTGATGGAAAGTATTTCAAGCGATTATTCGCTCCCCGTCGTGGACGATGAAGGAAATCTTCAAGGCGAGTTGGAACGCAGTGCTGTTGCGGAAATATTTGCCGATAACGTGGAAGGAGAAAATCGCCCCGACCCAAAGCTCCATAAGGCTTCGTAGGCCGATTTTTAAAACATAACACCCGATAAAAAACGCTGGTCTCGCCAGCGTTTTTTATTAGTACTCAATACAAAGACAGACATGAATTAGAGTCAATTTCGTGATCAAGCTTTAGTTTAATTACTATTTCTGTTAACCTTGTCGCGATTTTTTGTTTCGAACTCTAACTATTTGCGAGGATAAATGAGTAGTACTAAGGATAGGTATAGCATCGAAAACACTGATTACACTGTGGGTCAGGACAACGTCCAGAAATGGGGATTTGACGTTCACAACCCTGTGTTTGGTGCCAGTGCCGGATTAATCATCCTCTTTTTAATTGCCTTGCTTGTTGTGGATCCTGCAACAGCGAAAGCCTCTCTTGATGGTATCAAATGGCAAATCATCGGAAGTTTTGACAACCTCTTCATGTGGTCTGGGAACTTGTTCCTCATTTTTTGTATTGGCTTAGCGTTATCTCCATACGGTAAAATTCGTATCGGTGGTGTAGAAGCCAAACCGGAGCATTCCAATTTGTCGTGGATTGCGATGCTGTTCGCCGCTGGCATGGGTATCGGTCTTATGTTTTGGGGCGTGGCAGAGCCCGTTGCGTACTTTACTGGTTGGTATGAAACGCCGTTAAATGTCGAGCCATATTCTGAAGAAGCAGTACGTGTGGCATTGGGCGCGACCATGTTCCACTGGGGCTTACACCCTTGGGCAATCTACGCAGTGGTTGCCTTAGCCATGGCATTCTTTGCCTTCAACAAGGGCTTACCACTCTCCATCCGCTCCGTGTTTTACCCACTACTGGGTGACCGTACTTGGGGTTGGTTTGGCCATATCATCGATATTCTAGCCGTACTCGCGACTCTATTTGGTCTTGCGACCTCTCTAGGCCTTGGCGCTCAACAAGCAGCGAGCGGTATTGGTCATGTATTTGGCTTTGAAACTGGCCTTAGCCTGCAATTGGGTGTGATTGCGTTTGTCACGTCACTGGCAGTTGTCTCTGTGGTACGCGGTATCGATGGCGGAGTAAAAGTACTCAGCAACACCAACTTGATTGTCGCTTTTGCCCTACTGATGTTTGTAATTTTGGCGGGTTTAGCCGCTGCACTGGGCTCAATTCCAGATACCTTGATGGGCTATGCGGAGAATGTCATTGCCCTGAGTAACCCTCATGGCCGTGAAGATGAAGCCTGGATGCATGGTTGGACCGTCTTTTACTGGGCTTGGTGGATCTCTTGGTCACCATGTGTCGGTATGTTCATCGCTCGCGTGTCAAAAGGTCGTACCGTACGTGAGTTCATTACCGCAGTAATTTTAATCCCAACCAGTATTACGCTAATTTGGATGTCGGCGTTTGGCGGTATTGCCATTGAACAGGTGATCAACAAAGTGGGCGAACTCGGTGAAAACGGGCTCAGTGACATCACCCTTTCACTCTTCTACGCGTATGAAGCGATGCCAATGAGTGAGATCTTATCGGTGATTTCGATTGTGTTGATCATGGTGTTCTTTATCACGTCTTCGGACTCTGCATCACTGGTTGTTGATAGCATTACCTCTGGTGGTAAAGTTGATGCCCCTGTACCACAGCGTATTTTCTGGGCCTCCATCGAAGGTGCTATTGCCGCAGTATTACTGTGGGTTGGCGGTACCGAAGCGATTCAAGCACTTCAAGCTGGTACCATCTCGACGGGCTTACCGTTCACCGTGATCTTATTGGTCATGTGTGTCAGCTTAGTGATGGGGATGCGAACTGAAATGCAGCATCACAAATTAAGCTACGCCTAATAGAATCAACAAGGCCTGCGATTGCAGGCCTTTTTATTGTTAATCTCGCGATTTCTGACACTCTTTTTTGTCTTTGGTTAAGTTAGCCAGCGCTCTTGCTTCTATGTTCTCCGAGTCCTGATAAACCTCAAACGCATCACCATTTTTATACCCCGTCAGATGCATGATTGACTGCAGCGCGCAGGTGAAAAATGCCATCACTGCAATAATGAACATCACGACACCGCCCACCTCTAACTGCATCATCAACAGCGCGAACCCAAACACAGCCGCCGCAACAATCGCTTTGTTTTTACTATTCATACCACTCCCTAACAACAACGAGCCTTTTGATTGATGGTACAAATAGTGAATCACGCATAGTTTGAGTAAACACTCAGATGCTCATTGAGTTAGTAACAGTTGGCTCAGGAAGCCCCCACAGACTTGTAGAGGCTTCACCCAGAGCCAAAAACGGTGCTAAGACAGGTTGAAAGTTAGGGTTTCAATTTCTGCCCCCGGTTTGACGAAGTCTATCGACAGATGGTACTGGCCTTTTTCCAGTTGAACCTGAAGACCATCAACGCGCACGGACTCCCCACCTGTGCCGTTAATTGCCAAACTCATACTGAACTCATCATCAATGTAAAGGCTGCATGAGGACTGAGCCAACGCATCTCGCGAGTATTTCATCACCGCTTGGCATTGGTAAATACCCGCCTGTTCGACCACAATATCCAACTCGATATTCTGTGAGGCGCCGAGCTCCATCGGTACATCGACTGGATGCGCAGTAGTTATCTCCGTCTGTGTTTTGGCTTTAAAGCGTTTGATTGGCTCATAAGCGGTAAGCGGTCTTTCCATCACCGGCGCGTTCAGGATAAAGCGACAAATGTTCATCGCACTGCGTTGCAACTCTGCAAGGGTTAAGGCTCCCGACTCCAGTGCTGCAAGGGTGTCATCTTCCATGGTATTGCGCTGCGCCCCATCATTCTCAACCACCATATAGAGATCGTTTTGCGCCCGCAGCATGTAGGAGGTGTAGGTTTTTGACTCCTCTCCAGCCGAGATGGGGTTGTTCATCTTCGCCCACCAGTCGGTCATCACTATGCCGCTAAATCCCCACTCTTCACGTAACAAGGTGGTATTGAGGTCGTAGTTTGAGGCAGCCCAATGGCCGTTAACCGGGTTATAGGAGGTCATGATTGTCGACGCTTTACCCAGTTTCACCGCCATCTCAAACGGTTTGACGTGAACTTCACGCAAGGCTCGCTCAGACATCACGCTGTCCACGTCTACCCTTGCCGTTTCTTGATCGTTCGCCGCATAGTGCTTAATCGTTCCTGACACGCCCGCTTGGTGTAAACCTAGCGTTTGAGCCGATGCCATCATGCCAGTCAAAAATGGGTCCTCAGAGAAATACTCAAAGTTGCGACCATTTAATGGGTGGCGATGGATATTGATCCCGGGGCCAAGCAAAGTATCAATCTGATTGGCACGCAACTCTTGACCAATGAGATTGAACAGTTGTTGGTTAAGCTCTCGGTTCCATGTACAGCCTAGCAATGTCCCTATTGGGACTTGCGTTGCTTTGTGTCCACTGTCCATGCGGATACCGGAAGGCCCATCGGCAGCCGCGGCAATAGGAATGCCAAATTCGAACAGACTGTCACACACGCCACCAAATGCGGCCGCTGTACCTGGGGTCACCTTAGGACTGCACATCCCTTCTCCACGCACCAAAATCGCCATTTGTTCCGCCGATAATTGACCAACAAACGCCTCTAAAGAAGCCTTACCTGATTTAACGTCACCCAGTTTTAAGCCCACGTCTCCCGTTTGCGCGATCTCGCGCGGCTGATTGGCTTCTATGCGCTCTCGCATACAAACAGTTCGCTTTGGCGTCACTTCGTAGCGAGTCTCATAGACCGCGTGCTCATTCATTTGACTAGGTTTTAATCGCTCAATAGGTTCTATAGGCGCACAAACTTCCTGTAATTGCTCAATCACCAATAAAGTGGCCAAACACCAAGTCTCAGCAATTGGCTGTGCTTTACGCACGCTGCCACCAAGATAGAAACGATACTCGCCTTCTTCGAGCAAATAACAACTCTTGTGACCCGTTACCCCACTATCGTCATACGATGCGAGTCGATCAATAGGTACCACCAGATGGAGCACTTGCGACGTATGAGGAGCCAGCTTGAGTGTTTTATCAAAGGCGACCAAAGCGCGCGCAGGTTTACCCAACTTGCCTTGAGGCGCCTCTACATAGAGCTGAACAACCTCTTTCGCCGAGAAACGATCACCTGTATTGGTGACTTCAATGTCGACATGTAACGCTGCTTTTGCTCCCTCCCCCTCAACACGGAAATCAAGTACCCGCTTAGAAAAATCGCAGTATGACAGACCAAAGCCAAATTCGAATTGGACGTGTTGCGGCGCAAAAGTTTCAAAGTAGCGATACCCGACATAGATATCTTCTTGATAGACATTGCGCCGCTTGTCGCCGAAATTGGCGGAAGATGGATAGTGCTCAAGCTGGTAGGCTATGGTATCAGTCAATCGACCACTGGGTGATTCGGTACCGGATAAGACATCAGCCAGCGCATCTCCAGCTTCCATACCCGCAGCCCAACTGAACATCACCGCTTTGATTGACTCATGCCCCTCTAGCGTCTCCAGCCACGACATATCCATAATGTTGGTCACGTTCATCACGACAATCACGCAATCAAAATGTCGACACACTTCGACGAGCATCTGAGTTTCTTGGGAGGTCAATCGATAGCTGCCCGGCTGGTCGTCGTTGTCTTGATCTTCGCCCGCCGTTCGACCAATAAACACAATCGCCTTAGTCGAGTTTTGTGCCGCCTCAGTCACTAAAGTTGAAGTGACGGGCATCTCTTCTTGAAACCAAGGCTCTGCCGCCCAACCGCCACCGCCGTCGTCAAAAGGATGCGCGTCAACCCAACGTCGATACGTTGCCGCTAACTCTGCATTAAGGGTGATAGCAGGGTGTGCAGCTAACCCGTCGAGCGCACTGATTGCGTACGGCACATTCACCGCACCGCCAGAGCCAGTGCCGCTTCGATAGGTGTCGATTTGGCAGCGACCAAACAACGACACCACATCATTGTCAGAAAGCGGTAACGCATGCTGTTCATTTTTAAGCAAGACAATTCCCTCTGTCGCCGCCTGACGACTGACAGGAACTAAGTTCTGTTGCGCGGATTGAATCTGTTTGTTTCGCATAATGGACCACATGATTGAATGATGAATACCTTGTGCGTCGCCCAATGTGAGTGACTCACTGTGCTTCTTATACAAAGCATAGTATGCTGACCGCGTTCGCTTATCTCCTAACAAAGCGACACAAATAAGGAAATTAACGACATGGCAATCCGATATAGACTTAGCTCACACCAACGGCACCAACATCTAAGTTTTGCCTTTGTCGATGGCGACCATCAGTCCGATTTCGCGCTGCATCAACATGACTTTTCTGAACTTTTTCTTGTGGTTGAGGGAAGTGGCAAGCACTTGGTGGCAAACTACCAATATCCGCTCACCGCAGGGGATGTATTTGTTATAAAGGGCGAAACAGAACACGGCTTTAAAGACGTCAAGGATCTCAAGCTGATTAACTTGATGTTTGATGCCAACGCCCCTTTCTTCGAGCTTCCTTCTATGCGTGCTCTTTCGGGATACCAAGCGCTGTTCAATATTGAGCCTTTGGCGCGGCAAACGACTGACTATCAAGCCAAGTTGACCCTCTCCCAAGCTCAGTTGACGGATATCAAACACCTTCTTGAATCAATCCGAGTCGAGTACGAAACGGGGCAAGCTGGCTTTGAAGTGATGATCAACAGCTTAATGCAGCAATTGATTATCACCTTGGCAAGGATCTACGCCGATCAGCAAGAGGCAGCGCCGAAACCGACACACGCGTTGAGCCGCGCAATGGTTTTTATCGAGCAGCACTATACGTCTGGGGAGGTCTCTCCTGAGCATATTGCTCATGCCGCATTCATCAGCCAGCGTCAGTTGGAGAGGCTTTTCAAACAGTATTTAAACAGTTCCCCCAACCAGTACGTCCGCCAACTACAAATGTCCTACGCCAATAAGCTGATTACGGAAGAGAAACTCACCTCGGTGCAACAGATTGCTGAACAATCTGGGTTTCATGACAGCAACTACTTCTCAAAATGCTACAAGCAGCGCTTTCATCTCACCCCGCGTGAAGAAATAAAAAAAGCCGCTACTATGAGCGGCTAAGTGAGCGTTAGGAGCAGTCCCTAAGTCTTCAGAACGTGTTTGCCTGAACAGTTGCAACACGAAAAAGGATAGTATGAAAAAGGAAGGCATCCTGTTCTTGGCCACAAGACGCCTTCAACATTTGCGCTCGTCAGTGTGTTACCACCACATATCCGCTTGGATACCCACAATAAAGTCGCCATCTTTGCCATTGCCGTCACGGTCTTGTCCGTCAAGGTATGACGCTAGGAAGCGGATTTCTGGATTAGGACCAAAGCCTGAGCTGACGACCATGGTCGGTGCGATAGTTAACTTGTAATCGTAAGAATCGGCTTTTTCGCCATTACGATCTTCGTAGTTGAACATGTAGCCTGCTTCTGTTGCGATAAAGAAGTTGTCAGACACAGGGAAGGTAGGACGTACCATCGCTGACACCCAACCATCACTCGCGCCATTGTCAAAGTCATTGTATTGAGTTTGTAGCGAGTGGAAGATGTTCACACCGTTATCGAAGAAATAGCCACCCCAAGCGAGCGCGCGGAAAGAAGTATCGTTGTCATCAACCGCTTTAACACATGAAGTGCCACAGCCCGAACCTGTGGTTAGCCAGCTTTGATAATCACTGCCTGGTTTGTAAGTATTGTATGTTGTAATCGTGCCACCTAACAGGTTACCCGAGCCCAACCCTTTACCCGCTTGGGCGATGTACTTGGTAAAGCCTTTATCAGACAACCCAAATACCGAGTCGGTATGAACGATGGCTGTCATCTCGTAACCTTTTTCCGCGAAGGCCTCTTCACCCGCGCCAAAACCTAAATCAATCATGTTGTCTGGCATAAACTTCGCCATGGCATGCAGCTCGACGCTACCCAAGTTCACGCCAGCGTGGAACGCGTGCATGATGTTGTTGCCGTCACCCCAAAAGCCGGTATCACCAGAGTCATCACTCGCGATGTAAGCGAAATCCCATTTGTTGCCACCTAGCTCCACACCTTCGATACCCACACCCGTACCCGACATATCGGTGTAGAAAAAGTCGGTCATAAAGATGTAGTTATCTTTGCCGTAGAATCGTTTACCGCCCCATACAACGCCGGTATCGGAGACACCTTCAAACTCAACAAAAGTTTCTGCCATACCAATTTCGCTGTTGGTGGCATCGGCGTTTGCACCTAACTGGTTAGTCGCGTATTGCGCGTTATCCGCAGCAGCGCGGGTTTTGATTCGGATCTGCTGACCCGCGTCGTTGACAAAGTTCTTTTGCAGTGCCAATTCAAAGTGGCTATCAGATTCTACGCCTAATCGACCTAAACGCTCTTTCGATGCAGGGAACTTAGCACGCTTGAAGTCATCATTTTTGCTGTAAAGGACACCCGCACGGAAATAACCGTGAAATTCGAATCCTTCGGATTTTTCCGCTAACGCAGGTAGTGAGGTGACTCCAGTCGTCGCGATAAGGCAAGCAAGAGTAATCTTAGACAGTTTCATAGTAACTCCATGTTATTTCGCGCCAAAGAAAGCGTTTTCTTTTGTTTTGATATAAAAATCCAAAAATAAGCAGCATTCAAAAGCGTAGGGCATTCAATAGAGCGATACAGACTCAAATGAAGACAGAGTTGCCATTCATGTTTGGATTGAGGACAGAATACCCACCCACACCCCCTACAAAAAGTTATTTAAATCACAAAGAAAACGCTTTCTTTTAAGATCGATCACAAATTCCAATCTGATGATAAGAAGCTCAGGAACAAAAATACCGCGCATCAGGCGCGGTATTTTACGGGTTGGTTGAAGAGCCAAGCAGCGATTACTTGGTCATTCGGATGTTATCCAGCAATATGCTCATTTCTCCGGTCGGCTCAAATACCAGTAAGTTATTGATGTTGGAAGGATCGGCGCTACCGGAAACATAGCGGTTTCCCCCTGCAATGATATCGGCAACAGGGATTGAGATGGTTTGCCAATCGCTCGTCCCATCGAGAGGAACCGTAATATCACTGGTCGCAGGCCAACCACTGTCCATCTTCACGACCAACTCCACACCGGCACCGATGCTCTCCACTTTAACGTCAAAGCTCAGTACCCCAGATTCCAACCAAGACGACAAATCGGTCTTTGGTGAGCGGAAATAGAGGTTGCCTCCACCATTGAGTTTCGAGATAGACAACACCTTGCCTCGGCTCGGTTCATCAACCTCCGCGTGTTCCACAATATCAGTCGGGTCATAACTGCCATAAGCTAAGCTGGTGTTGAGTGAGTCCTCAAATATTATCAACTCGGGTCCATTCGCATAGCTGTCATCTTGAACCAAAATAGCAGGTGGTTGATTTCCTTTTACCAAGGTGGCGTTTTCTGAAGTGGCCGCGCAGCCCTTCCCTTTCCAGCGGTCAACTGAGCAGCGGTACACTTTGACATAATCAACCAACATGGTTTGCGGGAAAATGTCACTATTAACGCCTTTTTCATTCGCATTGGCCGCCCAAGAACCACCAACAGCGACATTGAGCAATAAGTGAAACTTCTCATTGAATGGCGCAAGCGTGTCGGCATTCACCAACTGCCCGTCTTGTTCATACTGAGCGTACCAACCTTCATGAGTTTGCGTTGCATAGTGAATGTTGTCTACATACCAACGAATTTCGCCCTCTTCCCATTCAATAGCGTAAGTATGGAAATCGTCGGCAGGGTTGATCCCATTCGGTAAGGTAACGCCCAGCCCACTGTGCACGTTATCTGGCCACGCTTTACCGTAATGCAGTGTCGCATGAATTCGGTTTTCTGCGTCACCCGGTTTCGCGCCTGGCGCATCGGATTGAGTGTTCAGGTTGACCGCTTCAAGAATGTCGATCTCCCCCGAGGCGGCCCAAGTGCCATATTTGCTTTGTGTCGGCAGCATCCAAATCGCAGGCCACGTTCCTTGCCCAGATGGCAGTTTGGCGCGAATCTCGAAACGACCATATTTTTGGTCACGCTTGCCTTTGGTTCTCAGCCTTGCCGATGTGTAGGGCAAGGTTTTGGTCGCGCCTCCCTTTACTCCGTCTGGGTTATCAGGACCGGTAAATGACTCTTTGCGCGCCACAATATGAAGAAAACCGTCTTTAACAAAGGCGTTTTGCTCTCGGTCTGTGTAACACTGTTGTTCATTGTTACCGCCGCCCCAGCAATTTTGCTCCAATGACCAGTAGCGAGGGTTAATACGCTCGCCATCAAAGTTATCTTGCCACGCAAGCTGCCATTTTTCGCTCGGCGTTATCGTCTCTTGCTTCAATGCCACTGGCTTTTTACCCGTGATAAATGACGCATCTGGGGTGTCTGCAGTACTGGTGCATCCCGCAATGATCGAGCCCGCAATCGCAGTCAGCATAAGCTGAGTAATCGGTGTTTTATCCAACATAATTATCCTTTCTAACGTGCGATAGGACCCGAGCCCTATCGCCTAAAACATCATGGGGGTTATTTCGAGTAGTAGACGTTGCTGACTTCGACTGTTACGCCATCTGGAATGTAGTTTTCTCCCGCTCCGTCCACTTCGCCAAGGAAGAACATCAATGCCACTACGGCGCTAAGGTCCATTTGCTCATAATTGGCAAGTTGTGACAGAGGAATGGAATAGCTTTGTGTCTCGGTAGAGATTGGGTACGCCGTGTTCCCACCCACTTGAACGAAGTGATTAACGGTGCCAGATCCTGCTGTTTGCATGCCCAGTTTGAACGTCACATCGGTTAGAGATTGCGTCGCTTTAATATCAAAATGTAAGCTGCCCTGTTCAAATCCCGTTAGGTTGGCTTCAACGCTAGGCTGAACCCCCGCACCCCACCAGCCAGGGAAGTTATCTGCACCCCCTGTCACCATAATTGATGAGCCTGATTCGCTAAGATAGATTCCCGAGTTCCCGCCCCACCAATAGAGATTAATTCCGTCAGCTAATGCGCCATCAATCACTGAATAACTGTCGCTGTTCACTGGTGCTTCTTCGTAAGGTGGTAGCTGAGCATCGAGCATTAGAGCATCAAGGCTGCCTGCGTAAGTTTTGCTAATCGCAATCGGGTTTCCATCACCATCTTGACCACGAGTCAAGCCATCAAACGCTCCCTGATCAACCAAATCCCAAAGCAGGTACTTGGCTTGGCCATTCATATCGATCATGCCAAAGTGCTTTTCAGAATGGTTGGCATCGGCGTGTTCCCAACCCGCTTTCCACTGTTCATCAAAAGCTTCAAAGAAAAACAGCGAGGCGCCAAACTCATTTGACCACTCTCTCAACCCGTCGTAATACAGTTTCTGTTTGTATTCGTCCGATGCCTTAGTTCCTGTCGCCCCAAACCCGTCACTCGACACGGTTGACCAACCGGTTTCACCGATATGAATCTGTTTCGTTGCATCAATGGCATTCACATTGTCTTGAACCATTTTGACCTGACTTAAGAAATGCGCTTGCGCTCTTTCCATGGCGGCCTCAAGCTGCTGCTGTTTTGGCAAGTCTTGTTCATCCAACGGTACCGCCCAAAAATCGCCATTCCAGTGGGTATCATGAAATGGATACGAATGAACCGAAACATAGTCGACCGCTTCAATAAGTGCTTTATAGTCATCGCCAGCATAATCGCCTTGCCCCGCCCAAACGGCAAAGTTGTCCGAACTGGTAATCCAAACGTCCGCAGGAAGTTCATCAACCAAGTCGTCATAACCCTTGGTAAAGTCGGCCGTTTTGAGAGCCTGAAGTTGATTCACATAGCCTGTTACCACAGTTGGGGAAACATGATAGTTTGCCCAATGGACCATAGATTCATTCCCTACAGCGAGCACTTTGATGATTTCGGGGTAGAGGTTGACCAGTTCAATCGCCTTGTCCATTTCCGCTTCGCTGGTTGCACTGCCTTGGGTTCTATCGATGTCACCACCACCCCAAGCATTAACTGCGTCAACCCAGATCCCCAACATGACAAACATTTTGAACCCTTCGCGATAGTCCGGAGACGCGGGATTCATGAAAGCATCAATCGCAGCAAGGACTCGCTCGGTATCAATGAAATCTTGCGTGTGATAGGTACGAATCATCTTGATTCCCATCGCTTCCATTAACAGCAGATCTTCTTTTATCTCCTCAACAGACGGCGCATTGTCGCCACTGTCACGGACAGCTTTGCGAAATGCTCCGTAAGAGATAGCCTGAAAATCCGGATTGCCAAGCAGAAAATCAGAGCCCGAAGCACGACTCGCGGCAGCGTCATAACCATAGATATTGGGATAAGGGGCAACAGGGGCAGGTTGAGCAGCAAGCGTCACTCGCTCAGTGTTATCAGGTGTCGAGCTCGATTCCTCCAACAGTTCTGAGTTACAGCCAGCAAGTAATAAAGGCAAACAGACCAGTAGAGCACTATTTTTAAGTTTGAATTTTTGCATAGGGTGCATTTCCATATCGTTCCACTATTTCATCATCTGACACAGGAAAGCGCTTTCTTGTAAATTTTGTTAAACACTCACCTGATGATATCCAGTTGTCATTCGACTGTCTTTGCTCAATACTACTGCGCTTAATTTGATCAATGACTTAGAAATAACATTGGAATATGGCGATTTTGCCAACATAACACCCCTACATTACGAGATCCAAATCATATTGAAAGCGCTTTCTTTGGTTTGTGCTCACATTTATGGGGTAAAATGGAGATAAATGTAGAGTCCTCCAAGAAAAGCGAGTAAATAGTAAAACACCATGCACTCGTAAACGAATAACGACACCCTTTTTAAAAGAGTTAATGCCTTGATTACAATAAAAGAAGTCGCAGAGTTGGCCAAAGTTTCCCAAGCAACTGTCTCTCGTGCAATTAACAATCACCCGACTGTGAAAGAAGCGAACCGTAAGAAAGTGTTTGCTGCGATTGAGCAACTCGGATACAAGCCCAATGCATTTGCTCAGGCATTAGCATCCAGCCGTTCGAACAGCATCGGCATGCTTGTTGGCTCGTTAGATGGCCCCTTCTATGGTCCTTTAATGCACCACACGGAAGACACCATTCGCCGT
The DNA here is from genome assembly GCF_053643215.1 of Vibrio sp. NH-7. Classification (NCBI taxonomy): domain Bacteria; kingdom Pseudomonadati; phylum Pseudomonadota; class Gammaproteobacteria; order Vibrionales; family Vibrionaceae; genus Vibrio; species Vibrio sp. NH-7. Next base: position 141,485 of record NZ_CM132188.1, on the reverse strand, counting down.
AACAACAATCACTTGATTGTCACTAGCGGTCAGGAGTCTCACACCAAAGAGCGCGAATCGATTGAATTTTTGCGCTCCAAACGCGTAGATGGCTTCATTTTGCACTCAGACAAACTCTCTGACGACGAACTCATTGAGGTGGTCAAAGAGACCCCTGCGACCATCATTTTGAATCGCTTTATCCCAGATATTGCTGACAACTGCATTTTTATCGACAACGAGTTGGGCGGCTATCTTGCAACCAAGCATTTACTCGACAAAGGCCATCAGAAAATCGCTTGTATTACGGGTCAACTCAGTAAAGGGGATAGCCGAGACCGACTGCAAGGCTATCGTCTAGCCCTTGCTGAAGCGGGGATCACCTATAATCCGTCCTATGTGATTGAAGGGCGATTTGACCATGATGGCAACCATGAGCGCACTCGACGCCTTTTGGATCGCGCCCCAGACATCACCGCGGTCTTCTGTCAAAACGATAATATTGCCCTTGCGGTGTATGACGTTGCTGCTGAACGCAACATCACCATTGGCAAAGACTTATCGGTGGTAGGCTTCGACAATGATTACCACAGCGCCCACATTCGCCCTAGATTGACAACCGTTAACTTCCCAGTCGAAGAGATGGGCAGGGAAGCGGCAAGAGGTGTGCTAGCGATTGTGCAAGACAACCCAGCGAATATGAAAAAGCAGCTTCAACCAGAGCTCATTGTGAGAGATTCCGTCGGCACGCTATAACCGCCGGAAATGATCGGCTCGTCATAGCGATAGATAACCGGTTCACTTAGAGCCGTCGTCCACTTAGAACTATCGTCGAGAAAAAGCGGATACACTCCGCTTTCTCACATGCACATGTGGGCTCAAAAAGGCTCAGTTAACCGATACAAGTCCGCTTCAATAAGCGCCTCATACCCTTCTGGCAGCATAGGATTGGTTAACGTCATCACCTGGCGATGAGCCAAGTCTGCTTTTGCGATTGCTTCCCCATAGTGAGCGAAGAAATGCTCCGCCACCATTTGCTGTTTTTCCTGCCACTGTTGCCCTAAGCGCTCAGCTAACTGTGCCCCGTTTTTGTTCACATAAAACACAACTGGAAATGGATAATAGAGTGCCAGTGTTGGCTCGATGGCTAAATTACGCGTTTGCTGGTTAGGGTCAGCCAAAATGTCATGGATTTCATTAACTCCGAGCGTCATAAAGTCGACCTCACCCTGCTCGATCCAACCCAGCATATCGTCCAACGAACCGCGCTCAACAACATCAAACCCGTTGGCTCGAAAAAGCTCAGCATCGACCCATGTGGCAGGCACACCGACTCGTTTAGATTTCAATTGCGCCAATGTTAAATCTCGAAACTCGTCGATACGCTCACGAGCAACCACCATTAAACGCCAACCAAGCAGCCCTCGACAAAGTGGAATCTTCACTTCAATCAAGGGTTTTCCAGCAAACTTCTTGTTTCCGGCAATCGTCACCAGCGCATCCGCGCCACTGTCAAACACAGCGCCTTCATCTTCCGCAGCGGGATAGTCGGTAAGGTCGTTATGTATTGGTTCTAATTCCTTGCTATCTGTGGCCAACAGCTCGAATAATTGATACTCATATTCTTGCCTAGCAACAGACTTATTTCCGTTCCAAAAAGTGATCACGAGATTCCCCTAAGTGCACGACAGAAGTGCTAAGAATTTCCTTTTTGCTCCACCAAAGAAAGCGGTTTCTTTAATTTTGGTGAAATTTGTGAAGATCCGCAAATTTAACACATAGAAAAGAGTGATCGACATCTAAAAATGTCGTTTATTTCACCCTGCCTGTTGTAACAAGCTAGCACGAAAACGCTCAAAAACATTAACAGTAAAAACGCGGGGTATCATTTTAAATTACTGATTATATTGAATAATAAATCAAATCTCATTCTAATTTCATTATCTTGGCACAAAGCAATGATCTGTGATCCAAGGTCTATTTTGAACACAAAAGTTTGTATTCATGACTTCATGAAGCTAAAACAACCCCAAGAAAGCGCTTTCTTTTAAGAAAAACGCTTCCGGGGGATGAATCAAACCAATAATGAAATAAGGACAATGTGATGCATAAGAAAACTCTGCTCGCGACCATTGCTGCCAGCATGCTGCTTTCAACGGCGGCTCAAGCGGAAGACATCAAGCAAGGTGGAACACTGACGGTTCCAATCATCAACACAGGCTTTGTGGAAAACTTCAACCCATACACTACCAAAGACCTGTACCACGGCATCATGTTTGAGCCACTTATGGTCTTCAACAATATGACAGGTGAAACAGACTTCCGCCTAGCCGAGTCTTTTGCCTACTCTGATGATCTTAAAACGATCACCCTAAAACTTAAAAAGGGCTTGAAATGGTCTGATGGTACGCCGTTAACTGCGCAAGACGTGGTCTACAGCTTCATGCTTACGAAAGAGGCGCCTGCCTTTGACCAAAAAGGGATTTGGTCGGGTAAGAACTTGCAAACCATCACAGCGACAGACGCAACCACGGTGGTTTTCGAGTTAGCGAAAGCCGATTCAACATTCGCTTGGAATCTAGAGCGTTACCACATTGTTCCAAAACACATCTGGTCAAAAGTTGATGACCTCACCACATTTACCAACCCTAACCCTGTTGGTAGCGGGCCAATGACGGTGGTGAAATACCTCAAGCCTCAGCAAATGGAACTGTGTCGCAATCCAAATTACTACCTTGAAGGCCGTCCTTACTTAGATTGTGTCAACTTCCGCTCGTACAACGACAACTCACAAATTCAACCTGCTTTGATCAAAGGCGAAATTGACTGGGGCTCCAACTTTATTGCCGACGTTGAGTCGACCTTCGTGGCTCAAGATAAAGCGAACAACCACTTCTGGTACCCAGCAAACGACGCGATCCACCTTTACGTAAATACCAAGCAAAAGCCATTTGATGATCTTCGTGTTCGTCAGGCGCTTTCAATGGCGCTAGACCGTGAAGCAATCGTTGATATCGCCGCTTACGGTTACCCAACAGCCAACTACAACCCAGGTGGCATCGCAGAGTTGTATAAAACGCACATTGATAAAAACGTGAACGACAAGTACGGCTACCTTACGCGCTACGACGCAGACAAAGCAAAAGCACTGCTTGATGAAGCAGGACTGGTCGATAAAAACGGCGACGGCTACCGCGACAATGCCGACGGCTCAGATATTTCTTTCGATATTGAAGTGGTGAACGGCTGGACCGACTGGATTCAAGTTGTGCAAATGGTCACCGAATACTTCGACGAGGTGGGTATTAAAGCCAATGTGAAAACGGTTGACTGGGCGGTGTATGACAAGAATCTTAAAGAGAGCAACTACACCATGTCGATCAACTGGTCGATGGTGGCAACCAACCCAATCTTAGCTTACCAAGAGTACTTCTCGACGTCGCGCATTGGTAAAACATGGCACGCGGGTCACGGCATTAACTCACCAGAGATCGACAAGCTGATCGACAGTTTCGGCAAGATTGGTGATGCCCAAGAACAAGAAGCGGTGATCTCTGAGTTGCAAGAATACACAGCTCAAAACATGCCATTTATCCCACTGTTCTCAAACCCGACATGGTTCCAATACAGCACCAAGAAAGTGGTGGGTTGGCCGAACGAAAAAGACCCATACGTTCAACCGGTTTGGTACGACGGCGGTAAGCGCGTGATTATTTTGAACAACTTACACCTTAAATAATCTCTCTCACTAGCAATTATAAGGAGCCTAAGTTGTTAGGCTCCTAGGTTAAAAGGTTCGTTATGTCGTTTTTAGTTCGCCGATTTGGCTTTTATTTCACCGCTTTTCTTATTGCCATATCCTTCAACTTTATGTTGCCAAGGTTAATGCCCGGAGATCCCGTGGATGCCTTGTTTGCTGCAGCCCAAGGTCGAATGGATCCTGCGCAAATGGATGCGGTGCGCGAAATGTATGGCTTTGTGGATGGCAACATCTTCGAGCAATACATCGCTTACATAAAAAGTGTTTTTACCCTCGATCTTGGCCCTTCTGTTCTGATGTTCCCTGTGAGTGTCTCTGAAGTGATCGCCAACGCCCTACCTTGGACTATGTTCTTAGCCTTGGGCTCTTTGATTGTCGCGCTTATCATCGGTGTCAGTATTGGTACTTATGCCTCTTACCGACGCGAAGGCTTTTTTGGTCAGGTAGTACCACCGGTTCTCGCGTTCATCAGTAACTTCCCTTACATCGTTACTGCGCTGCTGCTGTTTTACTTCTTTGGCTTAAAACTCGAGATGCTTCCCCTCGCCTACACCTATGACCCAGCACTCGACCCCGGCTTTACGTGGGAGTTTATCTCCAGCGTCGCGAAACACGCCGTATTACCGGTTGGTTCGATGGTGATCGTCGGAATCTCAACATGGGTGTTTAACATGCGTAACGCGATGATCAACGTCTTGGGCGAAGATTACGTCACCATGGCGGAAGCGAAAGGATTAAGCAGCTACCGCGTCATGTCTCGCTATGCTGGACGCAATGCCATCCTTCCTGTCGCAACAGCCATTGCGATGGCGATTGGTTTCTCGTTTGCAGGCTCGATCATGACCGAAGTGGTATTTAACTACCAAGGACTTGGCAACATCTTGCTAAAAGGCATTGTGGCGCGCGATTACCCACTTATTCAAGCCATTCTACTCATTCTGGTGTCAGCGGTTCTGACTGCGAATTTCATCGCTGACTTACTCTACGTTTGGCTCGATCCACGTATTTCGAATTAAGGTGCATCATGGACAAACTCATTAACACGACTTCATCGTCCGCCCACGCTTTGACAAAACGTGAATCAAAGTTTTCGTGGCAACGAATCAAGAAATCGCTCGGCAAAGTGTACGCTTTCTTTTATGGCAACCCACCAGCCATCATTGGCGGCCTGTTACTCTCTATTGTGTTGGCTGGCGCTATTTTTGCTCCAGTGTTGGCAACGCATAACCCAGAAAAACGGGTCGCAAGACCACATGTCGCCCCCAACGCAGAGCATGTGCTTGGCACCACTCGTAGCGGACGCGACGTTTACAGCCAAGTGCTCTATGGCGCACGTAAATCGTTAACCGTGGCAATCTCTGCGGGCATCATTGCCATGAGCCTTGCGGTGATCATTGGCGTCTCATCAGGCTACTTTGGTGGAAAAATTGATGACCGTTTGAACTTTTTAACCAACGTTTTCTTGGTCTTCCCTCAATTGCCATTGTTGATTGTTCTGGCCGCGTTCTTAGGTCAAGTCGGGTCTCTGGTGATAACCATCCTCCTCGGGATCACCTCCTGGCCGTGGGGCGCGCGGGTCATACGCTCGCAAACCATGGCGATTCGCAATAAGGAGTTCATCATCTCTGCGGAAGTGATGGGCGAATCCAAAATCCGCATCATCCTCGTTGAGATCCTGCCGAACCTTGTCTCAATTGTGTTTGGCGGCTTCCTAGGTACGGTGATCTACGCAATGGGCTCAGAAGCGGGGCTAGGCATTCTCGGTTTGGGCGATGCAACCGAAGTGAGCTGGGGATCCATGCTCTACTGGGCACAAACCTCGTCAGCGCTGTACACCGGAGCGTGGTGGGAAATGCTGGTACCAGCGATGGCATTGGCAATTACCGGCGGTGCGCTTGCGCTCGTCAATATGTCGATTGACCAAGTGAGCAACCCGAAACTTCGTACCGGCCCGCACATCAAGCTGTGGCACAAACTGAAAAAAGAAGCCGATAAACGCCGAGGTCTAAGATGAGCAAGTTACTAGAAATCAATAATCTATGCGTTGACTATGTCTCTCCAAATGGCGTAGCTCGCGCGGTAAACAACGTCAGTCTGTCGATTGCACCAGGTGAAACCTTAGGTATTGCAGGCGAATCAGGCTGCGGCAAGAGCACACTCGCGTTTGCGATCTCTCGCTTGCACAAAGCGCCCGCACTGATTTCCGAGGGTGAAATCATCTACAACGGCCAAGATGTGTTGAAGATGAATGATCGCCAGCTACGTAAATTCCGTTGGAACGACGTCTCGGTGGTGTTTCAAAGTGCGATGAACTCGCTCAACCCAGTGATTACCATTGGTGAACAGTTGACCGACGTCATTCTTGCTCACCGCAAGATTCCATACAAACAAGCGTATGACCGTGCCGTAGAGCTACTGAACGTGGTGGGTATACATGGCGACCGTATGGCGAGCTTTCCACACCAATTAAGTGGCGGCATGCGTCAACGCGTGGTGATCGCAGTCGCGTTAGCCCTTGAGCCAAAACTGATCATTATGGACGAGCCAACCACCGCGCTTGATGTGGTGGTCGAGCGCGAAATCCTCAATGAGCTGTATGAGCTTAAGAGCAAATTTGGTTTCTCGATTCTGTTCATCAGCCATGACTTGAGCTTGATGGGTGAGATTGCAGACCGAATTGGCGTGATGTACGCAGGCAATCTGATTGAACTTGGCGATGCCCAGAATGTTTTTGGTGACCCTCAGCATCCTTATACCAAAGGACTGATTTCGTCATTCCCAACCATTCACGGACCAAAAGAGCGCTTGTACGGCATCCCGGGTAACCCAGTGAACTTACTGCAAATTCCGCAAGGCTGTAACTTCCAAGAACGATGCAACGACTGCTTTGCCCAATGTAAACAGGCAGAACCTGTATTGGCGCGTGTCAACAACGGCAACTTAGTCTCTTGCCACCTTGTTTAACAGGAGAGAAAACATGGAAAACGCAACCAATCCTGAGGTCATTCTCTCGGTGAAAAACTTGGTCAAAGACTTTCCACTCGGTCAGTCAGTGAAAAGCAATCTTATGCGCGCCGTAAACGACGTATCGTTTGAGCTGCGTAAAGGCGAAGCACTGGCCATTGTTGGTGAATCGGGCTCAGGCAAAAGTACTGGCGCACGGGTCTTAACTCGTATCTATGATAAAACTGGCGGTAATGTTGAGTTTAAAGGCCAAGAGCTCAGCGAGTACATCAAAGAGCATGGTGAGCTTGAATACGCACGCCAAGTGCAGATGATCTTCCAAGACCCATTTGGCTCATTAAACCCTGTTCATACCATCTATCATCACATCGCTCGCCCTTTGATGATTCACAATCGTGCGAGCAAAGAAGCGATCCCACAACTGGTGTATGAGTTACTCGACTTGGTCGGTCTGTCACCAGTAAAAGAGACGGCAGAAAAGTACCCACATGAGCTAAGTGGTGGTCAACGCCAACGTGTCGCGATTGCCCGCGCGATTGCCGTCGATCCAGAGGTCATCCTTGCCGATGAACCAATTTCAATGCTCGATGTGTCGGTTCGACTCGGCATCTTGAACTTGATGTCAGATCTTAAAGACAAACACGGCATTTCGTTTATGTACATCACCCACGATATCGCTACCGCGCGTTACTTCGCGGAAAAGACCGCAGTGATGTACGTCGGGCACATGGTGGAATGGGGAAACAGCGACAGCGTGACGCAAAATCCGCAGCATCCGTACTCGCAGTTACTTCTTTCTGCGGTACCGGAAGTGGGCAACTCAGGAAAACGTGAGCTAATGGCGAAAAAAGGCGACATCCCACTGTGGAAACCCAGCAGTGTCGGCTGTCCGTTTGCCAGTCGCTGCCTAAAAGCGACTGAGCAATGTACGCAGTCCGTGCCCGAGCCAACCCAAGTCGGGCCAGACCATTACGCGCGCTGCCATCACCTATAACGATAAACAGATTTAAACAGACATTTCGCTCTAAGCTTAAAGAACCGGGTTCACAGCTTGGCTACGGTTCTTATTGCTCAAAATCAGCGAAATGTAGGTATCAAGGAAAAAATTATGACTTTTGCTACTCCATCTCACTTAGCCATTGGCGGTCAATTCGTTGACTTAGACGGTGAGCGATTTTACAAAATCAGCAACGTTGACCAGATGAAACCCTTCTTTATCAGTGTGGTTTCTGCCAGCGATCACTGGCTGTTTATCTCATCAACGGGGGCGCTTTCGGCAGGTCGCATTCGCCCAGAAAATGCCTTGTTCCCTTACCGTTCGGTCGATCACATTCATGAGAGTGCCGATAACACTGGCTCAAAAACCATCGTTCGAGTCAAACAAGACAACGGCGTTATGCTCTGGGAACCGTTTAACCCACACCACAATGGCCTGTACCAAACGGAGCGTAATCTCTACAAAAATACCATCGGGGACAAGATCGTATTTGAAGAGATAAACCACTCTCTGCAATTGAAATTCAGCTACCGCTGGAGTTCGAGTGAGCGTTTCGGATTTGTCCGTCAGTGTGAGTTCACTAACCTGAGTAACCAAACTCGTGATATGGACGTACTCGACGGGGTACAAAACCTGCTGCCGTCTGGTGCGCCTTTGCAGGCATTGCAAACTCGTAGCGCCTTGGTCGATGCCTACAAATGGAACGAACAAGTTGAAGCGTCCTCGCTTGCGCTTTACACCATGTACGCCAAGCTGAGTGATCGCGCAGAGCCTGCCGAATCTCTCCTTGCGACCACCGTCTTTGCGCTTGATCAGGGAGACCACCAGCTGTTACTGAGCAGCGAACAAGTGAACGCGTTTCGCCAAGGCCAATCAATCAACAGTGAGCCACTAACAAAAGGCGTACGCGGCAGCTATCTGATCCACAAAACACTTTCTCTTGCTCCAAGTGAAAAACAAGGCTGGTTGATCGTTGCTGACATCGACAAGAATCATCAAGCGGTCAGCGAACTTATTAGCCTGTTAGACAAACCTGCGGATCTGCGATTAAACGTCGAGCAAAGCATCGCCGACAACCAAAATGACTTAGTTAAGTTGATGTCGGGCGCGGACGCTTGGCAATTGACCAACGAAGAGAACACCAGCGTTCACCACTATGCGAACGTATTGTTTAACAACATGCGCGGCGGTGTGATTGAAAACAACTACGACTTAGATAAGCAAGATGTACTCAAGACGCTGCGCAACGCCAACCAAAAAGTAGCCGCAAAACACAGCGCCTTTTTCGCCGACCTACCCGACTCTTTTACTCACACCGAGCTCATCTCCGCTGCGAAAAACAGCCAAGATCCACAGCTTATCCGCCTCAGTTACGAGTACTTGCCGCTGACGTTTGGTCGTCGCCACGGTGACCCGAGTCGTCCTTGGAACCACTACGAAATCAAACTCAAAGATGAAAATGGTGAGCGCTTACTTTCATATCAAGGTAACTGGCGTGATATTTTCCAGAACTGGGAAGCCATCGCTTTGAGCTACCCTGGTTTCATTCAATCCTTTATCGCTAAATTTGTGAATGCCTCAACCATTGATGGCTACAACCCTTACCGCATTACGAAAGATGGCATCGACTGGGAACTGCTTGAGCCTGACGATCCTTGGAGCAACATCGGCTACTGGGGTGATCACCAGATCATCTACCTACTCAAGTTCCTTGAGCTGGCGAAAAAGTATCAGGGTGCGCAGCTGACTGAACAACTGTCGAGCGACATCTACAGCTACGCGAACGTCCCTTACAAGCTCTGTTCTGTTGAGCAGCTCTTCGCGAACCCGAAGGATACGGTCTCATTTGACCAAGAGCTGCAACACGAGATTGAACAACGTGTCGAAGCGCTCGGCAGCGATGGTCGCTTGCTCGTGGAAGGTGGCGATGAGGTTTACATGGTCAACTTGACGGAAAAGATTTTGGTTCCGCTGCTGTCAAAACTCAGCAACCTCGTGCTCGATGGCGGTATTTGGCTGAACACTCAACGTCCGGAATGGAACGATGCCAACAATGCCATCGTGGGTAACGGCTTATCCATGGTCACGCTCTACTACATGCGTCGCTACGTCGCCTTTACCCAAGCGCTGCTGGAATCGGCACCGGATTCGATCTCCATGTCGAAAGAAGTGTTCGACTGGATGCTTTCGATTCACAAAGTGCTGCAAGACGCGAGCAAAGAGATTCGCCAAGAAACCGTAACTCGCCAAACGCGCAAAGCCATTCTGACCCAGCTAGAGAAAGCGTTCGAACTCTACCGCAGCCGCGTCTACCGCATGAAAGGTTTCTCGGGCAAGACTCAAGTCGAGGTGAGCGCGATTTCCGACATGCTGGCCACCAGCCTAGATGTGCTCGACTCCAGCATTCAAAGCAACTTACGCCAAGACGGTTTGTACAACGCCTACAACATTGTCACCTACAGCGGCGAAACTCTTAATATTGAAGAGCTGTACCCGATGCTTGAAGGTCAAGTCGCGGTGCTCAGCTCAGGCGTACTTTCACCGAAGGAGGCGGTCAATTTGCTGGATAACCTCTTTGCCAGCGAGATGTATCGCGACGATCAACGCAGCTTTATGCTCTACCCAGATCGCGATCTACCAAGCTTCATGGAGAAAAACCAAATCACTGCGGACCAGATTGCCCAATCACCACTGTTGTCTGCCATGCTCAAAGCGGGAGACCAACGCATTGTGAATCAAGATGCAACAGGCGCGGTCCACTTCAACCCCGCTTTTGAAAATGCCGAGTTCCTTGCTGCGGCGCTCAACAGCATCGATAGCAATCAGTACAAAGCACTGACGGAAGAAGCGAAAGAGGCGGTTCATAACCTCTATGAACAAGTCTTCAATCATAAAGCCTTTACTGGGCGCTCTGGCACCATGTTTGGCTATGAAGGTCTGGGCTGTATCTACTGGCACATGGTGTCAAAACTGCTTCTGGCGGTGCAGGAAAACTATCTCGCCGCGCGCAATCTCGATCCAAGCAGTAAAGAAACCGCTCAATTGGCGCACTACTATTATCAAGTTCGCGCCGGTATTGGGTTCAATAAAACGCCAGATAACTACGGCGCCTTCCCAACCGATCCATACTCCCATACGCCAAAACAAGCGGGCGCTCAGCAGCCGGGAATGACTGGTCAGGTAAAAGAAGAGGTCATCACTCGATTCACAGAACTGGGGATTGAAGTGGAAAATGGGGCAATTGGCATCAACCCAACACTGCTATCTCCACAAGAGTTTCTCTCTCAAGCGACTCAGTTTGATTGTTTGAATGTGTTGGGTGAACGATGCAGCTACAAAGTTGATGAGAATCAGTTGGCATTTACCTACTGCCAAGTGCCTTTTGTTTATGAGTTATCAGACCGTGCAACCATCACCTGCTTCTTCACAGATGGGAAGGTTGAAAACATCGAGGGTTTACTGCTGAGCGAATCGATAAGCAAGCACCTGTTTGAACGTGATAATCAAATTAAAAAAATAAAGGTGTGTATTCCAAAACACCAACTTCTAACTCAATAATCGTCGCGAGTTAGCTTCGCGAGCCATCCAGTTATTCGGGGGAGAACTGGGTGGCTCGCTTTTTTATCAATGCAAACTTTAGGGTCTGTTGATCTTTCGAGCTGATTTTTGCAGCAGTTTGTGGGAAATTTATACAAGGCAGAGGCTTTGAAGTGTAGCTAGCGTACATGAAAAGCCGATAACGCAGTAGAAATGAACCACAAACGCTGCCCGAAGGGTTCAGCTAAAATCGTTTTATGCTTTGTTAAGGGGTATTTACTCAGAATGACTAGGCTACACACCCCTTGCCGCGCCTAAAACGATTTTATCTCGAACAAAATTTAACCGCGAAAGGTCAACAGACCCTAGTGAAAACTAATATTTTAAACCCAATATAAAACAAGTAATTACCCTAAAAGCTACCCTTTAGCCTCTCTATCAATTAAACGAAAAGACGATAACCAACAGCAGATCTACTGCTTTTGGTCTAGGTTTATTATTAGTTTCCTTACTAGGCGTAAATGAACCGATGAAAATATCGCTCAACATTGTTCAAAGAACGATTCTTGGTTATTTGGGTATGTTTATCCTCTTAGCCGCGCTAGGCGTTTTCAGTTACGTTAACCTCACCAAAGTCGATGCCAATATCGGCTCGATCACGCAAATCGCAACCCCCCAGTTGGTGAAAAGTTCACAGCTTCGTACCTCTATTTTGAACAGTCAACGATTGCTACTCGAGTACCTCACCTTTGAAGATATTGACGCGCTCCCAGCCATCAAAGCGTCGTTTGACAACGAGCGAAAGGAGTTTGAGTCAATTTTCAAACAACTCAACGATGAGCAGTCGACATCCAGTGGCAACATTGCCTCACTCACCTCCTCCTTTTATCAAGATGCCCAACGCATCATGAACCTGCATAACGAATCACTTTATGCTCAGCAGAATCTCTATCTCGCTCAGGCAGAGTTTGTGAAATTTGAAGATGCTTTCCAAAGAGTCACTCAACAGCTGCTCACAAAGCTCAGTAAAAGCCGCTCGCAGAGCAACAAAGTCGACCGCCTGACCAGCGGCATAAAGCGAGACCTTAGAACACTGCGAGCCGCCAACCCCGATATGGATCTGGTCAAGCTGATCGATAACTTCAATCGCAACACCACTCTAGCGAAGGAAGGGATACAAAACGTCAAACTCAGCGCTGGATTAATCAAACGGTTCGACACTGTGGTTGAAAAACTAAAAATCGCCGGAGTGTCAGAAAAAGGCATGTTGCCCTTAATGCTCACGGTCAAGAATCAACAAGAAGAGATTCGAGCGCTTATTCGACAAGTTCAACAAAAGTCACGCACCTTAGAGAAAGCGTTTGATCGCCTCGCTGACAATGCTTTGACGGCGGTAGACAACGCCAAAACCGCCACTGAGCAGTCAGTCTATTCTGCTGAGCGTTTAATTGTGATCCTCACTGTAATCTCTGCGCTTGTGGCTATGCTTATTGGCTATCTCACCGCCAAAGCCATTCACACACCACTCACTCTTATCAACCGCGTGTTGCGTTTGATGCGCGAAGGGGACATGACCCACAAAGTCCGTTATGAGTCTAACTGTGAGTTCGGCGAACTCTCTCACTCTATCGACAAACTGGTCGGCGAAATGAAGCACTTACTTAGCCAAATCAACACAGGTTCAAAAGACTTGGCAACGCAAGCAACCAAAGCCTCGCAAATCAGTGATTCCACCATGAGCCGAGTTTCGTCCCAAGTTCAACAAATCGACATGGTCGCCGCAGCAATTTCACAAATGGAAACCAGTGTGACTGAAGTGCATCGGTCAACGGAGCAATCGCAAAACGAAGTCGAACAGGCAAACGAGAGTACCCTGATGAGTCGCCAACAAGTGGCAAGCGGATTAACGCTGGTCGAGGAGCTGTTGGATTCCATCAACACCGCCACCGACATTACCAAGAAGTTGGATCAATACTCCGGCAACATTGGCAGCATACTGGATGTGATTCGTGACATCGCTGACCAAACCAACTTACTCGCGCTCAATGCCGCCATAGAAGCGGCTCGAGCGGGCGAACACGGCAGAGGCTTTGCGGTTGTCGCTGATGAAGTCAGAACACTGGCTAATCGCACCCAACAATCGACCGTCGAGATTCAAGCCATGATTGAGCGTCTGCAATCAAGTTCAGACGAAGTGGTGAACGTTATGAACACCAGCCAAGAAAAAACCGAGCAATGTGTTGAGCAGAATAGAGTGACAGACAAAACGCTCCAAACCGTTGTCGAACGAATGGGAACCATCAAAGAGATGAGCATTCAAGTCGCTCACGCGTCTGAAGAACAAATAAAAGTGAGCCAAGAAATTGCTCAAAGTATCAACGAAATTTCAGAGATTGCGTCGAAAACTGAGGTCGAAGCACAGGGTGCTGCATCGGTCAGTGACGCTCTGGCGCAATTAGCGCAGAACCAACGAACCCTAGTGAAGCGATTCAAAGTCTAACTCGCGGTAAAATAAAGGAACTTCATATGAGAGCAAAACCGATAGCCTTACTGGTAGCTACGTGCTGCTTCCCTAGCTTAGTCAGCGCTGGAAATCTCGTGATCGAGAGCTGGCGGGAAGACGGAAAAATCTGGAATGAAACCATTATCCCAGCGTTCAACGCCAAACATCCCGGCATTACCGTGACCTACAAACACACACCTGCCACCGACTACAATACCGCGCTAAATGAAAGACTTGCAGCGGGCAATGCTGGCGATATTATCACTTGTCGCCCCTTTGATGATTCTTTAAAGCTCTATCAAGAGAACAACCTTGTCGACCTCACCGATATTGATGGCATGGAAAACTTCCCATCATTCGCTCAGTCAGCTTGGCAAACCGACGACGGCTCTGTCACCTTCTGTCTGCCGCTGGCCTCCGTTATCCACGGCTTCTTATACAACAAATCGATTTTTAAAGAGTTAGGAATCACACCGCCGACCACCAATGAGGAATTTTATGCCGCTCTGGGCAAAGTGAAAGCAAGTGGCAAATATACCCCGCTCGCAATGGGAACCAACGATAAGTGGGAAGCTGCAACCATGGGCTTTCAAAACATTGGTCCAAACTACTGGCAAGGGGAAGATGGGCGTTTCGCGCTGCTGTCAGGGGATGGCAAACTGACCAACTCTGAATATGTTGATGTTTTCAACCAACTCGCCATGTGGGGACAATACATGGGTGACGGTTATCAGACCCGAACCTATAACGATGCAATCGCCATGTTTGGTGGTGGTAACGCGGCGGTTTATCCTGCTGGGTCTTGGGATATTTTAGCCTTCAAAGACAAGATTGATTTAGGTGTTTTCCGCCCAACGGTTGCCAATAAAGACGATGATTGTTTCATCAGTGACCATACCGATATTGGTATTGGCATCAATGCCAAGAGTTCAAACCCAGAAGATGCGAAAACCTTGATTCAGTGGATGGCCAGTGAAGAGTTTGCGGAGCTATTTACAAACGCACTGCCAGGCTTCTTCTCGCTATCAAACCACTTCATTGAAGTGGAAGATCCAACAGCAAAAGAAATGCTTGCATGGCGTGATACTTGTGACTCGACAATTCGTAACTCTTATCAAATCCTTAATCGAGGAACGCCTAGTTTGGAGCTGGAAATTTGGGAAACCAGTGTCGGCGTAATTAACGGCACCATGTCTCCTCAAGATGCAACCAGTCGATTGCAAACGGGCTTAGACGGATGGTACAAACCATAACCCGCGCCTGCCGTTAATCCCCCCACTTCTGTCACTAAGCAAGAAAGCCCCAAAGAGGGCTTTTTTGCTTCCTCTCCAACGTCGAATAATACGTAAGATTTGCAAGCTAGAGGTAAGATTTGTAAGTAAAAGAAGCGGTTAGAGAATTCGACTCTTATTATTGATGAAATTTTAGAAACCGTTGATGTAACAATGAAAAAACTCGCTTTACTCCTATTTCTGTCAATGCCCGCGGCAGCACAAACTAACCTTTACTTGGGCGTTGATAGCCTGTTGAGCGGCTCAAAGGGCTCTGTTCAATATGGATTTCAGTTTGCAAACTCTAACGGTGATCGCTTCGGTTATGAGTTGGTGTATACCAAGTATGAGTCAGAATATTCTTACGGACTGAACGTGAAACCGTCCTTCCCACTAGTAAACAACTTCTTTGTCACTCCGATAGCGGGTTATCATAAATTTAGCAACGATAGATACAGCCCTGTCTATGGCATAGAACTGTCTCATCACTTTAACTTTTTCGAAATTCGTACGGGGGTTAAAAAGAATGATTCTGGTATCGATGACAACGTTAACTACTACGTTGGTGGAGCCATTAGATATTAATCATGAAAACAATTTTCTTTGCCACTCTTATTTCTTTTTCCGCTATCGCGGACACCATCTCGGTTCAAAATGAATCGATCACGATTAACCTTCGCTTCAATGAGTTCCAAGGTTTAGATAAACAACGATATGTTGATGCGTCCAAAGAGTGGCTTGAGGTCGTTAAGTCCGTTGAGGGGAGAGAGCATCACACATTAGACATTGATGTCGTGGTGACAGATACGATCGAATCCGATGGCCTAGCCCTAGTAGAAGAGTCAGTGCTGATCAAGGGTCTAGAAATTCCAACATACGGCGTTATTTGGATGCACGCCAATACCCATCAGCCCAATTTTGAGGTCGCGAGTTACAAAGGCACCATCTTGCATGAGATTGGCCACATTTTGGGGATTGGCTCCACCACAGACCCATTTATCGTGGATCACATCGATGAGATCAATGGCTCTGGCTTTTGTATAGACAACAGCGTAGCACTGGCCACCTACAACCGACTCTACAACACCCAGTTTACGTGTTTACCCTTCTCGACCAATGGGCACTTATACGATGACATTCAATCTGAGGATGAACCTAGAGGGAACCATGTTCCACCTATGACTCAGGAAGTGATGGCAAACGGTAATGATATACGACCAATCACCCTAGCCGTATTGGACGATATTGGTTACCAGGTGGATTACTCACAGATAGATATGACACGAAAATAGTGTCAACTGATTTAAAACCCCCTTCCATGCCTTGTCACTTTCGATAAGGCATTTTTACTTTGATTGAACTAAATCATTTGAGCATTCCATAAAGTCAGGTAACTTACTGTCTGAAGTCCAATCAACAGTGTCCTCTGACTCTCTATACTATGTCACAACTCGATATTAAATTTGTCGCCGCCGATATGGATGGCACCCTGCTCGATGAAAACAGCCAACTCAATCCTGATTTCTTCGATATTTACCAACAACTTGAGAACAAAGGGATCCTATTCGCAGCCGCTTCGGGTCGCCAATACTACAGCCTGATCGACACCTTTGCGCCAGTAAAAGATAACATGCTATTTGTCGCCGAAAATGGCACCTTAGTCATGCACCAAGGTCAAGAGCTCTACAGCTGCGAAATCGACAAACCTTCGATAAAAAGCATCATCCAGTTAGCTCGTAGTATTGAAGGCGCTCACATCGTGTTGTGCGGCAAAAAGTCTGCGTATATCGAAACAAAGGACTCAGCGGCAATAGAAGAGTTCGCCAAATACTACCACCGCTGTGAGTATGTTACCGATCTACTTAGCGTCGAAGACGACTTCATTAAGGTGGCCATCTGTCATTTTGGCGGCTCAGAAGAGCTGGTTTATCCAGCGTTTCATCAAGCCTTTGGTAAGACGCACCAAGTAGTGGTCAGCGCCAAGATTTGGCTTGATGTGATGAATGCCAAGGCGTCCAAAGGGGCTGCCATTGAGCATTTACAGCAATCACTTGGGTTTACTTACGAGCAAACCATGAGTTTTGGTGATTACCTCAATGATCTGGAGATGCTGAAAGTCAGTTATCACTCCTACGCTATGGAAAACGCCCACCCCGTGGTAAAAGAAACGGCTCGCTTTTCTGCACCGAGCAATGCAGAGGCAGGCGTATTCACGATCATCAAGGAGCAGCTGCTCGACTAGGCTTGGTAGAGTTCCAAGGGTAAGCCGTCTGGGTCTTTAAAAAAGGTAAACGGCTTACCCGTAAACTCATCGATTCTGATGGGTTCTACCTCCACACCAGCCTCACGCAAATACTCGGCGTACTCTTGGACCGATTCAACAGTAAAGGCTAAGTGCCTAAGCCCTTGTGCTTCGGGTCGTGAAGGGCGAACTGGTGGGTTGGGAAAAGAAAACAACTCAATTTGGCTGCCATCTGGAAGCGCGAGATCCAGCTTGTAGGAGTCTCGCTCAGCTCGATAATTTTCTGCCACCACTCTCAGTTTCAGAGTTTGTGTGTAAAACTGCTTGGATAGCGGATAGTCAGAGCAAATTATTGCCGCGTGGTGGATCGCGAGTAATGTCATGTATCGCTCCTACTCAATCACTAATGACCCATCGGCATTGAACTCCCAGCAATCACCGTACGCGACCTCCCACAGATAACCATCTGGATCAGAGAAATAACCACTGTACCCACCCCAAAACACATCTTTCGCCTCTTTTTCCAAGGTTGCGCCCGCTTGAACAGCAAGCGCGAGGACTTGATCGACTTCCTCCCTCGAACGCGTGTTATGCGCAAGAGTCACACCACTGAAACCGTTTCGCGTAACCGCCTTATCAGCAGACACATCTTCTGCGAGTGCCGCGAGTGGGTATAAGGCAAGGCAGACCCCACCAGTTTTGAAAAAAATGATGCCATCTTCTGGCGTTCTTGAGGAAGGGAAGCCAAGTTGGCGGTAAAACTGATACGAACGCTCTAAATCTTCCACGCCCAATGTGATGATGCTGATTCTCGGTTCCATCTGATTCTCCTTGTCTAAGTCTGGTTATCATAGCGGTGAGAAACATAGGTGTCTGTTAACCAGCAGCAAAGAGACAAAAAAAGCTTCCATCTTGGAAGCTTTTTGTCATTTCGAAAGTGAACCGCTAAACCGGACTATTCTTGCTCTTTAAACATATCGAAACTTAAGCCGAACGTCGCAAAGATCAAGTCTTCACCCGCTCTGACTTCAGCAAAATATTGATCGTAACGAACGCCGACGAAACCCGCTAACGTGTCTTGCATCAGCGCTGGATCGTTCAAGTCCGTTGCAGCCTCAAAACCCACGTATAGAGGTAAATCAAACTGCGATTGTAGGTTGTACTGATAACGCCCGATCGCCCACATTGCCCATTCACCATTAGTGATAGAGTTCTGGTGCTCTGGGTCAATCACACGATCCTCAATTTGGTACTCTTCTTTGGCAAAGGTCCCTTTCCAATAAGCACTAAACCAATGACTCTCATTTAGACGGTAACGTGCGCCGGTTTCCCATGTGTGCGAATGGCGCAGTTCCGAATCGCCCATAGAGAACTTAGCGAACACATCCCAATCTTCAAAATCGTGAATGTATTTTAAACCGATTCCCCATTCAACACTGTTCTTCTCATGATAGAACCCCGGTAAATCACTGTACTCTGTATCGTAATAATACTTAGATTCACCAACATAGGTTCCTTCAAGAAGATCGACGGAAACCTGTAACTCCGAAGCCAGAACCGGTGTCGCACACAGCCCTAGCAATAATAGCTTTTTCATTGTTTGTACCTTAAATAGACAAAACAATCCGTGTCCGCTTACCGATCGAAATGTCGGATATAACAAAGCTCCCTAAACAGGCGATCCAATGAACGCTGTTTTTTTGCCATTCTAAAGCTCAAAACTGTGATATCAACCCAACTCAAACTGGGCGAAGAGCATTCTCAAATATAAGACAAAAATAGAGTAAGACGCAGATTCAAAAAGGAATATAGACGAATAATTCGACAAAGACTGTGAACTGTTATGACGATAAAAGGCTAGTTGGTGATATTGATATCAATCCAGTAGAATATTGCCCGCTTTATACAGAAAGGCCTGACATTTTGTCAGGCCTTTAAACAATTGTGCATTACTAGAGAAGGTTAAGTTAACTTGTAAAACACAGTCGCTAACGGTGGTAGACGAAGCGTTAGTGATTGAGCCAAGCCCTCACTTTCAGTTTCATCGGATTCGACCGCTGCCAATACCTCAAAACCACTTCCGCAATACTCCGAAGAATCGGTATTAAGCAGAAGCTCGTAACGCCCCGCATTTGGTACACCAACTCTGAATGATTCGTGTGGTACCGGGGTAAAGTTCGTGATCACGAGAATGCGTTCGCCGCTCTCACTGATTCGCTCATGGGCTAGAATCGATGCATCAGCGGCATCTTGCAGGCGCCATTCAAAGCCTGATGGCTCGCAATCAAGCTCATGCATCGCTTTCTCATCACGATAGAGCTTATTGAGATCTCGAGTCAGTGCTTGAACACCTTGATGGCGTTCAAACTCAAGCAAGAACCATTGCAGTTGATCATCATGATTCCATTCTGCCGTTTGGCCAATCTCCGCGCCCATAAAGTTCAGCTTCTTGCCTGGTTGCGCGTACATGTACCCTAAGTAAGCTCGTAAGTTTGCTGTTTGCTGCCACTCATCACCCGGCATCTTATTGTGAATGGAACCTTTGCCGTACACCACTTCATCATGGGAGAGCGAAAGCACGTAGTTTTCGCTGTGTGCGTAAACCAATGGGAAGGTAATCGTGTTGTGATGGTACTTACGGTGAACTGGATCTTCTTGAATGTATGACAGCGAGTCATGCATCCAACCCATGTTCCACTTGAACCCAAAACCAAGTCCGCCCATAAAGGTTGGAGCCGAAACGCCAGGGAAAGCGGTCGATTCTTCTGCAATCGTCATCGCATTTGGGAAGTACTTATAAACTTCTTCGTTCATCCACTTCAAGGTCGCAATGGCATCGTAGTTCTCGTTGCCGCCGTCGACGTTGGGAATCCATTGGTCATGGCTGCGCGAGTAATCCAAGTACAGCATAGAGGCCACGGCATCCACGCGAATACCGTCAATATGGAACTGTTCGAACCAATAGAGCGCGTTGGAGACAAGGAAACGACGAACATGCTCACGACCTAAATCGTAAATGTATGAGTTCCAATCTTGATGCCAACCACGTCGTGGGTCTGGATCATGGAACAACGGCGTGCCGTCAAAATTCGCTAAGCCGTGGTCATCGGATGGGAAGTGCGCTGGCACCCAGTCAAGTACAACACCCAATCCCGCTTGGTGGCACTGATCGACAAAGTACTTAAAATCATCTGGTGCGCCATAACGGCTGGTCGGCGCGAACAAGCCTACAGGTTGGTAGCCCCAAGATCCGTAAAACGGGTGCTCGGAAACTGGCATAAGCTCAACATGGGTGTAGCCCATCTCCACCAAATAAGGAATCAACTCATCGGCCAGCTCGCGATAATTAAGAAAATCGCCGTTGTCGTCCCTTTTCCATGAACCGACATGCAACTCATAAAACGAGAGGGCTTCTTTGCGTTTCTCTGTGACAGGGCGGGTTTGCCACTTTTCATCTTGCCACGCGTAGCGAGAGTGGTCATAGGTTAACGATGCAAACGATGGGAATTGCTCAGAGTGTGCGCCCCACGGATCGGCTTTGTGTGGTAGCCCCTCACCATTAGGTCCTTTCAACTCGAACTTGTATTGGGTCCCTTCCGGCAAGTTAGGCACAAACAAACCCCAAATACCGTAATCTAAACGCTGCATTGGCGTGCGGCGTCCATCCCACTGGTTAAAATCCCCAACTAAGCTACATGCGCTTGCATGCGGAGCATAAACCAAGAAACGCGTACCGCTGATCTGCTTACCGTCACGTTCAAGGGTAATGAACTGCGCACCCATGTGCTTGTACATCTCTTTTGGCGTATGCAGGTCATCGTATTCCGCATAAATATTGTGATACTGATAAGGGTCGTCGACGATTTGCTCTGTCTCTCCCCACTGCACTGCAAGTTGGTAGTGGGTGAAATGTAAGTCACGTTTGTCCGCAAGAATAAAGCCTGACGCATCTTCGCGCGTCAATTCAATCGGGTCTTCGCCATCAATCAACAACGAGACCGAGTCTGCGCCGGGCATCCATACTCGGATAGCGCCGTCGTCAGCATCAAGGTATGGACCAAGGAATGAAAATGGGTCAACAAACGTTGCATGAGAAAGCTGGTTATACGCTTGCGTTTTTTTGTCCAGAATAGCCGTTTTCAAATGTATCTCTCCCTAACCGAACTTTCATGTATCGACTTGGCACTGTGAATGGGTGAATTCTGTCCCTATCCCTCACCATTGGGGCACGGTATTAGCAAGCAAAAAGAAACCATCACATAGGCTAAGTTGATATTATTGTTCTAATTTATAAAAAAGCCCGCCATATGATTGCGGGCTTAAAATAGCGTTCTGAAAGTGTACTGAATTACGCTTTTACATAGAGTGACTAAGTCGATATTTTTCTATGTAAAAGGTGAAAGCAGCGACTATTTGCTTACCTTAGCACGAACTTCTGTCAGCTTGTGAGCAATACGGTTCACGCCTTCCTGCGCAAACACTTCATCTAGGTTCATCGACAACTTACGACGCCAGTTTGGATACTCGTCGACCGTACCTGGAATGTTAACAGGTTGATCCATTTCCAACCAATCTTCTAACTGAACACTCAGCAAGGTTGAAGCGCCCGCAGCCACATGCAGCTGCAACGCTTCGGCTAAATATGAATCCATCGGAACGTACTGAGCGTCACGGCCCACGCCTTCTGGTAGGTAACCGTGCCATGCTACAGAATCTAGAATGCCTTGCTTACATTCTAAGCGGCCTTCAAACAAGCCTTTGAGCTGTTCTTCGTCTGGATACAAGCCAAGCTCTTGACCCATTTTAAGGTCATCGCAGTGCCAGAAGCCTCTCAATGTCGGCATATCGTGAGTACATAGCGCAGACATAGATTGCTCAGCGTAATGCGCCGGAGAGATAAAGCCACCGTCATCTTCCGACGTTTCGAAGAAGAACACCTTGTAGGAGTGAACGCCAGCATCACGAAGAATTTCAACAATTTCATCCGGCACGGTTCCTAAATCTTCACCAATCACACTACATTGGTGACGGTGCGATTCAAGCGCCAAGATTGCCAGCATGTCTTCAACTGGGTAGTAGATGTACGCGCCTTTGGTCGCGTTTTCACCTTTTGGAATCCACCATAGACGCAACAAACCAAGCACGTGGTCAATGCGAAGTGCACCACAGTGTTTCATGTTGGCACGCAGAAGCTGGATGTACGCATCGTAGCTTGTCGCTTTCAAGACTTGAGGATTAAGTGGTGGTAAGCCCCAGTTTTGACCCAATGGACCTAAGATATCTGGTGGCGCGCCGATGCTGGCATCAAGGATCAAGTTACCATTATCCGCCCACGTTTCCGCGCCAGAGTCCGCCACGCCAACCGCTAGGTCACGATACAGCCCCACAGACATGCCTTTCTCTTCAGCCAGTGCTTGCGCTTCTTTGATTTGAGAGTCTGCAACCCACTGCAAGTACATGTAAAGATGCACTTTATCTTGGTTCTGAGTAATAAACTTCTGCACTGCGGCATTATCAAATTGACGCAGTTCTTCAGGGAATACAGGCCAGCCCCAAACGTTGTTATCTTCAGCATGCAATGTCGCGTGCAGCGCATCAAATGCCGCTTGGTGGACTAGGCTGTCGCCACCTTGTTCAACAAAGGCCAAGAATGCTTGAGCGCGCTCGCTGTTTTTGTCGAGGTGACGTTTCTTAAACTCATTGAACAGCAGTGGCAGCACACTCATTTTCAGTTCTGACACTTCGGTGTAGTTGACCCAGTGAGAGTCACGCGCTTTTTGTAGGCGTTGCTGGAATTCCGCACTGCCTACCATTTGCTGCGCTTCAATGCTCAATGAAAACTCAGGCACTGAGCTCACGTCGATGTATAGGATGTTTAACCAACGACGAGAAGACGGGCTATATGGGCTCGCCCCTTCTGGGTTGGCAGGAAAGAGTGAGTGAATTGGGTTTAAGCCAACAAAATCACCACCGCGAGAGGCGATATCCGCAACCAGCTGTTTTAGGTCGCCAAAGTCACCCATCCCCCAGTTGTGCTGAGTGCGAAGTGTATAAAGTTGGACACTTGGGCCCCACATTTTTTTGCCGTTTTCGATGTCTGCTTGCTTGAAACACGCTTTTGGCGTCACGATCAGCGTCATCTCGTATGGCGACTTGCGACGCTTACGTGTCACGGTCAATTTGTGGTAACCCCAAGGCAAATCACTTGGTAGTGCAAACACTAAAGGGCCACCCTCTTTGCGCTCATCACGCACGATCTGAGACTGAAGATAGCCTTCAAGTACCTCTCCTTGCTCAGTCGCCAGCTGCCAGCTAAATTCGCTTTCTCGGGCACTTGCACCCAAGTTCAATGCCACCTCTACAGGCTCGCCATCACGAATTACTAATACTGGTTCAAGCACATCTTTCTTATGCTTTTTCTCTGCCGATTGTAGAAGAGTTTCATCATTGGTTACGTCGTAGCCTAAAGACGCAAGTAAGTGACGGATCGTTTCGTCCTCAACTTTTGCTTCATCTCCCCACGCGCTTACGTAGCTGTCGGCAATTCTTGCCATTTCAGCGACTTGTTTTAATGCGTTTTGTTCTTTCATCGCTCTCTCCGAAGGACTGCGTATACCTTCAAAATGTAGGGTATTTAATAGATTAAAAGAGTGAGCCAAGACCCGAAGGTCTTGGCTTTATAAGTAAATTAGCGTTTTACTGACTCTAATTTCCAAATGTTGTTCACATAGTCTCGAATTGAGCGGTCTGATGTGAACTTGCCAACCAAGGCGGTGTTGAGAATGGCTTTCTTCGCCCAACCTGCTTGGTCTTGGTATTGTTTGCCCATCTCTTCGTGCGCTTGAACGTACGATGCAAAGTCAGCCAAACATAGGTATGGGTCGCCACCATCAAGCAGGCTATCGAATGTTGCTCGTAGCAAGCCAGGTTGACCTGGAGTGAACTCATCACCCGTTAGCAAATCAAGCGACGCTTTCAGCAGTGGATCCGCGTGGTAGTAGTCGTAAGGGTTGTAACCTTGTGCTTTCAGCGCTTGTACACCCTCAACGTCTAGACCGAAGATGTAGATGTTTTCATCACCAACTTCTTCACGAATCTCTACGTTTGCACCATCCATCGTACCAATCGTTAGCGCACCGTTTAGCGCCATTTTCATGTTACCGGTACCTGATGCTTCTTTACCCGCTAGCGAGATTTGTTGAGAAACATCTGCCGCTGGGATGATGATCTCTGCCATGCTCACGCGGTAGTCAGGAATGAAGACCACTTTTAGCTTGTTGCCAATACGTGGGTCGTTATTGATCTTCTCAGCAACCTTGTTGACCGCAAAAATGATCTCTTTCGCTAGGTGGTAACCCGGCGCAGCTTTGGCAGCGAAGAAACACACGCGTGGCGTACATTCAAAGCTAGGATCATTGATGATGCGGTGGTAAAGCGACAAGATGTGTAGCAAGTCTAGGTGTTGACGCTTGTACTCGTGCAGACGCTTAATTTGAACGTCGAAGATCGCGTTAGTATCAAGCTCGATGCCCATGTTTTCTTGAACCCAATCCGCCAAGCGCTGTTTGTTTTGCTTCTTAACGGCCATAAATGCTTTTTGGAACTTCGCATCCGTCGCGTATTGAGCAATGCCTTCAAGTAGCTCTAGTTTTGCAGGCCATTCTGTGCCGATTTTCTCTGAGATGAGGTTAGACAAACCTGGGTTAC
The DNA here is from genome assembly GCF_053643215.1 of Vibrio sp. NH-7. NCBI lineage: Bacteria > Pseudomonadati > Pseudomonadota > Gammaproteobacteria > Vibrionales > Vibrionaceae > Vibrio > Vibrio sp. NH-7. The sequence continues at coordinate 116,525 of NZ_CM132188.1, read as the reverse complement.
AGAACTTCAACCAACGACGTGGTGTAATACCATTAGTTACGTTTGTCAGTTTACCTGGGAAGATCTCATTGAACTCAGGGAACAGGTCTTTTTTAACCAGTTGTGAGTGCAGCGCTGCAACGCCATTCACCTTGTACGAACCAATCACACATAGGTTTGCCATGCGAACCATACGGTTGAAACCTTCTTGGATGATAGAAAGCTTCGCTTGCTTCTCACCATCACCAGGCCACATTTTACGAACTTCTTGTAGGAAGCGGTGGTTGATTTCAAAGATGATTTCCATATGACGTGGAAGTAGACGTTGAATCAACGACTCTGGCCATGTCTCTAATGCTTCTGGTAATAGCGTGTGGTTGGTGTACGCAAAAGTATTCGCGCTGATTTCCCACGCTTTATCCCAAGACAGACCTTTCTCATCGACAAGGATGCGCATCAATTCAGGAATCGCAATCGTTGGGTGCGTATCGTTTAGCTGAATCGTTTCTTGCTTTGGAAGATCCGCGAGTGCAAAACCTGCCGCTTCATGACGACGTAGAATGTCGCGTACTGATGCTGCTGAGTGGAAGTACTGCTGCATTAGACGCAGAGTTTTGCCTTTCTCGTGGTTGTCGTTCGGGTACAGAACTTTGGTGATGTTGCCTGCATCGATAAGTGAGTGCTGCGCTTCAAAGTAATCACCGTTGTTAAAGCTCGCAAGTGAGAATGGAGCAATCGCCTGACATTCCCAAAGACGCAGTGGGTACACCGTGTCTGATTCGTAGCCCACGATTGGTAAGTCCCAAGGCATCGCTTTTACCGTCATGCCTGGTACCCATTTACGAACTTCTTTGCCATTCACATATTCAACGTCAACGTGACCGTAGAAGCCAATCTCTTGTGCCAATTCTGGACGAGCCACTTCCCAAGGGTAGCCTTCAACACCACGCCATGCGTCTGGCGCTTCTTTTTGACGGCCTTCTTCGAAAGATTGCTTAAACAAACCGTACTCGTAGTGCAGACCGTAGCCCACAGTTGGGAATTCTTGAGCCGCACATGAATCCATGAAACACGCCGCAAGACGACCTAAACCGCCATTACCTAGCGAAGGGTCACGCTCTTCTTCAAGTAGGTCCGTCAGGTTTTGGCCCAGCTCAGCCATCGCTTCAGTGATTTGCTCGTAAAGGCCCATGCTGATGAGGTTGTTACCCGTCAAGCGGCCAATGAGGAATTCAAGTGATAGGTAGTTAACGCTTTTTGCGTTTTGGATTTTAGGATCTTGTTCCGTTTTTAGCAGATCGAGTGTCGTTATCTCTGCTAACGCCTTACCCATTGCTAGGTACCATTCACGTGCCGTTGCTGTCTCTTCGGTCTTTGCATACGTTGCTGAAAGGTGCATTTTCACGTCATGTTGGAAAGTCGCTTTATCAAAGCTTGTCTGTTGCGTAGGTTTCATTAGAGAAATCTCACTTATTGGTTCTAATTCATCTGAGGCATATCGTGCATGGGCACGGCTAGCAAAACATCCTCCTCCAAAACGGCTTATTAGGAGGAGGGCTCAGGGCGTAGAGGGAGGACACCTCAAAGCAGAGTGATCTGACTCTCAGTTCACTATTCCTGAGCGCAGACCCTGGTGATTGAGATCACACCATCAACGAATTAACCCTACATCCTGTTTATGAAACTTGTTGGTTCAGAAAAACAACCAATTGATGGATATGTATACTTGATCACATTAAGTTTTCATCTGTTACTCAGTTTTCATCATTTTCGGTGCAACAAAGGATAGAAGTCGCACTCACAACTCGCAATAAAGGTGACAAGAGTCACAATTTAGGGGCGTAGATAACAACAAAGTGTGAATTACACAAAAATCTCGTGGTTGATCAATAACTGTGGGGTTCGTTCTCAAGTAACATCGCTGTCAACAAGGCCTATTGGCTATTTATTCACCACCCCTAGCAGAGTGAATAACAACAATTAGGGGTATTGAGCAGGGAAAAGAAGATGTGGATTCCTTCTAAGTTAACCCGACCGGGTCGATTACATAATGCTATCGTTCGTCCGCGAGTTTTAGATTTGTTGCAACAAGCCCCTTGCTACAAACTGGTCCTTTTCCGCTCTCCGGCGGGGTATGGCAAAACCACGATGGCGGCTCAATGGCTATCGGACAAAGTTAACGTCGGTTGGTACAGCATAGACGAAAGTGACAACGACTCTTTCCGTTTTATGAACTACCTATTACAAGCATTGAACAAAGCAACCAACAACGCTTGCCCTAACGCGCAAAAACTCGCCGAGAAACGCCAGTTCTCCTCTCTTCATTCTCTGTTTGGCGAAGTCTTCTCTGAAATGTCGGCGTTCCATCAAGAGTGCTACCTCGTGCTCGATGATTATCACCTGATCAGTGATGAAGAAATCCACGAAGCCATGCGTTTCTTCCTCAAGCACATGCCAGACAACCTAACGCTTGTCGTCACGAGTCGCGCCGCGCCTCCATTGGGCACCGCAAACTTACGCGTTCGTGACTTGATGATTGAAATTGGCAACGAGCTGTTGGCGTTTGATACCGAAGAGACCACAAGATTCTTTAATCAGCGTGTGGCTGATGGCATTGATGACATTACCGCAAACAACCTACGAGCGTACGTTGAGGGGTGGCCTTCCGCATTGCAACTTATCGCGTTGCAAGCGCAGCATCAGCATAAAACCTTAGCCCAGTCCGCCGAGTCATTTTCTGAATTTAACCATGCTCATCTATGGGATTACCTTGTCGAAGAGGTGTTTGATTTACTGGATGCAGAAACTCGCTTATTCCTACTCCAGTGTTCTATCCTTGATCACTTCAATGATGAGTTGGTGTCTGCCCTCACCCAGCGTGATGATGCGCTGAGCATGATTGAATCGTTAAACCGCTTTGGTCTGTTCATTCACCCGCTGGAAGGCGAACAAAACTGGTATCGCTTCCACAATCTGTTTGCGGAGTTCTTAACGCACGAACGCTCTGCGCGTATTCCCCAGCAGGAAACCGAGCTACACCAAACCGCAGCGAAAGCGTGGCTGAAGCTCTCTTCTCCTCATCAAGCGCTTTACCATGCGCAAAAAGCAAAAAATAGCCAGTTAATTGCCGACATCTTGCTGCAATATGGGTGGAAAATGTTCAATGGCGGCGAGCTGCAAAGTGTCGAAAAGGCCATTGAGACGCTCAGCCCTGAGCAACTCTACAGCGAACCGAAACTGTGCATGCTTCAGGCTTGGCTAGCGCAAAGCCAGCACAGATACAATGATGTTGGCGATTTGCTCTCTAAAGCCGATGCGCAAATGAAAGCCTTTAACGTGGTTTTAAGCACCAAAGAGCAAGGCGAGTTCAACGCACTACGTGCCCAAGTTGCAATTAACCAGAATGAGCCTGAAAAAGCCCTTGAGCTAGCGGAATTGTCACTGAGCCAACTCGACAGTACCGTCTATCGTAGTCGTATCGTTGCGACCTCTGTTGTGGGCGAAGTTAACCACGTATTAGGCCACTTAAGCCGTGCACTGCCAATGATGCAACAAACCGAAAAGCTGGCAAGACAATACCAAGTCTACCACCAAGCCTTATGGGCCATGCTGCAACAAAGCGAAATCTTGATCGCTCAAGGTTACGTTCAAGCCGCGTACGAAGTGCAAGACAATGCCTTCAAACTGATAGAAGAGCAGCAGTTACAACAAGTTCCCCTGCATGAGTTTCTGCTTCGTGTTCGAGCGCAAATCCTTTGGTGCTGGAACCGCTTAGATGAAGCGGAAGAGTGCGCATACAAAGGGCTTGATATCCTAGGGAATCACAGTCCAAGTAAGCACTTACATAGCTACTCAATGTTGGCGCGTATTGCCATTGGCCGAGGGGAGCTCGACAAAGCGGGTAAGTTCATCGACCAAATTGTGCATCTGCAGAAACAGTCAACCTACCACGTTGATTGGACAGCGAACGCCTCACTGTCATTGATTTTATTCTGGCAAGCGCGCGGCGATCTGGAGGCCATTCGTCAATGGCTGGACACCACCGTTAAGCCAGAGCAAGCGTGTAACCACTTTACTCAACTTCAATGGCGTAACATTGCCCGCGCGCAGATTGCACTGGAAGAGTTCGAGCAAGCGGAGCAAACCTTAGCTTTCTTGCAAGAACAAGCAAACAATAACGAATTGCTTACCGACACCAACCGCAACTTGATTGTGGAAGCGGTTTTGGCTATTTCTCTCAAGGACGAAGAGAAAGCCCGAGATCGACTTAAGCAGGCGTTGGCGCTGACCAATCAGACGGGTATGTTGGGCAACTTCTTGGTTGATGGCGCGAAGATTGGCCATATTCTGGAGAAACTCAATAACAAGAATGAACTAGGGGATTTGGAACGTCACAGAGCTCAGCAACTGCTGAAGGACATTTCCACTACTCAGCGTAGCCGCTCGGTACATTTCGATGAAGAGTTCGTCGAGAAGTTGGTTAATCACCCAAACATCCCTGAACTTGTTCGTACTAGCCCACTAACCCAACGCGAATGGCAAGTGCTGGGTCTGATTTACTCAGGGTTTAGCAATGAACAAATCGCCCAAGAGTTGGATGTCGCAGGGACAACCATTAAAACTCACATTCGTAACTTGTACCAAAAACTTAATATCGCCAACCGCAAAGAAGCCATCAAAACCGCTGAAAACTTGCTTCAATTGATGGGCTACTAGCTCAAATAGAAACAAAAAGCGCAGCGATACCGCTGCGCTTTTCTCACCCGTAAAAGAAGAAGTTAATCATCGATCTCTGGCAAACTCGCCACTTCAATGTCTAACTGTGCACCCCATGATGGGTCATCACGCTCTTGCTTCACAACACCACGATTGTTTAGCCAAACAACGTTCTTGTCTGTTACAGGGTTAGCAGCGCCAGCTCCCCAATGGGTGTAACTGACCATATGACAAACATCAAACTCACCCGCCGCCACTTCAATCGAACGTTTGCCTAAGAACTGCTGAGTATAGGTAAAGTATTCCGATTGAAGCTGCTCAACCAAGGTACCTTCCGCTGCCTCAGTCACTTGAGTTAAGCTCGCGACTGCTGCGTCTTCATGCTCAACCGTTTTGCCCAACAGCAGTTCAGACTTCGCTACAGGGGTTGGTAGAACCACTTTGACATTACCCCAGCTGTTGCCACTTTCATCACGACCAATTTGACCGTAGTAATGATCTTGGTCTTCATACTGCGCTTCCACAAACACCACGCTATTGGCTTCATCATAGCCTTTCACTCGTGTTTGAGTTAGCGCTCCAGACGCATACTGCGCAGGTAAATCAGTGACATTGGAATCTGCAAGCCAAGAGAAGTTATCTCCCATATGCTCTAAGTGATACGTCCAATGCTGAGTATGACCCACCCAAGACATATTACGCGTTACATTTTGAACCCAAGTATCGCCTACTTGTTTTTCATAGTCGGCATCAGGCAATGAGTCTAGACAAGCTTGAAGAGTGAAAGGTTGGTAACTCGAGACAATAAATTCAGCAGCGGTTGAACCGAATAGATACTCATCCCCTTCTGCCTCATCACCATCGACATACCAAGTCACGCGCACGAAATCGTTATAAACAGCGAGGTAAAGCTTGTTATCCTCTCTGTTGAAATCACTCCAAGTTAGGTCATCTTCGAACGCTTCAGGGAGCGTGATTTCACGCAAGGTCTGGCCTTTATGTTCGATATCTTGCCAACTTCCTTGCGCCGCAAACTTGGTCAAAGCTTCCTCACCTTGATAGGCGTAATAAACAACGTCACCCACCGTTGTTAGCTGCGCGTATAAAATACCGTGGTTCGTCCCAGCCAATGGGATCAAGTCGGCGGTATCATGTGTTCCACTGCGGTCAGAGTCATTCACCGCAATCGTTGATGCAAGCGTCTTCAACCATACGCCGCCAGCACTAATACCGTTACACATGTTTCCTAGCGCTTGGTAACGATCCGGATCGGACTTCTCACACCAATCTCCTTTGTTGAAACCGTAGTACCCATCTTCAACCATGCTTGATTCAACTTTATAGGCCACACTATTGACTGGGAAAACGAGATCGCTATCAATGTGGTCAAGCCAATATTCAGAGTCATCCGCACCTTCTAGGATTTCACGCACATTCAAGTTGCTGATATTGACACGATCCGCGGAGATTTCCTGATCCAGTTCAGACAGCGCTGTTTTAACAAGTACGCTGCCGTCTTCACGACTCACCACTTCAACAACCGTATCATCCGCTGCAACCCAACCTTCTGCGCTTAGGAGCATTTGACCATCATCAGAGCCCGGCTCTTGGTGATGTTGCTCGAAGTCACCGGTTTGGTAGTCGTAGAAGAATTTAAGCTCTTCCACTTCAGATTCTTTGTTCACGCGGATGGCGCCAAACTCCAACTCAGGTGGAGCGTAGTCCTCTGCGTAGCTGTCAAACCAAACTAAACCGTCCGATTTTAGAACCTTAAGCAGGTCAACATCTTCACTGTTTTTAACCGCATCAAGCTCATCAAGTTTGTCTTTCAAGTTTTCTTGAGCCAGTTCTAACGGGAGTTCCTCAAGAATCTTGTCAATGTCGATGTCATCTTCTGCATTCCCGATATGAGACAACACGTCATCGACCACCTGCATCACTTGCTCGATGATCAGCTCCTTAAGTTCGTCGTCTTCAATGCCGGCCTTTGAAGCATCCAAAGAGTCGGTCGCGTTGGCCATCACCGATGCTGCAACTTGTGCAACCTTGTGAAGAGACATATACGCTTCGCGTTCCTCTTGAGTCATGGTGCTCGAAGCCTTTGCCGCAACATAGTCTTGTTCGAGATCGACTTTACCACCTAAGCTACCAAGTTGTCCTTTCACGACCGCTTTTGCATCTTCTAAGCTCTTGCCCTTTTCCACTTCATTTTGAACCAGTGTCGTCAACGGGCTAACAAATTCTGAGCCCGGAGGCGCGGTAAGTGTGTAGGCTTTAGTGAGGGGCGTGCCGGGGTTGTCTTGGTCGATGGTTTGACCTGGCACCACTTCAATCACAACCACGCCGCTTTGGCGCTGCTGAGCGGTCAGATTTGTTAGAGTGAACTCGCCATTTTCATCGGTCACCGCTGATGGCTCATCCGCATCACATGCCTTGTTCGCATTCAGATCCAGACACGCTATCGCGCCCTCTAGATAACCATCTGCCGCCCTTGCGGTAAAGGAAGATGTTGCCGGTGCGGTCGGGTCCGGATCCGAGCTTCCACCTCCGCCGCCACAAGCAGTTAAGCCGATTGCCACAGCCATCGCTAATACGGTACGTTGTGTGTTCATATCATTTCTCCGTTGAGTGAACTAATTCTTATAGCGCAGAGATATATAACCAATACTCAATAGAATCATTCAGTTACATTACAAGCGCGAATATGTCGCAAACATAGCAACTCAACGCGTAGGGAAATAATGTCATCATCGATTTTCATGATGACCATAGCGAGAACCAACAAAGAACAGATGTGAATTGCGGCGCACATCTAAACTTTGATGTCCATTGACAATAATTTTCACAACGTTCACTGAAAATAACGACCAACTCCCGCTAATTGGCATTTCACTGCATATCACCAAATTCGCTCCTCATGTTGCACTCTCTCTCAAAGCTGCCAAAATGCACATTAGTCACGGTGTAATAGGATTAAATTCAATGGGTTGGTTTCGCTCTAATAGGCTCAATCTCGCTGTTTGTGCAGCACTGGTTCTCCCAGCAACAGGTCATGCCGAAGTGGGTCAAACCCCTCTAATCGGTGGATTGTTTAACTCATCTGAGGTACTGAAAAACCAGATCGCTGACTCACTCTCTTATTCGACGCGCTTTGCCCGAGACATGACTCTGTTCACTGTGGGCGGATTAACTCTCGAAGCCTACCTGCTCACTCTGCCACTTGACGCCAAAACCAAAGCCAAAGTGATGGCGCAGCTTGCCAACCCAAACTACGCCATTCCTTTGGGTTATTTTCTCTATCAGTTTTATGACCGTTATACCGGCATCGGCAACGAAGATACGTTTAAGCAATATTTGAAAACCGTCTACGACGATGAGGTACTGACCGGATTTGAGCACTCACTGTTTACGCTTAGTGAGCAAAGCGCCCAGCCAGAAAAAGAGCACCACAAAGATCAAGCACACCGAGAAGGCTTAAAAGTCGATCGCCACTTTATGGCGTCAATGGTGACGGTCTATGATGCGTTGGTTCAGGTTGGTGAATGGCAAGACCTCGACCGCCTACCAGACACCTATACCTATTTATCCAACCGCCCAGAAGACTTAGCGCTGGTAGCCAAAATTCAACCCATTGTCGTCGGTATCTTGAATCAAGTTGGTCAGGGTATGGATGAGGGCGACATGAAGAATGCCATTTTGGCTATTGCTCAAGATGGTTTGCCACAGTATGTCGACAAAACCAACAACAAAGCTCAAGCGATTACCATTAGTTTGATCGATTTTGTGCGACTCAACGTGCTTAAAGCGTATCGACAGTTTGTGTTTCAAGATGAAAGACAGCATAAGCTGAACGACTGGCTGCAAACCAACTTTGATGACCACCCAGAGTCGGTGATTGCTTTCTTAGAATCGCAGCAGAATCGACGCTTTGCCGTTCAGATTACCGTCGACGGGTTACAGCAAGGTTTGATGGAAGGCTTAGTCGACCCTGAAAAGCCCTTCATTAAGCACGCGTATCAACAGCATCTTACACTCACCGCCGAGCAGCCTGCTTTTGCTCGAGCCACGCCAGATCATGTCCAAAGTGTTCGATTCTTAGAGATTTTATCGGAGCAAACCTACAAAGACCCGCACTACCTGCCGTTCTTCAAACGCCTTTACCGAGACCATTCGGATTCCATCGCTCAGGTGGGCATCTCTTCAACGCCGACCATCAGTGTGCGCAACTTGCCCATCATTAAAACGGGCGCAAAGGTCTCTGGAAAAGAAGGGACTGGTATTCCCAATTTCCATTTTGTCGATCGAGAGCAAGACCGCGCCTACTACTTTTTTGGTAACGATGCACTGCAACTCGATAGGCTAATGCAAGTCAACAAGGTTCAAACCATGTTTGATCGTCTTGTCCACCTTAAAACTCTCAACTGTAACGCGCAGTACGATTGGAACGCGCACACTAGCTATGATGGATTAGTCAACCTGGGAGCAGGCGAAGCGTTGAGGGACTTTGGCGAAAAACGCTGCCTAAGAGAGCTGGACGAACGCTCTGTGGTTGAGATTGAGTTAACCAAAAAACGTCAATCTCTGATCGATAACATCCAAGGCTATCAAGACATCCCAGTGTGGGACTTCTATACCCGCTTAACGCGCAAATGGAAAATTGAACAGGATTTGGAAGACTACACCAAACTTGATGGCAAAGGGATGCCCGACTTCACCTTAATCTATAACCCTTGGCCGGATCATTTTGCCCATTTTGTAGGCCCGTTTAGTGATGAAATCATCATGCCAAGTGGTGAGCTAAATAGACTCGATTACTGGATTACCTCCGTTGAGCAAGCCTATAAGCGCGCTGGGGTGTATCACAACACCCTATTCGGCATGGCAGGCGATCATGGTTTAGCGCCGGTCTATCATGCGCTTAACCCTGAAAAAGCCATTTTCCCACCGCTAGAGAAACAGCTCGGCTACCCGCTGATCATCCGCAAAATTTCATCGGACGAAGGGGAAGGTCCTAAGATCACCAATGCGCTTAGCTACCCAAGTAACAAGAACATCGATGTGGTTGTCGCCTCGACAGCTGGCGGTAATTTCATGATGGATATGTTTAACTCGCAGCAAGGTTGGCATGTACAACCCGTCTACCATGAGTTGACACAGTGGGCGCCCGTCAATGCGCCACAAGGTGAAACCGTTGATATTATTCAACGCTCACTGGATTACTTGGGCGCAAGTTTAGACTACCTCGTGGTACGAGAATCTCAGTGCAGCGAACAGTCTTGCCACATTCGTTTGGTATCAACTCGAGAAGGTCAACGCGTTGATGAGGAAATCATCCGCAAAGGAGACAGGTTTTTCTATCGTGGGCTCAACGACAAACCTCGATTATTGCAAACCCAAATATTGAACCCATACCTACCGGCGCCGACAGATGCCGCCTTGTCACGATTTGGTCAGTTGGTCGACAAATGCCTCTACCAAGCCGAGGTGAGTAATCCTAACTCTTGGTGTAACGCGGAAGAATGGAAGTCACTGACTCGCTTCACGCCGCGCCCAGACTCTGTCGTCGAACTGGCTCAGTTATATGCAGAAGATAGAGCGGGCACCATTAACTTGTTCCCAGCAGAAGGCGTCGGCTACAACACTAAGGTGCCTGGGCGACACGCAGGTGAAAGCTATCTAGAGAAAGACGCATTTATCGGCTTTTGGGGCAAGCCCATTGGCAAAAACGTTACGCCATTGGAAAGTGAGGCGAATGGTTCGCTGGCGCCAACACTGTATCAGTACCTAACGGGAGAAGAGGTGGTCGTAAACGAGAACGGCTGGGGCTATCCTTCCTTACTGAATAAACTGGACATCCAATAAGCAAAAAGCGCCGTGAAGGCGCTTTTTTAATGAATCTGATTAAAATGGTTTAGGCGCGTAACCTGTCATCACTTTCAGGTGAAGCTCTTTGCCTAATTTTGTCATTGGGTGAACCACAACCAACCCTTTTACTGACTTTTTGAGTTTACCCATATCTGCCTGCTCTGCTTTAGTGATTTCGCGCGAAAATGGCATGTCCAACAAGCTCTTACGCTCCTTGTTCATATCATATTGCTGCTTGTGTTTAACCGAGCTCGCTTTCTTGGTCAGCTTTTCAATCTCATCAGTAAACTTAGAAATCATTTCCTGATCACCACGACCTTTTGCTGCATCCAGCTTACGTTGACACGCGTCTAGACGGTTATGAAGGTTTTGCAGTTCTTTCTTTAGGCTCATGGTATATATCTCACTGTGACAGAAAAGGGCGGCGAGTGTAGCACAAGCTGCCCCACCACCCTAACAATTATCTAAGCGACTTGTCTTAATCGCCCGAGGACCATTCATTTCACTAGCCGTATCAATGTTGAGTATCGGAGTAAGCGAAAAGCCCATTTTTATGTCAGTATAAAGTAAAGCTATCGATTGATTAGAATAATAAGGATTTTTTATGTTTTCTCGTTCTCTGCTGCTTGTTGGCGCATTGCTTAGCGCACAGGCGGTCGTAGCCAGCGACAACATCACCATTCGTTATCTTGAGCCACTTGATGCAAAAGAAGCACAGGCACTCAAAGAGATTCAGCAAAGCGGCGTCAACGACACAATGGTCGCCTTATCCGAACGCTTGATGCCGTTCAACAAGCCGCTTGTTATTGAGTATGGCAGTGATGATGGTCCACTCTATGATCCGCAAAAGCATGTCGTTCAAATGCCTTACACCTTCTATCAAGAAGCATGGAGCTACTTCAAAAAGAACAAATACGATGAAAAGTATGGTAAATCTGCCGAACTTGGTGCAATCGACACCATACTCTATACCCTCATTCACGAAGCTGGGCACGCCTACATCGCGGATCAAAACATTCCCATTCTCGGAAAAGAAGAAGATGCAGTAGACAACTTGGCCGCTCTGCTGATGATTGATTATGTCGACAACGGGGATGATGCCGCAATCAGTGCCGCCGACATGTTTGCTTTTGAATCGGGAGACAAACCCGACTATTACGAATTTGGCGAATACATTGATGAGCACAGTTTTGACTTGCAGCGTTACTTCTCTACTTTGTGTCTGGTGTATGGCAGCGATCCAGAAAAGCACAAACAACTTTTAGATGAAGTCGAAAAAGATTACCTAACGGAGCGCAAAGACTTTTGCATCTATCAATATCAAACTATTAGCCAGAACTGGCACCACTACTTAAAGCAGGCTGATTCAAAAGAATAGATTAAAATCGTCGTAGAAAGTCTCATGCATTTCCAGACGATGTGCATGCCTTTCTTCGACGGCTACTTTTAAACTTTGGCTCTCATCCAACGACTCCAAACCATTGTTAAAGGAGGGTAGATTTAGCTCTTACCCATTTTCGCTTCCTACGTTCGCCATTCCATTTCAGACAGTTTCATATTACCGTGATTGCTATCACTTAAATTTAAATGCCACTGATATTTATTATCATTTGTATTTTTATGAGTTTGTTTTCTTGTGATAATCCACACGTATACAAAATGGATGGAATACTATGTTTAATAAATCAATCGCATTGCTAGCCACTTTATGTTTAGCATTTAGCGCTAATGCCAAAATAACGGTTCAAGATGAACTTGGTGAAATGGTTCTAGAATCGGTACCCAAAAGAGTTGTTGCCCTAGAGTTTTCTTTTGTTGATGCCCTAGCTAACTTAGACGTTAAACCAATTGGCGTCGCCGATGATGGTGATAAAACACGAGTAATAGAGCCGATTCGAACCCGAATTGGTGACGATTGGACATCACTTGGCAAACGTTCTCAGCCGAGCTTAGAAGTGATTGCATCACTAAAACCGGATCTCATCATTGCTGACCGCGAACGTCACGAAGCTATTTACGAAGACCTCAAACGAATTGCACCGACTCTAATCCTCAAAAGCCGCGGGGAGACTTACGAGGATAACCTCAAGGCTGTCGTGAAAGTCGCAGCCGCATTTGATCGTGAAGATGAGATGAAACGGCTGGTTGCCGAGCACAGCGCTCGCATGGATGAATACGCCACAAAAATCAACTCTGATGCCTCAGTCCTTTTTGCCGTATCAAGTTCACGCGGTGTCACAATGCATACGCCCAAAGCCTACGCAGGTGGTGTCATTAATCGATTGGGCCTAAATTCCCCAGTGCCGGAAGAAACGGAAAAGGCTTATGTGCGCATCACCATGGAGCGCCTATTAAAAGCTAACCCTGACTACTTTTTGGTCGGTGAGTATGGCGATGAAACAGCGATTGATGAGTTTAAGAAAAACGGTCTTTGGAAGGTGATGACAGCGGTCAAAAATGACAAATATGTTGAAACCGATCCACGTTTATGGTCTCTCAACCGTGGGATGATCGCGGCTGAAATCATGGCAGAGCAAGTAGTAAATCTGGTTCAGTGATGTCTCAATTAGCCCTCTCCGCGCCAGCGTCCCGCTGGCGTTTTTCTGTTTTCATCCCTGTCGTTTTAGGGCTACTCGTGCTCGGCTTTGGCTGGTCTTTGTTTGTTGGCTCCGATTTCGAAATGGGGTGGATTGACGTTTGGCATTGGTTAATCGGTGCAACGGGTAACGAAATCCATCAGCACATCATCAAAGAAGTGCGCCTGCCGAGAGTGCTGTGCGCTGTTGGTGTGGGAGCCAGTCTGGCTGTCGCGGGTTTATTGATGCAGGCATTGACAAGAAACCCTATCGCTTCCCCCTCAGTTTTTGGTGTGAGTGCTGGCGCTTCCTTTGCGTTTGCTTTCGCCTCTACTGGACTTATCGGCTGGTTTTCCGCTCTACCGATATTAGTCGTCACCTTTATCGGCGCAACGATCGCGGGGCTTGCGGTCTTTTTCCTTGCAGGGTTGCACCAACATCAAGTCAATCCCGTGCGCGTTGTGCTCGCGGGCGTTGCTCTGAACTTCCTTTTCTTATCTCTTACTCGTGCCGCCGTTATTCTTGCCGACGAAAGCGCTTATGGGGTTATGCATTGGATAACAGGTACGATAGCGAATGTAGATTGGAGCCACGTACAGGTGCTCTATTGGAGTTTGCTTGTCGGTCTTGCCGCTGCCCTGTACCTAAGCTACCAACTTAACCTGCTTGCCTTGGGTGAATCCATGATGAAAAACTTGGGTGGGAAGCTTGCTCTTGTACGCATCGGTACGAGTTTAACGCTCATTTTGCTAATCGCAGCGTCTGTATCTGTAGCGGGGCCCATCGCTTTCATTGGTCTAGTCATTCCCCACCTTTCGCGCAGCTTAGTCGGGCATGATCTTCGCCTACTCGTGCCGGTCTGCGCTCTACTTGGTGCCAATTTATTGGTCTACGCAGACGCAATTACTCAACTTCTCGCCCGAGGTTCAGAGAGTCCAGTCGGCATTCTCACTAACTTTATTGGCGCGAGTTTCTTCCTCCTACTGGCCAAAAAACAGGTTAAAAAGCAATATGCCTAACGCGATCAAAGTAACCTTGTCCCTTTTTGTTGTCTGGCTGCTATTTGCAATCTGGCATGTTGGAGCGGGCGCAGTACAAATATCAGCGACAGAGGTGGTCAATACACTGCTTGGCGATTCTAGTGATAATGAGTTCATTGTCATGGGTTACCGTCTGCCCCGAATGTTAGTCGCAACACTCGTGGGGGCTTCGTTAGCTTTATCCGGATTGCTGGTACAAGGTATTGTCAGAAACCCTCTCGCATCGCCCGATATTCTTGGCGTTACGACTGGAGCGAGTTTAGCGGTCGTAGCAGTGAATGCCATGTTTCCCGATGTATCCGCGACTCTGTTTCCCTTCATTGCTATGGTGGGCGGTGGTATCGCAACGTTAGTACTATTTTCCCTCGCCAGGCACGTTCTCAACCATGCAGCCGCTCTCGCACTGATCGGGGTCGCTCTAGCGGCACTATTTAGCGCAGGCGTCGATTTTCTTTTGCTTGCTTTCCCCTTGGAAATCAACGTTTCAATGATTTGGTTAACGGGGTCCGTTTGGGGGCGTAACTGGACGCACATTCCCTACCTTATCGGCTTTTTATCAGCATTGCTGCCTATCGCGGTTGTTCTTGCCTACAAGTTGGATTTGTTCGCATTAGGCGATGAAACAGCACAGGGGTTAGGTGCGAACATCGACAAAGTGAGGCTACTGACCTTGTGCGTTGCAATCACTCTGGCTTGTGTTGCGGTATCCGTTTGCGGCAACATCGGCTTTATTGGCCTAATTGCACCTCATGCGGCACGTTTTCTTCTGGGGAACCGGCATATAGCATTGATACCTGTATGCATGTTGATAGGAGGCAGCTTACTGTTAAGTGCCGATTTGTTTGCCCGAATTCTAATGCCCCCAACCGAGCTCCCTGCTGGTGTCATGACTGCCATGATCGGTGGTCCATACTTCATTTTCTTATTAAGCCGCTACAAACATTGGTAATCGATATGAACGCAATCAATATCCAAGATCTCACTGTACGTTATAGCGATAAGCTAGTGTTAGACCAAGTTAGCTGCGCATTTAAAAACAATCACCTAACCGCATTAATTGGTGCAAATGGCTGTGGAAAATCAACGCTGCTCAAAACAATTAATGGCAATATTCGCGCTCAATCCGGCCAGATAACATTGGCTGATGGTCAAAACACATACCAAATAGACACCAAACTGTTAGCAAAAAGAATATCTATGCTGCCACAAACGCCCATTACCCCTGAAGGCGTAACGGTAAAACAGTTGGTCAGCTACGGACGTGCGCCGTACTTAAACTTTCTTGGTCAACTCAGTGATGACGACAAGGAACATGTCGACAAAGCGATGAAGCTCGCAGATATAAGTGACCTAGCTGATCGTTCGGTGTCCGCTCTATCCGGGGGTCAAAGACAACGCGCTTGGATAGCCATGGTGCTCGCACAAGACACTGAAACCATTTTGTTGGATGAACCCACCACCTATTTGGACATGTCACACCAATATGAACTTTTAGACATTGCAAGAGACTTAGTAGACCGCTATGGAAAAACCGTCATCGTCGTGCTTCACGATCTAAATCAGGCATGTCGATATGCTGACCAACTCGTGATCGTGCATAAACAGACTATTTATGACCAAGGCTCACCAAAAAAAGTATTCACAGAGCAGATGCTTTCTGAAGTGTTTAATTTAGACGCTAGAGTGATTGAAGATCCGGAGAGCAAAACACCAATGGCAATTCCTCGTGCTACACGCCAAACACCAACAGCGGCTCTTATCTAAACACTCTTACCCTATAAACCTTATGTGGGTGCGAAACCGCACCCTTTGTCATTTCCCACTCCACCTCGTAAACCAGCAAAAAAGCCACCGCTATACCGTCTCTAAGTGACTGACAAGAAAGAGCAAATGTGACAGCGGTCAATGTTCCCGCTGACCTAGTACTAATGTCTAATAACTGATGCCTAATTAATCATCAAGAATCACAGATGACTGCCGATAAATTAGCTAATCTTATGCACGATAAACTTAAGATTGACTACTATTAAATCTATAACAACAACTACTTTAACAACACTTAACGACAATTACTGTGTTAAGGCATCACGGAATCAGGATGTTTGTATGAGTCTTACTATCAAAAGCCGCCTCTATATTTTAGCACTTGTGCCACTGCTCGTTATTGCTTTGGGCATGCTCAGTTTTACGTACATCAAAACCAATGAACTGAACAACGAGCAAATCGAAATCACCCGCACCAACATGATGAACATGAAGAAGGCGGAATTAAGAAACTATCTGCAAATGGCAAAGTCTGCCATTCAGCCTTTCCTTGATAAAGGCGCTTCATTTGAAGAAGCGTATCCAACGCTGAAGACCCTAGAATACGGCAAAACAGGCTACGTATTTGGCTACGACTCCAAAGGGATTCGTCGAGTACAAGGGAAAAGCGAAGCAGGTATTGGCGACAATATGTGGAACCTGCAAGATAAGCAGGGGAACTACCTTATCCAAGACCTGATTCGCAACGCGAAAACGGGTGAGTTCACCACCTATTACTTTCCAAAACCTGGTGAAACGGTTGCCCTGCCAAAGCTGAGTTACTCCATTTTTGTTCCAGAATGGGATTTAATGCTTGGCACTGGCTTTTACACCGATGACATCGATGCGATCATTGCCGAGATGGAAGAAGCCACCAACAGCGCACTACAAACCACACTTTCCGCTATTATCGTTTTCTGTTTAGTTATCGCGATCATTGTCGCTATCTTCGCCGTTGCGGTTAACCGCACCATCATCAAACCGCTGGAAATGTTTGACGACTCAATCCGTTCGTTCGCTAGTGGTGATGCAGATCTGACAGCACGAATGGAAGATTTCAAGGCGCCTGAATTCGCCCAACTCAGCAAAAACTTCAACGCCTTTGTTGCCAGCCTGCAAAACATCATTCGTAGCGTGAGTGATGTTGGCCAACAAGTCGTGTCAGAAACAACCAATATGTCTCAGCGTGCAGCCAAAGTAGATGAGCTTGCGACAGGTCAACGTGAAGAGACAGAGCAAGTTGCCACAGCAATGACAGAAATGACCACCACGGCAACCGAGATTTCAAGCAACGCGAATCAAGCCGCTCAGTCAGCAAAAGAAGCGGACGATAATGCCAAAGACGCGCAAAATATTGTTAACTCTGCGGCTCAATCGGTGGAAGCGCTAGCAGAGGAAGTTTCGCAGGCTAGTGGCGTTATTTCTCGCTTAGAAGGTGATGTACAAAACATTTCATCGTCCCTAGAGGTTATTCAAGATATCGCAGAGCAAACCAACCTACTCGCTCTGAATGCCGCAATCGAGGCAGCGCGTGCAGGGGAGCAAGGCCGAGGCTTTGCTGTCGTTGCCGATGAAGTTCGTAAACTCGCGAGCCGCACTCAAGACAGTACGGGTGAGATCCATAAAATGATCGAGCAGTTAAAAGCCGCTTCTGACGACGCAGTAAAAGCCATGGAATCAAGCCAGAAACGTGGCGCGAGTACTGTTGAAGAAGCCAATGCTGCCGCTAGAGCATTGATTCAGATTCAAGAGTCGATTGGCACCATCATGGATATGAACTCCCTGATCGCAACGGCAACCGAAGAGCAAAGCCTAGTGGGTCAGGAGATTTCACAGCGTATTGTGGTAATTTCAGACCAAAGTGCCCAGTCTGCCGAACTGGCGAACGAGAACCGAGCAGGCAGCCAAGAGCTCAACCAAAGAGCTAACGAGCTATACGAATTGGTTGACCGATTTACAGTGTAATTTGAGCTTTATAAGACAAAGCCCGCGACACAGTCGCGGGCTTTTTTGATCAGCTATTGGGGGCAAGAAGGCTGTGTGATTTGCGACAGAAAAGCTTCGCACTCTTTCGGGCTACCAAGCCGAATAAAGTGGATGTGTTGATAATCAGGGTTGCGCATGTCGTCTAAGTATCGCTCTCGGTTTGAATGATACGTTCTTATTGTCCAGGCAATAATGGAGTCTTTGCTACAAAACGATTTTTGAAATGTCTCTCTATTGCCCGTATTTGGCCAAAGCTCTTGACCTGTCCACACTCGGTCAATCGCCCGCTTTACTGCTTGCAGCAAAGTTCGAGCGAAGGAGTAGTCAATCCAGATCACCGTATCAACATCTCTCCATTTGGTCTCACGAGTACGATTGTAATTACCATCCAATACCCAACTAGGGCAGTCTAACGCACGTTCAATATTAGAGAAAAATACCTCATCGCTAGACTCTTGCCAATTCGGTAGCCAGAAAAGAGTATCCATTTCGATATGCTGACAACCCAGCACTTTCGCAAGCTCGGCACTAAACGTCGATTTACCACTTCCACTGGTGCCAACCACATTTACTCTACGCATTTCAACTCCTTGTATAGGCAATAAAATTGGGGGCGAGAGTAGAGCACACAATAAACGGCGGTTCAACAGCTTTTATGCATATTTTTCGAGCATTTCACGCATCCAATCCAGTTGAAAGGGTTTCGCCAACACATCATCAAATCCAGCACTCAAGTACGCGTTCACATCACTGTCAAAGGTATTAGCGGTGAGTGCAATAATGGCTGAGTTTGGCGCGAGTTGATGGCGCGTGATCTGCTTGAGCGTTTCCAACCCATCCATAACGGGCATTTGAATGTCCATGAAAATCACATCAAATTCTTGGTCTTGCAGACAATCGAGACACTCTTGACCATTATTGACCATAGTCACGTCGACATTAAGCAGTGACAACATCTTCTGCGCGACGATTTGGTTAATCTCCATATCCTCAACCACCAGCACGCGCAAGGTACTTAAAAATGACTGCGAACTAGTGGCTGATGCCTGCGTTATTCCCGTTACCATCGAGCCAATGGCATTCGCAACAGAGAAAAAGTCGTAGGGCTTGCTTACTCTGAACACATCATCTTGGTCAAGGGTCATTGTCGCGTTACACAAAACAATATGATGGCAATTCGTCACTCCCTCTTGTGACAGGGTTTCTCTGCCTGAAAGATAAGTGAGCGTCACCTCCGCGTCCTCATCATACAAGTCCGCATTGATTAACTCACGCTTGATAAGGCGCTCAGCAAATTCGTTGGACGCCTGTACTCGCACTTTTTGCCCTGCCGCGGCGGTGGGGACTTTCGGCTTTTGTTCCATTAACATCACAGGAACTCGGACGGTAAAGGTCGTCCCTCTCTCCAGCTCACTCTCAACGTCGATTTTGCCTCCCATTAGTTCAATTAACGATTGGCTAATCGATAAGCCTAAGCCGGTTCCCCCGTACAAACGAGAAATAGAATCGTCCGCTTGGGTAAACTCGTTAAAGACCTGTCCAAGCTGCGCTTCGCTCATGCCTATCCCGGTATCGGAGACGGTCAGAATCAAGCTTTGTAATTGAGAATCCAGCGTAAGATTGACTTCAACATGGCCATGGTGGGTAAACTTTAGTGAGTTGTAGCCAAGGTTTGTAATCACTTGCAGCAACTTAGTTTTATCGGCCATAAGCAAATAATCAGCCGCTAATTGATGGGAAAAGAACACATCCACATCCTCTTTACCCGCCTCAACAAAGACGATTTTCGCGGCATCGATAAGTTCGCTGCAGTAGAAACGCTCCTCGTACAAGGTAACATTCCCTTGCTCGATCTTGCTGAGATCCAACACACTATTGATCAATTTCAATAAGTGCTGACCAGAACGATTGATTAATGACGCATAGTTTTTTACTTGTTCATCACTCGCAAGGTAATGCTCTTTCTGGCTCAACCCGATGATCGCATTCAGAGGGGTACGCATCTCATGGGACATGTTGGCTAAAAATCGCGCTTTCGCTATCGCACTTTGTTCCGCAAGCCGTCTTGCCTCTTCCAAATTCAACGTCCGCTCGGTTAAGTCTCGGCTTAGCTTGGTTTGATTAAAGTACAACCACGAAACGATCAGAATCATCGCAATGGTACACAGCAAAATAATACCCAAATTGAAAAACTGTTCCTTGTAGATATCTTCTTTGTGTTGATTAAACTGCAACTGGTCTTTTTGAACTTGGGAGATAAAGTCGGAGAGATAGCTGTTGAGCATCACGTAGATATCATCCACTTTTTGAGAAGCAATTTTAAGGGGCTGACTGTTGTCTAGCGTTATCTGCTGGATCAACGCGGATGAAACTTCCAACTGGGAGACGATTTTTTTCAGTATGGTAACGTCACCATATTGCTCGTGAACATTCAATGTCCGCCTAGCGTTGAAATCTTGCAGTATGCTGGATTTATAGATCCTCGCTTTTATCTGCAAACTTCGTAACGCTTGAACTGATGGCGCCAGTTCAAAACGCTGCAACTCCGCTTTTAACAACAGCACCTTGTTTTTGGCGGACATATTATTATTCACGATGGTGACGTAAGGCTGTGGAGAAATGTTGCGAATTTCGATCAACGAAGAGAAGAAATTCACAATCAATAAAATGAGCGCAAAACACAGTGCTCCGATCGCAACCATAACAATTCGCCGAACATGTCGGTGTTGACTTACCCGTGTGCTATTCAACAAACACTTCCTTCACTTGCCAAGCTGATAAGCTGTAATAGAAGTCGTTTCTCAATTCAGGGTATTCACTAAATGGAAACACGACGAACAATGGGCCTTTGTCATCAAGCGTCATTTTGTTTCCTGCTTCATGGGTTGCCAGTAGGACGCCGTATTTCTCTATATCGCTGACGGCTATCCTCACTACATAATCATCCCACGCAGTAATACGAACATGTGTACCTTTTGCACCCACATAATCAAGCAAACTCTTGATCGTCGGGCCACGATACTCCACTGCTTGACTGACAACATGATTGCTTGTCTTGATACTTTGGATATCTAGCGCTTGCAGCATTTGCTCATCAAACACAACGCCATCACCGGTATTGAGTTGGCTCAGATTGCCGTTGACCCACAAAATGGGCTCACCTTGTGGGGTGGGTATACTGTATGCGTTAAAGCTCACCACCAACGTTAATAATGTAATCAGCCGATGAATCATATTTATGCTCTTCCTTAAGTTAGTGACCGAAAAGACGCTCTAACAAGTATAGACAAGGAAAACCCACTACCTAATACGATTGCCTAATTTTCAAATATTTACTTACCCCCTTAATGACAATCGTCCGCACACTGAGTAACGAAAATGGTGTATCACTCGACGTTATAGATGACTGGCGTTTTAGACTGCCATTGTTGCCACAGAGAGTCGTCCAACACCAACTGACATAGCGCGTGAGCAACATTAATTCGACTCGTCTCCCCTGCGTTAAACAATGCGCTCCGTGTTGGGCTAGAGTGCCATGAGTATTCGCTGACCTTGGCCCTATCAATTAACGTGTCTGGGCGCACCATCACCCATTGGAGAGCGTGATGGCGACTTCCTTGACGTTGTAGAAACTGCGCTGCACGCTCATTGTCGCGATGAGGAGGGAGCAGCCAACGCAGCAAGACATTAATCGATCGTTCTAGCGATGGAACAGACTCTTTTAACAACACGTTGCGAACGCCCGTCGAGCTCATTAATGCGATCTTAAGCGGTTGCTCTCTCTTGACTGAGAGTAAAGATGCCACTCTCTGTAGGCTATCTCGGACAAGCATTCGAGGTGCGCCATACACGCCTTGCAACGTCAGGTTATGGCCTAAACAACAGACAAGCGCATCACTGTCAGCCAGTAAGGACTCAAGCTGTTCACTCTCCATTGATAAAGCGGTTTCCTTAACCTGTTGAAGATGTGTATGCGCCTCTAACACACTTAAGTTTCTCACCAACGCAGTCACTTGGCACCCAGAGTCCAATAACTGCGCGACAACCAAACGTCCCGTTGCGCCTGTTGCGCCTAAAACCACCACTTTCATCGCCATTTCCTTCATCTATTGGATGAGCAGTCAGTGTAACAATTCAAAATTGTTTGGAAATCCACCAATAGTGTATAACAATCATTCATTATTGAATGGATTAGGAACGATTCATGGATTGGAAACACATTCAGTTTGATTGGAATCATGCTCGCGCCTTTCTTGTGGTTGCCGAGGAAGGGTCATTCTCGGCTGCCGGACGAGCGCTCAATATGAGCCAGCCAACGCTTGGGCGCCAAATTGCCGCCTTTGAGCACGAGCTAAAACTCACGCTGTTCGAGCGAGTAGGCAAGAAACTGGTACTTACCGACAGTGGCCAAAAACTCTATCAGCATGTGAGTCACATGGCCGAGTCCGCCAACCAACTGTTACTGACGGCCCTTGGCCAAGATGAAAGCATCGCGGGCAAAGTGAGTATTTCTCTTACCGAGCTCGATGCGTTTTTTCGCTTTCCGCCGTTAGTCAGTCAGCTTAACGAGTTAGCGCCAAACATCGATATCGAATTGATCGTCTCCAATCAAGTCAGCGATTTGAAACGTCGAGAAGCGGATATCGCCCTGCGCTATCAAAGGCCCACCGACCTTGATCTGATTGCCAAAAAAATCGGCCGGGAGACCGTGTACCTTTATGGGCGCAAAGAGTTGGTCAACAGCTTTGAAGGTAAGTCACCGAACGAGGTCGCTAACGTCCAGATCATCGGCTTTGATTACACTGACCATCTAACTCAACACCTCAAGCACTCGAACTGGCAACTCAAACACAATCCATTTACTCTAGTGTGCAACAATCAATTGGTTCAATGGCAGTTGGCTCAACATACGCGAACGCTCATCCTCTTACCCGAGCACATTGCTCGCGCCCATCCAGATTTACGCATCGCGTTTAAAGAACACTTCAACCCTTTTGAAATCGATGCGTGGCTGGTGAGTCACCGCGAATTGCACACCAGTAAAAGAGTCCGTTTAGTGTATGACTTTTTGGCACAGCATATGGCCATCTAATATTGATAGAAAGCCACAACAAGTTTCCTCGTAGCTGTGACCTTACTAAATATAAGCTCAGCAATTATTTGTTAGCTTACGTATAAATTAAGGTAATAAAGTTGGATGCCGAATGCTGACAAATAATGAAACGCAATATTGCTCGCACTGTGATATGAGCACCAATCACATTGTGGTACTCGTCCGAGATGAGCCCAAAGCAAATAAAATCAAAGACTTCTTCAGCGGCTTTATTAAGAGCGCTGCAGTGGGCGCATTTGAGGCAACAATGGATGACTTCTCGCGGCATAGCATCTGCGAGAAGTGTGGTAAGAAGACCATCAATGACAATCTTACCTAACAATGATGTGGCAGAGAAACATGTCACCTTATATTCCCTTCGCTAGTTAGCTCTTGGAAAAAAGACTTTGAAATACTCTTATGGCCCAGATGAGATGGGCGCTTTTTGCTGCAACTGTAAGACAGTCACTCAGCATAAATACCATGCGTTTAGTCAAGAGCAACCTGCCAATGAAACCGCGACCCGAGGCTTTTTGTCCGGCCTGTTTTACGCTATCGCCAGTGCGTTAATGGAAGGAGCAGCAAGTGGTGATTACAAATGTACTAAGTGCGGTACCTATCTCAACACGCCTGACTATCTTGATTAAAAAAGGGTAAGTGACGAATCACTTACCCTTTTCAGTACTTTTGTATCAATCAAGAAAACTTAACGAAAAGCCATTGCACCTTTACCAACACCTTCATAGGCGATGATTTGCAAAGATTGCCCGGCGTCTAAAGTCGGTTTAACCTGATCAGCAATATAGCCTGCGAGCAGCTCAACGGTTGTATCTGTCGGCAGAATCTCGGTTTCAATCTTTGCAATGGCTAACTCAAATTCGCCTTGAGGCGCGGTATAGCGAAAGCCATAATGACTCTCATCAGTAATGGCGCTAGCGTTATCACTTAGATTCAGCGTATCCAGCGTCACTACGTCCTCTTCTGATCCTAAATAAATGTCTTCCCAACGCTGGGCAAACGCCGCTTCTCGCTCGCTGTCACGTTGACCATCCACCAAAATTTCTACTGGTGAGCGGTGACCGTGAGCAATACGCTGGCAGTTACCATCGTGCTTTTTCAGACCATGGGTATAGTGATAAAACGCCCCGTCGATATTCTCATGGCGTAGAGTAATCTCGATACCAGTCACGTTGCTTGGCAGGTTGTCACGAAGGATGTCATACACATGCTTGGTAATGCTCTCGATCGTAATCTTGTCAGAGTCAATTAAGCAGTAGGCTTCATTTGGGCAATGAAGGTGAAGGCTTTTCTCTCCGCGCAGTACATCGAGCGTTGCATAGCCCGCTTTGCTTGGTTGGAGCACAATGGCTGTGCTTTGCATAGGCACAAGCAGACGGTGATCGACAAATTCATCCACCAGATGCTTGATCTGCTTTTTAACGCGACCAAAGTCCAGCACCATACTCATCTCATTAAGTTCACCAGACATGGTGACGTCTAAAATCCAACTATCTCCTACGACCCCTCTGGTTTCACAGATGTATGAAGAATCGATAACGGTAAGATCTCTTACAAATAGGTTCAAGTTGAACTCCTTACTACTTAATGAGATACGGGAGGCTGATTAAATGTTCAGCAGGCACTTCGTCTCATTGATTAGGTTGAATGAATTAGGAGCGGCAGGATGGAACAACACCTTCGCAAAGTCCACCTTTTTCATGCCACTCACTTAAAGTAAACGTTTAAATGGCGTAATTTTCCATTAATCAAACTTTAGCAGTAACATAACCCTGCGAGCCGAAATGGAATAAAGCACAGCACAACTCGCCAAATATAGCAGAAAGCCCCTATCCCAAAAAGCAAGCACACTAGCCCGCTCTATCTTGCAACCATTGTCTGGGCGACACACCACAAACCTGCTGAAACGCTCGCGCAAAACCCGAGTAGCTGCTATACCCCACTTCATCGGCCACCCAGTTGAGAGGCTTACTTTGTAGCAGCAAGGACTGAGCCACCGAGATTCGCCATTTCTGAACGTACTCCCCTGGCGTCTCTCCTACCGCTTGTTTAAATGTCTCCGTAAACTGACTGCGAGACATGGCGGCTAATGCAGCCATCTCTGCAATTTGAAAATGACGAGCAGGAAGCTGATGCACTGCACTCACAACCGGCTCTAGACGCGGATGCGCCAATGCGGAAAACAGCCCTCGTTCGATTTTTTGTGCCTCAATAAGATAGCGGAAGATCAGCGCCATCAGCGTATCGCTCAATGTATCCATTAAAAACTGCTGACCTACGCTCGCGCTGTCTGACTCTGTAAACAACATATCGACAACCGACGTTAAACTCGGCGCAGACTCAAAGGGAATGACGATCAATTCCGGTAACGCAGACAACAAGGGGTTCATTTTCCCCGCTCGATACTCCACATTGGCGCAGACCAACTCTACACCTTCTCCAACCGCTTCAATCGTGTGGGGGGCACTACTCGGCAGATAAATGACACAAGGCTGGGTAAAGAGCTGGGCTGTCCCCTCGCCGTTAACCAGTTTTAAGTGACCCGCATTTAACACATGCAGATGGCCCTGATTGATACTGCGATCTTTGAATGAGGAGATGCCGCACAGACGCCCCGAATGAAACACGCCTGTGCGTATTGAAAAATGTTCCATCAACTGAGAAAGCAAATCCATGTAACCTCCGGACGATTCGCGCAGTTTTTCGGTTTTTAGTCCCTCTACAGACCGGAGAGGTCGGCTAATTTATTCATCAGAGATAACTCATACAGACAAGGAGCTTGTTATGTCTCACACCAAATCTACCGGAAAAAAATTGACGCTGATGACAGCGTTGCTCGGTACTAGCTTTTCACTGATGGCAGCGGATATCGATATGAGCGTAGACGCGAACGATCTTGCCATTAAAGGCTATGACCCTGTCGCTTACTTCACCGAAGAAGGCGCCGTTCAAGGTAATCCACAATTTACCGCCACATACAAAAATGCCATTTACCATTTCGCGAGTAGTGAAAACCGAGATCAGTTTAAAGCCGATCCACAAGCGTATGCACCGCAATACGGTGGCTACTGTGCATTTGGCGTAGCAATGGGTAAGAAGTTTGAAACCGACCCACAAGCGTGGAAAGTGGAAGATGGAAAACTCTATTTGAATCTTGATAAAAGCGTCCAGAAACGCTGGTTAGAAGATACCCAAGGCTTCATTCAAGATGCCGACAGCAACTGGCCGACCATTAAAACAGTCTCGGCAGATAAGTTGTAATTCGGCTCCTACTGCCTTTCTCCCCTTTCCTCCCACGGAAACGCTGGCGCTTTTCCGTGGGCTTTTTGATTACGCTGTGAAAGTCTACGTATGACGTGGTAAGTGAGCCGAGTTTGAGCCTATTGCCCCGTTTGTAGCGTGAGTAATATCTCGGAAAGCGGTGTGGACTGGAAATTCTCCCCAAGCGCCTTTCTCATCTTTTTACCACTCAAAATTACTGGTTGTTGCCACAAATATCGCATCTTAACCACTTCGCCAATTACCGGCTTAAACAGACCAATGACTTTTAGCAACCACCAAGAAAAGCGCGTTGTTTTGAGCAACTGACCATTGGCAAGAAAAGCCTGCTGCCAATCCTTTTGACTCAGTGTTAATCCTTCGTCATGCCAGACTTCAAAACGCGATTGTGGGAGCGACATCAGCTTCGCAGTATTTGCGCAAAAGTCAGGAAGATAACACCAGAAATGCTCATGCTGCTCATCATGAGGAAACTGCATCGTAGCGCGATCCTGTTTTTGCTTTAAGATGGCATCGAGCCAACCGAGCTGTGTCTTTGGCCCAATGTAATCCCCAGCCCGCACAATGGTAGTACTTGCTCCTTGCTGACTCGCCAAACGAAGCCTCTGCTCCATGTTCACGCGGATAACGCCTTTCTCTGTAACAGGGGACATCGAGGTATCCTCTGTGATTGGCTCAGAACTTGGGGCGAAGTTGTATACGTTGCCAGGAAACAGCAAGCGCAGATTGTGCTTTTCCGCAACTCGAACCGATGGTTCTAACAGCCTAAGCGCATCTTGTGGCCAACGGTCAAAAGTGGGATTAACGCCGTAAACAATCAAGTCAACGCCAGCCGCCGCTTGCTCAACAGCCTTCTCATCACTGGCATCACCCAGCCAAACATTCTCTGACGAGACCCAATTTGGCGCTTTCGATTTATCTCGGACTAACGCTCGTATTTGCCAGTTTTCCTCATGCAAGGCCATTGCCATCTGCGCGCCAAAATTACCAGATATTCCTAAAATTAGTGCAGTTTTCATCTTGTTCCCTCCAGTCGATAACACTATTCTAAGATTCACCTGGGAATAATAAAGCCGTATTAATTACTAGTGGATATGCAAAAATGAATAGCAATTGGCAATGGTGGCACTACTTTCTGGCGATCGCCGAGCACGGCAGTCTCAGCCAAGCGGCAACTTGGTTAGACGTCTCTCAGCCAACCCTGAGCAGGCAACTACAGCTTATGGAAAAGCGCCTTGGACAACCCCTATTCGATCGCAGTACGCAAGGCTTAACACTGACTGGATTTGGCGAAAGCTTATTGGAAGAGTGCCGCAACATGCAAGCCAGCGCAGAGCGTTTAGCGCGTCTTGCGGCGGGGCAAGCAACATCACTGAGTGGACGAATTCGACTGGCAGCAAACGAACTGATAGCGCTGCATTATCTGCCTAAGATTTTGCCTCTTTTCATGGATACCTACCCAGAAGTGTCACTCGAAGTGGAAGTCAGTAATCAAGTCAGCAGTCTGGATAAGCGTGATGCGGACGTGGCAATTAGAATGTTTCCACCCACACAGCAAGACTTAATCTGTCGACGTCTGTTTGACATCCCTTTGGGCTTTTTCGCAAGCAACGACTATTTGCGCGTCAATGGCACGCCAGATAACGCTCAAGCGCTATTTCAACACCGAATTATCGGCTATGACCGAGACCGACAATTTGAGAAAGGTGGGCAAGAGTTGGGTTGGCAAATCCGCAATGAACAATTTCTCTTTCGCACCGATTTTATGCCAATGCATCTAGAATTAGCCCGAAATCACGGCGGCATTGCGGTCTCGCATAAACACTTGTGTGAAGAGCTCGGCTTGCAAGAGATCAAGGTTGGCATCGACATCCCCAAACTTCCCCTGTACCTAGCGTGTCACCGAGACGTTCAACACAATAAGAAAATTCGTGTACTGATGGACTTTTTAGCTGAGCATCTACCAAAAACTTATCGAGAGACTCACAACAGCTAGCCTAATTTCAGGGGAGACAATCGCTCAAGTTTGAGAACGGCAATCATGGAAAGGTAGCTACTGGACGTAGTCTTCCGGAAGCAGAGCCTCTCCCTGACTTTCGGCCAGATACATCAAGGCATCAATCACTCGCAACGGCGTTAAGAGCGTCTCATCGTTGCAGTCTTCAAGTTCAAAAGCAAGGTAGAGGTTATTACTCTCAACCTTGAGGAACAAATTGCCTTGTGGTGCGCGTTCTTGTGAGAGAGCAAACACGCCAACACCAACAAAGTGTGAACAGCTGCGATTACTGGTCGCGTAAATATCGCACCGGAGCTTATGGGCGAGCGTTAGAAAATCAAGCGCTAAATTGAGTTGTTCATCCGAGACACTGTCCACTTCAATCATCTGTGTTTCCTTGCAGAAACGATCCAAATAGCGCAGCATATCGTCAATATTGTTGTTAAATAGCATGGTTTATTGCCCGTCGTGTGGAGTTCGCAATTGTACCGCGAATGCCGGCCATAACAACATTCATGTGCAAGCCCCCCCTTCAATCGCAATCGTACCTATTGAAAAATAAGCACCCGCTTACGTTAAAAAAATCTGTTATATTCGCTTATCACTCAATACGACAGAGAGCGATATCCAGCGCGACAATAAGGATACCTATGAACAATCAAGATTTATCTCGAATGGGTGCAGCCAGAGTCTCTATTGAGATGATTGACGGCGTCGAGTGCATCCGAAAACGTGGCGCTTCTGAAGTGGAAATCAATCTTTATCAAACCGCCGCTCCACATCTGACTGGCGTAAACATTCCAGCTCTAGTTAAACTTGATGAGAAAGATCTCTATATTGAGCGGGTGCCCAACCCAATATCTTTAACTGCTCTACGCTCAAAGCCTAGGGAGCTGTTCTCTCAGCTGGCGAGCCTTCATCACTCCAACTATTCGCCCCCGTTTCCTGTTAAAACGCACCAATGGACAACAGAAGCGACGGAAGACGCTCTCAATGTATTACGCCTTCCAGAGCACCACGCGTCGAAAGTTATCGAGATACAACAGCTGTCGTCATGCTTATTTCAGCAGCCAAACCTAATATCTGGTGATACCAATGACGGGAACTGGGGGACAAGAGCCAACGGTGACCTTGTGTTGTTCGATTGGGAATGATTCGGGAAGGGAAGCCCTGCTATCGATCTCGCTCCCTTAGTTGCTGGCCTTGGGACCTTAGAAGATTATAGAGAGATCATTCGGCAATATACTCAATACAGCACGTTGTTGACGAAACAAGAGCTTGAAAGACACCTTGTCATCGCGAAGTGTTGGATCATCATTGAAGTTGTCAACATTCTAGTCAGCCGCGACAACTCCGATAAAGAAAAATACATCACTTGGTATCGCAACCACATACCCGATTGGCTCGATAGAGTAATGCATGTGTTGTGATTTCACCCCGTATGTTCGGCGAAATTTAAACCTATTCCGCAAGACGATAACAGTTTTTGCCTGACGTTTTGGCTTGATAGAGCGCTTCATCAGCACGACGAAACGTTGCTGTTTGACTCGAATCCTGATGGAGTGCTAATCCACAACTGATCGTTACTGGGCGCCCTAAACCAAAATCATTGCCCTCTACCGCAGCATGAATTGCCCGCACGTAACGCTCAACTAGCGCGCAATCTTCCACTTCAAATGCGATCAAAAACTCTTCACCACCCCATCGACCGACTTGACCTACGGAGTCGGTCTGCTGCTCTAAAATACGGGCAGTTTGGACTAAAACTTGATCGCCAACGTCATGGCCATAGTCATCATTGATGCGCTTAAAATCGTCCACGTCGATGATGGCTACCCAACGCACCTTTTTCGGTTCAAGGAGCAAAGCCTCCATATGGCGACGATTAAACAGCTGCGTTAACATGTCGGTGTGCGACAGAATTTGCAATTGTCGATTCGATTCCCGAAGCAAAGCCATGGTTTTTCGTCGGCCAGAGTCATAAAAGTAGGCTATCGAGAATAGAAACAAATACACGATGGTCAGATGAATAAAACTGATCGTGTCAAAAGGAATTGGTGGCCAGTTATGCATATCAATTAAGCAGATGTATGCGACAACCGCAAAGTTGACCAAGCTGTATACAGACCCTATTTTGTAACCCAATACAAACACGGCAACAACCGGTGTTAAAAAAGCAAAGGCCAGCGCAAATTCGTTGTGCCCTGAGCTGACAATAAATAACAAACTCACCGATGTCATGACCGAGACCATAATGGTTGCGGCAATTTTGACACTTCGATTGCGCCACAACCAGAAATAAGCCATCAAGCACAATCCCAAACCCGTTATCTCAATCGCCGCCAACAGAAGGCTAGGGATATAGAAGATATTGTATAGAGCAAGCAATCCCAATATGGAAGACAATACCGTCAAAGCTGAGAAGACAAATAAGCTCTCTCGGTAGCTTTCATCCGTGCGGCTTATCCCAAGCCACTTTTCAAATCCGTTGTTAAGCACTGCAGTTCACGTCGCTCTCATTTTCGATACAGCTAATATAACTGACGGTCTAATGAGCGTCACCTTAAAAACAAAATTGTCGCTATATCCACTTGAGTTGAATGAAATTGTGTGGCAAACCGCACCAAATAATGGTTCAAATCTAATTACTTAGTATCTAAAGAAGACTCAAACCACGAATTCGGAACTCTTACCGCCACCACATTAGCTCGGCAACAGACTTGCGATTGCGAGTAGAGTTCGCATTCTATGGTGATCTTCTTATCTGAGGCTTCTAAAACGCGAGCCACGAGCTGAACGGGATGATGAATAGAAACGGGTTTTAAGAAAGAAACCTCAAGACTGCCTGTCGCATACCAAACCGGAGCACCAATGCCTACCATTTGCCCCTGCAACTCGTAACCTTTCGCGATCGCCATACACACACAATGACAGTCAATAATGGTGGAAATGATCCCACCGTTTAGAAAGTGGGTGGGGCCAGCACAATGATGATGAGAGGGAGTAAAACTGCAGTTTGCTTCGCTGTCAGATTGCCAATAACTTTTGATTTGCAAGCCCTGCTCGTTCAAAGTTCCGCAGCCGTAGCAGTGGTTGTTGGGGATCTGATCTTGAATCGCCACACTCATCGAAACCTCTTACCGAAAACCATCTAGGAATCTTATAGTTATAGTACATAGATGAGATGTTGATGAAGCTAGAACGCCATTGGATATGAGAACTAAAAAAAGCAGCCAACATCGGTTGGCTGCTCAAACTAGTGAATGACCCGAGACGGCGCGCTTTGTCGCAATACCTGTGACAGATCAATCGTGAAAATCATCACGGTCGGCTTACGTGGCAAGGCTCCCATAATCGAGAACTCCTGCCCGGATGGAACGAGAGGGAAATTCAGTGAAGCCGGCCAATCAGATGACGCTTCACCACGACCTGATATTGAGAACGAAAACGCGGGTAAACGGACCATAACACTCACCTCAACACGGTAAGTTAGCGGGTTTACAAGCCCGCTAACTGTAGGCTCAAAGACTTATATTATTTAAGTAAGACCATTACTTATCGTGTTCTTTGTCTTCTACCAAATCCGACACCATTGCCTCAGTAGTGATCATTAGACCTGCAACCGATGCGGCGAATTGCAATGCTGAACGCGTCACTTTGGCTGGGTCAAGGATGCCCATGTCAATCATATTGCCATATTCACCAGTCGCAGCGTTGTAGCCGTATTCGGCATCACCCGCTTTAACCGCATTGGCAACCACAGACGCTTCATCACCTGCGTTGATGGCAATCTGACGCAATGGCTCTTCCATGGCACGAATCGCCACACGAATCCCCATATTTTGATCGTCGTTGTCACCGCGCAGATCAGAAAGCTCTTTCGCAATTTTGGTCAGAGCTACACCGCCACCAGCGACAATGCCCTCTTCAACCGCCGCTCTGGTCGCATGAAGCGCATCATCAACACGATCTTTCTTCTCTTTCATCTCGACTTCGGTCGCAGCACCAATCTTGATCACCGCAACGCCACCAGACAGTTTCGCAATGCGCTGTTGCAACTTGTCTTTGTCGTATTGAGAGGTGGTTGCTTCGATTTGCTTCTCAATCGATGCGACCCTGTCAGCAATGGTGCTCGCCTCTGCAGCGCCGCCCACAATGGTGGTCGCGTCTTTTGTGATGGTCACTTTCTTCGCCGAACCCAGTTGTTCAAGCGTTGTTTTCTCAAGCTCTAGGCCGAGGTCTTCAGAAATCACCGTGCCCGCAGTAAGGACAGCAATATCTTCCATCATCGCTTTACGGTTATCACCAAAGCCAGGCGCCTTCACCGCACTCGCACGAACGATGCCACGCATGTTGTTCACAACCAATGTCGCAAGCGCTTCGCCTTCAATATCTTCCGCGATGATTAATAGCGAGCGAGATGCCTGAGCCACTGCTTCCAACACAGGGAGCAGTTCACGAATATTGCTGACTTTTTTATCCACTAACAGGATGTAAGGATTGTCGAGCTCGACAGTACCGCTATCTTGGTTGGTAATAAAGTATGGCGATAGATAGCCACGGTCAAACTGCATACCTTCGACCACGGACAGTTCATTATCTAGGCCTTGACCTTCTTCAACGGTGATAACGCCATTACGCCCCACCTTTTCCATCGCCTCAGCAATGATTTCACCAATCGCTCGATCGCTGTTAGCGGAAATACTGCCCACTTGCGTGATCGATTCTTTATCACTGCATGGTTTCGACATATCCCGCAACTTGCTTACTGCCGCTTCGGTTGCTTTATCGATACCGCGTTTTAGATCCATCGGATTCATGCCCGATGCGACCGCTTTAAGCCCTTCGTTAATAAACGCTTGCGCCAATACCGTGGCCGTTGTGGTGCCATCGCCTGCTTCATCGTTCGCTTTGGATGCCACCTGCTTGACCATCTGCGCACCCATGTTTTCAAACTTATCTTTTAGCTCGATCTCTTTAGCAACCGAAACACCATCTTTGGTGATGGTCGGCGAGCCGAACGATTTATCCAGCACCACATTGCGACCTTTCGGCCCAAGCGTCACCTTTACGGCATCGGCAAGCAGGTTAACCCCTGTAAGCATCTTTTGACGTGCGTCATTCGCAAATAAGACTTCTTTAGCAGCCATGATTTATCTCCTTAAAACGACCAAAAACCATTACTCGACGATAGCTAACACATCAGATTCCGACAGAATTAAATATTCGGTCCCATCTATCTTTTCGGTTTTCACACCGTATCCGTCATTAAAGATGATGTGGTCGCCAACCTTAACTTCCATCGCAGCGCGCTCACCATTTTCAAGACGTTTACCTAGGCCCGCGGCAATAACTTTGCCTCGGTTGGACTTTTTGACAGATTGGGAAGTGAGAACAATCCCCCCTTCAGATTTGTTTTCCACTTCTTGTCGTTCAACAAGCAGCTTGTCATTTAAAGGACGAATTTTCATATTGAAGTGCCTCCTACTTAGTACCAAAAATAAAAGACAGGGTTAGACAATTGATTGATTTGCGAATGGGTCAACTCGCTTTCGGTAAAATAAATAGGGTCACGAAAAACAAGTTCAAGGGTCAATTTTGATAAAAAATATTTATCGTTGTAATTAAAGTTAATAATCGAAATTTCAGTAACAACGGATATTGAAGCAGCAGAGTTAGATCCTCCCCTCATCGCCCCAACCTAACAGCACGTATAATCAGTGTCAGACCGTTGCCAAAAGGGTACTAAGAAGAATGAAAAACCAAATTGCTATTGTATTGACTTGTTTGAGCTTGAGTTTTGTTGCGCCATCGGTGGTGGCATCAGAGCGGGCTGATATCGGTTGGGAGTGGATTGAACAAGGCGCAGTGATTGTTGATGTCCGCACACCTCAGGAATTTGCCGCTGGCCACTTAGATAACGCCAAGAACTACCCGCTGTCAGAGCTGGACAAACACTTTGCCAACATCGACAAAGATACCCAGATTGTACTGTATTGCCGCAGTGGTAATCGCTCTGGTCAAGCCTTCCGTTATCTTCAATCACAAGGCTTTACCAACCTTCACAACGCGGGCGGTTTGGTGGAAATGCAGCAAGCCAAATAAGACATAGAATATAAGCGAGTAAGCACCTACTCATTGCGTTGCTTACTCAATTCTTTGCAAAACAGGAGGTCGATACATTTCGATACCTAATTGGTCAATGTTCTCGTTGTTTTTTCGGCTTTTTTCACAGAGTCCAGAGAACTTCACCATACAATTCGCCTCTAAGCAGTGAAATGTAGTAGAGTCTCATTCCTATTTATAAAATCCATCAGCAAAAGGAAAGGCTATGCATTTAAAGGCCTTAGCTCTGGCGACCTCAGTCTTACTTGGCGGAAGCATACCAACCGCACTTGCAAATCAAACCGAACAACAACAGGTACAGCAGATGACAATACAATATCCGAACACCAAAACAGTGGACGTGGTGGACGAATACTTTGGCACTCCCGTCAAAGATCCTTACCGTTGGTTGGAAGACGACCGCAGCGCAGAGACCGCAGGCTGGGTTGAAGCTCAGAACAAAGTCACCAACGACTATCTCGGCCAAATTCCGTTTCGCGACCAAATCGAGAAACGCCTTACCCAGTTGATGGACTATGAAAAAGTGGGCAGCCCTTTCAAAGAAGGGAAATACACCTACTTCTACAAAAATGATGGTCTTCAGAATCAAGATGTTCTGTATCGCCAGCTTGGCGACGGCGAGCCTGAAGTCTTCCTTGACCCAAATACGTTTAGCGAAGAAGGCACAACCTCGCTGGGTGGAACAAGTTTTTCTAAAGACGGCTCTCTGTTCGCGTACAGCATATCTGAGGGCGGCAGTGACTGGCGCAAAGTGATTGTGCTCGACACAGAAACCAAACAACAGATTGGTGAAACCTTGGTTGATGTAAAGTTCAGCGGCATTAGCTGGCTCAACAACGAAGGTTTTTACTACTCAAGTTACGATAAACCAGAAGGCAGTGAGCTATCAGCAAAAACCGATCAACACAAGCTCTACTTCCACAAACTGGGCACCAAGCAAAGTGAAGATACGCTTGTATTCGGTGGCACAGATCAAGAGAAACATCGCTACGTGGCAGGATACACCACTGAAGATGGTCGCTACTTGGTGATAGGCGCGATGGAATCGACGTCGGGCAACAAACTCTACGTGAAAGACTTAACCAAGCCAGATAGCGAGCTCGTTACTGTGTTGGATCATACCGATTCAGACACTTGGATCATCGACTCGCAAGGTGACACCCTATACGTCGAGACCAACCTCGACGCACCAAATATGCGTGTTGCGAAGTTCAATCTTGCCAAGCCGCAACCTGAGCAGTGGCAAGACGTGATCGCAGAAACCAAGCACGTGCTCAACGTCTCCACCGCAGGTGGCAATTTGTTTGCGCAATACATGGTAGATGCGACTTCACAAGTCAAACAATACGACATGGATGGCAAATTCATTCGCGATATTGCTCTGCCTGACATCGGTAGCGCTCACGGCTTTGGCGCTAAAGAGCACGAAAGCGAGCTTTACTACACCTTTACCAACTACAAGATGCCGGGCACAACCTACAAGCTGAACATCAAAACGGGCGAGAGCAGCGTTTATCATGAGTCAGCGGCGCCATTCGACTCCGATCTGTTTGAGTCTAAGCAAGTCTTCTACACCTCGAAAGATGGCACCAAAGTACCAATGATTTTGACCTACAAAAAAGGCATCAAACTCAATGGCACAGCACCAACCATTCTGTATGGCTACGGCGGCTTTAACGTCAGCTTAACCCCTGGCTTTAGCCCAAGCCGCGCAGCGTGGTTAGAGCTTGGCGGTATCTACGCGGTAGCCAACCTTCGTGGTGGCGGCGAGTATGGCAAAGCGTGGCACAATGCAGGCACACAACTACAAAAGCAAAACGTATTTGATGATTTCATTGCCGCGGCAGAATACCTGATTGATGAAAGTTACACTTCGTCAGACAAACTCGCCATTCACGGAGGTTCCAATGGCGGACTCCTCGTTGGCGCCGCAATGACGCAGCGTCCAGAGCTGTTCAAAGTGGCTCTACCAGCGGTGGGGGTACTGGATATGCTTCGCTACCATACGTTTACCGCAGGTGCTGGCTGGGCGTATGACTACGGCACCGCCGATCAAAACAAAGAGATGTTCGAGTATTTGAAAAACTACTCTCCTGTGCACAACGTGAAAGCGGGGGTTGAATACCCGGCAACAATGATTACCACCGGTGATCACGATGACCGCGTTGTACCAGCCCACTCTTATAAGTTTGCCGCAGAATTGCAATCTAAGCAGTTTGGTCAACAACCTAGGTTGATTCGAATCGAAACCGACGCTGGCCATGGCGCGGGCACCCCGACCAGCAAGGTGATCGACCTTTATGCCGATATGTACAGCTTTACCCTGTTTAATATGGGGGTAAAAGCGATTTAACTAGCTAGAGAACCTACAGGCACTGTGATTCTGCAGTGCCTTTGTAGTTTAAGCTAACGATTCCCCACCCAAACTTACTCACAGCTAGAAAGCGCATTAAAGTAATCATCAAGCGTGTGAACGCCATATGTAGGAGCGATGCTATCGCGCCCCAACATCGTCAAGAAAAACTCGGCAGGACCGCCAAATTTCTCCGGCAAGTGACGCACTAACGACAACCCGACTCTGCGCAGAATGTCCGGTAGGTGCGTAATTTTCTCCGCTTTACTTTGAGATTTGAACGCGAGCCGAGCAATATCATTGACAGACAAAACATCTGGGCCACCAACATCTAATTCTGTGTCATTGCGCTCAATCGCTTCTACACAAAATCTCGCCAAATCTTTTCCGTGAATGGGATTAAGCAAGTTGTCACCATCACCAAAAGTAAATACTCGACCTGATTTCGCCATGTTGTACACCTCGGTAATATCAGAGAAAAAGCCGTTCGGGCGAATCACACAAGGGGTTAATTTTGTTGACTGTAAAAGCCGATTCGCAAAGCGTTCTTTCGCCTCTAGCAAACGAACTTGAGGGTATCTCTGAGCATTAAACGCAGAGATGTAAATGAATTTACCGACCCCTGCTCGCTCTGCTTCTTCAAGCAAGTTCAAATTTGCTTGGTAGTCGACATCCAAATAGCCTAATCCATCTTGTTGGCGAGTAATGCCCAAGCATGAGATAACAACATCGACACCGTCACAAACACCTTTTATCTCATCGGGGTGAGTCACCTGAGCTTCTACTACCTGCGACTCTTGTAAGCCCATCGCAAGGAGTTTAGTTTTGTTTCTCGCCAACGCTTTAAATTCGACCTGCTCAGACGTCAGTAGCTCAACAATATGCGAACCTAAATATCCAGTAGAGCCTGCAATTAAAATCCTAGGAAGCGTTTTCATGTCAAACCTTATTTAGACCAGATGGTCTTTTTAAATTAGTACGGTTTAAGAGCTAGGTAAAGATTTTTTTGTCCACTCGGTCTAAATAAAGGACCTTGTGTTATACTGCGGGGCATTGCGCTAACAAAAGCTGAGAAGAAAACCATGCCGAAGATCGTCGA
Source organism: Vibrio sp. NH-7 (assembly GCF_053643215.1). Taxonomy (NCBI): domain Bacteria; kingdom Pseudomonadati; phylum Pseudomonadota; class Gammaproteobacteria; order Vibrionales; family Vibrionaceae; genus Vibrio; species Vibrio sp. NH-7. The sequence continues at coordinate 78,597 of NZ_CM132188.1, read as the reverse complement.
TCATGAAAGCAGACGTAGAGAAATTGCCTTAAAAGCAACTGAAGTGTTCCTTGAGTTCGGTTACAAAAATATTGGTATGAGACAACTGTGCGAACAGTTAGGAATGAGCAAAAGTGCGGTTTATCACTATTACAAAAGTAAGGATGAACTGTTCAAAGCCGCAACAGAGGCCATCGTCAACTTTGATGCAGAAGTGCTAGCAGACAGACTAAACTCAAGTGAAGCGAATACAGAGCAACAAGTCGAAAACTTCGTATTGATCTTCCAGCAAATGGCTCCGCGTTTCTTCCAAGAAATGAAGCTTGTCTCTGATTACATTGATGTGATTGGGCAAGAAAACTTAGCTACCGATCCATGCATGTTACTTGCGAATCAAAAGTACATGACGATGCTAGAAAATTACGTTTCAGCGCAACACAAAGAATCGCTTTATACCCTTATGCTAGGACTACTGAACCATCAATTGATGTTGGGTAAAGCGCTAGAAGATTCGTATGTTATTGAGCAAGTTGAGCGAGTGTTGAGATAAGTAAACTCATCACAACTTGTTCTTCTCTATCTGGACTCTGTTTGCGTCTTACATTAGGTTTGAATAAGACACTTTTGTAGGACCAAACCATCATGCACATCAGTTATGAGCAAGTCACCGCCTTTGTCGCTGTTGCCGAATGTGGCTCCTTTAGCGCAGCAGCAAAACAATTAAATAAGCATCGCACGACGCTTGGTCAGGTGATCACCAACCTCGAAATTGAAATCAACATGACCTTGTTTGACCGTTCGACACGCTATCCTCAATTGACGGAAGAAGGCTTAGCACTGTATCAACATGCTAAAAACCTCGCGGAAACGACCAAGTCTTTTGAGCGTCTTTGTCAGAGCACCGAACAAGGGAATGAGAGCCAAATTACTATCTGCCATAGTGAATTGGTACCGGGAAAACTGATTCAAGATGTAATGATTGGAATACGCAAAAAATTTCCGCTAGTCAAAGTGAACTGGCTTCACAAAAACAATCACGAAACGAAAGCGCTGTTCGAACAAGACGCCGCAGACCTTGCTGTCATGCTCGTTCCAACGGGTAATGCCACGACAGCATTCAGCTACACCTATCTGCTCAATCTTCCTTTTGTTGTTTGTGCCACCAGCGAATTTATTAAGCAACATCAGGTTGTTGACCTCACCTCTCTAAAGCGAGCAAGACAACTATTGATGGCAGATTTTCACCATACTGGCATCGCACAAACATTGACGATATCGAATCTCGCTCAACAAATTGAAAGTGTGAATGTGCTCAAAAACCTGTTAGTCGCAGGTGATGGATGGGCAATTGTCCCTACCCATTGCGTGGAGGATCTTTTAGCCACCCAGCAATTACAGACCATTGAGATAGACGAACTCCATGCCGTGCTTCAGTTTCCTATCAACCTTTGGCAACACAACCGCTTAGCAGGCCCTGTTACGCGAGAATTGATTCGACTGTTTAAAGAACACAGTCACACTCACACTATTCCAAGTGAGGATTGAATACTCATAACGTGATTTAGGTATTTTTGTTTTCCACCGTACACTCCAAATCGTTCCTAAACATGAATCGGAGTTACTATGAAATTGAAAGCAATCACCCTGGCCCTTCTTGCTGGCACTCTTACTACTGGTGTAGCGCACGCTTGTACCTCAGTCGCATGGAATACCGACTTGGGCACTTTCACTTCTAGAACGATGGATTGGATGGAATCAACCTCACCTGTGCTAGGTACGATCAACAAAGGCGACGTTCGTTCGCTTCAAGGTAATGGTCTAGACAATACCTATACGGTGAAATACGACATGGTTGCGGTACTGGCTTATGGTGAACTGGTTGCCGATGGTGTAAACAGCGAGGGCATGCAAGTCAACGCGCTGTTCTATCCAGATATGACCATGAAAAACGCGGAAACAGGTTCAGAAGTCACGCAATTTACCATCGCTGAATACCTACTTGCTAACTACGCAACGGTAGATGACGTGGTTAAAGCGCTACCAACATTGGAATACGCGACTATCCCTATGGAAGGCATGCCCGTTGAAATCAAACTTCACTGGTCTGTCACGGATAAGAGCGGTGATCGCCTAGTGATTGAAATGGATGAAGACGGCTTGAATACCTATCGCGGCGAAGAAGCGATGGTGATGACTAACGACCCTTCGATGAAGGAACACATCGAAATGCGCAAGAAGGTTCAACCAATGTGGGAAAACGCGAGTCGTGATACTGACTATGGCTCCATCGGCAACGGTAACTCACACAGTCGCTTTGTTCACGCGAGCTACTTTATGAGCAAACTCACGGAGCCAACCAGCATCACCAACGGTATGATGAAGCTGTCGACAGTTCCTTACCGTGTGCCTGCGGATGCGCCATACAAAGACTTTGGCAACGGCAATGGTATGTCTAGTTACGCAACAGAGTGGACCATGACACAAAGCTTGGATACGGGTGACAGCGTGTTCGAATACAACTTTGAAGAAAACTGGAACACGGTGACATTCAACGTTTATGAAATGATGGGCAAAGATTTCCGCCTACCACTGACGAAATCATTTATGGCGAAGTTCTAATCGCTAACAAAATACTGAGCGCCATTTCGCACTCAAACAAAAGCACCGCAATGTCGGTGCTTTTTTATACATAATGAGTACTTATTCTCTGATTAATATGAACCGGCGGGCAAAATTTAGCCTTTAAGCTGCATATTGGTTCATCTGCCGCTAGACTCAGCCCCATCGAATCACCAAAAGTGGCAACACTTACAACGAAATTAAGGAGGAATTTATGTCTTTGTGGTGTTCAATCAACCCACGTTTTTATGGCATGAAGGACCGCTCAAGAGTTTCAGATTTCGCGCTGCGATAATCTCGACTTGAGCGAATAATTACCTTTCGACGAAAACACGTCCCGAGTACTATCCCTCAAGCTCGAAGAATTATTGTCAGCTATGACAATGGCGTCTTACGCCCAAAATTCTTGAGAACATTATGAGTACTTTTTTAACTGCACAATCACTAACCCTTTCTCACACAGCAACACCCATCTTCAAAGATCTGACGTTTACGATTCATCGTGGCGACAAAATTGGTCTTATCGGTCATAACGGCTGTGGTAAAAGCTCCCTACTCAAACTGCTTAGCGGTCAATTTGAACCAAGCCAAGGCACGGTTGCCAAAGCCAGTTCATGTTTGATGCGTTATGTTGAGCAGCATTTACCTGAATCTTTAAACAGACATTCTGTCTTAGATGCGTTAGCAGACTCTTTATCCGATGATGAGATTTGGCGCGCCGAACTCTTATTGGATGAACTAGGATTTTCGACCACAGAACGACAAATGCCGGTTGAGAATTGCAGCGGAGGTCAGCAAATGCGACTCCTGCTTGCACGTGCGATTGTCCATCAACCTGACTTACTGCTTCTGGATGAGCCGAGTAACCACTTGGACTTGCCCTCGCTCCTTTGGTTAGAGCAATTCTTATCAAACTGGAAAGGCTCATTCGTGTTGGTATCTCACGATCAAACCTTACTCGACCGCGTTACCAACACCACTTGGGTCATGCGAGATCGGTCTCTGCATCATTTCTCTTTGCCTTGTTCTCAAGCAAGACAAGCATTGAAAGAGAAAGATGAAACCGATCAACTTCGCCATGCCAGCGAGCAGAAAGAGATCGACCGAATCGAGAAAAGCGCCAAGCGTTTAGCTACTTGGGGCAAAGTCTACGACAACGAAGATCTTGCTCGAAAAGCTAAGACCATGTTTGCGCGCAAAGAACGTTTAGAGGAAGAGCAGACCGAGCTGACAGAAGGCACACCGTGGGCGCTACAACTTCAAGGTGAGTCAATGCCAGCAAATCGACTGTTAGAAATTTTGCCTTTCTCGGTAACGCCACCAAACAGTGATTATCATTTGTTTGATATGGCAGAAATGCGCGTAAAAAGTGGCGACCGAATTGCTGTTCTAGGCAGTAATGGTTGCGGTAAATCGACTTTGTTGAATCTGCTTTATCGTCAGTATGAAGCCATCCAAACCGACCTAGGCAACCAACATGAGAGTGTAACTTTCCACGACCGCTGCCGCTTGGGTTACTACGATCAATCCCTAAAGCAACTCGACGATGCTCACTCCATCACAGATGCGTTGCAGTCGTTTGCCAGCATAAGCAGTGAACAGGCAAAACGTTCGCTAATTGGTGCAGGATTCGAGTACGCAAGACACGAACAGAAAGTCGTCAGTCTAAGTGGTGGAGAGCGAGCAAGGCTGCTGTTTGTGGGCTTAACCCTCGCTCGTTATCACATTTTGTTTTTAGATGAACCGACCAACCATTTGGATATGGAAGGCAAAGAAGAGCTGATTGAAACTTTGCAAAACTTCGAGGGTGCCGCCTTATTGGTGAGTCACGACCGAAGCCTGATAGAGCAGAGCTGTAATCGATTCTGGTTTATTGAAAATGGCTTACTGACGGAGTATTTAAGCGCGGAAGAAGTGTATCAACGCGTAACTGATACTGCTCCCAAATCAGCCATGTCGCATCATGTAAACGATGCTGGGGTCGTTGAAGCCGAAACAAGCGCCGATGAGCAATCCGAAGAGCAAATTCTGGAAAGACTGTTGGAACTGGAAAGCTTGCTGGAAGCCGATTTAGGGCGGAAACCCAAGCATCAAAAACCAGCGATGCAAAAACAGTGGCAACACGAAATCTCGCAGATTATGGAGCAGCTTTAAAACCAAATGGTATAGCCAAAAAACACAAGGCCAGAGTCTGACTCTGGCCTTGTGTTATCAATGGAATCATCACCAATTAGAGAGATTCTATCTCTTCAGTGCTTGGCACATATTCCAAAATATCCCCGGGTTGGCAATCGAGATGCTTGCAGATAGCTTCCAGCGTCGCCAGCTTTACCGCTTTCGCACGCCCGTTTTTCAGTATCGACAAGTTTTGCTCGGTAATGCCCACCCGTTTTGCTAACTCATTTGAGCGCATTTTCCGTTTGGCTAACATTACGTCAAGATTGATTACAATCGCCATATTTGTTCCGTTAAATCGTCAGCTCACTTTCTTCTTGAAGTTCTGCTGCTCTTTCCATTACCACCGCGATAACACGGACAATAAGACCGATTACCATCATTGTGATGTCCACGTCATCGACTTGTACCGAAAAGTACCAAGACTCGCCATTGTACGATAAAGCGAGGCTAAGCAGTAGGTCACTCAACGCACCAATAAAAGGAGTTGCGATCAATAAGTAACTCAGTTTCTTGTAACAGCAGGCATTTTTCTGCTCAAAAATCTGGCCTTGCTCGTAGAGTCTGAACAACACGATCAACTGCCACAGCATCGCCATTGTCAAAAATGCAGAGAACATACTCGGGATATACCCGACCAATGAGCGAGTGACCGACAAGGGTAACTCCACCTCAACAGGGAAGCCTGCGGTGAACCATTGCGCGTTAAACATGGTGGCGCTAAACCATAAAGTGGTATCAAGTGCAGCGACGAAAAAGAAAGAAAACCAAAACAAAATAAGCAACTTACGACTAAAAGTACTAATGGATTGGTGCGACATAGTAAGCCTCATAACAAATAATTCATGTGTATATTAGTGGCCAAACCATAAATAAACAATAAAAAATTATCGTTTTACGATAATTTTTTATTGATTTAATCGACACTAACATTTACCTTATAAATCAAATTTAGCTCAACCATTGATTATTTGAGGTCCCTATGTCACTAAAACACTCCGCCTTGAGCACCTTAATGATTTTGTTCTCTTGCTCTGCAATGGCAGATGATGCGTTGTTAAAAAGCATCGAGGCCAATAACTACCTGATCGACTCGATGAGCAAGCTCGACAGTCCATCTAGCCTACCCGGCCAACAAGGGTTTGCTGGACACGACTGCTACGGTTCCACCAGCCGACCATTCAGTGGCAGTGGCATGTCAGCAGGCCATGGCAGCACAGATTGTTACGTGACGGAGTATGATTTGGGAGATAGCAATGTGAAGACTTACTACCACAGCGATCCTTACGGGAGCTACGGGGTTGGATTCTCTTGGAGCTTTGAATAGAAAGGACTTCGATGAAGTTTTTGTTTGATAATAATGCGACACTTACCCGTTCTCTCATTGGATTTAACTATTTAAGTCATAGATAAAACCAAATTTTCTTCTCTAAAGATGAATCGTAGTATGTCTCTATCGGCAGCAAATACTGCAAAGCACTTTTAAAACTTTGTATCAATCACCGTGAACTATTGGCTCATTACTGCAGATTGATACCATCTCCGAGGAGCAAAATGATGAACAAACAGGTAAGCTTAATTGGTCTAGATCATGAACAATCAGCACAGCTAGCTCAGCAGCTCAATCAGCTACTCGCGCATTACCAAGTGTTGTACATGAATTCACGTGGCTACCACTGGAACATCAAAGGTCAACAATTCTTCGAACTCCATGTGAAATTTGAAGAGATCTACACGGATCTACAAACAAAAATTGATGAACTTGCAGAGCGTATTCTGACGTTAGGACACACTCCTGCGCATGCCTTTAGCAATTACTTGGAAATCAGTGAAATCAAAGAGCATCAAAACGCGACGTCTGGTGAGGAGTGCGTGCAAGGTCTGGTGCAAGGCTTTAGCGTTTTACTTCTAAAACAGCGTGAGATCCTGCAAAATGCGGGGGATGCTGAGGATGAAGGTACCGCTGCATTGATGGGTGACTACATCCGTGAGCAAGAAAAACTGATGTGGATGCTTAACGCCTACTTACAACACTAAGTTTGAATCACCGAGTAATTAGTAGTGTTATCACTATCAGAGATAGCGAACACTTCATGTTGAAGGTATAAAACTCAATACGCATAAAAAAGGCCCACCAGCTTTCGCTAGTGGGCCTTTTTAATCTCAATACAATTATGCGCTTGCCGCGTCTTCGACCATAGCTTTAGATAGCGCTTCCGCCACCTTGATGCCATCGATACCCGCAGACAAAATACCACCCGCGTAACCTGCACCTTCACCTGCAGGGTAGAAGCCTTTCAGGTTAACACTCTGAAAGTCTTTACCGCGCTTGATGCACACAGGAGAAGACGTGCGAGTCTCAACACCCGTTAACAGAGCATCGGCACTCGCAAAGCCTTTGATCTTTTTATCGAACGCAGGAATCGCTTCACGAATCGCTTCGATTGCGAAATCCGGTAGCGCTTTCGAGATGTCCGTTAGGTGGATACCCGGCGTGAAAGACGGTTGCACATCACCTAACTCACTTGGATCGCGACCTTTCAGGAAGTCACCCACTTTCTGCGCTGGCGCATCGTACGTTTCGCCGCCCAGTACATAGGCACCAGATTCAAGTTTACGCTGCAACTCGATACCTGCGAGTGGATGCTCTGGATAGTCACGCTCTGGGTCGATACCAACCACGATAGCCGCGTTGGCGTTACGCTCTGAGCGAGAGTATTGGCTCATGCCGTTTGTTACCACGCGATTTTCTTCAGACGTTGCCGCCACTACCGTACCACCTGGGCACATACAGAAGCTGTAAACCGTGCGACCATTCTTACAGTGGTGAACCAATTTGTAGTCTGCCGCGCCTAAGATTGGGTTACCCGCATTTGGTCCGAAACGCGCTTCATCGATCATCGCCTGTTTATGTTCGATACGGAAGCCAACCGAGAAAGGTTTTGCTTCCATATACACGCCGCGATCGTGGAGCATTTCAAACGTATCACGCGCACTGTGGCCAACCGCAAGTACCACGTAACGAGATTTGATCTCTTCGCCGTTAGACAGCGTTAAACCAGTGATTTGATCGCCATCCATATGGATATCATCGACGCGAGTGCTAAAGCGGATTTCACCACCCAGTTCGATGATTTTCGCGCGCATTTTCTCGATCATCGTGACCAGTTTGAACGTACCGATGTGCGGCTTACTTACGTAGAGAATTTCTTCTGGAGCGCCAGCTTCAACAAACTCAGTGATCACTTTGCGGCCATAGAAGTTTGGATCTTTGACTTGGCTGTAAAGTTTACCGTCGGAGAACGTACCTGCACCACCTTCACCAAACTGAACGTTTGATTCCGTGTTGAGTGTGCGCTTACGCCAGAAGCCGAAGGTATCTTTCGTACGCTCACGCACCTCTTTACCACGCTCTACCACAATAGGTTTAAAGCCTGCTTGGGCAAGAATCAGCGCAGCAAACAAACCACATGGACCAAAGCCAATAACCACTGGACGCTCTGTGAGATTTTCAGGCGCTTTCGCGACGAACTTGTACTCCATGTCTGGCGTTTCTTTCACGTGCGGGTCACTCACGAACTGCTCTAACAATGCAGCTTCATTTTCAACGATCACGTCTAGCGTGTAGATAAGGAGAATATTGGCTTTCTTACGAGCATCGTAACCACGACGGAAAACATTGTAAGAGATGACTTGGTCTTCAGAGATACCAAGTTTCTTGGTGATGGCAGAGGTCAGCGCCTCTTCCTCATGATCAAGAGGAAGTTTGATTTCGTTTAAACGTATCATGTAGATGTCTCGTATAGATAGGTGTCTTAGCCAAAACCGCTTGAGAGGCGGTCAGCTCACAATGGCGCGCATTTTACGAGAAATTGATTTGTCTGTCATACTAAATCAAACATATTGAATTTTGGCAGGGGATGAGTATTATCCCATTCCTTAATTTTGACTAAAGATAAGAGACCCATCATGGCGTTTGTCGTAACCGATAACTGTATCCAATGTAAATACACTGACTGTGTCGCTGTATGTCCGGCAGATGCATTCCATGAAGGGCCAAACTTTATGGTCATTAATCCAATCGAGTGTATTGATTGCGGTCTTTGTGTTGACGAGTGTGACGCCCACGCGATCTTCCAAGAAGATGAAGTGCCAGAGGACCAAAAAATCTACATTGAACTCAATGCAGAGTTAGCGGAGCTTTGGCCAGTACAAACCGAAGTGAAGCCTGCGATGGATGAAGCAGAAAAGTGGAATGGTGTGCCTGATAAGTTAGGCATGCTTGAGAAGTAACGAGCACCATTCTGCACATAACGAGAAACACAAAGAGGGCTGACAGTGGTTGTCAGCCCTCTTTTCGTTTTAGTGGTTATACGCAAAGAGATACTTGCTATGATGCGTGTCGTCCCACTTCAATCCGCTTACAGTCCTACGATAGCCTCGATTTCTATCTGCAAATCAGAATGAATCAGTTTGGACACTTCTACCAGAGAACATGCTGGCAAGTGACCGTCATAGAAATCAAATAGAAGCTCTCGGATACTACCTAACATAGACATGTCGCGAACGAAAATAGTGAGTTTGATTAGATCACTTTTTGAGCGTTCTTCTACCTTAAGGATTTCTGAGAGTTGTCCGAGAATCTCTTGAGTCTGCTCTATTAAACCAGACGTTTGAGCACCTGTTCCATAAGCTGTAAGCCCGGAGACATAAAGTGTTTTGTTGTGCTTTGCTGCATGAACATAAGGCCCTGCGATTTGAGGTAGCCTGTCGTAAGTCATCCTTTCTACCACTTAACTTCTCCTTATATGCAACGCTTTGTTATATGTTTGGTTAAACCTTGTCCGCAAAGTAAGCCATGATTTCTGCTGTCGTCATTTCCTTGGTTTCGTTGGAAAAGCAGTAGTAACTTGGACGCATGTCGCTAAAGTACTGCATGTCCATTTTCAAACCTTCCAAGTTTGGAAATAAGCCTACAGGCATGTTGTATTCACCAGTTTCTTTGAACTTGTAAAACAAATGAGTACCACACTCTGCGCAGAAACCACGAGAAGCCCAAGAGGATGACTTGTACATTTTAACTTTGTTTTCGCCCTCTATTTTCACTTGTGTCCCACATTTAACTGCGAAAAATGGAGCACCTCCCCAAGTTCGACATGACTGACAATGACAAACTGTAAAGTTAGGGTTGATGTTTTCTGCTGTGATTTTCACAGAACCACATAGACAGCTAGTCTGAGCGTAAGACATAAAATTACTCCTGAATTGATGAAAACATGTAACGCAGCATTAAGGTGCGAGCAAAGCTATCACTTGCCTTATAAACATGAAACCCAACGATAGACTGAAAGAGCCACGCGTTGGGTTTCGCCTTTAAATACCTTGTTATTACTTGCTTACCAGCGTCACCTTCGTGCTATCAATTTTGAGCTGAGAAAGCTTCTGAAGAAATTTAGTTATATTACTTTTTGCAGAACCTTCGTTGGCAACTTTTAAACGCTCGACACCACTAAATGCATCCCCAAAAGTTGCCGTATATGGCGCTTTAATAAGTTCATCAAAGATTATTTGGTTTGTGCTTTTTTCAACAAGAATGTACCTAACCGTAGATGTAACTTCCATATCCAAACCAAACGTAGGTTGCTCAACTTCCATCAATGTAGCTGAAAGTTCATAGATTGATTGACTATCTCTGGACAAAAGATACTGGGACTTTAAGGAGCTCTTCAATGCAGCTTCAAATTCTTTATTACCTATTTCAGAAGTCCACATTGGATTTGTTTCTTCACCACCACCAACCTGGTTTAACTCTATTGCGCTATTTAGGTTTTCATCGAAAGCTAGGTTTACGGACTCATCAACTTTCATATTTTTAACTTGAGCAGGAGACGCACAACCAAACATGAGTACAGCACTAAGAGTAACAATTGAGATTTTTAATAGATTCATCATTAAGCCATTGATTTTTATTGAAAACAGGAATTTACACACATAGCATCACTAATTCCAGAACTCAGATCTCAAATATTCGTAAAATCAAAGAGTAAGCACGAATAATCAATAGAAATTATAACTATCGTTATCTCCACAGAGCACGTCTAACCTTTTTCTGACCAGAGCGCGGTGCACCACAGTGCCATCCAACAATTTATGTAAGAATTTCCACATCTAAAAAGTAGCTTGAGTGGCATTCTGTATAACGTTCTCACACGGTAAGAAATCGTTATTAAGGCAAGCTAAGACGTATTTGAGTTTCGTAGGCACAAAAAAAGCGCAGTGACTGGTCATCACTGCGCTTTTTTAACATCTTGATTTGGCTTAACTGTGCTGGCGACGCAAGTTATCCAAAATAATGCCTGTAGCCATCGCGACATTCAGCGACTCTGCACCGCCAAAGGCTGGAATCGTGATCTTATCGGTCACAAACTTTGCCGCTTGTTCGCGAATACCGTGAGACTCACTGCCCATCAACAAAATGCCTTCGGCAGCAAACTCGGTTTTATGCACGCTTTCACCTTCTAGGAATGCACCATAAACCGGCAGATTAGATTGTTCTAAATAGCTTGGTAAATCTAGCTGGCTGACTGTCACACGCCCAAAGCTACCCATTGTCGCACTGATGGTTTTTGGGTTGTATGGGTCAGCACAATCGGTGCTCGCCACAATATGTTTAATACCATACCAGTCGGCAACTCGAATGATGGTACCTAGATTACCTGGGTCAGACACGCCATCTAAGGCAATCATTAAGCCCTGTGCTTTTGGCGTTTCGACACTTGGAATTTCAACCACCGCAATCGCGGCATTATTGCTGACCAGCGTGCTCGCTTTGGTTAAATCATCAAGCGACGCTTCTATGCACTCAAAGCCGCTCAGCTCGCTGTGGTTCTGTGCGAGAAACTCTTGCGTAGCAAAAATCTGCTTAACGGTTAGCGAGCTATTAGCCAACTCAAGTACGTTCTTTTCACCTTGCACCAAAAACAGACCATGCGCTTTGCGCTGTTTCTTTTGGCCAAGAGCTCGAAGTAATTTAAGTTGGTTTTTTGAAATCATAATTTGTCCAAGGTAATAGGGGTAACCCAAATAAAAGCGCGGCAATTATAGAGTAAAGCCTTGGTGAGCTAAAGAGGCGAACTTCGATTACTGACCACTTGCCCATCCTCTTCGCCACCACTTTAGGACCTTGTACACAGCTTGCCACAAGTTGTCGTGATACCATCTCTGCATAATCGTTTATGGAACAATAAGATGGCGACATTCGAACACTTCGAACCTCAGCTTTTGGCATTTATTCGCCAAGAGATGGTCCAAGACCCTGCACATGACCTTAGCCATGTCGCTAGAGTCGTCAAAACCGCTCGCGAATTGTGCGCGCAGGAAGGCGGAAAAATTGACATTGTCCTTCCTGCCGCCTATTTGCATGACTGTTTTACCTTCCCTAAGAATCACCCTGATCGCGCTAAAAGCTCTCTTATGGCAGCGGACAAAGCAACGGAATTTTTGAAGAGCATTGGCTATCCGGAACAATGTCTAGCGGAGATTCACCACGCCATTTGCGCCCACAGTTATAGCGCTAATATTGCGCCAACCACGTTAGAAGCCCAGATCGTTCAAGATGCAGACCGATTGGATGCGTTGGGCGCAGTCGGAATTGCCCGATGTTTGCAAGTGAGTGCTAGCTTTGGCTCTAGCCTTTATCACGTTGACGATCCATTTTGTCACCAGCGCGAGTTGGATGACAAACGCTACACAGTGGACCACTTCTATAACAAGCTGTTTAAACTTGAAGCCATGATGAACACACCGGCGGCAAAACAAGAGGCGAAAAGACGCACTGATTATATGAAAGGCTTTCTCGCTCAACTTCAGGGCGAAATTGAGCGATAAAACCAGCCGATCATCACCCTTGTAATGGCTGGCTAACTTCAGAAAGTTGATTCCCTACTTTTTGATCAAAAAAGTGAATACGGGCGATAAATTCGGGTTTATCGTCCGGTGATATGGATGTCGCCAAAGGTAAATCCGCTTTCATCGGATCCACGGCTCGGTTTCGCACCAATACCTCGAAGTGCAAATGTGGCCCAGTTAACCGCCCCGTCGCGCCAGACAAGGCGATTTTTTGCCCGCGCTTTACCCTTTGACCTTTCTTAACCAAGAACTTGCTTAAATGTAGGTAACGCGTGGTGTACACGCTGTTGTGCTTAATGACTAAATACTTCCCCGCGTAAGGGTGATTTCGCACCCCTACAACCTTACCATCACCCGTCGCATAGATGGGGGCACCGACTGGGGTGGCGAAATCGGTCCCATTATGTGGCGTCACTCGACCTGTCACTGGGTGCTTGCGCCTTGGGTTAAATGCTGAGGTAATACGGCGATATTGAGAATCAACCGGAAAGCGATTAAACGCTCGTTCCAAGCTATTTCCATCTCGATCATAAAAGCGTCCATCTTTAGCAAGAAATGCAGAGACCTCTTTGCCCGACAGGTTAAACGAAATCGCTTGGATTTCACTTTTTCCAGTTGGATGCTCACCAAGAAATTGACGATTCACAAGTACATCGAAGCGGTCACCGGCTCTCAACGAGCGAGCAAAATTTACCTTATCTCGTAACACGCGTGTGATGTTGGCGATTTGACTGGCCGATAACCCCATCCTATGCGCCGATAAAGAGAAACTGCCATCAATGGTTCCACTATAAAGTACCTCACGCCACTCGCTAGGCTCCTCGTCTAGTTGATATTGAAACGTTTCTGGATTCGCTTTATCCCTAGAGTAAATAGCATGCTCAACCATACTCACATGATAAGTCAAAGAGTCTAGCTGTCGCTGCTCTCCCTTAAACACGAATTCCAAGTGATCTCCCGGTTGAATGGTATCTAGTTGCAAATGGACGGAATCAGCTGATAGCACTTCTAGCAACGTGGTGTAGGGAATATCCCAAGCAGAGAAAATATCACTGAGCGTATCTCCGACTTTAACAAAATAGTGCGCACGAACTTCTCCACTAGTGGCTGTGGGCACCGTTGCTGGGGCTTGCGTTATTTGTATTTCTGTCGGTGGTGATAGAGGCTCGGGGTCTTCTGTAGGAATCAAAAACGCAACGGAGAGCGCAGCAATCGCGACAGCAGAGGCGAGAATTTTAAAGTGTTTCATTTCTGGTGGCCAAGCATGTAACATTTGTTATGTTATAACATATCTTAAAAAACAGTTCAGCTTACGCGTTAGGTAAGTGAACAAATCCAAAGGAACAGCAAGGCATGGCACAATTGAATCAAGTTTTACTCGTAGCTGGAACACACGGCAACGAGCTATCAGGGGTATATCTACAGAAGCTCATCAATGAACGCTTGTTCGATGCAAATCGAACCACCTTTTCGTCATCAAGCGTCATCGCTAACCCTGAAGCGGTAAAACGGAATGTTCGCTATGTCGATACCGACCTCAATCGATGCTTTTCTGACCGTGCTCAGACCATGCCACTTGATTTACATGAACACGGTGTCGCTCAACAATGGATAGAAAACCTAGATACAACCGCCAACCAACTGGTCATCGATCTTCACAATACCACCAGCAATATGGGAGCAACGCTCATTTTGCTCTCACAAGACCCGTTTTACACACACATGGGGGCTTACGTTAAGCAGCGAATGCCGGAGGCAAACATACTGTTTGAGGATAGGAAAACTTGGCAGGAGCAACCCTACCTTTGCACGGCAGGTAAGTATGGGATCATGATCGAGGTAGGAGCCCAAGCTCATGGCGCTTTAAAATCTGATGTACTGGAAAACATGAAAAAGATGCTGAGTTTTGTATTGGATTACCTAGAAAAATACAATCTAGGGCAGCTAGATAGCCTCAGCAATTACGACGCCTATTTCTACACCGAAGAGGTGACAATACCGCTTGGGCAAGACGGGCTGAGAAGCGCTCTGGTCCACCCAACCATTTGTGGCAGAGACTTCAACGTTGTCAAACCGGGCGAACCATTACTGACGACACTCTCTGGTTATGACATCTGTTGGGAAAAAGACCATGATATCTACCCTCACTTCATCAATGAAAGTGCTTACGCTTCGTCTCATGTTGCGATGGCATTGGCAGAGAAAAAAACCATCGTCGTCAAATAGCGGCTATGTGAAGACAGCCCGAGCAACGACTCGGACTATTTGATTGATGGCGCGATCTATCGGTTAAAACTCAGTCGCATTGCACTGCCCGGCGCTTGGTTGATGTTTCCATCCACAAACATTGAGTGCCCATTGACCCATGTTTGCTTAATGGCAGCGTGAAACTGATGACCAGCAAAGGGTGACCACTGACAGTGATAAAGGGTGTTCTCATCACTGACGTCGGTCGTCGTCGAACGGTCAACCAGAACGAGATCGGCATAGTACCCCTCGCGGATAAAACCACGATCTTGAATCGCATAGCGAATAGCTGGATTGTGCGCGGTTTTCTCAACCACTTGTTCCATGGTCATACGGCCATGATGAACATGATCCAACAAAGTCAGCAGCGCATGCTGAACTAAAGGTAACCCAGCAGGCGCCTGATCGTACTCCACCTGTTTTTCTTCCAGCGTGTGAGGTGCATGATCGGTCGCGATAATATCAATTTGTCCGGTCGATAGCGCGTTCAAAAGTGCAGCTCGGTCGCTGTTGTGTTTGATGGCTGGGTTGCACTTAATTCGATTGCCACGCTCTGCGTAGTCGTCGGCACTAAACCACAAATGATGAACACAAGCTTCTGCGGTAATACTTTTACCCTCAACAGGGCCAGCTTCAAATAAAGCCAGCTCTTTTTCGGTGGTAATGTGGAGTACATGAAGTTGGCTTGAATACTTTTTCGCTAAGCTAACCGCGTACGACGAAGAGGCGTAACACGCTTCGTCATCGCGGAGAATAGGATGGTCATGAATGGTAAGAGGCGCGTTGTCCATTAATCGTCGCGCTCTATTTTTTGCGATAACTGGACCACTTTCACAATGAGTCACAATCAGCACTGGCGACTCACGAAAAATATCTTCCAACGCTTTTGGTGACTCAACCAAAAGGTTTCCAGTGGATGCTCCCATAAAGACCTTCACACCACAGTGCGATTTGGGATCAAGGCGCTTAATTTCGGCTAAGTTATCTTCTGTCGCTCCTAAGTAAAACGAATAATTGGCATAAGCTGCTTCGGCTGCCAAGGCGAATTTGTCTTCCAACGCTTCAATCGTCGTCGTGGCAGGTGCAACGTTAGGCATTTCCATGAAGCTCGTGATTCCACCTGCAACCGCCGCACGAGATTCGGATGCAATGGTGCCTTTATGGGTTAAGCCAGGCTCTCTAAAATGAACTTGATCATCAATCATTCCGGGCAATAAATAGGCGCCGTCAGCGTCTACAATGGTATCACCTGCCTGAGCTTTAATATGCGCATCTATTTTTGCGATACGTTGATCCACAATACGAAGATCGGCTCGTTGTACACTTCCTTCATTTACTATTCGGGCATTTTTAATCAATGTCGATGTCATGATCTATTCGGCTCTCCTTGAGGTTTAGAGTTCATGGACGGAAAAGAGGAGAGAAAGGCTACGAAGACTTCACACACTCGTCACACACGCAGTTGATTTCAATCTGGGGCTGGATCACGGTAAATCCTTGTTGGCGGGCATGGTTTTGCAACCCAGACATCAAAGAAGGATCGACGATCTGTTCGCTGATTTTGTTGCATTTTGAGCAGATGAAAAACTGGGGTGTGCCATGTTCATGCTCGCACTCAATATGAGCGCAAACAATAAACTTATTGGAAGCCTGTATCTTGTGCACAAGTTTCAGATCCTCTAGAAACTCCAGAATCCGATACACCGACATGGCTTGAATCGAATGCCCCATTTCTTGTTGGCAATAATCAACAATTTCATAAGCAGACATCGCTTGATCGGCTTTCAATAAAGCATGTAAAACGAGCTGACGTTTGGCAGTCAGTTGCTTTCCTTGCTGCTTGCATTCGGCTTTTACTCTTTCAATGAGTTCTTCGATCTGCACAGCGCTCTCCTTTCCAATTGAGGTTATGTTATATCATAACAAAACTAAAAACTCCGTAGCCTGAAAAAGAAAGACACAAAAAGCCTAACGTTTGAACGCTAGGCTCAGAGGATAGGAAAGAGTATTGATCGGCTATGGTTAGCCATGCGTCATTTGAGTCGCCACTGCAAATCGATTCCACGCGTTGATCATGATGACTTGCATCATCGCCTGAGCAAGAAGCGGTTCTCCCAATTCCGCCAGAGCTGCGTCATACACTTGCTCAGAAACGCCGTGTTGCGCGATCTGCGTCATCTCATCGGTTAAGGCAAGCACTGCGCGCTCTTGCGGATTAAACAATGGGGACTCTCTCCATGCGGCTAACGCGAACAATTTCTGCGTAGACACGCCAACATTGTCCGCTTCTGCCACATGCATCTCGATACAGTAAGCACATTGGTTGACCATCGATGCGCGAACCTTAATCAGTTTCTTTAATGACGTAGATAACTCCGCGCCCTCCAAATAGCCTTCCACTTCCAACATGGCTTTGAGCGCTTTAGGTTCAACACTGGCAATATTAATTCGTGAATTCATCTTCGTTCCTTTTCATTTCTGTGAAGTCAAATTCATTGTGCATCAATCCAAATATCTTCAGAATACCAACCAAACGCAGTTTAATTTTGCATAAAACGCAAAGGTGAGGCATGGCATGTTTGAGTTGATTAGAGTGTTCAATCAGGTGGTCGAATCGGGGAGCTTTTCTCAAGCGGCGAATGCACTGAGCATGGCGCCTTCTTCAGTGGCACGAAACATAGACAACCTAGAGGCAAAGCTGCAAACGACTCTGTTTAAACGCAGCACTCGCCAACTGGTTCTCACTGACGAAGGGCGTTACTTTCATCATCAAGCCTTATCTCTGGTGGAAGAAGCGGATGCGTTAGTCAATCAAATGAAGCAATCACCTAGCCAACCCCAAGGATTACTGCGTATTTCAGCATTTGAGAGCTTTGGTAATGCCTTCTTAGCGCCTTTGATCCCAAGGTTTCTTGCCCGATATCCAAAAGTTCAAATCGAGCTTGAACTCGATAACCATGTGGTCGACTTAAATAGTGACAACATCGATTTAGCCATTCGTATTGGCACGCCTAAAGACAGTCGATTAAAGGCACGAAAACTCCTCACTAACCGCACCGTATTGGTCGCATCACCTCAGTACCTAAAAGCGAACCCAGCCATCACTGAGCCAAACGATCTGAGTGGACACAATTGTTTATTGATTAGCCAGCAGCGGCAGAAGTGTCATTGGTATTTCAGCCGAGAAAACGAGCGACACAAAGTTCAAGTCACGGGTAATTTTAGCTCAAGAGGTGGCTCGCCCATATTGCAAGGCGCACTGCATGGTAGCGGCGTGTTGCTGCTGTCAGATTGGATGGTCGCTCCCTACCTAAAGCAGGGAACCTTAATTAATATTTTGCCCGAATGGCAGGTCTCTTATGGAGAGAAACGCAGCGATGAAATCTACGCGCTGTACAAGCCATCTCACTACCCGAAACCTCACATTCGCGCATTTATCGATTTTATTGTCCAACACTTGGATTCGATTGATGGCTTAACTGGCGAGTAGCCAAACACCAACGCCCATCATTAATGTGCCAGCAATCCGGTTCATTAAACGCACGTTCTGAGATTGACCAAGAAGACGCTTTAAGCCTTTGCCGCCTGTGGCGTAAAGTGTCATACAGATAAATTCAAACAGCAATATGATCGACACCAAGACAATCAACTGGGGCGTAAGAGCCGCATTTTGGTCGATAAAAGGCGGCAACAGCGAGATCATAAATGCCCATCCTTTCGGGTTGGCGATCGCAGTAACAAACCCTTGTACGACCAAGTCCCAATCGCTTTGTGGCGCCGAGTCTTGTTGTTCAACGTTAATCGCCAGTTTGCCGCGCGAGCGCCACATTTGAACACCCAGATAGAACAGGTAGCCTCCGCCAATCAACTTCAATGCGACAAACAACCAAGGGTAGTTGAGCATCACTGCGGCGATTCCGAGTACCGCAGCCACTGCCACCAGCCCTACGCCAACAAGCTCTCCGGCCATCATCCATAAGGTACGTTTGTAGCCCACACTCATGCCAAGTGTCAGCGCCAATGTCATGCACATCCCCGGCGTAATCGAAACAAAAAAGAAAGTTGGAATAAACATTCCCAGCAAAGCGGTATTCATGGTTGAGTCATTATATGGTTATTAGTTTGTTAGGCGAGATTAACACGGTTCACTGGCAAGGGAACTAGAGATTGAGCGGTTTCTCAATATGATGGTCATGGATTCACCCGCAGCAAATTACGATTGATAATGGTTTTCGATTTACGCGTTTAGCAAATACCGTTATGGTGAGTTCGTAACCCTATCGAATAACAAAAACAAGGACGTCATGCCATCATGAACAGTACCATTGAAACCATTCTCAGCCATTGCTCCATTCGAAAGTTCACTCAAGATCCAATTAAAAGTGAGCGGTTACAAACCATCATTCAAGCGGGCTTAGCTGCCTCTTCTTCGAGCTTATTGCAGGTTGTGTCGATCATCCGCGTTACCGACAAAGAAAAACGCAAGCAACTGGCACAATACGCAGGTAACCAAGCGTATGTTGAAAGTGCGGCAGAGTTCTTGGTGTTTTGTATTGATTATCAACGCCACTCGGCCATCAGACCGGATGTGCAGGTAGATTTCACCGAGTTGACGCTTATCGGTGCGGTGGATTCAGGCATCATGGCACAAAACTGCTTACTGGCCGCAGAATCTATGGGACTGGGCGGGGTGTATATTGGCGGTCTAAGAAACAATGCGGCGCATGTGGATGAACTACTCGGTTTACCAAGCAATACCGCAATTCTGTTTGGTATGTGCTTAGGGCACCCTGACCAAAAACCCGAGGTAAAACCGCGGCTACCAAGCGAAGTTATTTTGCACGAAAACCAATATCAAGCGCTTGATTTAGAAGCGATTAAAACCTATGACCAAACTATGCAAGACTACTATGCGAATCGCTCTAGCAATCAGAAGCAAAGTACTTGGTCACAGGAAGTCACAGGAAAATTAGCGGGCGAGTCTCGCCCTCATATTCTGCCTTACTTGCACAGCAAAGGGTTGGCAAAACGCTAGCACGAAAGGAAGTCGAAGAGGCTTGTTTGAGTCTTCTACAGCGACAATGTTGAGCACCAACCTCATAGGATTGACGTTGGTTGCTCAATCATCACTTTTTGAGCATGTTGGCTAAATCCGCAAATGGGTTGTACGTCGCTCCTTGGTGGTCATCTTCACCCGGTTTTACTTCACTGCCATAGCGTTCATGTTCTAGGTATTTACTGTGCTCATGATCGTGACAATAAAGGCACAATAGCTCCCAGTTGCTGCCATCTTCTGGATTGTTTGTGTGGTCATGATCTTTATGATGAACGGTGAGCTCACGCAGATTTGAGTAAACGAATTCTCTTGCACAGCTTCCGCATACCCAAGGATAGAGCTTTAGCGCTTTCTCTCTGTAACCCGCTTCTTGGCGCTTGTAACTTGCGCTGGTTCCGTAACGATCTGATGACATGTTTGTACCTTAAGTCGAAATCAAGGTTCGATGCTAGCACGAGCGCAAACCGGAAAACAGTGAACTGGGCTACACCTCAATTGAATGTTCACGTTTCGCTAGCAACCACAAAAAAAGAGCGACGAATCGCTCTTTTTTCTTCAATCATGTCGCTACTGATGAGCTTTAAGAATACGCTGGTGAAGATTATCTTTTTGCATCGCCCTATCGTGTTTCATTTGATGCATTTCTTCATCGCTGATCGGAGAGTCTCTCAACTCTAACGTTCTTATCTCCTTATCTAGCCCGTCATACGCTTTCATGTCGGTTAAAAACACATCGTCTGTTTTCGCTAGAGCAAGGATTGTCTCCTTAAATTCTGGAAACTCACTGAGTAATGAATGATCTTCACCTAACATAGTTACCCCTTTCGTTGTGATAGCAAAATGCTGATTTCTGCCGAATAAACTGGTTACTATGTGTACTACCCTAACATCTAAAATGGCACGTATCTGAGACCAAGATCGCCTCTTTCACCATCAATGCATACTGTCTCAGTTTCGATAAAACGCATAACGACGCACGTGTCCTTCACTGCCGCCATCAAACTCCCCCAAGAACTCTCCACCACAAGATTCAATCACGCGGCGAGAAGCAAGATTCGCCACGTTACAAGTCACGATGGCTCGGCTTTCAATCGCATTTTTCACCACCCAAGCGAGAAGAAATCTTGCTACCCCTATCCCACGTGCGGATGGCCGTGTTTCATAGCCGATATGGCCAATAACATTTTCGACCCAGTCATTCGTACCGGCGCGTACACGAATGGCTCCCAATACTCGACCATGTTCAACGCAATAATAAGTGGTGCTAGGGAGCCAACCCTCTGGGAGTTCGGCGCAATCTGCACTTTTTCGCGCGATAAGACTGGCTAAATACCCCTTTGGATCAGCGATTGCCCGTTGGTACATCTCAATGCCGGAATCACAACATTCGGTCGCATAATCAAGGAGCGCCGCTTCCAGTCCGACATTGGCTTCAATAACGTCCATACCCACTACTCCACATTAAACTCGTAGCCTATTGTGCTCGTCACAAATTGAAAACCATATTTTTCGACAATCGGTTTGCTCATATCTGACGCATCAATGGTGAGGTACTGTTTGCCACGTGATTTGGCTTCGGCAATGCGCTTATTGAGCAAAAGCGAGTAAAACCCTTTGCCACGTTCAGATTCAATGGTGCTCCCGCCCCAAATTCCCGCGAATGGGCTTTCTCCATTAAAGGTTAGCCATGCAGAAGTGACAGGTTGACCTTGGTGGTAGACCACATAAATGGAAATCGCGTCGGGCGTTTGTTGCTTCAAGCTGAGTAGATGTTGAAATTGCCAATCGAAATTGCCACCCCAGACTTGCTCTTGGACACGAATCGCATCGCGTATGCCTTGCTCATCGTGCACTTCGGTCAGCAGCGACTCGTCAACGGGTTTTACGGTGATGGTGCTCAGATCAAGCACCATAAACGATTCTTGCTCGGCTTTTTCGAAACCACTATTAAGCAGTCTTTGTGCAATATCATCGGGCTTATCAGTCTGGTAGGTTTTCCACTCGAAGCATTTTCCCTGCCGCTGAAAAAACGCTTTTTCACGGTCGATCACCGCTTGCGCGTTCTCTGCCGTCAAACAAAAATAAGCGATGTAGCTGCCATATCGCTCGGGAGAGACAAAACGGACCAGCTCCGGTGTATCTATCTTCTCTCCACCTAGGGCATTAAATTGCTGCCTTTCGTACTGGTTGTATGCCAGCATGACGTTTTCGGTATCCATACCACCTCTTGCGAAACTATGGTTATTAGTTCAATACAATCAATAAATTAGAAATTCACATATTCACTTAGACTACTATAAGTTGTTCGTAATAGACATGCTTAACAAATCACCAGTGGCATTCATTTTCGCATTGAGGTAGCATTGCCGACCTTTTTTCATTGGTAGGAGGTTCGAATGTTTATTGGCTTTGACTACGGGACGGCAAATTGCTCAGTTGCAAAAATGGAGCAAGGGGAGCCAAAGCTGCTCAAACTAGAAGGCGACAGCGTATACATTCCTTCTACCCTATCCGCACCGAGCCGCGAAGCCGTGGCTGAGTATCTGTTTAAGCACCGTGATATTAAACCCATCGACAGCGTGGGCGAGCAGGTACTTCGACGCGCGATCAACATCAATCGCGAAAAAGGCATCGAGTTTATTGCCGAAGAGGTCGCGTTTGGCCAAGCAGCATTGGATCATTACCTACAAGATCCCAGCGAAAGCTATTACGTTAAGTCGCCAAAGTCGTTCTTAGGCGCTTCTGGACTGCGCGATGTTCAGGTCTGCTTCTTTGAGGATCTCGTTTGCGCCATGATGGATAACATCAAACGCAACGCCGAAGCGGATGCACAGCAAACCATCACCGAAACCGTGATTGGGCGACCTGTAAACTTCCATGGCCGCGACAGCGAAGCCGCAAACCGACAAGCCGAAAGCATCCTGCTTAAGGCAGCAACACGCGCAGGCTTCAAACATGTCGAGTTTCAATTTGAGCCTGTCGCGGCTGGCCTTGAGTACGAAGCCTCGTTAAACGAGAACAAAACTGTACTGGTGGTGGATATTGGCGGCGGTACCACAGACTGCTCACTGATCGAAATGGGACCAAGCTGGCGTGGTAAAGCAGACAGAACACAAAGTTTGTTAGCGCACAGTGGCCAGCGTGTTGGGGGCAACGATCTCGATATCGCCCTCGCCTTTAAACAACTGATGACGCCATTTGGTCTTGGCAGTAAAACCACCGCAAACATCGTGATGCCAACCATCCAGTTTTGGAATCCGATTGCGATCAACAGTGTCGATGCCCAAGCGGATTTCTACTCTCGTTCAAACTTGGCGACGCTAAAGCAGCTCAAGAAAGAAGCACAAGAGCCAGAAAAACTCGCCCGTCTACTGGAAGTATTCCATGAAACACTGGGCTACCGCCTTGTGCGCCAAGCGGAAGAAGCAAAAATTGCGCTTTCCGATCACGCCCACTATCACGGTGTGATTCAACTGCTCTCTGAACAGCTCGAGGTGGACATCCGCTTTGAGGACATGATCGAAGCGATCGAGACGCCAAAACAGAAAATGGCAGAGTTGGTCAAAGAGGCGGTAGAGCAAGGCGGCGTGAAACCCGATGCGATCTTCATGACTGGCGGGTCAGCACGCTCCCCCATCTTACGCGGTGCAGTGCAAGAAACCCTGCCGAGCATTGATGTTGTCAGCGGCAACTACTTTGGCTCGGTCACGGCTGGATTAGCCCGCTGGGCAGACGTGTGTTTTAAATAGTCGACAAACCAGATTGAATCGCCCCAGTTTAATGCTGGGGCGATTTACATTGTAAACCTAGCCTAGCCACGCAAAATGAGCGGCTATGTTAAGTAAGGTTGTCGGTTAAAAATTGTAGTTAACGTTGAGTTCAATGGACTGCTCCGCACCAAACCAGCAGTTGGTTTTGTCGTAGCACGAGTAATACTCTTGGTCAAAAAGGTTGTTGACGACAAGATTTGCTTGCGCGCCAGACAACATTTCACTGACACCACCTAGCTCGTAGCCTAGAGACATGTCCACTACAGTGTAAGCGGGCACCTTGCCTTGTGTATTGGACGCGTCCATCTCCATTTCTCCCACATAGCGGGCGCCAGCGCCAATGCGTGCTCCCTCAAATGCGCCGCTGTAGACGTAGTAATTGGTCCAAGCCATCGCACTGTGTTTTGGCACATAAATAGGCGTCGTGCCTTCTAAGTTCGGGTCGTACGCTTTCTTGATTTCCATATCGATGTAAGCGTAAGAAGCTTGAACATCCCAATTGTCTGTCAGGAAAATCTGACCTTCTAGCTCAACACCTTGCGAGGTCACTTCACCCACTTGAATTTTCGCGCGATAGCTAGGGTCAGAGGGGTCCGCGACAATCGTATCGTTCTTGGTGATATGGAAGTACGAAGCGGTCAGTGACTGGGACATGTCAGCAGACATATACTTCATGCCGATTTCGACCTGCTCACCAATTTGAGGTTTAAACGACTGACCGTTGACATCCGTGCCTGCCGCCGGCTCAAAGCTGGTCGCGTAACTCAAGAAGGGGGAAATACCATTGTCGAGTTCATACAAAGCACCAACACGATACGAAAACTGCTTGTGATCAGAGCTATCTTTGCCGTCATAAGTCGGGCTGGTACTGACTTTGTCATCACTCGAGGTAAACAAATCATAGCGACCACCCGCCAATAGCACTAAGCGCCCTGTTCTGACTTGGTCTTGGAGATAAAAGCCCAGTTGTTTGTAGTTAATGTCGTGAGACTCTCGATAAACTTCGTTGATTTCGCTGCGATCGAGCAGGCTATTGTCGGGGTTGTAAGCATTGAAGCCATAGAACTCAGCATTCGCCGTATACTCTTTGTATAACGAATCTCCTGTGAGATTTTGGTAGTCCGCGCCAAGTAGCAAGTTGTGCTGCCAATCGCCCGCGGTCATTTGGCCGGAGACTTGGTTATCAATTACAAAACTCTTCGAGCTTTCATCGGTCGTATAGATATTTCTCGCCAGGCTACCTGTCACGGGATTGAAGCTGGTTCCTCTGTGATAGGTATTTTCTTGGTACAGCGATGCATCCATATAACGCGCATTTTGCAGCAGCGACCAGGTATCATTGAACTCATGGTTGATTTTGTAACCGATCATCAACACATCACGTTCAAACTTACTCCAGTTTTCATCCCCCAGCGACGTCGATGGTGATTGGTTCTTGATCACTTCAAGTGGTGCCGATGAGTTGATCCCCATCGCAGGATCTTTCTGATAATAGAGGTTAACGTTGATAAGCGTACGATCGCTCGCTTGCCAATCTAAAGAGGGCGCTATGACATATCGCTCCTCTTGTGCGCCATCCACTTGGCTATCTTGTTTACGTGCCAAAGCAATCAAACGATACGAAAAGTCACTCTGAGCGATTTGCCCCGTTGTATCGATAGAGACTTCCATTAGGTTTCTTGAGCCCGTCGCTAAGCCCACTGATGTCTGCTCTTTTTGTTGAGGGCTCTTGGCGATAATGTTCACCATCCCGCCCGGAGGCATTGAGCCATACAGGACAGACGTTGGCCCCTTGAACACTTCGATTTGTTGAATCGCAATAGGATCAATCTGAGGCTGCAAGTTCCAACCTACGAGGAAAGGCAGCACCAAACCATCGTAATAGTTAACGTTGTTGGTATCGAAACCTCGAATAGAGAAGTTGTCGTACATGGTGACCGCCGCGCCTTTCTGCTCTGTCACGACACCCGGCGCATAACGAAGCGCTTGCGACACCGATTGAACGGCGCGTTGCTCCAACAACTCACCCTCAATCACCGTAATACCTTGCGGCGTTTCCTCTGGCTCGAGTGCGGTTTTGGTCGCTGTATTGCGATAGGCCTTGCCCAGCACCGTCACCTCTTCCAATTGAGTCGATTCGGAGCTGTGGTGTTCGGAGGCGATAGTGGGAAGCGAGAAGGTCGCAAGCAATGCAAGCGCTAAAGTTGAGCGCGGAAATGTCGTCGAGTTGTCCATGATGTCCTTAATACCCATGCGTTTCTTTTTTTGAGAATAAATATCATTTGCATTTTATTATTCAACAAAAAAGAAAGTTAACAATTTGGTGCAACATGGGAAAAAGAAGCTGGCTATTTGGGACTGTTAAACTCGGACGATCGGCACCCAATACTCCATTTCGGCGTGCGCAGCGTCCGCTTGATAGTTGTCTGGATACACCTCCAGTTCATAGCCATCAACACCACGATATCCAGACGTCGGAAGCCAATGCAAAATGAACCATTCAAGCGTTTGAGGCAGGCGATCAATGGGCCCTTTGTGCTTAACGGCAGCGTAGGTTTGTTTTGGTACATTGAGGATTGCTAGCTGCTCAGAGACCACACTAGGCAATGCGGGCATGGCGATATCTGAGCGCAATTCAATACCCGCCCAATAGAAGAGGTTACTGCCATCGAACGCCGCTTTGGTCACATCAACCACACCTAGGCAGTGACCAAAAGAGAGTGACGTGCTGTTAGCTTCAGCATCGAGGCGCTGCCAAAGCTTTGGTACCACATCAGCAAAATTAGGAGCAAGAGAAAACAGCCCTGTTATCTCACCACGCATGCCTTTAAGAATGAAGGCTGGTTTGGTTTCTACACGAACCTCAACAAACGACTGCGCACGCTCACCGTTGACTTGCACCTCAGAAATTTCAATTGGCTTTTTAAGTCCAGTGCGTTGCCCCGCCTTACGGTAGACGCGCGGACTGCAAGCGAAAAATTGCTTGAAGGCTCGGCTGAACGCGATCTCAGAGTTGAACCCAGCCGCTAATGCAATATCAATCACTCGCTGATCGGTATCAAGAAGCAGTTCTGCCGCCAAACTTAACTTTAACTGCCTAACGTAGTTAGCCACCGTTAAACCCGTTTCAGCTTGAAACACGCGCTGCAATTGCCATCTGGACCAGCAGCTTTGTGCGGCAATCTCGTCAAGTGAAAGTGGCGTATCAAGATGACGATGAATAAACCCCAACACCTTGCTGACCCGATTGAAAGTCGCCGATTTTGTCTTGTCAGATACCATTGACACTTTTTCCTCAGACACCACTCAACTATTGATACATCTGCCACTATTGTAGCGATGATAACAGAATTATTCACAAAAATGATAATCATTCACAACAAAGTAAACCTAGGTTGACACCACCGGAGTCATAATGAGAAGCATTGCTTACCCTTGGTGTGAGCAATTGACCACGACCCACTATACTTAATGTGGGAGTGAAAGATTCCGCAGGAGGCTAATATGGACTTTACGGAAAAACTCAGACTGCGTGGCAAGGCAGAGGAAGATTTGTATTTTGCGCGGCTTGATAGAGAGCTGATTGAAGCGATACACAACAACCCTGACTGGCAAAAGCAACACCCATCCCCGCAGCCAGATGATGACGATAGCTTTGTAGACACTTTACCAAAGTAACCCTTTTAACAGAGTCTCGTTATTCACGGTTGAGCGGCATAAAAAAGCAGGGCGACACCTCACTGGTTAACGCCCCCTTCTCGCTCGCCTGCAATTAAGTAAACATCGCACGTTACTTTTCTAAGAGCGTCATGCGTCGGTCTTCATCATTGAGGTAGAGTGCGCCTGAGCTTGCTCTATCAATACCATAGCAGAGAGCGGGCTAACTAAGTGTACTTCCCCTTTCTGATAAGGCACCGGTATATCCCAAGGGTTGTTTTGGTACATCCCCTTCTCATCGAATTGAATCAGAACATCCATGCTTACCTCCAAACTACTTAAGCACAACTTAAGTTTAGTTTGTAAATGATAATTTTATTAGTAGCAATTGCCCTCGTGACCCATATTCCGCAACGGAATCAAGAAGCCACCACGCCTTCACTTGTAGATTCAACAGGTTGACGCCTATCTAAACGACCACTCCAACGCGTCAACAACAGTGCTAACACCACGATCAAAGCCCCAACCCAAGGGGTATGCATTAACCCAGCGTTAGACACAATCTGTCCACCGCCCCATGAACCAAGCGCGATACCTACATTAAACGCCGCAATATTTAGCCCTGACGCGACATCAACGGCATCGGGCGTATATTGCTCTGCGAGTTTAACCACGTACACCTGTAACCCCGGCACATTACCAAATGCAAATGCGCCCCAAACCAAAATGGTCACCACAGCAGTAATCGGATTGAACGCCGCAACATTAAAGACCAATAGCACAATCGCAAGGCCCGAAAAAATAATTGTCAGCGCTTTGATCGGGCCAAAATTGTCGGCCATTTTTCCGCCCCAAATATTGCCCACGGCAACCGAGACGCCATAAACCAGCATAATCAAACCAATAGACTGAGAGCTGAAACCACTTTGCTGCTCTAAGATGGGAGCGAGGAACGTAAACGCGGTAAACGTACCGCCATAGCCAAGCGCCGTAATGGCATACACCAGTAGTAACCTTGGCTGAGTCAACACTTTAAGCTGCGCTGACAACTTAGTGGCCGGAGGCTGCTTTAAGTTACTAGGCACTAGCCAGGCGCTACCGATCCACGCGATCACTCCAAGAATCGCGACGATCAGAAATGTCGCTTGCCAACCAAATGTTTGACCAATGTATGTACCCAGTGGCACACCTGTCACCAATGCCACTGTGAGTCCGGTAAACATAATGGCAATGGCACTCGCGGCTTTATCTTTATCCACCAATCCAGTCGCAATGGTCGAACCGATAGAGAAAAACACACCGTGTGCCAGTCCAGTAAGAATGCGCGCAACAATAAGGGTGTTGTAACCAGGGGCTTGCCACGCTAACACGTTTCCTAATACGAACAAGGCCATGACAGCCAACAGAACATACTTTCGGTTCCACTTTCCGGTTAGTGCAGTCAACACTGGCGCACCAATGGCAACACCAAGCGCATACAAGCTAACCAGTAGACCAGCAGAAGGCAAAGAAACACCAAGGTCGCTGGCCATCGTCGGGATCAACCCAACAATGACAAATTCCGTGGTACCAATGGCAAAGGCGCTAAGCGTCAATGCAAAAAGAGCTAAAGGCATGATAAATACTCACTATCACGTTAATAGCCTCACCTGAAATCGGCGATGACTGGGAATAGCGGCATTATGCCTCTCTATTTCATTGTAAAAATCAGCAGTTTTAGCAAATGATTTTTGCTATAAATGAAGGTAATAACCCATTCATCAGTTGACCTAGAGGAAACCGTATGCTTACCCGCTCAGATGATCTTGAAATATTGTTAGCCGTGGTGGACAGCGGTGGGTTTTCTGCGGCGGCAGACACGCTTGATATTCAAGTGGCTCGCGTCTCACGCGCCGTTGGCAAAGTAGAGAAACAACTTGGGGTATCGATCCTCAATCGAACTACGCGCCGAATCGAGTTAACCGATGAAGGACGGCAGTTTATCGACTCAATCCGCCTAGGATTAACCCAGATCCAACGTGCAGAAGAGGAGCTGATATCACGCGGTGAACTTCCCAAAGGTCGATTGCGCGTTGATGCCGCCAGTCCATTTGTTCTTCACCAATTGGTGCCTTTAATTGGTGATTTCCAAGCGCAATATCCCGACATCGAACTTGAACTCTCATCCAACGAAGGATTTGTTGATCTGCTTGAAAAGAAAACCGATGTCGCGATTCGAATCGGCCAGTTGAGCGACTCCACTCTGCACGCAAGACCGCTCGGACGCAGTCAACTCCATTTAGTGGCTTCTCCTCACTACTTAGCAAAACGGGGACAGCCACACACGACCGCTGATTTAATCCACCATGCCACAATCGGGTTCAGTGGACCAAAAGCACTCAATCAATGGCCGTTAAAAGGGTTCCAAAGTTTGCAGCCAACACTCACATCAAGCAATGGTGAGGCGGTGCGACAACTTGCTCTGGCAGGCAATGGCATTGCTTGTTTGTCAGGTTTTATGGTGAATAGCGACATTGAGGAAGGTCGGTTGATACCAGTGCTTGAACACGAAAAGATCAGCCGCACCGGCCGCGAGTTAGTCAATGCGGTGTACTATAAGTCCTCCAATGTGGCGAGAAGGATTTCAGCGTTCATTGATTTCATTCAACCCAAGTTAACGCTCTAAAGTAAATAGCGCGCACTAAACACCACTCTAGCAATTGCACTAGAGTGGCGACGTAATTCAACTGAGAGTGAGGCCCTAAAGAAGCACAGAGGCTTCGAGCAAGTAGTTGACTTGGTGGCTCAGATTAGGAAAGCCTTCGCTCAAAATCTTGAAACGTGCGTCAATGGAATCCTGATGACCAATACGACCAAAGGTCTTTAGTGTATCCACTGGCATGTTGGAAATAGACGTTTTCAACGGACATAAATCGACATTGTTTGCTCTTTCTACTTTCGACAGAGCATCGACTATGGTTTGTAAATCGAGTGCAGATTGCTTCATGGGACTCATTGCTTTCATTTGATAATGACTATTATTTTGCGCCGATAGTACTGGATTTACTTGACCGCTGATGTGATTTTAATCAATGAAGCACGTACTATTGCCTAGCAAAATAACAACCTGATTGCATAGCCATTCATTTTCCTCAACAGCGCCAAACCTACGCCTATTCGGTTTTTGTTATACTGGAGTCAAGACTCACGCGATTGCTCTAACTATCCCCAAGGACGCGCATTCATGATTAAGCTTAGGCGCTTAGCTTCTCAACTTTTTATTATCAGCCTTTTAGCTGGCTGTGGCACGCTTCCCGATGACATCGTCCACACTCCGTCCACGGCCCCATTACCATCCGACACCCAGTTATCAAGGCTCAATGACCAGTATTGGAAAGATCGGCCCGAGGTTTCGAGCGCGGTTTTGTTGCAAGAATCAGGGTGGGATGCCCTTGCTCAGCGATTGGCGTTAGTTGAAACGGCAGAGCGCACCATAGACATTCAATACTACATCTGGAACTCCGATGTTTCAGGCGCGTACCTTGCCAGCCGTTTACTGGCTGCCGCTGACCGTGGCGTGAACGTGCGTGTCATGCTCGATGACATTAACCTCAATGAGCGTGAGTCGCTTTTGATCGAGCTCAACGCCCATCCCAACGTTGAAATACGCGTTTTTAACCCAATCCCAACCCGCCGCGGTGTGGCGAAATGGCTCAATGTATTGGGAGACTTTTCACGCTTAAACCGCCGTATGCACAACAAATCCTTCACCGTTGATGGCGCGTTCTCTGTAGTCGGCGGTCGCAATATTGGTGACGAGTACTTCGATTTATCCAATGACATCAACTTTCGCGATCGAGACGCACTGGTGATGGGTGATGTGGTTGAAGAGGTTCAAACAAGCTTCAACCAATATTGGGATAGTCGTTGGTCTTACCCAGTTGATTTACTTGGTGAAGATCAAGACGTCAGCCTTTCTGTACTCAAATCGGTGACCGTTCCTAAGTATCTCGCGTACCCTCCGCTGCCCTCAGAGCCAATGGCAGCGAAGCAGTTGTTAGCCGAGCTCACTGGCTCTATGACCCCAGTACAAGCCCATTACATTGCCGACAGACCTGTACCGAGCGATGAAAGCAACACCTCAGAGCCCAAAAGGACAGCGAAATACCTAAGCCAGCTTGCCGAACAATCCCATAAGGAAGTGCTCCTTGAATCGGCTTACTTGGTGTTTGACGACCGCCAACTGGACAATTGGCAAACACTCAACGAGCGTGGCGTTGATGTTAAGGCGTTAACCAACTCGATGGCATCAAACGATCTGGTCACCAACCATTCCGCTTATGCTGGTCGCCGAGAAGATATGTTGCAACATGGCGTGCAGCTTTTTGAGCTCCAACCCGATAGCTCGCTTTGTTTCGCATCAACCAAAGATAACCGCAAGTGTTCGCCAGAGGCGAGCTACGGTCTTCATTCAAAATCCGCCGTCTTCGACAAGCAGGTTGCTGTGATTGGTTCGTTCAATTTCAATCTTCGCTCTACCTACTTAAACAGCGAGTCGATCCTAGTCATCGACAGCCCAGCGGTTGCCAAAGAACTGGCAGAAACGATTGGTGATGCGATGGATGAAACGCACAGCTGGTCGTTGCACTTGCAAGAAGGTGATGTGTATTGGCAATCGGGAGAACGACGCCTAAATCGCGAGCCAGACACGGGAAAATGGCCTCGATTCCAATCTTACTTCCTGCAATTACTGCCGATAGAGAAATACCTTTAAGTAAGGCTGACAAACTAAACCAACAAATTGGTTCATCTCAGCTCTAAACCAAAAAACCCGAACACATGGTTCGGGCTTTTCTCATCTATGGCCGTGGTTAGATGTCCATACAGTTAGCGTAGTAAGTGACTGTTGAAGGCCAATCACTGAAAACCCCCAGTACGCCGACATCTTTCGCCAACACATCCAACACTTTCATCATGTCGCCATCTTGCTTGATCTGCTCGGTAACACTTTGATAGTACCAACCACCACCTTGCGCAAGTGGCCCTGAGCGCTCTAGCGTCCACGCGATGATGTCCAAATCCGCTTGTTTTGCCAGCTTGGCATACTCAGAGGCAACAATGCTGTTTTTCTCATCTAAATCAATCAGTGCATAAAGAGGAGGCGCAATAATGTTGACGCCTTGATCAGAGAGCGCTTTCATGTTTTCCAGCGTCGCCGTGAAGTCTTTTAGGCTATAGACGCGATCATCAAGATAGACCGCTTGCTGACCAAACTCAGGCTCGTTGTTAATCCAGTACTTCACGTCATCAAGATTGAATGACTGCACGTAAGCCTCTTTTGCAGAGAAGCCGGCTGCTTTGAGTTCATCAATCAACTTTTGAGCATAATCTTGCTGGCTAAAGCCTTGATATGGCATTTCTACCGCCGCTGATTTCAGCTCAGGTGTGACTTTTACACCATGCTTTTTAAACAACGCCGCGCTTTCCGCATGCGTCATCAAAGTCCCCGTTTGCGAATACAAGTCGGTGCGCCAGCCCGGAGTGCCATTCATGTACTCTTCAATCGTAGTGGCTTTCGGGTTCGCGCCATCCATTTTACCCTTGAGAGTCTTGAACTCCGCGAGGGTAAAGTCTGACGTACGACACTCTACTTGGGCATCTTCGCCAGTTTCTGGATTGGCAGGTTTGAACGGAACAGAACACTTCTTCGCCAGTTCAGGGTGCGCAAGCACATCCGTTGTTGTGTGCAGATCACTTTGTGAGTGACGACAAACCAATTGTTTATCCTTGGTAAAGGTCACATCACACTCCAGAACCCCCGCTCCCATTGCAATCGCTGCCAGGTAAGACTCTTTAGTATGCTCTGGAAACTGCATTGCCGCGCCGCGGTGACCAATCGAAAAATCGCTGCGATAAAAAGGACCTGTACTGCAACTTTCTAGTTTTGATTTCAGAGGACCATCTTCCATGTCACTGACCAAGTACAAAGGACGCGGACCTACTTGTGCAGGTTCATTCGCCGCCATCGCCATTGAGCTCATACCAAGCAAGAGCGCAATACCACTGGTTAGGATCTGCTTCATCTGTTGTTTCTCCTTGAGGAAACGAGTTATGATTTATTGTTCTGGTTTTGACATGGTGACGCATCGAGTGGCATACAACACAGCAAAACTTTTCGCCTATAACTCAAACAGATAATTGTAAAAAGTTTATGACGTTTCAATGATAAAGCCGTGAACCAAACCTATCGACCCGATTCCACCACGCCGTTAGTTCGAGACATTTGTGCTGGAATTCGTATAAAGCCAAAAGACGATACCACCAGCAGCAACGCCGCAACACTCCAACTGGCTGAAATGCCAAAGTGATCCGATAAATAGCCAAACCCTAACGACGCGATCATTCCACCGCAGGTGACAACAAAGGAACTGATCGAGAGCATAGTCGAACGAAACTCGGCCTTAGTATTGTCATTGACGAGTACCATTTGCGAGTTTTCACCCAAGGTAAAAAGAAAGAAAAACACCAGATAAGCAAGAGAAAAGCTCGCAACTTGCACTGTTGTAGCCATCAACAGCAACACCATTCCAGCAGATAAACGGCTGGCAAGAAGCAACATTCGATGGGAGCCACAAAACCAACGTAATCCCTTAACGGAGCACCAAGAAGCCGCTGCCGCCATTAAAAAGTAGAGTGCCGAGATAACCCCATAAATCAAGGTGCTGGCCTTATCATCGCCCATAATATTGGCAAGATATGACTGCCAGAGGTTTTCGACACTACTCAATACCACGCCAAACACCAAGGTCGTTTGCATCACTCGCTTTAATACATCATGGCGAAATGCCTCGTTTAACGCCTGCACGCAGGTAGAAAGCAGTGAATTTTGCTGCGAGGGTTTCTGTTGAGTCAAGGGAGGTGCTTCGCTCGGAATAAGCGTTAAGGTCACCATGAAAAGGACACCTGTTGCCGCAACAATAAGGAGTAAATTAAGGTCATATTTTGACTCGAACCACTGATGATGCAAGGCAACATCAGGCAACCCGCCCCCGACCAACGAACCTAGCGCCAACCCAACTGTGACCATAAGGTTTATTCTCGCTAGCGCATCGTGATAAGAAAGCGGCCCGGGTGACAGCTGATAAGCATCATAAAACCACGCATCTAACGTACCGGAATAGACCGCCCGAGCCGCACCAAGCAATATCGCGCTGGCGAGCACCGAGGTCATGGTTGATGCAAACAATAGGGCCAAGACCCCCAACATACTCAGCAACAAAGAAAGCAAATAGGTTTTACGTCGGCCAAATCGGTCTGCGGCACTGCCTAGGGGAATCTCCAACAAAGTGGTGGTGCCAATCCATACCGCCATCACCAAACCGATGTCAGTCAAACTCAGCTCACGAGATTGAAATATCAATATTAAAACCGGAATGAGCATCCCAGTAATAAACCAGTGAAATGCTTGCTGGGTGGCATAGCATCGAATCAGTTGTTGTTGAGACATGGCGCTTTCCTGAGCGAAATAGTGAGAAAAGAATCTCATAACGACCTTTAATCTCAATCAAAATACCAAAAGATCACTATTATGATACCCAAGGTATCGAATGGCAGATTAGGAGCCAATATGGATCAGCAGCTCGCTCAAGAAGTATGTAATTTGGTGAAGCAGAAACTAAAGAGTCGAGGCGCGTCGTATCAAGATTTAGCCGCTGAATTAGACATCTCGGAAGTCAGTGTCAAACGGCTACTGAACAATGCTCAACCCATGTCGATGCAGCGCTTGATCGCGATCAGTCAGTGGCTTGAATTTCCTCTCTCGAAACTGCTTGAACAAGCGGAAAAAAACTTACATGCCATTCCTCTTTTTACGCCAGAGCAAGATGCCGCTTTTTACGCTTGCCCAGCGCTGTTTACCTTTTGGAGTGAACTGGCAGAGAACAAGACTGTCGATGAAATTGCCGAGCGTTATCAACTCGACGCCGCGTCCATTCACCTTTATTTACGAAAGTTAGAGCAAGCAGGCTTAGTCGCTCTTGGGCCTTTCAATCAATGTAAACTACTCGTTCCCGGCCACACCGCTTTTGAGCAAGGCGCTAAATACCCAGAGTTTTTCAGCGCGAAGGTGCTTTCAGGATTACAAAAGCGGGTCATCAATATTCCCGTAGACGATGACCAAGCGTTTTTAATTAGCTTAAAAGCAGAGTTAACTCACCAAGAGTTCCAAGAGATAAACAAAAAGCTAGAAGACTGGATGTTTAACTTACTTCGAGAAAGCCAAGATATACGAGCAAGAAAAGGGCTAAAAGTGACACCCTATACCTTTGGCTTTATGGGTGCCGAAGGGGCATTTCACGCGGAGCTACCCAATATTGTTAGGCTGACAGAGCCGTCAGCCTAAACAGGCGTTACTGATGTTGTTCGACTAAACAGACAGGGCTGTCGATTTGGCACTCATAGCCTGTTGGAACTAAAGTGCCGTCATTTGGGTTTCGTTGGTAACTGACTAGGTTATGGGAGTGCTGATTGGCCACCACCAACCACTCTCCACATGATGAAAGGGCAAAATCTCGAGGGAAAGCTCCCCCGCACTCTGAGCTGAACAACCACTTGGCTTTTTCACCAGAGACATCAAAACAGCTGATCTGATTTTGGTGACGACAAGAGACATAAACAAAACGCTCATCGGCAGAGAGTTTTATTGCTGACGCAGCTTGCCCTACCTCACTATCGGGCAATAGCGGTAATTGTTGTTCAATCTTCCAACCACTTTCATTCTGCGTTAATACCACCAAGGTTTCACTTAGCTCACACACGACATACGCCGTCTCTTCAGCGTGATTGAACACCAAATGACGTGGCCCTGATCCCGGCGGAAACGCGACCGTCTGAGCGAGTGAAAACTCACCTTGCTCAATGGTATAAAAACGGACGGCATCGCTGCCTAAATCGACGGTCGTCAGTGTGGGTTGATGCTTTAGAAACACGGCTTGATGCGCGTGAGGTGAAAGCTGGCGGTCTTTATTGGGGCCTTGCCCATCTTCAAACAAGTTAGCCACTAAAGTGTTGGCGATACCTTGGCTATCTAGAGAGTAAATACTCACATTGCCTGAGCCATAGTTCGCCACTGCGAGATACTGCCCATCGACTGACACATCCACATGACAAGGATAATCACCTTCAATCGGCACTGAATAGGCGGCTTTTTCTTGCAGACATACGAGCTGGGCTCCATCTTGTTGAGCCACTTCGGAAAAACTATACAAGGCGTGCTTAGTTTGGGTTAGATAAGAGGGATTTCGCAGCGGATAAATGTCCTCTAAGCGGATAAGTTCACCGCTGTTTTGGTTCAGACTGACCATTCCGATCCCTTGGCTTTCACTGGGTGAGTCGGTATAGGTTCCTACATAAAAAAGTACGTGGTTACTTGCTTGCATCATCATGATTCCAATAAGAATGTTATCCAGCACAATGCCGCCAGCGCAGGCTAGCGGCAAATGGTTTCACCACTACTTGGTCAAAATGTGAAGCAAACGCTCAGTTGGTTTAACGATGGCGACAATCGTTTCATCAAGGATGATGGCGTTATCATTAATCACACCTTGGTATTCCGCTGCATCCGCCTTGCGAACGGCGTTGCCTTGTTTGGCAATCTCAACCAGGGTATTTGCCAGCTCTGCAACTTCAACCGTCGCATCTGTTACTTTCACGGTATCAACCGAGGCTACGTTGTTGGCGAAGATGGGTTTCGCTTGCTGTGCCGCCAGCGACACGACTTAGTAATGCATCGCGAGTTTGTCTAGTGCGGCTTTATCGCCATTTGCGAACGCCTCAACAAGATCGTTCATCTCATACACAGCTAAGCTCTCTACTGGCAAGACATCCGCAAAGCGGTTTAGACGTTCATACTGGTTGTAAAGATCGCCTTTATTTGGCGTTGAAATCCACTTTTCCCAGTGACGTGCGTAGTACTGAGCAGGCTCGATGTACTTGGCCAACGTTTGTAGTGGTGTCACATCAGCACCATTAGCCAGACGTTTGAGCATCATAGTCGCGTCGGCGTGATGGCGCAGACCTAAAGAGATTTCAGACCATGTGTCCATCACGCTCATGCGCTGGTACATGCTGCGCTCGTCTGTTAGCTCTTGGCTTGACCATAAACGCTCAGCAATCGCATAGCTGCGCGGCCATAGACGCTGCTCGATGGTCATTGAATCTAGATTCTCACCCCAAATGGTAATTTCACCACCTAAGATTAGATCTTTCTCCTTACCTTTTAACTCTGCTGGATAGCCGCCATTAGGCTCTGGAATGACACTGCCTTTGGTTGCGCTGCTTGCGACCAGTTCACCCGTTGCTGGCCAGCGAACATTACCAATGATCTGGTAGCTGCCCTCTTTCAGCTTGCCGCCTGCAAATTGATAGTTGAATTCTGTGTAGGACATGAAGTTATCGAAATGACCACGGAATTTAACCCCAGGTACGTACTCTAGAATATGCACTTCTTCACGAGATTTGCCGTTATAGTCGGTAAATGCGCGGAAAGTACCATCTTTTGCTTCGATAATGGTGAGATTACCTTTACGCGGGCCGCCCTTGTTACGTGGCTTCACCCAATCGTAAGTTTCGAATTTTTCACCACTGTGTAGCGTGTCATCCACCGTGATGCCTTTTGGCATTGGGTCGTTGCGGTAATGGTAGCTAGTTGGCTGCGGTTGGTCTAAGTAGTAACCGGTAGACAGTACGCCTTGGTAACCCTCTTTGGCTGCACGGCCAATGCTGTCATGCCCGCGCCAGCTTTGGATAACGATCGATTTGGGTAAGTCTTTGTGCCAAATTTCATCCCAGCCCGACATCTTCTTGCCACGCTCTTCGAGCATCTTTTCAACTCTAGTGTTGAGGTAAGATTGCAAGCCGCGTTCACCATCTAAATTGTTGTCCGCAATGAATTGTTGGATCTTCGGGTTCTCTTTCCACTGTTTGTAATTTGGCTCATCACCGCCAATGTGGAAATACTCATCTGGGAACAGCTCGACTACCTCATCAAACACGCTCGCAAGCATGGTGTAAAGCTCTGGATTAGTCGGGTCCATTAACGGCTCAAACACACCCCAACCACGTTGCTGTGGGTAAGACTGCTCGCCCATGCCAGACATGAGTTCAGGGTAAGCGTGTGCAACCGCCGACGCGTGACCTGGCAGTGAAATTTCTGGAATGACACGAATACCAAGGTTGCGTGCGTAATTTACGACGTAGCGGATTTCATCTTTGGTGTAGTAGTCACCGTCAGCGGTTTCAGACCAAAGCTTGGTGTAGTTGTCGAGCTGAATGCGGATGCCTTGATCGTCCCAAATGTGCCAATGGAACACGTTCATTTTCGCCGATGCCATGGCATCCAACTGACGCAGAATCACGTCGAGCTCAATGAAGTGACGAGAAGTATCGTAAGAGACGCCGCGCCATTTAAAGCGAGGTTCATCGTCAATTGACACCACTGGAACCGAATAGCCGTTCGAATCGGTGGTCACAAGCTGGAGGAAGGTTTCAAGGCCGTGGAGTGCACCATACGGACGTTCAGATGAGAGGCGAATTTGACCATCTTTTACCTCAAGTTGGTATGACTCATCGCTATCAATATTTTGCACAGCATCTTTTGGTCCTTTGCGAATGTCGATCACTAAGGTGGCGTCTTTTTCAGACTCCGCCTGCCAGTGGAGCATTGGCAGGCCAGTCTGACGGTATAAACGTTCCATGGTGCGCTTAGCGTTAAACTGAACGCGCTCAGAATCGTAACCTTTGATGAAAATGCTAAACGTTTTGTCGATGCTTACAGAGCCCGAGCCCAGCTCCACTTCTTGTGGGTAAGGCATAAGGTTTAAGTCGGTATTGGGTGCCATTGCCATTGCTGCAGGTCCTGTCATTAAGCCCGAAACGATTAGAGCTAACGTCGCTTTTTTCATTGTCTTTGTCCTGTATTAAAGGCTGTTGTTTTGAGCTACGCCACATGCTCGACCGCTTCGCGGACTAACTTTGCGATCTCATCCCACAGCTCGTTTTCAATCAAGCTTGGCGCTACCATCCACGTGCCGCCGCAACAAACAACGCGCTCAATCGCTAGGTAATCATTGACGTTGCCTTTACTGATGCCGCCTGTTGGCATCAAGCTCACATCCACATACGGTGCAAGCAGTGATTTCACCATAGCGACCCCACCAGACGCTTCCGCTGGGAAGAATTTTAGGAAGTTAAGCCCAAGCTCCAACGCTTGCTCAACTTGGCTTGGGTTGTTGATGCCCGGAACAATTGGCATGCCCACTTCTTGGCAGTAACGGACCGTGTTTGGATTTAATCCGGGAGCAACCACGAACTCCGAACCTGCGGCTTTGGCGAGATCCACTTGCGTAGCGTTAAGAACCGTACCAGCGCCCACACACATTTCTGGGTAGGCTTCGCTCATCGCTTTAATCGCGTCACCTGCAGCTTCTGTGCGAAAGGTCACCTCCGCGACTGGCAAGCCGTTTTCCACTAAGACTTTTGCCAAAGGTACCGCATGCTCCACTTTGTTGATTTGAATAACAGGGATAACTTTGAATTGTTTTAGTTTGTTGATCATTTCGTTGTTCATATTTATTACCCAGAAATTGTTAAGAAAGAGTGAGGTGGGCCATTTCCGATTTCGGGATGATCGCACCTGAAAATTGAATCACAGTTGACGCTAGCTGATGGCCTAACGCCGCCGCAGCTTCTGCACTTTGTCCATTAAGTCTTGCCGCTAAATAGCCTGCGGCAAACGAATCGCCCGCCGCACAAGTATCAACCACATTGGCGACCTGCTCTGCGCTGACATAAGCATGATGTGTTTCGCCACCTTGCTGCCAAATCACTTTGCATGGCTCACAGCCGCGCTTGATCACCGTTTCTTTGCAGCCTAAACGTACACTGCGCTGCTCGACACTTTCGTCCGCTCCCCACACCAAATGATCATCATCTTCTGTGATTAAAGCAATATCGACTAACGGAAGAAGCTGACCATACCAATGTTTGGCTTGTTCGCTTGTCCACAGTTGAGGTCGGAAGTTGTTATCAAACATCACCTGTCCACCCGCATGCGAAAAATCGCTTAACGCATCAATAAGCCGCGTTTTGCACGCATCAGAAAGAATCGCCAAGCTAATACCACTTAAATAAACCGCATCAACGCGGCCTTGCTTCATTGCCTGTTCAAGCTTGCTGAGCTCTGCGTTAAGGAAGTAACTTTTAACCGCGGCGCTGTCTCGCCAATACATAAAGCTGCGCTCACCTTGAGGGTCCGTTTCCACCATGTAAAGCCCAGGTAGTTTGTCGCTGTATTGCTCCACCAACGAGGTATTAATCCCTTCTTGCTGCCAAGCTTCGATGAGCTGCTGTGATAGCGCATCTTTACCTAGCCCAGTGGCGTAACTCACTGAAATAGGGGTACGCTGAGTCAGACGAGAAAGGTAAAGTGCGGTGTTTAGTGTATCGCCACCAAAACCCTTTTTAAGAGGAAGGCCGCTAAGTTCAATCATACATTCACCGAAGAACGCGATATGAATTGGATGTGTCATTTGGGCTCACCTATTTAGTGTGGTGGCCCATTGCTGAACCACCCAATTTAGTATGATGGATGTTTAAGAAGCGCTCTTCACTGCTTGACGATTTTGCAGTGAAACGTCTTCGTCTAGTTGGCCTTTGTCGGACAGTTCCATTTCCATCAGCGCTCGCTCATCATCAAGAATTGCACGTGCCATTTCTGGGCTTACTTGGTTCGCAGGCGTCACTAAGCTCACCACGATACCCGCAGTTAATGCGAACAGGCATGAAGGAATCACTGGGTTGCCCCAGAATGCGGTTAGGTCTGCGCTCATCATGACGGTAATTGACGCGATAGACGCCCCTGCCAGTGTCGCCAGCGCACCTTGCCAGTTGTAGCGTTTCCAGAAGCGACCCAGCATACCGCAGACAAACATGCCTGACATAACCGTTGAAATCATTTTAGTGATGTAGCTAATGATGTCGTTTGAGGTAAGAGCGAACAACAAAGCACAGCCAATCACCACCACAAGAGCAAGACGAGAGTAATTCAGCATAGACTCTTTATTTGGCACGCGGCCTGTGAACATCACATACACGTCACGCAATAAGATAGAGACACCGGCAATCGCATCTGAGCTTGCACTCGACATGGTTGCCGAAAGGCCCGCGATAAGAACAATTAAGCCAACACCCACAGGCAAGACGGTTGCCGCAATGTACGGGAACGAGAAGTTCGGGTTAGTTAGCGTTGGGTCAATGGCATGGGCGGCCATACCGATGATCGCAGGAATGATAGAGAAGAACAGATACAAAATACCCGAGCCAACAAACGAGCGGCGAATCGTAGAAACATCTTTACCCGAGTAGATACGCTGACGAAATGATGGTGTTGCAAGTACACCGACACCAATCACAACCGCAAGAGAAATTGCAGGCAGAAGACCGAGTTTTTCAATCGCTAGGAAGCTTGTCGCTGCGGGATCCATCGCGGCGTATAAGTTATCTAAGCCACCAATGTGCTGCACTGACAGTACCGCCATTAGAATGAAGCCAACAAAGAGAATGATAGCTTGAATCGTATCGGTCCACACAACAGCCGTGTAGCCACCGATAACAACGTAGATGGTAAATGCCGCTGCAATGATCATTTTCGCCGTGCTAAGTTCGATGTCTGCAATCCAAGCGAGGTACATCCCACCACCAAGAATATGTGCACCGAGCCACCCAATTGACGCGATAAAGATAAGCAGACCAACCACGTTCTTAACGATGCGGTTTGCACCCACGTAGTAAGCGAGTTCTTCACTCATTGTCATAAAGTTGAGTTTACGGACTGGGGCAAACCAGAGAGCAAGTAGCAAGATACCTATGGCACCGCCAATGCCATAAAGCGCTCCAGCCCAGCCATTTGCGTAACCAAAGCCAACCGCGCCCATACTAGAGCCCGTGCCAACCATGGTTGCTACTGTGGTACCTAAAACAAGAAACAGTGGCAGACCACGACCACCCAATAGGAAATCTTCTCCTGACTTTTGGTTACGAGAAACAAACCAGCCAAGCCAGATTAAAAATAAGACATATACGCCAAAACCAGTGAGAAACAGTGTACTATTCATCGAACACCTCTTAATTAAAATCCATATTTAATTATTTACAACGAGCAGTTACTTTTTATTCCTAGATACAAATAGCCCTATTATTAATTTGAATTAAGATCACTATTTATATGTGCTGTTGCTTTTAATTTATTTTGTAGGGTAAGAGCGCCGAGAAAATATTAACAGGGATAAACATAAACCCGGCGCTATAGATTCTATCTTTGTGAGGTTATCGGCGATCTTCTCGATAGCAGGTTACGTCCACTTCGACCTTCACATCCACAACTAAGTCACACACCATGCAAATGCGCGCTGGTGGATGCTCGCCAAAGAACTCTTTAAACACTTTGTTGAACGACTGGAAGTAGCGAGAGTCTGTTAGTACCACTTTTACATGCACCACATCCTCAAGCGTGTAGCCGGCTTCTGTCATGATGTCGACGCAGTTTTGAATGGCTAGGCGAGATTGGTCAACAATGCCGCCTTCAACCACTTCTCCATCTGTCATTGGTGTCTGACCCGATACATAAAGGAAGCCCCCCGCTTCAGTTGCACGAGCAAACGGAAGATGCTGACCACCCGTACCTGTACCACCTTCAACACCGTAACGTTTAATAGACATAATATTCTCCAGTAAAATATAAAATAATTTAATTAATGTTCGCTTATTTATTTGGCCATCTATTTTCTATAAATAAATACACCACTTCGTTTATTAGTCACGCTGCCCTCAAAATAAGACAACTCACCATTTACAAATACACATTCAACACCTCTTGCCACGGAAACTGGGTTCTCGAATGTAGCGGTATCTTTAATCGTGTTTGGATTAAATAAAACTAAGTCGGCATAGGCTCCGACGCGAATTTCGCCTCGGCCATGCAAGTTGTAGCGCTTGGCTGACATACCCGTCATTTTGTGAATCGCTTCCGCCAGTGGAAAAAGCTTCTCGTCACGACTGTAATAGCCAAGCACTTTAGGAAATGTGCCCCACAAACGCGGATGAGGATGTGGGTCGTTCGGAAGCCCATCTGAGCCCACTATGGTCAACTTGTACTTAAGTACCCGCTTCACATCGTTTTCATCCATGCAGTGATAAACCGCGCCTGCTGGTTGCAACGCTTTCGCCGCCTCCATTAATGGGCGATCCATTTCGTCTGCGATCTGCTTAAGCATCTTGCCTGCGTGTTGCGGGTGAGACTCCGACCAAGTGATAAAGATATCGAAGTCGTCTGTCACTTGCTTAAGGTCAAGGGTTGATGAGCTCGCAGAGTATGGGTAACAATCACACGACACGTCTTGGTGCTTAGAGACCTTGTCCATCAAGTTAAGCACTTCAACGGTTCTGCCCCAGTTACCTGCACCCGCACACTTAAGGTGAGAAATCACCACAGGGACTTTGGCAAATTTCCCCGTCTCGAACGCTTCTTCCATTGCCGCAAGTATTTCTTCAAATTCTGTGCGCATGTGAGTGGTATAGATGCCACCATGCTCACCCAACACTTGAGCAAGACGCATAACCTCATTGGCTGTTGCTTGCTTGGCACTCGCGTACGCTAAACCAGAGCTCAGCCCCAATGCGCCTTCTTCCATCGCTTGATCGAGGGTTGCTCGCATTTGGGTAATTTCTTCTTCCGTCGCCGTACGTTGCAGATCGTCCATCACGTTATTGCGTAACGCAGTATGACCGACCAATGCCGCGACGTTGACGGCAGGCTGCGCTTGCTCTACCGCTTTGGCATAGCGGGCAAACGTTGGGTATTTAAAATCTTCTTGCTTTCCCAGTAGGT
Organism: Vibrio sp. NH-7; assembly: GCF_053643215.1. NCBI lineage: Bacteria > Pseudomonadati > Pseudomonadota > Gammaproteobacteria > Vibrionales > Vibrionaceae > Vibrio > Vibrio sp. NH-7. Next base: position 34,265 of record NZ_CM132188.1, on the reverse strand, counting down.
TCATTGGGTCTGGTGGATCGCCTGCCAGTACGACTGGGCTAGCACTAATGCCACAGTTACCAACAATCACCGTGGTTACCCCTTGGCTTATCTTTGGTAAGCACTCTGGGTAACGAATAACGTTGGTATCATCGTGGGTATGCACATCGATAAAACCAGGAGCAATCGCCAAACCTTGACCATCAATCACCTGTTTCGCTTGTGCAGATTCAAGTTGCCCAATACGTTCAAGTTTTTCAATTCGTGTGCCGCAAATCGCAACATCCGCCATAAATGGCTTAGCGCCGGTACCGTCAAAGACCTCTACACTTTTGATAATGGTATCGAACACCATGGCTCACCTTTTCGTCCGTCGTTTATAGGCTTCCTATACTAATAATCTCCTTACTTAAATCAGTGATAAAACACACAAAAGTTCCCACAATGTTTGATAGTTTCTAACATTACAATTAATATAAAAACCAACAAACAATATAAGTCAACAACTTAAAACGTGTTAGAAGTGAGCTTGCGATGAAAGACTTTAATTCAAACTGTGATATTAACTACCAAATCGAGCCCATCACACCACCGAGCTGTGGCGAAAAAAGCCAACCTTATTCAACCTCTAGTCAAGAAAAGTTCAGCTTAATCAATGAAGAAGTGAGCCTGCCAGCGGCGGTCATTCAGCACTCAAAACTAAATAACAACCTAGATTGGATGCAGCGCTTTGCCCAGCAACACAAGGTTAAACTTTGCCCGCACGGGAAAACCACCATGACGCCGGACTTTTTCCGCCAGCAGCTAGAGCATGGTGCTTGGGGAATCACCGTTGCGACGCCCGCTCAAGCAGAAATTGCCGCATTAGCAGGGGCGAAACATATCATCATCGCCAATCAGGTTGTGGGTAAAGCCAATATGGCGATCATGGCAAACTTAATTGAACGCCAAGATGTAGAACTGTATGTGTGTGTTGATTCAGCCCTTAATATCCAAGCCTTAGGTCACTTCTTTGCCAAGCGCCAAGTTCACCTGAATCTACTCATAGAGTTTGGGGTCGAGGGCGGTCGCTGTGGTTGTCGAACCGAATCGCAAGTGATGGAGCTGGCTCAGTTGATCCAACAATATTCACCACTTTGTCTGCGCGGAATTGAGGTGTATGAGGGGGTGATTCATGGTGACAACGCCGAGCAACTAGTGCGTGACTTCCTGACTCGTAGCCTTTCTTTAGCTCGCACATTGAAGCAAGAACAGCTCATCAGTACTCAGCCAATCGTTACAGGTGCAGGATCAGCATGGTATGACGTGGTCTCGGAATGCTTGGCCAACTTAGACGATGTAGACGCGATCATTCGCCCTGGTTGCTACGCCATTCATGACACTGGCATCTACCTAGAAGCGCAAAACAAGGTGATGGCGCGCGCAGAGAAAAACCAAGGCGCAGCCTGCGATCTCGGGGGTGACTTGCAATCGTCACTCGAAGTATGGGCGCACATCATTTCCAGACCGGAGCCAAACCGATTGGTAGCAGGATTAGGCAAACGTGACGTCGCGTTTGACGCGGGCCTGCCGATCCCAGAACGCGCTTACCGCCAAGGTCAACAGATTGAAGTAGGCAGTGCCACCACTACCGCGGTCATGGATCAGCACGCTTTTATTGAAATCGATCCTAGCTCAGATCTGAATGTCGGTGACATCGTCGCTTTTTCAACCTCTCACCCATGTTTAACCCTTGATAAGTGGCGCTCGATAGCAATTTGTGACGATGATTACCATGTCACCCATTGGGTAGAGACTCGTTTCTAGACATGGATTTTTAAGTATACTGAATGGCAAATTTTGGAGGCTCAAGTGTCTGGTATGGCGCGTCGCCTCCAACAAAAAAATAGTAGGACAACACCTTGAGTTTAGAAGTCGATATTATCTCGCGCATTACCGAGCGATTCAGTGCCCTGCGTGACGCTGAAAAGAAAGTCGCCAAACTGATCATGGACGATATTGAAAGTGCGGCCAACGCAAGCATTACTGAGTTGGCAGAAAGTGCCGAAGTAAGTGAAGCGACGATTACGCGCTTTGCGAAAGCCGTTGGTTGCAAGAACGTTCGTGATATGAAGATTAAGCTGGCTCAAACGCTCACCGTCGGTCAACGCTTTATTCTTGAGCCGCCCGATCAAACTGGTTATCAGGGCATTTACGAATCCATTAAGCAGTCGTTAGACATCAACCGTAACCTCATCAACGAACAAGACATCGATACCGCCGTCGAGTGGCTACATGGCGCAAGACAAGTCATTTCAATTGGTATGGGTGGCGGCTCGACCATTGCCTCTCAAGAGATGCAGCACCGTCTTTTTCGCTTAGGTTACGCGGTTGTCGCCTATAACGATGGGCTTATGTCGCGCATGATTGCCTCTACGGCCGACAGCAATGACGTGATTGTGATGCTCTCTGCAACGGGCTATACCCCAGCGATTGTCGAAACCGCTGAACTTGCTAAAGAGTACGGAGTAAAAGTGATTGCGATTACCCCGAAATCGACGCCGCTAGATAGTATCGCGGATTTAACGCTACCTATCGAGCACCAAGAGACAGACTTTATCTATAAACCGTCTGCATCGCGCTATGCCATGCTAGCGCTTGTCGATGTGCTTTCCATGGCACTGGCGGTCAACCATAAACGCCGCTCACGCGATAAACTGCGCCGCTTGAAGCTGGCCCTTGACTCCTACCGAGGCGGGTTAGATCGACAACCACTAGGTGACTAACTCACTTAAGGCTTAGCCCAAATAAATCAGGCTAAGCCTTTGCTACATACGCGCTGCAATTCCACCACACTGAATGCTATACTCTGGCCAAATCAAACCTATCGAGTATTCATCACTATGATTATCTTATCGACCACCTATGGCGACATCGAAATTGAACTCAACATGGAAAAAGCGCCAGTGAGCTCAAAGAACTTTCTACGCTACTGCCAAGAAGGTTTCTACGAAGGGACCATTTTCCACCGAGTTATCGATGGCTTTATGATCCAAGGTGGCGGCCACACGGAAGATATGACAGAGAAAGAGACACACGCACCGATTGCGAACGAAGCAAACCGAGGGCTAAAAAACCTAACAGGTACTATTGCCTTCGCTCGAACCGATGCACCGCACTCAGCAACGGCTCAATTCTTTATCAACCTTGATGACAACAATTTCTTAGATCATACCGCTAAAACCAATAACGGTTGGGGTTACGCCGTCTTTGGCAAAGTGACCGCAGGTATGGAGGTGGTGAACAACATTGGTAAAGCAATGACTGGCTCTAAAAAAGGCCATGATGACGTGCCATTAGACACCATTAAAATTGAGAAAGTAATCATCAAAGACTAACAATCAAAAAAGCCCCAATGCGAGGCATTGGGGCTATAAACTTAATCCATTAATTGCAATTTAGATGGCTAAGTTTTATCGGGTGAAGAAAAGGAGAACACGCCCGATGATTCTAAATCCTTGGCAGTGGATGATTAGAATTTAACTTCTAGGCCAACAACGTAGCCTAGTTTTAGTTTCGCGCCTTCAGCTTTAAGTGCTTTTTCTAGCTTGTCTGAGTTTAGGTAACCCACTTCAGAGTACGCTTTTACGTTATCTGTAAACTTGTATGTTACGTTCGCGTAGTAGTTGTTTAGCTTAACTTTTTGACCGTTTGCTTTAACGTGACCTTGATCTGCACCTAGCGCGAAAGTCGTTTTCTCAATCGTGTACGCTGCAGTTAGTTTAGCAACATCTAGGCTAGCTTTAGTTGAACCGATTTTTAGGTCAGAATCTGCGTAAGAGGCGCCAACAGTAAGTGCATCCAACTTGTAAGATGCGTCTAGTTGGTAAGCTTTCTGAGAACCTTTACCGTCTTTATCTTTAGCAGAGACATTTTGGTAGTAAGCCGCAACTGTTAGGTCAGCAAATGTTGCACCCGCACCAAGATCGTATGCAGAGTTCTTTTGTTTAACTGATGCGTCATTTTCTTGAGCGTAAGAAACACCTACCCAGTAGCCGTCTTTTTCGAACTTGTACTTCAGTACTTCGTCTGCAGATGTCACGCCAAATACAGATTGCTTATCACCGTTTGAATCGTAAAGACCTAGACCAAACTCGATGTCGTTAGAGATACCAGAACCATCAACGATGGTTGCTTGACGACCCGCAGTCAAAGTACCGAAAGACGCCGATTGTAGACCAACAAACAACAGGTCGTTTTCTACTGCGTTGCTTTCGTATTTCCAACCTGTAGATGCGATACCTTTAAGGTCATCGTTAATTGGCGCAGTGATGTCGATTTGTAGGTCACCGTCATCTAGACGACCTTTTACATCTTCGTTGTACGCTTTATCGTTTTTTACGTTAAAACGGCTTTGGAAAGCTTGTACTTCAACCGCACCAGAAACGTCCACAGAAACGTTTTCAGATGTGTGAACATTAATTGCTGCTGATGCTGTACCGCTAGCTAGAATAGCGATTGCTAATAGAGTCTTTTTCATAATATATAATCCACTGCTTTGATTCTTAAAATTAGTTATTCGTTTGATAACTGAAATTAGGTTAGCAAAATAAAAAACATAATCAGCAAATGCTTACATATCTTAACTTTGCATTTATTTTAATCAAAGCCCTGACAAATCATTACAAATCTTGTTTTAGAAAAGAGAAACCCTGCATTTATTAAAATAACTTACAATCATCAACTTCAAGAACATTCATATATCACCTAAGAAAATAAATCTTTCAATTATAAAGTCATAAAAATGTATTTATTCTTGCACACCGACAACATGGTCGCTTAACGATATCTTTTATCCCCATCAATAGCGTTAAAATTTACAGTATGGGGACGCTATTACTCTATGGGATACGTTCTGATTTAAAATAGATGAGGGGAAATAAGGGACTAACGTAAGCAATCGTAAGTTTAAACAGAGAGCTGTTTGCCTATAAAACCACCAAAGGATGACTTACTCACAAAGCAGAAAACTCGCTGAAAGTCTGATGTAGTCAGAGATCACATTTATTAAATTCAAGCCTTTCTCTATAACCCAACCCCACAAAAACCATCGAAGCCCAGGCGCTCTGGCTTTGTAAGTAATGTAAGCCCCTCTAGATTCTCCAAAAACATGGGTTAAAATCCATTCGCCATTTAAATGACGGTTTACCATGAATAGTAGAAAAATTGACGCCAGAAAGAGACTTGAGAAAGCGGTGATTGAAAAGGGTTGGAGCATGCCCTCCATCTCTAGGTTCATTGGTTACGATGTAAAGATAACGCTAATATGCAACAACGGACACTCTGTAAAAATCTCACCGAGGAAGTTTTACAGTTCGTCAGATAAAAACAAGTGTCTGATGTGTAAATCAAAAAAGAACAAGGTTGTTCAAAGAAAAGATTTAAAAGTGAAAACCTTGCATGATCTATTGAGTCCACGAGGATTTGAAATTCTCTGCTCAATGTATAAATAGAAAAGTATTTAATTGTCTCGCCATGTTATTTAGGAGTAAACACTATGAATATTATTCTAAGAGTGACCGCAGCCTTTTTCGCAATCTTTATTTATACCCACCCTGTTGATAATGCAACATTAACAAGCAACTCAAATGTTAGGGTTAGCGATGAAAGGATATTCTCTCACTGAGTTTGTCGTCGTTATTATTATTTTATCCGTTATCACGGTAATTGGTATGCCAAAGTTTTATTCACTTAATAGTCAGTCGACAATTAGTGTACTAAGCCAAATAAAAGCAAATACCTATAACTCCGTTGCGGATAAATATACCAAACCTACCTTGCGTGAAGATAATTTATCCTCAGTATTTCAATAATTAGGCTTAATATGAAAAAACAACTGTTAGTAACCATGTTCATCAGTTCCAGTGTATTCACAGCAAGCTCGCTCGCAGACAGTGGCTACCTTGGTGTCGATTCTTTTCTTGATGGTTCTCAAGGCTCTATCCAATACGGCTTCGACTTTACCGCAGACAAAACGCTCAGATTTGGTTATGAATTAGCCTACACACAACACACAGAAGACGTCCGATCATTTGGTCTCAATATGAAGCCCACTTTCCCGATTGGTACTATCTACTTAACACCAATCCTTGGCTACCATAAGTTTAATGATGATTTAGGTGCACACCTCGTTTACGGTTTTGAAATTGGCCAAAACTTAGGTCTATTCGATGTTCGAGCGGGATACAAACAAGCCAACACCGAATTCGATGGCAATGGCAATGTTTACCTTGGTGCCGCGCTGAGGTTCTAATGACCGACAAAGAGATGAACTACATGGAGAGCAATAACTCATGAACAAGTTCCTACTAAGCACCTTGGTCGTTTCTCTTTTGTTGCTCGGCTGTACTTCTGGAAAGCGCAGCGAGCCAAGAGATATCCCAGACCCAGACACGACCAGCGCAACTGACGACGTGGGCGGTGTTATTGGCTGTGGAGTATTGATTGTCGTTGACTCGGAGCACAAATGCCCTCCACCAAAGCCATAATATACTCATTGCATTTATCGCCCCTTAGCCACAAATATCACCCCAATTCCCCCCAATACCAGCAGTGATGACACCACTGCGGTTAGGGTAATTGGCTCCCCTAGCCCAATACTGCCGGCGGCGAACGCAATTACAGGGACCGCCAGTTGAGCCACAGAGGCTTGCAGAACGGAAATGTGCTTCATCACCTGATACCAGAGTACATAACCAAACCCCGAAGCAAAAATACCGGATAACAGCGCCCAAGCAGCTCCTTGGAATGTAATACTGTGGGTACTCATCAACCATGGGCTTACCGCTAAAGCCAATACGCTAGCCAGGACAAAACCGTGAGTAATCGCGACAGAAGCCACGCCACTTTTTCTGCCGAGTAAGGTAAATACCGCCCAAAACACCCCAGAAATCATCATCAATACAGCAGAGTTTAGGCTTGGCGTTTGCGCTGATGGCAGCATCAAAATCACAAAGCCCGATATCGCAATCGCAATACCAAACCACTCTGCCGATTTAAGGCGGTTACCTGACCAAACATGGAATGCAACTAGAGTGAGCTGAACCATACCAAACAAGATCAGCGCCCCTGTTCCGGTGCTGAGTTGGGTATAAGCGAATGAAAAACTCACCGCATAGCCAAACAACGCCATTCCCGACCACCAGCTCAAACGGCTTTTAAAAAAAGAGGACTCCAGCTGACATCGAAACAATAAAATGATCGACAGAGTAAGCGCCCCTGACACAAGTCTAATCAAGGTAAACGAACCAGGGTCAATCGAGCCTTCCGCTAAAGCAAAACGGCAAAAAAACGAGTTGGCAGCAAATGCAATAAGTGCAATGGGTAGAGTCAGTGAGGTCGGCATAACAATCCTTGTAATCTAATCGAAGAGTATCGCAAGCCCGACCGATACGACTAGCTCGAAACCTTCTGACTGATTCGAAATCAATCTATGTAAAAGCGCCGTGAAGCCGCTGAAATCAACGGCTTTATTAGGCGTTAAGTGAAATAGTTAGAGGTGAGAGTCTAAATAGCGCTGCGCTTCTTCACGACCCATGTATTTACCCAGCGTTCGCGCAGACACAGAGGTGAGATCCACGACGATCAACCCATCTAGCGCGAAGTTAAACGCAGGATCAACGTTAAAACAGACCAACTTTCCATTCATACCTAGGTATTGTCTTAGCAAAACAGGCAATCCCATCCCTTGTTCTAGGCGACTAAGCACTTTGGACAGCAGCGGCAACTTGGACAAGGAACTGAGCATATCCGGTCGCCAAAACTCTTGACCGCTTTTCTCAAGTGGCGTGGTGGGTGACACCAGTTTGGCTTTTTCATCATCGTAATAATGCACCGTCATCACCGACGCAATCAGCTGCCGAGCGACTGGGCTGTAGTCGTTACTGATGCTAACAGGGCCAAATAGATGGGTGTACTTCGGGTTGCGCTGTACAAAGCCGGCAATTCCCTTCCAGAGCAACAGCAGCGAATGCATATTGCGCTGGTAACGTTTCGCCACAACCGAGCGACCAAGCTCAATAGACTGGCCCAAGGTGTCAATAAAGGCCTCATCATACTTAAATAGACTTGTAGAATAGAGCGCGTCGATTCCCCCCTGCGCCATAAGCTCATCGACCAGCCCTAAACGATAGGCACCAACCAAATCACGATGGGTGTTATGCCAGACAAACAGCTGATGATAATGAGCATCGAAACGGTCAAGGTCGCAACTTAAACCGCTGCCCTCTCCCACTTCACGAAAGCTCTCCTCACGGACGCGACCAATTTCTCGCATCATGTTTGGCATCACCTCACTGGGCGCACAGTAAACCGAAAACTCGCCTTGTTCGAGCAGTTTAAAATCGGTCATACGCTCCAGCTCTTGCTCAAGCAACTCGGGCGCAATGGGATCGATGATCGGCGCTTCGAGACTATTCGAATGGGCGCCGTTCAACGGCTGTTGCGTGACTTGATGGCGCTTTTGGCTGCCCATCAAATAAGTATTGAGGCGAAAGTACTGCGTGATGTCATCATCACTGTCGAAGTCTTTCACTTCATTGTATGGGATTGGATTTCCCACTGATACAGAGATAGTTTGACCGGATTTGTTGAGGAGTTCACGACCCAACAACGCCGTCCTAAGCAGTGGATGAATCCTTCCCGCTTGGTAAAACAGTGGACTGTTCATACCGTTAATAAAGATCGGAACCGTCGTGGCTTCGGCATGTTTCACAAACTTCGCCACCGACTGACTCCACGCTTTGTCCGTGATTTTGTTTTCGCTCGCTTGCCAAGCGGAAACTTCGCCAGCAGGGAAGAGAATCAACACTCCACCTTGCTTTAAATGTTGATTGGCTTCTTTGATTGCAAGACGATTGGTCCGCCTTGCCTGCTCTCCACCAAAGACATTCACCCCAATAAACAGATCGTCGAGCTCAGGGATGCGTTTAAGTAGCTCATTGGCGAGCACTTTCACATCTTTGCGCACCCGAGAAATCAACGAAGCGAGGATCACCCCTTCAATGCCACCAAAAGGGTGATTGGCAACAATTAATACCGAGCCTTCAGTGGGCACACTCTCTAAGCTCCCATGATCGACTTGATACTGAGTACCAATTCGCGCGAGCGTCTCTTGCATGAACTCAAAGCTGTCTTCAGGCAGAGATTCTTGTCGATATAAACGGTCAAGGGTAGATAAACCGGTTGCCCATTCAACTATCGACTCTCCGATACCAAAAGGGGTTTTACGTGGTAATCGAAACGGACTGGTGATCATCATAAGCTCCTTAACCATTCCTCAGAAATAGATGCAACACCGCTACTTAATCAGCGCTGGCCAATTCTTATCAGCCGCCAAAATATGACCTGCGCGGTCATCATCCCACCAACTCTTCACTTCTGCGTTGTAGTTGAGGTAAAGCTTGCCGTCGACAATCGCCCACTCTTTTGGATCGGCGGCCGCAAAATCATTTTTCTCTGAGATCGCCCAAGCGCAATAACCGCCATATTGGGGAGCATAAGCGTTGGGATCCGCTTTAAACTTGTCGAGGTGCTCTTGTGAAGAAAAATACCAATCGGCGCCTTTGTATTCGGTTTGCCACTGGCTATTCCCTTTCACAGGTTTGCCTTGCGTGAAGTACGCCACCGTATCGTAGCCATCAAGCGCTTTATTACTAAAAAAGCCGGTGTAGATTTCATCAGCAGCGACAGTAGAAAAACTGACCAACATCGTCAGTAGGGCAAATAGTTTTTTCATTTGAAAACTCCTTGTTGAATAGCATCATGGTTGCGGCACTGCAAAGAAGACTGAAAATCAATCTTGTGGTCATCGTCAAACGATCGATAAATCATGGTCTGTTGATTAGGCGAAACAACAACAGACGTAAAGCTCACCGTCCGTGCATCATCTCGCTTCATCAAAGGGGATAAGTGAGGCGCGGCATCGTCATGCGTGTGATGGAACTGACAACCCAACTTATCGCGCTCAATGCTGCCTGTCAGGGCATCAAACAGCGTCACTCTAAACTCTCTTGCCTGTTCAAAATGCATCGCCGCAGAGACAATCGGTGCCGTTGCATGACTACGCACCAGTGTCGAACCATTCCAAGTCCAGACAACGCTCTCGTTTGCGCTGCGACGCGTGTCAAAAGGCACCAAAGTAAAGGGGGCAAAACACGACAGATCCATCTCTAGCAATCGACGCTCTACCATTTGGCTAGAGCCACTGCTTGCGAGTCGCTTAATGATCATGCCTCGACTTACCAACTCCCCTTTTGGGGTGTCACCTTGGTAGAAGTTCAGTAAACAGATGGTCACACCGTGCTCATTGGTCGCGATCCAACTACCGCCGCCGACTGGATCGATTGGCATAACGCAGTTCACACCATCAATGATGAGGTTTTGCGGCTCAATCGCAGGCAACCTCGCGCGTTGTTCATCGCGATTGAAGTAAACCTCATAATGGGTATTCCCATGGTAGACCCAAGATAATGTACACATAGGCTATTGCGCTCTTTGATACGTCGCCGTGGCAGGGGCAACCCCAAAACGGCAATCAGAGGTCACACCGCGAATCGAGGCGACCACTTTAGCCATCGCGAAGTGGTGCGTTGCATGTAGCGCAGCAAAGGTTAGCTCACGCACCAAGGTAGAAGAGACTTCCTCCACTTGCGTTTGTGATAGCAGCACCTCGGTCTCAACGGCAACGCCTTGATGAAGCTCTCCAGTTGGTAGCTCAAACAGCCACTCGATCAGTTCGCTGATCTCTTGCTTGGCGACGTTGATGTCTCGCTCTACCTGATGGCCGCGCCGGCGAACGTTGTAGTCAATCCGTCGTGGTTCAAGGCGAATGGCATGAAACAGATCAAGCCAATGACGAAAGTGCTCGCCAATGGAGCTGCTTACATGTGGCTGAGCAAGGTAGACATAATCGTCGGCACTCAGAGTTTCGAGAAACTCGTAACCTTGGTTCAATGTTTCAATGCAACCAACCACCGCTTGCGAAGCGTGAGTTTGGTTAAGCGATAGCGTGTCAACTTGGGTGTTTTTCATTATTGCGCTTCCTAAACAAATTAATCCGTCATGGGGTATTGCTGAGTCAGTAGTTTTTCCTCTCGCCATGCGCTAAGAAGCGCACCCAATGACGGAGAACCAATGCCTTGTTTCTTGTGTTTTGAGCCAATCTGGTACAGCAATCGATACTGCTTGAGCAAGGTGGCAAAAATGTGGCTCAGCGGCGTGTCGCTGTCCCAAATATGTGCCGCTTCACTGCTCGCGCCGTTAATTTCAAGGATATCGAAATGCTCCCCTTGCATGAGCGCATGGATATCTCGGAACTTAATGTCCAAGCGACCGTAGTGAAACCCGTCAAAATCACCGAGTACGAGATCGAGTTTGCGCTCTAACTGCTCGGTGATAAATCGGTTACCGTCGCGAAAGATCGCACCCCGTGAATGACTGCCTGCAAATGCCAATTGAAATTCGTCCTTACTTTCAATCACCTGCTCCAATTGGTGAGAATGACGAGGGAGATAAAGGTGCTGAAGTTTTCCAGCGCGAGGGCATTGCTCTATTAACTGTTTGAGTGTCGACTTACCATCTCCGACCACATAAGGTGAATACTTCAGCGTGATGGAGATAATTTTTCCGCGGGTTTCTCCCGGCTGCCTGACATAAAACACGCCCGCTTCCGCTTGATGAGAAGACTTTTGTTGCAATAAAAAACGCCCATCTTGAGGGAAGGTTTCAATGTAATCGTGAAGCTGCTTATCACTACGAATCAGCTTTACCCCCACGCCACGACAGCCCAAATCCGGTTTTGCCACCAAGGGATAACCAAGCCCTAAGCCTGCGAGTTGATGCTTTGCCTCTTCGACCAATTTGGCACAAGGCAATGAGGTTTTGGTTAACGTAACAAACGGCAGAATCCAGCGCTTGGTATGCTCTCCAGCAGAGGCGAAGATGTCATGTTTGGACTCACCCACCATGCCGCTTAACTTAATCGCGGGATTAGCAATCAACGGCAGCGCCCAATCACGATGTGCCAAACTCAGCGCCGCACTTTGAATGACGACAGGCGTATAAAAAAACCAGGTCGGTAAAAACTCGAATGGCGAAATGACCCGCTTAGGTTGATGCAAAACCGGCATTCCGGCATTGACTCGTCCTGAAGGAATCACCTCTATGTTAGCGTGCTGTGTCATACGCATCCCTTAAGAAGGTTCTAGTAATCAGTTTATTGATGAGCAACATCAGGCACAGCCCTGCGGGAATCAGCAGCCATGCTCCTTGGCTCTCTTGCAACCAAGCGGCATTCCCCAACTGGAAAAAAGAGCCAAACACCAGCAATGTCCACAGCCCTGTCGCCGTGATCACCGCAAGCAAAAACGTCACTTTCGGCACATCTAAAAAGCCACTTAGGGTAAAGCCCACGGTTCTAAGCCCCGGAACAAAGCGAACGATAAACAGCGTCTTAAATGCTTGCTGATGCAAAGTTCGACGCAGTTTTCTCGCCCTGTGATAGCGCAGTAGACGATAACGAAACCATGCCACTTTTTTCGCCAGCTTACCCAACAGGTACAAGCCCATATCGCCAGAGCTAATACCGACAAAGATTGCTGCTAGGGCCAAACTTGGCGGCATAATATGCTCAACCGACAGGGTCGCAGCGGTGATGATCGCCAAGTCTTCTAACAGGTACGACAGCAAAACAACGCCAACAAAAAGCATCGATAATGAGAGATTGTCCTGAAACAACCACGCTTCCATCGTCGTCGAAAAATCGATCATGCTTTCGCCCCTATTTCAGCTACTCAGCGCCCATCTCTGAGCAGCAATACCCATTGTGCGACTGCGGATAATTTGCTCATCGCAGAAATAGAGAGCGGATCTTCTCCGCAAAAATTTCAATAACAGATAATTTTCTTATTAGTGAGGTGAATTATTGTGAGGAAAACATACAGCAGCCGCTTGCTGGCCCAATAACAGCATGCAACCATACAGAGCCAAATTGTAGACGCATACATGTGCAAGGAACGCTCAACTTCAATGCAATCACTCACCCTAGCGCAAGCGCAAAAACTGGCATTGCTGTCCCAAGGACTACCGACAGCGGGCGTAAAAGGCAGCAGCTACGCCAAAACTCTAAACACCTTTGAACAACTGGGTTATATCCAGATCGATACCATTTCTGTTGTCCAGCGAGCCCACCACCACACCTTATGGAGTCGAAACCCCAGCTATCAACCCAAACACCTTGATCAACTGGTCGCCGATCGCCAAGTCTTCGAGTATTGGTCTCATGCCGCTGCGTATTTGCCGATGAGCAATTACCGCTACAGTTTGCCGCGAAAAGTCGCGATCAAGTCTGGTCAGCAGCGCCACTGGTACTGTAAAGATCGAGATCTCATGAAGAATGTGTTGGCAAGAATTGAAGCAGAAGGGCCATTAATGGCAAAAGACTTTGAGTCTAAAGCACATAAAACTGATGGATGGCATACCAAGCCAACCAAGCAAGCGTTAGAAAACCTCTACATGCAAGGTGACTTAATGATTGCTGAGCGGCGCGGCTTTCATAAAGTCTACGATCTCACGCAGCGAGTCTTGCCCCAGAATATCGACACCTCTATACCAACCCCGCAAGAACATGGTCGATTTTTGGTACTCAGTTACTTAAAAGCGCACGGTTTTGGCACGATTCAAGAGATGGTGTATCAACTCAAGGATGTAAAAACGAGCGTGACCCAAGCCATTAGAGAGTTGGTGGAAATGGGCGAGATTGAACCCATCACTGTTAATCATCAGCCTTACTACGCCTGTGTGAAATCGTTGAATTTGCTTGGCAAACGCTTGAATCGAAAACAAGCACGAATCCTTTCACCGTTCGATAATTTGCTCATCCAACGTAAACGCGCCAGCGCCATTTTCAACTTTGATTACCTGATTGAGTGCTATGTGCCAGAAGCCAAGCGCCAATTTGGTTATTTCTCTCTACCGATTTTGTGGGATGGCAAACTCGTTGCTAGGGCTGACTGCAAAGTGGATAAGAAAAGCGCTACGCTCAACGTTTTGCATCTGAGCCTTGAGCCTGGATTAACCAATACTGATGACTTTATGCCTGCGCTGAAAAAAGAGTTACAGGCATTTGCGCGGTTCAATCAATGTGAACAGTTCCACATTGTCAAACAGTCAATAAACGTGGGTTAATCACTCGCGTTTCCTTGGCTGGGCGCGCGGAATAACTCCTTTACCCTATGGCACTGCAAACCTATAATTCACAGCCAAATCACTAGGCTTAGGAAGAAGTATGTCTCTTGCGAACTCTGTCGTTGTTCTCGACTTTGAAACCACGGGTTTGTCACCCAACATGGGCGACCGCGCGATAGAAATCGGCGCCGTGAAGTTGGTCAATGGTGAAGTCGTCGACACCTTCCAACAGTTGATGAATCCTGGCTTTCGCGTTAGCTCCTTCATTGAAGGATACACAGGCATTACCAATATCATGCTTCGCGATGCGCCAAGCTGCGATGAAGTGATGGCTCAATTTGCGCAATTCATCGCAGGTGAAAACCTCGTTGCCCACAACGCCTCATTTGACAAACGCTTCCTTGATGATGAGCTGGAACGAGTGAACGCCGCTTACTCGGGAGAGTTTGCTTGCTCTTTGCTGGTATCTCGTCGCCTTAACCAAGATGCCCCAAGCCACAAGTTAGGCGATCTTGTCCGTTTTAAGCAAATAGACAATGACGGTGTTTTTCACCGAGCGTTGGCGGATGCCGAAATGACGGCGAAACTGTGGATGCTAATGGTCAACGATTTGCAGTCTCGCGGTATTTCAGAGCCCAGTTTTGCTTTGATGCAAAAGATAGGCAAAACCAGCAAAAGTGCCATTGATAAACTGCTTAGCTCACAAGGCGCTTAACATGTCGCTCGACTACACTACCCGCCCTGCGAATGCGCGAGATTATGAGTTCTTATTCGAGCTCAAAAAAGCCGCAGAATATGATGCGATCAAAGCCGTGTTTGGCTGGGATGAACAGATTCAAAGAGCGCTCCACCAGCAAGAGTGGCATCAAGCTAAACCGACGGTCATCGAGCGAGAAGGTCGACCCGTCGGCAGTTATCTCCTTGAACACCACAGCGATCATCTCTATTTTGGACGCTTTTTTCTGTTACCAGAGTGGCATGGCAAAGGCATTGGCAGCCAAGTCCTGAATCAAGTGATCACCCAAGCGGATCAGCTACGCCTGCCAATCAAGCTCTGCTACCTGCAAGGCAATCGCGTCGGTAGCTTGTATCAGCGCTTAGGCTTTAAGTGCGTTTCACACAATGAACAATTCGTCTTTATGCAAAGAGATGTCGGTGTATGAGCCAAGTCGACATCCAGCAAAAAATTGCCAGTTTCACCTCGATTGAACAAGCGCTCGACTACTTTGACATCGGCTTCGATAGCCGTTTTATCGACAAACATCGCGTGGAACTGGTCAAACGCTTTAACGGCTATCTAATTTTAGAAAAACCTGACGATTGGTTTTCTGCCCGACGCGCTTTAAAAAACGCCTACTGCAAAATTCAGCGCAGCCAACTCGACAAGCATACACGGTCTGCGTGTCGCGGCTGCACAACCTGTCAGCGCCGTTAGCCCAAATAAAAAATCACCCTACCTCAACGAATCAAGATAGGGTGACAGGTGTGATAATTGACTGCGCTTAAACCTCTTCGAATGCCTCTTCATCCAGCATTGAACGACATTTAATCTCATACTGGTTGAAAGAGAAAATGCTCGGACCATGAGAGCGCTTGGTGATGATCTTCTCTTCCCCGAACTGAACCGTCACATGAGAGAACACCTTGCTTTTCACCTCAATGACATTCTCTTCCAAAGCCACTTCGAGCTCCTGCTCATTGTTGTCTCGCGCGTGTTTAACTTTTTCTAAGTGAGCGTTCGCTTCTTGCTTAAAGGTTTCTAGTTCTTGTTCTTGCTCTGGCGTACGTTGTGATTTGGGGATTTTTTTAAACTCTAGCTCTTTTCGAATGACACTCATGGTGCCTTCTTGCGCTTGAGTGTATTGCTCTTTCAGCTTCGCTTGGCGATCTTTAAACATCTGGAAGCGAGCAAATGCCTCAACATAAGTGGCGGTATCTCCCTCAACACCAAGCTCGACACAAACAACTTTGCCACCAATTTTGGCGTGGCCGCCACTCAATGTGCCATGCTTTTCAGAAGCATCGACCACAACCAAATCTTTACCACAACGCACTTCGCTGTTCATACAGTGGACGTTGAGATGAATGTCTTCGCCCGCTTGAAGTTCACAAAACTGAGCATAATTGGCGCTGATCGTGCCACCAGATTTCACAATACAGCTGCGCTTTTCACCTTCAGACACATTGTGACCAATGATGCCTTTCGCTACTTGAATATCGCCTTGAACTTGCACATCGGCCGATTCAATAAAGCCGCCGACAGTTAAGGTGCCCGTTGCCCGCACCACCATGTCGGATTCAATGTCACCCAGAACAACTACGTTGCCTTTGAACTTTACATGGCCCGTCGCCACACCAATGGTCGGTAAACAGAGGGCGTCTTCAACCTCAACACCTTTCTCTTTGATCATCGGCATACCGGATACGGTAGCAATCAATACGTTGGGGTTTTGCGGCGAGATTGCAGAACCTTTGCCCTCTTTAAGAACACTGTCATTGCCGGGTTTAGGAGGAATCACTTTGCCTTGCACGGTAAGACCTGGCTCCCCTTTGGTTGCAGGAATGCGTTTCATCAAAGGATCATTTTCAGATACCGTAATCGTCTCGCCCAAATTGAGCATATCGACTTTGCCATCTTGCTGATCTTCTTTCGGTGCTAAGACTTGTTTGGTGGGATCTTTAACCAGAGGGATGAATTTGGCGTCTTGGCCTTGTACCGGATTTTTGCCTTTGGCGACCGGCTGTGTGTAGGTTTCGCCAGGTTTGAGTTGATGGCTCATGATGAGCACTTTTTTAAGCGCCAGTTTATTGATGCCCTTAGTTACATGGGCTTGTGCGAGCGCGTGGACGATTTGTGGTCCTTTAAGAGGCTCACCTTTGTACGCTCCGGTGACCACCATGCTCGCCAACATATCGTGTTCAGAGAGTACAACCTCAACCGTGGCATCCCTGACTTCGGCGATGGTCACCCCTGAGTAGGCTTCCCCCGCGCTCTCTTTGGCTAGATTGATAAAGCGGGTAACCGATTCATCAATCACAAAAAACTCACTCGCTCCTATCGCAGCTAATGCTTCCTCTAACCCTCGCGTATCAAAATTTCCATCCACCGAAATGCTAGGCGACAAGGTCGCGACGACAGCTCGGTGATCTTCTGACAAGGCAACAAATTTATCCCACATGTACAATCAGCCCGTTTTACGTCCTCACTTGAGTGTATGCAATTTGCTCGCCTAGCTGTATCACAAGTGTGACAAATTAGAGCGTAGGTCACTTTAATTAATTTTTTACACTGTAAATCTGAACTCCGCTACGTGGGAAAATGATGCTCCTCTTTCAACGAGTAAACAGCCGTCACACAGCGTCCATTACTGGAATAGTCTAGTGAGGAACAAAGCGCTTTGGCCAGCATGATACCGCGACCATAACTGCGCGGCGGCCCATCGCCTTGTTGCGACAGTTTGTATTCGAACCCCTCGCCATTGTGTTCGAGCACCATCATCAACTGGGCTTCATTTGGCTCATAAGTGAGACGCAGCTTTAGCCAAGCATCATCATCAAGGGTTTTTAAACGTTCTTCACGCATCTGATAAAACAAGAAGAAGCCATCCGGTTGCTCTTTGATCGACGAATCTAATTTGAGTAAACCATGTTCAATCGCATTGGCAAACAGTTCAGAAAGCACCGAGCAAACCAAATCGAGATGCGCTCCCATGTACAAGATACCGCTGAGATACTGCCTGACTTCGGTCATCACATTCACACTTCTTAACACTGGAGCAGGGAAATCAAGCGTTGAGTTTATCGGTACTTTGTTGATGTTGAGTTTAACGCTTTTTAAGTCTGGCTCTTGCGTACTGGAGATGGGGAACTTCATAGCCAATATCGACAAGTCATCATCGACTTTTTTGTGGGCAAATTGACGTACAGAATCATATAAAACAGGAATCACTGGGCGTGGGCTAGCAAGCGCTTTTTCTAGACGTTCAAGGCCAAATTGCTCTCCTTCTCGGTTGCACGCTTCAATCACCCCATCGGTATAGCAAATGATCTGCTGGTCTGGCTCAAGTTTCATATGGACAAGATCGGTTTCAAACTCCCTTGGCTTGAGCACGCCAAGCGGCATATGTCTTGAAACCAGTCGACGATCGATTGAACCATCTGAGTTAATCACATAACCATCCGGCAAGCCGCCTCCCCACCAAGAGACTTCAAACCCGTTGGCCCGAATTTCAAAGACACTGGCGGCGAGCATCATGCCCATCGGCAAGAAGCGAACTAGGGCATCATTAATTTCGCTGACAATTTCTCCAAGCGACATACCTTTCGCCGCCATAGAGAAGAAGGCGCGAGTTGCAGGAATAGCTGAAATAGCCGCAGGCAGCCCATGGCCTGTAGCGTCTGCAATCATTACGTAGACCCCACCATGAGGACGGTGGGCGACAACAATCAAGTCGCCATTAAACACCGTTGAAGGCGTGGAAATGTAGTTAATCCCATAAATATTGTTGACCTGAGAGCTCATCTCTTCCATCAGATTGGAGAAAATGCTCTCTGCAATGGCGTAGTCGTAACGAACCTGCTCATGGAAATGACGCAGCTCATCACGCTGCTCCGTGACCTCATTGTGCATTCGGACAATGCGATAGTGCGCCTGTACTTTTGCCAGCAAAACACTGCGCTCGACAGGTTTAAGAATAAAATCATCCCCATAATGCAGGCAATTTTCGAACGACGCGTGATCATCAAGCACGGTAAGAAAGATAATCGGAATGTGAATATTCGGAAATGCTTTACGAATCTCCTTCGCCGTGGTGAATCCATCTTTTATCGGCATCATCACATCAAGGAGGATAACATCCGGCAAGGTGTCCATCTGTTCCATTGCACTAACGACACCCTGTCCGTTTTCAAACAAAGTCGTCTTTTCTGCGATATGACCGAGCATAAACCGACACAGCTCGCGGTTTGTTGCATGGTCATCAACAATCATGACATGCATAGCTTCTCCTTGAGTTTACTCAATTGAGAACTTCTTATCGAAGCGAGAAATGATCAAAATTTTACGCACTTGAGGCAAGGTGTTGGTAATGCGGATCATGCCGTCATCTTGCTCTAAATAGCTGTGCATATTGAGAAGCATTCCAAGCCCAGCACTATCGATGTAATCCACTTTACGTAAGTCGATGGTAAAGCGGTAATCTCGTCGGTCGGTGTAGCAACGACGAAAATCTTGCACTAAGTTAAAGCCAAACGCCCCTTCAATTAAGATGGTGACGTGCCTTGAGCCTGAGTCTACCTGAGCTTCTACTGACATATAGGGTTCCTCCATTGGAGTACAAAGCATAAACAGCGTTAGAAGAGCTCGACCTCTCCCTCTTCGATACTAGACTGAGAGGCCGCGGGGGCATCTCGATGTTGCACTTGCGAATACAGCTCTTGCGTGGCTTGGATAAACTGCTCCGCGTCGATGCGTTGCTGATTCCACTCATCACACAGTTGAGAAAACGCCAGCAAATAGTCGACGGTCTGTTTGGCATAATCCCCTTGCTGGACAACGATATCAGCGAACTGCAATGCTCGTACGCCGTTGTCCACCTGAACATGTAACCGCTCACCGCTGTCACTGATTTTTTGTATTTCATGCTCGATTGAGACATTGACCTGTTGCACGCCTCTGAGCATTTCGTCCACTTTGTCTTTTGACTCTATCGCTTCAGTCATATCAATCGAGGCCATTTCTCCCACGGTTTGGTTCGCCTCTTTGACCGTACGCTGTGCAATGTTGATCTCTTGTTCAATCTGGTTGTTGAGCTCTTCCGCTTTATGGGACAAGTTACGCACTTCCTGAGCCACAACGGCAAACCCTCGCCCAGCATCTCCAGCGCGCGCAGCCTCAATTGCTGCATTAAGCGCCAGAAGGTTGGTTTGCTCTGACAAGCCGCGAACTTGCTCCAATAGCTTAAACACCGCATCGAGCTTCTCGGACATATCGTGAATGCTGTGCACCGCGGAAATACTCTTTTCAGAAACTTGCACCAACGTATCGACGAAGTTTCGGATGATGGATTCGGTTTTCGGCAGTACCTGACTGATGTCATGATCGCTCCCTGACTGGCCCAATAAATTCTCTACCAGCTCAGCGGTGATTTGGTTTTGCTCTTGCGCCAGTTTTTGCAGTTCAAAGTAACTTTCGTTAAGTGTTTCAACGGATTCATCAATCACCCCTTTTTGATGATTGAGAGGCTCTTGAAGCTGGGAGGCAAGCAATGAAAGTAAGGGTGCAATGTCGGCCGTTTTCTGCTCGCAGCTCTCAGTGCTTACAGGTGGCTTCACATCCAGTTCCACAGGGACCGTTCCCCGAGGAAACACAAACCACGGAATCGCGGCGACGGCAATCATGGCCGAGACAACCAGCAAGGTGGAGGCTTGTGTCACAGCAAACGTCAGCAATAGTACTTGCGTCGTGACGGCAAGGAAGTATCGAGGCTTAATCGATAATAGTGGTGTTTTCATAACGCTCTCCTTGCTAATGGTTATCACTCGATAAGTAGTGGCAAATTTGCTCAGACACTTTACCCAGTGGCACCACCGATTCCGCAGCCTCGAGTTCAACCGCTACTCGAGGCATTCCCCACACCACAGAAGTGGCTTGATCTTGGGCGATGGTTCGCGCACCTGCGTTTCTCATGCCCAGCATGCCTCTTGCGCCATCTTGCCCCATGCCCGTTAATATCACCCCAATTGACTGTTTGCCTACGGTCTCTGCAACCGTGTCAAACATCACATCCACTGAGGGTTTATGACGATTCACCGCAGGGCGATCATCAAGCTGGCAGTACAGATGTGTGCCTCTTCGTACGACAACCAAGTGTTTGTCACCCGGAGCAACATAGGCACAGCCATTAACCAATGGAGCGCGATTAGCCGCGAGTTCCTTAACGTTAAGGGCGCAGCTCTCATCCAGTCGCTGGGCGAAGGAGCCAGAAAACATCGCACTGATGTGCTGAGTAATGATGACAGGAGGCAGCCCCGCGGGCAGTGATGACAGCACCTGCTTGACCGCTTCTGTTCCTCCTGTTGAGGCTCCGATAGCAATCAACTCAATGCTTGTGCGGCTTGGCGCAGAAACTTTAGCCACCTGTGCGCCATGCTCAAGGTGGGTTTCCTGAGCAACGTTCGCCCCAGCGGCGACCTTAATTTTCTCGTTGATTTCGCGCTTGTAGTTGACCATTTCTGCCGTGCTATCAACCGAGGGTTTGGGGAAATAGTCGACCGCTCCATATTCCAATGCCGCTAAGGTGGCTTGTGCGCCATGCTGGGTTAAGGTCGAAATCATCACTACAGGCATAGGACGCAAACGCATGAGATTTTTCAGAAACTGGACACCATTCATTTTGGGCATTTCAATATCTAAAGTCAGTACATCTGGGTTGTGACGTTTGATCATCTCTCGCGCTTCATAAGGATCGGCAGCCATGGCGATCACCTCAAGATCGGGATCGGCGTTGATCAACTCTGCCAGTAGTGCGCGAAACACGGGCGAGTCATCAACCACTAGTACTTTGATCTTTTTCATTAAAATAACTCCACGTCATCGTCATGCTTGCGATGACTTTCTCTATCCAACTGATGTGCGTATTTTTCTTCTTGATGTTGTAACCGGTGGACTTCAGTAAATGGAATGCGTTTTAGCCACGCCTTACCACTAATAGGGTCAAACATCACTTTTCTTGGCTCTAGCCCGCCAAGATCTTGTGCGATAACCTTGAGTTGCTCTTGCTCCACATATTTAAGAATAAAGGCGACGTTTTTCGCCCCGATCATCGAATGTCTGCCGAGCATCTGAGCGCCACCAAACAGCTTAAACTGTAAATTGTCTCGCTCTGCCCCTCGTTCAATTAATGCGTTCAGCAACATCTCCATGGCGTGAATACCATAACGAGAGGCGGTAGAAACCAATGACTCCGGCTGCCAACTTTTGATCTGACTGTAGTTGTCAAACGGCAGTAGGAAATGGTTCATTCCTCCAACGTTAGCCGTTTCGTCCCAGACACACGCAGCGATACATGAACCAAGCCCCGTTGCGATTAACTCATCAGAGCGCTGGGTACAATAGACACCACCGGGCGTCACCTTAACGATGTGCTTCTCTCTCTGTGGATGGTAGAAGCGATTAAAATGCGCGGTGGGCGCTTGGGTTTTCTCCTGTCGTATGCCTATCATCCTTGTCCCTTATTTCTTTACGTAAATGGTGTGGCCAAGATGATGGAAGCCGTCAAAATCGGCAGGCATACTTTCTGAGTGACCAATAAACAGCACGCCGTTGGGGCTTAACTGTTGATGAAACCGTGTAATCAGCTCCTCTTGTGTTTTCTTATCGAAGTAAATCATCACATTTCGACAAGAAATCACGTCAAATCGCTGCTCAAACGACCAATTTTCCAGCAAATTCAGTCTTTGAAATTGAATCATTTTTTGCAGCCCTAGACGCACTTTAATTTTGCCACTATGGCGACCAATCCCTTTTACAAAGCAGGGCTTGAGGTACTTAATCGGAATCGCTTTTAACGCCTCTTCATCGTAAATACCTTGCTCGGCAACCTCGAGGACACGGGTATCCAGATCCGTTGCCGTTATCTCTATTGAGTCAAACTGCTCTAGCGCATTGGCCGTGTGGAGTGACGCAATGAAACTGTAAGGCTCTTCACCGGTTGAACACCCCGCAGACCAGATTCGAATGTTCCGCTTACCTTGCTGTGCCCACTCTGAAAGCAATACTTTCTCCATAAAATCAAAATGGTGGTATTCACGGAAAAACTGGGTTTTATTCGTGGTTAAGCAGTTGATAAAACAAATACGCTCTTCACTGTCTTGCTCAATCAGAGTTCTGTACTCGGCAAAACGCTTTAGCCGTAATCGTCGCAGCTGGCGGCTAATACGACCGTAGACCAAGGTTCTCTTTCTGTCTGAGAAGTAAATGCCCGCATGTTTGTGCATAAACCATTGAATGAACTTAAAATCTTGATCTGTAAGCTCAAATTCTGGTTTTTCGGGCATCCTTGACTCAGTTTGAACTAGAACTCTTCCCATTCATCTCCGTCCTCTTCTAGCTTTAAGCGTGAGTTAGCGACCTTTGGCGCTCTTATTTCCCTGACGTTGCCTTTGCGCCCAGACTCTTTCGTCCGGCTTTCAAATGTGGTCACGTTGCTGTCTGTGGCAAAAAAGTTCATCAAGTTGAGGAGTTGCTTACCTTCATCTTTAAGCGATTGGCTTGCCGCAGATGTCTCTTCGACAAGGGAGGCATTTTGTTGAGTCATTTCATCCATGGTCGCCACCGCACGGTTGATCTCATCAATGCCGGTTGATTGCTCTAGGCTTGATGAGGCGATTTGCGCGATCAACTCGCTCACCTTCGCAACCGCATCAACGATCTCACTGAGCGTTTCACCTGACTCATCCACTAATCGGGAGCCTTCATCCACCTTCTCGACGCTGTCTTTGATCAGCCCCTTAATTTCTTTAGCCGCAGCGGCACTGCGTTGGGCAAGGTTACGTACTTCCCCCGCAACAACGGCAAAGCCGCGACCTTGCTCGCCTGCTCTGGCGGCTTCCACCGCAGCGTTCAGCGCTAGAAGGTTGGTTTGGAAGGCGATTTCATCAATCACGCCAATAATGTCGGCGATTTTCTTGCTCGCAGAGTTTATTTCCGCCATGGCAGAGACCACCTGACCGACCACTTCGCCGCCTTTGCTGGCTTTTTTACTGGCGTCATCGGCGAGGTCGTTGGCACCTTTGGCGTTGTCTGCATTGAGCCTTACTGTGGCTGTCATCTGCTCCATGCTCGCCGCGGTCTCTTCCAAGTTAGACGCTTGCGCTTCGACGCGCTGACTGAGATCATTGTTGCCTTCCGCAATCTCGGTGGAGGCGGTCGCAACACGGGCTGATGAATGGGTAATTTTCTCGACCATGTTGCGTAAGTTGATGATGGAGGTGTTTACCGCGTCAGACAGTCGTCCAAATTCACCTTTGTTGTCGTCAGACATGGTGCTATTGAGATCCCCATCCGCCACTTGGCTCATAACATCGATACATTGGCCAAGCGGCGCAACCATGGTGTCGAGCAAGTTATTGATTCCATCACCCAGCTCTTTCATAAAACCGCTGTACACGCTGGTATCAATGCGCTCGCTTAGCTCGCCATCAATCGCTTTTTGGATCAGAGCTTCGACTTGTCGTTGCCCATCTTGCTGCTCTGTAATGTCGACCCATTGCAGCGCAGGACCAATATAGTTTCCTTGCCCATCACGCATCGCGATACAGGTGAGATTAAACTCAAGTGAACCTACCGCAATGTTGGAAGAGAATGGCAAGCGATCAGGATTGGCAATGATGTTTCTCTGATGGCTAGGATTTTTATGAAAGACATCAATATTTTTTCCGACAAGATTACTGGCATCAAACCCTGGCAACACACTTTGCAGATCCCGTTCTCGGCTACTCAACAGCGCTTTTAGCGACGGGTTAAGGTAAGTAATGATGCCATCTTTATCCGCCATCATTAGGTTGGTGGTCATCCCTTCCACCGCAGAGACCAATCGACCAATCTCACGCTCTTTCGCCAGCTCTTCCGTCACATCTTTCCACTCGAGCGTATTACCTACGTACTGGCCGTGCGCATCTATGATGGCACCGACATTGAGCTCGATTTGGACATCTTTCACTTTGATGTTGGTGGTGTATGGCAGGTTTGAAGGATTCGACAACAGTTGTCGCTGGTGGCTAGGGTTAACGTGGAAAGCATCAATACAGTAACCGAGCAAAAACTCTTCGGTCGCTTGGAAGTTGGGCCACACCGAACGAAACAAAGCCTCATGCACTTTAAGCAACTCAATCGATTTTTTATTGATGTAGGTGATATTGAAATCCCGGTCTATCATCATCAACGCCGTTTGGGCAGCATTTAACGCACACAGCAACTGCTCTTTTGATATTCCTTGCTCCTCAACCTCAAAATCTTGAGTTAAGGTATCTTGTGTCGGCGCTTTAAACGCTGTATCTACCTCGGATTTCCTGTTCCAAAATGCCATGAGTTACCTCTCAATGATTGCTTTGACCAGTGTTACAACACGCTGATAAAACGGGTTGAAGTCATGCCCCACTGTGTACTTCATGATGGGGTTCAACGAGCTCTGCTGCATCAAACAGAGCGTCCAAATGTATTAAAATTAAGTGCCCAGAATCGACCGACGCGATCCCCCTGACGTAACTGTGGTCAACCTCAGGAGCGACGTGCGGTGCCGGTTTTATCTGCTCATCCTTCAGCGGATACACTTCAGAGACACCATCGACAATAATGCCAAGTGGGTGGTGTTGTGCGTCATTCAGCACGATCACCACCGTTGTCGGACCTAATGTTGCCGCGTGCAAACCAAACCGTAGCCTCAAGTCAACTATAGGCACGTACTCGCCGCGAATTTCTAAAACGCCCTTCATATAGGAGGGGGAATTGGGAATCTCTCGGACAGGGCTCCAACCGCGTACTTCACGAACATCTAAGATAGGGACACCGTATTCATCGCCATCGAGGACAAAGCTCAAAAACTCTTGCGTCAAACTCATGCGTTCTCCCTTAAGATTCGCTCAATGCTCAGCAACTCATTGGTATCAAGCAGCGACATCACCTGTTCATCCACGTTGAGTAAACCTTGTAAGTAGGGGGTGACTAACGAATCCCCAACCGCAGGATACAGCGCATTGTTTCCTTGGCTTATCACATCGCTCACGGCATCAACCACCAATCCCATCAAACGTTGTTCCTGTCCGTTTGAGCTGCGCAATACAATCACGACGGTGGTCGGCAAGTAATCTGCTTGTCCAAGGTTAAAGCGAAGTCTCAGGTCTACGACCGGAACAATCATTCCGCGCAAGTTGATCACCCCCAATACAAACTGAGGTGCACGCGGTATAGGGGTCGGCTTTTCCCACACTCGAATCTCTTCCACATCGTTGATGTTCACGCCATAGAGTTCCGCCGCAAGTTGAAAACTAAGAAAGTCCGCGCTTTCATTGACCTCTTCGTTTACTTCGCTGAGCCAAGTTTCAGCGTGGGCAGTCATAGACTGTTTCGACGCTTGAGAAAGCTCGTTACTCAGCAATGCTTCTGTTTGATTCATCTTGCCTCCTACGCCGCGATCCCTTTGTGTGTCCCCTCTGAGGCTCGGTTCAAGAAGCTGGTGATCAGCCCTTGAATATCGAGTATCAGAGAGACCGAACCGTCTCCAAGAATGGTCGCCCCAGAAATACCACTCACTTTGCTGTAGTTAGACTCTAAACTCTTAATCACCACCTGCTGCTGGTCGAGCAACTCATCGAGCAGCAAACCCACACGATTGCCTGCCGCCTCCACAAAGCAAAGAATACGTTTATCGAGTGCCCCGCTCTCGCCCATTTGCAGCTCTTCTTGCAAGCGTAAAATCGGTATGTTTTCGTCACGCAGTCGATACAGCTCTATGCCACCAGACGCCAGCTTGATGCAGCTCGGATCGATTTGGATAGACTCAATAATGGTCAGCAATGGGATGACATACACCTCTCCGCCAACTTTCACTAATTGACCGTCTAAAATCGCGAGCGTGAGCGGTAAGCTAATGGTGAAACAGCTGCCTTCATCCAAACGTGATTCCACCTCAATGTGGCCACCTAACTCTTCAATGTTGCGGCGAACCACATCCATGCCAACGCCTCGTCCAGAGATGTCCGACACTTCATCCGCGGTGGAAAATCCAGGGGCAAAAATCAAATTCATTATCTGCTTGTCAGAAAATTCTTCTCGACGCACATCGGAATCAAGTACACCTTTTTCGATCGCCTTATTCCACAACTTGTCGCAGTTCAATCCCGCACCGTCATCTGAAATTTCGATGACAATGGAACCGCCTTGGTGGTAGGCATTCAGCTCAATTACCCCCAGTTCAGGCTTGCCTTTTTCAAGCCTCAACGCTGGCTGCTCAATCCCATGATCGATTCCATTCCTAACCAGATGAACCAAGGGATCGACAATCCGTTCAAGTACCGTCTTATCGAGCTCTGTTTGTTCCCCTTTAATCGATAAGTTGACCTGTTTCTCAAGACGACTGGATAAATCTCGAACCAGCCTAGGAAAGCGACTGAACGCAAAACTCATCGGTAACATGCGGATGTTTAGGACGTTTTCTTGTAGGTCTTTGCTGTTTTGCAGCAGCTGATCGAGGCCAGCTTTCAACTTCTCCAACTTATCAATGGAAAAGTCATTGCCAATTTCGGTCAGCATCGATTGGGTGATGACCAGTTCCCCCACCAAGTTGATGAGACTATCAACTTTGTCGATGTCGACACGAATCGAACTGACACTGGCTTCACCCTTTGCCGCTTTAGCCACCGGTTGAGGCGCTGGTTCTTGTTCAACCTCATTCCGCGTGCTCACCTCCTGCGCACCGGGCGCTGGCGCGATATCACCATCCGACTCACAACTCGGCTCTTCATTGGTTCTCTCTACGATCAAGTCACACTCATCTTCTACCCATTCAAAGATTTCTCGAATCAATAGCTCATCGACAGAGGCTGGTAGCGTAGCAATCCAACTCAGATAACAGAGCTCAGCTTCAAGGTCATCAATGCTTGGGATGCTTTCAAGGTTTGCGACGATTTCGCATTGGTCGTCCAGCTCTTTTAGCTCGCGCACAATACGTAAAGGGTCATTACCACTGAAGAATATCTCTGGGTGAGGTTTAAAGGTGACTCGCCAATCCCCGTTTATGGCATCTTTTTTTGCGGAGTTGTCATCGGTTGGCTCAGTGAAATCTGCGTGTGAGTTCTCTCCTAACAGCGAGTCCAGTTGAGCACGCACATCATCAAGCAAGTTGTCATCGGTCTCTGTGCCTGATTCATGTTGCTCTAACATGCTTTGAATGCAGTCACCACTTTTGAGAAGTACATCGACCGAGCTCGCACTTAGCTCGCGCTCACCCGTACGGACAAGGTCAAGATACGCTTCAACCGAGTGAGTAAATTCACTGATATTAAGCAGGTTAAATGTCGCCGCACCGCCTTTTATCGAATGTGCAGCGCGAAAAATGGTATTGATAGACTCAGCTTCGACGTGTTGAAGATCGAGGTTTAGAAGCACGTCTTCTAACACTTCCAGATTCTCTCGACACTCTTCGCAAAACATTTTGCGTAGCTGTTCCATGTCTAAAGCCATATTGTTTCCCTACCAAAGACGATTTCTATTGCTCGCAGTTCAAGTTGCAATGCCTGCTGCTCGCTTTATTAGTTCGATGATTCTGTTTTGTCTCTCAGCGTGACAACCTAAATCACACGTTTTAGAGTTTTGAGTAATGTTTCAGGGTTGAAGGGTTTGACCAACCACCCCGTTGCACCGGCTGACTTGCCTTGCATTTTTTTATCGGTGCTGGTTTCAGTGGTGAGCATTAAAATAGGGATGAACTTGTATTGCGGTTTTGCACGCAGCGCTTTTACTAATTCAAAGCCACCCATATTTGGCATGTTGACGTCTGAAATCACCACATCAAACTTTGTGCTCATCACTTTACTCAACGCATCTTGGCCATCGTTCGCGGTTTCGACCTGATACCCCGCATCTTTTAGGGTGTGACTCACCATTTGGCGGATTGAAACTGAATCATCCACAGCTAGAATTTTCGTCATGCTTGCTCTCTCCACAGTCTTCATTCCATTTGATCTGCTCACTTAGTCCTAAGGTACCAAGCGCTTCAAGCAGTATCTGAGAAGGATGTTTTAGCTGAATGTCAATTTGATGATTGTTGGCAGAAATGAATAGGGAGCAAAGTGCTTGAACACCAGCCGCATCGACACGAGATACTTGCGAAGCATCAATGACGATTTCGGTGTTTTCAGATAGCCACTCTCTGTAACTTGAAGTGGAATCCAGCACGGTTGAGATATCAAGCGATTCAGGTAAAGCACAGTCCATGTATTAACCTTCACTTCTTATTATTTCTAGCCAATATAAATCTTGTTGCCTAAAAATGAGTGTAGGAAGAACTGAGTAATTCGCAAATGGCGGTACTAATAAAAAAGCACCAGAAACATACAAGCCGTTTATCGTTTGAACGAATTATCTTAGAGAAATTAGAGGGTTAGTTAGAAACACTAGTCCCTTACAAAAAAGGCGGTTTTTTTGGTGGGGGCAATCCCAATATCGGTTTGGGTCAAATCAATTTACAGTGTAAATAGAACGTCATTTACACTGTAAACTGGTATTTCATCGCAAGATAACTTGCCGATCGGGAGTGTTTTACAGTGTAAATTAACAGGCTCGGTATTGGTTAATCCAAACATCAAGTTGCTGCTTAAACATGGCTTCAACGTGTTTACGCCCCGCACACTGAGCGAGACGAGCGCACTCACTCCAATCTTGTTGTTGTACTATTTTCGCAACCAAAAGATCACTCATGGATTGAATAACTTGAGGAGAACGCTTCCACAACGCATCAAGCACAGGGGCAATACTGTCATATTGAGCACCTCCGGCTAAGTAGCCCTGAATCAAGGCATCAAAATCTGTAACATCAACGGAAGCATCACTTTCATCGACCAAACTACGGACTAAGTCGCTTTCAAGATGCTGAAATAAATTCGACAAAGAAAACTGAATAAACAAGCGATAGTAATCGCAAGCGGCAGGAATCCAAGAAGCGCGTCCACTTACCATCAGCAAGGAATGTGTGCCGCTGGCATGGTCACGACTGCTTCCCAACTTCACCGGGGAAAAGCCGCAGTGTCGCCAAAAATGGACCAGCTCAGACGTCGCCCCAAAACTGGTTGAGTAAAAGTCTGCGCTCGTTTGTGCTTGAATCTGCGCGACCATCTCTTGACCTATGCCCTTGTCCTGTAACTCAGGGTGAACCGCAATTCTCATGATGCGTAAACTCGATTCGATTGCCGCTTCTGCGATACCCAACTGCGACGCTAAACTTGACGCCACTAACTGCCCCTTGGGTCGACGGCGTCCTTGCTGAATATCTGAAACGGTTGCCGCGTCTAAACCGCCCTCCTCAACCACTAACAGACATCCCACACAAACATCGCTTTCGAATGTCGCATACAGGGACATGGCGTCGTCATTAAGAAGCAGCAAGAGATCATTCGGTGAAGTCTGATAATGAGCGTTCACTAAAAGTGCGAAACATGAGCGCAAGAGATGAGGGCTATCCAGCAACGTCTGTTTATCCAATCGCGACAATTGTGTTCGATGCGATTCACACCCAGCATTTTCGAGTTCCGCGTCCAGTAAGAAGGTCTCAAAAAGCCAACCTTCCAAAGGATCAGATTCATTCCAACGAATCGGTTGTGAGAGTGCATAAGTTTGCGTCCCAGGTCGACACGCCTGTAGCCACGTCTGAAACTTAACCGTGAAGCCGCGACCACAGCCCTCATAGCCATGCACTGTGGTTGAAAATACTGCGCGATGGTAGTGCGCCACCATCTGCTGCAACATCGGAATGGGAATGGCCGACGCTTCATCCACAAACAGACAATCACAGTTGGGTTTTCGTTTTAGCAAATCATCCGGCGCGATAAACTCGATCACAGAATCACCCAACATCAAACGCCCTTTCTGAACTTGCGCGCTGTCGAGCAAGCGTTCTGCGTGCTGGAATATGGGCTGTACCGTCGCCAACGTTGGCGCACAAACCAAAATATGCATAGCACGTGTTTGGATTAATTGCGCCGCAGCGATTCCAAGCGCACTACTCTTTCCGCGACCTCGGTCAGCAACCATCACCAAAGGACGTTTACGATGCCCTTCAACCACCTTACGAATTTTCTCTACCGCTACATTTTGCTGCTGATAAAGCTCTACAGAAGAGGCATGGCGTGAAGGTAATGCAGAGAGATTGGGGATCTGATTTTGATGCAGTTGATACAAGTTCGCCAAAGAACGTTGTAGCCATTGTCCATCAAGAGAGGATTGATTGTGCTCGGGAGGAAAAACCAAAAGTAGACCGCCACCGCGCAAACACCCCAATGCCGCACTAAAACTGTTGGCATCAAACTCGCTGCGCAAGTCACAGATCAATAAGCCACACTCCTGGCCAAGCAACTGTTGTCCCTTATTGTAACCAACGCTGAGGTCAGCATAAGCAATCGCCTCCCCTCCTAACTGAAACACTTTTTCTGACTGCAGCGACTTAGTTACCGATTCAGCCACAGATTCAGCGGTGCTGACTTGCCACTCGTGCTGGCCATTCAGTACTACGCCATAACGATGGAAGTTATGACCAGCGATATCGGTCAAAGTAGATAGAAAATGGTGCGTCGCGTTCATGAGGTCTCTCGTTTGGTCGAAACAACAGGCCGCATTATTGCACAAAAAAAGCCGCACGAGGCGGCTTTTCACTGTGAGTTGTTTTGGACTATTTAAGCTTGTCCGCTACATAATCGAGGATGTCTTGCATCACGGCGTCATCCACTTTCTTTAAGTTAAGCGCCAGATTCTGGCCCTTACGCGTGTAGCTTGCGCGCCCTTTGACCAGCTCTTTCTTAGCCGATACTGCCGCTTTCTTTGGCGCCAACTCTTCAATCCACGCTTCGATGGTTTCCGTCACATCTTTAGTGATACGAGTCACTCCGTGTGCTTGACTGCGCTGCCAAACAAAACCACCTTCAGAGCCACACTTGGCAAGCAACTGGTTACGTTTGTCTTCGTCTAAGCCATTAAATTGTTTATGCAGCTTCACAATCGTAGGACGACCTAAGTCCGCGACATTTGGATAAGCCTGAAGAAGTTCCAAAGGTAAATCGGCAGCCTTCAACGCACCACTGACAAGTGCCTCACTGCATTGGAACATTTTAGCTAACGCTTTCTGATCTTCTGCTTCACCACTTTCTAGCTTCGCGAGCATCTCTTTGCCTTTTTCAAACAATGAAAGCGGCTTGTGCGCATTGGCCACATCAGACAGGAACTTAGCGTGTTCACTACTAATGTTGTCACCAACGTAAACCAAGAACTCTTTGCCTGCCAAAATACATGACATGCGACGACGGCTACCATCGAGAACTTCGATACGCCCATCTTCACGCTTGCGACCCACCGCTGGGTATTGTTGACCACGCTCGCGTAAAGTCACCAGTACGTCAGACAGCGCATGTTCGTTTAAAAATGACTGTTCACGTGCGTTTTCAGCAAAGACAACGGTCTGCTCTTTAACCTGTTCAGCAGGAATACGAACCAACTCAAATTGTACAGTTTGTTCACCAGCGACCGCTAACTCAATCACCTGAGCCTGCTCTTTAGCTGCTTGTTGGGCTTGCTGTGGAGTCGTAACATGACGCTTGTTTGCTTTACCAAAAAGACGCGCGTTAAGATCTGAAGTTTTTATTGCCATGCTCTATTACCCCTGATTCAGTGATGACCAATGACTATGAAGGACACGTTCAAGCTCAAGCGCACTCTTTTGAACGGCGTCTTGCGCTGTCGCCAGTGTTTTCTTGCCACCTTCAAAATCGCCAGTTGTAAGGTCGAAAACGGTGCTGTACGTATCTGCACAAGTTTCAAATGCGCGGCTTCTTGGAATGGTCGCCATCATCACTTGATCCCCTAACAGGTAGTTCATTTCCGTCAGTACCGCGACTTGCTTCTTGTTGTCATCTTCAAACATGGTTGGCATCAAGCGGACAAACTCTAATCCCTGCCAATCTTCTGGGAACATTTCGTACACCGTCGGCAGATGTTGGAAGAAGTTAACCGTCGACGCCCAGTCAAGACGCTTCGCCGCACAAGGGATAAGCAGCGCATTTGATGCGTACATTGCGTTCCAAACAAGCGGGTCCACGTGTGGACCGGTATCAATCATAATGACATCAAAGTCATCGGCAATTTGATCGATAAGTTTCTCTTTAAGCAGCTTAACAATGTCCAACGACTGATTTTGTGACAGGCTTTGCCACGCTTCAGCATTGAACATCGCGTCTTCAGGGAACGCTGATACGGTTTTTAAGTTTGGATACTGAGTAGGCAGCAACACATTCTTGTGCAGAAATTCGTTATCGATTTCCACACCTTCAGGCACGTTGTCGAGCATAACATCGACAGCAGAATAGATGTTGTCGTGATCTGTGATGCTAATTTGCGGGTTTAAGAACAGACGAAGTGAACCTTGTGGATCCAAGTCAATCAGACAGATACGGTAGCGCTTGTCTAAGTTTAGTGCCATACACGCCGCGAGATGAACAGCCGTCATCGATTTCCCCGTACCACCCTTTTGGTTTTGTACGTTGATAATCCAAGGCTTATTGTCACCATTTTTCTTACGCTCATGAAACTTAGGTACGCCAGCCGCGTCCATAAGCATATGCGCTTCTTGAAGAGAAATAGAATAGTGATTGGCGTTGTTCTTAGTGAACTGATGACCCGACTCTTCAAGCTTACTGATGGCATCATCCAATTTACGACGAGTCAGACCTGAGCGGGTTTCCATCAATGCTTTTGACATTGGTGGAAAATGGTCATCACTGCGCTCTTCCAAAACAATCTCAATGCGGTCTGCTTGAACCTGAGCGGTTTGCTCCGCGAGGCGATTGAGATTTTCTATTGTGTTATCTCTCTTCATTGCCAAATTCCGTAATAAATGACTTACCCACGATTGTACAGCATTTAATTAAATTAACAATAAAAAGGTGAACATGCACTTATGGATAAAAATCACATTAAATAGAAAACATTTTGTCATTTTAGTGACAATGGGTAAAAAGCACGCAAAAAATCCGATTTTTAAAGCTTTGGAATAACCCGAAAAGTAAACTAGATTTAAAATGTTACAGTATCACAAATTTACATTGTAAAAATAAAAGGCTACAGATTAAGGACCAAACCTCGGAACGATTAACTTTGCAGCGTATTTTACGGATGGTGTCATTTCAATTTAAAACTCGATAACAAAATCTCTAGAACTCAATCGCAAAGAGCGGAAATAGAGGAGGAGTTCTAAATCTGGCAAACCAACTAGGGATTCGTAATTGCAACAAATCTCTCGAAACGA